>NZ_LDJI01000020.1 GCF_001431415.1 Stenotrophomonas humi | reverse complement strand
TGCGGGAGAGGGGCTTGAGCAGAAGCTTTGGGCAACAGCAACGAGGCCCTGCTTACTTCGCCTTCGTGGCTACCGGCTTGCCGTCGGCATCGATCACGGTGACTTCGCCCAGCTTGAGCGCGCGCACCGGCGCTTCGATCTTGGACAGGTCACCCACGATCACCCAGGTCAGCGCGTTCGTGTCGATGGCCTTGGCCGCGGCGTTGGCCTGTTCCGGGGTGAATGCTGCGACCTGCGCGTTACGCACCTGCACCCAGTTGTCCGGGCGGCCGTAACGAACGATGCCACCGATGGTGCCCATCACCGCCTGCGCGGTCTCATAGGCGCCCGGCTGGCTACGCAGGTCGTTGTCCACCACCTTGGTCACTTCGGCTGGGGTCGCAGGCACCTTGCCGGTACCGTAGTCGGCGATTTCGCGCTGCATCTCGGCGACCGATTCGGCGGTCTTGTCGATCTGCACCGGCGCCACGCCCAGGAACGGACGCTGGCCCAACGCGGACGTGATCAACGTACGCGCCCCGTAAGACCAATGCTTGTCTTCGCGCAGGTTCATGTTCAAGCGCGAGGTGAACGAACCACCGAGCACGTCATTGGACAGCTCGAGCTGCACCGCACCGGCATCCTTGGTCGACGGCATCAACTCACCGGCATAGATGTTGGCCTGCACCGCGCCCGGCTGGTCGATCAGGAACACACGCGGCTTGCTCGGGCGTGCCACCTGCGGCGTATCGCCCTTGACCGGCGCCGCCCCCTCACCCTTCCAGTCGCCGAAATGCCTGTCCAGCACCGGCACGATCTGCGCCAGCGTGGTGTCACCTACCACGATCACGGTGGCCTGCTCCGGGCGCAACCATTGCTTCTGGTAGTTCAGCAGATCCCCGCGATTGATGGCGGTGACCGAGTCCTCGGTGCCGCTGCCGGTGAACGGCATGCCGTACGGATGGTCGCTGCCATACAGCAGCGGCGGCAGCACACGCAATGCGGCGGTCTGGGGACGCGCCTTCTCCTGGGCGATGCCCGACAACCATTGGCCCTTGACGCGATCAATCTCCGCGGCGTCGAAGCGTGGTGCGCGCAGCATGGTGGCGAACAACTGCACCGACGCGTCAAGGTTCTCCTCAAGTGCCGACAGGTGAGCGTTGGAGCCATCCAGCGCCGCACTGGCAGTCAGCTGTGCACCCAGATCTTCGGCACGCGCCTTGAAAGCCAGCGAGTTCAGATCACCGGCACCTTCGTCGAGCATCTGGCTGGCGAAGTTGGCAGTGCCCAGCTTGCCGCCATGGTCGCTGGAGTAACCGCCAGCGAATTCATAGCTGATGTTGACGACCGGGATGTCATGGCGCTCGGCCAGGATCACTTTGCTGCCGTTCTTCAGGGTGGCGTGCTGCAGCGCCGGGAAGGTCAGTGAAGGGAAGGTGTCGACCTTCGGCACGCCGAGCTTACGGTCCACACTGCTGGCGGTGGTGGTGTACTTGGCATCGGCGGCCGGCAGTTGGAACGGCGCGGGCTTGGCCGAGGCTTCTTCCACCAGCGGCTTGCGCTCACCCGGCTTGACCGTAAAGGTATGGCTCGGATTGCCCAGCCACTTGGCCGTGGCTGCGCGTACCGTATCGGGCGTGGCGCTGACCACGGTCTCCAGTGATTCGCGGAAGCAGGCCGGGTTGCCGGTAAAAGTGGTGCACGAGGCCAGTGCATCTGCCTTGCCACCGAAACCGCCGATACGCTCGATGCCACGAATGAAACCTGCGCGGTACTCGGTCTTGGCGCGGGCCAGTTCCTCGGGGGTCGGGCCGTCCTTGATCAGGCGCTGCAGTTCTTCCTCGATCACCGCCTCGACGCGCGCCGGGTCCACACCCTTCTTGACCAGCGCACGGATGGCGAAATTGCCGGCCAGCTGCGAGCCATAGTTGCTGGTGCTGATGCTGTCCACCAGCTTGTCGCGGTGCACCAGACGCTCATCCAGGCGCGAGCTGGCGCTGCCACCGAGTACCTGCGAGGTCAGGTCGAGCAGGTCGGCATCCTTGTCACCCACCTGCGGCACATTCCACATCCGCTGCACCAACACCTGCGGCACCTTGTCTTCCAGTTCGGTGCGTCCGTTCTGCGCGAGCACCGCCACGTCCACCTTGGGCTGGGACATGGTCGGGGTGGCCGGGATGTCACCGAAGTACTTGGCGACCTTGGCCTGCGCCGTAGCCACATCGATGTCACCGGCCAGCACCAGCACCGTGTTGTTGGGGCCATACCAGGTCCGGAACCAGTTCTTCACGTCATCCAGTGATGCCGCGTTGAGATCATTCATCGAACCAATGGTGGTGTGGTGGTACGGGTGCCCCACCGGGAACATCGTGCGCGAGATCACTTCGCGCAACTGGCCGTAGGGCTGGTTCTCACCCTGGCGCTTTTCGTTCTGCACTACACCACGCTGCTCATCCAGGGTCTTCTGGTCGATGGCGCCCAGCAGGTGGCCCATGCGGTCGGACTCCATCCACAGCGCCATGTCCAACGCGGTGGTTGGCACGTTCTCGAAATAGTTGGTGCGGTCGGTGTTGGTGGTGCCGTTCATGTCGGTGGCACCGGCTGCTTCAAACGGCGTGAAGTACTCACCCGGCGCGTTTTCGCTGCCGTTGAACATCAGGTGCTCGAACAGGTGGGCAAAGCCGCTGCGGCCTGCCGGCTCGTCCTTGCTGCCCACGTGGTACCAGAGATTGACCGCCACGATCGGCGCCTTGCGGTCGGTATGCACCAGCACACGCAGGCCATTGGGCAGAGTGAACTCGTCGTACGGAATGTCCACCGTCGCTGGCGCGGTGACGGACCGGGTCTTGGCCTCGGCCGGCAACGGCGTGCCAACGAATCCTCCGAGGGCAGCACTGAGAGCCAGGGTCAAAAGGGCGGTACGGGGTGCTGCGCTCATTCCACTTTCCTTGGGCATGAATGTGAACGCCGATCCTAACCGGCAGCGGGCAGTTGCTGCATACGCCATGGGTCATGCCCGGCAAGCGGACAGCCAAGTGCCCGCGTCCGTGCGGCCCGCGGACTGAGTGTCCGGACAGCGGACACTTCTAAATCAAAATAATTCCTTTCAATTCAGCCACATAAAGTTGGCACGCGTCCTGCGTACTCCTCAGTGCAGCCAGATCGATCAAACGGAACATGACTGCTCGCTGAACAAACACCGGAAAATTGAAATAGTTCTTGCGTCCCGGTATTTGGTGTACTACCTTACTACCACACCACCGCTCACACACACACAGACAGGTCCCGCCATGAACGCCAAGTCCCTCGCTCTCGCCATCGCCCTCGTCGCCGGGTTTGCCTCGACCGCGCAGGCCTCGGATATCGTCACCCTGGAAACCGTGCAGGTCCGCCCGTCGGCCGACCAACTGGCCCAGGCCAACCTTGAAGCCACCAGCAGCATCCCGACCCTGGCAGCCGTGCAGGTCCGCCCGACCGTCGGCCAGATCGTCGAGCTGATGGCCGAACAGGCCGCCAACCAGCTGGCCGCAACCACGCCGATTGCCAGCGTTGCGAACTGGGTGGTGTCGCTGCCTGCGGTTACCGTCCGCCCGGACGTGCAGCAGGTGCAGGCACTGGCTGCCGAACTGGCCGCCAACGCCGTCGGCAACGTGGTCGCCAAGGGTCTGGCTTCGAACTAAGCCAGACCCCGCCGGAAGCAGCCCGGCGTAAACTTGGCTGATGACTTCCGCACCCGTTTTCGATGTCCTGCTGTACCAGCCCGAGATCCCGCCCAACACGGGCAACGTGATCCGGCTCTGCGCCAATACCGGCGCGCGACTGCACCTGATCGAGCCCCTTGGCTTTGACCTCAGTGACAAGCAGCTCAAGCGCGCCGGCCTGGATTACCACGAGTACGCAAAGATGCAGGTCCACCCCGACCTGGATACCGCGTTGGCGCGCATAGCCCCCAAGCGTCTGTTCGCAATGAGCACCCGCGGCAGCGTGCGTTATGACAGTGTTCCTTTCGCCGATGGCGACGCCTTCCTGTTCGGCCCGGAAACCCGTGGCCTGCCGCAGGACCTGCTGGACGCATTGCCCGATGGCCGCCGCCTGCGCCTGCCGATGCAACCCAACAACCGCAGTTTGAACCTGTCCAACTCGGTCGCCGTGGTGGTGTTCGAGGCGTGGCGCCAGCATGGGTTCCCTGGCGGGGCGTGAGTACTGCGGGGTAACTTCTTCTCTGAAAGCGTTACCCGCCGATCACACCCAAAGCCTGCAGTTGCTGCAACCTCGCCGCATCCAACGCCAGCACCTCGTCCAGTACCTGCGCGGTGTGCTGACCCAGCACCGGAGCCGCCTGCGTGTACTGCAGCGGCGTGGCCGAGAACTTCAACGGGTTGCGCACCATCGCCACGTTGCCACCGCCGACATGCGGCAGTTCGATGCGCAGACCGCGCGCCTGTACTTGCGGGTCGTCGAACACCTGGTCGATGCGGTTGACCGGATTGGCCGGCACCACCGCCTGCTCCAGCGCCGCCAGCCAATGTGCCGCAGGGCGCATGCTCAGACGTTGCTGCAGGTACGGCACCAGTTCGCCGCGATGGGCAACACGTGCATTGTTGGTCGCATAACGCGGATCGCCTGCCAGCTGCGGCTCGCCGATGACTTCGCACAGGCGTGCGAACTGACCATCGTTGCCGACCGCGAGCATGAAATAGCCATCGGATGCCGGCATTACCTGGTACGGCACGATATTCGGATGCGCGGTGCCCTGCCGGGTCGGCACCACCCCGCCGATCAGGTAGTTCGATGCCTGGTTGGCCAACCATGCCACCTGCGTATCCAGCAACGCCAGATCAATCTGCTGGCCGATGCCGGTGCGCTCGGCATGGCGCAGCGCGGCAAGAATGGCGCTGGCCGCGTACATGCCGGTCATCAGATCCGTCGCCGCCACGCCGACTTTCTGCGGGCCGGCGCCGGGTGAGCCATCCGGTTCGCCGGTAACGCTCATCAAGCCACCAATGGCCTGGATGGCCGCGTCGTACCCGGCACGTTTCGCATACGGGCCATCCTGGCCGTAGCCGGTGATGGAGCAGTACACCAGCGACGGGTTGATGGTATGCACACTGGCAAAATCCAGCCCGTATTTCTTCAGGCCACCGACCTTGTAGTTCTCCACCAGCACATCACAGCGGGCGAGCAGCTCGCGGATGAGGACCTGCCCTTCGGTGGTAGTGAAGTCGATGGCGACCGAACGCTTGCCGCGGTTGGCGCACAGGTAGTACGCCGATTCGGTGCTGTCGTTGCCGTCAGCATCCTTCAGATACGGCGGCCCCCAGCTGCGGGTGTCATCACCCACGCCCGGACGCTCGACCTTGATCACGTCGGCGCCGAAATCGGCCAGTACCTGCGTGGCCCACGGGCCGGCAAGGATGCGCGACAGATCAAGCACACGAACGCCTTCCAGCAACTTCATTTCGGCCACCACGCGGCACATGCATCAGGAACCGAAGGGTGCCATGCCACGGCCTTCTGAAATGCGTCGGCCAGCGCGATCAACTGCAGCTCATCGCCGAGTGTGCCAACCAGCTGCATGCCCACCGGCAACGCGCCCGCAGCAACCGGCAGCGGAACCGACAACGCGGGGTTCCCGGCAAGATTGGCGTAAGCGGTAAGGTCGGCCTGGCTGGCCGGCGCGGGTGTGCCGAACGCGAACGCGCGTTGCGGGGCGGTCGGCATCACCAGCACATCGCATTGCGCCAGCCACTGTTGCAACTGCACCTGGCCGCGATCGGCCAATTGTGACGCGGCCGCCAACTCAGCGGCGCTGCGGCCCTCGGCCCAGGACATCAGCTTGACCAACAAGGGTGAGAACCTGCTGCGGTCGCCAGCCCAGGCGTCGGCATGCTCTACCAGCAGCTCGGCTTCACACATCAACAGACCGGCACGACGTGCGCGACCGGAAGCGAAGACCGGCGACGGCAACCGCTGCAGGCGATGACCAAGCCCGGTGAGCACCCGCAGCCCCTCTTCAAAAGCGGCCTGCACATCGGGAGCGACATCGGCGGCATCACCAAAATCCACAACGCCAATGCGCAGCGGCGCACTGTCGGCAGGCACGAAATCGATCGCACGCGACTGCGCGCAATCGGCATCAAAGCCTGTCATCACCTGCAGCAACAGGCGCAGATCACGTGCAGAGCGAGTGAGGGGGCCGATGTGGTCCAGCCGGCGGCACAACGCCACCGTGCCACGTGTGCTGATCGCCCCCCAACTCGGCTTCAGGCCAACCACGCCGCAATAGCTGGCGGGGATGCGCACCGAGCCCATGGTGTCAGTCCCCAGCGCGGCCGAACACAGCCCCGCTGCCACTGCCGCACCGCTGCCGCCACTGGAACCGCCCGGCGTGTAACCAGGACGATGCGGGTTATGGCAGGCACCGTAGAACGGGTTGTCGTTGTCGGCGCCCATCGCCGCTTCATGCATGTTGAGCTTACCGACGATCACCGCACCGGCCGCACGCAGCGCGGCCACGGCGGGATTGTCGAACGCCGCAGCCGTATCGTAACGGCGTGTTTCCATACCGGCGGTGGTGACCATGCCGGCCACGTCGATGTTGTCCTTCACCGCCACCGGCAGGCCTTCCAGCGGACGTGCATGGCCGCTGCGACGGCGTGCATCCGATTCGGCGGCGGCGGCCAATGCGCCTTCGGCATCCACATAGATATAGCTGTTGATCACCGGTTGGCTGGCGTCGGTGGCGGCCAGTTGCTGGCGCAGCAGTTCCACGCTGCTCAATTCGCCGGCGGCCAGCAAGGCCGCCTGCGCGGTCATGTCCTGGCTCAGCAGTTGCGCATCGGCCTTGCTCACGGGGGCTTTCCTCAGGCGAAACGTTTGTCGATCAGACGCACCGGCTTCTGCCGGACTTCAATGCCGGTCAGCGCGGCCAATGCGCCCGGCTCCACCAGCACGATACTCATTTCAACGCCCAGCCGCTGGCGCAGCAATGCGCCGAACTCGGCGGCCAACTGTGCATCGCCCACCGCGCCGCGCGTTTCCACGTGCACCGCCAGGTCATCACGTCCGCTTTCGTCACGGCTGGCCACGCAGATGAACTCACCGGCGAACGATGCATGTTCTTCCAGCACCGGCGCCATCGCCTGGGGGAACACATTGATGCCGCGGATCTTGACCATGTTGTCGCTGCGGCCAAGGAAGCCTTCGATGCGACGCAGGTTCATGCCCAGCGTTGATGGCGTGGTCAACACGCGGGTCACGTCGTGGGTGTTGAAGCGGATGATCGGGTAGATGTCGTCCTTGTACAGGCAGGTGACCACCATGTCGCCGGTTTCGCCATCGGCCACCAATGCACCGCTGTCCACGTCGAGGATCTCGACGTACTGCGCGTCCTCCATCAGGTACAGGCCATCCTGGTCCGGGCCCTGCCCGGCAATCGCGCCGGTGTCGCCCACGCCGTACCAGTCGTACAGTTCAACACCGCCCCAGGCGGCGGAAAGCGTCTCGCGTGATTCACGGCCAAGGTGGCCGCAGATCATCCGCACCGGAATGTCCTTGCCCGGCACCAGGCCGTTCTCACGCGCCACGTCGGCCAGCTTCTTGATGTAGTCAGCGAAGCCGACAATGACATTGGCGCCCATGTTCTTCATCAGCTGCACCTGCTGCGCCGAACGCATCTCGATGCCGGTGCCGGCCGAACAGAACAACGCCTGCGTGTAATGCGTCACCGCTTCGCGCACGTAGTGGCCGCCATTGATCATGCCGTGGCCGTACACCGAATGGACCACGTCACCGGGCTGCATGCCCTGCCAGCGGTACAGGCGCGCCAGCAGCAGGCTCTGTACTTCGCGCGAATGCGGTGAGAACACCAGCGGCTGCGGACGGCCGGTGGTGCCGGAGGTCGTATGGAACACCAGCGGCTTGTTGCCGGCTTCGGTGCCGTCCTGCCAGCCGTGGAAATCGCCGAGCGGCGGATTGGCTTCCACCGAGGCCATGATTTCGTGCTTGCCGAACACTGGCAGCTTGGTGATGTCGTCAAGGCTCTGGATGTCGCCGGGCGTGATGCCGGCGTTGCCCCACAGGCGCTGGTAGAACGGAATCTGCCAGGCGCGGGCCACGCAACGCAGGAACATCGCGTTCTGCTCGGCACGCAGTTGCTCGCGGCTGATGTTCCTGAACTTGTCAGTGAAGGCCTGGTCCATCGGGAACTGGGTGAGCAGTTCCTTGATATCGAACGACTCGAAGTAGGTGGCGTAGGTCATGGGGTCTCGACAATCAGCAGGTCGACCAGCCGGCGGACATCGTCGATGTCCTGCAGATGGTCGAAGTGGGAGATCAGGGCATCGCGGCGGCCGGCGTCGAACGGACGCGCGGCGTGGTCAAGGCAGTGGTGGAACTTTTCAAGTTGCTGGGCACGCGACAGCGGCCTTTGCGGTGAGCCGATGGCGGCATCGCGGTGGTTGTGCAGCGCACGACCATCGCGCAGTACGACCGTCATTGATTGCGGCACCAGTGCATTCGGATCGTCGCGGTCGTTCGGTACCAGGCTCACCTGCGGTGCGAATGCCGCCAGACGCGGATCAGCCAGTTTTCCGGGCGCATAGGCCGACAAACCGACCTTCCCGTCCAGCAACACCGTGCCCAACAGGAAAGGCAGGCACAGCCGTGCATAGCTGGTTTCCATGGCGGGCTGACAGGGGCGTCCGACCAGGCGGCGCACCAATGGCGGTGCCTGCAGTTCGATGGACACGACGTTGTCCAGGTTCAGGCCATGCTGCTCACGCAGCTCCATCAACATGTCCTGCGCAGCATGCGCGGCGCCGCCGGTGGGGAACACCTTGTGGCTGACGTCGAGAATCTGCGCTTCGCGCGCGGCCAGCTTCTGCAGCGAGGGCGCGGTATCAAACTCCCCTTCGATCAGTGGCAGATAGCCGAATGGCCCTTCCAGCATTTCGCGTGGCGCCGGGAATCCATTGCGGGCCAGTTCCCAGCAGCTCAACGCAGCGCGCGCGTTCAATGCGACCTGCAAAGCCAGCGTGGGTGAGCCTTCCACATGTGCCTGCATGGTGCCGGACAGATGGCTGTAAATGAGGCCAAGCGCGCGACGCAGTTGTTCTTCATCGGCGCCATGCAGGTGTGCGATGCCGGCGACCGCGCCCAAGGCGCCGCACATCGACGGGCGGAAGAAGCGCATCGGCGCACGGCCGCTGATGCCGATCAGCGTCGCCACATCCACGGCGACATTGAGCGCGGTGATCAGTGCCTTGCCGTCCACCGGCAGGCCATCCACGTTTGCGCGCTGCTCGGCGGCGGCGAACAGTGCCGACTGGATCACCGCCAGCGGATGCACCACCGCCGGCATATGCACGCAATCGAATTCCTGGCTGTGGATCTGGTAGCCGTTGACCATCGCCGCACTGGCAGCAGGCAGGGCCTCGCCTGTCACCCACACCCGCGCGGCATTGCCGGCGCCGTAGCTGGCGACGCTGCGTCGCACCGTCTGGGTCAATGGCACCTGCGGGCCGGAGCCGGAAATACCGACCGCCATCGAGTCCATCGCGAAGATGCGCGTTGCGGCGACCGCCTCGGCCGACAGGTCTTCAAAGCGCAGCGTGCTTGCGTGCTGCAACAGGGCTTCGGTCAATCGCATCAGGCCACCCGCGCCAACATCGTGTTCAGGGCGTCCAGACTGCCGCCATCGGCCAGCGCCTGCACCTGCCCAAAGAGGGATTGCGCCAGCCCGGCCGATACGCCACCCCATTGCGCCAACGCCATCGCCTTGGCGATCACGTCATCGGTGGACATCGGGCATTCCGGATCGCCCCAGGCATCGATGCGTGCCGCCTCCCGCTGCCGGCCATCGGCCAGGTGCAGGACCAGCGTGGCACCGTAATGCGCAGGGAAACGTTCGCTGCATGCCGTGTCTTCGGTGAGGTGGACGCGTTCGCGCCACTGCGCCACGTCTTCGTCGCTGCAACTCTCGGCGGTGTAGTGATCCAGCTGCGGACGTCCATGTACGAAGATCGATGCCAAGGCATGTTGCAGGCTGAACTTTGCTTCCAGTTCGGTGGATGGCCGCGGGCGGTCGCAGAAGCGCAGGGCTTCGGCGTAGGTATGCACTTCAATGCGCGTGATCTGCGCGATGTCCGCCTCGGCCAGCCCACCAAGTGCCTCCCGCATCGCATCGATGGCCGGGTGCGCATGCCGGCAGGCCGGCCACGGTTTGAGGCTGGTGCTGTGGATCAACCAGTCAGCTTCGTCGGCAACCACCTGTTCCGGCACGGCATCCGGCGCGGTGGCGGCAAACAGACCCTGCTCGCCTTCCAGTATCCTGCGCGGCCCACGCATGCCCGCCAGCGCCAGTTGCGCCGCCAGCCAGCCACTGCGTGCGGCTTCGGCGTTGTGCAGCGACTTGGTCGGCACCGGCTCGTGGCGCATCTGCCACAGCCCGCCCGTGCGGCTGCCGGCATTGCCCAATGCATCGGCCAGCGCATCGGCAGGTAAGCGCAGTATCGAGGCACCTGCCGCGGCAGCGCCAAACGCGCCTGCGGTCGAGGTGGGATGCCAATAGCGATAGTGGCCACGGCCCAGTGCGCGACCCACACGGATGGTGGCTTCGTAGCCGCGTACCACTGCGTCAAGCAGCGCGATGCCATCGGCATTCTCGGCCTGTGCGGCCGCCAGCGCGACGGGAATCACCACCGGGCCCGGGTGCAGGATGGCGCCGCGATGCACGTCATCCATTTCCAGCACATTGCCCAGCGCGCCATTGATCAGCAACGCATCGTTCACGCAGCGCCCGCCGACGCCGAGCGCTGCCGCCGGACCGAACGATTGCACCTGCACCACGCTGCGCAGCTGTGCGGCGAGCGGGTAGCGCAATGCGGCCAGCGCGCAGCCCAACCAATCCACCAGCAACAACGCGGCGCGCTGCCGCGCGGCGGCATCCACCGGCCGTTGCAGGCGCTGGGCAAGCTGTTCGGTAAGGCTGGCAGCAGGCGTAGTCATCGCGTGGCGGGGGCTCGTTGCAGACAGAAAAAGCGGTGTGGCGGAAACGCTGCGGTGAAAGGAGCATAACCGACTTTGTCCGGACATATCATATGATCCACTTCCCGCAACCTGCAATCACCCCACATGCCCCGACCGCTGGATGCCGACACCTTCTTCGACCACCTTGCCCAGGGCCGCGAGATCTTCGCGCCCGGCTGCGCCGGCCACTCGCTGCTGTTTGAATCGTGGCTGCGTGCACAGCCGCAGCGCTGCGCCGGGCTGCGCTTCACCGGTGTTTACATCCCAACGGTCAACAGCTTCGATTTCGCCGCCCTGCACCCGCAGACACGCCAGCGCAGCATCTTCCTGAGTGGCGACCTGCGCGCGTCCTGGCTGGAGGGCCGCGTCGATTACCTGCCAATGACCTACACCGCCACCTGGCGCTGGCTGCGCGAGAAGGTGAGTTTCGACACCGTGCTGGTGCAAGTGGCACCACCAGATGATGACGGCAACTGCTCACTGGGCGTGGCCTGTGACTTCACCCCCGCAGCATGGCCGCGTGCGACACGCATCCTGGCGCACATCAATCCGCGCATGCCGCGCACACGCGGCCCGTCCATCCCCTTGGCGCGGATCACCGCCGCCATCGAACAGGACATGCCGCTGCTGGAAATCCCCGACCCCGCCACCGACCCGGCAATGGACGCAGTGGCCGCGCAGGTGGCCACGCTGGTGGAGGACGGCGCCACCCTGCAGTTGGGCCTGGGCAGGCTGCAATCGGCGGTACTGCGTGCGGTGCGCGAGCGCCGCAACCTGCGTATCCACAGCGGCATGGTCTCCGACGGATTGCTGGGGTTGATGGATTCCGGTGCGCTTTCACCCGCCCCGGATGCGGTCGTTGCCGGTGTGGCGCTGGGTACCGCCGCGCTGTATGACATCGCCCCGCGCACCGTTGTATTCCGCGACGTGGGCCATACCCATGATCATGCCGTGCTGGGCGCCCTGCCTCGTCTGACCGCCATCAACAGCGCATTGTCGGTGGATCTACTGGGCCAGGTGAACGGCGAGTTCCTGTCTGGACGCCAACTGAGTGGTGTCGGCGGCCTGCCCGATTTCCTGCAAGGCGCTCGCCAATCGGTAGGCGGTCGCGGCATCATTGCACTCCCTGCCAGCACCCCCAAGGGCGAAAGCAGGATTGTGCCGATGCTTCCCGCGGGGCCAGTGAGCCTGGCGCGCGTGGATGCTGACTGCATCGTCAGCGAATACGGTGTCGCCGACCTGCGCCACCTTGATGTCCACGCCAGGGCCCGTGCCCTGATCGCCATTGCCGCTCCCGAACACCGCGAAGCCCTGGAACGCAATTGGCAGGCGCTTTCGCACAGACTTTGAACAAGGATCAGTACATATGACTGGTACGCGACGCAGCAAGCCCCGCTATGCCGAACTTGGCGATCTGTTACAGGCAGCAATCGAGAAAGGCGAGTACGCCGTGGGCACCCTGCTGCCCACCGAACTGGAACTATGCGAGCGCTTCAGCGTCAGCCGCCACACCGCACGCGCGGCACTGGCACAGTTGATCAGCGCCGGGCTGGTACAGCGCCGCCCGGGCGCCGGCACCCGGGTGATCGCGCAGAGTGCAGCGATGCGCTACGAACATGAGATCGACACGGTCGACCTGCTGATGCAGTACGGCAACAGCACCCGCCTGAAGGTACTTGAAGCCCAGCGCCTGGTCGCCGATGCGGCAATCGCGCAGCGCCTGGATATCGCCGAAGGCAAGGAATACCTGCGCCTGCACTGCCTGCGCCTGGAAGAACAGACCCGCGAGCCGATCGCGGTGACCGAGATGCTGGTGCCGGTGCGCAGCGGCGTGCCCGTCGACAAGCTGCTGGACGTGGCAGGCGCGGCGCGGGCGGTTGCCAGGTTCCTTGATCCGTCCCGGCTGTCGCGCGTGGAGCAGGTATTTGATGCCGCCTCGTTCGATGCCGCTGACGCCAAACTGCTGGACATCAAGAAGACCGAACCGGCCATGCGCGTGCAGCGTCGATATCGCGATGCCAATGGCCGCCTGCTGCTGATGGCGATCAGCCTGCACCCACCAGGCAGGTTCGCGTACTCGATGGTGCTGTCGCGCAATCATCGTTGAGGGTGGAGCCCCCCTCACCCCAACCCCTCTCCCGCACGCGGGAGAGGGGCTTTGAGCAAGGGCTTTGAGCAAGGGCTTCAAGCAAGGACTTCTAGCCCGGTGCTTCATGCCCTCATTTCTTGAACAACAACGCCAGCACGCTCGGCTGCAGCGCCAATCGCATCATCTGCCGGAACTCGGCAGGCGTCAGGCTGGTTTTGCACGGCAGCATGCCGGCGACACCATCCATCACCAGCAGGCCATCTTCGGCCTTGACGTCATTGATGCGCACGTCGAGCTTCATCGCCGGAGTCGCAACCTTCATGCGCCGCCCTCCCAGTGCTTCAGGCCGACGATTTCACGGCCCGCCGCGCGGCCGGAAATCATCGCTTCGGTCAGGTACGAACCGTTCTGGTACAGATCCGAGAACATCGAGCCCATCTCGCCGGCTTCGTACAGGCGCGGGATCGGCTGGCCTTCGTGGTCCAGCACTTCGGACTTGATGTTGCGGCGCGCACCACCGCCCGTGCAGACGATCACCGGGTCCACGCGCACCCCGTAGAACGGGCCCTGTGCGATCGGGAACAGCGTGTCCGGGTTGCGGCCGAAATCGGCATCCTGTTTGGCAGTGCAGGCCGCGTTGTAGCGGTCCACCGCTGCGCGCAGTTTGGCTGGGTCACGGCTGATCTTCAGCGCCAGTTCTTCAAGCGTATCGGCCTTCTGGATCCAGCCCTTCTCGATTTCCACCGCGTTGTCGTCGGACCACTTGTAGCCACGCACCACCGGGTTCCAGCTCATCACTTCCACCACCAGCTTGTTGTACTGGCAGGTGATGGCATCGAAGATCATGTGCACCGGCTGCGCGCGATAGTGCGGCGTGTCCACCCAGTGGCCGTGCTTCTTTTCCTTGTAGTGGGTGAGCTGCAGTTCGGCGGTTTCGTTGTAGAAACGCTCGGTGTTGGCGTCCACTTCAATCCAGCTGAAGCTCTGCCAGAAGAAGTTGCGCAGGAAGCCGTTGACGAAGCCTTCCGGCTTGAACCCCGGCCAGATGCCACCGGACTGGCCCTGGTTGCGCATGTGCCACAGGTCGGCACCGGCCTTTTGCAGGATCTTGATGCCGTCGCCGGTGTTGTGCGGCGTGCCCAGCGGTGCCGGGTTGGCCAGACCGAAATAGTTGCGCTGCATGTCCAGGTTGGCTTCAAAGCCACCGGTGGCCATCACCACGCCCTTGTTGGCACGGATGGCGATGGGCTGGCCGTTCTGCTCGGCAATCACGCCGAATACTTCCAGCGTGTCCGGGTCCTGCACCAGGTCCTTGATCGGCGATTCAAACGCAATCTGGATGCGCGGGCGCAGGCGGATGTTCTCGCGGAAGGCCAGGTACACACCCGACGGGATCGGCAGGATGGTGGCAGTGCAGTGCACGGCCTCGCGCGCACCGAACTCGGGGAACTCCAGCACCGCATCGCGCTCGGAGAAGCCGGTGCCGTGGATGAACTGCGCACCGGCCTGCGCCGCGCGTTCCTGGATCCACGGCTCCAGCGCTTCCATGGCCTCGGACCACGGCACCAGCATGTCTTCGGGGATCGGGTTGGCCTCGCTCATCTTGCGCTGGTACTCGGCCAGCACCTTGGCGTTCTTGGTGATCAGCAGCGACTGGCCGGCCACCCGGCTGTTGCCGCCGGTCTCGGCCTCGTTGGCCTTTTCCAGGATGAGGATGGACAGGCTCGGGTCCAGGTCATGCGCCTCGATGGCGGCGCACATCGATGCCAGGCCAAAGCCGGCGATGACGAGATCGTACTGCTGGTCCCACTGTTTGACGGCGTTGAGGCTGGCCATGGTTCCCCTCCGGGAGTTGCGATCCCCCGACTATCAGCGGCCCGCCCCGCTGACCGCCAACCAATTCGCGTACGATCCACAACCATTGGTTGTATTGATGGACACCCATGGATCTCCGCCAGCTCCGCTACTTCCTGTCCGTGGTCGAACACGGCAGCTTCACCCGCGCCGCCGCCGCCACCGGCCGCACCCAGCAGGCCCTGAGCAAGGGCATCCAGGCGCTGGAACAGCAGCTCGGGGCCCGCCTGTTCGAACGCGGCAGCCGCGAGGCGCGGCTGACCGACGTCGGCCGCCTGCTGATGGAACACGCCCAGCCCGCCCACGACGCCGTGCGTCGTTTCGAGGACCGCCTGCAGGAGCTGCAGACCGGCGCCGAAGGCCAGGTCCGCATCGGCACCGGCCCCAGCACCGCAGGCTCGCTGGTCGCCCCGGCGGTGCTGGCGCTGCGCCGGCACTGGCCGAAGATCGGCATCCACGTCAGTGGCGGCATCCTGCCCGAGCTGCTACCCAACCTGCTCGCGCGCGAACTGGATGCAGTGGTCACCCTGCACACCTTCGGCGACGGCGACCCGGACCCGCGCATCCATAGCGAAGTGCTGATGCACGACGAATATCGTGTCCTCGCCAGCGTGCGTCATCCGCTCGCCCGGCAACGCGATATCAGCGCCGCGCAGCTGCTGGAGCAGGCATGGATATTCGGTCGCCGCCTGGGCGCGGTGGAAGGCGCATTTCGTCAACGCTTCCACGAAGCCGGATTGGAGCCGCCACTCAACACGATGGAAAGCGGATCACCGGAATTCATGCGCGCGATGATCCGCGACGGTGGTTATCTCACCCTGCTGCCGAGCCGCCTGGCGCAGGCAGAGTTGCTGGCCGGGCAATGGGTGAAGCTGGATGCACCGGGGTTCGCCTGGCAACGGCCAGTGATGGTTTACACGCGCGATGGCGAGCCGCAGAGCGCGCCACTGGCGAGATTTCTGCAGGCGTTGAGAAATGCGGCGGAGCTGGCGAAGGTAAGAGAAGTAGCGTGAGAGGGCTTGCCTGGCTCGGCAATCCCACCTTGAAATGGCTCTCGGCTCAGCGGGTTACACCGGACAAAACCGGGGTGTAATCCATATAGCCGCTAATCAGCGGTAGTTTCCGTCTGGGCCGCGTTGGAACGGATGGGAACGGCCCGAACCAAGTGCCTGATCGGCAGGAAGAACTTGGATCTTCCATCCACATACCAAGGCAGACATACTCGGTGTTACACCGCTCTTCGGTGGTCTACTTAGAGTTAGCACTCACATGAACTTCCAACCCATAACGATTTTACTCACCCTGCTCGGCGGCCTTGCGCTCGCCGGCATTCTGGGCTGGATACGCAAACCGCGCCTGGTCGTCTTTGTTCCGCGGCTGTTCTCCCATTCGCGGATCTCTGACAAGGGGCAGATTGTCGAAGTCTCCATCCTTAACCGAGGCTTCAAAACGGAAGAGCAAGTTGAGCTTTCGCTAAATCCTCAGCTGCACTACGAGCTGATTGGTAGCAACAATCCGGATGCGACGCTCAACGGCGCGAAGCTTGCGATTCCTCGCATTGGGAGTGCAGATGATTGCTCGGTACTCCTTCAAGCAGATAACGGAAAATTCTCGCACGAGGACATAGTTAAGTGCCTCTCAAAAGAGTCGAAAGGGACGGTCACGACCAAGCTCGAAGAGCTTCCCATTACAGCGCAGCAGCGCGTGGGAGTCGTTGGTTTTGTTGCGTTCCTAGTTGTCGCAGGCGCACTCCTGTTCAAGAGCATCGACAAAATATTTGAAACAATCAATCCCGAAGTCGCGGCGAAAAACGAGACGCAGGCTAGACCCGTGCCGCCAAAGCCTGATCTTCAAGGGTGGAGCATCCCAAGCGTCTATGAGGATGAAGCTATGTACAAGCAGATCGTTACAAAAGACCTGCAGATCGCAATGGGAACAGTCACGCGACGAGGGCGAACTCTTTCAATCCCTATCACTGTCGCTAACGGCACTACTGAACCATTTGCACTCACGGCGTGGACATCGTCCCCCGTTGATGACAGTGGAATCAGTTTCGAGCGGCGCAGAGTAAATAGTCGCCTACTTTTCCCAAAAGGAAACTTCGAGTACACGCTCCAGGCAGCTACGGGCAGCGGAGAAGCCGAGAAGGCCGCGCTAGTCGAAGTCTTCTTGACCCGTGAGGGAGGCCAAACGCTCAAAGCAACACGCATGGTTAGCGCGGAGTGAGTTCTAACAGTTCATTCAAGCCGACCGCTGCTTCGCAGCGTCGGCTTAATTCTGGCGTTAGGCGGTCAGATGCGTGCACTCATTGAAGGCAGTGAGATCAGCTCAGCAAAGTCCTTCTACGTGCCAAGCATGTTACTGAGCTCGTACCATCCCACGGGCCAAGGCCTTGTGTGCCGACTCGATATTCCCAAGTCAGAACTCCTGGAAGTGCTTCAGGAGCCGTATGACCAACTGGTCAAGGAGTTGCGACGCGACGGTGAAGCGACTGGCGAGACAGATTCATTTGGAAAAGCGGGCTATCCACCGCTGGTGATCCTACTGGAGGAGCCTCAGCTACTTCTGGAGGTCTTTGGCACCTACCTTGCGGACGACTTTTTTACTCTCGCGCAGCTTCGCGATTCGAGCGAACCTTCCGGCTACTTCATTAGGCAGTTCACTTCTTTATCGACCATGGGAGACTTCGTGATCTTCGATGCCGAAAGCCTGCCTTATCGTTAGATCAGTCTGGCAAAGATGTGGCTCCTCGGCTCCGCCGCGACTCGAGAAGCCCAACAATTCATTCAAGCCGATGCCGCTACGCGGCGCGGCTTAATTCCGGAGTTAGGTGCCATGAGACAAGCGCCATCGCCGAGCATTCTAAAGATGGACTTGGCCGTTCTCGGGCTCTTGGCGGCCTTCGCAGTCGCTGCGTTCGTGTTTAGAGATAGCCTAGGTCCTCTCGTCTTCGCCGGGCTAGTTTTTGCATTGCTGGTGCAGCTCCTGCGGGTTGCTTTCTTGCGTGGGCGCAGCGAAACACTTCAGAGGCTTTGGGGTGCGGTCAAGGACGCGTTCTGGGGTATTGGCTAAACGACATCCCTTTCAGGGATCACCGACCATGGCACCTAACAATTCATTCAAGCCGAACCCGCTTCGCGGGTCGGCTTAATACCGGAGTTAGGCGGCAGGAGCGAGCTATGCGACTACTCATTTCACTTGGCGTCGGCCTACTACTTTCCGCTCTCTTCCTTGGCATAGCCTTCGCCACCGACAGTGCGGGCGGGGCTTGGCATCACCTTCGCGACGTGTTCATTGGCCCACCCCTTTGGTTGTTGCAGAGTGCACTTCCTGCCATTTCCCAATCCTTCGCCATACGGCCCGGCAGCGCATACAGCGGCGCGTCGTTCTTCATGATTTTCTTCGTACTGTTCTGGTGGCTGGCATGCTCTGTACTGGTGTTCTCCATCCGTAGCCAGCCGCCTAACGGTTCATTCAAGCCCAACTCGCTTCGCGAGTCGGCTTAATTCCAGAGTTAGATCTCAATGACAGTTCCCCGCAAAATTGTCCTCCATTCGCTCAGCGGCTATCGGCCAGAGTTGGCGGCAATGGTCGAGGGCTGGATTCGGGCGGGGGTTCAGTACGTCGGCGTCGTCGGCCAGGAAGCAACGAGAGTAGAGGACGCAATTGATGATCTATGTGTTGGTGATGGCACCAGCCCATACTTCATGCTCACAGCCGCCCATGACGATACCGAGACGCTAGAGGATGCGATCTTTCTTGCCGAGCAGATCTCAACCATTGCTGGCTCGGTGGCAGTGGTTGAGCTCTAACAATTCAATCAAGCCGAAACCGCTTCGTGGTTCGGCTTATTTCAGGCGTTAGGTGCTAACAGGAGTCTCATGGATACTCTTCTGACATCTGTACTGACTGGGGGCATCGCTGGTGGAACGGTTGTACTCCTTATTGCATTTCTAGTTCCACGCAAGTCATGTCCAAAGTGCAATACGCCGTTGCCAAGGTTCCGCAAGCCATCCAATACTCGTGAGGCCATGCTGGGAGGTTGGCACTGCCCGACATGCAGTGCAAAAATTGCTCGTAACGGGTCGCTCCTCTCAAATGACGCTCGATGACAGGCGCGCCTAACAGTTCATTCAAGCCGAACCCGCTGCGCGGGTCGGCTTAACTCCAGAGTTAGGCTAATAAAAATGCTCATCGCCCTGCACAATAACCAACGAAAGAGAGCAGAAACTGCAGGCAGCGGGCAGATAGGGAAATGCCCTTGGACTGGCCTAGACGTGAAAGCTCATGTTGGAGCTATTCGGCAGTATTGGGCCTATATCGGTGGACAGCCTAGGCTACCGTCTGGGTATGAGCCGGAGTCAGATTGGCACCGCTGCTGGAAGGCAGTTGTTGATGACGCTCATTGTGAGGTAGTCATGGGGCAAAGTAGAGAACATAGGGCAGACATTCTCGGCAGCAATGACACAATAATTGAAATACAAAAAAGCGTTATTGATATACGCGACGTAAGAGATAGGACAGAGTTCTATTTCCAGCAGTCTGGAAAGCGGATGGTATGGGTGGTTGATATTCAGGAATTTTGGCTGAAGAGGTTCTCTCTCGTCCCCACTGAGAAGTCCGGTCAATTCAAAGCCAACTGGAAACCTAGAAGAATGTGGCTATGGGACATAGCAAAAACACCAGACACTCATCTGTACCTCGAGTTCAACCAGAAGAACGACAAGCTGCTTCATTGCTGGATTCATGAATCGGAAATGTATTGCAAGTACATCACCAAAGAAAAGTTCTTTATGACTTACCTCGATAGTGTTTCGTGCACTCGTTTTCGCGGATTTCCCAAGGCAGCTCTTGATGTTCTGCAAGGATTGGCCTAACAATTCATTCAAGCCGACGCCGCTTCGCGGCTCGACTTAACTCTGGCGTTAGGCGCCACGCCCAAGGAGAGTTATGTCATACGACCTGATTGTCTACCTCAAGCGCAACGTGATGCCATCACCAGAAGCTTGGCGTGCTGCCATAGTTGAGGCGGGCTTTCCGGTCGCACTGGACTCCGAATTTGACATGGACACGTTCTCTGGCTTCCTTCCTTGTCCGGTTCGCGGTGAGATATCCGGCTTTGAGTACTACGCATCAAACGTTTCATCGGAGGACGTCGAAGAAATGCAGCTGGCACCGGGCACTGACTTCTCAGTTCAGTTCTGTATTGGTTCACGCCCGCTTGAGTTGGTGTCAGCCATTGCCGCATCTAGCGTCCTGGCCGCAATGACGGGCGGCTCCCTTGATGACCCTCAGACAGGCGAGTCAGTGCTGGCTGACAGCGCAATTGGTTGGGCGAGACATCAGCTTGCGCAGGCAGAGGCCTAACAATTCATCCAAGCCGAAGCCGCTTCGCGGCTCGGCATAATTCCAAAGTTAGGCCGAAAAAATGCAGAAATTCAAATGGCGAAAAGAACGTTGGTATCGGTGCTCTATAGCTGTCGCCACCGTTCTCGCGATAGTTGCCTTGGCTTCACATCCAGAATTGCGGCTATTGCTGCCGCTCGTTGATGTGCTTGGGTTGGATATCTTTATTTTTCTAATCGGCTCACAGGTTTTCACGTTTGTGCAGCCACTGGCTTCGTCGTTCTATCGAGCGATCCTCCGGCCAGCACTCCGCAGAGTGTTCTCGCTAGCCATGTTTCTACTAGGCGTATCCGGTCCTTATCCAGAGGCGCACGTGATGATGCCAGGGCCACTTTGCAGATTTGCGGCCTAACAGTTCATTCAAGCTGACGTCACTTCGCGCCGCCGCTTAACTCCAGCGTTAGACCACATGAGTATTTTTCTACGCCCTCAAAACATGAATGGCCATTGGACTCACTGCGCTCCAAACGCCTGCGAGTTCCAGCATGGAACTACCATGATCTATGTAGAGCACAACAATGAGAAGCCAATGGAACATAGATTGGCCACCGCTCAGACAACCATTGACCTGGTATTTAGTGAAACGGATTACGCTTTGGCATTCGTCTCGGAGATCTCGGCCAACCGACACCCCGAGTTTTGGAAGGCCGCAAATCGCATAGTTCTGCGGCAAGCGCCACTCGTGATTTTCAGCATTCGTTATCCGCTAGACAGCGATCTTCCGGTCTACGAAATTTCATGGAACCCACGCTTCGCGACCGAGTCAGGGCTGGCGTACTCTGAGGACTGGGTAGAGGAAATGGTCCACGTAAACCTGCCGGACAACAATGATTTCATCTACGTGCGACGCCTGGGGATTCAACAGTACGAGCATGTGGCCTAACAATTCGTTCAAGGCGAAGTCGCTTCGCGGCTTGCCTTAGCTCTGTCATTAGGCGGCTTCGCTGGGAGCGCGAGACATGGAGAAGCACAGCATCAAACGGACAAGGCCCTTCCTACACTGCCTTCCACTTCTGGGCTGGGCACTCGTGTCCGCCTGGGCTAGCGGGTTCAAAGGTTGGGATTCGTTCTGGTTCGTGGGGCACTGGTACCTTATTCCGCTTGCACTTATCTATCTCGTGTGGATTCCGCTCATTGTTTGGATCACCAATGATGATCGCCCTTCTCGGCGCTCGTAGTTCCTTCATATCGACAGGCTGGACGCAGCCCGACAATTCGCTAACGCCGAAGCAGCTTCGCTGCGCGGCTTAATTCAAGCGCTAGGTGCTTCATGCGGCAACAAGGCGAAGTCTCAATGCATATTGCTCTCCAACGTATCCGCAATCGAATTATTGAGCACCTCGAGCTCACCGCCTCTCCAGAGAAGCAAAGAAAGTGGGATACAAATGAAGTAGTCAATGGCTGGGAAGACTGGGTCAGCGAAGGCTGGCAGGGCTCCTTTATTCCTCCCATATTTTCCCAGGCGGAAATTGAAGGCATAGAGAAGTTCTCATTGGTCTGGCTTGAGGTCGTGAACTCCACGCCAAATCCGCTACCTCAGTTTGAGCAGCTTAGAGAGCACCCCTCTTGGCTCAAGCTAATGGCGACAGCTAAAGAAGTGCTGGCAGTGTTCCAAGTCATGGGCAAGCTTTCTGAGGAAGAAAGCACCAAACACGTCGACCCAGCCGACCCCGTACCGGGGCGGCTGAACTCCAACGTCAAGCGTCAAATCATGCGCATAGGCACTGAAACAGAACATACAGATCTCGTCGTACTTGAGAGAGTCCCAGTAGGCGTACCAAACGAGGGTGACTTGCGCGTCCAAGTCAGCGTCACTTTGGGCGCGTTCTGCGGCACATATGATTACGTTTGGCTTGAGCAGGCGGCCTTGGCAGAGTTCGTTGAGAGACTGACCTCGCTTGAACGATCTCGCTCTGGCGAGGCTCTCCTGCAAAGCCTCAGCCCCGACGAGTTTTCCTTCAAACTGAGATCGCGAGACAATTCGGGTCACTTCGTAGCCGAGGTGTCCCTTCAACGCTATCAGTACAGTGGCCCCATATACTGGCCCACGAACGTATCCGGAGGGTTTGAGTTGGAGCCCACCGAATTGCCGAAGATCGTCAGTCAGTTCCGTGCCCTGGTTGACGCCTAGCAGTTCATTCAAGCCGCCGCCGCGGTGCGGCCTAATTCAAGCGTTAGCGATCAATCATGGCCATCTGGCAATTCAAAGTCGAACTGATTCCAGAGCAGGTTATTGCGGGACGAGATGTCATTCCGCAGAAGGAATGGGAAGAACAGCAATGGTGGTCGGCCATACAGCCGTCTCCGTATCTGCTGGCGGAACTGTCCAGATTGCTGCCGCCCCATGAGTCATGGTCTCCCTATCTATACCAATGGGGTCGACAAGATTCAGATCTCATTGAGATGTGGTGCGAAGCGGGGCACTCAGAGTCCATCTCAGCAAGAATTGACGCGCGCCAAGTCAACGTCCATTTCATACGGCAGCTAGTAGAGCTTGCTACTCGATCTCATTGCGGGCTTGTCCATGCTCGGTACAGGACGGTCCTGCCGCAGAGTTACGCCTGTTTTCTGGAGGCATTCCATGACAGCCCCTCACGCAAAGTGGTCTTGGATCCGCAGACTTGGCTACCATGGCTTGCAAGGGAGGTGGCGGGTGTACGGGAAGATCGCGAATAGTTCACTCATGCTGACGCCGCTATGCGACCCGGCCCAATTCCGGAATTGACCGCTCTATGATCGAGCAACCCCAAGCCCTTCCTCTACTAGTCGATGCCTGCCCATCGTTCCGTCAAAGCTGGGAAAATCATCTACAGGAGTTCGGCAACGATGTTCAGTACATCCCTGCTGGGCACCTCGCAGACCACCTCCTCGCTCTACACAGAGCCGGACGGGAAGAAGTATTTGGTCCTTTGGCTGCGGCAATTGAGCGGCCTCTCATCGAGGGATCGTCATGGGTAAAGGAATTCGCCACTGTCGGTGTCTTGGAGAGCATCCAGAATGTTTGGGGCAATGCCGGCGCTGACCTGCACGTACTTACTCAGAATTTGGGCCCGGAGGGGCGGCGACAATGGGAGCTACTCATTGATTTCTGGTCAGATGCTTCCGGCAATCCAGTGGGCGACTGACAATTCATTCAAGCCGAACCCGCCTCTTGGCTTAGCTTGATTCAGACATAAGTTCCTGCAGGAGACAACGTGCAAATCCTTTACATCCTTCTCTGTGTTGCCGGCGCTGCCCTGCCTCTCTCGCAATTTGTTCCGTGGCTTTCCGTGCACAGCCTTGACGTACCTCTCCTGTTGCAACAGGCCACATCAAACAATATCGCTGCCTTCGCATGGGGGGATGTCCTCATCTCAGGTATCGTCGTTGCCGTGTTCATTGTTGCTGAAGGGCGCAAGCTCGCAATGCGCCGCCTGTGGCTGCCCTTGTCCTGTCTCGTAGTGGGGCCTTCATTGGCATTGCCGCTTTTCCTGCTTGTACGGGAGCGGCATCTTGCGGCAGCGGGGCCTGATCGTTCACTCAAGCCTGCTCCGCCTCGCGGCGCAGCATAATTCCGTTACCAGGCCTCATATGCAACAACCGTGGATCTTCTCGGCACTAGTCGTCGCAGCCATGTCAGGCTGCTCTCCTGCCGTAGATGGCCGAGAGTCGTCGGGAGATAAGCATGAGTGGTCCATCCTGCAATCCCGAGAGTACGACGCACGGCAGGAGTTGGTGACAGCGCCCAGGTTCACCAGCGACGACGGTTACGTGCTTTTGGTCGTTCCCCGCAACGACAGATCCAAGAATATCTGGATCATGCTCTCTCCCAAGAGCCCACCCTTTTACAAGCAACTGCCTCAAGGCGGCTACACCATATCCCGCAGCACTATGGATATAGTTATACGCCAAGGAATCGCATCATCCACCGTACAAGAGGTTCTCGCTTCGCATGTTGCGGAGTGAGGCCCCATGACCCAGTCACCCCGACGCTTCGGGGCTCGGCTTAATCCAGGCATCAAGCCCTGCAGGAACCATCAATGCACGTTGCCGCCGTCAAAGAGCATTGCAGCGGTTACCCGGGATCCTCCGCCAGGTTGTCTGGACCACCGACCAACGTGCTCACCTACTCCGTTGGTGGCAAGCAGTTCGCCTACTTCAAGACCAGCGAGCCGGAGCAATGGCGCTTTAGTATCCGTACTACCTCAGAGCGCTTTCTGGAACTGACGAACGTACCTGGCATCAAGCCAGCACGCTTTATGGCCAGATTCCGCTGGGTCACAATCGTGGATGTCGACACGGTTCCATCCGACTATCTTCAGGAGTTGATCGCATGGTCCTATGCCAAAGCGCTCGGCAGTCTTTCGAAACGACGGCAATCCACTATAGCCGGGGAGCTGATTAAAAGTTCACTCAAGCAGAAGCCGCTTCGCGACTCGGCTTAACTCCGGCACTAGGATGCGCCCATGAGAAATCTCCCGGCCGTCATGCCTCTTTTACTTCCAACAAGGTGCGTGCATTGGTTTGGCCCGGCAGATGGCTTCTACTACGCCGTTGGTTCAACGCCGGGCAACACACGCTGCCAGTTGTCGATCGGTCCTGTTGGCGGTGCCGGAGCCCCAAGAGAGGGGGCGGTCTCAGGCGATTTTCGGGAAAGCATCATTCTCACCTCCTCATACAAGGGGCATTCGTGTCACGTTGGTCTGCGACAATCAGATCGCTGCAACTCGCACGTTCAAGTATGGAGACATGGCAGCGTGGCCTCCTTTCCTTTTGGCAGCGGCAGACTTTGCTTTGTGTGTCTTCGGCAACTTGTAGGCACTCAACGTCCCCAACCAACAAGTCGATCAAGCAGAAGCCATCGCGTGATGCGTCGCAGGCCTGTCACCACGTGTCACCAGGGAGCACGATGGACACTTACTCATTTGCCCGGTCGGGAAACCCGGTCTTCGCAATGAGACGCAAATTGAGGTTCATCTCAGCGTTCCTGGTGACAGGCGGCATTGCCGTTATCGCAAATCTGGTGCCGTATCTTCGGACTCGTGGTGCATACCAATACGACGGCCAGGAAGTCGCCGGATTCCCATATGAATTTCGCAGGATCGGCGGTGATTGCTGGCCGGCGACTTGTGAGACATACCACTTCGATCTGAGCTACTTTGCGGCGGACCTGGGGCTTGCTCTGGCCTGCGCCCTGGCGGCAGGTCTTATAGCGGCAAGCATCGGCAAGGAGTTCCGTTGAAGATCATTGGCCTTATCGGTGGCATGAGCTGGGAATCGACGGTTCCGTACTACCGCCAGATCAATCAGACAATCAAGGATCGTCTGGGCGGACTGCACTCGGCGAAGTGCATCCTCTACAGCCTCGATTTCCATGAGATTGAACGGTTGCAGCATGCAGGCGACTGGGATGCTGCGGGCGCCATGCTGGCTGAGGCAGCACGCTCACTCCAAGCAGCAGGTGCGGAGTTCCTGGTCCTGTGCACGAATACGATGCACAAGGTAGCACCCAACATTGAAGCCGCCGTCGACATTCCGCTTCTGCACATTGCCGATGCAACAGCCTCCATGATAAAGGCGGCGGGGCATTCGACCGTTGGACTACTCGGCACGAAGTTCACGATGGAACAGCCCTTCTATCGCGAAAGGCTCACTCAACGTCACGGCATCCAGGTGATCATTCCATCCGCGGACGATCGTGAAATCATCCATCGCGTCATCTATGACGAACTATGCATGGGCATTGTCTCGGCAGAATCCCGCAGCGCATACCGAAGAATCATGAGAGACCTTGCGGCGCAAGGTGCGCAGGCCATCATTCTTGGATGCACGGAGATATCACTTCTGGTCGAGCCACAGGACGCTGAGGTTCCCCTGTTCGATACGACCGCAATTCACGCACGCGCGGCCGCCGACGAAGCACTCGCCCAATGACGCTCGTCACCCGCCCGTGTCGAAAGCGCTTGCCGCTCGGCCTGGCCGCGGGGTGACGAAGCATGGACAACGTTGCACTGGAATCACTGGTGTTTTTCAGCGCAGCGATCATCGCGCTGATGTTCCCGTTTGAAGCCCAGACGTTGCGCAGGATATCCATGCAGCACGGGCGCAAGTTGGGCTGGCTGCCGGCACTGGTGTTTGGGCTGTGCACCACCGCTGCCGGCGTGCTGACCTTCATGGCGGTGTCCGTGGGCATCTGGTTTGGAATTCCGCACCTGCTGGGTGAGGTGCTGTGGCTTCCTTTGCTGACCTCTATTCCAGGCGTGATCTTCGGATTCTTTGCGGCCCGGCGTGCAAACAGTGGCTTGACTAGGATACTGCTTGGATCTGCGTGGACCGAGGTCTGAAACAGGCGTACAACTGCCTCGCATGCCGAATAACGCCGACAAGCCATTGAAGGACAACGTGCTGATGATCTCTGCAACCCACCTATCAGAGAACAAATGATGAAGGCGATGCTGACTGCTCTGCTGCTGGTATGCGTGGCCTGCACACCTACCCGCTCCGAACAACAGATTCACGTGAGCGAGTTCCGGAACTACGGAGCCACACCGCTTCAACACACGTTCTATCTCGGCTCCGATTCCGAGCACCATCATTTCACCTGGAGCAACGGCAAGCAGGGCGGTAGGTGGTTGATCAGGAAATCCGAGATGCCGATCATCAATGAACGGGTGCTCACTCCGGAGAGCGGGCGCTCTGGCTACATCGCACTCCTTGATTCCGACGGGACCTGGAGGGTCCGGTGACCGAAACCTGAAATACGCGTAAAACTCACCCGAAACGTCCCCGGAGATTTCCATGAAACGCGTGACCGGCATTGGTGGCATCTTCTTCAAATCGGCCGATCCCAAGGCGCTGGGCGCCTGGTATCGGGATCATCTTGGGTTGGATGTTTCGGAGTGGGGAGGCGTGGTCTTCCAGTGGGGCGGCGCTGACAGCCCGGCCGGGATGACCATCTGGAGTCCCTTCGCCAAGGACACGGAGTACATGCAGCCAAGCTCGGCGCCTTTCATGATCAACTTCCGCGTAGACGACCTTGATGCGCTGCTTGCCGCACTGCGCAGCGAAGGCTGCAATGTGGTCGACAAGACCGAGACATCGGACCAGGGAAAGTTTGGCTGGGTGCTTGACCCGGAAGGCAACAAGGTGGAGCTGTGGGAGCCGCCGGCGGATGCCTGAGCGACGGTCATCAGGGGCCTCAGCCGATGATCCACCGAAGAAAGCCGGCTTGCACGAAAGATGCACGCACTGGCGATATGCTGTCGACCTGAAGCCCCTACGAAAAGTCGCACCATGAACACGCTCTCCTGGTTTCTGGCACTCGTATTTGCGGTATCGCCCGCCGTGGTGAAAGCCGCTCCGGACGACGAAACGGCTGCTGCCATCATCGATGGTGGTCACTGGCAGGCGGACAGCCGCGAAGGCACTTATCGCATCCGGATCGAGAGTGTCGGCTTCGAGCATGTGTCTTGCCGCGTGTGGATCGAATGGCTGACTGCTGCCACCCCCGACGCTCCTTCGCAACTGCTGGCTCGGGCGCCGTTTGCTGAAGCGTCGAACGGCATGTGGGCCTGCAAGCTGGATGCCGTCAGCACGCCGTTGCAGGACAACGTGCTGACGCTCCCGGCAACGCATACCTATTCCAATGAGCCACATGTGTTCAAGGTGGCGCTGGGCAGCCCCGGCGAGTATCAGGTACTGACACCGTAATGGCCGCACGCACCTCTGCTTGAACGGTGACGAGCACGCCACCGTTACATTCGCCAGCCAACCGCGAGACATGATGATGAGCCAGCCATTTTCCGTGCAACGTCTCGATCACGTCGTGTTCCGTGTGCGTGATCTGGACGCTAGCATCGCCTTCTATCATTCCGTGTTGGGATGCGAGGTGGTGCGGCGGCGCGATCACCTGGGTCTGGTGCATCTACGTGCGGGCGCGTCGATGATCGACCTGATCAGCGTTGACGGAAAGCTCGGCGCGCGTGGTGGCGCAGCGGCGGCATGGGAAGGCCGCAATGTCGATCATCTCTGCCTGCGCGTGGAACCTTTCGATGAGCCTGTCATCGCTGCGCATCTGCGGGCGCATGGCATCACACCGACCAAGGCCGAGATCAACTTTGGCGCGGAAGGCGATGGGTTGTCGCTCTACTTCCACGATCTGGACGGCAACACCCTCGAATTGAAGGGGCCATCGCAGGCCCTTCCTGAGCACTGATCGGAGCACGCGCTTCCGACACCGTGCCGTTTCCACGGAGAAGGCAGCGCGCCTTCCACTGCCTGTTGACGCAACGCTGGCCCGCATGGCTTCATGCCGTCCCCCGACCTTGCGCATCGTCACCCAAAGGAGATCACATGAAAGGATTCATCGTATTGGCACTGCTCGCGATGCCGCTGCTGCCCGCCCAGGCCAACGCCAAGGAGAATCTCCTGGCCAGGAACTGGAGCAAGGTGGACGAGAACCACGCCGAGCTGGAACGCGGCGGCAAGACCTACGTACTGGACAGCTACATCGTGCTGTTCGAGCAGCCGTACTACATTCATGTACGCACGAAGGATGGGCAGGCGTTGGACGCCGCCGATGCGGAAGCAATGGCCGCCGAGTACATCCAGCCGCGTGGTTGCACGCAGCCGCTGGAGCGGCGCAAGGATCTGGACCGCAGCAATGGCGATGGCAGTGAACTGGTGCTTGGCTTCCAGTGCTGAACAGCGACGGGTGGCTCGCCACCCGCTCAGAATGACCGGCGGTCTGCCGCCATGCCACGGGCTCCCTGATGACCACTATTGATTTCAGCAAGGACGAGAAGGCCATCCTCGTTCGCAAGCTGCAGGGCTATTTTTCCGATGAATTGCAGCAGCAGATCGGGCAGTTCGATGCCGAGTTCCTGCTGGACTTCATTTCCAGCGAGATTGGCCCGTACTACTACAACCGCGGCCTGTATGACGCGCAGGCAGCGCTCAACGCGCGCGTTGAAGACCTGCAGGATTCGATCTACCAGCTTGAGAAGCGTACCGAATTCAGGAAGTAGTACCGCATTGCCATGATGACTACCCGAAGGATCGAGATGAAAATTTCCACACATCGCAGTCGGCTGATCGGTTTGATCCTGGTGGTTCTTCTGGCGCTGGCCGCCTGTGCCAAGCCGGTCCCCGCGGACAAGCAGGACTATGTCGGCACCTGGGAGGCAGCAACGACGTTCCTCCTCATCAGCCAGGACGGCCGGGTCATCTACAAGCACAAGCCCAGCCCCAGGACCAGCAAATCCATTGAAGCGCCGATCAAGGCATTTGAAGGCAACGACATGGTCGTGGGCGTTGGCCCTCTGACGACCCGGTTCGTGGTGTCGGTACCGCCGCATGAAGAGAATGGCGCATGGAAGATGACCGTTGACGGCGAGATGCTTACACGCCGTTGATTGCGTTGCTCTCTGGCGCTGTCAACATCGCATCAGACCGCCTCGTTTCCTGGATTCCGGCTGGACGCCGATGACCCACAACATGGATGGATGTTTGAATGAAACAAAGGATGCTTCTGGCGTTGTTGTTCTGCCTTTCCGTCCCGCTGATCTTTGCACTGGGAGCGGAACTCAAAGCCATGTTGCCGCTGCTCATCCGGGGATGGAGCACACCTTCTGCGCTTTTCGATGTGATGCGGTTTTCCGGAACGCTGCAGAAAATTCTTCCCGTCGCGGCACTTTTCGTTGTCGTCAGCACGATGGCGGTGCTCCTGTCCTTGAAGACCAAGACGTTCACACGCGATATCGCGGCGACACTGATCGCCCTGGCTGTCTCGATGCTTCTGTTGTGGGGACTGTTTTCGCGCGCGTATCTGTCGAGCTCGGTGCTTGGGTTCGTTAGCGGGGATCGAAGCCGTGCTGACTTTGTTGTCAGCCTGATGACCAACTTCCATTGCGTTGTCACGTACCCCGTCACGTTCTGTATCTGGCTGGTCTGCAGAGCGGTGTTCAAACAGCCTCGCCCGGGTGCTGAATAGCGCGCACGCCTTCTCAAGTGGCGCTACGCTTGCCGCTGTCATTCAATGCCCCGGGAGGGCGACATGGTCAGTGGCAGCTGTCATTGCGGTGCGGTGCGTTTCGAGTGCGAGGGTACGCCGACGGAAGGCTACGAGTGCAACTGTTCGCACTGCAGCCGCAAGGGGTTTTTGCTGTGGTTCGTACCGCGTGATGCGATGCGCATCACCGAGGGTGCGGATCGCGTGAGCACCTATACGTTCAACCGGCACATGATCAAACACCAGTTCTGCCCGACCTGCGGGTGCCAGCCGTTTGGATTGGGAACCGCGCCGGATGGCACGGAGACGGCAGCGATCAATCTGCGTTGCCTGGAGGCGTTTGACCTTGCCGGCGTGACGCGCATTCCGGTGGATGGAAAGGCTTTTTGAGGTTTTTTGGGGAAGCTGGGGCTGAAGCGAAGGCGAAGCCAGAAGCAAAGGCCCCTCACCCCAACCCCTCTCCCGCATGCGGGAGAGGGGCTTTGAGCAACAGCATAAGCGCCATCAGGTCAGCTTTCGCTCCACGCCCCGGCCCATTGCGCTGGCCGAAGGGGCGTTGATCAAAGGTGCTTGGGCGTCAGGCCCAGCTCTTTCAGTACGGCGACGGTGGACTCACCGACATCATCCAGATGTGGATTGATGCGCCCGGGTTCGTTGGCGAACTTGATCGGGATGCCCAGGTGGGTGCCGCCCTGCTCGTCGGTCCAGACCATCTCGCGAGCGCGGGTGTGCGGGTCGTTGAAGGCTTCGGTAAGCGTCTTCACTGGCGCCCAGCACACGTCGATGTCGTGCAGGAACAATGTCCACTCCACCAGCGTGCGGCGCGAGAAAGTTTCAATCAGAAAGGCCTTCACCGGATCCTGGCCCGGGCCAGGCGGCAGGTGGCACAGGTGGATCAGATCCGGACGGCCGAGGGCGATCAGCAGATTCTCGGCGAACTTGTGTTCGGCACCGCCCAGGGCAATCCAGCGCTCATCCGAACAGCGGTACAGCTTGTAAAGCGCGTTGCCGCCCCAGCTGCGCTCTTCGTTGACAACCGGATCGCGGCCGAGCGCGAATGGTGGGCCGAGTACGTTCGGCAGCCACGCCATCAAGGCGTCCTGCATCGACAGGTCGATGTAGTCGCCTTCACCGGTGCGCTCGCGACGGAACAAGGCCATCAGGATGCCGTTGAGCGCCATCAGCGAGCCGGCCATGTCGGCCACCGGCATGTGCGGCATCGCCGGAGTGCCATCCGGCGCGCGGTTGAGGCTGACCACACCGGTGTCAGCCTGCATCGCCAGGTCATGCGCGGGCCGGTTGACCTTGGGGCCGGTCTGGCCGAAGGCACTGATCGCGCAGTACACCAGCTTGGGGTTGATCGCCTTGCAGCTGTCGTAATCGATGCCAAGGCGCTTGGCCACGCCGGGGCGGAAGGCTTCCACCACCACGTCGGCCCATTCCACCAGTTTGACGAATGCCGCCTTGCCTTCGGCATTCTTGAGGTCCAGCACGATGCAGCGTTTGCCGCGGTGCGTGTTGCGGAACCAGGTGCTGACGCCGGCCTGCTTGAGGCCGACCTCGCGCACCGGCTCGCCCGTGGGCGGTTCGATCTTGATCACGTCCGCGCCGTGGTCGGCCATCACCATGGTCAGGTGCGGGCCCGGCAGGAACAGGGACAGATCAAGAACGCGTACACCTTCCAGCTTCATCGTCGTGCTCCTTCGCCTTACGCGCCCAGCAGGCGTGCGCGGTCGGCGTCGTTGTAGCCAAGTTCACGCAGCAGTGCGTCGGCATCAGCGTTCAAGGACGGGCAGGCATCGCCGGACAGGCGCTGGCCGTCGAGCTTGATCGGGTTGCGCAACAAGCGCTGCGTGCCTTGCGGGTGCGTCACGTCCTGCAGCATGTCCACGTCGCGCACATACGGATTGTCCAGCGCCTGGGCGATGTCCAGCACTGGTGCGATCGGAATGCGGCCGGCGAACTTCTGCGTCCAATAGGCAGTGGGCTGCGTGCTCAGGATCTCGTCGACCAGCACGGTCAGCTCCTCACGCACATCACGGCGTGCGGCGAAGTTGGCGAAGCGCGGTTCCGCCGCCCACGCAGGGCTGCCGATGCCTTCGACGAAGGTCTGCCAGAACTTCTCCAGCATGCACATCACCATCACCCAGCCGTCGGCGGTCCGATAGACCTGGCACGGCACGGTGGATGGATGCGCGCTGCGCGACAGACGCTCGGTGCGATGGCCTTCGTTGAGATACCAGGTGGCCGGATAGCTGAGCTGGTGCAAGGCAACGTCGAACAGGCTCACGTCGACATCGCGACCTTCGCCAGTGCGCATCGCGCCGATGATGGCGGCCAGCAGGCCCATCGCCATCGTGGTGCCGGTCATGAAATCGACCATCGACAGGCCAAACCGTGCAGGCGGTGCATCCGGCTCGCCGGTCAGCGCCATGAAGCCGGCTTCGGCCTGCATCAGGTAATCGTAACCCGGCCAGGCGGCGCGCTCATTGTCGCGACCGTAGGCGGACAGGTGCGCACAGACGATCTTCGGGTTGAGCTTGGACAGCGTGGCGTAGTCCAGTCCGAGCTTGGCCGGCTGGTCACCGCGCAGGTTGTTGAGCACCGCGTCGGCACTGGCGACCAGCTTCTCGAACACTTCGCGGCCTTCGGCGGCCTTCAGGTCCAGCCGCAGCGAGCGCTTGTTGAGGTTGAAGGTCTGGAAGAACAAGCTGTCGCCTTCGCCCAGGAAGTACGGGCCGGTGGCGCGCGAAACGTCGCCGCCCGGCGGGGATTCAATCTTGATGACCTCGGCGCCCAGATCGGCCAGGTGCATCGAGCCATAGGGGCCGGCACCGTACTGTTCGACGGCAAGGATACGCAGTCCCTGCAGGGGAAGGTCTTTCATGTGGGGCCTCTGGTTGTAAAAAGCACCGCAGTTGGTTGAGGACTGCGGTGAAGGGATGCATCGCTGTTGCTGTTGCCTACGTCTCCCTTCTCCCGCGTGCGGGAGAAGGTGCCCGGAGGGTGGATGAGGGGAGCCTTTGCGTTTGCTTGCCAAAAGCTGCCCTCACCCCGACCCCTCTCCCGTGAACGGGAGAGGGGCTTTGTGCGCCTTGGCTGTTAGATCTTGTTCCTCGCCACCAGCTGCTTGGCGATGATGATGCGCTGCATTTCGTTGGTGCCTTCGCCGATGCACATCAGCATCGCATCACGGTAGAAACGCTCGATGTCGTACTCCACCGAATAGCTGTAGCCGCCAAAAATGCGCATGCCTTCCTGGGCACAGTAAGCGCCGGTCTCCGTGGCGAAGTACTTGGCCATGCCCGCTTCCATGTCGCAGCGCTCGCCCTTGTCGTAGGCGTTTGCCGCGCTTTCGATCAGCAGCTTCGATGCCTCGACCTTCGCCGCCATTTCGCCCAGCTTGAGCTGGATGGCCTGATGCTCGGCAATCGGTTTGCCGAAGGTCATGCGCTCCTGCGCATAGCGCACCGACAAACGCAACGCGCCTTCGGCAATGCCGCAGCCGCGTGCAGCCACGTTGATGCGACCCAACTCCAGGCCGCCCACCGCATGCTGGAAGCCCATGCCCTCTTCGCCACCGAGCATGCAGTCTGCCGGCACCTTGTAGTCCTGGAACACCAGCTCGCAGGTATCGATGGCGCGATAGCCGGTCTTCTTCATCTTCTTGGCAACGATGAAGCCCTCGCCCTTCTCGGCGATGAACATCGTCATGCCCTTGTGGCGCGGCTGCGCTTCCGGGTTGGTCTTGGTCAGCAGCAGCACCATGTCGCCGTACATGGAGTTGGTGATCCAGGTTTTGGCACCGTTGATGACGTAGTGATCACCTTCACGCCTGGCGACGGTACGGATGGCCTGCAGGTCGGTACCCGCATTCGGTTCGGTCAAGCCCAATGAACCGCGCAGCTCGCCGGTCGCCATGCGCGGCAGATACTTGCGCTTCTGTTCCTCGGTGCCGCAACGCTCGATGGCCGAGGCCATGATCAGATGCGAGTTGAAGATACCCGTCGGCGCCATCCACACCGAGGACACCTTGATCACGATCTTGGCGTAGATGCACGCCGGCAAGCCAAGCCCGCCGTACTCCGGCGAGATGGTGGCACCGAACAGGCCCAGGTCCTTCATCTCCTCGACGAGGTGATGCGGGTACTTGTCTTCCAGGTCGTATTCCAGCGCGATGGGTGCAACGGACTTCTCGACCCAATGGTCGATCGCGTCCAGCAGCGCCCGTTCGTCATCCGGCCCCCACAGCTGTTCCATGTCGGTGCTCATCATCGGGCTCTCAGTAGTTGACCTTGTCTTCCACCGAGTGGCCGCGCTTGGCGATCAGCATGGTGCGGTTGAAGGTGCAGACCAGCTTGCCGTCCTGGTTGAAGCCGTCGGTGCGGCAGGTAACGATGCCGGCACCCGGACGCGACTTGGATTCGCGCTTCTCCAGCACCTCCGACTCGGCCACCAGCGTGTCACCGACGAACAGCGGATGCGTCATCTTGATCTCGCTCCAGCCCAGGTTGGCCACGGCCTTCTGGCTGACATCGGTGACGCTCATGCCGACCATCAACGCGACGGTGAACGGCGAGCAGACGATCACCTTGCCGAACTCCGATGCCTTGGCGTACTCCTTGTCGAAGTGCATCGGATGGGTGTTCATCGTCAGCAGCGTGAACCAGGTGTTGTCGGTTTCGGTGATGGAGCGACCGGGGCGATGCTCGTAGATATCGCCCACGTTGAACTCTTCGTAGTAACGGCCGAAGGTTTCGCGGAAGCGGTTTTCGGAGATCTGCTTGACGTTCTGAACCATGAGCAATGTCCTTTCTGTTGCGGTTTGGGCTGGCGCTGGGCGCAGCTTGGTCAAAGAGGGGCGTAAATCAGGCGTTCAATGGAGCGGTGTGATCAGCCGGCGCGGACGCCGTGGGCACCGAGTGCGATGGCCCGTTCGGCGGCGATTTCGATGGGGCGGTCCACCAGCTTTCCGTCGAGCTGGATGGCTTCACCGCCGCTGGCGGCAAGCGCGGCGATGACGCGCTGGGCGCGGTCGTACTCGGCGGCGGTGGGCAGGTAGCGGCTCTGGATCGGCTCGACCTGGGCCGGGTGGATCGCGGCCTTGGCGGTGAAGCCAAGGTCGATCACACGGTCGGTTTCGTTGACCAGGCCGGCCTCGTCCTTGATGTCCAAGAATGGCACGTCCAGGCAACCGACACCGGCTTCGGCCGCAATCGTGGCCAGCTGCACGCGCGGGTGGAAGAAACTTTCCCAACCCGCGCGACCACGCAGCGCGACGATGTAGTCGAAGCCACCAAACATCAGCGCCTGCAGGCGCGGAATGGCGACGGCCAGCGCGCGCGCATCGAGCAGCCCCTTGGGCGTTTCGATCTGCGCGATGAACACCGTGTCGATGCCGGCAAGCGCTGCATCGGCCTGTTGCAGCTCGGCCACGGTTTCGACCTTGGGCAGCATCACGAAGGCCGGCTTCAGGCCCGAGGCGGCCAGCGCCTTCAGATCCGCTTGGCCCAGTTCGGTGGACAGCGGGTTGATGCGCAGGCCGATTTCGCTGCGGCTTTCCGGTGCGTTGGCGAGGAAGGCGAACAGCGAGGCGCGCGCGGTTTCCTTGTCACCCGGCGCTACCGCGTCTTCCAGATCGATGCAGACCTGGTCGGCACCGGTGGCGATGGCCTTGGCGTAACGCTCCGGACGCGAGCCCGGCACGAACAACAGGCAGCGGCGGGGATTGTTCACGGATGCACTCACGATGCGGCCACCTGCGAAGCGAAGTGTTCGGCGATCTGGCGACGCGTCGCGTACCAGGTGCCCGGCTTCTGTGCGACGTACTGCAGGAATTTCTCGAACGCGCCGATGCGACCCGGGCGGCCGATGATGCGCAGGTGCAGGCCCAGCGACATCACCTTCGGGGTGTGCTCGCCTTCGGCGTAGAGCGTGTCGAAACTGTCGATGGCGTAGTCCAGCCAGTCCTTCGGCAGGTAGGACGGTGCCACCCACATCTTCATGTCATTGGTGTCCAGCTGGTACGGCACCACGATCATCGGCGCGTTGCTGCCTTCGACATCGCCCCAGAACGGCGCATCGGCCGAGTAGTCGTCCATGTGGTACAGGAAGCCTTCCTCCTGCAACAGGCGACGGGTCGATGCGGTATGCAGGTAGCGCGACAACCAGCCGACCGGGCGCACGCCGGTGGTCTTTTCGATGCTGTCGGCGGCATCACGGATGAACTGGCGTTCCTGTTCCTCGTTGAAGCGGAACTGATGGATCCAGCGATGGCCGTGTGAGCACACTTCGTGGCGACTGCCACGCAGGTAGCCGGCGATTTCCGGCGCGCGCTCCAGCGATACCGCGGCGGCGGTGTAAGTGCTGGTGACGTTGTACTTGTCCAGCAGCGCGGCCACGCGGCCATGGCCTTCATTCACGCCATAGCGGTAGTTGGACTCGTTGCCGTAGTTACGTACCGGCTTGGACAGGGTGACGTGCAGCTCGTCCACCGGCTCGGTGATCTTGTCACCCTGGCCGACGTTGTACTCGGACAGCTCTTCGACGTTGACGACCACCGACAGTGCAAGCCGTGCATTGTTGGGCCATTGGTAGGCTGCTTTGGACATGGTTCTCTCGTTGCGCTTCTTGAGTCGTACAGGTGGTGGGGGTACGGCTGATGGAATCCGGATCGCGTCGGCAGCTACCGATCAGTGGTTCTCTTCGCCACCGGAGACGTTGATCGCCTCACCGGTGATGTAGACCGCGTCGTCCGAGCACAGGAAGGCGGTAGCGGCTGCCGTATCCGAAGTCAGACCAGGGCGGCCGGCCGGGATGCGTGCGCGCATGTCGGCCAGGTACTGCTCCACGCTCTTGCCCTGTTTGGCGGCGAAGTACTCGTTCTGCCAGGCGCCCAGGCCGGTGGTGACGTGGTTGGGGCAGACCGCGTTGACGTTGATGCCGTGGCCGGCCAGCTCCAGCGACGCCACCCGGGTCAGGCCGACCAGGCCGTGCTTGGATGAGCAGTAGGCCGCCGCATGCGGGAACGCCGACTTGGCTGCCTGCGAAGCGATGTTGACGATGCGGCCGCCGCCCTGGGCGATCATCTGCCGGCCGGCGTGCTTGATGGTCAGGAACGCGCCGCGCAGATTCACGCCCAGCACCGCATCCCATTCCTTGGCGTCGATATCGACCAGCGACTTCATCAGGTAGCCGATACCGGCGTTGTTGACCAGGATGTCGAGCCGGCCGAAGCGCTCGACCGTTGCTTTGATCACGGCCTCCACCTGCGCCTCTTCCAGCACGTCCAGCGCCATCGCCACGCATTCGCCGCCGGTACTGCTGGCCAGTTCCGCCGCCACCTGCGCCATTTCCTCATCGGTGCCGACGGCCGTGACCGGCATCTCGGCGCCACGCACCTGGCCGATGTCGGTCAGCACCACCTTGCAGCCTTCCTCCAGCAGACGGCGGGCAATGCCCTCGCCCAGGCCGGCACGGCGGCCGGCGCCGGTGATCAACGCGACCTTGCCTTGGAGTTCGGGGAATCGAGCCATGACCAAAGTTCCTTGTGCGCTTACAGCGCGCTGGTGAGGATGAACAACGGATTGTCCGCGTACTGCTGGAACTGCGCTGCCCCCGCCTGCACGGCCGGGTCGGACAGATCCTTGCCGAACGCTGCCATGTCCGGAATGCGCATGATCTCGATGTAGTCATACGGCGGCTTGCCTTCACCGATCAGCAGGCCGCTGGACTTGAGCACCTCGAACCGGTCCACCGACGGCAGCGCGTTGACCACCGGCAGGTCGCTGGCACGCGCCCAGGCCTCGTATTCCTCGCGGCTGACACCCGGCTTGAGGTTGAACAGGACGATTACGGTTTGCATGGCTTCCTCCCGGGTAAAAGACTGTGGCACACTTTGTCCGGACAAAGTGTAGGCATGCCATTCGCCCCCGGTCAACGCCGGCGGCGGAATTCCCCCACCGGCGTATCTACTTGCCATAACCCAATCGATTGAGGTGCCTGGATGAAGCGTTACTACCCGTGGCTGATGGCGGTAATGGGGATGCTGGTGTTGCTGGTCTCCAACGGCCTGACCATTACCGGCCTGACTGCGTTCGACGAATCTCTGCTCAAGGAGTTCGGCTGGACCCGCAGCGAACTCAAGCTGCGCGACCTGATCACCCTGGTGCTGGCCGGCTGGATGTCGCCGTTCATGGGCGCGCTGATTGATCGGGTCGGCCCGCGCAAACTGATCCTGGGCGGCCTGGCGCTGCTGGCGGCGCTGTACTTCGCCTATGCACACGTGCATTCGCTGGCACACCTGTACTGGATCCACGTCGGCTTCGCCGCCGTGCTGGTCGCCGCCGGACTCAACGTGGCGGTGATCTTCGTCTCGCAGTGGTTCGTCACCCATCGCGGTACCGCCATCGGCATCGCCCTGGTCGGCACCAGCCTGGGTGGCATGGTGTTCCCCAAGCTCGGCGTGCACCTGATGCAGAGCATGGACTGGCGCGCGGCTTTCCTCTGGGAAACCGCCGTGCCGATCGCGTTCCTGGTCATTGCGTTCCTGTTCGCGCGCAGCCCGCGCCCGGGCGGCATCCAGCCGTGGGGCGCGGACAAAGCTGCCGCCGACGCGATCAGTGGCAAGCCGGTCACCACGCAGCTGGCCGACCTTGGCTACGCGCAGGCGATGCGCACCCGCACCTTCTGGGTGCTGGCATTCGTGGCGATGACCACGTTCTTCTCGATCATGGCGGTGTCGGCCAACCTGTTCCTGCACATGCGCGACCTCGGCTTTGAACCGGCCAAGGCCGGCAACGCGCTGGGCCTGATGTTCGGCCTGGCGATGGTCGGCAAGTTCCTGTTCGGCTTCCTGGCCGATGTGCTGCCGGCCAAGCGTGTGTTCCTGCTCAATCTGGCGATCATGGCTGCCGGTGCGGTGATCCTGGCGACGATGCGCGCCGACCTGATCTGGTACTCGCTGGCGCTGTTTGGGCTGGGCTGGGGCGGGTTGTACACGATGATCCAGCTGCTGGCGGTCAATGCCTTCGGGCTGAGCGCGGCCGGCAAGATCCTCGGCACCATCACCCTGCTCGATGCCACCACGGCCGGGTTGGGCATCTGGGTGACCGCCAAGATTTTCGACGTGACCAAGAGCTACCACATCGCCTTCAGCCTGATCTGCGTGCTGATCGTGCTTGCGCTGCTGGCCGCCACGCTGGTGCGCGACGAACGCGCGCGCCTGGCCAAGCCCTGATCCCGCATCGACGCAACGGAGAGACCCCATGCCCGTGATGGAAACGTCCAGCCTCACCGCCCGCCAGTACTGGGAGCAGGTCAAGGCAAATCCCAACCGCGCCAAGTTCGGCTTCGGCGCACGCCCGGCCATCGTCAACATCGACGTGCAGCGCGCCTACACCGACTTGGCCGCGTTCAAGACCGCCTATGAAACCAATCCGCGCCAGATCGAGCACATCAATGCGCTGTCGGCGCAGGTACGTGCGCTGGGCCTGCCGGTGGTGTGGACGTATGTGGCCTATCTGGAATCGGGCGAGGACGCCGGCACCTGGGGCACCCGCACCAACACCCCGGATTCGCTGCAGAACATCAAGCACGGCTCCGAGCGGGCGCAGTTCGACCCGCGTGCCGACGTGCAGCCCGGCGACATCGTCATGCACAAGCGCATGGCCAGCCCGTTCTTCGAAACCAACCTGTGGTCGCTGCTGACCTTCCACAAGATCGACACCCTGATCATCACCGGCGGTTCCACCTCCGGCTGCATCCGCGCCTGCGTGATCGACAGCCTGTCGCGCGGCTACCGCAGCATCGTTCCGGAGGAGTGCGTGGCCGACAAGCACGAGATCCCGCACTTCGCCAACCTCAGCGACATCATGCTCAAGTACGGCGACGTGGAATCGGTGGAACACGTGGCCGCGCAGTTGCAGGCGTTGCGCGCATGAGCACGGCGAGCAAATCCGACCCGGGCCTGTTCGACTACTGGCCCTATGACAGCCGGCCGAAGATAAGCTGGCCGGGCGGCGCCCGCGTGGCGTTGTGGATCGCGCCCAACATCGAGTTCTACGAATACGCACCGCCGGCCAATCCGCAGCGCAAGCCGTGGCCGCGCCCGTTGCCGGACATCCAGAGCTACGGCACCCGCGATTACGGCAACCGTGTCGGCCACCAGCGGATGATGCGGGTGATGGACCAGTACGGCCTGCGCGGCTCGGTGTCGCTGTCCACCGCCATGCTCAAGCACCATCCGGAAGTGATCCAGATGGCGGCCGAGCGCGACTGGGAATTCTTCAGCCACGGTATCTACAACACCCGCTACACCTACGGCATGGACGAGGCGCAGGAGCGGGAGATGATCGCGCACTCGATGGGGCTGATCGCCGAGCACACCGGCCAGCATTGCGATGGCTATCTGGCACCAGCGTTGTCGCATTCGGATTCCACCATTGATCTGTTCGCCGAAGCCGGCGGCCTGTACACCTGCGACCTGTTCCACGATGACCAGCCCACCCCGGTGAAGACCCGCTCGGGCACCCGTTTCGTGTCGGTGCCGTACTCGCTGGAACTCAACGACACCATCGTCTACGTCACCAACAAGATCGAACCGCGCCGCTACGGTCAGATGATCAAGGACGCCTTCGACCGTCTGTATGCCGAGGGCGAGCACTCCGGCACGGTGATGTGCGTACCGCTGCACGCCTACCAGGTCAGCCACCCACATCGTCTGGCCGCGTTCCAGGACGCGATGGATTACATCTGCAGCCACGACAAGGTGTGGAAGGCCACCGGCCGCGAGATCGCCCAGCATTACCTCGACCACCATTACGACGATGCTTTGGCCTCGATGGCCGCCGTCAACGCGGAGGACGCGGCATGAGCCTGGATCGCAGCTTCCTGGAGTACCCGCAGCTGCGCCACGGCATGGACCATGAGCGCTATGCGTGGTCGATGCTGGCGCAGCGCCCGGCCGTGCGCTGGCCCGGCGACAAGCCGCTGGCGCTGTGGATCAACCTGACGCTGGAACACTTCCCGCTCAATCCCGCCGGTGAAGGCTTCAAGCCGCACGGTTCGATGGTCATGCCCTATCCGGACCTGCGCCATTACACCCTGCGCGATTACGGCAACCGGGTGGGCGTGTTCCGCGTACTGGATGCGCTGGAAACGTACGGTCTGCGCGCCAGCACCGCGGTCAACGGCGAACTGGCCGAGCGCTACCCAGCGCTGCTACGCCGGCTCCAGGCGCGCAGCGCCGAGCTGGTGGCGCACGGCTGGAACATGGACAGCGTGCACTACGGTGGTTTGGCGCCAGAACGCGAAGCTGAATACATCCGGCGCACTTTGGCCGCCCTGGCCCCGTACGCCGATGCACCCCTGCGGGGCTGGCTGTCGCCGGCCCGTTCGCAATCGGAAAACACCCCGGAACTGCTGCGGCAGATGGGTCTTGAGTGGTTTGCCGACTGGGTCAACGACGAGCTGCCCTACCCGTTCCAGACCGCGCACGGCCCGATGACGGCACTGCCGCTGTCACTGGAATTGGAAGATCGCTTCGTGGTCGGCGAAAATCTGCATGCCGAGGCCGAGTATGCGGACCAGATGATCGATGCCTGCGAATTCCTGATCGAGGAAGCGCAGCACACCGGACAGGGTCGCCTGCTCGCGCTCAACATCCACCCGTGGGTGATGGGCCAGCCGCACCGCATCAAGCACCTGGAACGTGTGTTCGCCCATCTGGCCGACCGCGCGGGGCTGATCTGGAACGCTGCACCTTCGGAGATCATCGCCGCCTCATGTTGAGGCGGCGGTTCCAGGCAACCGTCGTCGCCTATCGCGCCGGCCTTTACCCAAGAGCCCCTGCATGAACATTGAAGCCACCTCCGCACTGCCGCCGCGCGAAGCGATGGAGTTCGACGTCGTCATCGTTGGCGCCGGCCCCGCCGGCCTGGCCACCGCCATCCGTCTGCGCCAGCTGGCCGTGGAGAAAGGGCAGGAGCTGTCGGTCTGCGTACTGGAGAAAGGCTCCGAGCCGGGCGCGCACATCCTCTCCGGTGCGGTCATGGATCCGCGCGCGCTCACCGAACTGTTCCCGGACTGGGCCGAGCGCGGTGCGCCGCTGAAGCAGGCCGTCACCCGCGACGAATTCCTGTTCCTCAATGAAACCGGCGCCAAGACCACGCCCAACGCGCTGCTGCCCAAGTGCTTCCACAACGAAGGCAGCTACATCATCAGCCTGGGTGAAGTCAGCCGCTGGCTGGCGCAGCAGGCCGAAGCGCTGGAAGTGGCCATCTTCCCGGGCTTTGCCGCCGCCGAAGTGCTGTACGACGACACCGGCGCGGTGATGGGTGTGGCCACCGGCGACATGGGCATCCACAAGGACGGCACGCCCGGCCCGAACTTCGAACGCGGCATGGAACTGCATGCCAAGTACACCGTGTTCGCCGAAGGCTCGCGTGGCCATCTGGGCCGCCAGCTGATCAGCAAGTTCAAGCTCGACGCCGGCAAGGACCCGCAGGCCTACGGCATCGGCATCAAGGAGCTGTGGCAGATCGATCCGGCCAAGCACGAGCCGGGCTTGGTGGTGCACGCCGCTGGTTGGCCGCTGGACAACGACACCTACGGCGGTGCGTTCCTGTATCACGCCGAGGGCGGCAAGGTCTCGATCGGTTACGTGGTCGGCCTGGACTACAAGAACCCGTGGCTGAGCCCGTTCGAGGAGTTCCAGCGCTTCAAGACCCACCCGGCGATCCGCAAGCACCTGGAAGGCGGCAAGCGCATCGCCTACGGTGCGCGCGCGATCACCGCCGGCGGCATCCTGTCGCTGCCCAAGACGGTGTTCCCGGGTGGCGCGCTGGTCGGCTGCGAGGCCGGCTACCTCAACGTCAGCCGCATCAAGGGCAGCCACGCCGCGATCAAGACCGGCATGCTCGCCGCCGAGGCCGCGTTCGACGCGCTGGTCGCCGGCCGTTCGCGCGATGAACTGAGCGCCTACCCGGAAGCATTCGAGAACAGCTGGCTGAAGGCCGAGCTGATGCAGGCCAAGAACTTCAAGCAGTGGTTCAAGAAGGGCCGCACCGTGGCCACGCTGATGACCGGTATCGAACAGCTGGTGCTGCCGATGCTGGGCTTCCGTACCGCGCCGTGGACCATCCACCGCACCAAGGCCGACCACGAGTGCCTGGAGCCTGCCGCCACGCAGCCGAAGATCAACTACCCGAAGCCGGACAACGTGTTGACCTTCGACCGCCTGAGCTCGGTGTTCCTGTCTTCGACCAATCACGAAGAAGACCAGCCCAGCCATCTGACGCTGAAGGATCCGAGCATCCCGGTGAGCGTGAACCTGGCCACCTACGGCGGCCCGGAAGCGCGTTACTGCCCGGCCGGTGTGTACGAATTTGTCGGCGAAGGTGCCGACACGCGCCTGCAGATCAACGCGCAGAACTGCGTGCACTGCAAAACCTGCGACATCAAGGACCCGACCCAGAACATCGTGTGGGTAACCCCGCAGGGTGGCGGCGGACCGAACTACCCGGCGATGTAAGCATCGCCATCCAACCACAGGAGTTTCGATGAGCATTGTCAGTCCAGGCGCCCGCTTCCGCGCGGCGTTGCAGGAAGAGCGTCCGCTGCAGATTCCCGGCGCCATCAACGCCAACCATGCGTTGCTGGCCAAGCGTGCGGGCTTCCGTGCGGTCTACCTGTCCGGCGGCGGCGTCGCCGCAGGTTCGCTGGGTCTGCCGGACCTGGGCATCCTGACCATGGACGACGTGCTCACCGATATCCGCCGCATCACCGACGTCTGCGACCTGCCGCTGCTGTCGGACATCGACACCGGCTTTGGTCCGAGCGCGTTCAACATCGCGCGCACGGTGAAGTCACTGATCAAGGCCGGCGCGGCGGCCTGCCACATCGAGGACCAGGTCGGCGCCAAGCGTTGTGGTCATCGCCCGAACAAGGAAATCGTGTCACTGGGCGAGATGACCGACCGCGTCAAGGCGGCGGCCGATGGCAAGACCGATCCGGATTTCTTCCTCATCGCTCGTACCGATGCGATCGCAGTGCAAGGCGTGGATGCCGCCATCGAGCGTGCCATCGCCTGCGTGGAAGCCGGCGCCGACGGTATCTTTGCCGAGGCCTCGTATGACCTGGAAACCTACAAGCGCTTCAGCGAAGCAGTGAAGGTGCCACTGCTGGCCAACCTCACCGAGTTCGGCCAGACCCCGCTGTTCTCCACCGAGGAGCTGGCGTCGGTGGGCGTGTCGATGTGCATCTATCCGCTGTCGGCGTTCCGCGCGATGAACAAGGCGGCCGAGAACGTGTACACCGCGATCCGCCGCGACGGCCACCAGCGCAACGTGGTGGACACCATGCAGACCCGCGAGGAGCTGTATGAGCGGATCGGGTATCACACCTTCGAGCAGAGTCTGGATCAGACGTTCGCTGCGAAGAAGTGACACTAGGCTTGAGGACGTAGAAGGCTTTGAAGCTACGAGCTTGAAAGTATGAAAGCCAAAGATCCTGAAAGCCAAAGAGCTTCCCTCACCCCTACCCCCGCTCCGCGCCCCGACCCTTGCGCAAGCGCAAGGGTGCTCAACGGGCTGCGAACCAATGGTTCGCAAGCAAGCCCGCATCGCCCCCGTAAACGGGAGAGGGGATAGCTTCGGGCTGGTTGCTGTTCACCATGCATTGCTGGCTTCGTCGCCGTTTGCGAAGCGCACCCGGAGCCGCAGGACCAGCAGCTCAAGCAATGCTTGAAAGCATCCCTTCTCCCGTTCCACGGGAGAAGGTGCCCCGAAGGGGCGGATGAGGGCGCATCTGCTTCGCCACTTCCACTACTGCCTTTGCCTTTCCGTCCCACCAGCAGCCATCATTGCTACCGCCGTAGCACCGCGGCGGCTGTCGCACTGAGGAAACAATGTTCCGCCCGCTGCTTGCACTCGCCATCTGCCTGTCACTGAGCGCCTGCGGCCAACGCGACGCCTTCAACCACTCGGCCAGTGCCGATCCGCACCAGCGCGAACTTGAACGTGCCTTCGCCATCTGCGCCGGCTGCCACGACACCCGCCCCGATCTCGGCCACCGCGTCGGTCCCAATCTGCATGGCGTGATCGGACGCAAGGCCGGGAGCGCGCCGGGCTATCACTACTCCGAAGCGATGAAGGCCAGTGGCATCACCTGGGATGCGCAGACGCTGGATGCCTTCCTCAAGTCGCCAACCAGACAGGTGCCCGGCAGCAAGATGGTCAATGCCACCGCTGATCCAGCACGACGCCAGGCGGTGATCGAGTACCTGTCCACATTGCCCGAGCAGCACTGAGCCGTTCGGCATCTGACCGCAACGCCGGCCTCAATCCAGCGTCTGTACGCCACCACCGTTGACGAACAAGGTCTGCCCGCTGACCCAGTTCGAAATCGGCGCGGCGAAGTACAGCACCGCACCGGCGATATCATCCGGCTCACCAAGTCGCTTGATCGGCGTATGCGACAGCATCCGCGCTTCGATCTCCGGGGTCAGCACCGTCGCCAGCGCACCGGTGCGTACCGCGCCAGGCCCCACTGCATTGATGCGGATTTTCTGCGGGCCGTAGTCATGCGCCAGGTTCGCGGTCATGTGGTTGATCGCCGCCTTGGACGCGGCATAGGCGCTGATCGCCGGGCTCTTGTTGACCGAGCTCATCGAGGACATGTTGATGATCGAACCGTAGCCCGCCTTTGCCATGTGCGGTGCGCACAACTGAGCCAAGCGCCAGGCACTGAACACATTGATCTGGAACGGCCGCTCGAACTGCTCCACGGTGATCTCGAATGGGCTTTCACGGCCGGCACCGCCGCCACCGGCGTTGTTGACCAGGATGTGGACGCCGCCCAGTTCGGCGGCGGCGCGGTCCACCAACTGCACCAGGTCCTCGTCCTTGAGCACATTGCATTCCAGCGCCAATGCGCGGCCGCCATGCGTGGTGATCTCGCTGGCGACCTTCTGCGCATCGGCCAGCTTCAGGTCCGCGATCACCACTGCGGCGCCGTAAGCGGCCAGCATCAATGAACACGCGCGGCCAATGCCATTGCCACCCCCGGTAACAATGGCGACCTTGCCACTGAGATCGAACTGCGACGGAAGATTCATGGCGGGTTGCTCCTGTCAGAATTTCGCAACGTTGCACGGAAAACAGCAACCCACGGATTCAAGCCGGTTGCCGGAACGAGCAGTGTGCGCAGCAACGTGGAAACCCCAGGTGAAAAGGAAGGCATCGAGCCACGTTGCGTGCCGGGATGATCATCGACACCCGACTCACAGCGCCCTGTTATCGCAACGGCTCATCACTCAGCAACCTCACTCCTTCGGGCCAACCGCCAGGATGGACCACGGCACGCGCTTCGCCGGGTCCATCGTGGTTGCTCAATGGCCCGCTCACTGCCCGATGTGTTCCTGCAGGAACGTCTCCAGCGCACGATAGAAGGCGATGCTGTTGTCATCGTTGTAGAAGCCGTGCCCCTCACCTGCCACGCCCATCCACTGCGGAGGTTTGCCGGCGGCAGTCAATGCACTGCGCATCGCATTGGCCTGAGCAATCGGGGCGCGTTCATCACGCTCGCCATGTGCCAGAAACACCGGCGCCTTGATACGCGCCGCCAGACTCACGGGAGAATTGGCAGCCAACTCTTCATCACTGCGGCCAATCACCCGGGCCAGATAGTTGCGACCGTTGGCGTCGTCTTTGATGTCGCCTTTCTTGTACATCATCTTCAGGTCATACACACCCGCAAGACCTACTGCACACCGGATACGCTCGGGATCACGCGCGGCCAACATCATCGCCGAGTACGCACCAAAGCTGGCGCCATACGTGCACACGCGCGCAGGGTCGGCCAGCCCCTTGGCCACTGCATCATCCAGTCCGTCCAGCAGGTCCTGCTGGATGCGTGCCCCCCACTGCAGGTAGCCCTGCTGCTGGAACGCGCGACCACGTCCACTGCTGCCACGATAGTTGACCTGCACCACCAGGTAGCCACGGTTGGCCAGGAACTGTGCATCGGTATCGTAGAACCAGTCGTCGCTCACGCCATGTGGGCCACCGTGTGGCAGCAGCACGGTCGGCAGGCGACGTCCTTCGCTGTTGCGCGGAATTGTAAGAATGGCTTCCAACTCCAGACCATCGCTGGCCTTGAAGCGCACCGGGCGGCGCTCGGCCATCAAGGCAGGGTCAATCGCTTCATGCGGCGACAGCACCTTCTCCAGCTTGTTGCTGGAACGTCGGAACACATACCAGCTCCCCGGGTCGCTATCGCTGTTCAGATGCAGCAGCACGGTCTGCCCATCGCGACTGATGTCATCGAAGGTCACATGCTGTTGTGGCAGCAGGTCAGACAGGTTCTTGTGCAGCTGGGCATCCGGACGACCCGCATCGAAGTAGTCCAGACGCGGCCGCCCACTCTGCAATGCCGCAGCGAAAGGGATCGATGGCGATGCGGTCCATTGCAGATAGCCAATGCTGCTGAAACCATCGGAGGCCAATACATCCAGCTCGCTGGCCTTTGGATCGCTCACAACCAGTTGCGCGGGCCCTTCGTTGCGACTGTAGGTGGCATACACCGTGCTGTTGTCTGCCGAGAACACCAGCGGCGTCCAGATACCGGCGGAGGCCGGCGACATCGGCTGCCACCGACGACCATCGTCGGAGGCGTACAGCAGGTACTTGTCTTCATCATCACGGCCCCAGGCATAACGCGCGACGCCATTGCGGTCGATGACGAATTCCAGGTTCGGCACGTTGATATCGGCAATCAGTTTGAAGGTCGGCCGCTGTGTGTCGACGGCGTAGAGCATTGATGAGGTCGGCGTGCGCGTGAGCTGGCGCATGTAGAAGCGGCCATCGTTGCTCTGGGCGATGCCCTCGATGAAACCAAAGCCACGGTCCAGCCCCGCCGCTGCATTCTGCTGCTCGTAGCCGTAGATGTAGCGCTGGTTCTGGCCATCGAAATCGCTGGCGATGATCTCGCCCGATGGCATCGGCTTCTCCAGCGAACCGTACTTGCGACCCTTGGCAATCACCAGCCGCTTGTCGCTGACCCAGGCAATCTGGAACGGCGATTGATAGACCGGCAGACGCAATACCGCCGTGCGCTGCATGTCCGACAGCCGCACCACCTGCAGTGCGTGATTGCCCTGGCCAAAATCCGTCGCAAACGCCAGGTACTCGCCGGTCGGCGACAGCCTAGGCATCGAAAATGGGCTGGCCTTCGCAAACGCCTCCACCGGTACCGTCTGCGCGGTTTCGGGTGCCGCCATCAGATTTCCACATGCCGCCAACAACAGGAACATGAGGTTCCTGATCCCCTTCTCCATGACAACTCCCCAGCGGTCAGTTGGACAATGCCGCAGCGTAGGACATTTTTCACTTGGTCATAAGAGGTACCGCACGATGGCAGCCTGCATCACCTCCAGTTTGCCGATTGCATGGCACGATGTGCTCGGATGACCGCCTTGCAGAAGGGAAGCCGTCGTGCGACGACAACGAACCAGGATTTTCACGCAATCCGCATCTGTTGCGCTGTTGTGCGCTCTGCCATTGGCGGCATCGGCCATGCGCCAATGCCCGCCGGAGTTCGGCGAGAAATCAAATGCCTTCTGGCTGCTGGGCTGGACGATCTTCGGCTTGTTCGTGATCACCGGCATCCTGTTGCCGGTGCTGATGTTCCGCGCCACCCGCCAGGCACCACGGCTGTTGCGCTGGTGGCTGCGACTGGCCAGTTTCCCGGCCATGGTCGCGATGTGGATACTCGGCTTCGGCATCTTCCTCGGCGAGTTCGTACTGTCCTGCTGAGCGACGCTCAGGCCGCCGGGAACCACCACGGCGAGGCGGTGCCGGTATTGATCAGCAAGGCACGCGCCCGCACGAAGCGTCGGATCGAGGCGGTGCCCATGCGCGAGCCGCCCATGCCCGACAGCTTGAAGCTCTGCTTCTCGGCGGTCTGCACCATGCCGGTCAGGCAGGCATCGTTGATCGAGATGCCACCAGCCTGCAGCTGACGCGCCACACGCTGCGCGCGCTCCGGGCTCTGCGTGAACACCGCCGCCGACAGGCCGAACTCGGTGTTGTTGGCACGCGCGATGGCTTCGGCTTCGTCGGCCACCACGATCACCGGCAGCACGCTGGCGAAACTTTCGTCGGCCACCACCGTCATTTCGTCGGTGACATCCACCAGCACGGTCGGCGGGCACCACACGCCGCCATGGTCGATCAGCTCGCCACCGGTCAACGCACGCGCGCCCTTGGCTTTGGCATCGGCCAACTGATTGCGTACCAACGCCACCTGCGATGCCGCGATCACCGGGCCGATCTGGCCCTGCTTGGGATCCGGCCATGCCAGTTCCAAAGCTGCCGCTTCCTTCACCAGCGCGGCGATGAAGACATCGGCGACGGGCGCTTCGACGTAGACACGCTCGATCGACATGCAGCTCTGGCCGCCGTTGACGAAACTGCCCCAGGCCAGCGCGCGCGCGGCATGCTCGATGTTGGCATCGGACAGCACCAGCGCCGGGTCCTTGCCACCCAGTTCCAGCGACGCCGGAATGAAGCGCCGTGCGCAGGCTTCGCCGACCTTGCGGCCGGTCGCGACCGAGCCGGTGAAGCAGATCTGGTCGCTGGCCTCGATCACCGCCTGGCCGGTGGCACCGGCGCCGGTGACCAGCGCAAACACTTCGCCCAAGCCGGCTTCTTCCAATGCTTCCCGCAGCAACGGCACGAAACGCGAGGTCACTTCGCTGGGCTTGGCGAGGATGCTGCAACCGGCCGCCAATGCCGGCACGGCGTCGATCAAGGTCAGCATCAGCGGGAAATTCCACGGGCTGATGATGCCGACAACCGGGAACGCCACCCAGGTCTGCTGGGTCTGGATGAAGGGAATGGCTTCCTGCTGCACCGGCTTTTCGGCAAGGCAGGCCGGTGCCTGCTGCACCCAGCGGCGGATCGCGGCGATGGTGCCGTCCACTTCAATCTGCGATTCATGCCAGCGGCCGGTGTCGGCCAGCAGCGTATCGAGGAAGCCTTCGCGACGCGCCGCCAGTGCATCGGCCAATGCGCTCAACCGTTGGCAGCGTTGTTCGATGCTTTCATCGGCCCACGCAGGCTGAGCCCGCCGCAGTGCCACGCCCAGCGCCGCCACTTCAGCGGCGGAAGTCACCGGCAGTTCACCGTCGGATTGGCCGGTGCGTGGATTGCGCAATGGCAGTGTGGTGGCTTCAGTCATTGCCCAGTACTCCGGCGCTCAGCAGCGCATCGAGGGTGGCTTTCTGGCGGGCAGCGAAGTCGGCCCGCTGTGGAATCTTCACGGTGTCGCCCTCCAGCAGCGCATTCGGCTTGAGCGCGGTACTGGCCAGGCCGGCGTTGATCGCACCCTGCGGCAGACGCGACAGGAAGTTGCCCATGCCCGGGCGCAGCCGACGGCGGCGCAGGCCGGTGATGTCCAGATCGGCGTAGGCCGCCATCGATTCACCGGCCCCGGCGGCGGCCAGCACACGGCCCTGTTCGTCGACGATCTTGCTCATGCCGTCGGCGCTGCCCAGCGGAATGTCCACACCGCTGATGCCGGCGGTGTTGGCCGACACCACGTAGGCCATGTTTTCGATGGCACGTGCGCGCTTGGCGATGTCCTTGGGCGTCAACTCCGGGCTGCCCACTTCACTGGTGGAATGCAGGATCACCTCGGCGCCGCGCAGGCCCAGCGCGCGTGCGATTTCCGGATACAGAATTTCCTCCGAGGCGATGCAGGCCAGCCGCCCGATCGGCGTACGCGCCACCGGGAATACACCGTCGATGCCGTACACATCCAGATACTTGTCCCACACGTCATGCGGGCTCGGTGCATACAGCGAAATCAAGCGGCGGTAGCGCAGGATCTGGTTGCCACTGTCATCCAGGATCACCGATGACTGGAAGTACAGTTCCGGAAAATTCGGGTCGCGCTCATAGGCGTTGGAGCACAGGTACACGCCGTTGTCCTGGGCGATGCGACCAAGCTGCTCATACTCGGCGCCATCCATCGCAAAGCCGCCTTTGGCCGCCCAGCCGGGAATGGTTTCGCCCAGCGGATAGCTCGTGGCGAAGTATTCGGGCAGCACCACCAGCTTCAGGTCGGTGCCGATGAACGCCTTTGAGGCGCGGATCTGCCGGCCGATGCGTTCGATGTTGGTGGCCACCGCCGCGGCGGCATCCTCCGGCGTGGTGCAGGCGTTGATTGCGCGACAGGTGGTCTGCAGCGCCAGCGCGCGGTAGGCGTCGATCATGGAGCGGTACCTTCGGTTGCGGTGTCGGTGAGCGGTTGGGTCTGCACGCCGTCGGCGAGCAGCACACGGAACGTGCCGGTGCCGTCGCGCAGCGGCTTGATCGCGGCGTATTCGGGGCTGTGCCAGAAGGCGAGCGCAGCGGCACGATCAGGCCACCAGGAGATCACGGTGCGGCTTGCGGCGTGCTCGCCCTCCAGGCTGTGCTGCTGCCCACCCATGACCAGGTAGCGGCCCCCATGACGCGCCACCACGGACGGCGTTGCATGCGCATAGGCAGCGAATCCCTGCGGGTCGGTGATATGCGCTTCGATGATCAGGTAAGCAGGCACGGCGGGCGCTCAGCTGAAGCACGGCGCGCGTTTTTCGAGGAAGGCAGCGGCGCCTTCGACGAAATCACGGCTGCTGAAGGCGTCATTGAAGGCGGCATCGGCCTGCGCCGCGCTCAGAGCAGCATCACCGCCGAGGTGGCCGAGCACGGTTTTGATCGCACGCCGCGCCTGTCCGGATGTCGTCAGCAGTTGCTGCACATGCGCCTGCTCCAGCGCTTCCAGGCCCTCGGTGCCGGCCAGCTGATTGATCAGCCCCCACTCCAGCGCGGTGGTGGCATCGAGCAGGCATCCGGTCAGCAGCATCTCGCGGGCGCGGGCCATGCCCACGGTGTTGACCAGCCGGCGGCTGTCATCGGCGCTGTAGACTAGGCCGAGTTTGGCCGGGGTAATGGCGAAGCGGCTGCGTGCGCTGGACAGGCGCAGGTCACAGGCCAGCGCCAGGCCAAGCCCGCCGCCCACGCAGGCACCGTCGATGACGGCCAGCGTGGTCTGCGGCAGGCGTTGCAGCTTGAGCTGGGTACGTTGCACCTGGGCGTTGTTGGCGGCGAAGGCGTCCGGGGCGGTGAGCAGTTGGCCGAGCTCGTCGATATCGGCGCCGGCACTGAAAGCGCCCGGGACGCCGGTCAGCACCACGACCTGGGCGTCACTGGGGGCGATGGCGTCCAGCGCGGCTTCGATCGCCGCCCAATGGCGGGTGGCCAAGGCGTTGCGCTTGTCCGGCCGATGGATGCCGATGCGGGCAACAACCCCGTCGCGGCTCCAGGAAATCACGGCATTGTCAGTCGTCATGGTCTACCCTATTTGTTCTATCGTTATAGCATTAAGCCAAAGGAGGGTGAAGCGAGATGTCCCAGGACACGCTGGCCGCATTGTTGAGTACCAACGCGCACAAGCTGTTGCGCAACGACCTGCCGACGCCGCTTTACCACCAGATGTTCAGCCTGCTGCGCGATCGCATCCTCAGCGGTGAGATACCGCGCGGCGCACGCATTCCCACCGAGTTCGACCTGGCCGAAGGCTTCGGCGTGTCGCGCATCACCGCCAAGCGGGCGCTGGATGAGCTGGCCGCCGAGGGGCTGGTCGAGCGCCGTCGTGGCAAGGGCACGCACGTCATCCACCGTTCCCGCCCCAAGCCGATGCACAGCCCGCTGACCGGCCTGCTGGAAAGCCTGGAAGTACTGGCCGAGCACACCAAGGTGCAGCTGCTGCAGTTCCGTCGCGCGGTGCCGCCGGAGCCGATCCGCACCCTGTTCGATACCGGCCCGCGCGATCCGCTGGTGCAGGCCATCCGCCTGCGCCGCCGTGGCGACACGCCGTTTGGCTACTACATCAGCTGGACCCACACCGATCACCCGGATTTCAACGAGGCCGGTTTGGCCAGCAGCTCGCGCCTGAAGCTGTTCCAGGCTGCCGGCATCCACATCAAGCAGGTGGAGCAGGTGCTGTCGGCGGTCAACGCCGATGCCATCAGTGCCATGCACCTGAAGGTGGAGCCGGGTACCGCCCTGCTCTCGCTCGAACGCCGCTCCTACGACGGCGACGGCCACCTGGTGGATCTGCTCAACGTGCAGTACCGGCCGGACCAGTTCACCTACCAGATGACCCTGGACGTGGACGCCGATACGTCGCTCTAGGCCCCCGCTCCCGGCGGAATCCCCGTGTGACAGACAACGCCGCCCAACCGGGCGGCGTTGTCGTTCCAGCGCCTGGAACCCGATGGCGGAAACCCGCCCGCCGCGCACTCAAATGACATAGACATGGCACCTATATGTCTTTGCAGTGCAGCATTTCTGCCGCGCATTCATCGTCGTTTTCCCATGTTTGCCAATGACTTGAATGCCCAGGGCGATCGTTCTTGACCGCGTGAAATTTTCCAGCTGGTCCGGTTGAATGTCCGGACAAATACCGGAAGACTGGATAAAGACGCATTGGCATATCTATGTGACCAGCGCGCTCACGGAAACCACCCCCTTTCACGCTACGAGGCGAGTCATGAAGGATGTTCTGTACCGGAGTACGTTGGCTGTCGCGATCATGGCCGCCATTGGCAGCAACCAGGCACTGGCCCAATCCAGCAGCGACAACGACGCGGTCCAGCTGGATCAGGTCAGCGTCACCGCCCAGCGCCGCGAGGCGCAGATGCAGAAGACACCGCTGAGCATGAGTGTCATCAGCGGGCCGGCACTGGACCGCATGCAGGTCAAGCGCGTGGATGACATCAAGTTCGCCGCGCCCAACATCGTGATCGAGCAGAACACCGGCACCAGCTCCGGCGCGAAGATCTTCATGCGCGGCATCGGTGCGGACGATTCGATGTTCACCAATGACCCTGCCGTCGCGCTGTACATCGACGATGTCTACATCCCGCGCCAGAACGGTGCGATGTTCGATCTTTACGACGTGGAACGCATCGAAGTGCTGCGTGGGCCGCAGGGCACGCTGTATGGCCGCAATGCCACCGGCGGTGCGATCCGCTACATCTCCAAGAAGCCTACCGGCGAGGACAAGCTCAGCATCGATGGCAGCCTCGGCAACCTGGGTCGACGCGACGCACGCGTGAGCTTTGCCACGCGCATCGGCGAAACACTGGATATCTCTGCAGCGGCGCTGAGCCGCCAGCGCGATGGATTCGTCAAGGACATCACCCACGACCGCATGGTGAACGACCAGGACGTGCTGGCCGGGCGCCTGTCACTGGCGTCAACCTGGGGAGAGTCGTCCTATGCCACGCTGAGCATCGATCGGCTGCGCGAGCGGTCCACCCCGGCCTGGGGCACGCCCGTCGCGCTGGATGCCAACGGTAACCAGATCCCGCGTCTTGGCAGCTTCTACAAGACCGAGACCGACACGCTCGGCATGAGCAACCTGGACCAGCTCGGCGTGGCGCTGACCAGCGAGACCGATTTCGGTGGGTTCTCGCTGCGCAACATCCTTCACTACCGCAAGCTGGACCACCATTTCTACATGGACATGGATGGCACCACGCAGACGCGCTATCACGTTGAACAGGACCAGCACCAGAATCAGCGCGGCTACGAGGCGCAGTTCACCTCACAGCTGGAAGGTCCGTTCAACTGGGTGGCCGGAGTGTTCTCGTTCTGGGAGCACAACGACCAGCCTACGCGCAGCGATGTGTTCGTCCGCGGCGGCAGCAACTACATCAAGCAGGACACCACCGCATACGCGGTGTATGCACAGGGCGACTACCGGTTCACGGACCAGCTGACGCTGACCCTGGGCGGTCGTTACAGCTATGAGAACAAGGACTTCTCGGTGGTGGCGTTGAAAGCCGACGGCAGTCCGAATTTCAGCAGGGCCCTGCAGCGCAGCTGGAACCGGCCCGATTGGAAAGCGCTGTTGTCCTACGACTTCACCGACAACGTCATGGGCTATGCCAGCGTTACCACCGGTTTCAAGAGTGGTGGTTTCAACGGCCGTGGTACCACGCCTGCCACGGTGGTGCCGGTGGACGCGGAAACGCTGCGCGCCTACGAGGCCGGCATCAAATCGACGATGCTGGACAACCGTGTGCGGTTGAACGCCAACTATTACCGTCTGGACTACGACGGCATCCAGTTGTCGGCAGTCAATCCGGAAGGCGTCATCGTGTTGACCAATGCCACCGGCGCGTTGATCCAGGGCGTGGAAATCGAAGGCGAGGCCCAACTCAGCCGCAAGCTGCGGGTCAACGCTACCGTTGGCACCATCCACGCGCGTTACCAGGGTTACAGCGAGGTCAACACGCCCTACTTCCGTGGCCGCTCACTCAAGAACGCGCCGGAACTGCAGTGGACGCTGGGTACCAGCTACGTGCAGCCGGTAGGCGATGCCGAGCTGGTGTTCAGTGCGCAGGCCCGCTACACCGATGACTACTTCCAGAACCAGGACAACTCGCCGCTGATCATGCGCAAGGCCGGGCATGAGTACAACGCGCGCATTGCCTATGAACCCAACAATGCCGACTGGTCGGTGGCGCTGTGGGGCAAGAACCTGAGCAATGACTTCGCCTCGACCGGCGGCTTCGATATCGCCGGGTTGGGTGTGGCGGTGCTCTATCCGAATGTGCCACGCACCTACGGCGTCGAGTTCCGCTACCGCTTCTGGTGATGACTGCCACAGCGGGAGGGACGGCCATCGCTGCCGCCTCCCGCTTCTTCCGTGTGCGCCGCGCAAGGCGCGGCCATGGCCAACGCCGGCCCTGATGGCCGGCGATTTCGTCTGCGCCGCCCGTGCCCGGGATCGCGAAGCCCTCCCTCCTGCGACGCGCAGCCGGGGCCCGGCAAGGCCTGCCGGTTCTTCGCCCGATGCGCGAAGACCGAGGCAATACACGGGTTCAACGGCGGGGGCCTATCGCTCCGGCCCATTTAGATATATAGATATATCATTAAGATCATTCAGGACTGCCCGACCTGCCGTGGACCCGCTCACCACCCAATCTCTGCAAGGCATCCTTCGCCGCGACCTGCACTCGCCGCTGTATCACCAGCTGCAGGGTTTTCTGCGTGGCTTGATCGAGCGCGGTGAAATCGGTGATGGCGAGCAGTTGCCACGCGAGGAAGAGCTGGCCCGGCGCCTGTGCATCTCGCGGGTAACGGTACGCCAGGCGTTGCAGGTGCTTGCCGATGATGGCCTGCTGGTGCGCCAGCGTGGGCGCGGCACCCGGGTGATCGGCGGCAAGGTACGCAACCCCTCCATCATCCCGATGCCGCTGAAGACGCCCCTCGGCGAACTGATCCACAGCCTGGACACCCTGGCCCGCAATACCCAGGTGCGACTGCTCGGCTGGGAACGTGTGGTTCCACCGGAACCCATCCGCGAGCGCTTCGGCACCGGCCCGGAACACGCGCTGGTACGGTGCGTGCGCGTGCGCTCACGCCAGGGCCAGCCCTTCGGCTACTACGCCAGCTGGACCCGCACCGATCACCCGGACTTCAGCGCCGATCAGCTGGCCCACGGTTCGCGCATCGCGCTGTTCCGTCGCTGCGGCATCCACTTCGTGCAGGTGCGGCAGACCGTGTCGGCATTGCGCGTGGGCGCACTGGCGGCCATGCATCTGCAGATGTCGCCCGGCCAGGCGGTGATGACGCTGGAGCGCAGTTCCTACGGGCCCGGGCAACACCTGCTTGATCTGCTGGAAATCCAATATCGGCCCGACCAGCTGCGCTACCAGATGCGCCTGGACTACGAAGCCTTCAACCCGGAGACACCCGTTTGAGTGCAACTGTGAGCGCAACGCTTGCCGAGAAGATCCTCGCCCGTGCCTGTGGGCGTGAGGCCGTGCGCGCCGGTGAAATCCTCACCGCCAGACTCGACCTGCTGATGATGCATGACTCCGGCGGCCCGCGACGGGTGGCCTCGCGCCTGGAAAAGCTGGGCGCCAAAGTGTGGGATGCAGACAAGGTGGTGGTGGTCTCGGACCATTTCGTACCGGCGGTGGACATGGAAAGCGCCGACATCCTCGCACTCACCCGCAAGTGGGCGCAGGCACACGGCGTCACCCATTACGACATGCTCGGCATCTGCCATGTGGTGCTGCAGGAACATGGCCACGTGCAGCCCGGCATGTTCTGCGTCGGCGGTGATTCGCACTCACCCAGCGGCGGTGCGTTCGGTGCCTTCATGGTCGGCATGGGTGCCACCGACATCACCGGCGCATTGGTCACCGGCGAAGTGTGGCTGCGTGTCCCGCAGACCAGCCGCGTGCAGCTGGATGGCCTGCTCGGTCGCGGTGTCAGTGCCAAGGATGTGATGCTGATGTTGTGCGGCCAGCACGGCATGGGCAACGAAGGCCAGGTGTTCGAGTACGGCGGCAGCGGCGTGCAGGCCATGCCGATGCATGAGCGCCTGACCCTGTGCAACATGGCCGCCGAACTCGGTGCCGAGACCGGCATCGTTGAACCCGACGCGGTCACGCTTGCCGCCCTGGAACAGGCCGGCAAGCCATTCGCCGGTGACCTCGCGCATTGGCGCAGCGACGCCGATGCCAACTACCTGCATCTGCACCGCTATGACGCCACGCAGATCGCACCGCATATCGCCGCACCGCACAGCCCGGCCAACAGCCGCCCGGTAAGCGAGCACGGCAAGGTGCATATCGACCAGGCGTACATCGGTGCCTGCACCGGCGCCAAGCTCACCGATCTGCGCATGGCTGCAGAAGTGCTGAAAGGCCGCAAGATCGCCAAGGGCACACGCCTGTTGATCGCACCGGCATCGGTGGCGATGACCGCACAGGCCGCCGCCGAAGGCACCCTGAGCGCACTCACCGAAGCCGGCGCCATCCTGTTGCCGTCCGGCTGCGGCGCCTGCGCCGGCATGGGCGCGGGCATGCTCAGCAGCGGCGAAGTTTGCCTCTCCACCACCGCACGCAACTTCAAGGGCCGCATGGGTTCGGCCGACGCGCAGGTCTACCTGGGCTCGCCGTACTCGGTGGCCGCCGCTGCGGTAAAAGGTGAGATCTGTGATCCGCGCGAACTGCTGGGGGAAAGTGCATGAACGTCCGTGGCAAGGCCTTCGTCTTCGGCGACCGCATCGACACCGATGTGCTCGCTCCCGGTCCCTACATGCGTGAACCACTCAGCGTGCTGGCCAGTCATTGCCTGGAGGCGGTGGATCCGGCGTTCGCCAGCGAAGTGAAACGCAGCGACATCGTGGTCGGCGGCGAATCCTTCGGCATCGGTTCCTCGCGCGAACAGGCGGTGCAGGCATTGGCCGAACTCGGCGTCGGAGCCATCGTTGCCAGGTCATTCGCGCGCATCTTCTACCGCAATGCGCTCAACCTGGGTGTTCCGGCGCTGATCTGCGCCGAGCTGGAGGTTTCGCGCGGCGACGAGCTGGAAGTACGCCCGATCGAAGGCCGCATCATCAACCACAGCACCGGCCGAGAGTTTGCCTGCGAAAAGATTCCCACCGAGCTGATGGCGATCGTCGCCGGCGGCGGCCTGATGCCGTGGCTGGAACGCAAGCTCGCTGCTGAGCGCCGCGCATGAGACTCACGCGCGAAGGCATCGTCCATGCCACATTGATCGCACCGGACCTGCAGCTGGTAGTCGATGCCTACAGCGCACAACTGTCGATGCGCGAACACGCACGTGGCACGCTCGGCGCCGACGATGCTGCCCTCCTGGATCTGGGTGATCTGGCTGGTGCAGCGGTGGCATGGCTGGCCAACCCCCTCGGCGAGCCGGTGCTGCGGGTGATCGAAGATCCCGACGCGGTCATCAGCGAGCCGATGCACCGCCACGGCTGGTTGTCGCTGGAAGTGCTGGTCGGTGACATCGACACACTGGCCGCCGGCCTGCGCGCCCCCTTCACCGTGCTCGGTGCCGCCGCCAACCTTGAACTGAGCGACGCGATCCGCGCCGCCCAGGTGCTCGGCCCCTGCGGTGAGCTGCTGTATCTCACCCAGATCAAGGCGCCGGTGCCGCCGTTCGACCTGCCGATGAGCGATGCCGTGGTCGCCTCCACCTTCATCGGGGTGATGACCACGCCGGATCGCCAGGCCTCACAGCACGCCTGGTCGACGCTGCTCGGTGCCAAGGGCTGGGCCTTCGATACCAAGATCACCGTGCTCAACCGCGCCTACGGCAAACCGCTGGAAGGCCGCTATCCGGTTGCAGTGATACCGATGCCCGGCCAATGCATGGTCGAGATCGACCAGGTGGAACTGCCGGCCTCGACGCCGGCGCGGCGCGCAGGGCAGCACAGCCTGTGTCTGCGCTTGCCCCGCGTCGATGACGCGGAGCTGCGGGGCGCCGGCTGGCAGGTCACCGCCGTCGGCGGCCATCGCGGCCTGCGCGGGCCGGCCGGGGAGCATGTCGAGTTGCTGGGCTGACAGCACCCACACGCGGCACAGCGTCCGCCATTTCATCCGCCAACCAGAGCCTTCCGTGGCCGTTGGGTCGCTACACATCCGGAAGTAGATCACGCGGACCAGACCTCACGGCACGCGTTGGCGAGCGTCAGCGCATCAAGAACTGCACCGGTGTGGTCACGTCCACCGGGTCGCCCGGAACATCCGCTGGCGGAGGCGGCAGCGGGCTGGCACGGCGTACCGCCGCAAGCGCTTCCTCGTCCAGCGGCGCATGACCACTGCCACGATCAAGCTGCACCGCAAGCACATTGCCTTGGCGGTCGACGGTGTAACCCACCTGCACGACCCCCTGATATCGACGACGCTGTGCTGCGCGCGGGTAGCGCTTGAAGCGCTCCAGATGTCCCAACAGCTGCGCCTGCCAATCCGCGAAGGCGGCATTACTGCTGCCGGCGCTCGCCTGCCGCGCGGCGTAACGTACCGATCTTGAAGCATCCACCTGCGGCGGTGCCGATGCCGGCGCGGCATCCGATGCCAACGCCTGTTCCGCTGCCTGCTCCTGCTGCATGGGCAGGGCTGCCGGCGCGGCAGGCAACGGTGGTGTCGCGCGTTGTGCCTGCGTTGGCTCGGACTGCGGTCGTGGCATCGGCGCCGCCGGTGTCGCCACCGTCTCCTGCTGCCGCGGCCCCGCTGCGGAATCGCTTGGCGGTACATCCGGTGCCATGGCTACCGGCGCCAGCTCAACCAGCACTGCCTGCGGCTGCGCCGCGACGATCGGCAATGGCAGGTAGCGTCGCCAGTACATCGCACCGCCGATCAATACCGCGTGCACCATCAGCACCAGAATGAAGCAGCCAATCCAGCGCAGCCAAGGTTGTCCTCCCTCGCGCCCGATCATGGGCCCGTCTGTTCCTGCGCGACCAATGCCACCTTCAGGTAGCCCGCGTCACGCAGCGCGTTCATCACCGACATCAGGTCACCGTAGGCGATGCGATGGTCCGCGCGCAGAAAGATGCGCCGTTCGTGGTCACCTGCGGTGGCTTCGTCCAGCCGCGCCGGCAGCGCATCGCGGTTGATCGGCTGCTGGTCAAGGCTCAGCACCAGGTCCGCAGCCACCGTCAGGTACAGCGGCTTTTCCGGCTCGGGCTGGGCCTGCGCGGTGCTGGCGGGAAGGTCCACCGGCACATCCACCGTTGCCAACGGTGCAGCCACCATGAAGATGATCAACAGCACCAACATCACATCGATGAAGGGCGTGACGTTGATCTCATGGCTTTCTTCCAGCTCGCTGTCGTCGTCCCGTGTCCTGATCGCCATGCTGTCCTCACCGCGCTTCGGGCTGAACGCGGCCAAGCTGCGCGACCTGCTGCCGATCCAGATCCCGCGAGACCAGCTGCTGCACGCAGGCCGACACATCCCCCAGCTCCGCCCGCAACGCCAGCAACCGCCGCGCGAAATGGTTGTAGATCACCACCGCAGGAATTGCAGCCACCAGGCCCAATGCCGTCGCCAGCAGGGCTTCCGCGATGCCTGGCGCCACCACGGCGAGGTTGGTGGTGTTGGAGCGCGCAATGCCGACGAAGCTGTTCATGATGCCCCACACCGTGCCGAACAAGCCCACGAACGGCGCGGTGGCGCCGATGGTCGCCAGCACACCGGTACCACCACGCAGTTGTCGTGCATGGCGCAGTTCCACCCGGTCCAGCCGCGATGCGACCCGTTCCTTGATCGCTGATTTGTCCGGCAAGCCGGTCGACTGCAGCAGTTCGTCCTGCGCTTCGCTGACCAGATCCTGGGCCACGCCTGTTCCCAGAGCCTCCGCGTCAGACAGTCGCGCTGACAGCAGCAGAGCTGCCCGCGCGCTGCGCAGATCGCGTGCCGCACCGCGCAGCTCCCAGCCCTTGGCCAGCAATGCCGTCCAGGTCACCAGTGAGGCCAGTGCCAACCCGACCATGATGGTCTGCACCACCCAGTCGGCATGCAGAAACATCTGCCAGGGGCTCAGGTCGGGGGGAAGCTTCATTGCCATGTTCTGCATCGATCAATCCAACGTCAGATAGAGAAACGCGAAGCCGCCGGGGTACCGCGACGGCTTCAGGAAAATACTCGGGATGGGTCAGGGCTCCGGCTTGCGCCAGAGCCAGAACAGCACGCACGCCATGCAGGCAACGATGATCAGCACACTGAGCCGATGCGGGATGGTCAATGCCGCGAACGTGCCGGCAGCCGTCATCGATGCAGTTGCCGCCCATTTGGCGCGCCGCGGCAACCTGCCGCTCTGCCATTGCGCCAACAACGGACCCAGCAGGCGGTTGCGCATGATCCAGGCATGCAGTGCCGGTGAACTGCGCGCAGCGGCCCACGCCGCCAGCAGCACGAACTCCGTGGTCGGCAGGCCCGGCGTCACCACACCGATGAACGCCACGCCCAGGCTGAGCACGGCCAGCATCCGCAGCAGCACACGCTGCACACTGCCCATTCCGCCCGCGGCAGATGGCGCGCTCAGCGAAGGCACGGTGGCCTGCTGGCCGCGCCGCCGTTGCCATTGGCGCCAACGCCGGCGACGCGTGCCTTCACTGCCGCGCAACCCGCACATCACCATGCAGCGGCAATTCCTGCTCCACGTAACCACGCACCGTGACAAAGGCGTGCCGGGCGCCTTCGATTGCTTCCTGCTCCTGCCCCTCGCTCATCGGCGCGGCATCCAGTGCCGCCGTGAACTGCCGCCAGTGCCTGGCCGCCTCCTCCGGATGTGCTGCCAGATGACGGGCCCCCAGCAATTGATTCAAGCCCAGGCGCTCGCGTGCCAGCTTGAACAGCACCGCGCCCCCCAGATTGGAACCCTCCGCCACATACAACCAACCCATGGCACGATGCAGCGACAGGTTGGTGGCCGCAGGTGCCTGCGGGATGTCCGGCACGCGATGCCCCAGGTCGGACAGGTCATTGGCGATACGCAGTAAACGCGCACGTTCGGCCAGCCCGGGGATCACCACAGCCAGAGCCTGGTCGTCATACAGCGACGCGATGTCGCGATGGAAGCGGTACTGGACGCGCAGGAATCCCGCGAATTGATCACGCGTGGCGAAGATGTCGGCCGCCATGATCCGCTTGTCCAGCGCTTCATGCGTGATGTGGGTGGCGGACTTGAGGCGCTGACTGCGTGGTGGAACCACGCAGGCGATGGATTCATTCATGGTGTTGTTTCCTGTCGATGCGGAGATTCGGGATTCCCTTCCCGGTGACCATCACTCCGGATTTCTGCCGCTCAGAAGCGGTAGTTCATGCTCAGCTTCAAGGTGCGTCCGGGCGCGGCCAGCGCGGAGCGCGTCAGCGGATCGATGTAATAGAGATTGCTGAGATTGGTGCCCACCAGTTCGAACGTCACTGCATCGATGGGGCGGTAGGCGACATAGGCGTCATAGGTGAGGATGCGCCCCCATTGCATCGGCGTATTGGCGTAGTACGGCACCATTGTCTGTGTGCCGTAGTTGTCCTTGTACGGGTTGTCGAACGCGCTGTAGTAGACGCCGCGCGCGCCCACTTCCAGCCGCCGGTCCAGCATGCGCATGCCCAGCAGCAGGTTGACGGTCCAGTCCGGTATCGCCTGGGTGACCAGATAGCCACCGACGAAGCCGTTGTCCACGCAGCGTTTCACCTGACCCTTCACCGGATCGAGCTGCACCGCGGTGCTTTCGTCACACACCGTGTTCTCGAGCGTATGTGCAGCACTCAGGTCAGCGAAGAATCGGCCGTTGTCATAACGGCTCTGCATCTCGATGCCGCGAATGGTCTGCTTGTCCAGGTTGCTGAACATGAGATTCGGATCGCGTTCGATCACATCGCGCGTGCGGTGGTGGTAGTACGCCAGCTTGACGTCCGCATGTCCGCTGTCGCCGGTGTCCAACAATGTGGACAGGTCGTGCACGTATCCCAGCTCGTAACTGTAGACATGCTCCGGCTTCAGATCCGAGGCAGGGATCGACGCGGAGAAACCCAGGGTGCTTTCAAACAGGCTCGGATAGCGGCGTGCCTGGTTGTGGAGGAAGTAGACGCGTGCCTCATCATTGATGTGGAACGCGGCTGAGAGCGACGGTGCCCAGCCGTTGCCGGACTGTTGCTTGCCCGCTTGCAGCTTCTTCATCTCCGGCCGTGGCGACAGCTGTGTGTAGCCACGTATCGCACTGGGCTGGCGGTAGTCCACGCCATCCAGCGAACCGTTGAGGAAGATGTTGGTATCGCGCGAGTAGCGCCCATTCGCATCGGCGAGCCACACAGCACTGTGCGGATCGTTGTATACCGAGAAGTTCATGGCATCGTCCAACCTTGAACCGGTCAGTCCCTGCGCCATGTAATCGTCCTTGAAGGCCTGGATCTGCGCAGCGCTCAGATTCGGATCGGCGGTGTAGTAGCTCATCCCGTAGTAGGTGGGCTCGCTGCGTGTGCTGAAGTCCGTATAGCCCTCCGCCGCCATCTTGCGGACCAGGTCATCCACCGCCCAGAAGGACTGGTAACGCAGCCCGCCCGCAAGCGTGAGCCGGTCCAATGGCTGCCATTCGAGCTTGAGGCTGAGTTCCTTCTCCGCCCGACGACCGGCACGCGGCAGCATCCGCATGGTGCTGTTGATGCGCGTATCCCAATAGCTGTCATCCGAGCGCAATGACTCGTGCTGGTAGCTGCCACCCACGATCAGCTTCAGCTCATCGGCCAGCATCATGCTGTTGCTGAGACTCACGCCCTTGCGGGTGTTGTCGGCGTTGGCCAGGGCCGTGTTCCGCAGGTACTGGCTGAAGACGGTGCTCCCTCCGGTGCCCGAATAATTGGGGACGATGTAGGCCCCGGGATCATTCGGTCGGCCACCGCTGCTGTAGGTATCACTGACGGTATCGGTCTGCCAGAGATTGGCGTACAGATCCACCCAGCGACTGCCTTCCGGCTGCCACTTGTATTCGAGGTTGTAGGCCTTGGCATCGACGCGGCTCAGCGGCCACTGCGGCACACCGTGGGTGGAGGCATCCACCCAGGCGATGCGCGACGGCATGATTTCACCGTAGTGCGACAGCGTGTCGCGCACGCCCAGCTGCATGACCTGGCTGTCGGTGATGCGGTAGGTGATCTTTCCCAACCACGATTCCATCTGGCTCGATGTGTTGGGAACCTCGTCGCCGGGCTTGTAGATGTTTGCCAGGAACGGAATGTAGTCCCAGCCATTTGCTGCCGGATGCGAATAGTAGGCAGCATCCTTCTTGCCGGCGAAGTGGTTGCCCTTCTCGCGATAGGCATAGGCGCCCAGCACATCGAAGCGCTCGCTGCGCCAACCCAGCGCGACGCGGTAGGCCTGGTCGTCGCCGGAGAGCAGATGGTTGCTGCCATCGCCGCGCGGTGCCACGTAAAGACTGGGGTCGTAGTAGTTCCAGGTCGCGCTGGGCCACCCCGCCACCTCGCTCCAGCGTTGCCCGGTGAGCAGGGTCGGCAGGCGCGGCGACACTGAATTGTTGCTTCCCTCGAATTTCACCTCGCCACCAAAGCCTTCGCCTTCGCGCAGGATGTCGTCCACATCCAGCGTGTTGATCACCACGGCGCCTCCCACCGAGGTGTTGACGTTGCGCTGCAGCTGCGGGCCTTTGATGACCTGGATGCCGCCAATCAGGTTGGGATCGATGTAGTTGCGGTTGTTGGCGCCCATGTAGCCACGCCACACCGTCAGGGCCTGTTCGGTTCCGTCGATGCTGACCGGTATCCGCCCCGGCCCCTGGATACCGCGGATGTTCGGGTCGAGCGCGCCGCTGTTGCGTGCGTCACCGCTGTAGACATTGACCATGCCCTTGAACACATCCGCCGGCGCAGCCCCCTTATAGCGCTCGATCTGCTCCCTGCCTGCGTAGACGCTGGACAGATCCAGGTCATAGACGTCGTCGGAACCTCTGCGATCACGCTGCGCGCCGCTCACCGAATCAGCGCGCTGACCGCTGACATTCAATGCGCCGGTGACCACGCCATTGGCACTCTGCTGCGCAACCGGTGCGCGGCTGACAACGACAATGCCCGCCTCGCGCCAGCGCCAACCCAGCCCGGTCTGCGCCAGCAATGCGCTCAGTGCCTGTTCCGGCGTGTAGCTGCCGGAGAGCGCAGGCGCCTGCAGACCAGCCACGTCATCGGAGGCAAAAAGAATGCGGATGCCAGCCTGATCGGCCAGGCGGGTCAGTGCGGTATCCATCGACTGTCGCGGGATATCGAAACTGGCCGACGGCGACACCTGCCCATTCGTGGATTGAGCGAACGCAGGAATCGACACTGCCAGCGCGATGCTGACGGCCAGGGTGGACAGCAGACAGTGCCCGGAGGCACGAGGGGAATGGGATCGCATGGTTCCTGTCGGTCTATGGGAGGGAGGCCCGCTGTGCGCAGGCAATGCATGGTGCAAATGCATCTCATTCCTATAGACGAACCGGCGACGCGAAACTTGCAGCACCGATCACCAATCACGACATGAAAATCTCCACACGAAAATCCCCACCGCTGCCGAAGGCCGCGTGGTGGCCCGCTGCGTCAGCGGATCAGACTCAGCAGCGGCAGCCTTACCAACTCCGCTCCAGCCAGCGAGGCCACCGCAAGCAGCAGGGCATCCAGGTCATCCAGTGCGAATACGCCACTGAGCCGCAACTGCTGCAACCGCTCCCCGACCACCCGCACGCGCCCATGCTGATAGCGCTCCAGTTCGCGGGCGATTTCCTGCAGCGGCTGCTGGTTGAAGATCAGCTTGCCGCGCGTCCAGGCAGTCAACGCAGCGGCGTCCACGGCCTCGACCAGGCCGATCACATCCCCATTGAAGATCAATCGCTGATCGGCGGTGATGGTCGAAGCGCCGGCGACGTTGCTGAGCTCGACGACGCCCGACAGCACCGTCAGCACACTGCGACGCCCTTCCTGCCGCAACGAGAAACGGGCCGCGCGCGTGCTCAGCTGGCCATCCCGCGCGGTGACCCGAATGGCTGAGAGGTCGCCAGCGACCACATCGACGAAAATCTCACCCGCCTTCAACGCAAGCAGGCGCTGTTGCCGGCTGAAATCCAGGGAAAGGGCACTTGCGGTGTTGAGCCATGCGCGGGACCCGTCGGGCAACACCAGCGCGCGCCGCTCACCGGTTGCGGTGTGCTCATCGGCAAGCAACGCGGTGCTCATGCCGAGCACCCCTATCCCGGTCAAGGCCGCCGCCGATGCGGCACCGAGCAACAGGCCACGGCGGCTGATGCCTGGTGCTGCGGGCACTGCCAGCACCTGCACCAGTTGTCGGTGTTCATGTGCAGCATCGGTGTGACCAACCGCCTCGAGCAACACCTGCGCCTCATGCAACGCACGCCCATGCGCCGGTGAGCGGGCACACCATTGCGCGAAGGCATCCTGCTCGGCAGTACTGGGGTTGCCTCCCATGCACGCCAACCAAGCGATCGCTTCATCATCGATGGCAGTGTTGCGGGACCGGAATCTGTCGGGCATGAAGGCGTGGCGTCTGGGCTGCGCGGCAAGGAAAGGGAGAGTCGCAATACGGGAAAACGATCACCTGCCCTCTATAGACGTTCGCCAGGGCCCGGATTTGCAGCGCACCTGCCGCATATCAGTTCAATCGTTTCCCAACCGGTGCCGGCAATGCCGCAATGCCTGGCCGAGGTACTTGGCCACCATGCTTTCGGAAACACCCAACCTGCCTGCAATCTGCGCATGTGACAAGCCATCCACGCGGAACATCAGCAAGGCGAGCCGACAGTTCGGCGGCAGCTCGCGCAGCGCCGCATCCAGGCGCCGCATCCGGTCGTTGCCCAGGGCATGCTGCTCCGGCCCGGGCCCGGAATCCGGCAGCGAAGCCTGCGGCTCGCCATCGCCGTGGCTGCGCTGTTCACGACGCACCGCGTCGATGGCCAGGTTGCCGGCTACCCGGTAGATGAAAGCGCGGCGGTCCTGGATCTGTGCCTCGCCCTCGCGCCGCGCTTCGGAATCCTGAAGCCGCAGATAGGTGTCCTGCATGACATCTTCGGCACGCTCACGACTGCCCGTGCGCCGCCACAGGTGACGCGAGAGTTCATCATAAAGCGCCAGAAAGCTCTCGATCAGACGTGAATGCGATGCGCTCATCGGCGCACCCGCAGGCGCGCGACCCGCGTGGCGGCGGTCCTGGAAATCGTGGAATGAATACAACGTCCGCGCATGGCCAGACACGTTCTCCGTGTGTTCAAGCGTTGGCTGGCACGGAAGGCTGGCTGACGACACATCATAGCCTGCAAGCCCGGATCGATCATGCCGGGCCAATGGCTCACCGCGATGCCGGCGGACCGGGTGTCATTTCATGGCTGGACCCGATCGCCGCGGACACGCAAGCCATGGCAGTGCCCGGCGTGCGAAAGCTGCGCTGCACATGAATGGACACATAGGCGCTCCGGCTCGCCTGGCCCACAGCTCAGCGCGCCCTTCCCGAAAAGATCCCGACCTCGGGCCAGCCGGCGCCCTGGACCCCAGCATGACGAGCGCCGCAGAAGTTCCCCCCGCGACGCCTTAATTTATGTACTGGTCAGTTTGATATTCAGGGTCGATTCCGTTGGCTAACGGATAATTCACACCTGTCGAGCCGCAAACGTTTCCACGCGGCATTGGCCAAAACCAATAAAAAAGGTAATCCCGAATATGAAGACTTCCCTGATCGCTCTGGGCCTGCTGGCCGCTCTGCCGTTCGCTGCCTCGGCTGCCGATGGCCTGTCTTACAACTATGTGGAAGGCGGTTACGCCAATACCGACGCCCGTGGTGGCGACGCCGATGGTTGGGCGCTGAAGGGTTCGGTGGCTGTGCACCCGAACTTCCACATCTTCGGTGAATACAACGCCCAGGAAACCGACAAGGGCAACGTTGATGTCGACCAGTGGCGCCTGGGCGTGGGCTACAACTACACCGTGGCCCCGAACACCGACCTGCTGGCCCGCGCCGCGTACCAGAAGTTCGATCCGGAATACGGCCCCAAGTTCAACGGCTACAGCGCTGAAGTTGGCGTGCGCACGGCCTTCACCCCGAACTTCGAAGCCTATGCCCTGGCCGGTTACGAGGACTACAGCAAGAAGAACGGCTACAACCCGGACGGCGAGTTCTACGGCCGCGTCGGCGCGACCGGCAAGTTCAACGCGAACTGGGGCCTGACCGGCGAAGTGAAGCTGGCCAAGGCTGGCGACAAGGAATGGTTCGTCGGCCCGCGCTTCACCTGGTAAGCGATAGCAAGACAAGTGGTGTTGTACGGCGTGTGATCTCTCTCCCACGCGCCACGGAAGCCCGGTCTCCCCCAGACCGGGCTTCTTTCTTTTTGGGGTTTTGGAAGCAAACGCGTTACCGCGCCCCCACGCAAAGACACAAAAAAGCCCGGCATCGCCGGGCTTTTTCATTGAACGTCGTCGATTCTTACTTGAACAGCGTGTCCGGGTACTCCGGCTTCTGCTCCCGGGCCAGCAACTGCTGCAGGCCTTCGGAAGGACTGATGTCCCCATGCAGTACCGATTGCACCGCCTTGGAGATCGGCAGGTCGATGCCGTGGCGGTTGGCCTGGCGCATGACTTCATCGGCGGTCTGCACCGATTCCACCACCTGGCCGATTTCCTTCACCGCGTCGGGCAGGCTCTGCCCCCGGCCCAGCGCCAGACCCAGGCGACGGTTGCGCGACAGGTCGCCGGTACTGGTCAGCACCAGGTCGCCCAATCCGGCCAGGCCCATCAGGGTTTCCGGCTTGCCACCAATGGCCGCGGCCAGGCGCAGCATTTCGTTCAGGCCGCGGGTGATCAGGCCGGCACGGGCGTTCAGACCCAGCTGCATGCCATCGGCCACACCAGTGGCCACGGCCAGCACATTCTTCATCGCACCGCCCAACTCGGCGCCGACCATGTCGTCACCGGTATAGGCGCGGAACGCCGGGCCATGCATGGCATCGGCCACTTCCTGGGCGAACGCCTCGTCATCGCCATGAACGGTGATCGCGGTGGGCAGGCCCAGGGTGACTTCCTTGGCGAAGGACGGCCCGGTGACCACGGCCAACGGAACGTCGGGCCCCAGCACTTCACGCGCCACTTCATGCAGGAAACGGCCCGAGCCGGGCTCAAAGCCCTTGGTCGCCCAGGCTACGCCTGCCCCGGCCGGCCGCAGCGGCGCCAGCGCGCGCACGGTTTCGGCAAAGGCATGCGAGGGCACCACCACCAGGATCCAGCTGGCACCGGCAACGGTGGCAGCCAGGTCGGTGCTGGCGCGCAGGGATTCGGGCAAGGGAATCCCCGGCAGATACCGGGGATTCTCATGACGCTGGTCGATCGCCTCGACCATGGCTGCATCACGCCCCCACAGCACGGTCGTGTGACCGTGCCGGGCCAACAGGGTGGCCAGCGCGGTGCCCCAGGAGCCCGCGCCGAGGACGGCGATCTTGTTCGCGTCAGTCGTACTCATTCGATGTCGCTAACGCCGATCAGGCGTTGCCAGCCGGCTCGGAGTCGGCCAGCGAGGTGCCTTCACCCTGGGCCTGACGCTGACGCAGGGTTTCGGCGTACAGGCCTTCGAAGTTGATCGGCTGCAGGTAGAACGGCGGGAAGCCGCCGGCCTGGATCAGGTCGCTGATCATCGAACGCACGTACGGGAACAGGATGTTCGGGCACTGGGTGCCGAGCAGCACGTCGATTGCCTGCGGCTCCAGGCCGATCAGGCCGAACACACCAGCCTGCTGCACTTCGGCAACGTAGGCATTCTTGTCGCCGGCCTTGCAGGTCAAGGTCACGCCCAGCACCACTTCAAAGGCGGTCTCGGACAGGCGCTGCACCTTCTGGTTCAGGTTCAGCTGCAGGTCCGGCTGCACGTTCTCGTTGAAGATGGCCGGCGAGTTCGGGGATTCGAAAGAGACGTCCTTGACGTAGATCTTCTCGATGGTGAAAGCCGGGCCGTTGGCGGATTCGTCAGCCGGGACTACGCCGTTGGTGTTCTCTTCGGACATTTCTCAAGACTCCAGAACTGTTTGTTCAATTAATGGGATTGGTACCAGACCAGCGATGGGGGCGATGCGCGCCCTGCACAAGGCCTTAACGCAAATTAACTATCAGCCGCGGCCCTTGACCAGCGGCAGATCGGCCGCCTGCCAGGCCGGAATGCCGCCGTCGAGCACGGAAACCTGCTCGAAACCGGCTTTCTTCAGCGTCTTGGCAGCGGTTGCCGAGGCATTGCCGGTACGGCACACCAGTACCACCGGTGACTGCTTGGCCGAGGCCAGCAGCTTGTGCGCGGGGGTCAGCTGGGCCAGCTGCACGTTGCGGCTGCCGACAATGTGGCCCTTCTCAAACTCGCCGCTGGCCGACAGATCGATCACCACGGCGTTGCCGGCGTTGATCAGATGGGTCAGCTCGGCGGGCTTGAGCGATTTGTAGCCGCGGAACAGGCGTGCGATCTCGGTGGCGATGATGGCCACGGTGAGGCCGACCAGGGCCAGCGACAGCATCGGATTTCGGCCGGCGAAGGCCAGCAACTCTTCGTAATTCACTCAGGTCACGGGTCGATAAGCGGGCGGGGATTGTCGCACAGCCGGCGACAGGGCGGCCGGGGGCTCAGTGGCCCTGCCACAGGTCCGGCAGGCCGCCAGCCTGCCACCAGCGCTTGTTGTCCGGATCCCAGCGCCACCGCTCGTTCACCACCACGGTGCGCTCGGCCTGGGTGTTGCGGTTGATGACGCTCATTTCCACACGCCGCTCGATGCTGCCATCGGCGCCGGCGCTGCTGGAACGCTCGCGGTAGCCGGACACCTGCACCTGCCGGTAGCGCTCGCGCTGCAGGTCGGTGAACGGCTGCAGCTTCAGGTATTCCGGGTCGATGAAGCGCTCGGCGCCCTCGAAGTCACTCCAGCGCACGGCGGCCACGTAGGCGTCCTGCGTTGCGGTGAGCTTGGCGCGCTCGCTGCGGCTGGGGCCATCACCGGCATGCGCGGCAGCGGCGGCGGCGAGCAGGATCAAGGCAGTGACGGACTGGAGCAGGTACCTGTACATGGAATCCCCCTGGGCAGGCGCCCATCCTAGCCTTTGCTGATGGCAACGAAACGGCCTTCCAGTTCAGCCGCCCCGCCCACGATCTCGGCGCGGATGCTGATCCGGGCGCGTCCACGCTTGCTGAACAACGCCAGAAAGCCTTCCCAGTCCTGGTCCGGCGCGGCCTTCGCCGATGCCATCAGCTCGCCATAGACCGGTGCCCGGTAACGGATGCTGCTGTCGGCCACATACACCTCGGCGTCCTTGCCCGCCATCGCCAGACGCAGGCTCACCAGCGCCCAGCCGGACAAGGTCATCACCGATGCCAGGCTGCCGCCGAAGGCGTTGCCCTTGTCATTGACGTTGGCCAGCAGCGGCGCATGCATCCGCAGCACGCCGTTGTCATAGCCAGCAATGCGGATATCCATTGCTGCCACCGGTGGCATTGCGGACAAGGTTGCCTGGAGTCGCGCAAGCAAGGCGGAAGGATCGACGTGTTCGAGCATGGAAGAAAGCACTGAAACGGAAAGCGCCCGCATAATGCATCGAATGAACCGCCGCGCCTATGTGCCAGCCGACACGGTTTGGCATCTGATCTCGCTACGCCCCCAAGGGCAGCACGACACCCTGCGCAGTGCCGCCAGCCGCGCAGGTGCACGCACCGTGGCGCTTTCGCCGTGGCGGCTGGCGTTGCGCAACGACCCCATCACCCGTGAATACCTGACCGAAGCGGCGCAGTGTGATCGCTTGGTATTCACCAGTCCCGCCGCCGCCGAAGCCACCGTTCGCATGCTGTCGCCCGGAACCCTACGCGCAGGTACGGTGGTTGCCGTTGGCGAAGGCACCGCACGCGTACTGCGCAGGCATGGTGTCATCGACGTGCAGGCACCGGCGCGGATGGACAGCGAAGGCCTGTTGGCGTTGCCCTGCATGCAGTCGCTGCAGGGCCTGCGTGTGGCGCTGGTCACCGCACCCGGTGGCCGCGGCATGATCGCCGCGCAGGTCTGCGAACGCGGTGCCGAGCTGCTGCGTGTGGACGTTTACGAGCGCGTACCGCTGCCGGTCAGCGCTGCCAGCATCGCGCGCCTGCAGGCACTGCCGGAACCGGCCGTACTGGCGGTCAGCAGCGGTGAAGCGCTGGAGTTCGTATTACCGCAACTGCCCCCCGCCCTGCTGCAACGCTGGCAGCGAACACCGGTGGTAGTGGCCAGCGCACGACTTGCCGCATTGGCGTACGCACTGGGCTTCCAGCACGTCAGCACCGCCACTGGACCGCTGCCGGCGCAGATGGTCGAAGCGGCCCACGCGGCGGTATATCCATCGCCCCGCTGACCCGGCAACGGCGCGCGGCTTGCCTGCAAGCGGTGGCGCGGGCGATGCTTTGTCAGCAGACCCACGTCACAACCCCCATGTTGTGGGCCTGTCCTGCCAAGGATGCTGTGCTTCCATGAATGACGTCTCCCCCGCTCCAACGCACCGCAGCCCGTTGCGCTGGGTGCTGCCCCTGATCGTGCTCGGTGCGCTGTGCGCGGCCGGCTGGTTCGGCTGGCGCGCCTGGCAATCCTGGCAACAGCAGAACGCACTTGCCCGCAGCAGCGCCACCCAGGAAATGAGCGCGTTGCGCGACAGCCTGGAAGCCCTGCGCAGCGACCAGCGCAACAATGCCCGCAGCCTGCAGGATGCCGCTGCCACCAACCGGGTGTTGCGCGATGAAGTGCTCGGCCTCGGCCAGCGCAGCGCGCTGCTGGAAGGCAGCGTGGCCAAGCTCGCCGACAGTTCGCACCAGGGCGCTCAGGCCGTGCGCCGCGAGGAAACCGAGCTGCTGCTCAGCCAGGCGCAACAGCGGCTGGTCTATGCCGATGACATCGACGGTGCGCGACGCCTGTACGCGCTGGCGGCCGACGTGCTGGAGAGCACCGACAATCCCGACTACCTCAACCTGCGCCAGGCACTGATCCAGGAGCGCAACGCCATTGATGCCCTCGGCCCCGGCATCCGCGCCAGCACCGCCGAGCAACTGTCCGCCTGGACCGCGTCACTGGACACCCTGCCCGAACAGGTGGCACATGCAGCCGACGCCGCGCAGCCATGGTGGCAACAGCTGCTTTCACCATTGGTGCAGATCCATCCTTCCGACAGCCGTGTGCTGGTCGCGCGCTCCGAGCGCATGGCCGCCAACGACGCACTGCAGATCGAACTGAGCCTGGCCCGCGCCGCACTTGAACGTGGTGACCAGCAAGGTTGGCAGCAGGCACTGGACCGCACCGGTGGCTGGCTGCTGCGGCTGTGGCCCGAATCACCGCAACGCAAGCAGCATCTCGACCAGTTGCGGGCCATGCGTGACACGCCGCTTCGCCCTGCAATTCCTGAACTTGGCAGCACCCTGCAGCAATTGCGCGCCATGCGCGCCGCAAAGGACATCCCATGAAAGCCTTCCGTTCCATGTTGGTGATCCTGCTGGTCGCCGCCGTCGGCATCTTCGGCGCGCAATGGCTGGGGCAGGAATCGGTGCGCTCGCTGGGCGAAGTGATCGTCCGCGCAGGCGGGCACGACTACATCGCCACGCTGCCGCAGGCGGTGTTGGCGCTGGTGATCGCGCTGCTGTTGCTGTGGCTGGTGTGGACGCTGGTCAGCGCCCCGTTCCGCAGCTGGGCGCGTTACCGCCGCAAGCAGGGCCGTGCACGACTGATTGATGGCCTGCAGGCTCTGGATGTTGGTCAATGGCAGCGCGCGGAAAAGCTGCTGCAGAGCGCGGCCACCGAGAAACAGGCGCGCCCGATCGCCTTGGTAGCGGCCATGCGTGCCGCCGAAGCACGCGACGACAGCAGCGCTGCCGGCCAGCACCTGCAGCAGTTGGGCACGGCCGACCCGGCGCTGCATGCGCTGCACAGTGCCGAGCGCTGGTTGCAGCAGGACAAGCCACTGGAAGCGATCACCGCCTTGGATGTCCCCAGTGTCCAACCACTGCCGCCGCGCGGCCTGTGGCTGCGCACCGATGCGCTGGCCCGTGCAGGGCGCGCTGAGGAGGCCTATGGCCAATTGGGCGCACTACGCCAACAGCAGGCGCTGCCGTCCAACGCGATCGCGGCGCTGGAAACGCGTCTTGCGCTGCAGATGCTGGACGAAGCCACCGATGTGAATGTGCTGGCCGCTCGCTGGGAAGTGCTGCCCAAAACCCTGCGTGTCAGCCCCGAAGCGGTGGCCCGTTATGCACAGCGCGCGGCGGGTCTGAGCTGGAACGACGTGGCACTGCGGATCATCGAACAGACCCTGGACAGCCAGTGGGATGAAGCGCTGGTCACGCTGTACGGCGCACTGCCGGTGGACAAGCTCGATTCACGGCGGGCCAGTGCACAACGCTGGCTGCAATCACATCCCGACAGCCCGGCGCTGTTGCTGACCCTGGCGCGGCTGGCGAACGGCCAGGGCCAGTGGGCACAGAGCGAGGAGTTCCTGCACCGCGCCATTGCCCAGGGCGCCGGTCCGGAAGCCTGGGAACTGCTCGGCGAAGGTTTCGCCGCGCATGGCGAGGACGCATTGGCGCGGCAATGCCTGCTCAACGCCGTACGCCAGCGCCGCAACCAGGATCCGCTGCCGCTCAACCGGCGCGATCTGCGCCAGCAGATCCAGGACCAGGCCGTGGCGGAAGAACGCGACGAGCACGGCTTCCCGCGCCTGAAAGGCTGAGGCCGTGAAATCCCGCTCCCGAATGACACTTCCCACGCGATGAAAATACCTGCCGACATCCACCAGCGTGTCGTGGATCTGACCAACGCCATGATCGACGCCGGTCAATCCGGTGACGTGGAACGCGCGGAGTCCCTGTACGGCGAGCTGAGTCGCTACTGCGAATCCGTGGCTGCGGAAGGGCGCGACCATCCATTCCTGTGGGAAACACTGGCCGACTTCACCGACGATGATCGCGATGCCATCGGCATCTACCTGCGCGCCCTGCCACTTGCCAGCGCCGCAAACGCCGCCGACTACGCGGCATCGATCTGCCTCGCCGTGGCCGAGCGTCATTCAAACCTCGACGAGCTCGAGCGCGCGCGAAGCTACGCGCTGCAGGCCGACACCTTCGCCCGCAGCACCGACGACCTGCCGCTCCGCGCGATCATCAGCCAGTTCCTGCTCGATCATGCCGATGCGGCGGACGAACACTGACCAGCAAGTCCCTACGCACGGGAGCGGCGCAAGCCACGAAGCCACATCCTGCCAAATGCCGGTGATTCATCGGCCGGGCATCCCGTGATTGCAGTTGCTTCCGCAGGCGCGCGACGTTGTCAGCCTCACGCCTGAAGTCGCTCCCATGAAAACCCATCAGCGCTCGACGATGGCCACCACACCCATGCCGCCGGCGGTGCAGATCGATACCAGCGCGCGGCCACCACCACGGGCGGCCAGTTCCTTGGCCACGGTGCCGATGATGCGGGCGCCGGTAGCGGCGAACGGATGGCCCGTACCCAAGGACGAACCCAGCGGATTGATCTTCTGCGGATCAATGCTGCCCAGCGGCACGTCCAGGCCAAGACGGTTGCGGCAATAGTCTTCGCTTTCCCACGCACGCAGCGTGCACAGCACCTGCGCGGCGAAGGCTTCGTGGATTTCGTAGATGTCGAAATCCTGCAGGGTCAGGCCGTTGCGTTTGAGCATCTCCGGCACGGCGATGGTCGGCGCCATCAGCAGGCCTTCGCCATGCACGAAGTCCACCGCCGCCACCTGCGAATCGCGCAGATAGGCCAGCGGCTCATGACCATGCGCACGCGCCCATTCCTCGCTGGCCAGCAGCACCGCAGCGGCACCATCGGTCAATGGGGTCGAGTTGGCGGCGGTGAGCGTGCCACGGCCGGAAACCTTGTCGAAAGCCGGCTTCAACGTCGCCAGTTTTTCCAGCGAAGTGTCCGGACGCAGGATGTTGTCGCGCTCCACACCGCGGAACGGCGCGATCAGGTCGTTGAAGAAACCGCGCTCGTAAGCGGCGGCCAGCTTCTTGTGCGAAGCCACCGCCCACTCATCCTGCGAATCACGCGAAATGTTCCATTCCTTGGCCATGTCCTCGCAATGGTCACCCATGCTCTTGCCGGTACGCGGCTCGGCCACGCCGGGGAACTCGGGCTTGAGCTCTGAGAACTTGAAACCCTTGGTCAACGCGCGCAGCTTGTCGCCGGTGCTCTTGGCCCGGTTGGCCGCCAGCAGGCGCGCGCGCAGCTTCTTGCCGTAGACGATTGGCACGTCGGAGGTGGTATCCGAACCGCCGCCGATGCCCGACTCAATCTGGCCCAGTGCGATCTTGTTGGCGACGGTGATGATGCTGTCCAGCGACGTACCACAGGCACGTTGCAGGGTGATGCCGGGGGTCAGCGGCGACAGGCCCGAGGACAACGCGGCTTCGCGGCCAAGGTTCCAGTCGCTGGGGTGCTTGATCACCGCGCCCATCGCGACTTCACCCAGCTGCTGGCCATGCAGACCAAACCGTTCAACCAGGGCGCCGAGCGTACGTACCGACATGCCGAGATTGCCAACATCCGAATAGGCGGTGTTCTGGCGGCAGAACGGGATGCGTACACCACCGAGGATGGCGACGGGACGAGCGCTGGGCATGCGGGTACCTGACATGAAGTTGAGTGCGATGTGGCCTGCAGGTGATAGCAGGCATAATGGCGTTGAGTGTAGCTTCGAGGCCGTGATGGGCCAACCGCGAACCATGAGCAATTCCAACCCCGACATGAACGCTTTGGGCCTGATGGCTCTGGAACTGGCTGGTGGCCAGCAACCGAACAAGGCCGCGCTGCCTTCCGGTCAGGCCGGTGAACTGGCCGCGCTGATCGGCCGCGATCTGGCCAAACTGGTGCCGCAGGTCAGCGGGCTTGACCTGGTGCTGGCCGCCGCGCATTTCGACCCGGCCGAAGTACTGCGCCCGGGCTGGCCGATTCATCGCCGCCTGGAAGAGCTGCAGATGCGCGCCCCGGGCCGCAACCAGGGCCCGCGCCTGCTGGCCTTCGGCACCGACGTGAATGGCGACGTGCCACTGCCGTTGCAGGCCGATGCGAGCTTGACCGGCGGCGGCCTGCGGGTGGTGCCGTTCGTGCTGACCGGCAGTGACACCGGCCTGTTGCAGGAGGCCCGCGACGCGCTGGAGGACGTATTGCTGGCCAACGGCATGGCACAGCCGGATACCGCGATGCTGGCGCAGAACGCCTTTGGCGCGCAGATCGAACATGCGCGTTATTTCACCCTGAACGACCTGGCCGCGATGATGGCCATGCAGTACGACAACCAGGGCCTGGCCGCACTGTGGCCGCTGCTGGAAACGGCGATGTTCGCGCCCGACGAGGAGCAATGGCTGGAAGCACCCCCCGAGCCGCTGCTGCGTTATGTTGGCGGTGAAGTGCGCATGGCGCTGTTCGACCCGGCCGGCTGGTGCTCGCATTACGCACATGCCAACAACGACTGCGACCGGCTGCAGCGGGTCTACGAGCAGTACCTGATGCGTCAGCGACAGATGGCCGCGGTGCTGGAAGCCCACGGCGTCGACGTGCTGTATGTGCACGTGCATGCCGGGCAGGACGCGAAGGTGCTGCTGGGGCATTGATTGCGGCTTTCCGGGTACTGAAAAGGGCCGCTTTTGCGGCCCTTTTTTTGTGCTCCATCGGAGGCGGGAATGCTCCCGATGCATCTCGGCGACGCAGGTATTACGCCAACGGCACACTTCCCAAACCCTCCCCTTCGCCTTCGGCGAAAGGGACGGCGAAAACCCATTTACGGCGCCTTGTTGATCACCGCGCACGCCAGCCGTGCGCCGGCATTGCCGGTGGGCTGGGTTTTGTAGTCGTCCGGGTCGGCGTGGACGATCAGACCACGGCCGGTGATATCGAACGCATCGCCCTTGCCCACGTTGACGTTGCTGGCCACCGGGCCGTCGATGTGGGCGTTGCCCTGTGCATCGGCCTTGATGTTGGGCATGTCGCCGCCGTGGTGCGCGGTGGCGTCAATGCTGCCGTGCTCGCTGCTGCCCGGGTTGAAGTGGCCACCGGCGCTGGTGCCGTCCGGTGCGCTGCAATCGCCCTTTTCGTGAATGTGGAAGCCGTGTTCGCTGTCCGGCTTCAGACCGCTGATATCGCCGGTGGCGCGCAACTTGCCGTCCACTTCGCTGAAGGTGATGGTGCCGGCGACCGTGCTGTCCTTGGTCGGTTGCAGCAGCGCGGTGGCCACTGGCTTGGCCATTGCCGGCGGTGCGGCCGGATCGCTGACTGGCGCTTCAGCCGGCACGGTTGCCGGCGTATTGGCGGCGGCCGGGTCAGCCGGTGCAGCATCGGGTTCGGCGCCCTGCTTGCAGGCGCTCAGTGCCAGCGCGCTGGCGAGGAAAAGTGTGGTGTGGATCAGACGCATGTTCTTGCTCCGTTGCGGGACTGGATCAAAACGATGAGGGCGTTCAGCGCACCACGCGGATCACCGCGCAGGCGACACGGGCGCCAGCATTGCCGGCTGGCTGACTGCGGTAGTCGTCGGCACCAGCGTGCACCACCAGCGCGCGTCCGGCAATGTCATTGGCTGCACCGCCGCCGAGTGTGACACCGCGCAGATGTACATCCACATGCACGACACCGTCGGAATTGACCTGCAGGTTGTCCATGTCGCCGGCATGATGTGCCCCTGCCGAAGCGCGCCCGTGCGACTGCGCTGTGGGGTTGAAGTGCCCTCCCGCGCTGGTAGCGTCCATCGCGCTGCAATCGCCCTTTTCATGTACATGGAAGGCGGCCTGCTGGCCGCGCGGCAGGCCGCCGATCACGCCGGTGATATGCACGCCTCCGGCTTCCGGTACCAGCGCCAGACGACCGCTGACCAGGCTCGCCGAGGCCGGCGCGAGGTTGGCTTCGGCCATGCGTGCGGTGCTGACCGTGGCCTGCTGAACAGGCGGGGTGGGCTTGACCGTCGGACCGGAACCACAGGCGGCCAGGAACAAGGTACTGGTGGCGGCCATCAGGATGAGGTTCTGACGCATGGGGAAACTCCTTTGTAAGGCATGCCGGTGACGGTAACGGCGTGAGCCGGCATTGCGCTGCTGCGAACGTATCGGCGTAAAGATGCCTGTTTGTCGGCAAGCGGTCGAGCACCCGCTTTACTCAATCGACGCGCGCAGCGCTGGGAAGCATGCCAGCGCCGGCCACTTCAACCTTCTGCAACGTGGCGCGTACATCACGCAACGCGCCTTCATGCTGGTCACCGTAGACCTGGCGCATGGCCTTCACCGCAGCGATGGCGTGCTGGTGTGCGCGGCCGCGGTCACCCGTGGCCAGCTCGGCTTCAGCCAGCCCGCGCAGGATTTCGGCAGTGATGGGGTTGACCCGACCCAGCGTACGGTCGGCAATGCCCAACAGAGCCTGTTGTTCGTCACGGGATGCGGTCGCCTGGCCTGCTGCCAGCAACCAGTTGGCATGGTTGTGGCGCGCGATCACCGTGGCCTGTGACTCAGGCCCATAGCGCTTGGCATTCCATTCCATGGCCGCACGATAGTGCGGCCCGGCTTCAGCCACCTTTCCCTGCTCCCGCAGCGCGCTGCCCAACATGCCGCGCACATTGATCGGATAACCGCTGTCGGCGCCGTACATGCGCTCATAGGCGGCCAGCAACTGCCGCAGTTCCGGCTCGGCGCCAGCGAAGTCGCGCATGCGCAACCGCGTGGTCACCCGGTCCCGACGCGCCACCAGCGTCAGCGGGTGATCGGGACCATTGATGCGGGTACGGCGTTGTACGACCTCATCCAGCAGCGCAATGGACTGCGCGTAGTCACCGCTGCTGGACAGCAGGTCGGCATAACGCTTGGCCGCATCCAGGCGTTGCTGGTCATCGGCGGGCGCGGTGCGGATGAAGCCATCCAGTGCTTCCTTGGCCAGATGCAGGGCGTCGACCATTTTGCCCTGCCCGAACCATACCCACGCCAGACGTGACTGCATGTCGTACATCAGCCACTGGTGCGCCGGATCACCGCCGCGCGCCCTGGCAATGCCTTGATCAAGTGCCGCCTCGGCCTTCGCAGGGTTGTCAGTCACGACATAGGCTTCGCCCAGCACCTGTAGTGCACGCAGGCGCTGCAGTTCCAGTGTTCCGGGATGCGCGTCGGCGAGCCTGCGTATCGACTCCAGATGCTCGATGGCACGGTCGTATTCCTCCAGCGTCATCTGGTTGACCGCGATGATCAGCTCCATGTCCGCGAGGATGTCTGGGTAGGCCGCCAGATCGCGCGGTGCACGCTGGGAAGCATCGTCCAGCACGCGCAGCATCAAGGTCTTGTCCAGATCCTCGGCCATCGCCGGATCCATGCTGTCGAGCACCGAAGCCAGGAAGTTCGAGGACACCTTGGCGCGTGCGGCTTCCTGTCGTGCCTCGCGCAATGACCAGATCGTGGCCGCCAGGCCCGCCACCAGCACCACGGCAACCATCGCCGCAGCGCCCACCATCAGCCGGTTGCGGCGCGCGAACTTACGCGCGGCCAGCAGCCGTGCGCGCCCTGCTGCATGCGGCGGATAGTGGCGCAACCAACGGCGCAGGTCTTCCAGCAGCAACGACACCGATGCGTAGCGGTCGCCGCGTTCATGCTGCAGCGCTTTCACTGCGATGGCATCCAGCCCGTCATGAAGCTCCTGCAGCAATCGCGTCGAAGTACTGCTGCGTGTCGTGGCCACCTGCACCTGCCTATCCGCAGGCAGGCCACGCAGGTACTGCGACGGCGACGACGTTGTGGTGGCCTCGGGCCGCGCACCGCAGGCCAGTTCGTACAGGATCGCGCCCAGCGAATACACGTCGCTGCGCGCGTCGACATCGTTGCCTGGCAGTGACTGCTCCGGGCTCATGTAGCCCGGTGTACCACCACCGCTGCTCAGCTCAGTACCTTCGGTTTCCATGGCGATACCGAAGTCGATGATCTTCGGCATCGCCACATCATCGACGCTGCCCACCAGCACGTTGCTCGGCTTCAGGTCGCGGTGGATGACGCCTTTCTGGTGTGCGTGCTGCACGCCTTCGGCCACCTTGATCAGCAGTTCCACGCGCTGGCGCATGCTCAGTGCGTGCTGGTCGCACCACTCGGAGATCGGCTGGCCCTGGATGTATTCCATGACCAGATAGGCACGCCCTTCCGGGTCGATGCCGGCATCGTGGATCTGTGCGATGGCCGGATGCTGCATCTGTGCCAGCAGGCGGCATTCGTATTCGAAATGGGCATGGCGGCGTTCGCTCAACGCGGGCGTGCGCACCAGCTTGAGCGCGACCTCGCGCTCATAGGCACCGTCGGCGCGACGGGCCAGGTACACCCGCCCCATGCCGCCGGAACCGATCATCCGTTCGATTGCCCAGGAGCCAAACCGCGTGCCCGCCACCACCTCGGCTTCCTCAACCTGCAGCAGGGCTTCGGCAGCCCGTTGCAGCGGTTCGCGCAGACGTCGCGTGGCGTCCGCGTCGGCAGCAATCAACGCCAACAGTTCCTGCTGCAATTCGAGGTCATCTCCAGTCTGCGCATGGACGAAGCGGACCCGTTCCGCATCAGGCAGATCGGTGGCCCGCCCAAACAGCTCGGTCAACCGGCTCCAGGCATCGGCGCTCAGCATGGCAAGCGCGTCGACAACCAGGCACGGGTGAAGCGCAGGTCGCGCTGCAACGTCGCGGTGGAGACACCGAGCAGCTCGGCGGTCTCGGCCACGGTGAAGCCGGCCAGTTCATTCAACGCGAAAGCCTGGGCCTTGCGCTGGTCCACCTGCGACAAGTGATCGAACGCTTCAGCGATGGAATGCAGGTCTTCCGGCTGCGGTGCCGGATCCAGCAGCGCGACCGACAGCGTCAGCGCCTGCTCTTCGCCCTTGCGTTTGTCGCTGCCCTGCATGCGCGCCAGATCCACCAGCAGGTCGCGCATCTTCAGCGCGGCAATGGCATGGAAATGCTCGCGTGACTGGAACGGATGCGCACTGGCTGACAGCCGTATCCAGGCTTCGTTCAATAGTTCGGTAGGGCGCAGATCGCCGTGCTTACCGCGTGCAAGGCGCCGGACGGCCTGTGCATGGAGTTCGCCATAGACCTGCGCGGCAAGCGCTTCGGCAGCGATGCGATCACCGCATTGCCAACGGCGAATCAGCCCGGTGATGTCCGTCAGCGGTGTCGTGGTCCCCATGGGGGGCCGAGTATACATACCGCTGCCTCGACAACCGGGCAGGCAGTCACAGCTCAGCGACGACGGCCCGGGCCGAGCTTGCGGGTGAGGGTATTGCGGCCCAGCCCCAACCGCGCAGCAGCGTCGGCACGATGTCCGTCGGTGAAGGCCAGCGCGGCTTCCAGCAGCACTGCATCCAGACGCTCGCGCGCCTGCGCATGCAACCCATGCGCCCCTTCGGCCAGACGTTGCTGCGCCCATGCCGCGAGGGCGCGGTCCCATTGGTCCGGCACCACCGCCGTGGTCGGGCGCGGACCGCGTCCGCCACGTGCCAGGGCGGCGCGCACGTCGGCGGCGGAAATGGTGTCGGCCACGGCCAGTGCGGCCAAGCGCCAGCACACATTTTCAAGCTCGCGCACGTTGCCTGGCCAGGCATGCTCGCGCAGCGCCTGCACCGCCGGGGCGGACAGGCGCTTGGGTGGCATGTCCAGCCGCCGTGCGGCGTTGCCCAGGAAGGTCTCGGCCAGTTGCGGCACGTCGCCCAGGCGTTCGCGCAGCGGCGGCAGCCACAAGCGCACCATGTCCAGGCGATGCAGCAGATCGGCACGGAAACCGCCCTGCTCCACCAGTGTTTCCAGGTCCTGATGGGTGGCCGCGACCACCCGCACATCGACCCGGATCAACTCACGCCCACCGACGCGGAAGAACTCGCCTTCGGCCAGCACACGCAGCAGGCGGGTCTGCAGGGGCAGCGGCATGTCACCGATTTCATCCAGGAACAAGGTGCCGCCATTGGCTTGTTCAAAGCGGCCGATATGGCGCTTGGTGGCACCGGTAAAGGCGCCCGCCTCGTGACCAAACAGTTCGCTCTCCAGCAGTTCGGCAGGAATGGCTGCGGTGTTGAGCGCGACGAACGGCCCCTTGGCGCGCGGTGATTCACGATGCAATGCGCTGGCCACCAGTTCCTTGCCGGTACCGGTTTCGCCATTGATCAATACCGACAGCGGCGCCTGTGCAAGACGGCCAATGGCACGGAACAACGCGCGCATGGCCGGGGTGTCGCCGATCAGCTGCGGCGGGCCGTCGTCCGAGGTACTGGCCGCTGCGATGGCAGGCACCGGCACGACCTGCGGTTCGGGCAGCGCGCGGCGGGCCAGTTCCACCGCGTCATCCAGATCGAACGGCTTGGACAGGAATTCATGCGCGCCGCCACGGAACGCGCCGGCGGTGCTGGCTACATCGGTATACGCCGACATCACGATCACCGGCAGTTGCGGGTGCGCGGCCTTGAGCTTGTCCAGCAGCACCAGCCCGTCGTCACCGGGCATGCGCACGTCGGTGAACAGCAGGTCCGGTGCCGGTCGCTCGGCCATCGCGCTCAAGGCGGCGGCGGCGCTGTCGAAGCCTTCCACCGTGTAGCCGGCATCGCGCAGCGCCGTGGTCAGCACGAAACGTACCGAGCGGTCGTCATCGACCACCCACACCGTGGCGGCCTGGGATGTGGACTCATGCATCGCTCACCTCCGCGGTTTCTTCCTCGGCCAACGGCAGCGGCAACAGCACGGTGAACACGGTATGGCCCGGCCGCGAGCGGTAGCTGAGCGTGCCACGGTGTTCGCGGGCAACCTGCTGGGCCAGTGCCAGGCCCAGCCCGGTGCCTTCGGCGCGGCCACTGACCAGCGGCAGGAACAGATGCTCGGCCAGTTCTTCGGGCACGCCGCGGCCGTCGTCGGCTACTTCCAGGCGCAGCGCCAGCGGGTGCGGCTGCTCGGCGATGCGCAGACCGTGCTCGACCCGGGTACGCAGGGTGATGCTGGTGGCACCGGCCTGGATGGCATTGCGCACCAGATTGAGCAGCGCCTGGGTCAGGCGGTCGCTGTCACCGGGAAACTCCGGAATGCTGGGGTCGTAGTCGCGCAGCAGCCGTACCGACCAGCCGGCCTCGTTCTCGACCAGACGCAGCACCCGCTCCAGCGCGGCATGGATGTTCAGCGGTGCATGCGGTCGTGGCGGTGCCGGTGACAGCAGTTGCTCAAGCAGGGTGTTGAGGCGCTCGATCTCCGAGCCGATCAGTTCGATCAACTCACCTTCATCGCTGTCGCGGCCATGCGCACGGCGCGCCAACAGCTGCGCGGCACCTTTCAGTCCGGCCAGCGGGTTACGCAGCTCGTGGGCCAGGCCCTTGAGTGCGGCACTGAAGGCGCCAGGCAGGACCTGTGCCGGGTCGGCCGTCTGGAACTCGTCCACCGGGTGCGCTTCAAGCAGCCAGCCGCCGCCTTCGTGGCCGCTCAGCCAGCCGTCGGCGAAGCGCGGGGCTTCGCCAGGCAAGGCCAGGGCCAGCCGTGGCAGGCGCCGGGTGTCGGTGGAAGGCGTTGCCAGTTGCCCGGCCAGCAGCTCGCCCTGCACCTCCAGCGAGGCCAGCGGCTGGCCCAGCAGGCGCCGCACGCTCACTCCCAGCCAGCGGCAGAATGCCGGGTTGGCACCGAGGATGCGGCCATCGGTGTCGCTCCAAACCAGGGGCGTGGCCAGCAGTTCCGGGGAGGGGCTGAAGTCGTTTCCGCTCATTGCACCAATATAGTGCAAAGACCCGGATTCACTGCTTCTGCAACAGCAGCGAATGCAGGATGCGGGCGTCTTCGATGTCCAGCTCGGCGGGGAGCGTGTCACTGCCCCGGAAGCGGCGGTGGAAAGCGCGCGCAGCGGCGGCGCGGTCATCCAGCGGGTAGCCCAGGGCCTGCAACGCCATCCAGCGGTCGAAGCCCTCCGGCGCCGGCCCATGTGCAGCATCCGGCCAGATCCCGAAACCGGCTTCGGCCAGCTGCTGCCAGGGGAAGAAGCGGCTGGGGTCGGCCTTGCGCGTGGGTGCCAGGTCGGCGTGGCCGATGATCTGGTTGCGCGGGATGTTGTAGCGGGCGCAAAGGTCGTCGAGCAGACGCAGCAGCGTGGCGATCTGCGGCTGGGTGAACGGGCTGTGGCCGTTGTTGTCGATCTCGATGCCAAGCGATGCCGAGTTGAGATCGGTGATGCTGCCCCAACGGCCGCCGCCGGCGTGCCAGGCGCGTTCGCTGTCGGCCACCAGCTGGTAGAGGTCACCATCGCGGCCAACCAGATAGTGCGAGCTGACTTTGCCGCCGCTGTTGGCGCTGCGCAGCGTGTCCAGGCTTTCCTGCACCGAATCCTGCTCGGTGTGGTGCAGCACGATGATCACCGGGCTGCGGGCATTGTGGTTCGGCGACGGCACCCACTGCGCCAGCGGATTGCGTACCGGTGCGGAGGTACAAGCGGTGAGTGCGGCGACCAGCGCCAGCGGCAACAGGAGTTTGTGGTTCATGGGGGGCATTGCACGTTGCTGCGCGTCGCATGGCAAGTGACCAACGGCAGGGAACAGGACGTTCCGGCAAGGGAATGTGATTGTGGTCGTGGGTGCCGCGCCGTGGTTTCTGCATCTGTCGCGCTGGGGACTTGCTCATGTCGGTTGGTTCTCCGGTGTCGAGCGGCCCTCACCCCAACCCCTCTCCCGTAAACGGGAGAGGGGCTCAAAGCAATCAAACCTCGTAGGCGGACTCACCATGCGTGGTGACATCCAGGCCGGTGCGTTCGGCTTCCTCGCTGACACGCAGGCCGACCAACGCGCGCACCACCAGCAGGATCACCGCGGTGACCACCGCGCTCCACAGCACGGTGAAACCGACACTGATCACCTGCACCCACAGCTGGTGGCCGATATCCAGATCCACCTTGGTGCCACCCAGCGACTGCGCGCTGAACACGCCGGTGAGGATCGCGCCGACGATGCCGCCGACCCCATGCACGCCGAACACATCGGCGGTGTCGTCGGCCTTGAGCAGGCGCTTGAGGCCAGTGACGCCCCACACGCAGACAATGCCGGTGACGAAGCCAATGACGATCGCACCCAGCGGGCCGACCGTGCCGCAGGCCGGGGTCACGCCGACCAGGCCGGCAACCGCGCCCGATGCCGCACCCAGTGCCGACGGATGGCCTTTGCTGATCGCTTCCACCAGCGTCCAGCCCAGCACCGCCGCGGCGGTGGCCAGCACAGTGTTGATGAAGGCCAGCGAGGCCACCGTGTCTGCCGCCGCCGCTGAGCCGGCATTGAAGCCGAACCAGCCCACCCACAGCAGCATCGCACCGATCCAGGTCAGTGGCAGGTTGTGCGGCTTCAGCGCAGTCTGGCCGTAGCCCAGGCGCTTGCCGACAAACCAGGCCGCAACCAGGCCGGCAACCCCGGCGTTGATGTGCACCACGGTGCCGCCAGCGAAATCGATCGCCCCCATTTCACCGAGGTAACCCCCGCCCCAGACGATGTGCGCCATCGGGATGTAGCTCAGGGTGAACCACAGTGCGGAGAACAGTAGTACCGCGCGGAACTTGATGCGTTCGGCGAAGGCGCCAACGATCAATGCGGTGGTGATGCCGGCGAAGGTGGACTGGAACGCCACGAACAGGAAATCGGGCAGGCCCGCGATGGGCGTGTTGCCAACCGAGTCGGGCGTGAAGCCCTTGAGGAACGCGAACTGCGTGAACGAACCAAAGAACTGATTGCCCGCACTGAACACCGCGCTGTAGCCATAGGCCACCCACAGCATCAGTACCAGCGAGAACACCACCAACACCTGACTCAGCACCGACAGCACGTTCTTGGCACGCACCAGACCACCGTAGAACAGGGCCAGTCCCGGCACCACCATCATCAATACCAGCAGCGTGGCGGTAAGCATCCACGCCACATCACCGCGATCAAAGGCAGGCGCCGCTTCGGCCGCCGGTGCAGCGGCAGCTGCCGCGACGCTTTCCGTGGCGACCGGCTGCATCTGCGCAGCCTCTTGTCCCGTGGCAACCGACGGGAAGACACCCGCTGCGACCACCGCGAGCATGAATGACAGGCACAGGCCACCGAACCGGGCTTTCAGCCCGGTGAAAAATTCCGTTCGCATTTTCGACTCCGACTGTTGGGGGTTAGGACCCGATCACGCGCTGTCGCGTGCGAAGCCAGTCATGCCGTTGGTGAGCCGGGAAGCAGCGTATGCGTGATACGCGGGCATTCCCTGCACCGCGCGCGGACCAACTGTCGAACGCAGCAGGAACGTGTGCGGATGCTTAGAGCGCGTCAGCGCCTGTTTCACCGGTGCGGATGCGCACCACCTGCTCAAGTGGGGTGACGAAGATCTTGCCGTCGCCGATTTTTCCGGTGCCCGCAGCGGCCTGCAGCGTTTCGATCACCGCGTCCACGCTGTCGTCTGTGACGGCGGTTTCGATGCGGATCTTGGGCAGGAAATCGACGACATACTCGGCGCCGCGATACAGCTCGGTGTGTCCCTTCTGGCGCCCGAAACCTTTTACTTCAGTCACGGTGATGCCCGAAACGCCAACGGCGCCCAGTGCTTCACGTACTTCGTCCAGCTTGAACGGCCGGATGATGGCGGAGATCAGTTTCATGCGCATGTCCCGAAGTGGAGGAGGCCGGCCCAAGCCTGCGGGCCGGAATCATGTCTTCCACCGGCCGCAGGGCGGCCGCTGGCTGTTGCGCCGGACGTGTCATGAGCCTCGCTGTTGCCACCCCGTCTGAGGGCGGCAGCAGTGACGCGGGAGGGAGGAACGGCCCATGACGCGCGTGCGGCTTCTCTTGCCCCTGGTGTTGCCTTGCCTGTTGCTTCAGACCGCTGCCATGGCTCCCCAGTCATGAAAGCGGCGGCGATGACGAAGGTGGGAGGGGAGCCCTTCGTCATCGCCACCTGAACTCAGCTTGCGTAGTACAGCTGATATTCCAGCGGGTGCGTGGCCGCACGGAACTGGGTCACTTCCTTCATCTTCAAGGTGATGTACGCATCGATGAAGTCGTCGCTCATCACGCCACCGGCCTTGAGGAACTCGCGGTCCTTGTCCAGTGCTTCCAGCGCCTGGTCCAGCGAGGAGCAGACCTGCGGGATCAGCTTCTCTTCTTCCGGCGGCAGGTCGTACAGGTCCTTGTCGCTCGGTGCGCCCGGGTCGATCTGGTTCTTGATGCCGTCCAGGCCGGCCATCATCAGCGCGGTGAAGGTCAGGTAGCCGGACTGGATCGGATCCGGGAAGCGCATTTCGATGCGGCGCGCCTTCGGGTTGGACACCCACGGAATGCGGCACGAAGCCGAACGGTTGCGGGCCGAGTAAGCCAGCATCACCGGGGCTTCAAAGCCCGGCACCAGGCGCTTGTAGCTGTTGGTGCCCGAGTTGGTGAAGGCATTGATGGCACGGGCGTGCTTGAAGATGCCGCCGATGTACCACAGCGCCATCTGGCTCAGGCCGCCGTAACCGTCACCGGAGAACAGGTTGGCGCCGCCCTTGGCCAGCGACTGATGCACGTGCATGCCGCTGCCGTTGTCGCCGACCAGCGGCTTGGGCATGAAGGTGGCGGTCTTGCCGTTGCGGTGAGCGACGTTCTTGATGACGTGCTTCATGCGCTGCAGTTCGTCAGCCTTGGTCACCAGCGTGTTGAACTTGGCGCCGATCTCGCACTGGCCGGCATTGGCCACTTCGTGGTGGTGCACTTCGACTTCGATGCCCACCTTTTCCAGCACCTTGCACATCTCGGCACGGATGTCGTGCAGCGAGTCGGTCGGCGGCACCGGGAAGTAGCCACCCTTCACGGTCGGACGGTAACCGGTGTTGGTGCCGTCATAGCTCTTGCCGGTGTTCCAGGCACCTTCTTCCGAGTTGATCTTGAAGAAGGTGTGGCCCATGTCGTTGGCGAACTGGATCGAATCGAAGATGAAGAATTCCGGCTCCGGGCCAAAGAACGCCAGGTCGGCGATGCCCGAGGACTTCAGGTACGACTCGGCGCGCTTGGCGATGCCGCGCGGGCAGCGGCCGTAGCCCTGCATGGTGGCCGGGTCGAGCACGTCGCAGATCAGCACCAGGGTCGGGTCGGCGTAGAACGGGTCCACATAGGCGCTGTCAGCGTCCGGCAGCAGCACCATGTCCGACTCGGCAATGCCCTTCCAACCGGCGATCGAGCTGCCGTCGAACATCTTGCCTTCCTCGAACAACGCCGGCTCGACGATCGATGCCGGGAAGGTCAGGTGCTGCTCGATACCACGCATGTCGACGAAACGCAGGTCGATGAACTCGATCTGGTTGTCCTTGATCAGCTTCTCAACGTTTTCCAGGGACATCGGGTGGAACCTCGGGTGGATTGATGATGTGCCTGTACTTCAGCAACTTGCGTGCCAACTATGAAATTTTTGTAAGTTGTTGTTTTTATTTGACATGCAGTTGCACCGACAGCCAGCTTTCGCACTATAAAGGTGCATTCTTTCAATAAAGCACCAAAATAGTGCAAACACTGGATGGACTATGCTGTGGCGGCCTTTCCTCCCATTCTTTTTCCATGTCCGACCTGCTCTCCGCCCTGTTGCTGGGCATCCTCGAAGGCCTCACCGAATTCCTCCCCATTTCCAGCACCGGCCACCTGCTGATCGCCCAGCACTGGCTCGGTACCCGCTCGGATTTCTTCAACATCGTCATCCAGGCCGGCGCCATCTTCGCCGTGACCCTGGCACTGCGGCAGCGGCTGTGGTCACTGGCCACCGGGCTGGGTGAACGCGAGAACCGCGACTACGTCATGAAGCTCGGCGTGGCCTTTCTGGTCACCGCCCTGGTCGGCCTGCCGGTGCGTCTGGCGGGCTGGGAGTTGCCGGAAACCGTAACCCCGGTGGCCTGGGCGCTGGTCATTGGCGGTGCGTGGATGCTGGTGGCCGAACATTTCGCCTCGCGCATGCCCGACCGCGACACCGTCACCTGGAAGGTCGCCATCGCCGTGGGCCTGGCCCAGGTGATTGCCGGCGTGTTCCCGGGCACCTCGCGCTCGGCGGCGGCCATTTTCCTGGCGATGCTGCTGGGCCTGACACGTCGCTCGGCGGCCGCGGAATTCGTGTTCCTGGTCGGCATTCCCACCATGTTCGCCGCCAGCGGCTATGCATTCCTGGAACTGGCCAAGGACGGGAAACTGGGCAGCGAAAATTGGACCGACGTTGGCGTGGCGTTCGCCGCCGCCGTGGTCACCGGCTTTGTGGTGGTGAAGTGGTTGCTGGGTTACATCAAACGCCGCCCCTTCACGGGCTTTGCGCTATACCGCATCGCACTGGGCATCGGCTTGCTGCTGTTTTTGCCTGCTGGAAACTGAATGCGGCGCGACAAACGCAACCCCGGTATTCATCCGTGGCCGTTTATCGTCCCGAACCTACCCACGCTCCAAAGGAGTTGTACATGAAGCGCATCCTTCTTCTGTCCCTGCCTGTCGCCATGATGGTCGCCTGCAGCAACCCGTCGAACAGCACCAAGCCAGAAACCAACGCGCCTGCCAGTACTGCGGCAGCGACGCCGGCTGTACCTGCTGCCAGCATCGACGCCGCCCAGCTGGGCGCCAACCACTGGCTGCTGGACAACGCCGTGGACGCCAGCGGCAAGCGCATCGATGGCCTGTTCGTGCGTGCGGACAAGCCGGTGACGCTTGATTTCAAGGACGGCCGCGTTGGCGCCAGCAACACCTGCAACCGCATCGGTGGTGGCTACACGCTGGACGGTGACGCACTCACCGTAGGCGCATTGATGTCCACCAGCATGGCCTGCGCCGAGCCGGGCGTGATGGAACTCGATCGTCTGGTCAGCCAGCGCCTGGAAGGCAAGCTGACGGTGCGCACGCTGGATGCTTCTACGCTGACCCTGGCCACCGCCAGCGGCGACGTGCTGACCTTCCGCGCCGAGCCGACCGCTGAAACCCGCTACGGCGGCCCCGGCGAGCAGGTCTTCATGGAAGTGGACGCACAGACCAAGCCGTGCCCGCACCCGCTGATGAAGGACGCCACCTGCCTTCAGGTGCGTGAAGTGAAGTACGACGACAAAGGCCTGGAACAGGGCAAGCGCGGCGCGTACGAGAACTTCTACGGCAACATCGAGGGTTACAACCACGAGCCGGGCGTGCGCAACGTGCTGCGCCTGAAGCGTTTCCAGATCAAGAACCCGCCGGCCGATGCGCCGTCGCAGGCCTACGTGCTGGACATGGTGGTCGCCTCGGAACTGGTGAAGTAATTCACCACCGCGAAGTGACACGGAAAGGGCGCCGCAAGGCGCCCTTTTTCGTTCTTCTGCTTTTGTAGAGCGGAGCCACACTACGCTGGATCTGCAGCGGGAATGCCGATGCCGATGCCGAGCGTGCTCGCTCGGCACCTCATCAGAGCGCCGGATTGAGCGTATAGGTGCCGTGGATGGCCGCTTCAGCCAACACATGGCCCTGCATGGCGCGGTAAACATCAGCGGCGGTGAAGGCACCTTCCACCGGCAGCTTTTCCACATCGAGTGCGAACACACGGAAGAAATAGCGATGCAGTCGTTCGTCGTTGAACGGCGGGTACGGGCCGTCGTAGCCGTAGTAGGTGCCGGCCATCTCCGCGTTGCCGGCAAACCAACCGGTGTAGTCGTTGATGCCCTGACGTGCACCGGCCGGCCCGGCAGGCTGCAGCTTGCCCTTCACGGTGAAGCCCTCGCTGCAGCTGCCGGCCGCGATGTCACGCACGGCGGCCGGGATGTCGACCATCACCCAGTGCACGAAATCACCACGCACCTGATCCAGCGGGATGCTGACGTCGGCACGGCCGACCAGCTCCGGCACGGTCGGCACGTCCGGGTCCACGCACAGCAGCGCGAACGAACGGGTGCCTTCGGGTACATCGCTCCAGGCCAGCTGCGGGTTGCGGTTGCCGGCAAAGCCATTGGCATCGCCGGCAGCGAACTCGGCCGGGATCGGCTGCATGTTGTGGAAGCTTTGGCTGTCCAGTTTCATCGTCGCTCCTTGGATCAGACTTCGGGGTAGCCCAGACGCACCGCAACCGGGGTCAGGCGCGAGAACTCAGCCGCCAGCACCGTGGCGTACTTGCGCCAATGGCCAGCCTCGATGGTGCCCGGGCCCAGGCTGCGCACCTGCGGGAAGCGCAGGCCAAAGGCCTGTTCCAGCAGCGCGCCCATGGCGGCCGGGTCATTGACCGCGTCATCGGTGCGCAGCAGCAGGTGGGCGTACAGATCCTGCTCATGCAGCTCGGCCACCTGCTCCAGTGAACGGGCCAGCCACTGCGCCGCTTCACTGGACGAGGTCAATGCCAGCGGCGCGGGTGCGCCCAGTGCCAACCATTCGACCAGCATGTCGCGCGGGTCACGGATGGCGATGATCAGGCGGCCTTCCGGCAACTGCGGACGCAGTGCCCACAGCAGCGCGTTGTCCCACCACAGCAGCCAGTCGATGACGTTGCCGTCTTCGATGCCACGCGACGGCAGCTGTTCGCGCCATTGCTGCACGAGCTGCTCGGGGGTCAGCGCGTCGGTTGCCAGACGTTGCAGGGTGAAGAAGTTCTGGAAGCCATCGTTGGGCGGGGTCGGACCGAAACGGTCACCGCGCAGCACCCGGCTGCCGGCCGCCATCACCGCCACCACGCGCTCCACGCCCGAACCCGGGGCGCCCCAGACAAACATCGGGCGGGTTGCGTTGTCCTCGGCCACGGTGCCCAGTGCCGGCCACTCGCCGGGGGCCTTGGCCTGCGGCGGCAATGGCAGACGCGTCGGCGCCAGTGCTTCGTGCAGGCTCAGCCAGGTGGCCAGTGCCGCGGCGGGATCACCGGCACGGTCCTGCACGCTGCCCAGCCAGGTGCGCAGCGCCGGATGGGCATCTTCCGGGCTGCTGTCCAGCAGCGCCTGGACGTGCGCCACGGCAGCGGCAGGCTCACGCACCAACAGGGCTTCGACGATACGTTGTTCGCCACTGGCGCGACCGGGTTCCAGTGCGACGATCCGGCGTGCGGTCGCCTCGGCATCCTCGGCCTGCTCCTTCATGTCGTGCAGGCTCATGCGTGCTTCCAGCGCCGGCAGGTGTTCGGGCATCGCGGCCAGCCAGCGGTCGACCACGTCCACCGCTTCGTCGCTGCCCACCGGCGCCACCGCCAGACGTGCCAGCCACAGGTCATGCAGCTGCGGGTTGTCCTGCAGCGCCGCTTCCAGATCGGTGCGTGCTTCGTCGTCACGGCCCAGGCGCTGCCAGGCCACCAGCAGCATCTGCAGCGTGGCGCGGTCGCCCGGCAGCTGGCTCAGCAGCGGTCGCAGGTGTTCCAGCGCCTGCAGCGGTTGGCCCGAGGCCAGTTCCAGTTCACCGGCCAGACGGCGCATGCCGGGGCTGTCGCCACCTTCATTGGCCAGCACGTCGCGCATCACTTCGGCAGCGCGGTCGACATGGCCCTGTCGCAGCGCCAGCTGCACCAGCAGCCCGCGCAGGGCCTGGGTGCCGGGGCTCAGTTCGAGCACACGGCGGAAAGCCTGTTCAGCAAAGGCCAGCATGTCCTTGCCCAGGTAGGCAAAGCCCAGCGCATGCAGCAGCCGCGGGTCATTGGGCAGCTGCTGGCTGGCCGCCGACAACACGCTCAGCGCGCGGTCGACGTCGCCACGGCGCAGCGCAACCATGCCCTGGATGCCGGCCAACTCGGGGTTGTCCGGTTCCACGCGTGCGGCCATGCGGCCCAGGCGATCGGCTTCATCGGCGTCATCGCGTGCCAGCGCCAGATGCGCCTGCATCAGGTAGGCGGAGAATTCATTCGGGTTGAGCGTGGTGCTGCGTTCCAGCGCCTCGCCGGCGGCGGCGATCTGGCGCAGCGCCAGCAGCAGGCCGGCCTGCTGCAGGTGCAGCGCGGCATCATCCGGGGCAAGCGCCAGGGCCTGCTCCAGGCTGGCCTGGGCATCGGCCAGCTGGCCTTGCTGCTGCAGGGCCAGCGCCAGCCAGCGGTGGGCCTGCGCCTGTTGCGGTTCGGCAGCCACCCACTCACGGGCCAGGGTCACACCCTCATCGGCGGCGTTGCGGCGCAGGGCTTCAATGATCTTGTCTTGCATGGCGGTCCAGCGTGAGCGCAAAAAACGCATTGTAGCGGCGATGCGCCGCATCACGGTTCAGCGTTGGATCGCCGCCACCAGCTGCTGCGCCACCCAGCGTTCGGAAAAGCCGTCGCCGCGCAGATTTTCGATGAAACCGCAGTGCCCGCCCCAGCGCGCGATCTGCAGATGCGCATGCGTCGGCAACTGCCATTGGTCGAAGGTGGCAAATGGAATCACCGGGTCGTCCTGCGCCATCAGGATGTCGGCCGGCACCTGCAGCCTGGCCAGTTTCTGACCGGCGATGGAGTAGCCGTCGAAGTAATCCTGCAGCGAGGCGAAATCGGTATGCCGATCCACCAGCCAGCCGGTCAGCGCGCGGATGTCCAGCTTGAGCACGGTGTCGTCGCAATCGGCCAGTTCGGGGAACAGCGTGCGCTTGCGCCGCAGCGAGCCGGTCCACTTGCGACGGAAATACCAGTCGTACATCACCGGCCCGCGCTCGATGCTGTCCATCGTCACCGCCGGGTCCAGCACCGGGCAGACCGAGGCCACATGCCGCAACGGCACTCCAGCTGCCGGTGCGTGCAGGGCCAGGCGCAACACGAAGTTGCCGCCCAGCGAGTAACCGGCGGCCACCAACGGCAGCATCGGGAAACGTGCGGCGATATCACCGGCAGCGTTGACCACCTCTTCAATCCGGCAGGAATGGAAAATGCCGGGATTGAGGTGATGCGTATTGCCGTGGTCGCGGAAGTTCAACCGCACCACTTCGAAGCCGTTCTGCAGCATGTGCGCGGCGGTCATGCGCATGTAGCTGGATTCGGCACTGCCCTCCCAACCATGCAGCAGCAACGCCATGCCGACCGGGACCACGCCCGGCAACCGGCTGTGCCAGGCCTGCAGGCGCACGCCGTCGCCGCCGTCCAGCATCAACTCGGTGGTGGTCGCGCCGGTGCCGGCCAGCAACTGCTGGCCGCGACGCAGCCGCACCCGGCTGGAGGCCAGCATCGACTGCAGGTGTGGATTGCGCAGCCACCGCGGCGGCTGGTAATCGGCGGCGTTCAACATGGCATGCATGCTGCGCCTGCGTGGTTGGATGCGACGTTGACCACCGCCATCCTCTAGGGCCCTTCCATCACCGCCACGATACGCGCACGCGCGGTCTCCGCGATACGACGGCGGCCTTCCAGGTCCGAGCCACTGATGGGCTCCAGGAAATGCACTTCCGCCCGCCGCGGCGCTTCGCCCAGCAGGCGCAGGAAGTTGCCGAAGAAGCTCTCGCCCGGCGCGAACGCGACCAGGGTCTGCGCATTGCCGCGCTCACCGTAGCGCAGCGCGATGGGCTGTACCGGCACGTTGGCCACGACCGCGGCCTGGAAGATCCGCGCATGGAACGGCCCGACTTCATGCCCGCCCCGGGTGCGGCCTTCCGGGAACACCGCCACCGGGCGCTGTTCCTGCAGGCGCTTGACCATCTCATCCATCACTCCGCCCAGCGACTCGGTGTTCCCGCGCTGGTGGTAGATGGTGTGGCCACGGCTGGCGACCCAGCCCACCACCGGCCAATCGGCGATTTCACGCTTGGCCACGAAGCCGACCATCTGCTGGCTGTGGACCATGCTGATGTCCACCCAGCCCACGTGGTTGGCCACAAACAGCACCGGCCCCTGCAGGGGCTGACCGTAGCGGTGCAGGCGGAAACCGAAAATCCACATCAAACAACTCGACCACCAGCGCACCACCCGGTGCTCCAGGGGATTGTCAGGCCCACCCATGTGCCCGAACGGCGGCAGCATCAGCAGCAGGATCAGCGGCAGGAACAGGACGATGTGCACCAGCAACAGCGGGACGCGGTACAGGTAACGGAACACGCGACGCACACCGCCTTGGCGGGCGGGATGGGGGGATTTCATCCGCGCACGATACCGGATGCGGTCAGGCTTCCGCCAGCGCGGGAACAGCGGCGCCGGCACCTGCACCCCAAGCCCCGAAACGTACGCCAGCGCACGCCAGGGGATGGGGCCGCCAGCGCCCCTGCCCCGCATCGCCGATGCTTCACCGCAGGGTACACACCGCAAGGACGCTATAAGGTGTAAAAGCGGAGCTCAAAGCCAAGGGGGCGAATGATGGACCGGCAGCTGCTGTCATCGACAGAAGACATGCTGCAGTTTTTTTCCACGGCGCTGGAGCAGATCGGCAACGGGGTGATCCTGTTCGATGAGTGCAACAGCATCCTGTACTTCAACCACGCCATGGAAGCGATCTCCGGCTGGTCGCGCAGGGAAGTGCTGGGCCAGAACCTGGGCATGCTGGCACCGCTGTCCATGCGCGAACGCTACGACACCCGCCTGTATCCCGGCGAAAGCAACCGGATACAGGAGTTGGCACTGGCACCGCATGACATCCAACTGGTCCGCAAGGACGGTGGCCATTGCTGGATCAGCGTGACGATGTCGCATGTCCACAGCGATGGCCGCGATATCCGCATGGCATTGGTGACCGATGTCACTGCACGACGCATGACCCAGGCACGCGAGCGACTGCTGTCGCTGGGTTTCGACGAAACCCAGAGCGCGGTGCTGATCACCGATGCCAAAGGCCGCATCGTGCATTTGAACAAGGGCTTCCGACGCCTGTTCGGCTTTGTCGATGCCGAGGCGCTGGGCCACTATGTGCCCACGCTGCTGGTGCCGGATGGCTCCTGGTCCACGCACGTCGCCGCCTATGCTTCGCGCCTGAGCGCTGGCCGGCCCATCCAGGCCGACGAGCGCGTATACCGCAAGAACGGGCAACCCTTGTGGTGCTCGGTCAGTACCAACCCGATCTTCGATGACTATGGCGCACTGGTGAACCTGGTCATCGTGCTGATGGACATCACCCGCACCAAGGTGCATGAAGTACTGCAGCACAAGATGCTCGACGCCATGGTGCGCGAGGTGCCCACCATCGAGCTGATGCAGCAGATGTGCAGGGAAGTGGAGCGGATCGCACCGCAGGTGCTGTGCTCGGTGCTGCGCCTGGAGGATGGCCAGCTGCGTACGCTGGCCGCGCCCAGCCTGCCCGATGCCTACAGCAAGCGGGTGGATGGCCTGATGATCGGGCCGCGCTGCGGCAGCTGCGGCAGCGCGGCCTACAGCGGCGAGCCGGTGCTGGCGCGCGACATCGCCAGCGACCCGAACTGGGAAGGCTTCAGTCATGTCGCCCTGCAGTACGGCCTGGCCGCGTGCTGGTCCACCCCGATCAAGGCCAGCGACGGCCGGGTGCTGGGCACGTTCGCGTTCTACTACCGGCAACCGCATGACCCGGACACCTTCCACCGCCGTCTGGTGGAGGTGATCGTGCATCTGTGCGCATTGGCACTGGAGCGCGAGGAAGCGCGCAACCGCATTCGCCGGCTGGCCTTCTACGATGACCTTACCGGCCTGCCCAACCGCAGCCTGCTGCATGCGCAGGCCGACAACGCGATCACCTCCGCCAGACACCGCAGCGATTCGCTGGCGATGCTCTTCATCGACCTGGACCGCTTCAAGCAGGTCAACGATTCCTTCGGACACCCCGGGGGCGATGAACTGCTGCGCACCGTGGCGCGGCGGTTGCAGCAGGAGATCGGGCCGACGGATATCGTCGGACGCCTGTCCGGTGACGAATTCGTGGTGGTGCTCACCCTTTGCGATGGTCAGGCTGCCGGCGAGCGCAGCGAACACATCCTGCGGGCACTGGGGCAGCCGCTGCAGTTGGGCGATGTGGAGATACGGCCGTCGGCCAGCATCGGCATCAGCGTATTTCCCCACGATGGCTGCGACATGGAAAGCCTGCTGCATCACGCCGACATGGCCATGTACCAGGCCAAGCACAGTGGCCGCAGCCACGCGCGCTTCTACAGCAGTGAAATGGACCGCAGCGCGCAGGAGCGGCTGGGGCTGGAAATCGCCTTGCGCGAAGCGCTGGAGCAGAACCAGCTGCAGCTGCACTACCAGCCACAGATCGACATCGCCAGCGGGCGCCTGCACAGCGTCGAAGCCCTCGCCCGCTGGAACCACGCGCGATTGGGTGACATCTCCCCGGGATGCTTCATCCCGCTGGCCGAAGAAACCGGGCTGATCGGGCAGCTGGGGCTGTGGGCCTTGAAGGAAGCCTGCCATCAACTCAGCTGCTGGCGCCGACAGGGCCTGGTCGTGCCGTCGATCTCGGTGAACCTTTCGCCCACCAACTTCCACAGTCCCGCCTTGTCGGCCACCATCGACCAGATCCTGCGCGAGGAAGCACTCGCCGCATCCGACCTGACGCTGGAGATCACCGAGAACGTGCTGCTGGACGCCGACCCCACCACGTTGCGCACGCTGCGCCAGGTGCATGCACTGGGCGTGCGGCTGTCGATGGACGATTTCGGCACCGGCTATTCCAGCCTGAGCTACCTGCGCCAGTTGCCGATCAGTGAACTCAAGCTCGACCGCAGCTTCGTCCACGACATCGCGCATGACAGCGTGACCAGCACCTTGACCCAGGCCATCGCCCACATCGGCCACAGCCTGAATCTGAAGGTGATCGCCGAGGGCGTGGAGAACGAGGAGCAACTGCAGCTGCTGCGCGCGCAGGGTTATCACATCGCGCAGGGCTTCCTCTTCACCCCGGCGTTGCCGGCGGCGGCACTGGCGAGCTGGGTTCGGAACAGGAGTGGCTGAGAGGCCGCTGTTGAGCAAAGGGCAGTGAACGGAGAGAACGAGCAGGAGCAACTGCGCGCAACGTGCTGAAGCGCGTCATCCCCTCCCCTTCGCCATGCGAACGGCAGGGAGCGGAAGCAACCGCCAGAGCAACAACATCGCCGTTTGCCCCTCTCACTCGTCTTCACTTACCCCACTTACCTCGGCACCACCGCCAACGTCAGCCGCGAGATACACACCGGCTTGCCCGCTTCGTTCTCGATGCGGATTTCCCACACCTGCGTGGTACGACCCACATGCAGCGCGCGTGCGGTGCCGGTGACCACACCCTCGCGTGCGGCGCGCAGGTGATTGGCATTGATCTCCAGCCCTACGCAGACCTGGCTTGTCGGGTCCACGCACAGATTGCCTGCGCTGCTGCCCAGGGTTTCGGCCAGTACCACCGATGCGCCGCCGTGCAGCAGGCCGTAGGGCTGCCGGGTGCGTTCGTCCACTGGCATCGTTGCCTGGATCCAGTCATCACCGGCAGCAGTGAAGACGATGCCCAGGTGGTCGATCAAGGTGCCACGGCTGAGTGCATTGACCTGCTGCAGATCGACCGGTTCGCGGAATACTCGGGACATGCTCGTAACCTGTTTCGGAAAGAGAAAGGAGTGCTTACAGAATCGGCACCAGGCCAGCGCCGAAGGCAGTCAGCATGCGCACCAGCAACCACTTCGGGCCGACGTCCACCTCAGGGAAATCACCCACGGCGACGTAGCACGCATGGAAGCCAGGGTCCTGTCGACGCAGTGGCGTGAGGCACTCCGGACCGGGCTGGAATTCGTAGTCGGTGGCATAACGCCACGGCCAGAAATCGAGTATGGGCAACGCTTCCGACGCCTTGCCCAGGCTGTAATTGAGGCCGGACAGCACCGGCGCCTTCTGCCGTGGCGCCACCACCCAGGAATTATTCGGATGGATGTCCCGCAGGATGCTCTGCGCCAGTTGCTCGGCGAACACCGGGTCGTCGATGATCACCGCGCCTTCGGTGTTGTAGTTCTCGCTGCGCGGGTCGAAATTGTGGGTGCCGATCACGCCGATACGGCGGTCCACCACCAGCGACTTGGCATGCAGGCCCATGCGCGCACCCTGCCGGGTGACCGGCACCGGCCGATTGGCCGGGCGCGTGCTCAGGAACGAAGGCCGGGTTTCGGTACGCAGCACTTCACGTTCCACTTCGCTGCCGCCTGGGGTGGATTTGCGCCCCGAACCGCTGCCACGCACATTGCTGCCCGCCGCGCTGCCGCCGATCACGCTGCCCCGCGAGGTGCCCCTGTCCACGTCGCCCAGCGGCGGCGGCACCAGCTTCTGGTAGTCCACCGGCGCATCCAGCGGGAACGGCTTGTATTCGTAGATGTTGAAGCCCAGCTCACGCAGGTTGCGGCGCTTGTACTTGTAGGACAGCGCATAGACCACCGGGTTGTCGGTCGCCGCCAGGCTGTTGGTGGAGACCACGACCCGCGGCGGCGCTTCGCGCTTGCGCAGGCCCTTGAACAGCTTCTGCGCCGGCTTTGAAAGCACCAGGTACGGCGTCTGCAGCAGCACTTCGCTCTGCGCTGAGTTGATCAATGCATCCAGCGTCGGCTCGGTGAGGTGCTGCCCATTGAGTGGCTCGTCTTCGCGCTCGTTGCGGTGTTTGCGCGGCAGGTCGGCCACGTAACTCACCGACTTCACCGACAACGCCGTGTCGACGAACTCGCGGCTGATGAAACCGGCATCGGAAGCCTCGGCATCCACCCTCTCGATACGCTCGGGGTAACGGAACGCGGCTTCGGGCATGGCCGGCACACCCTCGCGCAGCAACGTTTTACCCACGTCGTTCAGGCGTTCGGCCGGCACGCTGCGCTTGGCTTCCCAGAAGGCCTGGAAATTGGTGGCCATCTCGCGCGCCTCCGGCCCGGCCACTATCACGTCGCGATCGCGGAAGTTGTACTCCCGATCCCAGTCGTAATAGTCATCCTGATAATTGCGGCCACCGACCACGCCGATCACGTCATCAATCACCAGCAGCTTGTTGTGCATGCGCTGGTTGAAGCGGCGGAAACAGCACAGCACGCTGCCGGCGTAGTCCAGATAATTGAGCTTGGCTTTGCCGAATGCCGGGTTGTAGACCCGCAGCTCGAAATTGGCGTGTGCACCGGACAGGGCGCCCAGCATCTGCACGTCGGAGATCGCGGACAGCTGGTCGATCAACACCCGTACCTTGACCCCCCGGCGGGCGGCAGCCAGCAACTCATCGATCACCAGCCGCGCACTGTCGTCGGTGTCGAAGATGTAGGTCTGCAGGTCGATACTGCGGGTGGCGCTGCGCAGCAGGTTCAGCCGTGCCACCAGCGACAGCTCGCCCTCATCGAGGATGGTGGCGTAGTGGCGTGGCACCTGCTCGGTGGATTCGGCCATGGCACGGCCACCCAGCGCGCGCAACGGCGAGTCCAGTGCGCAGCGGTCCGGCTGCGTGCACTCCACCGTGGTCGAGCGTGCCGATACCGCGATGCCTTCGGCCCGGGCACGCTGCTGCGGTGACAGTGACGCACAGCCACCGACCAGCAGCACTACCAGCAGCAGGAAAAGCCGCGTCAGTGCTGTCACGGTTGGGATGCGCCGACAAGGCGCGTACGCAATATAAAGGTCACTCGATCACCCAGAGCCATCTGCCAGCTGTCCATGCCGTAACGACCGCGCAGGACGGTACCTCGGCTGACAAGGTCGCAATCATAGCCGGGCCTTGCGCATTCAGGTTCTGCCAGACGCAGTGTTTCACGGCGGCTGATACCACGGATGGTCAACCAGCCCTGCACTTCCCCGCCGCGCTCGATCACATCCGGCGAGTAGGGATCGGACTGGTACTCGATGAGCGGGTAACGCGCCACGTCGAAGAAATCCTCGCCCCGCATCCACGCGGTGTAACGGGGCTTGTCCGGAATTTCCACGTATTGCGCATACATGCGCAGCCGCACCTGATGGCGACCATCGGGTAGCTGGGTGCTCAATGCCTCGAAGCGCGGGAAGTTTCCCTCGATTTTCTGTCCGAACCGGGTGCGTATCTCAAAGCCGAACTGAGAACGCGCCGTATCAATCTGCGGCAGTGTCGCTGGCGGTTTGGCAAATGCCGCGCCCGCCAGCGCCCACACCATCAGCAGCAACATCCCCCGTACTGCTGCCATGCGCTTACGGCCACCAGAACGCTGCCAAACGGGCAATCCCGGGCTCGATCGCGGCTTCCATCGGAAGTGACAGCACCGCCACTGCGGCCGGCGGCATGCCACGGTAATCGCCGGACTGGCCGCTGTGCATCAGCGCCACCAGCTGTTCCAGGCCCGGATTGTGGCCCACCACCAGCAGCCGCTCGACTTCGCGGTGTTCGTCCAGCAGTGCCGCCAGGGTGCCGGGCGCAGCATCGTAGATGCGTTCTTCCAGGCGCTGCTCGACATAGCCGGTGAGGCTGAGCACCGCTTCCAGGGTTTCACGGGTGCGCCGCGCCGGCGAGCACAGCACCCGGTCCGGCACCAGCCGCTGCTCATGCAGCCAGCGCCCGGCGGCTTCGGCCTCGGCCAACCCGTGCGGGGAAAGCGGTCGGTCGATATCGGCTTGGCCATTGTCGGCCGGTTCGGCATGGGCATGCCGCAGCAAGATCAATTCACGCATGGGCGGGTAGTACTCCTGTCAGGCCTTGTTCAACCATTTGAGTAGCGGGTCCCAATCCTGCTGGTGCTCGCGTACCTGGGCGGAGTGATAGTCGAACAGGCTGCGTCCCAGCCCGACCATCACCACGTAACTCTGGCTGTCACGCAGCTGCGCGACAACGTCATACGGCCACTGCGCCAGCATCTGCTGGGCCTGTTGCGAGGTCTGCGTCCATGGCTTGGTGCGGTTGAGCACCAGCCCCACCGGCAACGCCCGCGAATGCACGCGCTTGATCTTGGAAAGACTGTTGAGGAAGCCGACGATGGCTTCGATGTCCAGCGCCGACGGCAGCACCGGCACCACCACTGCATCAGCCAGGTCCAGGAACCGTTCCAGGTCCTCGGCATAGGCACCGGCCGGGGCATCGATGATGACCTGCTCGGCGCCGTCGGGAATGAGTTTTTCCCAGTTCTTCTTGCGGTGCACGTCCACCGGCAGCACGGCGCTGTCCAACATGGAGCGCCGCTGCGCCCAGCGTGTACTGGAGCCTTGAGGGTCGGCGTCGGCTATCACCGTGGCCTTGCCGGCCAGGGCCGACTGCGCAGCCAGATGGGTGGCGATGGTGGTCTTGCCGACACCGCCCTTGGAGCCGGCTACCAGGATCGTCTTCATGCACGCCTCGCTTCCGCTGAACCTGTCCGCAGCGTACACCGCAGCGCATCGCCAAAGGTAGTCACCGGGTGAGGAAGCACCCGATCCTGCGTTATCGTGTGCTCCCCCGGATGGAACCCCCATGAGCGAACTGCAGGACCTCACCGCGCTGATCCGCGCCAATACGCCGTTGATCGTCATCCAGACCCAGGACGAGGCGCGGATCGTCGAATTGTTCCGGCAGGCATTGATGCACGTCTGGCGGGCGCTGCACCGCTGGTCCATCACCGAGGGCCTGCGCCGCATCGACATCGACCGCGAGGACGAAGCCTACGGCCCGCCCGACGCCAGTGCGGCGTTGCGGATGATCCAGGACGCCGACCAGCGCGGCATCTACCTGCTGCTCGATTTCCACCCCTACCTGGGCTACGCCAGCCACCAGCGGCTGCTGCGCGACATCATCCAGCGCCGCCACAGCCAGCCGCATGTGCTGGTGCTGGTCGGTGCCAAGGTGGAGCTGCCGCCGGAGCTGGAAGCACTGGCCACGCGCTTCAACCCGCGCCTGCCCGATGCCAACGCCCTGCTGAAGATGCTGCGCGAAGAAGCCGCCAGTTACGCCAAGGAGCATGGCGGCCGCCGGGTGGAAGCGGACCAGGACGCGGTGCAGCAGATCCTGCGCAACCTCAGCGGGCTGAGCATGACCGACGCCCGCCGCATCGCCCGCCAGTTGATCTACGGCGACGGCGCACTGCGTGCCGACGACCTGCCGCAGCTGGCCAAGCTCAAGTTCGAACTGCTCAACCGCAGCGGGCACCTGCATTACGAATACGACTCGGCCCGTTTCGCCGAGGTGGCCGGCGCGCGCCGGCTCAAGCGCTGGATCGAACAGCGCCGGGCAGTGTTCGTGTCCGGCACTGCCCCGCCCGGGCTGGACCCGCCCAAGGGCATGCTGCTGCTGGGCGTGCAGGGCTGTGGCAAATCCATGCTGGCCAAGGCCACCGCCGCCGGCTTCGGCGTGCCGCTGCTGCGGCTGGATTTCGGCACGCTGTACAACAAGTACCACGGCGAGACCGAGAAGAACCTGCGCGACGCGTTGGCCTCGGCCGAGCAACTGGCGCCCTGCGTGCTGTGGATCGACGAGATCGAGAAAGGCCTGGCCAGCAACGGCGAGGACGGCGGCGTCTCGCGACGCGTGCTCGGTTACCTGCTGACCTGGATGGCTGAGCGCAAGGGCGCGGTGTTCATCGTCGCCACCGCCAACCAGGTGCAGGAACTGCCGGCCGAACTGCTGCGCAAGGGACGCTTCGACGAGATCTTCTTCGTCGACCTGCCCTCGCCCGATGCCCGGGTGGAACTGCTGCACCTGCATCTGCTGCGCCGCCAGCTGGTGCCGGAGAACTTCGCATTGTCGGCATTGGCAGCCGCGAGCGACGGCTTCTCCGGTGCCGAGATCGAACAGGCCGTAGTCGCTGGCCTGTACGCCGCGCATGCCGAGGGCAAACCGCTGGACACCGAACTGTTGATGGCGGAAATCCGCAACACCCGCCCACTGTCGGTGCTGATGTCGGAGCAGGTGCAGGGCCTGCGCGACTGGGCCCGCGAGCGGACGGTACCGGCGGATTGAGCGTCTCCCTGAGATCACTCCACCCGCTCCTGCGGCATACGTGCCGTACCGGTGACCAGAATCGACCCGCGTATCCTGAAGCATGACAACGCCACGATCGTCGCGTTGTCCGCGGCCGATCCTTGCGCCTACTTCCACCCCATAACGGACGGTTGCCAATCATCCGGCGGCAGTGCCGCTACGCCATGCACCGCCAGCAATCGTCGCATCGCAGGCAGTTCACCGGACTCGCTGATCCAGCGCATATAGTCCTGCGAGTCTGCCGGCAATCCGTTCGATCCCTCTTCCTGCAGCGCCATCGCACGCTCGATGGTCCAGTACAACTGACGCTTGCGCTCCTGCCACCGCTTCCGTGCTGTCTCGTCCTCCGCATAGCCGCCCAGCTTGCTGATGCCGAAGCTGCTGAACAATGCAGAACTACTGTCAGCCATCATTGCTGCCAAGTGCAGGCATCCCTCCTTTCGTTCACCGCCCTCGGTTGCCGGGCATTCCCGATGGAAAGGGGTCAGGACCGGTATCCAGGACGCGGCTAACGCGTACACCATTATCTGCCGCGGCGTATCAGGATCAATGGCGGGTTCCGCGGCGTCCGCCGGCAACTGCATGCCTTGCGTCATACGGTCCAGCAGGCCCAGTCCTTCGGCATATTCATCGACAAAACGGTTCGCCTGCGTTGCCCGCGTCCACGCCCGCGCCGCCTCCTGTGCATCACCCTGCGCAACGGCCATCCTCCATAACAGCAGCTGCGCCACCACGTCATCGGCTTCGCGCGTACGCAGTGTCTGGATCGCTACCGGGATGTCACATCGCCCGCCCTCAATGCAGCGGCTCACCGCCGCGCGTGCGATCACCGGCTGGTCGCTGCCGACGCGGATGGCCTGTTCCATCCAGGCCTCGCTCTGGCTGGGCGCCGCTGATCCACGTGCAGCTGCCGATAGCTCCGTCGGCAATGCCAGGCGCGAAGCCACGAACAATTCCAGCGGCTTTCCGGTGGCTGCCAGCTCCCTGGCTCTCTGCAGCAACGGCGTGTGGAAATCGACTTCACCGGATTGAGCCACGGGCGCATTGGCGTTCGATCCGCTGACCGTGCCGGAGGCGCACAACAACGCGCCAAACAGGAGAACAAATGCCTTGCTGCCCTTCATCAGCCGACTCCTTCCTGGAATGGATGGGACATACGCCCCATGCAATGTTGTATCAGGTCATCCGGCCCAGCACCCACACCCAGGCCGGCAGCGTGACCAGCGACAACACGATGCCGTAGCCCACCATTGCCGCGGCCAGGCGCGGCGCCAACCGGTGCGAGATGGCAAGAGCAGCGGCGGTGATCATGGTCGGCATGGCGGTTTCCAACACGTTGACGCGCAGCATCTCGCCCTGCAGGCCGAACACCAGCGACAACGGGATGGCCGCCGCCGGCAGCACCACCAGTTTGAGCAGCAATCCGATCGACAGTGGCGCCAGCTCCGCGCGGGTCAGCCGCAGCTGGATGGTCAGGCCCACCGCCAGCATCACCAGCGGCAACATCGCGTCGGCCAGGCCCTTGAGCGCCGAAGCGATCCACGTCGGTGGGGTGGCCGGCATCAGCGTCAAGGCAAACAGCAGCGCCCACAACGGGGGAAATTTGAGGATGCGCAGCAGGATCTGTGCAGTGGTGGGTGGCGTGTCGCCGCTGTAGCGCGCCAGCACATAAAGGCCGAACGTCGAAAGCAGCACGAAGGTACCGAACTGGTCGTAGACCACCGCATAAGGCAGTGCGTGGTCCCCCAGCAGCGCGCGCACCATCGGGTAGCCGATGAAACTGGAATTGGTGAGCGCCACGCACAACAGCAGCACCGCATGCACCTGCCGTTCGAAGCCAAACAATCGTGTGGCCAGGCTGACCAGCGCCAACGTCAACAGCATCAGCAGCCATGGCGTGACGATGATGCCAACCAACGATACGTCCAGTTCCAGTCGTGGCACATAGGTGAGCACCGCAGCTGGCAGGCACACATAGAGCACCACTTTGTTGAGGGTGTCGGCAGCGTTGTCCGGAAAAGTGCGGAAGCGTGCGAAGACCATGCCCAAGGCGAGCATGGCCAATATCAATGCGAATGCGTCGAAGGCCATGGCCCAAGCATGCACTGCCGCAAGGGCCTATGGAATCGGCATCCGACCTAAGTCTGATAAGGATGCAGTCGTACGCGGATGATGGGGTTCGGACCCTGCCGGACGGTTACCCTCTTTCAGGGCATCGGCGATTTATCTGTCAGGTTCGCCGCACGCGGGAGGTGACTGCCCTGTCGTGGCGTGGCGTTGAACGTTCTCTGCTCGTCATTCCCGCCAAGGCGGAAATGGAAATGACGGACTGGAAAGCAGGCGCAATGCATGAGCAGGAGCCAGCGCCCCTTCTCCGATCCTTCCTTCCCACCAGAACTTCTGGCCTGACCCGCACCCCTGCGACGTCAGACCTTCAACTCACGGCCACGCCGGCGGATTGGCCGCCCAGCTCTGCTGCACCTCGGCCAGCTGGGAGCGCTCGGCGTCCTTCCAGGTCGGCAGCAGCTGCGCGAAGCGATTGGTGTCGCTCCACTGTTCCGGCTCGGTACGGACGGCCGCGGCAAACCAACCCACGGCTTCGTCCTTGCGGTCCAGCTTCCACAGGACCAGCGCCAGCGTCGGCGGCATCCACGACGGATTGCCCCGCGTGTTCTCGCCCGCCTTGAGCCACAGGCCCAGTGCACCTTCGGCATCCCCCCGCCGGTACAGATCCCAGCCCTGGTTCCAGCGCAGACTGCGCGCCTGCACCGAGTTCTCGGCAACGGCAGCCAATGCCTCCTGGTACAGCCTGGCACCGAGCTCATCGCGGCCTTCGCCATACGCGATGCTGGCCAGTTGCGCCGTGGCTTCAACCCCCTTGCGGCCACGCTCACGCAGTTTCATCAGCTGATCGACAGCGTCCGCCTGCTCCGGCGGCACCGCATGGATCGGCTTGGCGGCCGCGTCTTCATCAAAGTAGAACTCGACAAGCTTGGGCAGGCTTTGCGCCTGCACATTCGAAACAGCCAGGCCGACCAGCAACGCTGTGCCGGCCGCCATACGACTCATTACCCCCATGACTGCAATCCCCGTGAAACAGTTGACAAGCCAAGTGGCTGATCCTAACCGCTCCCAGCCCCTGACGCGACTGCGTTACAGGGTGATGAAAGCGGCGCTGTTACAATCGCCGGCCGCCGCCTGCGCAGCAGTGCGGTGCCTGCCGCCAGCCGCTTCTGCAATAGGCCAGCCATGACCAGTACCGCCGAACTCACCTCCCCCGCCTCTGCCAACACGCCGTTGATTGGCGTGCGCGACCATGACTACACGCTGGAACACAAATACACGCGGGCCGACGGTCGCATTTATCTGAGCGGCGTGCAGGCACTGGTACGCCTGCCATTGATGCAGCATCAGCGCGACGTGGCCGCAGGCCTGAACACCGGCGGCTTCGTCAGTGGCTACCGTGGCTCGCCGCTGGGTGGCTTCGACCTGGAACTGTGGCGGGCGCGCAAGCACCTGGACGCGGCCAAAGTGAAGTTCGTGCCCGGCCTCAACGAGGACCTGGGCGCGACCATGGTCTGGGGCACGCAGCAGACCAACCTGTTCCCCGGCGCCAACGTCGATGGCGTGTTCGGCATGTGGTACGGCAAGGGCCCGGGCGTGGACCGCTGTGGCGACGTGTTCAAGCACGCCAACGCCGCCGGTACCTCGAAGCATGGTGGCGTACTGGCGCTGGCCGCCGACGACCATGCCTGCCGCAGTTCGACCCTGCCGCACGGCAGCGAAGAGGAATTCGTCAGCGCGATGATGCCGGTGCTGAACCCGGCCGGCGTGCAGGACATCCTCGACATGGGCCTGGTCGGCTGGGCGATGAGCCGTTACACCGGCCGCTGGATCGGCTTCAAGACCATCGCCGAGACAGTGGAGTCGTCCGCATCGGTGGACGTTGATCCCTTCGCCCGGCAGATCATCCTGCCGGAAGATTTCGAGATGCCGGCCGCCGGCCTCAACATCCGCTGGCCCGACCCGCCGATGGATCAGGAGATGCGCCTGCACCGTTACGCGGTGAAGGCCGCGCAGGCGTTTGCCCGCGCCAACGGCATCGACAAGGTGGTGATGGATTCGCCGCAGGCGCGGCTGGGTATCGTCACCACCGGCAAGAGCTACCTGGACGTGCTGCAGGCGCTGGAATACCTGGGCCTGGACGAAAAGGCCTGCGCGCAGATCGGCATCCGCGTGTACAAGGTCGGCATGACCTGGCCGCTGGAACCGCAGGGCATCGGCGCGTTCGCACGCGGCCTGGAAGACATCGTCGTGGTGGAGGAGAAGAAGGCCTTCATCGAGCGGCAGATGAAGGAATATTTCTACAACTGGCCGGCCAACTGGGGCGCGCGCCCGTCCATCGTCGGCAAGTACGACGAACAGGGCGAGTGGATCCTGCCGTCCACCGGTGAGCTGACCCCGGCCACGATCGCCGGCGTCATCGGTCGTCGCATTCAACGCTTCTTCAACACCGAGTCCATCGAACAGCGCCTGCGCTGGATGGACGAGAAGGAAGCGGAGATGGCGCTGCCGCGCGCGCAGTTCCCGCGTGTGCCGCATTACTGCTCCGGCTGCCCGCACAACACCTCCACGACCGTGCCGGAAGGTTCGCGTGCGCTGGCCGGCATCGGTTGCCACTACATGGTGACGTGGATGGACCGCGACACCGACACCTTCACCCACATGGGTGGCGAAGGCGTCACCTGGGCCGGGCAGGCCACCTTCACCGACACCGAGCACGTGTTCCAGAACCTCGGCGACGGCACCTATTTCCACAGCGGCTCGTTGGCGATCCGCCAGGCCATCGCGGCCGGCGTCAACATCACCTACAAGATCCTCTACAACGATGCGGTGGCGATGACCGGCGGCCAGCCGGTGGACGGCACCCTGACCGTGCCGCAGATCGCCCACCAGATGCGTGCCGAAGGCGTGTACACCATCGTGCTGCTGTCCGACGACATCCAGAAGTGGAAGTCGCGTCGCCACGAGTTCCCGTCCGATGTGGAATTCCACGACCGCGCCGAGCTGGACGCGGTGCAGAAGCAGCTGCGCACGGTGAAGGGCACCAGCATCCTGATCTACGAGCAGACCTGCGCCACCGAGAAGCGCCGCCGCCGCAAGCGCGGCAAGCTGGTCGATCCGCCCAAGCGCACGATGATCAACTCGCTGGTCTGTGAAGGCTGTGGCGATTGCGGCGAAAAGAGTTTCTGCGTGTCGGTACTGCCGAAGGAAACCGAGTTCGGGCGCAAGCGCGATATCGACCAGTCCAACTGCAACAAGGATTTCTCCTGCACCACCGGCTTCTGCCCGAGCTTCGTCACCGTGCACGGCGGCCAGCTGCGCAAGGGCAAGAAGAGCGACGCGGCCAGCCTGCTCGACAACCTGCCGGCGCCGCTGTTCCGCACCGATTTCTCGCAGCCCTGGAACATCCTGATCACCGGCGTCGGTGGTACCGGCGTGGTGACCATCGGTGCGCTGCTGGGCATGGCCGGCCACCTGGAGGGCAAGGGTGCCAGCGTGCTCGACCAGACCGGCCTGGCGCAGAAGGGCGGCGCGGTCACCACGCATATCCGCATCGCCAACACGCCGGCCGACATCCACGCCGTGCGCATCGCCGCCGGTGAGGCCGACCTGGTGCTGGGCTGCGACATGGTGGTGGTCAACGACTACTGGGCGCTGTCCAAGGTGCGTGCCGAGCGTTCGCAGGTGGTGCTCAACACCTACGAAGCGATGCCCGGCACCTTCACCACGCATCCGGACATGCAGTTCCCGGCCGCCGACATCATTGCCGGCGTCAAGGTAGCGCTGGGCGGGCGTGATCCGATCCTGCTCGATGCTACCCAGCTGGCCACCGCGCTGCTGGGCGATGCCATCGCCTCCAACCTGTTCATCCTCGGCTTTGCCTGGCAGCAGGGCCTGGTACCGCTGTCGCTGGAATCGCTGATGCGCGCGGTGGAGCTCAACGGCGCTGCCGTTGCGATGAACCAGAACGCGTTCGCCTGGGGCCGCCTGGCCGCGATTGATCCGCAGGCGGTGCAGCAGGCCGCCGGGCTGGTACGCAATACGCCGACCCATGCCGAACGCGCGCCGGGCGCGCTGCACGAACTGCCACCGGGCGACTGGGAAGGCAGCGAAGCCGGTGCCCCATCGGCACCGCGCAACCCGGGCAACGAGCCGGAAGTGCGTGGCCTGCCGTCGGCCAGCCAGAACAGCGGCGAAGCCAACTTCGCCACGCTCGACGACGTGCACCTGTCGCGCTCGCTGGATGAACTCGTTGCCCGTCGCAGCGCCTTCCTCACCGACTATCAGGACGTGGCCTACGCCAACCGTTACCGCGCCCTGGTCGATACGGTGCGCACCGCCGAGCAGCACACCCTGCCGGGCAGCACCGCGCTGACCGAGGCAGTGGCGCGCTACTTCTTCAAACTGATGACCTACAAGGACGAGTACGAAGTGGCACGCCTGTACACCAGTGGCGACTTCCACAAGCGCGTGCAGCAGCAGTTCGAAGGCGATTACCAGGTGCGTTTCCACCTGGCGCCGCCGCTGTTCGCCAAGCGCGACGAACAGGGCCAGCTGCAGAAGAAGGAGTACGGCCCGTGGATGTTCAAGGCTTTCGGCCTGCTGGCCAAACTCAAGGGCCTGCGCGGCGGGCGTTTCGACATCTTCGGCTACACCGAGGAGCGACGTGGCGAGCGCCAGCTGATCGCCGACTACGAGAAGACCCTGCAGGAGTTGCTGGGCGGCCTGGATGCACGCCGGCTGGCGCTGGCAGTGGACATCGCCAGCATCCCCGAGCACATCCGCGGCTACGGTCACGTCAAGGAAGCGCACCTGCACGAAGCCAAGGCCCGCGAAGCGGCGCTGCTGGCCACGTGGCGCAACCCGAAGGCGCTGCATATCGTGCAGATGGCGTAAGCCGATAGAGCAACGCATGCATTGCATCTGAAAAAGACAATGCATGCGTTGCATGCTTCATCGAGGCGGACGAATCAGCTCCCGCGACGATTTGTTCCCGCACAGGTTGCACGCGACCACGCACAACCTGTGCGCGTGGCACTCGATAGACAGCTCGTCGGGAAGTCGCTCGCCGGGGAAGTGGGTCACCCGTTAGCGCGTCTGGAAATCCATCGATATCAGCGATGGCCGCGCCTGCCCACCGACCTGCGCCGGCGTCCATTGGACGGACAGGACCATCTGTTTCTCCTGATCGGTCAGGGCGAACCGGGAAGGGTAGGAAACGATGGCGGCCTGCGGCGTTCCCTCGGCATCCAGCACAACCACGACGCAGGTCAAGCTGCTGCCGGAGCGCATCCAGATGCCGCGGGGAAACCTTGGCAGCTTGTTCACTGGCTTCGGCTCCACCTCGGCGGATTCGCCGATGACGTGATCCGGGAAAATCTTCTGGATTTCTGCCAGAAGCGGCGCTTTCTCGCATGATTGGATAGGACGATCACGCGCCAGTGCGCTGTTGGCGATCAACACGAACGCTGCAGCAACCACGATCTTGAACATGTGATCCGACCCTCCGTTGGTTGAGATCTGAAGAATCCACTGAATGGTGAATGTGCAGCCCGTTAGCGGGTGGGCTGCACATTCGTCACCACCTGATTCTGGGAGCGTTGGGTCTGGCCAGCGATGTGGCGCTGACCACGCCCCGCGCTCAGCGGCGTGACGCTGGTCTAGATTAAATCTTCCAAGGCCGCTTCCGGCCACAAGCAGCCTTCCGGCTAGTATCATCTTTGATTGTCAACTCAAGATTTGTTTACGAACGTCAAGACGCCTATCGAAACTCCATGGGGCGCCATGACTGAGTCTGCGCGTCAGAACATATTCATTGGCGGCAAGGCAGGAACAGGTCAAACTCCTTTACGATCAATAGAATGAATCGCGACCAGCTCAAAAAACTCGAAAATGACCTGTGGTCAGCAGCCGACAAACTCCGCGCCAACTCCGATCTCAAGGCCAGCGAGTACAGCACCCCAGTGCTCGGTCTGATCTTCCTGAAGTTCGCGGACAATAAGTACCGGCAGCACCAAGCGGCAATCGAGCAGGAATTCAAGAAGCTCCAGAGCACGCGCCGTGAGCGTACCTTGGAAGAGATTGCCATCGAGAAGTGTGGCTTCTACCTCGATGCGAAGGCCCGCTACGACTACCTGCTGAACCTGCCCGAGAAGGAAAACATCGCCAAGGCCATCCGCGCCGCGATGGCCAGCATCGAGAAAACCAAGCCCGAGCTGCTGGGCGTGTTGCCGCAGGAGGAGTACGACCGCTTCACCCGCAGCCCCAAGAACCAGCACATTCCCAAGGACTTGCTCAAGCTGTTCTCCGACATCCCGGTGGACGCTACCGGCGACGTGTTCGGCCAGATCTACGAGTACTTCCTCGCGAACTTTGCGCTCAGCGAGGGCCAGGGCGGCGGCGAGTTCTTCACACCGCGCTCCGTCGTCAAGCTGATGACCGAGATCATCGAGCCCCATGGGGGCAAGGTGTTCGACCCCGCCTGCGGCTCCGGCGGCATGTTCGTGCAGTCGGCGGATTTCATCCTCCAGCACCAGGCCGACAAGGCGGCAGACCTGGACGTGTTTGTCTGCGGCACCGAGAAAACGCTGGAGACCGTCAAGCTCGCCAAGATGAACCTCGCCGTCAACAACCTGCGCGGCGACATCAAGCAGGCCAACACCTACTACGAAGACCCCTTCAACGCCTTCGGCGCCTTCGACTACGTGATGGCCAACCCGCCGTTCAATGTGGACGACGTGACGCTGGACGCCGTGGAGAAAGACCGCCGCTTCAACACCTACGGCGTGCCCCGCAACAAGACCAAGGCAAAGGCGTCGGGCGGGAAAGATGGCAAGGAGAAAGCCGTCGAGACCGTACCGAACGGAAATTATCTCTGGATCAACCTCTTCGCTACCTCGCTCAAACCCGGCGGCCGCGCCGCGCTGGTGATGGCCAACTCGGCCAGCGATGCCCGCCACTCCGAGGCCGACATCCGCCGCACGCTCATCGAGCAGAACCTTATCTACGGCATGCTCACGCTGTCGTCCAACCTGTTCTACACCGTCACCTTGCCGGCAACCTTATGGTTCTTCGACAAGGGCAAGACCGATGACAAGGTGCTGTTCATCGACGCCCGCAACATCTTCACCCAAGTGGACCGCGCCCACCGTGAGCTGAGCGACGAGCAGATCCAGAACATCGCCCTCATCCCACGTCTGCACAAGGGCCGCCGCCAGGAGTTCGTGGACCAGGTGGACCGTTACCTGCACCAGGGCATGGCCCAGCTCAAGGAAGCCGCCGAGCACCTGCCCGCCTTGAGCAAGCGACTGTTGGCCGTGCTGGCTGAAGAAGCCGCAGATGCCCTGGCCAGCCAGACCGCCCGCGATGTCATCGCCGCGCTGCAGACCCAGTGGGGGCAACTGGCCGCGCTGGAACAGGCCCAAGACCAGCACGAACGCACTCGCGGTCAGAAGCACAGCGTGGATGAGCGCAACAAAGCCCAGCACACACTGCGCGCCGAGTTCACGCCCTTCTTCACCGGCCTGCATGCCGCGGTGAAGGCGCTGGACAAGGCCATCCGCGAGATGGACAAGCGCAAGGCCGAGGCCGCCAACGCAGACGGAAAGCGCGCCACCGCCAACCGCCAGACCAAAGGTGTAAAGGTCGGAGTGCAGGCCCTGCACGATGAGTTGAAGGCCGCCGAGCTGTACTACCAGCATGTGAGCTGGCTGCAGGAGCGCTTCCCCCAGGCCGCTTACGAAGACGTCACCGGCCTCTGTAAGCTGGCCAGCCGCGAGGAGATCGCTGAGCAGGATTGGTCGCTGAACCCAGGGCGGTATGTGGGTGTGGTGATTGAGGAGGATGGGAAGACAGAGGAGGAGTTCGCCGACGAGCTGCGGACGGCTCACGAAGAACTGCTCCAACAGAACAAGGCGGCGGAGGCACTTCAAGACGTGATCGCGAAGAACTTGTCCGCACTGGTGGAGTGAACATGGTCTCCCGCGAGTCCGAATTCAAAACGCTCACAGAAGTCGGAACCTTGGGCAGAGGAAAGTCCAAGCACCGACCGCGCAACGATCCTGACCTCTACGGCGGCGAATATCCGTTCGTCCAAACGGGTGACGTTAAGCGCGCGCCGTTCTATCTGACGGAGTACACGCAGACCTACAACGCGAAGGGCCTAGTGCAAAGCAAGCTTTGGCCGCCGGGAACTTTGTGCATCACGATTGCGGCCAACATCGCGGATACGGCAATTCTTGCGATCCCTGCGTGCTTTCCAGACAGCATATTAGGGTTCACACCTCATGCGCTCAAAGCTGACGTTCGCTACACGAAGTACTGCCTTGATGCGTTCCGTGCACACATGGAGCAAATCTCCAAGGGCACGACGCAGGACAACCTCAGCATGGACAAGCTGTTGAAGCTGAGGTTCTGGTTCCCCGCCTACGAGCTGCAGCAGAAGATTGCCGCACTGCTCACCGCCTACGACGACCTTATCGCCAACAACCAGCGCCGCATCGACTTGCTGGAGTCCATGGCCGAAGAGATCTACCGCGAATGGTTTGTTCGGATGCGGTTCCCGGGTTGCGAGGCCGCCACCTTCTCGAAAGGTATTCCCGAAGGCTGGGAGGTGGTGCCGCTTGGGCGACACTGCCGTGTCGTTAAAGGCAAGTCCTACGCCTCAGAGGATCTGGTCGATGACCCGGCAGCCATGCCCTTCGTGACGCTGAAGTCTTTCAACCGAGGTGGTGGTTACCGTGCTGGCGGCTTGAAACACTACAAGGGTGAGTTCAAGAGCGAGCAGTTGGTCAAACAGGGAGACATCGTCATGGCAGTCACCGACATGACGCAGGACCGGGTTGTCGTCGGGCGAGCCGCCCGCGTGCCAGACCTCGGCGAGAGGGGCGCTGTCATTTCGCTGGATGTCATAAGGTTGGTGCCAAAGAAAGTCGACCCGACGTATCTCTACTTATTCCTGCGCTTCTCCGGGTTCGCAAACCATATCAAGGAGTTCGCAAACGGGGCGAACGTTCTTCACTTGAAGCCAGACCTCATCCCCGCGCAAGACGTGGTGATGCCGCCCCGCGCCTTGCAAGATCGGGTATCACTGATTGCAGAGCCGATGCTTCAACAGGCGGAGCAACTTGCCCAGAGCTCCCGAAGGTTGAGCGAGATGCGCGACGCCCTGCTCCCCCGCCTGATCTCCGGCAAGCTCCGCGTCGATGCGTTGGACATCCAGTTCCCGCCCAGCATGCAGCCGCCGTCAGAGGCCGCGCAGCGTGAGGCGATAGCCCGTTAGCAGGTCTTCTTCTCCACAACCGGCAAAACCAGGGGGGTGCCGTGGCTGCCGCTAAGAATTTCATCAGCGAGGACGACATCGAGCAGGCCCTGCTGCAGCGGCTGCAGCACCTGTGTGGCTTCGATGCACTGAACTGCTTCACGGCCCAGCCAGACGACCTGAACGATGGCTCGGGTCGCGCGGACAAGCGCGAGGTCATCCTGGCCGATCGGCTGCGCGCAGCACTGGAGCGACTGAACCCGCAGGCCCCGGCTCACGCGGTGGACCAGGCCCTGGCCCAACTGGTGCAGCCGCGCACGGCGATGAGCCTGGTGGCAGCCAACCGCGAGATGGACGGGCTGATCCGCGACGGCGTGCCGGTGACCTACAAGCCCGAAGCCGGGCCGCAGGCGGGGCAGACGGTGATCGAGCGGCTGAAGGTCATCGACTTCGACGCGCACGACCTGCGCACCGGCCGCAACCACTACCTGGCGGTGAGCCAGTTGTGGGTGCGCGGCGAGCATGGCTACCGCCGGCCTGACGTGCTGCTGTACGTGAACGGCCTGCCGCTGGTGTTCATCGAGCTGAAGAACAGCAACGTGAAGCTGCGCGCAGCCTTTGACGACAACCTCACCACTTACAAGGCCGAGATCCCTCAACTCTTCATCGCCAATGCGCTGTGCCTGCTGAGCAATGGCATCGAGACGCGGCTGGGCAGCATCACCGCGCAGTGGGAGCACTTCTTCACCTGGCTCCGGGTGGACGACGAGAAGGAAAAGCTGGACCGCCCGGCCATTGCTGCCCAGGGCCTGAGCGTGGAGCGTGTGGTGCTGGGCCTGCTGACGCCGGAGCGGCTACTGGACTACGTGGAGAACTTCTGCGTGTTCTACCGCGAGACGCAGAAGGTCATCGCGCAGAACCACCAGTTCATCGGCGTGAACAACGCCTTCGAGCAGTTCAGGCACCGGCGCGAGCTGGGCGGCAAGCTGGGCGTGTTCTGGCACACCCAGGGCTCGGGCAAGAGCTTCTCGATGGTGTTCTACACGCGCAAGATCTTCCGCAAGCTCACCGGCAACTTCACCTTCGTGGTGGTGACGGACCGGGACGACCTGGACGGGCAGATCTATCGCAACTTCCTGCACACCGGTGTGGTGGCGCCCAAGGACGACGTGCGACCCAAGGGCAGCGCGCAACTGCGCGAGATGCTGGGCAAGAACAAGCGCCTGGTGTTCACGCTGATCCAGAAGTTCCGCTTCGAGAAGGGCAAGGACTACCCGCTGCTGTCCGACCGTGACGACATCGTCGTCATCGTGGACGAGGCGCACCGCACCCAGTACGCCGGCCTGGCCGAGAACATGCGCGCCGGCCTGCCCAATGCCAACTTCCTGGCCTTCACCGGCACGCCGCTGTTGGGCCAGGAGCGCAAGACCAATGCGTGGTTTGGCGACTACGTGTCCGAGTACAACTTCCAGCAGAGCGTGGAGGACGGCGCCACGGTGCCGCTGTTCTACGAGAAGCGCGTGCCCGAGGTGCTGATCCAGAACGACGATCTCAGCGAGGAGTTCGCCGAGATCCTGGAAGACGAAAACCTCGACGGCGAGGCGCAGGAGAAGCTGGAGAAGCGCTTTGCGCAGGAGATGGAAGTCGTCAAGCGAGAGGACCGGCTGGACACGATTGCACGCGACATCGTCTACCACTTCCCCCGCCGTGGGTACCTGGGCAAGGGGCTGGTCGTCTCGGTGGACAAGTTCACCGCCGTGACGATGTTCGACAAGGTGCAGGCGCTGTGGAAAGCCGAGATCAAGGCGCTGAATGGCCGCATCACCGCCACGAGCAACGACGTGGAGCGCCAGCGGCTGAAGCAGCTAAAGGCTTGGATGGGCGCGGTGCAGATGGCGGTGATCGTCAGCGAGGAGGCGGGCGAGGAGGAGAAGTTCTTCAAGAAGAATCTCGACATCAAGCCGCATCGCCAGCGCATGAATGCCTTGGACGAGCACGGCCACGACATCGAGTTCAACTTCAAGGACCCGGAGCACTCGCTGCAACTGGTGTTCGTCTGCGCGATGTGGCTGACAGGCTTCGACGCGCCGACGGTGAGCACGCTGTACCTCGACAAGCCCATGCAGGGCCACACGCTGATGCAGACCATCGCGCGGGCCAACCGGGTGAGCGGCCACGAGATCCTGGGCGTGGCCAAGCGTCACGGCGAGATCGTGGACTACTACAACGTCTTCCGCCGCATGAAGAAGGCGCTAAAGGACTACGCCGCCGGCCCCGAGGACGACGAGCTGCCGGTGCGGGACAAGAGTCATCTGTTCACGCTGCTGGACGAGGCCATGGAGCAGGGCCTGGCCTACTGCCAAAGCCAGGGTGTGCCGCTGCACGAGGCGCTGGACCGCGGCGACGTGTTCACCAAGCTGGGCCAGTTCAACGGCTTTGCCGACACGCTGCTGGCCAGCGACGAGCAGCGCAAGTCCTTCAACATCTACGAGAACACGATCTCCTCGCTGTACGAGGCCTGCAAGCCTGAGGTGCTGGGCCGCAAGCTGGGCCGCGTGGTGTCGGCCTTCCAGTACCTGCGCGGGGTGATGGACAGCATCGTCGAGCAGGTCGACATTGACAGCGCGGTGCAGCGCATCGAGGCGCTGCTGGACGCCAGCGTGGTGGTGGACAAGGCCGAGGCCTTTTCCGCCAAGGAGTTCGAGGCGCAGTACAAGATCGTGCAGCGCGGCAAGGCCTGGGACCTCAGCAAGGTGAACGTTGAGAAGCTGCGCGAGGAGTTCCAGCAGGCGCCGTTCAAGAACATCCAAATCGCCGACCTGCAGGCCTTTCTGCAGCGCAAGCTGGCCGAGATGCTGGCGCAGAACAGCACGCGGGTGGACTTCATCCAGCGGCTGCAGAATGTGATCGACGCCTACAACTCCGGCGCCACCTCCACCGAGAACTACTACGACGAGCTGACCGCCTATGCCCAGGAGCTGAAGGAAGAGGCCGAACGACACATCCGCGAGGGCCTGACCGAGGACGAGTTGGAGCTGTTCGATCTGCTGAATAAGGAGTCACTGACGCAGGAAGAGACCCAGCGTGTGAAGCTGGCCGCCAAGCACCTGCTGAAGCGCCTGGTGGAGGAGCAGCCCAAGGTGCTGATTCAGAACTGGCACCAGAGCGCGCAGACGCAGAAGCAGGTGCGCGCGGAAATCGAACGCGTGCTTGATGCGGACTTGCCGGAAAGCTATGACCGTACCACCTTCAAGCAGAAGTGCGACAACGTCTATGACGTTGCCGTTGAGTACGCGCTGCGCGGCAGGAAGTGGGCAGCATGAGCGCGGGTAGCGATGGATCGCAGTGGATTAGTTCAACAACCGCTGACAGTAACCGACCGCTTCGGGTCGAAAGCTGCCCCCCCCCCGGGACACTGATCAATATCCCCTTGGTCTACGAATCTTTTCATCAGCAATTCCAGACAGGCACGAACTGCATTACCCGAGCAGGTGACGCAGATTCTCCTTGAACGATCATCAGCAACCGGAATGTCTTCGCGGCGGGGCCATTCGCCGGCTTCGCGGCTGAAGCCGCTCCTACCGGGGCTGTTTCCTGCCGGGGTTACTTCAGCTGCGAGGGTGATACGCCGAACAGGCGCTTGAACGCTGCGCTGAAGCTGCTGGTGTGCGCGTAGCCGGCGATGGTAGCGGCGACATCCACCGGTACGCGCTGGCGCAGCAACGCTTGGCGTGCGCGTTCCAGCCGCAGCGTGCGCATGTAGGCAACGATGCTGCTGCCGTGCAGTTGCTGGAAACCGCGTTGCAGATCCACCGCGTTGGTGCCGAGCTGGCGCGCCATCTGCGCGATGCTCAGTGCGTCGGCCTCACCGCTTTCCAGCCACTGATGCAGGCGGGCCACGCAGCGCTGCAGGTGTACGCCGAGCAGCCTTTCGCCGGTGTCGCTGGCCAACGTCTGCAGCACGTCGGCTGCCAGTTCCAGCGCGAAGCTTTCCTGTTGCAGGCGCCGCACCAATGGCAGGGATTGCGGCGCGCTCTCCATCAGGTGCGCCGCCCGCTGCAACAGTGGTGCACCGGGCCGCCACGACTGGTTGTCGGCGTGGCTGCGGCATACCCGCGACAACCGCGCGCTACCGGTGGCATCGCCATCCAACTGCCGGCGCAGCCAGTCATCACTCAGGTGCAGGCTGACCTTGCTTTCCTGCCGGCCCGCCTGCCAATGACGCTGGAAGCTATCTTCCTCGCGCAGATGCACCAGCATCGTCGGCATGCGCCGGTGCGCGCCTTCCAGGCGCAGCCGATGCTTGCCGATGGCCACGTCCGCCTCGCCATCCACCAGAAAACCGGCGGTGATGCCCGGTGCCAGGCGGTTGTGGCTGCAGCCACCGACCATGTCGCGGCTGCGGCTCAGGTACAGCACCACGCCGTCATCGACCGTATGCACCTGCTGCCAGCCGGCCAGCACCGGCGTGGCGTCGGCCATGCCGACATCGAAATCGACCTGGCCGCCCAGTGCATGGGCCGCGGTCATCAGTTCGGCGCAGGTGAAAACCTGCATGCAGGGCATCCCAGGAATGTGGTCGTGCCTAAATTTTCCGTCGCTCCGCCTAAACTTGCAATGGAGTTGGTAACTATTCTCATTTGAGGTCGTGGCGCTCGCCGTGGTCCTTTCTTTCCTGAACAGGTAGCGGCAATGGGTTTGACGATCGACCAGACGGCGGTGATCCGCGCTGTCTTCCATGGGCAGGTAAGCGCGGAGGAAATCCGCCATTGGCTGGCCGACGTGGAACGCCTGATCGTTGCCGGAACGCCGTTCTACTTCATCGCCACCACCCTGCCCGGCGCCAGCTTCTGCGACGACTACCGGGCGATCCAGGCGGTCTGGTACAAGCAGCACAAAGCAGCCTTCCGCAGCTTCTGCAGGGGGCTGGTGCGCATCGCCACCTCGGCCGAGGAACAGCAGCGGCTGGACACCCCGGCGCTGCATGCGGCCTGGGGCGTGCCCTACTTCGTCACCACCGATGCCGCCGCCGGCACCCGGTGGATCGCGCGTCACATGGAGGCCGCCGATGCGCGCTGAGCGCAACGCCGTCTCCGGCCTCGGTTTGAGCGTGATCGTGGTGCTGTACATGGCGCACGCGCTGCCGCTGTACTTCTACAACGTGGCGGTGCCGGCCATCCTGCGCAGCCAGGGCGTGGACCTGCGCTGGATCGGCATGCTCTCGCTGCTGTACCTGCCGTGGGCGTTCAAGTTCCTGTGGGCACCGCTGGTCGACCGCTGGCACCTGCCACGGCTGGGCCGCCGCCGCACCTGGTTGTGGCTGACCCAGTTGTTGCTGCTGGCCGGCATCCTGGCGCTGGCGGTGACCGGGCTGGATCACGGCCTCACCGTGTTCGTCGCGGTGGGCCTGTGGATCTCCACCGTCGCCGCCACCCAGGACATCGCCATCGACGGCTACACCGTCGAAGCACTGGCACCGGCCGAGCACCGGTTGGGCAGCATGGCGCAGAGCGTTGGCGTGGCGCTGGGCAGCATGGTCGGCGGTGCCGGCGTGCTGTGGCTGTATGAAACGCGCGGCTGGAACGTGGCGCTGCTGACATTGGCCGCGATGAGCGCGCTGACCCTGCTTGCGGTGCAGGCGGTGGACGAACGTCCGCGTCCGGCCAACGCCGCTCGCCCCGGTGTGCTGCATGCACTGCGCCGCCCGCAGATCCGCTGGGCGCTGCTGCTGGTGCTGCTGTATCGGTTGGTCGAGGCGCCGGCGATGGCGATGATCAACCCGCTGCTGGTCGACCAGCAGTGGAGCCTGACCGACATCGGCCTGCTGATCTCGGTGACCGGTGCCGGCATCGGCATGCTTGCCGCCGTCGCCGCTGCCTCGCTGCTCAAGCAGCGCAGTGCCGAACAACTGCTGATGCATGCCGGCTGGTGGCGCAGCGCGCTGTATGTGCTGCTGGCGCTGCTGCTGTACAGCGGCGTGCTGGCCAGCTCGCGGTTGGGTCTCGGCGCGCTGGTGATCGCGATGCTGGCCCTGCGCTATGTGGCGATGACCAGCCTGTATGCCCTTTTCATGCGGGTGAGTTCGCGCGAACAGGCCGGCACCGACTTCACCCTGCTGGTCTGCTTCGAGCTGCTGGTGTTCTTCTTCGGCGGTGCCGCTTCCGGCTTCCTCGCCAAGGCCCTGGGTTATCCGGGCTACTACCTGTTGTTGGCCGCTGCGTCGGTCGTCGGCCTGCTGCTGTGCAGGCCGGTGATGGCGCGCCTGGCCGCTCCCTCCCCTTCTCTCTGACGACTTCCCCGAGGACACCATGCGGCATCACGCGGCAACCCTTCCGCTCGCCTTGTTGAGCCTGGCCATCAGCGGCCAACTGCACGCGCAGGGCAACACCCACGTCCAGCAACTGGACACAGTCAGCGTCAACGCCACCCGCGCCGCGCGCAGCGTGGCCGAGATCGCCGGCACCGTGTATCGCATCGACCATGAGCAGGTTGCGCAGCAGATTGCCGCCGGTCGCAGTACCGCCGACATCCTCGGCCAGCTGGTGCCGTCGCTGGCACCGGCATCGGGCACCACCAGCAACTACGGCATGACCATGCGCGGGCGCAGCGTGCAGGTGATGATCGACGGCGTGCCGCTGACCGGAGCACGCGACGGTTCGCGACAGCTCAACAGCATCTCGCCGACGATGATCGAACGCATCGAGGTGATCTCCGGTGCCACCGCGCTGTACGGCGCCGGTGCCAGCGGCGGCATCATCAACATCATCACCCTGCAGCCGGGCGAGCAGCCGCTGGCGCTGGCCACCCAGGCCAATCTGCGCAGCCCCTCGGATGTTGATGGCGACAACCTGGCCTGGAACCTGGCCCAGACCGTGACCTTCCGCAGGAACACGCTCAGCGGCGCGGCCGGCATCAACTACGCGCGCCAGGGCGCCTCGCTGGATGCCGATGGCCGTCGCATCGGCCCGGAGATCGCGCAGACCGATCGGCAGGACACCGAGACCAAGGAGTTCAACGGCCGCCTTGATTGGAACCCTGACGAAAAGCAGCAGCTGAGCCTGGGCCTGCGCTGGTACGACGACCAGCAGGACAGCGACTACGGCCCGGACTACGGCCCACGTCTGGCGGTGCTGTTCAATCCGGCCTATCGCCCCAGCCATTTGGCAGTGAAGGGCCTGCAGCTGGATGAGCAGCCGCGTACCAGGCACCAGGGCATCAACACCCAGTACCGCAACCGCGACATCCTCGGCGGGCATGAGCTGAGCGTGGAAGCGTATTACCGCAACGAGAAGGGCCGTTGGTTCCCATCGGTTTCGGCGGCGGTGCATCCGGCGTTGCCGGGCGGTTTCGCCTATGTGGCGATGCAGTCCAACACCGACATCGACGTGTGGGGCATGCGCAGCGCGCTGCATAAGGCCTTCGACGTGGATGGCCGCGTGTTGCAGCTTTCCTACGGTGTGGACCATGAGCGCGAGAAGGACAGCCAGCTCGGCCAGACCTACGACATCAATGCCTTCATCGCCAGCAATGGCCTGAACTATGTGCCGACCCAGCGCTATGCGATGGGCCCGGACGTACGCGTGGATACCACCGGCCTGTTCCTGCAGGGCGACTACCCGCTGACCGAACGCGTGACCGTGCAGGCTGGCGTGCGTCACCAGATCCTGCGCAACCGGGTCGAGGATTCGGTGCCCTATACCGAAGCCATCGCCGCCACCGCCAACCCGGCCTATGTGCCCAAGCTGCTGCAAGGCGGCAACGTCCGCCATTCGCAGACGCTGTTCAATGCCGGCGTGGTCTACAAAGTGGCCGATGGGCAGCAATTGTTCGCCAATTTCTCGCAGGGCTTCAGTCTGCCCGACACCCAGCGCATGCTGCGCGACGTGCCGGCCAGCTTCGTCATCGACAGCCGCCACATCGGCCCGATCAAGGTCGACAGTTTCGAACTGGGCTGGCGCCGCAGCGATGACGCCGCACTCCAGGGTGGCGTGACCGCGTTCTACAACCAGTCGGACAAGACCGTGCAGTTCAACCGCGACTACAGCGTGTCGGTGGCCGACACCGACGAGCGCGTGTGGGGCGTGGAAGCCAACCTGCGTTACCTGCCCAGCGAGCAATGGGAGTTCGGCGCCAGCGTGGCCAGCACGCGCGGCCAGTACAAGGATGCCAAAGGCCGGTGGCGTGAGCTCAACGCGTTTCGCGTATCGCCGCTGAAGGCCGGCCTGTACGGCCAGTGGCGCTTCGCTACTGACAGCCTGCTGCGCTTGCAGGGTCAGGTCGTCGGCGGCAGCGACCATGCCTGGCGTGATGCGCAGGTGGCGGCGGTCAGCCCGACCATTCGTGCCACGCCGTCGGCCAAGATCAGCGGCTATGCGGTGTTCGACCTGCTGGCGGAGATTCCGCTGGGTGCAGGCCGCTTCAGTGCCGGCATCTACAACCTGGCTGATCGCGACTACAAGACCGTGTACGGGCAGCAGGCGGCGGCGACGTACGGACAGATTTCCAGCGTGCCGGCGCAGGGGCGGACGTTCGGGATCGGCTACCGCTGGGAGTATTGAGGCTTGTGCTTGAAGCCCCTCTCCCCATGGGAGAGGGGTTGGGGTGAGGGTGGGCTTTCTACGAGCAAAGCAGAAGCGCCCTCATCCGCCCCTTCGGGGCACCTTCTCCCCACGGGAGAAGGGCTCACGGGTTTCGTTCAACGCTGTTGCCGTCGCGGCGCCAGAATCTTCGTCAGCAGGTCCGCATCGCCCTCGATGCGGCGCAGGTGTGGATAACGCAGGCCATCGCGGTAGTCGATGCGCACGGTGCGGAAGCTGTCGGCCTGGCGCACGATCAATTCGATCGGCGTGCCGCTCTTCGCATCAATCACCGCCTGCTTCAAACGGCCGCCGCTGTAGGCCAGGCCATTGACCGCCAGCACCGTCACATCCTTGGCCAGGCCTGCCTTGAAGGCCGGGCTTTCCCAACCCACCGCCTGCAGCACGCCGTCGTCACCGACCTTGATGCCCAACGAATACTGCAGGTCGGCCACGCCGTCGGCTTCGCCGTCTGCAACCACGAGATTGGGCTTGTCGTCGTAGTACAGCTCCCAGCCGGCCGCCTTCAGGCCATCCGGTGCGCTGCCATCGCGTGCATCAAGACGCTTGCCGATGAAGGCATCCCAATCACCCGGCTGCACCGCCTCCAGCGCCTGCATCACGTCGGCACGGTCATACAAGCGGATTTCACCTTGCGCACCGCCCTGATGGAAACGCCGGGCGAAGTCGTCCAGGGTCACCTTGCCTTTGGACAAGGCACGCAGGCGCGCGTCCACCCCCAGCCACAGCAGGGTGCTCTCGTTGTAGAACTCGAAAGCGCGCTGCCAATCGGCCCAGGCCTGCGGCTTGGAATTGAAATCGAGGATGCCCTGGTGGACGGTGTCGTGCAGGTCACGCCATTGCCGTCCCGGTTGGCTGGCGTAGTTGGCCTGCAGCTGCGCCAGCATCGCCATCGCGTAGTCCGGCTTCCACAGACCCGAGCGTGCAGCCAGCACCACCGCCCAGTATTGGGTCTGGCCTTCGTACATCCACAGTTCGTCGTTGTGCATCGGTCCGTTGTAATGCGGCACCCAGGTCGGCCGTGGACGCCATGCCTTGCCTACCCACGCATGTGCGTACTCGTGCGGCAGCAGGTCGTTGTCCAGGAATGGCCGCTCACCACGCAGGTAACCGTCGTGCATGCCGTTCTCGCTGGACTGCGCGTGCTCCAGGCCGATGCCACTGAATACGTCCGACACCGCCAGCAGGAAGTTGTAACGTGTGTACGGCCGTGCGCCGAACACCGCGTCGGCTTCGCGCACCAATGCGCGGTGTGCATCGAGCACCTTTGCATCGGCCTGCAAGGCCTGCGGATTCTCGGCGACCACGTCCAGCCACACCGGCTGCTTTGCCGCTTCATCCAATGCAAAACGCTTGAAGTGACGGCCGGCGAACACCGGTGAATCAATCAACGTCATCAACGGTACCGGCTGGTAATGCTCGGTACCGGCGTCGCGACGTGCCACATCCAGTGCGGTGCCGCTCTGCCAGCCTTCGGGCAGGCGCAGTGACGGTTTGACCTGGATGCCACGTGCGTCAATTCCTGCGGGATAGAGCACCACGCGGTGCCACTGCAGGTCCAGCATGTTCGGCGTCATCGCCACGCGTCCCTGGTCTGAAGCGGTGGGCGACAGATACTGGAATTCGATATCCAGCACGCTCACGCCCTCGGGCACCTGCAGCTTGAATGCATACATGTCGCCGGAATCGCGCGTCCATTGCAGCGATTGCCCATTGCCACGGATGACCAGGCCGGCGATCTGGTTGATCGGCCCGGTCGGCGCGTGGTTGCCGGGAATCCACTGTGGATACCACAGCGTCAACGGGCCCGGGGATACCGGAATGCGCTCCCGAACGCGCTGGATGCGGCGGGTGATGTCGCTGGCATCCACCTCCAGTTCGATCACCCCGGGATAGCGGGCCTGCACCTGCATCGCGGCCTGTCGCGCATCGCTTTGCTGCGCCTGCACCGGCAGCCACGGCGACATGCCCAGCGCCATCGCCAACAACCAGTTACGTCCGTGCTTCACCACGCCCCACCCTCCCCGGAAGATTCTGCATCCTAGCCCGCATTCACCCGGGCATGCGCTGCCAGATCAACAGGCGGTTGTTGGCCGGCATGGTGACGTCCTCGCGCAGCATCAGCCCTTGCGCATGAGCCAGCGCATCCACCGCTTCGAAATCGCGGATGCCCGAACGCGGATCACGCGCTTTCAGCCAGCCATCGAAATTCCGGTTGCTGTCGCTGGTGAACCCACCACCGTAATTGAACGGGCCGTAGGCGATGAACAGGGCCTGCGGTGCCATCAGCGCAGGCAGCCCGGCGAACAGGGCCTGCACGTTGTCCCAGCCCATGATGTGCAGCGTGTTGGCGGTGAACACCGCATCGAAACCACTTGTATCACCGGCCTGCGGCAACAGTGGCAGCGGCTGAAGCCCCGGCATTTCGCCGGTGACCGCCTGCAAGGCGATGGCCGGCGGTGTGTTCGGCAAGGCCGCGTCCTGCAACCACAATCCGATGCCCGGCAGGTAATCGGGGTGATCGCTGGCCTGCCAGCGCAGCCACGGCATTGCCGCGGCGAAATGCACCGTGTGCTGCCCGGTGCCACTGCCGATCTCCAGCACATGCCGGGCATCGCCGAGATGCCGTTGCAGCTCGGCAAGAATTGGCTCGCGGTTGCGATCGCAGGATTCGGCGTAGGGCTTGGTGTTCATTGCGGCGGGACCCGGGGATGCAGGCGATGATTGTGCCCGCGCGGCAGGTTTGCGCCCACGCATGACCATGGTCACTTGTGCGCAGGACCGGTTGCCGTCGAGATTCAGTGGTTACGTGCGATGCCTGCCGTCGCCCCATCGGAGTCCTGCCCCACCATGCAACGCCGTCATTTTCTCGCGCTATCCGGCCTCGGCCTCGCCGGTTTCATGCTGCCCAACGCCCGCCTGATCGCCGCCGAGGAACTGCTGGCGCCGGTGGACGTGGCCAAGAAGAAAGCACTGGCCGACACCGTGCTGGCACTGGCCAAGCGCGGTGGCGCCAGCTATTGCGACGTGCGCATCGGCCGCTACCTCAACCAGGCCATCGTCACCCGCGAGGACAAGGTGCAGAACGTCACCAACAGCGAATCCGCTGGCGTGGGCATCCGCGTGATCGTCGATGGCGCCTGGGGCTTTGCCGCCAGCAACCAGACCAACCCGCAGGGCATTGCCGCCGCCGTGGCCCAGGCCGTGGCCATTGCCAAGGCCAACGCGAAAATCCAGACCAAGCCGGTGCAGCTGGCACCGACGCCGGGCGTCGGCGAGGTGCAATGGAAGACGCCGATCCGGCACAACGCGATGGCGGTGCCGGTCAAGGACAAGGTGGACCTGCTGCTGTCGATCAACGCCGCCGCGATCAATGCCGGCGCCAACTTCATCAACTCGCAGTTGTTCCTGGTCAACGAGCAGAAGTACTTCGCCTCCAGCGACGGTTCGTGGATCGACCAGGACGTGCATCGCATCTGGTTGCCGTTCACCGCCACCGCCATCGACAAGGCCAGCGGCAAGTTCCGCACCCGCGCAGGGCTGTCCGCACCGGCCGGCATGGGCTGGGAGTTCCTCGACGGCAATGCCGCCGACAAGCACCAGCTGCCCGGCGGCTTGGTCGCCTACGGGCGCTCCTATGATCCGGTGGAGGACGCCATTGCCGCCGCCAGGCAGGCGCGCGAGAAGCTCACCGCTCCGTCGGTGAAACCGGGCAAGTACGACCTGGTGCTGGACCCGTCCAACCTGTTCCTGACCATCCACGAGAACGTCGGCCACCCGCTGGAGCTGGACCGCGTGCTCGGCTACGAAGCCAACTACGCCGGCACCAGCTTCGCCACGCTGGACAAGCGCGACGCGGGTTATCGCTGGGGCAGCGACATCGTCAACTTCACCGCCGACAAGACCGAGCCATACAGCCTGGGCGCGGTGGGCTATGACGATGAAGGCGTGAAGTGCCGCCGCTGGGACCTGGTCAAGGATGGCATCCTGGTCAACTTCCAGGCCACCCGCGACGAGGTGCACATCCTCGGCGAGAACGCATCGCACGGCTGCAGCTACGCCGATTCGTGGAAGAGCGTGCAGTTCCAGCGCATGGCCAATGTGTCGCTGGCACCGGGCAGGACGCCGCTGACCCCGGCGCAGATGGTCAAGAACGTGGAGAACGGCATCTACATCCACGGCCGCGGTTCGTATTCGATCGACCAGCAGCGCTACAACGCGCAGTTCGGTGGGCAGCTCTGCTACCAGATCAAGAACGGCGAGATCACCGGCATGGTCGAGGACGCCGCCTACCAGATCCGCACGCCGGAGTTCTGGAATGCGTGCAGCGCGATCTGCGATGAACGCGATTTCCGCCTGGGCGGTTCGTTCTTCGACGGCAAGGGCCAGCCGGGCCAGGTGTCGGCGGTATCGCATGGTTCGGCAACGACGCGCTTTGACGGGGTAAACATCATCAATACGGCACGATCGCTGGGGTAAGAACGAAGCGCTGCCCTCATCCGCTCTTCGGGCACCTTCTCCCGTGAACGGGAGAAGGGATTGCTTTACCGCGAGCTTCAAGCGCCTCGTGGACTCGAAAATTCAAGCTGCCTTCCCCCTTCTCCCTCATGCGGGGTGAAGGCATGCGGCCCGCGAGCCACCGGCTCACGCATGACTGAACGCCGCGCGCGCTATGTGCGGCCGAGGCACCGAGCAAAGTTCCCGAAGGGCGGATGAGGGAGCGCCGTTGATCTCCAGAATGTTGCCCACCCATGTCTAAAGTCACTACCGCTGCAATCGTGTGCCCGCAAGAATCGAAGGGTTCGCAGAACACCGCGAAGCCATCGTCGTTCGTTGCCGTAACGCCCGCCACGCGGGCCGTGCCATTGGAGAGCAGCCTTGCAAAGACGTGACTTCCTCGCCCTGACCGGGCTCACTGCCGGTGGCCTGATGGTGCCCGGCTTCTTCGGCAAGGCCATTGCCGCCGAACAGCTGCTCACCGTACTCGACCCGGCACTGAAAAAGCGCCTGGCCGATGACGCACTGAATGCGGCCCGGGCCGCCGGTGCCAGCTATTGCGACGTACGCATCGGCCGCTACCTGCGCCAGTTCGTCATCACCCGTGAGGACAAGGTCCAGAACGTGGTGAACACCGAATCCACCGGCACCGGCATCCGTGTGATCGTCAACGGCGCCTGGGGCTTTGCCGCCACCAACGACCTCAGCCCGGCCGGCGTGGTCAAGGCCGCGCAGCAGGCTGCCGCCATCGCCAAGGCCAACGCCAAGGTGCAGACCGCACCGGTGCAGTTCGCCAAGGCGCCGGGCTACGGCGAGGTGAGCTGGCGCACGCCGATCAAGAAGAACGCGATGGAAGTGCCGATCAAGGACAAGGCCGACCTGCTGCTGGGCGTGAATGCCGCCGCCATGGGCGCAGGCGCCAGCTTCGTCAATTCGATGTTGTTCCTGGTCAACGAACAGAAGTACTTCGCCTCGACCGACGGCTCCTACATCGACCAGGATGTGCACCGCATCTGGGCACCGATGACGGTCACCGCCATTGACAAGGCCAGCGGCAAGTTCCGCACCCGTGGCGGGCTGTCCTCGCCAATGGGCCTGGGCTTTGAATATCTGGACGGCGATGCTTCGGCCAAGACCGTGCTGCCCAACGGCGTGACCGTCTATGGACAGTCCTATGACATGCGCGAAGATGCCATCGCCGCGGCCAAGCACGCGCAGGAAAAGCTGAAGGCGCCGTCGGTCAAGCCGGGCAAGTACGACCTGGTGCTCGATCCGTCGCACACCTGGCTGACGATCCACGAAGCAGTCGGCCACCCGCTGGAACTGGACCGCGTGCTCGGCTACGAAGCCAACTACGCCGGCACCAGCTTCGCCACGCTGGACAAGCGCGAGCAGCGTTTCCAGTACGGCAGCGACAAGGTCACCATGTTCGCCGACAAGACCCAGCCCGGCTCGCTCGGCGCGGTCGCCTACGACGACGAAGGCGTCAAGACCAAGCGCTGGGACCTGATCACCGACGGCAAGCTGGTCGATTACCAGACCATCCGCGACCAGGCACACATCCTCGGCAAGACCGAATCCGATGGCTGCTGCTATGCCGATTCGTGGTCCAGCGTGCAGTTCCAGCGCATGGCCAACGTGTCAATGGCACCGGGCAAGGCGCCGCTGTCTGTGGCCGATCTGGTCAAGAACGTGGAAAACGGCATCTACATCATCGGTGATGGTTCTTTCTCCATCGACCAGCAGCGTTACAACGCGCAGTTCGGTGGGCAGCTGTTCTACGAGATCAAGAACGGCCAGATCACCCACATGCTCGAGGACGTGGCCTACCAGATCCGCACGCCGGAATTCTGGAACGCCTGCAGCGCCGTGGCCGACGAACGCGATTACCGCCTGGGCGGTTCATTCTTCGACGGCAAGGGCCAGCCGGGCCAGGTCTCGGCGGTGTCGCACGGCTCGTCCACCGCCCGTTTCGACGGCATCAATGTCATCAATACCGCGCGCAGCCTCGGCTGATCGTCAAGGAGCTTTCAGAACCATGAGCATCTTCACCGAACAGGAAGCCAAGGCCATCCTGGACAAGGTCATCGCGCTGTCCAAGGCCGATGAATGCACCGCCACGCTGGCCGGCTCGGTCGACGGCAACATCCGTTTCGCACTGAACAACGTGTCCACCAGCGGCATCGTCAGCAATGCCGAACTGGCCGTGCAGGTGGCCTTTGGCAAGCGCGTGGGCACGGCCTCGATCAACGAGTTCGACGACGCCTCACTGGAACGCGTGGTACGCCGCGCCGAAGACCTGGCCAGGCTGGCACCGGAAAATCCCGAGTTCATGCCGGCCATCGGCAAGCAGAACTACACCGCCAGCCCGACCTTCAGCGCATCCACCGCCGCCATCGACCCGGATTTCCGCGCCAAGGTGGCGGCCGATTCGATCGCACCGTGCCGTGGTCATGGCCTGATCGCCGCCGGCTTCCTGGAAGACGGCAACGGTTTTGTCGCCATCGCCAACAGCAATGGCAACTTCGGCTACCAGAAGACCACCAACTTCAACTACACCTGCACTGTGCGCACCGAAGACGGTCGTGGCTCGGGCTGGGTGGGCCGCAACCTCGCCAATGCTGCCGACTTCAAGGCCGATCAGGACATCGAGATTGCCAAGCGCAAGGCCACCGAATCGGCCGAAGCAAAAGCGCTGGAGCCGGGCAAGTACACGGTGATCCTGGAACCGGCAGCTGCAGCCGGCCTGATCAGCTTCATGATGAATTTCTTCAGTGCACGCTCCGCCGATGAAGGCCGCAGCTTCCTGTCCAAGAAGGGCGGCGGCAACAAGCTGGGCGAGCAGGTCTACGATCCGCAGGTGAATCTGTTCGCCGACCCATGGCACCCCGATGCCGCAGTGTTGCCGTGGGATGGCGAAGGCATGCCGCGTGAGCGCATCGCCATCATCGAGAACGGCAAGATCGCCAACCTGGATTACTCGCGCTACTGGGCCCAGAAGCAGGGCAAGACGGCCAAGGCCAGCGCTGGCAACCTGTTGATGGGCGGCGGCACCAAGTCCATCGCCGAGCTGGTACGCGGCACCGAGAAGGGCATCCTGGTCACCCGCACCTGGTACATCCGCATGGTGGACCCGCAGACCGTGCTGCTGACCGGCCTGACCCGCGACGGCACGTTCTACATCGAGAACGGCCAGATCAAGCATCCGGTGAAGAATTTCCGCTTCAACGAATCGCCGGTGATCATGCTCAACAACATCGACGAACTGGGCAAGCCGGTGCGCGTGGCCGGCGACGAGTCCAGCTTCGTGATGATGATCCCGCCGATGAAACTGCGTGATTTCACGTTCTCGTCGTTGTCCGATGCGGTGTAACAGCTTGGCTTGAGCCGTTGCTTTGAGCTGTTGCTTTGAGCTGTTGCTTCATCCCTTCTCCCGCTTGCGGGAGAAGGTGCCCGAAGGGCGGATGAGGGCAGATCCTGCTCTACGTGCTTTCAGAGCGCCCTCACCCCAACCCCCGCTCCGCGCCCCAGCCCTTGCGCTGGCGCAAGGGCGTTCGACGGGCCGCGAACCAATGGTTCGCAAACGTCCCCTCTCACCCCGCATGCGGGAGAGGGGCTTATGTTCCAGCGCTTCAGAGATTCCCTGCCTTTGTCCCTGCCCCCACTAACGCGAGCGCAATTCCTGCAGCTGCTGCTTGGCGGCGCGGTGGCGGCTGCGTTGCCCGGACGGGCGCAGGCACAGGCCAGCCGCTACGACTTCTGGTTCACGCGCCTGAAGTACGACTCCGGCGACTGGGACGTGGACGCGCGCATGCCGTCCAACCTGATCACCTCGCTGGTGGACTACACGACGCTGCGCGTGGACCCCACCGAGCACGTCATCGCGCTGTCCGACCCGAAGATGCTGCGCGCACCGTTCTGCTACCTGGCCGGGCACAAGCTGGTCGAGTTCAATCCCGACGAGCGCCGCAACTTCGAGCGCTACGTGCGCAACGGCGGCTTCGTTTTCGTCGATGACTGCAACCACGACATCGACGGTCTGTTCGCCACCTCGTTCGAAGCGCAGATGCGCAGCATCTTCGGTGCCAATGGCCTGAAGAAGCTGCCCAACAACCACGCGCTGTACAACAGCTTTTTCAAATTCCCCGAAGGCCCGCCCGCCACCGGCTTCGAGCTCAATGGCTGGGGCGACGATCTGGTCCATGACTATCTGAAGGGCATCGACATCGATGGCCGCCTGGGCGTGCTCTACAGCAACAAGGACTACGGTTGCGAATGGGACTACGACTGGCGCAACAAGCGCTTCCTGGCCGAAGACAACACCAAGTTCGGCGTGAACATCGTGATGTACGCACTGACGCACTGACCCCACTGGTGACCGCATGACCGCTCCTACCCACGATCTCGATTCCCTGCTGCCCCGCCTGGGCGAACTGCGCGGTGCGCTGGCCCAGGCCGTGGTTGGTCAGCACGCAGTCGTTGAACAGCTGTTGATCGGCCTGCTGGCCGGCGGCCATTGCCTGCTGGAAGGCGCGCCCGGTCTCGGCAAGACGCTGCTGGTGCGCTCGCTCGGGCAGGCACTGGAGCTGCAGTTCCGGCGCGTGCAGTTCACTCCGGACCTGATGCCCAGCGACATCCTCGGTACCGAGCTGCTGGAAGAAGACCACGGCACCGGCAAGCGTGCGTTCCGCTTCCAGCAAGGACCGATCTTCACCAACCTGCTGCTGGCCGACGAACTCAATCGCACCCCGCCAAAAACACAGGCCGCGTTGCTGGAAGCGATGCAGGAACGCACCGTCAGCTACGCCGGAACGACTTACACACTGCCCTCGCCGTTCTTCGTGCTGGCCACGCAGAACCCGATCGAACAGGCTGGCACCTATCCGCTGCCGGAAGCGCAGTTGGACCGCTTCCTGTTGCATGTGCGCGTGGACTATCCCACTGAAGCCGAAGAGCGTGACATCCTCGCCCAGACCACCGGCAGCAGCGGTGGCGTGGTGCCGAAGGTGATGGACGCCGAGTCGGTCAAGGCCTTGCAGGCAGCGGTGCGCGACGTGCATGTCAGCCCCGATCTGCTGAGCTGGATCACCCGCCTGGTCCGCGCCAGCCGCCCCGGCGAGGGCGCGCCGCACGAAGTGAACACCTGGATCAAATGGGGTGCTGGCCCGCGTGCCGGCCAATCGCTGGTACTGGCATCCAAGGCGCGTGCGTTGCTGCATGGGCGCTTCGCCGCTACCCGGGAAGATGTACTGGCGCTGGCCGCACCCGTGATGCGTCATCGCCTGCTGTTGTCGTTCGCCGCCGAAGCCGAGCAGAAGAGTGCCGATGACGTGATCGCCGCACTGCTGCGCGCGATGCCGTTCCCGGCCTGATCGGCAACTCGCAGTGATGGCGCCGGCTCCACCGCTGATTCCCGCCGACGTGCGCAGTCGCCTGCGTGCGCTGCGCCTGTGGCCGCAGCGGGCCAGCGGCAGCCGTGGCATCGGCATGCATGCCAGCCGCAGCCGCGGCGCCGGGTTGGAATTCGCGCAGTACCGTGCCTACGAACCGGGCGATGAGCTGCGCCAGATCGACTGGAAGCTGTACGCCCGCTCGGACCGCTTCTTCGTGCGTGAATCAGAACGCGAGAGCCCGCTCACCGTGTGGCTGATCCTCGATGCCACGGCATCGATGCAACAGGCCGACCAGGCACGCCGCGAGTGGACGCGGCTGCACGCGGCCGAGGCACTGGCCGGTTGCGTGGTCGAACTGGCCCTGCAACAGGGCGATGCGTTTGGGCTGATCGCCATCAACGGCGACGGCCTGCAATTGCTGCCGGCCGGTAACGGCCTGCGCCAGCGCGACCGGCTGCACCTGCAACTGCATGGCCTGCACGCACGCGGGCAATGGCCCGGCGCGGAGCAGCTGAAGCCGATCTGGGAGCGCATCGGCGCGCACGATCTGGTGGTGATGATCGGCGACGGCTTCGACAAGGCGACGATTGAACTGGCCGAACGCCTGGCCAAGGCCGGTCGTGACGTGGTGCATCTGCAGCTGCTCACCGTTGAGGAGCGCGATTTCCCGTTCCGCGACGGCCACCGCTTCCGTGATCCCGAGACCGGCGATGAGCTGCTGAGCGATGGCGCAAGCGTACGCGCCGACTATCTCGCACGCTTCGGCGAAGCACGGCGCACGCTGGATGCGCGTTTGCAGTCGGCCGGCATCCGCCATGACACCGCCTTCCTCGACGAGCCCATCGACGCACCACTGCAGCGCGTGTTCGGCCGACGTGGAGGCGCTGCGTGAGCCTGCTGTGGCTGTTCCCGGCCGGTTTGTTCGCGCTGGCGGCATTGCTGCTGCCATTGCTGATCCACCTTGCGCGGCGTGACCAGCAGCAACTGATCGACTTCGCCGCGCTGCGCTGGCTGTCGGCCAAGCCGCGTCCGCGCCGCCGCATCCGTTTCGACGAATGGCCGCTGCTGCTGGTGCGTTTGTTGCTGCTTGCGCTGTTGGCGGTGCTGCTGGCCCGTCCGGCGCTGGAAGGCCTGCGCGATACCACGCCGCGCGTCGCGGTACTGCCCGGCGTGGCCTTGGACAAGGCGCATGCCGTTGTCGCTGAGCCGGAAGCGCGTTGGTTGTGGCTGGCACCGGCATTCCCGCGCATCGAGCCGGACACGACGCCACCGGCCGCGCAGCAGCCCATCGCCAGCCTGCTACGCGAACTGGATGCAACGCTGCCAGCCGAAGCGCCGCTGACGGTGATCGTTCCTTCGGTGGTCGATGGCTGGGATGCGCAACGTCCGCAGTTGTCGCGCGCGGTGCGTTGGCAGGTGATCGAAACGGCCGGCGCACAAGCAGTGCCGACAACACGCACTGCACCGCAGTTGCAGGTGCGTCACGACGCCGAAGGCAAGGCCGCATTGCGCTATCTGCGTGCGCTGAACCACGCGTGGCAGCCCGATACCGAACTCAACGCGGCCGATGATGCCCAGGCCTTCACCGACAACCCCGCCGTGCGGGTGTGGCTGTCGAGCAAGCCGCTGCCTGCCGAGCTGCTGGTCTGGGCCGACCGTGGCGGCACGCTGCTGGTTGATGCGCGGCTGCCGATTCCGCATGACGCGCAACGGACGCCGTTGTGGCATGACGACGCCGGCAACCTGCTGCTGGAGCAGATCACCCACAACAGCCAGCGCTGGTGGCGCTGGACCGGCGTGCTGCATCCAGCCTCAATGCCCGCGTTGCTGGACGCGCGTTTCCCGCAGCAGCTGCGGATGCTGCTGGAACCGCTGCCCGCACCTCGCCGCGCCGCTGCCGAAGCGATGACGCCGGACACCGGTGCAGCCAGCTACCCGCAGCCGGCACGCGAACTGGCGCCGTGGCTGATCGCCGCCATCGCGCTGCTGTTCCTGCTTGAACGCTGGATGGCCAGCGCCCGCCGTCGTCGGGGGCAGGCATGAGCCGGCACCCGCTGCTGCAACGGGCACGTCGCCGGGTGCTGGCGATCAGCGTGCTCGGCGGCCTGCCCATCGCACTCGCACTCGCGCTGCTGGCATGGCGCATCGCCGATACGGATGTGGCGACAGTGGTACTCACCGTTGGCCTGCTCGCCGTCGCCGGGCTGGCGATGTGGCGCGCGCGTCGGCTGGATGGAGCGTGGCTGGTCACACGGCTCAACGAGCATCCACGCTTCGAGGACAGCGCCGACCTGTTGTTCGCCACGCCGGCAGCGTTGAATCCGCTGCAGCAGCGTCAGCAACGGCATGTACAACAGCGTCTGCGCGAGAACGCGCCGGATCTTCGCCAGGCATGGCCGGTGAAGCACCTGCTGCTGTGCGCCGGCATCGCGCTGTTGATCGCGGCCGGTGCGGTGGCGTGGCCGTCTGCCACGTCCAGCCGCACAGACGTTGATGTCGCCGCGACCGGGGCGGCATCCAGCAATCCGCAGGCACCGGCGCTGCGCGCCACGCGCCTGCGGGTCACACCGCCGGCCTACACCGGCCAGGCCGCCACGGCGGGCGAAAAGCTCGACGTGCGCGCAGTACAGGGCAGCCGCCTGCACTGGCAATTGCAGTTCGCGCCGCAGCCACAACAGGCTTGGCTGCAGTTCCATGATGGCCGGCGCCTGCCGCTGCAACGCGATGGCGAGCACTGGCAAGCCGGTGAAGCACTGCAACGCCCGGGGCTTTACCGCATCGTCACCGAGCCGGCGCTGGCCACACCGGGCCGCGCGTACCGGCTCGACGTGGTGCCCGATCGTCCGCCGCAGGTGAAGGTGCTGGAGCCGGCGCAGACGCTCAACCAGGCCACGCCCAACCAGCGCCAATGGCAGCTGCGCTTCGAAGCCACCGATGATTTCGGCATCAATTCCGGCGCCACGCTCGATATCACCACCGCCAAGGGCAGTGGCGAGAACATCGAGTTCCAGCAGCGCCAACTCACCCTGAGCGGCACTGGCCCAGCCACCGCGCGGCGCTTTGCCTACCGCGCGGACCTTGCGGCGTTGGGTGTCGGCCCGGGCGATGAGCTGGTCGCGCGCCTGACCGTGCGCGACAACCGCAACCCGCAGCCGCAGGAAGCGCGCAGTGCCAGCCTGATCCTGCGCCTGCCCAGCGAACAGGAAGTCCAGACCAGCGAGCTGGAAGGCGCGATCAAGAAGGTGATGCCGGCCTACTTCCGCAGCCAGCGGCAGATCATCATCGATGCCGAGGCCTTGCAGAAACAGCGCGGCACGCTGGATGCGGAAACCTTCATCAAGCGCGCGGACGCCATCGGCGTGGATCAACGCATCCTGCGCCTGCGCTATGGCCAGTTCCTCGGCGAGGAAGCCGAAGGCGGCGCCAAGGCACCACCGACCGGCGACATGCCCACCAGCGACGCACCGGCTGCCGATACCGACAACGACCACGACCACGCCGATGAGCACGCGCACGACGACGGCCACGATCACGGCAACAGCACCACCAGCGAGGGAGCACCGGTATTCGGCAGCGCCACCGACGTGCTGTCCGAGTACGGCCACACCCACGATCACGCCGAAGCAGCCACCCTGCTCGATCCACAGACCCGCGCCATCCTCAAGGCCGCGCTCGATCAGATGTGGCAATCCGAAGGCCATCTGCGCCAAGGCCATCCCGACCTGGCATTGCCGTATGCGTACAAGGCGCTGGGGTTCATCAAACAGGTACAGCAGGCCGAACGCATCTACCTGGCACGCGTCGGCAGCGCCTTGCCGCCCATCGACATGGCCCGGCGCATGACCGGCAAGCGCGATGGCCTGGGCAGTCGTGGCCTGCAACTGGCGACGCGACCGCCCGGCGACAACATCGTCGCCGATGCCTGGCAGGCACTGGCGAGCAACGATGGCAAGGTTGATCTGGATGCGCTGTCGCGTTGGCTGGATGCACACCCGCAGGCCTGGCCGGATCCACTCGATGTGATCGCCGCCATTGATGACGTACGCCAGCAACCGGATTGCCAATCCTGCCGCCAACGTCTGCGCGAGCAGTTGTGGCCGGCACTGCAACGCCCACTCGGCCCGCCCGCGCGTCGCAACGCGCCGGATGCTGCCGGCCGTCGTTATCTGGATGCCTTGGCGGCACCGCAGGAGCGCCCGTGACGAGCTGGTTGCCCATCGCCATCATCGGTGCGGCCTTGATGGTCGCCAGCGTGCGGCTGTGCATGGCACCGCGTCCACCGCGTCTGCGTCTTGCTGTTCTGTTGCTGCTGCAGACAGCCGCTGCAGCGTTGCTGTACCTGACGCTGTCTCCACCCACGCATCCGGTTGAGGCCGGCACATTGGTCATCGCCACGCGCGATGCCACGGCGGCCGAGTTGGCCAAGGTGCCGGCTGCCACGCGTCTGCGTCTGCCGGAAGCGGCGGCGATGGCCGACGTTGCACAGGTACCGGATCTGGCCACCGCCTTGCGACAGCACCCGGGCACACGCGAGTTGGTCATCGTTGGCGAAGGCTTGCCGGCGCGGGATCGCGACAGCGCGTTGCCCGCTGCATTGCGAATCATCACAAACCCCGCACCCAAGGGATTGGTTGAGCTGCAGGCACCGCCGCTGCTGGTGCCGGGTGCGCGTTTTGAAGTGAGCAGCCGCGTGCAGGGACTGCCGGGTGTACGCGTCGAGCTGCTTGATCCTTCCGGCCACCGTGCCGATATCGCGGCGCCGGACAAGGACGGCCGCGTACGTCTTGCATCCAGCACACGCGATGCTGGCGATGTGCACTTCACCCTGCGCGTGCTTGATGCCGACGGCAAAGTGCTGGATCACTTGCCGGTACCGGTGCGCGTGCGCGCCGTTGCCGCACCGGCGCTGCGGCTGTTGGCTGCGGCGCCCGGCCCGGAACTGAAGTATCTGCAACGCTGGGCCGCTGATACCGGCGCAACGCTGCAGACCGGCATCCAGGTGGGCGGTGGCCTGCAGCTGGGCGATGCGCCGGCCGCGCTGGATGCCTCCAGTCTGGGCAAACTCGATCTGCTGTTGCTCGACGAGCGCAGGCTCGCCGCCCTGTCTTCGGCACAACGCGGCAGCATAGGCGCGGCGATGCGCGCCGGGCTTGGCGTGCTGGTGCGCATGGGCGGCCCGCTGGACGGCAATGCACGCCGCGCCCTGCGCGAGTGGGGTCTGGACGTGCGTGGCGGCGAGCAGACCACACCCATGAAGCTGGTCACGGACCCGGCGGAGAGCGTCGAGACAAGCACTCCGGTGCCGATGCTTGAACGCTTCAACGTGACTGCTGGCGGCAGCGATGTCGTGCCCTTGCTGCATGCTGCCGACGGTACGGGTGTCGGCAGCTGGCGCGGTATCGGTCAGGGGCGACTGGGTGTGCTGCCGATCAGCGACAGCTACACGTTGGTGCTCGCCGGGCACGCGCCGCATCACGCGGAACTGTGGAACCGCGTGCTGGCAGTGTTGGCGCGCCCCCTGCCAGCGGCACCGCTTTCGCAGCTGCCCGCCTGGAGCTGGGTCGGCGAACGCACAACGCTGTGCGGGTTGCCAGCCGGTACGCAGGCGCTGGCGCCGGATGGAAGCCGCACCGCATTGCTGCCCGATCCGCACGCCAACAATTGCAGTGGATGGTGGCCGACACAACCGGGTTGGCACACCATCATCGCCGGTGATGCACAGGCGACCTTGCTGTTGTTGAATCCCGGCGATGCACGCGCCCTGCATGCACAACAGACCCGCGACGCAACGTTTGCATTGCGTGGCAACGCCCACCAGGACACCACCCGCAGTACTCACGTACCCGGCCCGCGCTGGCCTTGGCTGCTCGCCTTCGTACTGGTCGCCGCATTGTTGTGGTGGCTGGAGCGACGTCGACCGCAGGCAACACACGTTGGCCAGGGAACGTAGCGCGGGCAAACCCAGCGTCCCCATGCAAACGGGAACCATCCCGTCCCTTGTACATGGCAAAGGCGAGGCGGCTCTGGCGCTGGCCCAAGCGGGATCAACAGTGAATCCGCAGGCTCGGATGACATCCCAGCCTGCGTAGTGCCCACGCACCCGCTGAGAGCTCCGGGTACGCCGCACTTGCCCGGGCGACGTACCCGCACCCGCCGCATCGGCGCAAAGCCTCAGCAGAAATCCAACGTCAGGTTGTGACCTGCATCACTCCCGCACTGCAGACCGGTGCGCACTGTCGCCATCACGGGTGGAAACCTTCACTTCCAGGCCCGGCCACTCCCGTAGAACGGCAACCACAGGGGATCCACAGCCTAGGGGTTCACACGATGATGCATCGCCATGCCGCCGTGCTGCTGTCTGCCGTCATCTCCAGTCTCGTGACCGCACCAGCACTCGCACAGTCCAGCTTCAACCAGGCTTCTGCCCTAGATACGCAGTTGAATGCCGAAGAAGCACGTCTCGCACCACAACGCGCACTGTATCTACGCTATTTCCAGCAAGCGTATCGACAGTACCCCGCCATTCCTGCCGGTACGCTGGAAGCGATGGCGTACGTGCAGAGTCGCTGGTCGAACCTGCAACCGGCGGCTACGCAGGACAGTGAACATCTGCGCATGCCACCGTCATGGGGCGTGATGGGCCTGTACGCCGGCGGTGGCTTCGCCAACCAGGTCGAAGATGGCGCACGCCTGCTCGGGGTAAGCGCCGATGCCGTACGCAGGCAGCCGGCCACCAACATCCTCGCAGCGGCGGCCTTGCTGGATGCACAGATCCGTCAGGACTTTCCTGCTGCCAGGCGCGGTAGTACGCCGTCAGCAGAGGCCATTCGCCCGGCACTGATGCGCTACGCAGGCTTTGCACCCGCATCGACGACAACCGCGCAGAAAGCCGGTGGCATCGACGACTATGCGCGCACCAGCTTTGCCTACGACGTGCTGCTCACACAGGACCGTGGTGTGAATGACCGTGGCATCGTGGTGCCCGAGCGCGCCATCGCATGGGAAGACGCGTTCGATGCATCGCGCCTGGTCATGCTGCGCGCACCGATGGTGCGGTTGGATGTTGCCAATGACCGCGTTGAAACCGATACGTTCCGCATTGATCCGCTCAGCGAGACCCTGCAGACACGTGCTGGCACCCAGGTCAGCCCGCTGCTTGATGCCACGATCCAGAGTACCGATTACGGCCCGGCGATCTGGAGCGCCGCGTCCGCTTCCAACTACTCCACCACGCGCTCGGCCGCGATCAGCGCGGTGACCATCCACACCACGCAGGGCAGCTATGCCGGCACCATTTCCTGGTTCAAGAACGCCAGCGCGCAGGTGAGTGCGCACTATGTCATCCGCTCATCCGATGGCCAGGTCACGCAGATGGTGCGCGACGCGCATACCGCCTGGCATGTGGGCAGCCAGAACGGCTACACGCTGGGCATCGAGCACGAAGGCTTCGTCGACAACAGCTCGTGGTACACCAATGCGATGTACGAAGCATCGGCCGCATTGGTGCGCAACTTCTGCGCCAAATACAGCGCCATCAGCTGCGCCAGTGCCTACAGCGGTGCAGCCAGCAGCGGCATCAACGTGCTACCCACCAGCGTCAAGATCAAGGGCCACCAGCACTACAGCGGGCAGACGCATACGGACCCGGGCATCAACTGGAACTGGTCCAAGTACTACGCACTGATCAATCCCGGCAGCGGTGGTGGCACCACTACGTTCCTCGACCGCTTCGAGAGCAGCGTCGGTCACTTCGACACCAGCCCGAGCTATTCCGGCAGCACCACCGGCATCAGCACCGCATCCACCACCACACGTGACTGCACCACGCAGAAGAACGGCAGCTGCTCGCTGCGCGTGCTGCTGAAGGACGACACCGCAAACAGCGCAGCTTGGGAGGTCCGCCTGCTCTCCAGCAGCGGCACGCCGGCCAGCAACACCGCGTTGAACCGCAACAATGGTGTGCTGGGCTTCTGGGTGTGGAGCGGTGGCAGTGGCACCAGCGTGGGCGTCGGCATCGATGACAGCGACGGCACCGAGCGTTCGACCAGCAGATCCATCGCGGCCAACGTGTGGACGTACGTGTCCTGGCCGCTGGGCGACGCTGCGCAATGGAACGCCTGGGTCGGTGGAGATGGCAGCATCACCGCGTCCAGCGTCAAGCTCGATGCGATCTGGATCTATCACGCCAATACGGCGTATGACCTCAACGTCTACATCGATGATGTGCAGATAGCGAACTGACACGCGCTGGAATCCGGCGCTGCAGGAGCGAGGTTTGCCGCGAAGCTGATGGAACAGCGGTGACAAGGCCCGCATGCAGTTGAACGATGCATGCGGGCTTTGTGCGGGGCCTGCTTCGCCATTGCGCATATCAACCGGGCCGGTAGAGCGGAGCCATGCTCCGCTGCGGCATTCCCGGTGAAGCCTCTACCGAGCAGGGCTCGGCACTGGCGATTACTTCTTCGCGCTGAGGATCGGCGTCAGGTAATCGGTGCTGCCCTCGATGCGTTCCAGTGCCGGGTAACGCAGGCCGCCGTGGTAGTCGATGCTGAGCGTGCGGTACACGTCCATCTCCTTCACCAGCAGGCGGATCGGCTGCTTGCCTTCCTTGGTGGCACGCACGGCTTCTTCCAGTTCGTCGGCGCTGTACTGCAGGTCGTTGACTGCCAGCACCTGCATGCCGCTGCCGATGCCGGCGTTGAACGCGGCGCTGTCCCAGCGTACTTCGCTCACGCGTCCGGCACTGTCCAGCGCCATGCCCAGCGAGTAGATGAAGTTGGCGCCACGGCCCTTCATCATTGCCTTGTAGTAGGCGCTGGGCTTGTCGTTGTAGACCAGTTTCCAGCCGGCGGCTTCGATACCACCGGTCAGGCCCTGCCTGCGCTCCACGCGATCACCCAGGAACTGCGCCCAGTCGCCGCTGGGCTGCACCTGCTCCAGCGTCGCAGCCACGTCCTCGAACGTGTAGATGTCCGGGCGTTCCCACTGGCCGTCGTGCTGACCAAAGAAGGCCTTGGCGAAATCATCCAGGCTGCGCTTGCCACCACTGAGTTTGCGGATGCGCACATCCGCCTCCAGCCACAGCATCTGCCCACCCTGGTAGTAGTCCTCGCTCATCTGGTAGCCACGGTAGGGCTTGGGCTTGCGGCGGGCGATGACCGGATCGTTGGTGGTGTCACCGAGCGAACGCCATTCCAGACCCGGACGATTGTCGGCATACGTGGCTGCGACCAGCGCCAGTGCATCGCGCGAGGCGTCCAGCGGGCGGATGCCGGAACGCGCAGTCAACACGTTGCCCCAGTATTGGGTCTGGCCTTCGTATACCCACAGCAGGCTGCCCTGCATCGGCACGTTGTAGTTGAGCGTGGCCAGGTCGGCCGGGCGCCGGTACTTGCCATCCCAGGAATGCGTGTACTCGTGGCCAAGCAGATCGCTGCTGCCGACCTTTGCATCCCATCCGCTGAAGTAGTCGCGATCTTCGCTGTTCTCGCTGGAACGCTGATGCTCCAGGCCAATGCCACCAAGCTGGTTGGTCACAGCGAACAGGAAGTCGTAATGATCGTAGTGCTCGGCGCCGAACAGCTTGCGAGCCTGCGTCACCAGCGCGCGATGTTGATCGATATGCTCGGGCTTGGCTTCCAGATCCTTGGCGCGATCGGCGAACACGTTCAGGCGCACCGGGCGGGTACCCGCCGCAGCAAGATCAATCGTGCGGTGATAGCGGCCGGCGAATACCGGGGAATCCACCAGGATTTCCAGATTGGTCGGCGCGTAGTGCACGGTGTCGCCTTCGCGACGTGCCACGCTCAACGCGCTTGCCGCTTCCCATCCCTGTGGGTAGCGCGCACTGGCCTGGTAGGTGATGGCATGCGCGGCATGCCCGGCCGGGTACAGCACCATCGCATTCCACTGCAGGTTGAGCATGTTCGGCGTCATCACCGTGCGGCCCTGCGCCGAATCGGTGGGACTGAGGAACTGGTACTCCATGCGCAGCTCGGTGGCGCCTTCAGGCACCTGCACGTTGAAGGTGTAGACATCGAGCGGATCGCGCATCCATTCCAAGCGCTGGCCATTGGCGGTGATGACCAGGCCGGCAAGTTTCTCGATCTGGCCGGTGGGCGAATGGCTGCCCGGCAACCAGGCCGGGTAATGGAAACGCTGCAGTCCGCCGCGCACCGGCACCGTCTGCCGCACCTTGAACACGCGCTGGCCAAGATCGGTGGCATCCACGTCCAGAACAATCGTGCCCGGATACGCCGATTCGCTGATCGTGACGCCGCGTGCGTCCACCTTTGGCACATCCGGTGCCGCGCTCGCCATGCCCATGGCAGTCATCAGTGCAAACCCCAGCACCGCAGGACGGAGTACATGCATCACCAACCTCGTCTTTGTCAGAGAGGGCCATGATGCGCCGCCATCAAACGACCTGGCACGGGCCGTTAGGCATGGGCATGAAACAAACTGTCGCCCGATGCCGCGATCAGCAGGTCTCGCGTGCGGGCCTTTCCTCATCGGCGCTGACCAGACATCCGGTCAGCGGCAATGGTTCGTCCTGCTGGGCCCGGGCATAACCAAGCCCCCACTCGCGCATCGCCAGCAACACCGGCTCCAGCGTTTGACCCAACTCGGTCAACGCATAGTCCACACGCGGTGGTACTTCGGGATGGACGGTGCGGTGGACGATGCCGGCCTGCTCCAGCTCACGCAGCTGCAGCGTGAGCATGCGCTGCGTAACCGAAGGAATGGCCCGGCTCAGTTCCATGAAACGCTTCTTTCCGCCCAGAAGATGAAACAGCACGATCGGCTTCCACGTGCCTCCCATGACCGACAAGGTGGTCTCCACCGCGCAACCGCTTTTATTGTTCAGTCGTCGCATGGGCACCTGCGCAGAAGTGACGGGATCAGATGACGCTTTTCACTTACATTTTTGATACTACAGTTCAAAAATGTGCGTTATCGCCATTTGGATACTTTACATGCAGGATGCTCGCAACGGTCGGCGGCAACATCCACCACCGGCTGCCCCTCCCCTCGTCTGAAGGATCCACATGCAAGCCATTCAACTCCAGCAACCCGGCGGACTGGACCACCTGCAGCTGGTCGAGCTGCCTGCTCCCGGCGCTCCGGCAGCCGGCGAAATCCAGGTGCGCATCCACGCCAGCTCGCTCAACTACCACGACCTGATGGTGGTGTCCGGCGCCTCGGCGACGGCCGACAAGCGCATCCCGATGGCCGACGGTGCAGGCACCGTCACCGCGGTGGGCGAGGCGGTGACCGAATTCGCCGTGGGCGATGCCGTGGTGTCCTGCTTCTTTCCCGGCTGGCAGGCCGGGCACACGCTGCCCGTCGGTTTCGCCAGCGTGCCCGGCGACGGTGTGGACGGCTTTGCCCGCGAGTACGTCACCCTGCCGGCCACCACCTTCACCCACGCGCCCAAGGGCTACAGCCATGAAGAGGCCGCCACGCTGACCACCGCGGGCCTCACCGCCTGGCGTGCGCTGGTGGTGGATGCCGGCATCCGTGCCGGCGACACCGTGCTGGTGCTCGGCACCGGCGGGGTGTCCATCTTCGCCCTGCAGTTGGCCAAGTCGATGGGCGCACGTGTGATTGCCACCACCTCCAGCGACGCGAAGAAGCAGCGCCTGCTGGCGCTGGGCGCCGATGCGGTCATCAATTACCGGGAACAGCCGCAATGGGGTGATGCGGTGCTGGCCGCCACCGGTGGGCGCGGTGCCGACATCGTGGTCGAAGTGGGTGGCGCCGGTACCCTGCCGCAGTCCATCCGTGCCTGCGCCGTCGGCGGCCATATCGCGCTGATCGGCGTGCTCACCGGCTTCTCCGGCGATGTGCCCACCACCGAGATGATGATGAAGCAGCAGACCCTCAGGGGCCTGGTGGTGGGCAGCCGCGAGCACCAGCAGGACATGGTGCGGGCGCTGGATACCTTCAGCTGGCGCCCGGTGATCGACAGCCGCTACCCGCTGGCACAGATCGCCGAAGCGTTTTCCCACCAGCAGTCGGGCCAGCACTTCGGCAAGATCTGCCTGTCCTTCTGAGCACAGCGCCGGCCCTCACCACGGCCGGCCGGCGTCAATCACGGCGCGGGGCCACGCATTGCCCCGCGCCGCTCGACATCAGCTCTCGTCCAGCGCCGCAAAACGTGCGGCGAGATGGTCGATGAACAACCGCACCGAGGGCAGCAGGCCGCGTCGTGAAGGGAACACGGCGTGGATGATTTCCTTCGGCGGCGCCCATTCCGGCGCGACATGCTTCAAGCGGCCCGCATCCAGCGCTTCGCGCACGATCATCGTCGGCAGCTGCGCCACTCCCACACCGGCAAGCGCGGCCTCACGGAGCACCATCATGCCGCGCGTGATCAGGCGCGGATGATGCGGGACCTCGGCGATGGCGCCGTCCGGGCCGATCAATCGCCACACATGCTCACCCTGCGGCACGCCCAGCGCCAGGCTGGGCAGCAGGTGCAGGTCGGCCGGGCCATGCGCCATGCCGCAGCGTTCCAGCAAGGCCGGCGCGGCGACCAGGCACTGCGTGCGTTCGGCCAAGACTTTCAGCACCAGTTCGCTGTCTTCCAGTGGCGGTGGCCGCACGCGGATGGCCAGGTCGAAGCCTTCGGCAATCACGTCGACGCGCCGGTTGGTGGCTTCCAGATGCACCTGCACTTCGGGGCAGCGCGCCATGAAGTCGGCCACCATCTCCGCCACGCGGAAATCCAGCAGCATCGTCGGGCAACTCAGGCGCACCACGCCGCGCGGCTCGGAGCGGGTCATCTCGATGGATTCGGCGGCCGCTTCGGCTTCGACCAACATCGCCCGGCAATGCGCGTAGAACGTCTGGCCCACCTCGGTCACTGAAAAATGCCGGGTGGAGCGCTGGATCAGGCGCACCCCCAACCGCTCCTCCAGCAATGCGATGCGTCGGCTCAGTTTGGATTTCGGCTCGCCCAGCGCGCGTCCGGCCGGGGCGAAGCCGCCGTGCTCGACCACCTTTGCGAAGTAGTACAGGTCGTTCAGGTCCTGCATCGGGCCACTCCATCGTTCACCAGATAGGACTATGAGACCATTTTTTGCCGTCTACCGGCCACATCGTTCCAAACCTATCTTTGCTCCAACGAAAGGCGCAGCCGCGCCGCCAACGGAGCAGAAACATGAAGAAGATCAGTGGCCTCTACAGCGCCCCCCGCCCGCACTGGGTCGGTGACGGCTTCCCGGTCCGTTCGCTGTTCTCCTACAACACGCACGGCCGTCAGCTGAGCCCGTTCCTGCTGCTGGACCATGCCGGCCCGGCCGAGTTCAGCCCCACCGACACCCCGCGCGGGGTCGGCCAGCACCCGCACCGCGGTTTCGAAACGGTCACCATCGTCTATGACGGCGAAGTGGCCCACCGCGATTCCACCGGTGCCGGCGGCGAGATCGGCCCGGGTGACGTGCAGTGGATGACCGCCGCCTCCGGCATCCTCCATGAGGAGTTCCACTCCGAAGCCTTCACCCGGCGTGGCGGCACGCTGGAAATGGTGCAGCTGTGGGTGAACCTGCCGGCCAAGGACAAGATGTCCACGCCGGGCTACCAGAACATCAGCAATGCCGACATCCCGGTCGTGCCCCTGGCTGATGGCGCCGGTACGGTCCGCGTGATTGCCGGTGCCTTCGGCGGTCAGCGCGGCCCGGCCCGCACGCACACACCGATGGATGTGTGGGACCTGCGCCTGCAGCGCGATCACCACACCACGCTGGACTTCGCCGAAGGCCACACCGTGGCGATGGTGGTACTGCATGGCACCGTGCTGTTCAACGGCAACCAGGTGGCACGCGAAGGCCAGATGGTGCTGTTCGACCGCGCTGCCGGGCAGGTGGAGCTGGAAGCCAATGCCGATGCCACCGTGCTGGTGTTGGCCGGCGAGCCGATCGACGAGCCCATCGCCGGCTACGGCCCGTTCGTGATGAACACGCAGGACGAAATCCGTCAGGCGATGGATGACTTCAACTCCGGCCGCTTCGGCCAGATCGCCGCTTGAACCCATGACCGGGCGTAACCGCCCGGTCACTTCCCCGTCGCGCCTGCATTACCGACGCCGCGCGATCGTCCCATTGCTACTCAATGAGTGCCCCGCCATGAATGCCTTCCCGTACGCCGCAAACTTCAATGGTGCCAAGCCGGTGATCGACCCGGACAACGTCGCCATGCTGCTGATCGACCACCAGAGCGGCCTGTTCCAGACCGTGCACGACATGCCGTTCACCACGCTGCGCCGCCTGGCCTCGACCCTGGCCAAGCTGGCATCGCTGGCCAGGATCCCGGTCATCACCACCGCCTCGGTACCACAGGGTCCGAATGGCCCGCTGATTCCGGAAATCCACCAGAACGCACCGCACGCCAAGTACGTGGCGCGCAAGGGTGAGATCAACGCCTGGGACAACCCCGACTTCGTGCAGGCGGTTAAGGACACCGGCAAGAAGCAGCTGATCATCGCCGGCACCATCACCAGCGTGTGCATGGCATTCCCGTCGATCGCGGCTGTTGCCGAGGGTTACCAGGTGTTCGCGGTGATCGATGCGTCCGGCACCTATTCCAAGCAGGCGCAGGAAATCACCCTGGCGCGGATGATGCAGGCCGGCGTGGTGGTGATCGACGTGGCCGCCGTGGCCTCGGAGCTGCAGAAGACCTGGAACCGCGAAGACGCCGCCGAATGGGCGCAGGCCTACACGCAGATCTTCCCGAACTACCAGTTGCTGATCGAGAGCTACAGCAAGGCGCAGGAAGTGGTGACCAACCACGAGCAGCTGGATTCGCAGCGCAGCTGATCCGTTCCCCGCACTGCGCGCAGGGTGCGCGCAGTGCTCATCCCAAGAAGGTGCTCTGTCATGACCAGTGAAACCAAGCGTGACCCGAAAGCCGATGATCTGCTGACCCCGGAAAACTCAGCCCTGATCGTCATCGACTACCAGCCGGTGCAGGTGAACTCCATCGCTTCGATGGATCGCCAGCTGCTGGTCAACCACATCGTCGGCGTTGCCAAGGCCGCAAAGGTCTACGAACTGCCGATCGTGCACTCCACGGTCAACGTCAAGACCGGTCTGAACAAGCCGCCGATCCCGCAGCTGCGCAAGGTGTTGAAGGACGAGCCCACCTACGACCGCACCACGATCAACTCGTGGGAAGACGTGGAGTTCCGCAAGGCTGTGGAGGCCACCGGTCGCAGGAAGCTGATCATGACCGCACTGTGGACCGAAGCCTGCCTGACCTTCCCGGCGCTGGATGCACTGCGCGAAGGCTATGAAGTGTACGTGCCGGTCGATGCGGTCGGTGGTACGTCATTGGCCGCCCACGATGCCGCGCTGCGCCGCATCGAGCAGGCCGGCGGCAAGCTGATCAGCGTCGCCCAGCTGTTCTGCGAACTGCAGCGCGACTGGAACCGCGCCGACACCGCCAGGCAGTTCATGGACCTGTTCATCAGCACCGGCGGCACGGCGGGCATCCAGTTCGGCTACGACGCGGCCGAGTAACCGGCCAACGCATCGGTCGGCCCATCCTCACTGGCCAATGCCTGTTCGTGACGGACACCGGGCGCGGCGATGGAGCAAACCGGCGAGCACCGCCTCTGCCGGTTTGCCGACCGGCCAGGTCCTGCCTCTTTTCAACCCACCCACTGGAGAACCCAATGAGCAAGCCTTACACCCGCCTCGACAAGGATGACGTCGCCGTCCTGCTCGTCGATCACCAGAGCGGTCTGCTGTCGCTGGTCCGTGACATCGACCCGGACAAGTTCAAGAACAACGTGCTGGCGCTGGCCGAGCTGGCCAAGTACTTCAAGCTGCCGACCATCCTCACCACCAGCTTCGAGAGCGGCCCCAACGGCCCGTTGGTGCCGGAGTTGAAGGAACTGTTCCCCGAGGCCCCGTACATCGCCCGTCCCGGCCAGATCAACGCGTGGGACAACGAGGACTTCGTCAAGGCGGTCAAGGCCACCGGCAAGAAGCAGCTGCTGGTCGCCGGGGTCGTGACCGAAGTCTGTGTGGCCTTCCCGGTGCTGTCGGCGCTGGCCGAGGACTTCGACGTGTTCGTGGTCGCCGATGCGTCGGGCACCTTCAACAGCATGACCCAGCAGGCGGCATGGAGCCGCATGGAACAGGCCGGCGCGCAGCTGATGACCTGGTTCGGCGTGGCCTGTGAGCTGCACCGCGACTGGCGCAATGACATCGAAGGCCTGGGCGCACTGTTCTCCAAGCACATCCCGGACTACCGCAACCTGATCACCGGTTACACCACGCTGACCGCCGGCAAGTAATCGCAGCGCATTCAGCATCCCGCGCCATCGCATCGGTTGATGCGATGGCGTTCTGCCGCCTGCGGTGGCCGCGCACGCACTAACCCAAAGTACAGTTTCGCCACCGGGTGGCCAGTTGCTACGGTCCGGGTGACATAGACATTCCGGTAGTGCCCCCATGCAAACCTCATCGCAAGACACCGCTTCGGCGCGTTTCGCCATCCGCTGCGCGCAGTTCGCCGAGCGTTGGTTCCCCGACTCCTGGGTGTTCGCCGCCCTCGCCCTCGCGGCCGTGAGCCTGGCCGCGCTGTCGATCGGTGCGGCGCCTACCGAGACCGCCAAGGCCTTCGGTGATGGCTTCTGGAGCCTGATCCCCTTCACCATGCAGATGGCCTTCGTGGTCATCGGCGGCTATGTGGTGGCCTCCTCCGGCCCGGCCTCGCGCCTGATCGATCGCTTGGCGCAGGTGCCCGGCAACGGCCGCACGGCAGTGGCACTGGTGGCCATCGTGTCGATGCTGGCCTCACTGCTGAACTGGGGCCTGAGCCTGGTGTTCGCCGGCCTGCTGGTGCGCGCACTCGCACGGCGCACCGAGCTGAAGATGGATTACCGCGCCGCCGGCGCCGCCGGTTACCTCGGCCTGGGCGCGGTGTGGGCGCTGGGCCTGTCGTCCTCGGCCGCGCAGCTGCAGGCCAACCCGGCCAGTCTGCCGCCGTCGATCCTGTCCATCACCGGCGTCATCCCGTTCACCGAAACCATCTTCCTGTGGCAATCCGGCGTGCTGCTGGCGGCACTGGTGCTGGTGTCGCTGGTGATCTCCTACGTCACCGCACCCAATGCCAACTCCGCGCGTGACGCGGCCGACTGCGGCGTGGATGTCAGCATGGACATCGCACCGCCCAAGGCCGGACCCACCCGTCCCGGTGAATGGCTGGAGCACAGTCCGCTGCTGATCCTGCTGCTGGTGGTGCTGGCCGCTGGCTGGCTGATGCATGAGTTTTCGACCAAGCCGGCCATCCAGGCCATCTCCGGTCTGAATACCTACAACCTGCTGTTCCTGATGCTCGGCGCGCTGCTGCACTGGCGCCCACGCAACTTCCTGGATGCGGTGGCGCGCGCGGTGCCGTCCACCACCGGCGTGCTGATCCAGTTCCCGTTGTATGGCTCCATCGCCGCGATCATGACCACCGTCAACGGCAGCGATGGCCACAGCGTGGCCCACATCATCTCCACCTTCTTCACCCGGATCGCCAGCCACGACACCTATGCGCTGCTGATGGGCAGCTACTCGGCGGTGCTGGGTTTCTTCATTCCGTCAGGCGGCGGCAAGTGGATCATCGAAGCACCGTACGTGATGCAGGTCGCCAACGACCTGCAGTACCACCTGGGCTGGTCGGTACAGATCTACAACGCGGCCGAGGCGCTGCCCAACCTGATCAACCCGTTCTACATGCTGCCGCTGCTGGGCGTGCTGGGCCTGAAGGCACGCGACCTGATCGGCTTCACCTTCGTGCAGCTGCTGGTACACATTCCCCTGGTGCTGATACTGCTGTGGGCACTGGGCGCAACGCTGGCGTATGTGCCGCCGGTGATGCCGTAAAAATGCGGCCTTTAAAGCCCCTCTCCCGCCTGCGGGAGAGGGGTTGGGGTGAGGGTACGACGAAACCAGCCATGGCAAACAACCGCAACAAAAAGCACGCTTCGCGCCCCCCTCTTCCGCCCCACCTGCACCCACAGGTTGATGCAGGTTCTTTCGCCGCCTAGGCTTTTTCCAACTAGGCTTTTTCCAACAAGAACAACAACACGTCCTCCTCCTCACCCGGCAAACGCGTCACCCCATCCGCCACAAACCCCAGCTTCTCCAACAAACACACGGACCGCGCATTGCCCTTCGAAACAATCGCGCACAAGGTCGCGATCCCCAGCACCTCACGCGCATGCTTCACCACACCGCGTGCTGCTTCCAGCGCATAGCCCTGCCCAACGAAGTCGCCCAGCAGCGCATAACCGATATCCACGTGCACCAAACCGTTGCGGCGCACCAGGCCGGCATTGCCCATCCATGCGCCGTCTTCGCGTCGTTCGATCACATACATGCCAAAACCGTTGGCCGCGTAGCTGACGAACGGACCCTTGTGGATGTAATCACGCGCCTGTTCCAGCGTGCGCACACCACGGTCGGCAATGAATTCATGGAAGCCCGGTTCGTTGAGCAGCGCCAACATGCCGGCTGCGTCCACATCGTCATCGCGCAGCAGGCGCAGGTGCAGGCGGTCGGTTTCGATCAGGGGCGACATCTCGGATTCCGTGCGTGATTGGTACACGGAAGCGTCAGGCCTCGGGGTGCCTGTGTGCAAGTGCCGCTATCCGCCCGTCATTCCCGCGAAGGCGGAAATGACGGACGAGGAACGAGGAGCAGAACAGAAAACAAAAGCAGCGCGAACCCTCAATCAAACAACGCCTGGATCGCCGCCAACCCCGCCTTCGCGCGTTCCTGCTTGTGCGCGGCATCCGCTACCGGGTCCGCACCGTCGCGCTGGATTTCGCTGGCCGGCAGTTCGTCGAAGAAACGACTCGGCTTGAGCCGGATGTGTTCGCCAAATTTGCGCGTCAGCCGGCTGAAACTCATCCACAGCTGGATCTTGGCGCGGGTGATACCCACGTATAGCAGGCGCCGTTCTTCCTGCAGCGTGCCTTCGTCGAGACTGACCTGGTGCGGCAGCACGCCGTCCTCGCAGCCAACGATGAACACATACGGAAACTCCAGGCCTTTGGAGGCGTGCAGCGTCATCATCCGCACCTGGTTGCCGCCGTCGTCCTTGTCGTTGCGCGATATCAACGCCAGCTGCGCGGCCATGTCGGCGGCGCTGGCACCACGCGGGCCGCTCTCGAACCATGACGCCAGTTCTTCGATGTTGTTGGCACGACGCTCGTAACTGGTGGTGTCCTTGGCCTGGTTGCGCATCTCCGCCAGCAGGCCGGAATCCTTGGCGACACGGCGTACCAGATCACCGGAGGTCATGTCGCGCATGTCCATGCGCAGCGCACGCAGGATGTCGGTGAACTTGCTCAGGCTGTTGGCCGCGCGTGGCGACAGCTGTGCCAACGCGCCCATCGCCTCGGCGGCGTGCGCCATCGGAATGTCTTTGTCAGAGGCCAACTCGGCCAGCTTGGCCAGCGTGCTGGCGCCGACATCGCGCTTGGGCGACTGCACCGCGCGCATGAAAGCAGTGTCGTCGTCCGGGTTCACCAGCAGGCGCAGCCACGACAGCGTGTCCTTCACTTCCTGCCGTTCCAGGAACACCGTGCCGCCATTGAGGTGGTACGGAACACCAACCAGCTGCATCGCTTTTTCCAGCGGGCGCGACTGGAAGTTGCCACGGAACAGGATGCAGAAATCACTCCACGGAATCTTGCGGCTGGTCGCCAGGAAGTGGATCTCCGAGGCGACCTTCTCCGCCTCATGCTCGCTGTTGCGGCACTCCCACACACGGATGCGTTCACCGTCGGCCTGGTCGGACCACAGCGTTTTCAGATGCTCGTGTGGGTTGTGTGCGATCAAGGCATTGGCCGCACGCAACACGCGGTTGGAGCAGCGGTAATTCTGTTCCAGCTTGATGATCTGCAGCGCCGGGTAATCGCGCGCCATCTGCTGCAGGTTTTCCGGGTTGGCGCCACGCCAGGCGTAGATCGACTGATCGTCATCACCCACGCAGGTGAAGTTGCCACGCGGCCCGGCCAGCTGTTTGAGCAGCCGGTACTGGGCATCATTGGTGTCCTGGCATTCGTCCACCAGCAGGTAGCCGATGCGTTCGCGCCAGGCCAGGGCGATGTCCGGGTTCTCTTCCAGCACCTGCACCGGCAGGCGGATCAGGTCATCGAAATCCACCGCGTTGAACGCAGTCAGGCGTGCCTGGTACAGCTCGTAAACCATTGCCGCGTTCTTCTCGCGGCTGCTGCGCGCCGCCGCCATCGCCTGCTCCGGCGACATGCCCGCGTTCTTGGCGCGCGAGATCAGGCTCTTCATGTCCTCGATGTCGTCGGGCTTGGCATTGCTGCCACCCAGCAGGTCCTTGATCTGCGCGCCGGCATCGTCGGCATCGAAGATCGAGAAGCTGCGCTTCAATCCCACCTGTTCATACTGGATCTGCAGGAATTTCAATCCCAACGCATGGAAAGTGCAGATGGTGACCTCTGCCGCATCCTCGCCACTGAGGCGCTTTGACACGCGCTCACGCATTTCCTTGGCCGATTTATTGGTGAAGGTGATGGCGGCGATGCGTCGTGCCGGATAGCGCCCGATGCTGATCAGGTGGGCGATTTTTTCCACGATCACGCGCGTTTTGCCGCTACCGGCACCGGCCAGCACCAGCAAGGGGCCTTCGGCGTGTACGGCCGCTGCACGTTGGGGGGGATTGAGGGAGTCGAGCATGAGGTGATTTCAGTCGCAGACAGCCAGTGTAAGCCATCGCCGCCAAGGCCCCCAGCATCGTTGCGGGAGACGACTGCTGCGCTCGCGTTGGGCTTGGTGAACGGTTGTAAAAGCCATGTTCAGGTGCTGGAATGCGCCACACAGTCATAAGGATCGATGACATGCGTAACGCATGGGCCTCCGCATTTCTCGCGGGTCTTGTCGCGCTGCCCGCGCTGGCTGCGCCGTCGACGGAAGAAGCCTGTCGCAATCTGTCGTCAAAGCCCATTCCGGCCGAAATAATGACCGCTGGATTCTATGGGGCTCACCCGGACATGCGTTGGCGCAATGCTGGGCTGGAAGCCTACAAAAAACGCAATTACGCCAAGGCGCTACGGGACTTCAAGCGCGCCGCAAACTATGCGGACAAATTCTCCCAGCTCATGGTCGCCCACATGTACTGGGAGGGCCTTGGAATCGCCGCCGATCATCCACTTGCCTATGCCTGGGTGGACCTGGCAGCCGAGCGCAACTACCGCAGTTTTGTTGTTCACCGCGAAGCCTACTGGGCACAACTCGATGAACAGCAACGTGCAGAAGCTGTGCATCGTGGGCAAGCGGTTTACGCCCGATATAGCGACAGCGTTACCAAACCAAACCTGGAGAGGGAACTACGCCTGGCAACCCGGAACATGACCGGAGGCCGCACCGGCCTGGTAACCGGGGCCCTGTATGTCACAGATGTAAATGGCAATGACATCTCCGGATCCGTCTACTACGACCCGACCTATTACCGACCCGAAATGTACTGGTGCGACCAGGACGCTTATTGGTCCCGGCCGATGCGTTCCAATGTGGAGGTTGGCCCACCGCAAACCGCCTCGCCGGAGGTCGACACGCGCTGAACGATCGGCACAACAACGGTACTGTCCCTTGCGCCCGGGCCATCGGTCGGCACCCGCTTGCGTTGCCGCGTTAAAATGCGGCATGGCCAAGCTCTATTTCTACTACTCGGCGATGAACGCCGGGAAGACCACCACCCTGCTCCAGTCCGCGCACAACTACCGTGAGCGCGGCATGCGGGTGGCCCTGCTGACCCCGCGCCTGGACCACCGTGCCGGCACCGGCGTGGTCGCCTCGCGGATCGGCCTGCAGGCCGAAGCCACCGCGTTCGAGCGCGACACCGACCTGCAGAAACTGATCGAACGTGACATCGCCCAGCACGGCAAGCTCGGTTGCGTGCTGGTGGACGAGGCCCAGTTCCTGAGCAGGGCACAGGTGTGGCAATTGTCCGAAGTGGTCGACGAACTGCGCATCCCGGTGCTGTGCTACGGCCTGCGTACCGACTTCCGTGGCGAACTGTTCGAGGGCAGCCAGTACCTGCTCGCCTGGGCCGACGAGATGCAGGAGATCAAGACCATCTGCCACAGCGGCAAGAAGGCGACGATGACCGTGCGCGTGGACGAGAACGGCTTTGCCGTGCAGGACGGCCCGCAGGTGGAGATCGGTGGCAACGAGCGCTATGTGTCGGTGAGCCGTGCCGAGTTCAAGAAGATCACCCGCGGCGAAGGCCGGATCGACCCGATGCAGGCGCCACTGCCGTTGTGACGCCGTACCGTCTCCCTCCGGGAGAAGGTACCCGTAGGGCGGATGAGCGGCGCCTCATTGGTGTTGGAGACGCCTCGTTGATGAACGCGATGAACGCGTCGCCACGCGCCAGTCTGGTGAACAACCCCGGCTTTCACCCCAACCCCTCTCCCGGAAGGAGAGGGGCTTCGAACATGCACCTCAATACAGCGTCCGCTCCGGCGCGCCAGCCGCCGGCGGGGTGTACTGATACAACCACGTCTCGGTCAGTGTCCTGCCGCCGCTGCGCAGGTACAGGCGGATGTCGATCTGGTCGTAGCTGCCTTCCGGCGGCACCAGGTCGAACATGGCACGGTAGCCCTTGATCTCACGCAGTGGTCGCGCGGAAATGGTTTCCAGCTTGCCACGGCTGGTTTCCACCACCGCTTCCACCTCGCCCTTGTCGATCAGGCTGGCCAGCTCGCCGCCTTCGAAGTCCACCGCGAAGCGCCAGGAAAAATACTCGCGCTTCTTGCCGATCACGCCACCCAGGCCGGTGCGACTGGCCACGCAGTGCGCCAGCGGCGGTCGTGCCGGCGGCTCCGCGCCCCAGTACAGCCGATAGCCGACCAGCAGCTCCTGGCCCGGCTGCGGCTTCGCCTTCGGGTTCCAGAACGCGACGATGTTGTCGAAGGTTTCATCGACGGTGGGGATCTCCACCAGCTGTACCGAGCCTTCGCCCCACTGACCCTTCGGCTCCACCCACAGGCACGGGCGCTTCTCGTAGAACACGCCGTCGTCCTGGTAATGGTCGAAGTTGCGGTCACGCTGCAGCAGGCCGAAACCACGCGGGTTGTTGTCCACGAACATGTTGAAGCGCAGGTGCGTCGGGTTGCACAGCGGGCGCCAGATCCACTCGCCGGCACCGGTCCACATCGACAGGCCATCGGTGTCATGGATCTCCGGGCGCCAGTCCCAATCCATGCGGCGGTCGTTCTCGCCTACCTGGTACATGCTGGTGCACGGCGCGATGCCCAGGCGTTCGATCTGCTGGCGCGGGTAAAGGGCGCTGTCGATGTCCATCAGCAGCACGTCGCCATTGGTGATGGCGAAGCGGTAGGCGCCGGCCACGCTGGGCGAATCGAGCAGGCCGTAGACGATGATCGTGTCCGAATCACCGCTGGGCTGTTCCAGGTAATAGGCGATGAAGTCGGGGAATTCCTCCGGCTTGCCCATGCCGGTGTCGATCGCCAGGCCGCGTGCGGACTGACCGTACTGGCCTTCCTTGCCCACCGCCCGGAAGTAGCTCGCGCCGAGGAAGGCGGCGAAGTCGCGGTCGGTATCGGCGCGGGTGTTCAACCGGAACCCGGCAAACCCGAGATCAGCTGGCAGACGCTTGCCGTGGATGCCGCTCTTGCCGTAATCGAACGCAGCGCCGTCATAGGCCAGCTCCTGCGCCTTGCCGCCGGCCACGTCGAACATGCGCACCGGCGAATGGAAATACAGCCCCAGGTGGAAGAATTTGGCCTGGAACCTGCCCGGCTGGTCGGCCCACAGCGCGTGATCCTGGCGGTAACGGATGGACTGGTACTGGTCCCAGTCCAGCGCTTCCAGCTCCGCCGGCAGCACCCGCTTGTGACTCTGGTACGGCGCGGCGGCCAGCGCGCGGGCCTGGCCTTTCAGGGCCGCGAAGTCGAATGGCTGTGGCTGGCCGATGCGACGCAACCCCATCTGCGCAGGCGCAGCTGCACAGGCGGCGAAGGACGGCAGGCCGAAGGCGGCCAGGGCAGCGGAGGCGTTGCGCAGGAAGTCGCGTCGTTGCATGGAGGGCAGGCTGATGGGGACAGCGGGCATGTTAGGCGCAGTTGCGTTAATCGGCAGCGTCCGCCCGCCGTGGACTGAACATCCGCTTCAGGAACCGTGATGGCAGCCCGTGCTGGCCGTGCCCGGCCGTTTCTGGTCCGGGGTGAATTGAGGGAGCTGGGGGTGTCTTTGCCGTTGTGGCCGCTTCCACTCCCGTCCTTTCTCACACCTCCCCGACAACCTCAGCGCTGGCAGTACCCGCACCACACCGTCGCACGCTGGCCGATGCTGGCGTAGCGCAGCAGGCGGCCACATTGCTTGCAGTTCTCACCCTCGCGGCCATACACCAGCAACTCCTGCTCGAAGTAGCCCGGCGCACCGTCCGGGCTGATGAAATCGCGCAGCGTGGTGCCACCCCGGGTGATGGCGTGGCCGAGGATTTCCTTCACCGCATCGGCCAGACGCTGGTAGCGCGCCCGCGACACCTTGCCCGCCTCGCGCAGCGGATTGATGCCGGCCGTGAACAGACTTTCGGCGGCATAGATGTTGCCCACGCCAACGACAATGCGCTGGTCCATCAGGAAGGTCTTCACCGCCGCGCTGCGGCCCCGGCTGCGATGGAACAGATAGTCGCCGTCGAACACGTCGTCCAGCGGCTCGGGGCCAAGCTCACGCAGCAGTTCGTGGGTCTCACCGGCTGGCTGCCACAACAGGCAACCGAAGCGGCGAGGGTCGTTGAAACGCAGCAGGCGACCATCTTCCAGGCTGATGTCGACGTGGTCATGCGCGCGCACCGGCGTATCACCGGGCAGCACCCGCAGGCTGCCGGACATGCCCAGATGCAGCAATGCGCTGCCGACATCGGTATCCAGCAGCAGGTACTTGGCGCGGCGGCGGATCGCTTCGATGCGCTGGCCCGGCAGCTGCTGTTCGATCTCCGCCGGAATCGGCCAACGCAGGTCCGGCCGGCGCAGGATCACGCCGTGGATGCGCCGCCCTTGCAGGTGCGGTTCCAGGCCTCGGCGGGTGGTTTCTACTTCGGGCAGTTCCGGCATCGCTCAATCCTGATGATCACGCCCCCCGGCAAATCCGGGCAGGCTTACTCGCTGGCGCGCAGGCAACCAAAGCCACGCACGCGCATTTCGAAAGGCTGCACATCCACCGTCGCGTCGGCGCCATCGGCACCCTTGCCCATCACCATCACCGAGCATTGCCCGCCGCGCGATGGCTCCAGGCCCTGCAACACCCGGTACTGGTGGTCTTCCTGCGGGGTGAAGGCGAAGGTGACCGTGCACGTCTTGCGCCCATCCCGGATCTGCACATCCATATGCGCCTTGCGCTGTGCATGTACGCGCAACGTTTCGGCGCCGGTACGGCCGATATAACAACCGTCCTCGTTGAAGTTCAGCGCGCCCACGATGCCAAGTCCGGGATCGATGCTCACCTCGGCCGCCGGCTCGCCTTCCACGGGTTGCACGTACGGCTTGTTGCCCAGTGAAAACGCCAGCGCCATGACCGGCATGGCGAACAACGTGGTGGCCACCAGCGGCGCGAACAATGGCTTCATCCTTGATCCCTGCATGCATTGACGGCCGCCATTCTGATCGCAGGCTGCCGTTGCATCAACGCGGTGGCGCCATCAACTCGCGCGCACTCAGATAGCCATCGCCATCGGCATCCTGTCGTGCGAAGCGGGCCAGGATCACCTGCCGTTGTTCGTCACGGGTGATCGGTTTGCCGCGCCCACCGGGTTGTTCGTCCGGCTCCAGCACGCCGTTGCCATTGCGATCCATGCGGTCGAATGCATAGAACATCCACTGCAGGTATTCGTCCGGGCTTACCCGGCCGTCAGCACCGGCATCCATCCGCTGCAGGTACGTAGCGGTGTCCTGTACCTGCGCGACGGCCGGCAGCGTCACCAGCAGCAGGCCAGCGGCGATCAAGCGGCCGATCATGCGCCGCTGAGCGAGTAGCCCTTCAGGCGCGCCGCATAGGCCTGCAGCGCGGCACTGCCGCTGGCCTCTGCTTCCTGGCACCACTGCTGCAGCTGGCGCAGGCGCTCGGCCGCGTCGTGGCTGCGCGCCTCCAGCAACGCAGACAGCCGCGCACGGTGCTCCACCAGCTGCTGGATGCGCGGGCGCTGCTGCACCCATTGGTTCAACTGTTCGCGGCAGGCCGGCTTGAGCCAGCGACCGTCATTGACCAGGCCCTTGCGCATGCGCCGCGGCAGCAGCTTGCGCAGCTTGGCGCCGGCAGCGGCGGCCTCATCCTTCAACGCCGGTGCGAACACATTGCGCTGGTAATCGGTCATGGCCTGGAAGCGGTGCGACAACAACGCCTTGAGCGTGTCGGCATCGGGCACGGCGATGTTGGGGCGGATGTCCATGGTCGGCGCCACGCGCAGCACCTTGGCCAGCCGCAGCGCCTGCAGCAGGCGGATGGCCTGCCAGCCGATGTCCAGCTCCCAGCGCCGCATCGAGAACCGTGCCGAACTCGGGAAGGCATGGTGGTTGTTGTGCAGCTCTTCGCCGCCGATCCAGAACGCCCACGGCGTCAGGTTGGTCGAGGTGTCGGCCGATTCGAAATTGCGGTAACCCCACCAATGGCCGAGGCCGTTGACCACACCCGCCGCCCAGAACGGAATCCACGCCATCTGGATCGCCCACAAGGCGATGCCCGGCAGGCCGAACAGCACCGTGTTGACCGCGAACAACAGCACCGGGCCAAGGTTGGCGTGCGGCGTATAGACGTGACGCTCGACCCAATCCTCCGGCGCACCGCGCCCGTACTGTTCGATATCGGCACGTTGCGCGCGCGCTTCGCGGTACAGCTCCACCCCGCGCCAGAACACCTGGCCGATGCCCTTGGTGACCGGGCTGTGCGGGTCTTCCTCGGTTTCCACCTTGGCGTGGTGCTTGCGGTGGATGGCCACCCACTCGCGGGTGATCATCGAGGTGGTCAGCCACACCCAGAAACGGAAGAAGTGGGAGATGACCGGATGGAAATCCACGCCGCGATGGGCCTGACTGCGGTGCAGGTACAAGGTCACCGCGAAGATGGTGAGCTGGGTGAACACCAGCAGCACCGCGAGCATGCCCCACCAGCCCAGGCCGGCAATGCCACCGGTGAGAAACGTGAGCAGCGCTTCGGACATTGCAGAACTCCAGGCAGGTCGGTGCCAGATGAAACCAGTGCTACACATGATGGGGCCTGCCGCTGCAAACTTCATCCGCCTGCGGCTCGTCCGTTGGTCGAATCCTCAGCTGCCTTTCACATCGACACTCACGCCTGAATGACCATCGCCCCGGCCGCCGTTGCGGCACCGCTGATCGAACTGAACCACGCCTGCGTCGTCCGCGGCCAGGTACGTGTGCTGCATGAACTCAACCTGCGTATCGAACAGGGCCAGCACACCGCCATCCTCGGCCCGAACGGCTGCGGCAAGTCCTCATTCATCAAACTGATCACGCGCGAGCTGTACCCGCTGGCGCGCGCCGATGGCCCCGTGCCGGTGCAGGTGCTGGGGCAGACCCGCTGGCAGGTGGACCGGCTGCGCTCGCAGCTGGGCATCGTCACCGGCGACCTGTCCAGCAACCTGGCCGACATGCCGGGGCTGAGCGTGGAGGAAGCGGTGATTTCCGGCTTCTTCGCCAGCTACGTGGTGCCGGCCCATCGCGACGTCACCGACGCCATGCGCCAACGTGCCCGCGAGGCGCTGGGGCTGGCCCGTGCCCTGCCGCTGCTGGGCCGCAGCTACGCCGAGCTGTCGGCCGGCGAAACGCGCCGCGTATTGATCGCCCGTGCCCTGGTCAATCAACCCCGGGCGCTGCTGCTGGACGAGCCGTCCACCGGGCTGGACCTGATCTCGCGCCAGCACCTGATCGACACCATGCAGCACCTGGCCCAGCAGGGCATCACCCTGGTCTTGGTCACCCACCACATCGAGGAGGTGATTCCGGAAATCGCCCGCGTGGTGCTGATGAAGGGCGGGCGCATCTTCGCCGATGGCCCGCGCGAGCAACTGCTGTGCTCGGCGCCGCTGTCGGAGGTTTTCGGCGGGCCAATCGAAGTGCGCGAGGAAGCCGGTCGGCTGACGGCCTGGGTGCAGGGGGAGCTTTGAGGTTGAGGCGGGGAATCGGGAGCTGGGAATGGACGCCGAGCGTGGTCCTCGCTACCCGGTGGCATTGAAGTAGGGAACGGGGATTGTTTGCCACTGGGGGGGCAACGCACCCCTCCCCCTGCTTAATCCCCCACTC
>NZ_LDJI01000002.1 GCF_001431415.1 Stenotrophomonas humi | reverse complement strand
TACCAATGGAGAGCTTCTTCCAGCTGTTGAAACGCGAACGTATTAAGCGGCGGATCTACAGCAATCACGACGAGGCACGCGCCGATGTCTTCCAGTACATCGAGATGTTTTACAACCCGACACGGCGACACGGTTCCAATGGCGGCCTGTCCCCGATAGAGTTTGAACGGCAGTACGCACTAAACGGCTGAAGAGTGTCTACAAAAGCCTGGGCGATTCAGCCGTTCTGCATTGGCCGTCCAGGCTCAATGAAGTCCAACGCGATGTTCTTGCGCTCAGCCCATTCCGCCAACGCTAGGGCGATGGACTAGGGGCCGTTGTCCAGGCGAAGCATTGCGGGATAGCCGCGCCACGCCGCAATTCGTTCCAAAGTTCGAATGACCCGTGTAACCGGCAAATTCAGACCAACTTCGATGACCAGAGCATCGCGACTGAAATCGTCGATTACGTTGAATGTACGGAACCGTCGCCCATCCCAAAGCGCGTCGGACATGAAGTCGATCGACCAGCTGCCGTTGATCTGCTCATCGGCCACAGACGGCTTCGGGTATCGGTTTGGAAGACGCTTCTTCCCTCGCCGACGCTGATTGAGCTTCATCAGACAGTACACACGCCAGACACGCTTGTGATTCCAGACCAAACCGCGGCGACGAATCAGTTGAGACAGCTTACCGAAGCCGCGCTCTGGAAAACGCTCAGAGAGCTCGGCCAACAACGCGATGACCTCTTCGTCCCGATCCGGTCGATGGCGGTAGCGTGCCGTCGACCGTGGCATTCCAATCGCCGCACAGGCCCGGCGTTCGCTCCAGCCGTGGCTGTCCTGCAGCCAGACCAAGAGCGGGCGCTTATGCGCCGGGTCTAAAGCTTTTTTGCAATCAGATCCTTCAACGCATGATTCTCCATCGCCAGTTCGGGGTACATCCGCTTGAGCTCGGCGTGCCCGGCTTCAACGTCGCGCAACCGCTGCACGTCCGAAGCATCCATGCCGCCGTACTTGGACTTCCAGACGTAGTAAGTCGCCTCGGAAATGCCAAACTCACGGCAGACATCCTTGACCTGCCTTCCAGCCTCAACCTGCTTCAACGTCGCAACGATTTGGCTCTCAGTGAATTCGCTCTTGCGCATCGGTGGTCTCCTTTGGGCTAGTTTGCCTGGAGACCTCTAAGAATGCCTGGATCAAGTTTACGGGCAGGCGGCAGGGAATGACCGGTTTCGGGCTACCATCGAAGCGCAGTTGGGTCGCAAGCTCACGCCGGGACAAGGTGGTCGGCCCAAGAAGCAAAGGCCAAAGGCCTAGAAACTCGACTCTGACCCCTGTTTTCCTGACCCCTGCTTTCGACCGCGACGGTCACGAGAAACTTAGTGCCGACCGCCTCCCATCCTTCCCTGAAAATGATGAGGTGCTAATTATGCTTTCTGGTAGGCCACCGCTCAGCAACGGAAACTAGGGAAACCTCGTGCACAACGTCTCGCACACTGGCCGGTGACACGTCTCCATCTAGCTCTCTTCGATGTAGCAGCCGCGTCCTCCTGCCGTCCAGGTACGTGATACTTCCTCCACTGAGGATTCCAAACGGCAACAGCGGACCAGACCGATCGAATCCGGCAATAAGCCTAAGGTGTGTTCTTTCTACCGATTCATCTGGTCCGACTGACAGGACCTGACAGTCTTCCGCTGAATCCGCGCCGAGAATATCCACTGGCAGGTTACACCGCGTGCAAGCCCTGTAAGAAAGATCGAATGAACGATCTCCCCTGATCGTTGGCTTTCCTACCACACTGAAAAATGCCCTACCCATCCAACCGGCCTTAAAAACCGAGAACCAGTCATTCCGGTTTGCGACAACTCGACTTAAAGCAACAGCCCTCCCTCCCCATATCGAGATATATGCCAATACCGTGTCAGAGCCGTGCGCAGCAACAGATATCCTAACGTCCTGCACGTTTCCTCGCTCATCCAGATGATCCATCATGTATTGGATGTGATTCCCAAGTATTTCGGTTCCCCCTGTTTCGTCAACTATCAGCATCCCGTACAGAACGGAGGCATCTAGCTCTTCAGGACTCTCATAGCACAGGCTGTAGTTTGTCAGGTATCCAAGACGATTCTCCGCAGAGACAAATTCCAACCTCGTCCCTTGATCGAGCCTGCCATCGGGGAAGCTAGGATTGACGTCAAGCTTGTCGAAGATGAAGGAAGCGATTTGACCAGTGAGATCTACTGGCCCTGGCGTCCTACCCTCTACGACTGCAGTTGCAACTAGGTATTCCATGATCGACCGGTGTGCGAACTTGCACCGCCCGTCATTTGTCCTGTTTAGAAGAGATCGACCTGTCAGCAGTTCCTGCCTGATTGAGATGCCCCATTCTTGGGCAAGTTTTGCCAGGTCTTCTCTAGAGCAGTGCTCGCCACCTCGGAGATGCCTGTTTGTGAAAAGGTCGAGCGCCAGTTTTTTTGAAAACTCCAGAAGGGGAGCGACCTTGACCCATCGAGATTCGCGATTGACCCAAGCGCTTACAATTGCTTGGTAGATGTCCGCTTGGCTCATGAGCGCCGAACGGTTTTCTTCTTCTAGCACGTCAGATATGTGCGCCAAGAGCATCGGGCGCATGACCAACGTTGGCACCCGAGCAAGCATTTCGCGTGCTCTTTCACGCTTTCTCCATGAACGCAGCCCAGGAAAAGCTACACGCAAGTATTTCCGGACACGAATTGAATCGAAGGGCGCGATGTAAAGGCGAGAGAATTCGTACTCTTTTGATGCGCCCAAGGGAGTCGGACCGGTTCGAACAGCACCGGTTTGTACAGGAATGTCATCATCGGTTGCAAAGAACTGGCTTCTGCAACTGATAACCACGGATCGAAAAGAGGATGTTAAGTCGATGATGGCATCGAGCCTCTTTGCGACCCCATCGAAAACCAGCGGATCCTCGTCGAAAGCGTCCATCAGTAGTACCGTACTGGCGTGGCGCTCTTGAGGGATTGCACGTATCTCGTCGAGATAACCAGACCTGGATAACGAGACCAAGGCCATTGAGAGCTTTTGCTTCTTGAGCTTTGCTTGCCTCTTGTGGAAGTAGTTGATCAAAAAAGTGGTCTTTCCCATGCCACAATCGGCGAAAATGAATACATGCTTCGCCGTTCTTGAGTCCATCACTATTTCGTCAAGCATAGTGAACAGAGATCGCCGCTGGACGGCCAGCGCGTCTGCCAAGTCGAGCCTAGTGCTGGGATCCGTAGTCATCCCTTGATGATGCACATATCCCTCCAAAGCTAGTTCAAGTTCGTCCTCCCCGAAGGATGTCGAACTTGCGTAGTCCCTGTAAGTCTTCTTTCGGATAAGAGCCAACAGTTTTGGCAGATATCGCCAAATGACCCCAACGACTGTGCACACGGCTGAAACCGCCAGCCCAATCCATAGGTCGTCGCTTTCAACAACCCTCTTAAAAACTACAGTCAAGCCTCCCATGCCCGGCCCCCGCCCCTGATGAGATACATTCCATGGATGATGGAGCTTATCTCAGTTCCGAAACAAAAAAGGGCGGCCTATGGCCGCCCTTTATCTCAGAACCCAGAATCAAACCCCAACAGGATTAGCCTTCTCCGGATCAATCCCATACTGCTTGATCGCCCGGGCGACATCCTTTGCCGTCATCTTCCCGTCCTTCGCCAACGCGGCAATCGCTGCATGCGCGATGTAGTAACGGTCAACCTCGAAGAAGCGACGCAGGTTGGCGCGGGTGTCCGAGCGGCCGAAGCCGTCGGTGCCCAGGACCGAGTACGTACTCGGCACGAAGGCGCGGATCTGGTCGGTGTAGGCGCGCACGTAGTCCGTTGCGGCGATGACCGGGCCCTGGCGGCCTTCCAGCAGCTGGGTGACGTACGGCTTGCGCTGTTCGGCTTCCGGGTGCAGGCGGTTCCAACGCTCGGCGTCGAAACCATCGCGACGCAGTTCGTTGAAGCTCGGGCAGCTCCAGATGTCGGCGGTCACGCCGAAATCCTTGTCCAGCAGTTCGGCCGCTGCAATGGCCTCGCGCAGGATGGTGCCGCTGCCCAGCAGCTGCACGCGCAGCTCGCCCTTCTTCGGCTTGCCGGCGTCGGTGAGCAGGTACATGCCCTTGATGATGCCCTCGGCTGCGCCTGCCGGCATGGCCGGGTGAGCGTAGTTCTCGTTCATCAGGGTGATGTAGTAGTACTCGTCGATCTGGTCTTCCATCATGGCCTTGGTGCCGTGCTGGAGGATCACAGTGACTTCGTAACCGAAGGTCGGGTCGTAGCTGCGCACGTTCGGGATGCCGCCGGCGACGATGTGGCTGAAGCCGTCTTCGTGCTGCAGGCCTTCGCCGTTGAGCGTGGTGCGGCCGGCGGTGCCGCCGAGCAGGAAGCCGCGGGTACGCATGTCCGCTGCCTGCCAGGCGATGTCGCCGATGCGCTGGAAGCCGAACATCGAGTAGTAGATGTAGAACGGCAGCATCGGCACGTTGCTGACCGAGTAGCTGGTACCGGCCGCCATCCACGAGGACATGGCACCCGGCTCGCTGATGCCCTGCTGCAGCACCTGGCCACTCTGGTCTTCGCGGTAGTACATCAGCTGGTCAGCGTCGACCGGCTTGTACTTCTGGCCGTACGGCGCGTAGATGCCGATCTGGCGGAACAGGCCTTCCATACCGAAGGTGCGTGCTTCGTCGGCGACGATCGGCACCAGACGCGGGCCCAGCTCCTTGTCACGCAGGCTGATGTTCAGCGTCTGCACGAAGGCCATGGTGGTGGAGTAAGTGCGCTCGCCCGATTCCTTGAGCAGGCGCTCGTAGGTTTCCAGCTTCGGTGCGATGAAGGACTTGTCGGCCTTCTGGCGACGCTGCGGCAGGTAGCCACCCAGCGAAGCGCGACGCTCCTGCAGGTACTTCACTTCCGGCGAATCCGGGCCCGGGTGGTAGAACGGCACCTGGCCGTCCTTGAGCTGCTCGTCGGTGACCGGGATGTTGAAGCGGTCGCGGAAATGGCGCACCGACTCGTCGTCCAGCTTCTTGGTCTGGTGGGTCGGGTTGAGTGCCTCACCGGCGCTGCCCATGCCGTAGCCCTTGACCGTCTTGGCCAGGATCACGGTCGGCATGCCCTTGGTGTTCACGGCCTGGTGGTAGGCGGCGTACACCTTGTGCGGGTCGTGGCCGCCACGGTTCAGGCGCCAGATGTCGTCGTCGGACAGGCCGGCGACCATCGCAGCGGTTTCCGGGTACTTGCCGAAGAAATGCTCGCGCGTGTACGCGCCGCCGAAGGCCTTGCAGTTCTGGTATTCGCCGTCGACGGTTTCCATCATCAGCTTCTTCAGGACGCCATTGGTGTCCTTGGCCAGCAGGGCATCCCAGTAACCGCCCCACAGCAGCTTGATGACATTCCAGCCGCCACCACGGAACACGCCTTCCAGTTCCTGGATGATCTTGCCGTTGCCGCGTACCGGGCCATCCAAGCGCTGCAGGTTGCAGTTGACCACGAAGATCAGGTTGTCCAGGCCTTCGCGGCCGGCCAGCGCGATCGCGCCGAGGGTTTCCGGCTCGTCCGACTCGCCGTCACCGATGAAGCACCACACCTTGCGGTCGGACTTCTCGATCAGGCCACGGTTTTCCAGGTAACGCAGGAACTGCGCCTGGTAGATGGCGGCCAGCGGGCCCAGGCCCATCGACACGGTCGGGGTCTGCCAGTAATCGGGCATCAGCCACGGGTGCGGATACGACGACAGACCGCCGCCGTCCACTTCCATGCGGAACTTGTCCAGCTGCTGCTCGTCGATGCGGCCTTCCAGGAAGGAGCGCGCATAGATGCCTGGGGCGCTGTGGCCCTGGATGAAAAGCAGGTCGCCCGGATGGGTGTCGCTCGGGGCGCGCCAGAAGTGGTTGAAGCCCACGTCGTACAGCGTTGCGCCGGAGGCGAACGAGGCGATGTGGCCGCCCAGGTCGCCCGGCTTGCGGTTGGCACGCACCACGGTGGCCATCGCGTTCCAGCGGATGATCGAGCGGATGCGCCACTCCAGCTCGGCGTTGCCGGGGCTCTTGGCCTCCAGCTGCGGCGCGATGGTGTTGACGTATTCGGTGGTGGGAGAGAACGGCAGGAACGCACCCGAACGACGGGTCAGCTCAACCATGCCTTCCAACAACTGATGCGCGCGCTCGGGGCCCTCGACATCGATAACGGCCTTCAACGACTCGATCCACTCCTGGGTTTCCAGGGGGTTCGTGTCGTTGTTAAGCATCTCGTTCAACCAGTTCATCAGAGCTCCCAGTTACTGCGCGCACGCGCGCGCTTGTTCGTTATTTTGAGCTGCAAAGTGTAGCGCACCCGGCCCCTTGCCAAGCTGGCTACGGATGCGTATGGCACCCCAAAAGCCAGTGTCCGCAAGACAGCTGACGACAGGCCGACGACGCAGACTCGGACATGCCGGGACAGCGCCGCCTCGCGCTTGTTGCTTGATACAGCCGCTGAAACTGCCACCGGGTCGGGTCAGGGCAATGACAGCAGAGTCATGCTGCATTGCAGCATCCATCAGGCAACACGCTGCAGTTGACTGGCAGAACGGTCTGTCCGCTGCCCAGCGGCATGCGGCGATTGCCGTCGGAAAGTTTTCGATATATCGTTTACGCAAATTCGATATATCGAAAGCTCGCCATGACTGCCACCGAATCCCGCCGTCGCACCTCCCCCCGCCCCTTGGGCCGTGGCGATCTACGGCTGTTGCTGCTGTCGCGGATCGGTCAGGGCCCGCACCACGGTTACGAGCTGATCCAGCAGATCAGTGAGATGTTCGTGCGCGTGTACACGCCCAGCGCCGGCTCGGTGTATCCGCTGCTGGCTGATTTCGAGAACCAGCGCTGGGTGCGCGCCGAGGAAGACGGCGGCCGCAAGCGTTACCACATCACCAGCCTGGGCCAGGCGCAGTTGAAGCAGCGTGCCACCGAGGTGGAGGACGCGCTGCTGCGTGCCCGCCACAGCGCGCGCGTGATCACCCGCGCCAACATGCCACCGGCACTGCGCGACGCCATGCACGATTTCACCCACTCCGTGATGGCCCGCCACGGACGTTGGCAGAACGCCGACATTGAACGCATCACCGCGCTGCTGGAACAGGCCACCGCACTGGTGCAGGACGTTCCGCAGGGCTGATTGCAAACCTTGACCCCCACGACCCAGCCAGAGCGATCCAGCCAGGTCACCCCGGCACACGCCGTCATTGACCACACAGGTAATGCCATGTCACTGCACGAAACCCGATTGATCCGCCTCACGCCCCGCTTCCGCCAGCTGCAGGTACTTCACAGCGAGCGGCTGACCCCGAACATGCAGCGCATCGTGGTCGGTGGCGATGCGCTGGAAGGCTTTGACAGCCGCTCGCCGGACGACCACGTCAAGCTGTTCTTCCCCAATGGCGAAGGCGCGTTCGTGCTGCCGGAGCTGACCGAACAAGGTCCGCGCTATCCGGAAGGCAAGCAGCCCTCGCCCGCCCGCGACTACACCCCGCGACACTATGACGCCGCTGCCAACACGCTGGTGCTGGACTTCGTGCTGCACGGCGACGGCCCGGCCACCACGTGGGCGGCCAATGCCGAGGTGGGCGATGAACTGGTGGTGGCCGGCCCGCGTGGTTCGCATGTGGTGGCCGATGATTTCGATACCTATGTACTGATCGGCGATGAAACCGCGTTGCCTGCCATCGCGCGGCGCCTGGCCGAACTGCCGGCCCATGCGACAGCCGAGGTGTTCATCGAGATTCCCGAAGACGGCGACCGCCAGCCGCTGGAGAGCCCGGCGCAGGTAACGGTGTCGTGGTTCGAGCGCAATGGCTTCGACGCAGCCAGCAGCACGCTGCTGGAAGATGCGCTGGTGGATTTCGAGCAGCCCGATGGCGACACGCATTACTGGATTGCCACCGAATCACGCCGCGCACGGATGATGCGCAAGTTCATCGAAGGCCACCTGCAGGTGCCGAAGGAATGGATCCGCTCCACCGGCTACTGGAAGGCACATCCGGATGAGGTGGAGTGAGGTTGGTCTGTAGATAAGACCCGACGGTCATCGCTTCTTTTCTGCTGCATGCGCTGCAGGGAAGAAGAGCCAACCGCATCCCTCCCCTCCCGTTTGCTGCGCGAAAGAGAGGCGGCGGATTGCCTGTTCGGAGAGAGCGCTGATCTGCGCCAAGTCCGCTCTCTTTGGCCGCAGGCCAAACAGAAGGATGCGAGGGGTGCTTTCAGGCTTTCAGGCTTTCAGGCTTTCAGGCTTTAAGTCCTGCAAAGCTTCAGAGCGGCCCGGTACTGCGCCCGGGCCCAAACCGATACGTCAGCCCCAGCATCGGCCCTGACAGCGACACATCCAGGCGTTTGCCGCTGTCGCGGTAGTCCACGCTCAGGTGGCGATAGCCCATCGACAGGAACAGGTTGTCGTTGGCCTGGTAGTTGGCCAACGCCACCACCTGCCAGGTGGCATCGGAACCCACACCGAAGCCGCCCACATCCACATAGGCCACGCTGCTCCAACGCGGTGCGAGGGCCTGCCGCCAACGCAGCGCGGCAATCGGGTCGACGAATGAAGCATCCGAACGTGCCGACACCAGCCCCGGCACGTTCACCGCTGCGCTGATATCCCAATAGCGCAGGCCTCCCATCAGGTCGATGCCGGTGCGCTCGGTCGCCATCCATGCATAACCGGCGGTGACAGTGGCCGAGCTCTGCCGCACCTTCACCTTGGCCACGACGCCAATCGGCAATGGGGCTGCATCCGACGTGGAGGCATGGGTGACGTCGGCCTGCAGCACGAAGTTGCCACGCCGCGCGGTGCCGGTGATGAAGGCTGCGGCATCCAGGCTGTCCATCAGCTCGGAGAAGGACTTGTGCACGTCGGCCATCGGCGCGCTGCGGAACGGCCGCACCTGCCCTTCCATGCCGCTCATCCACACGTAGGGCGTGGCCTGGAAGCGCCATGCATCGGCAGCAACGTCACCGGCCTCGGCCGATTGTGCCTGCGCCAGCGGAATGCCGCCCATTGCCAACAACGCCAGCAGCGACAGACGCTGCCGTCCGGGTTTGAATCGGATGTTCATTGAAACTCCAGGTGACGCGCGCCCGGAAAACCGGGCACGCGGCGTGCAGACGGTGCGCTCACACACCCAGGAATCGGAATGCCTTGGCGTCCTTGAACTGCGCGTTGGCCTCGCCCGAATAGATGGTGCGCTGCTGCGGGCCCAGATCCAGCCGCTTGACCTTGCCGGTGCGCTCGCTGAAATCGATCTTCTGCAGGTCCACCCAGAACACGTTGGTGCTCAGCGCCGACTCGAAGTAGTAACGCTTGCGTGTGTGGTCGGACACCGTGCGCCAACGGGTGGACGAGATGTTCGGTTCGTTCGGCGTGGTGATGCCGTACGGCACCGACACGTTGCGGATCACGCCGAACACGCTGGCAGTGGACTCCACCGGATCACTGGATTTGGGAATGGCGTCCACATAGAACGCGGCACGCGCAAAGCGGTCGGAAGCGCGGTTGGTACCCGGCAACATCACCGTGCCACCAATCTGCCGCCAGTAGCTTTCCAGTGCCAGCTGTTCCTCGAAGATCGGCGAGTTGGTCATCACCTTGTAGTCGCGGCTGTGATGGATGACCTGCCTGCCCTTGATGTACTCGATGATGGCGCTGTCACCGCTGGCATCGGACAAGGACAGATGCAGCGTGGCCAGGCGCTGTTCGCCCGGTGCCGAGTCCGAGATCAGCGTGAACGGCTCGTCGGCCAGTGCTTTTACCGCTTCATCGACGGTGGCGAAGTTGTCGAGCATGTACTGCGTCCATGCCGAAATACTCAGGCCTGGCTTGTCATTGTTGCGCTCGGGGTACTCCGATTCGGCCAGCCACAGCAGGTTGGCGACAAGCCCGGTCTCGTTCATGCCATCGGTGGTGGCGAAGTCATACGCGCTGGTGATGACGCTGCCGTAGCGCGAGGCCCACGTCAGCGAATTCGCGCCGGCCTCGCCATTGCGCGCGATGCCACGCGGCAATATCCATAGATGGCTGCCGGTATCAACCTTGTAGTCCATCGAGCGGCCGGTGAATACGTCATTGCCGGCACCGTGATACACGAAGCGGGTGCAGGCATCCGCGCTCTGCGGAAAGGTCAATGCCCCGAACAAGACCGTGGCGCATGCGGCCACGATGGAACGCCGAACTGCTTTCATGGATAAGCCCCTTTTGGATTGACCCGCGCGGAACTGCCAAACGGATTGAAGCGGTCGCGTGCATTGTCCTGCAGCAATGAAAAGCAGATATGGACTACATCACGGCCTGTAATCAACCGTGAGCAAACGTCAGCCTGTTGGAGAAGACCCGCACGGCGGCAGGCCTTCATCATGCAATCACGGGGATGCGGCTACCAACGCAGCCGAGCGTGCTGCAGGCTTGCCAATCATGGTGGCGGGCCCGTGCGATCTCCCGCAACATCGTTGTCATGCCGCTCAACTGCGGAGGCCGCAGACTCGAACAGCGGCGGTGTATTGCTGTCTTGACCTGTGGCCTTCACCGGAGGATCTGTCCCTGTGAATGCGACGGCTCATCGATGCACTTTCCAGGGCGCCGGCAGATCCCGCCATCCACCGCCAGCGGATGCCAGGCGGTGCTTTCACACGCGACGTGCATTGGCCGACTGGTATGCTCCGGCCCAGCCAAATCCGGCCGTAAACCCTGTGCCTTCGCATGACCCTTTCCATCGTCAACCTCCGCAAGTTCTGTCTTCCTGCCGCCGCTGTCGTGATCGCTGCGAGTCTGAGCGGCTGCCTGACGACACCCGGCCCCACCACTGCCGGCGATGGCCGCTGCAATGACACGCAATTGCAATGGGCCGTGGGTCAACCCGGCAACGAAGTGAACATCCGCCGTCTCAAGCAGGAAAGCGGCGCCGGCCTGCTGAATCCGATTGGTCCAACCACGATCGTTTCGCGCGACATCCGCCAGGACCGTCTGCGCGTGTTCCTGGATGCGGCCAATGTGATTACAGCGGTGCGCTGTGAGTGATTGATGGGTTGCAAGCGGGCCGATGCTTTTGACGTGTGGGCCGCAGGCAATTCGACGGCAGATTCATAGCCTTGGGTGCGCCGCGCCTGCACGGGCCGCGGGGCTGGAAAGCCAGACAATGCCTGACTCCATACCTTCCCCCGTGTACGGGGTGAAGGCATGCGGCTTACGAGCCATCGGCTCGTGCATTGACTGAACGCCACGCACGCTGTGCGTGGCTGGGGCACGCAGCGAGGTGCCCCGCAGGGGCGGATGAGGCCGGGTTTGAGTATGTGCTGTGATTTGCAGCAGGCTTCGGCGACGTTGATGCCTGACCCCGGCAAACCGACTTCGGCCTCCCCTCACCCCAACCCCTCTCCCGCTCGCGGGAGAGGGGCCTGGAGGCAATGCGGCGTTGGCCAAGACGAGCCCATAAGGCGCAGCAAGCCGCTCCTCTCCCGCTTGCGGGAGAGCCCACGCAGAGCACCGCGCTCCGCTCAGCTGCCGGTCTTGTCCTTGATGGTCGTGCTGGGGCCGTTGCCCTTGACGCTGGTGATGCCGGCTTCGCGTGCAGCCTGCGAGGCGTACATCTGGCTGCTGCCGATCACCTGGTGATTGGCTGCCTTGAGATTGAAATGATGGCGCCCGTCACTGCTGGTCTTGCGCTCGTAGCGCGCTTCGTCCGGGCTGTTCTTCTGCACCGAGGCAATGCCGTTTTCCGCGGCAGGTCGCGTGGTGTAGCGCTCACTGGTGAGGATCACCTCGGCATTGCCTGCCTTGAGCACGAAATAAAACTGACCGTCACTGCTCTTGTCCAACTCGTACCAACCCGCCATCACGATTCCCCTTATGAGGATGATGCCGGCATGCGGTCACGCTGGTAGCACAACCGCATGCAAGGCTGTGAGCCCGGATACCCGGACGGATGCGGCCGCCATCTGCTGCGGCCGCCCGTCGGACTTTACCTCAATCTTCCTGCCGCTCCAGCCAGGCCAGCTTCTGGCCGCGCGGCTGTCGTTTCAGCTCCCACTCGGCGCGCGAGGCGGCGGAACGGTCGGCATAGGCCCGCCAGCCCAGAATGCGCAACGGCGGGTGCGCCCGTGTGTAGCGCGCACCCTTGCCACTGAGGTGAACCCGGAACCGTGCTTCCACGTCGGTGCTGATGCCGGCGTAGTAACTGCCATCACTGCATTCGAGCAGATACAGGAACCAGCTTGCAGCAGTCATGCAGGCTCCGGGTGGACCATTACAGGCTGGCGGCGTCGGCGATCTTGCACAGGCCCTCGCCCACGGCCTTGTTGGAGGTCAACTGCCCGCCCTTGATGCTGAAACGCACTTCGACGCGGACGGTGCCATCGTCCTGGCGACGCACGGTGGTACGCAGCGGCACGGTCGAACCGCCGCCACCACGCACCGGGTTTTCCGCCGCGATGTAGCCGGTCTGTTCGTTCGGGTAGACCCCGACCATGCCCTCGGCCTCGATCGCTGCCAGGGTCTTGGCGAATGCCTGCGCGTAGCTGATGCCTTCGTGGTCGGTCGAAGCCAGGAACTGCTTGCCGGTGGTGAAGCCGCCGGCCACGGAAAGGTTCTGCAGACAGCCGCTGCCCGAATCCACAACCGGCTTCTTGGCGGCGACTGCCATCGACGGGGCCAGCATCAGTGCCAACGCCATGGTGCAAATACGGGTACGCATCACTTCCTTCTCCCTGGTACGGTGATTTTCATTGGCTTCCTGCCGGGTGAGACGCATTCCCCTGTCGCCACAGCAGGCGGGGGCTGCTTGCCCCCGCCGCGTAAACTACTTGGACAGACCGCTCCACGCCAGTGGAAATGTCACGCTTTGCCTCAGGCGGCCGCTTCCAGTTGGGTACGGCGGCGCTCACGCACGGCCTCGGCCAGACGCTGGAGCACCTGCACGGTGCTGTCCCAGTCGATGCAGCCATCGGTGATGCTCTGGCCGTAGACCAGCGGCTGGCCTTCGACCAGCTCCTGACGGCCAGCGACCAGATGGCTTTCAACCATCACCCCGACCACGCGCCGCTCACCGCCGCGCAGCTGGGCGGCGATGTCGTCGATCACCTTGGGCTGGTTTTCCGGGTTCTTGCTGCTGTTGGCGTGGCTGGCGTCGATCATCAAGCGTGCCGGCAGGTGTGACTTGGCCAGCACTTCACTGGCGGCCTGCACGCTGGCAGCGTCGAAGTTCGGGGTCTTGCCGCCGCGCAGGATCACATGGCAATCCGGGTTGCCCTGGGTGGCGACGATGGCGGTACCGCCTTCCTTGGTCACCGACAGGAAATGATGCGGATGCGAGGCCGCACCGACGGCGTCGGCGGCGATCTTCACGTCACCGGTGGTGCCGTTCTTGAAGCCCACCGGGCACGACAGCCCCGAGGCGAGTTCACGATGTACCTGGCTCTCGGTGGTGCGCGCGCCGATGGCGCCCCAGGCGACCAGGTCGGCGATGTACTGCGGCGAGATCACATCCAGGAATTCCACGCCGGCCGGCAGGCCCAGGCGATTGATGTCACGCAACAGGCCGCGCGCCACGCGCAGGCCCTTGTTGATGTTGAAGCTGCCGTCCAGGTCCGGATCGTTGATCAGGCCCTTCCAGCCCACCGTGGTACGCGGCTTCTCGAAGTACACGCGCATGACGATTTCCAGCTCGTCGCCGAGCGCATCACGCAGCGGGCGCAGGCGCTGGGCGTATTCCATCGCCGCAACCGGATCGTGGATGGAGCACGGGCCAACCACGACGGCGAGGCGGTCATCCTGGCCATGCAGGATGCGGTGCAGGGATGCGCGTGCGTCGGCCACGGTCTGCGAGGCTTCTTCGTCACAGGGCAGCAGCGACAGCAGCTGTGCCGGCGGGGTCAACGGTTCAAGTTTGCGGATACGAAGATCATCGGTGTGGGGGGGCATTGCAGGGACTCCAGTTCAAAACGTGAAGGGTTTGCCCCAGCAGTGGCGGCATAAAAAAAAGCCGCCAGGTGTGCTGGCGGCTTTTCGGGAATGCTTCTGAAAGTTTCTTCAGGGTGAGCGCAGTCCTTCCTCCGCCAGCGGCTTCGGAAAGTAATACCAAAAGTAAAAGCTGGCGCGGGCTGCGTTCATGGGGAGCATTGATAACACGGTTTTTTGTGCGATGCGACAGTTTCAGAGGCAACAGACAGCTTCGCTACAGCGTTCAGCTTCCGGGGCCGGACAGCAGCATGTCCCCTTTCCAGCTGCCATCTTCGCCCTGTGCCAGGGTGAGTTCGGTCATCGCCACGCCCGCATTCTGCAGCTCTTCCAACCACGCCACGACGGCGCTGGGATGCCCGCTCAATGTCACCGCAATACGCTGGTCAGGCCGTGGTTGCAGCAAGGCGATGCTCAGCCCGTGCTTGCCGGCACTTGCCGCCAGCATGGCCGACAGATCGGTGGCATTCATCTGCGCGGCGAGCTGCCCGCCTGCCACCAGGCGCGCTGCATTGGCCCGCAGATGCTGCATCACTTGATTCACCCTGCCAGCGCCATACTGACGCTCTCGCTGACTGCCCGCGCCTGGTCCAGACATGAACACCGCCAACAACGATCCGCTGCAGATCGCCTGCCCGCACTGCAACGCCATCAACCGCGTTCCTGGGGCACGTCTGGCACAGTCGCCGTCCTGCGGTCGCTGCCACAGCGCCCTGTTCACTGCTACGCCCATCGCCTTGAACGCGGCAAGCTTTGACGCGCATGCCAACCGCTCGCAGATTCCGTTGCTGGTCGATTTCTGGGCCGCCTGGTGCGGGCCCTGCCGACAGATGGCACCGGAGTTCGCCAAGGCTGCAATGCAGCTGGAACCGCAGATGCGGCTGGGCAAGGTGGACACCGAAGCCGAGCCTGCTCTTGCCAGCCGCTTCGGCATCCGCAGCATTCCCACCATGGTGCTGATCCAGGCGGGACGCGAGATCGCGCGGCAGTCCGGGGTCATGCCCGCCAGCAGCATCGTGCAATGGGCGCGGCGTTGAACCACCACCGCTAGTGCCGAAGTGGAAAGCGCAGCATGGCTGCGCTCGGCGTGCGCACTGGCAGACTGCACATCCGTTTGCGCAGATCCCGGAGTCGCGAACGCCTGGCCGGGCCATGTGAGGCCAACGGCTGTATTTTTTACATCTGCGATCACCGGCTCATCACCTGTTCCATTCCGGAACATCTCGTCCACCCGCTCTCAGCCAGGTTCGTCGTCAAGCGCCAACCGCTGCGGGCATGCACGTCATGCACACATCCATCGACATGTCGCCTACCTACCCGAAAGACGCAGCGGCATCCGCTTGAACCCGCTGCATGAACTGCCTCACGGGGCGTTGCCAACACAGGAAGTGTGGCCATACTGATACCGCCATCCGGGCCAGCGTCGCAGATCCCCCTCGTGTGAGCGTGCGCCATGCGTACCGATTCCCGCCGTGTGCAGATGTTCGTTGCCGTCGCCGACACACTGTCCTTCACCCGTGCGGCCGAAACACTGCATGTTGCACAACCGTGGTTGTCCTCGCAGATCCGCAAACTGGAAACGCAACTCGGCTTTGATCTGTTCATCCGCGACAGCCGTCGTGTGGCACTGAGTGCGCAGGGCAAGGCATTGCAGGGCCCCGCACGTGCGGTGATGCAGTCGCTGGACGAATTCAGCGCCTGTGCCAGCATGCTGCGCAGGCGCGAAGACCCCCCGCTGCTGCGTATCGGCCTGCCGCCCTACTCGCATCTGTTCGCCAAGCGCGTGGCGCTGCTGGAACGCTTCGCCCAACTGCAGCCGAAGATCCAGATTGAGATCGCGCTCGGTTGGAGCCCGGAGTTGGTCGAGCGCGTGGCAGCCGGCACATTGGACATGGCCTTTACCGTGGGCGATGTCACCGACCCTGCGTTGGACTACCAGCTCATCAGCCACGCGTCATGCCACGTGTGCTGCCGCAGCGACGATCCCCTGGCTGCGCTGGAGGTCGTGCGAAGCGCCGACCTGCGCGGCAGGACGATCCTCGCCTTTGAACGCGGCTTGAATCCCTTCGTGCATGAGCAGCTGTTCGGCGCCGCGCAGCGGGCCGGCGCGGTGCTGCAGGTGGATCACGAAATGATGAGTGATCTCTGGCTGCAGCACATTCTTGCCGGCAGCGTGGTCGGCCTGAACTTCATTCGCAGACCACCTGCGCAGCTGCGTGAACGCCTGTGCATGCGTCCGCTGGCCGACGCCGCCGACATCGCGCTGCGGCTGGTGCGTCGGCGCGGCACGCAACCGGCGGCAGCCGAGCGCTGCTGGCAGCTCGCACGGGGCGCGGCAGTGCCGACGCACCAGGATCAACACACCTTCCAGACGTAATTGTTATGGATGGCGGTCGTTTTCGTATTGGACGCCGCAGCCGCCAATTCCGATAGTGGATCCCATGGATCGCGTCGGCTTGACCCTGTTCACGCTCCACCTGCTGTGCAGACTCCCGAACAACGGGCCGGGAGTGGCGTACCTCATGGGGCGTGAGCAGGTTCAAGCAGACGCCGGGGGCACGTCGGGGCGGTTGCCGGCATTGCCATGCCGCCCTCTCCCCCGGCGCGACCACACCCACGCACCAGGGGACAACCGCGCAACCGGAGCATCCCGCAGCGGCCACGGCATCACACCCACATGACTTTCCGGGCGATGCCTGCCTATCCCGGCAACACCCGCACCGACGCACAGGTCGTCCAGCGGTAATCGACTGCAAGAGAACACTTTCCGATGAATGCACAAATGAAGATGCAGGGCGGCGCACGCGCGCGCCTGGATGGTTTGCTGCGCGCCCGATCCATCGCGCTGGTCGGCGCGACCGAGCGCTCGGCATGGTCCAACGGTGCGTTCGCCAACTTCGGCCGGCTCGGCTACGAAGGCAGCATCCACGTCGTCAATCCAAAGGGTGGGCGCATCCATGGCGTCAACGCGGCCACATCCTGCCGCGCGCTCGGCCAGCAGGTGGATGCTGCCCTGCTGATGGTGCCGATGCACGCCATCGAGGAAGCCCTGCAGGATCTGCACGAAGCCGGCATCGGCAACGCGGTGATCCTCAGCTCCGGCTTCGCCGAGCTGGGCGGCGATGGCGCGGACCGCCAGATGTCGCTGGCCGCACTTGCCCGTGACAAGGGCATTCACCTGCTGGGGCCGAACTGCCTGGGCTTCATCAACTTCATCGACCGCGTGCCGATCTGGACGATCAACCTGCCCACGCGTCTGGCCGGCAATGTGGCGCTGGTGTCGCAGAGCGGCGCCACGGCCAGCTACATCGCCGAATTCGCAGGCCGCCAGGGCGTGGGCCTGAGCTACATCGTCTCCACCGGCAACGAGGTGGACCTGAATGTCGCGCGCGTCGTTGACTACCTGGTCGATGACGATGCCACGCGGGTCATCTGCCTGTTTCTGGAAACCTCCCGCGATGCGCAGACCCTGGCCGCTGCCGCACAGCGCGCATTGAGCGCCGGCAAGCCGATCATCGCGCTCAAGATCGGCACCAGCCACATCACTGCCAGATCTGCCCAGGCGCACACCGGCTCGCTGGTCGGTGACGATCGTGTATTTGATGCGGCGTGCCGGCAACTGGGCATCATCCGCGTGCAGTCGGTGGATGACCTGGTGGCCACTGCCGGGTTGCTGTCACAGGTACAACCGCGCAGTGGCGGCGTGGGCGTGCTGGCCATTTCCGGCGGCATCTGCGAAGTGGCCGCGGATCGTGCCGAGGCCGTGGGCCTGCAGCTGGCGGAACTGTCCCAGCCCACGCGCGATGCGCTGAAGCAGCTGTTGCCCGACTTCGGCACGCCACACAATCCGCTGGATGTAACCGGCGCCGCCATGCTCGAGCCCTCGCTGTTTGCAAGCAGCATCGGTGTCCTGGCCAGCGACCCCGGCGTGGACCTGGTGGCTTGCCTGTACGACATGCCGGGCGCGCCATTGCAGAAGTATTCCGAACAGGTCATCGCCGCGGTCGGTACCGGCTTTGCCGCCATCGACGCGCAGAGCGTGCTGCTCAGTATCACGCCGCGTCCGGTGGTCGATTACAGCCGCCTGCTTGCCAAGCACCACGGCATCGCCTATGTCGCTGCAGGGGTGGATCGCGGGCTGTCGGCCATTGCCAGCGCACAGTGGTGGGCGCGAAAGCGTGGCGAGTGCCATCCGCTGCCTGTCGCCAATGACCTCCCGCAGATCGACGCACGGCCTGCCACCGAACGCCAGACGCTGGACTACCTCGCCAGCCAGGGTGTGCCGGTGATTCCCGCTCGCATCGCCACCGATGCAGCGCAGGCGCGCAGCATCGCCCATGAAATCGGTAGCCCGCTGGCGTTGAAGATCGCCTCACCGGACATCGCCCACAAAAGCGATGTCGGTGGTGTCCAGTTGAATGTTTCACCCGCCCACGCCGCCGATGCCTATCGGCAGATCCGCGTGGCGGTCGCTGCGTCATGCCCGCAGGCCCGTATTGATGGCGTGATCCTCTCGCCGATGCGCGGCAACGGCATCGAGCTGCTGGTCGGGATCGTGCGCGACCCGCAATGGGGGCCGATGCTTGCCGTCGGCCTTGGCGGCATCTGGGTGGAACTGCTCAAGGACACCAGCCTGCGATTGCTGCCGGTGACCGCCACCGACGTACGGGCGATGCTGGATGAACTACGTGCCACACGATTGCTGGACGGCTACCGCGGTGGTCCTCGCGTGGACCGCAACGAAGTGGCCGACGTCATCGCCCGCATCGGCAATGCCGCCCTCGCGCTGGGACCGCGACTGCACTCGCTGGAAGTCAATCCATTGCTGGCCACACCCGGCCACGTTGAAGCACTGGATGGACTGACGCTGTGGAACGATGAGGACGCACCGTGATCCTGCCTGCCAACATCCCGGTGATCGTCGGCGTCGGCGAGTACATCGACCGGCCCTCGACGCCCAGCCACGGGCTGGAGCCGATGGACCTGATGCTGCGCGCCGCGCACGCTGCTGCGAACGACGCACATTCGGCGCTGCTGTCACAGGTCGATTCGCTGGACGTGGTCAACATCAGCAGCTGGCCATATCCCGATGCCCCTGGCCATCTTGCACAGTGCCTGGATATCCGGCCACGCCACACCACATACGGCCCGGTGGGCGGGCAGAGTCCGCTGGCATTGCTCCAGGACGCGGCACAACGCATCGCCAATGGGCAAAGCCAGGTCGCATTGGTCTGCGGCGCCGAGGCGCAGCACACCGTTACCCAGGCATTGAAGCAAGGCATCGAGCTGCCGTGGACGGCACCCGGCAGCGACGCGCAGATGCCACTGCGCGGTGCCGACATCGTGCATTCACTGGCGGTGCGCCTGGGCTGCAGCCAACCGCTGTCCATCTATCCGTTCTACGAAACCGCCAGCGCCGCGCATTGGCGGCAATCTCCGAGCGCGGCACAACGCGAGTCCGGCGAACTGTGGGGCCGCTACTCCCAGCACGCCACCAGCAACGCCACCGTGTGGCTTCCCGGGCCGTACAGTGCGGCGGACATCATCACCGCTTCATCGGACAACCGGATGGTCGCCTGGCCCTACACGAAGCTGATGGTCGCCAATCCGCAGGTCAACCAGGGCGCGGCGGTGCTGCTGACCAGTCTGGAACGTGCGCGCGATGCCGGCATTCCGGAGCAGCAGCTGGTGTATCCGTGGGGTGGCGCGCAGGCACAGGAACCACGCGACTTCCTGGCACGCGACCACTACTGGGAAAGCCATGCGCAGAATGCGGTGCTGACTGCCTGCGTCCACCTGGCCGGTGGCGCATTCGAGGCGCTGGAGCTGTACAGCTGCTTCCCGTGCGTGCCCAAGATGGCGCGTCGCATCCTTGGCCTGCCGGCACGCTTCGAACCCACCGTCACCGGGGGGCTGACCTTCTTCGGCGCACCGTTGAGCAACTACATGACCCATGCGGTCTGCGCGATGGTGCGGCGCCTGCGCACGTCCCTGTCCGTCTCCCGGGGCCTGCTGTATGGGCAGGGCGAGTTCGTCACCAAACATCATGGTCTGGTGTTGGCGCGGCGCCCTTATCCGGGTCATCCCGCGCTGGCCTACAGCAACGTGCAGCAGATCGCCGACAGCCATCGCCTCGTGGTGCCCGCCGTTGAAGCCGAGCCGCGGGGCGCGGGGCAGCTGGAAGCCTTCACCCTGCTCTACCACCCCAACGGTGAGCTGCGGCATGGCGTGGCAATGGTGCGCACCCCCCACAACACACGCACGCTGGCGCGCGTTGCTGCCGATGACAACTGGACCCTGCTGGCGCTCACCGACCGCGACATCTCCCCGGTCGGCCGCACCGGCGTCCTGCGACCCACCCAGCACGGCTACTCGGAATGGAGCCTGGTGGCATGAACCGAGACATCCTCCCGCTCTGTGCGGGCGTGAATCTGCAATACGTTGCCCCGCACGTGGCCTGGGTCACGCTGGACCGCCCGCAGGCGCGCAATGCGATCGACGCCGATGTCACCATCGGCCTGGAACTGGCGGTGGCGATGACCGAGACCGACGTCGACATCTGGTGCACCGTGCTCACCGGGGCAGGTGAACAGGCGTTCTGTGCCGGCGCTGATCTGCGCGTCATCGCCGAGGGCGAAGCCGCCAGCCTGAGCACGCCCGGCGGTGGCTTTGCCGGCTTCGTGAATCAGCCCCGGCAGAAGCCGTGGATTGCCGCCGTCAATGGCTTTGCCCTGGCCGGCGGAACGGAAATCGCATTGGCCTGCGACCTGATCGTCGCCGCCGAGCACGCGACGTTCGGACTGCCCGAGGTGCAGCGTGGCCTGGTCGCCGCCGCGGGTGGGTTGTACCGCCTCACGCGGGCGATTCCGCGTGCCCTGGCCCTCGAATTGATCCTTACCGGAGAACGCCTTCCGGCACAGCGCGCGCATCAGATCGGCCTGGTCAACCACGTCGTGCCCATGGAGGGGCTGAGGGCGTGCGCGCTCGCACTGGCACAGCGCATCTGCGCCAATGCCCCGATCGCGGTGCGTGAAAGTCTGACTGTGGCACGCGCCGCATTCGATCACGATGACCAGGCGCTGCGACAGATCAGCGCCCATGCAATGCACACCGTCGCCAGCAGCAACGACTTCAAGGAGGGTCCACGCGCATTCCTGGAGAAACGCCCGCCCCGATGGAGTGGCACATGACACTCCCCGCACGCTGAGCGCAGCGCATCCGGGGCACCGTCACGGCCGTCTCCCCCCTGTAGCCCCTGTGCACGGCCTCCCCTCACTGCGCAGCTGGCCGCAACGAGACGTCCGGTCCCCGACGGTGTCCCCGGGTGTGCTGCGCTGAGCGTGGACTGCTGTGCTGAGTGTGAAGTGCAGCGTTGAGCGTGGCGCGCCGCAATCACCAGCGCTGATGCGGCGCCAGCGGTGCCGGATGCGAAGGGAACAATGGCAGTACCTCCTCGGCCAGCTCCTGCAGTACCTCCGCTGCCGGTCGCTGGGAAAACTGGATGCCGAGTGCGGCATGGTTGACCCCGGCACGCTGCCAGGCTTCCAACAGTTCAATCAATCCCTTGCGGCCCGTGCGCAGCAGGTAGCCGCCCTGCAGCGGCACACGCGGATGATCCGGATCGTCAACCAGATCCAGCCATTCATTGGTCATGTGCGGGCGGAACCCCCCATCGGGAATCAGCCGACGCCAGGCGCGGACCTTGTCGGCCAACCGCAATGGCCCGGCACGATCATGCGTGCTGTCCGGGTAGGTCAACCAGCCATCGGCGTGTTGCGCCACCCACTCCAGCGGCTGGCGCGCGCCACCGGTCACCATCAACGGGATGCGCGTGTTCACCGGCGGCGGCAGCAACTGGATGCCCTGTTCCGCCAACGGATGCGATGCGCCGCTGCCAACGGGCTGCAGCCATTGACGGAATGCGCCCACCGTCTCGGCAAAACGTTCACCGCGCGAGGCGTGGTCCAGGCCATAGGCCGGGAACTCAACCGGCCGATCCCCCGACGCGATACCCATCACCAACCGGCCACCGGACAGCTGGTCAATGGAAGCCGCGGACTTCGCCAGCTCGATCGGATGCCGCAGCGGGAACACCACGCTTCCGGTGGCCAACGCCACGTGTCGCGTTCGCGCCGCCAGAAATGCCAGATAGGTGAAGGGATCAAACACCTGCCCCGCATCACCGAACATCGGATCGAACAGCGGGACATCGCGCACCCACACCGCTGCGAAGCCCTGCTGGTCGATGTACTCCACCAACGCGGACTGCCCCTCAAGCACGCGCATGTCACCGCTGTAGAAACGCATCGGCAGGAAGATGCCGAGGCTGAGTCGGTCGGGCCGGAACATGCGTTGATAGCCGGGGTGCTGCGCGAAGGCCGCTGCCGATGCACCCGCGATCGGTGTCTGCGATTCAATCATCTGCGTTATCTCACGGCCCCGTCGCGATTTCAGGAAGGGCGATGCCACGCTGCACCGCCGGCCGCTGCGCCACACGCTGGTACCAGGCCCAGAGATGACGGTGATGATCGAACGTCATGCCGATCACCTCGGCAATATGCAGCCAGCCGAAGTTGGCGATATCGGCGATGGAGTACTGGTCGGCAGCAAGCCAGTCGCGTCCGACCAGGCGTTGATCGAGCGTCGCCAATGCGGCTTCGCTCAGCTGTTGATAGCGCGCTATCGCCGGCAGATAGCGTTCCTGGTCGAAGTGCTCGAAGTGCACCCGCTGACCCAGCACCGGACCGACGCTGGCCGCGTGGAAGATCAGCCAGGTCACTGTTTCCCAGCGCCCGACAGCGTCCTGCGGAATCAGCCGGCCATGGCTTTCGGCCAGGTACAGCAGGATGGCGGCGGATTCGAACAAGGTCACGCCACGCGCCTGGTCCACCAGTACCGGAATGCGCCCGTGCGGGTGCAGCTTCAGGAATTCCGCCGTGCGATGCTCGCCCTGCTCGATGCGCACATGGTGCAGCTGGTAATCCAGCGCAAGCTCTTCCAGCGCGATGGTGGCCTTGTAGCCGTTGGGCGAACTGTCGGTATACAGATGCAGCGAAGGCAGTGACATGAAAGCTCCAGTTGCGGATTTCTTCGGGATGACATCGTCCTGTCCGCCATGGCGATGGCAGAGGGATCGGATGAGGGGGAAACAGCGCGCGGATGCGTCGGTGCGGGAATGGGGTCAGTCTAGGCAGCCACTGTCAGTGCGTGAAACGATCTTTCCTGCCCGGATCGTTTAGCGCAGCTCAACATGCTGCGCTGCCGTTATCGCCTGCTGCGAAACACATCCGCCTCGAAGGCGAGTAGCTGGGCCTTGCGCCGCAGGCCAGCGCTGTATCCGGTCAATCCACCGCCCACGGCAACGACGCGATGGCAGGGAATGATGATGGAGATCGGGTTGATGGCGTTGGCGCGGCCTACGGCACGCGCGGAGGATGCGGGCTGCAGCTGCCGCGCGATCTCACCATAGCTGACGGTATGCGCGAACGGCACCCGCCTCAGCCGTTGCCAGGCACGCTGTGCGAATGCACTGCCGCGTGGCGCAAGCACCAGATCGAAGTCCTGCCGCGTGCCGTTGAAATACGCATCCAACTGCGCGCTGACCGCCGAGGCCGCGCGTGCATCCGTGGGCAGGACATCGAGCGCATCGGCCAGCAGCAGGCGGTTGTCGTCGTCTTCAAAATCCAGACGCAGCAGCGCGCCCTGCGCATCGACGACGGCAACCATCACCCCAAACGGCGTACGGATATGCGCCTGTCGCCAAGCCGATGACACGCAGCCAACGCCATCTGTTTCACCTAAGACGGGCCACCGTTGTGGATGGGACCGATAAACTCGCGGATGCTCTGGCATGCCCACGGAGGATAGAGATCCATCCTGCGCGTGCGAGCCATTTCTTCTAAACCCTCACTGCAGGAAATCTAAACATGGGTGCGGTTCTTCCCCTGCTGGCACTGCGCGCATTCGTGGAGACCGCACGCCACGGCACGCTCAAGGCAGCCGCCGATGCGATGGGCGTGACGTCCGGCGCGATCAGCCAGCAGCTGAAACTACTGCAGGAACGCACCGGCGTAGTGCTGTTCGAGCGCACGCGCCAGGGCGTGGTGCTCAGTGCGGCCGGCACACGGGTTTACCCCGAACTGAAACAGGCGTTCGACCAGATAGAGAGCAGCCTGCGCACGCTGGAGCGCCTGAGGGGCCGGCAGACGCTGCGGATCAGCGCTGCCCCCACGTTCGCCACCGCGTGGCTGGCGTCGCGGCTGCCGGGTTTCAGTGCACAGCATCCACAGATCGACGTGCAGCTGGACGCCACCACGCAGATGGTGGACCTGCGTCGTGATGGCGTGGACATCGCCATCCGCCATGGGCTTGGGGAGTACCCGGGCATGCAGGTCGAACATCTGTTCGCCCCGGTGTTGCTGCCGGTGGCAAGCCCCGCTTTGCTGGCCACCACCGCGCCCATCACCATCGCCCGGGATTGCCTGCGGTTGCCACTGCTGCAGGACGCCGACCGCAACGATTGGCGGCTGTGGTTCCAGTCCATGGACATCGCTGCCGAACCGCAGATGGAACGCGGGCCCGCGTTCGACGACGACCTGCTGTTGATCCGTGCCGCCGAAGCCGGCCAGGGCATCGCGTTGGTCCGCGACATTCATGCCGCCAGCGAAATCGCCGCCGGCCGCCTTGCCGTCGCCATCGACCTGCCGTGGCCGCAGGCCTTCGCCTACTACGCGCTCAGCCTGCCGGCGGAAGAGAACCTGCAACCGTGCATACCGCTGTTCCTGGCCTGGCTGCGCGGGCAGCTGGCGCAGCCCACGGTTTGAATGCAGACCCATCGCATCGGCATCGCATCGCTATCAATGAAAAACAAAACCCCGCCTTTCGGCGGGGTTTTGTGTAACGCAAAGCAGCGGTGAGGCTGCGGTGGACTTAGAAGTCCATACCGCCCATGCCACCCATGCCGCCCATGCCGCCGCCGCCCATGGCCGGCTCGTCCTTCTTCGGAGCTTCAGCGACCATGGCTTCGGTGGTGATCATCAGGCCAGCAATCGACGCAGCGTTCTGCAGGGCCGAACGGGTCACCTTGGTCGGGTCCAGGATGCCGAATTCCAGCATGTCGCCGAACTCGCCCGAAGCGGCGTTGTAGCCGAAGCTACCGGTGCCTTCCTTGACGCGGTTGACGATGACCGACGGCTCTTCACCGGCGTTGGCAACGATTTCGCGCAGCGGCGCTTCCATCGCGCGCAGGGCGATCTGGATGCCGTGGTTCTGGTCTTCGTTGTTGCCCTTCAGGCCAGCCAGAGCGGTGACAGCGCGCACCAGGGCAACGCCGCCGCCCGGGACAACGCCTTCTTCCACTGCGGCGCGGGTAGCGTGCAGGGCGTCATCGACGCGGTCCTTCTTTTCCTTCATTTCGATTTCGGTCGATGCACCGACCTTGATCACGGCAACACCGCCGGCCAGCTTGGCCACGCGTTCCTGCAGCTTCTCGCGATCGTAGTCCGAAGAGGTTTCTTCGATCTGGGTCTTGATCTGCTGCACACGCGACGCGATGGCAGCGGTATCGCCGGCGCCGTCGATGACGGTGGTGTTTTCCTTGGAGACCTGCACCTTCTTGGCGCGGCCCAGATCCTTGATGGTGGCCTTTTCCAGCGACAGGCCAACTTCTTCGGAGATCACGGTGCCGCCGGTCAGCACGGCCATGTCTTCCAGCATCGCCTTGCGACGGTCGCCGAAGCCCGGTGCCTTGACGGCCACGACCTTGACGATGCCACGGATGGTGTTGACCACCAGGGTCGCCAGCGCTTCGCCTTCGATGTCTTCAGCGATGATCAGCAGCGGCTTGCCTGCCTTGGCGACGCCTTCCAGCACCGGCAGCAGCTCACGCACGTTGGAGATCTTCTTGTCGTGCAGCAGGATGAACGGGTCATCCAGGTCAGCGGTCTGCGACTGCTGGTTGTTGATGAAGTACGGGGACAGGTAGCCGCGGTCGAACTGCATGCCTTCGACGACGTCCAGCTCGTTTTCCAGGCCCGAGCCTTCTTCAACGGTGATCACGCCTTCCTTGCCGACCTTCTTCATCGCTTCGGCAATGATGTTGCCGATCGACTCGTCCGAGTTGGCCGAGATGGTGCCGACCTGGGCAATGGCCTTGTCGTCGGTGGTGGGCTTGGAGATGTTCTTCAGCTCGGCGACGGCGGCCACAACGGCCTTGTCGATACCGCGCTTCAGATCCATCGGGTTCATGCCGGCAGCAACCGCCTTGGCACCTTCGCGGATCAGGGCCTGGGCCAGCACGGTGGCGGTGGTGGTACCGTCGCCTGCGTCGTCATTGGTGCGCGAGGCTACTTCCTTCACCATCTGCGCGCCCATGTTCTCGAACTTGTCAGCCAGTTCGATTTCCTTGGCGACAGACACGCCGTCCTTGGTGATGGTCGGCGCGCCGAAGCTCTTTTCGAGCACGACGTTGCGGCCCTTCGGGCCCAGAGTTGCCTTGACGGCATTGGCGAGAACGTTGACGCCGCGCACCATGCGCGAACGGGCGTCTTCACCGAAACGAATATCCTTGGCAGCCATTGCTTGAAACCTCGGGAAAAGGGGAATTAGGGGATTTGGATGGGGTGAATCAACAGCGGGACCGTCCCGGGCAATGGAGAGATGGCGGCGGCTCAGCCGCTGCGACCATTTACTGATTGCCGGTCACGCCCCCGCTGCCAGAGGGCAATCAGCCGATGATGGCGAGGACGTCGTCTTCGCGCAGCACCTTGTACTCGACGCCTTCGGCCTTGTAGGACGAACCGGCGTACTGGCCGTAGATGACCTTGTCACCGACCTTCAGCGAGGGCGCGCGCACCGAACCATTGTCCAGCGGCTTGCCCGGGCCCACGGCCACGACTTCGCCCTTGGTCGACTTTTCCTTGGCCGAATCCGGGATCAGGATGCCGCCGGCGGAGATTTCGTCGGCTTCGATCGGCTTGACTACAACGCGGTCGTGAAGCGGCTTGATGCTCATGAAGGACCTCTTAAGTATTTGATTGGTCTGCAATTCCGGCAGTTTCCCCCAGCCAGGCAGAAGCTGGGGGTACCGCGCCTAAAAACGCCCGTCGAACGGGCTTGGAAAGGAAATGGGGCCCCCAAGGGTGCTTTCAAGGGCCCGGGGGAAAATGCTTGCGGCGCCGCCCCTTGGCAGCGTGGCGTCACGCTTTCGCGGGCGCGCTATCGGCAGGGCCTCCGCGGCGCCGGCACCGCGGACAAAAAAAGGCGCATCCGGCGGGACAACCGGATACGCCATGCAGAGAGAGCCGCCCAGCCTCGGGCTGAAGTACTGTTTTTATGAAATTTCAGAGATAACGCGACCACAGCACCGACGCACTCGCCGGGGCCGAGGGGATGCCACTGCTGCCGCCGCCACACACCGGCAGCAGGTTCAGACCACTGCCGTTGGGCACTTCCAGCGAGATGCCGCCGGCCGTGATGGTGGTGTCCGCGCGCTGGTTGCTGCCCACGGTGAGGCTGCCGTGGATGGTGACGACCGCACCGCTGGTCGCCAGCTGCTTGCCCAGCAGCACGCTGCCGCGGATGGTCCAACCGGCCATCGCAGCGCCCTCCTCGGCGATGATCGCGGTATTGCCGATCGGCAGGCCGGTGTAGGTGACAGGCTTGCCCTGGCTGTCGGTGCCTTCCCAGGTCACGAACGCCGAACGGCTGGCACACAGGTTGGACGGATAGAACGCTCCGCCGCAGACCTTGCTGGCACCGGCAAAGTTGGGCGCCACCAGGTCACGATGACCGGAGCTGTCCAACGTCACGTCGCCGCCCTTGTTCACTACGGTGTTGAGCAGGTCCACCGTGGTGCCGCTGACGGTCACCGCCGCATCGAACCAGAGCACGCCCGCCGGCATCTTGCGCACGCCGTCCAGCAGCCAGCTGCCATTGCCCTGGCGCATGCCCAGGCAGCCCTGGGCGTTGCCGTTGGTACAGGTCATCAGTTCCTGCAGCACCTGCAGCTGGCTGGCCGAGGGATTCCTCAACGGGTACACGCCGTCGATGGAGGAGCCATCGGCACGCTTGACCTGCTGGATGGTCAGCTGAGGCAAGCCGTTGACCGACTCGAATACATAGTTGGCCATGCCCTTGTAGTTTTCGGCATCCACCGACTTGACCCGCGCATCGCACCACGGAATGCCGGGCAGGCCGGGGCTGGTGCCAGCCTGCGCGCTCAGTACATTGGCCAATGGCGTGTTGAGGCTGCCGGCCAGACGGCCGTTGCCGGTCACCCGCACATCTCTGACGGTCATGTTGCCGCCGCCCACCAGGTTGCCGATGGTGCCGGACACCATGTCGATGTCACCGCCCGCCCACAATGTGCTGTAGCTGCCGCTCCAGCCCTGCACGGACACTTTCTGTCCCCACAGCTGGCCGACACTCAACGTATACAGGCCGGCGTTGCCGCCAGCGACCGACACCGAAGTGAAGATCAACGCATCCGGCAGGCTGGCATCGTCCGGGCCCTTGTCCTTGTCGTCACGCAGACGCGCGGACACCGCAGCGCCGCTCACCGCGCCACTGTTGGCATCGATGGCCACCTTGCTCAGGTCCAGCAGAAAGCGACTCTGGTCGTTCAAGGTGATGACCACGCGGCCGGTGTTGAAAGGCACCACGTTGCCCTTGGTCCACGGAATGCCGCCGGTGACCGTGGCAGCGACCAGCTTGCCGCCCACCTCCGCCGTACCGATGGCGCGACCGCCGCTGTACACCACGGCGCTGTAGGCGCCAGCCTTGATCGCGGTGTAGTTGCCGCCGCCGACGCCGTTGCCGATGGTGACATTCCTGCCCCACAGCGTGGTGCCGCTGGGGTTGCCCATGCCGTTGATGGTGATGTTGCCTTCGGAGTGGAGATGGCCGTTGTTGGTGATGCCACCACCGCTGAGCGACACATTGCCCTTCACACAGCCGGAGATACGCGCAGAGGAACCACCGCCGATGGTCAGGTCGCCGGCCACCACCACGTTCTCGTAATCGACGGGATTGACCACTTCCAGCGAGCCACCGCTGTAATTGAGGTTGCCGTTGAACACCATCGGTGCGTTGGGCAGCGAATGGCAGACCTCCGGCGTCCCTGGCGTGCCACTGCCGGGCGCGACGTCATAGACCACTTCCACCGTCGCGGTGGTCAGCGCCGAGCCCACGCCGGCCTCGCCCGTGACGCGCGCGGTCACCTGATACAGACCGCCACCTGCCGTCCGCACCGAGCTCACCACCGCCGAACGCACCCCCAGTGCGCCCAACCCCGATACCTGCTTGGCATCGTCGCCCACCCAGCCCGGCCACACGGTTTTTTCCACCTGCAGCAGGTACAGGCGCAGCGCTTCGACCCCGCGCCATGCCGCTGCCTGCGCTGCGGTGGCCGAGTGCGTGGTCAGCTGCTGTGACTGGGTGCCACGCAGGGAATAGATCGTCGCGGCCACGGTGACCGATACCGCCAGGCCCACCATCAGCACGATCAGGAGGGTGCTGATGCCACGCTGCTTTCGTGGCGGGGAAAAGCGACTTCTGTCCATGCGCGTGCACTCCCGTTCCATCAGGTTGAAACCGCAAGATTGGGCAGGCAGGCCTGGAACAGATGGCTGCCGCCATCGGCCTGCTGCATGACCAGTTGCTGCCCGGGCAATGCCATCGGCGAAGTGCTGAAATCCTGCTGCATGAAGGGCAGGCACTGGCGCTCGGCCTTGAGCGCGAACACGTAGCCCGGCGCCAGGCTCATCGCACCGACTTCACCTTCGCCGCTGGCGTAAGCACTGCCGTCTTTCTGTGCCGGCGTGAAAAACGCGGCACTGCCGGCCAGCAGCTCGCGCTCGCTGGCAGCCCAGTTGGCGGCGGCCACATCGCTGCACGCCTTCGGCGTGAAACGGTACAGGCCTTCGTTGTCGACCAGACGCAGCCCCGAGCAGACAAAACCGGCATCGGCCAGCTGCGCCTTGTAACGCCACACCACTTCCTTGCCCGAATCACGCACGCCCAGCTTGCTGCTCAATGCATCAGCGGCAGGCACACCGAAGCCGGCAGACTGCAGATCCATCTGTGCGGCCAGCAATGCAGCCGACACCTGACCATCACGCAAGGCCGAACGCGAGGCATTGGCGGATACTTCGATCATGGTCTTGTAGAGCACCAGCATTGCCGAAATGGTGATCAGTGAGATCACCACGCCGACCATCATGCTGATCAGGGTCTGCCCAGCTTGATGGCGACGGGCACGGACAATGCGGTGGTGACGGTGCATGTTCATTGCCGCGTGGATACCAGCAGGTCAGGGTCCTCACTGCTGCCCCGGCGCCCGCCCAGATCAGCGGCCGACACGGTCAGATCCACCCGTTGCGGCGCGACAACCGTGCGGGTGACGCCGGCCATGGACACATTGGCCGATGCGGCCTCACAGCTGATGTTCGCGTTCTTGTTGCCGGTGGGCAGCGTGATCTCCACCGTGCTGCCGCTGCACAGGCCCACACCCTTGCTGTGCAGGTTGTCGCGTAGACGTTCGACCACCAGGTTTTCCACCTTGGCGTCGCGTTGGTTGTTCATCATGTTGGCTGCCACATGCGCCAGGCCGGCGCCGATCAGGCTGGTGATCAGCACAGCAACCAATGCCTCAAGCATCATGTCGCCGCGTTGGCGGCGGGGCGAATCAAAGCAGATCGACATAAAGCGGATCCTGGTTGTTCAGGCCGATGGCCAGGCGCTGGTGACTGCCGCCGCTGAGGCAGCTACTGGCCGCAGGCAGACGCTGGCCGCGGTTGCCGAAGGCCACGCAGGCCAGATCATCCGCCGCCGCACTCAAGGCATCGGCGTCGGCGAAATCCGCCGCCCCGGTCAGCTTGATCTGCACATTGCGCGGCAGTTCACCGCGCCACAGCACCTCGGTGCCATCGGCACGCAGCACCTGCAGGGCGCGATCATCGCGCTGCAGGCGCGCCGATACCGCACCCGTGGTGGCCTGCGTCGGGTTGCGCAGCGCCAGCGAGCGCGCCTGCGATACCGCTTCCCACATCAGGTTGCGCGCCTGCATCTGACGGTTGCTGTCAATCCATTCCCGCGCGAACGGCGTACCGGCGGCAGCCAGGACCGCCATCACCGCCAGCGTCACCATCAATTCGACGAGCGAAAATCCGGCAACACGCCGGCTCATGGCCAATCACTCACGCCGACGCAATTGCCACTGACTGAACGGGTGTTGCCCGCATCCACGGTCAGGGTGCAGCCGCTGGCCTTGCCCATCGAACCGCTGGCCACGGCCTTGAGCTGATAACCGCCACTGCTTGCTGAATAGGTGTAGGTGAAGTTGCCGGCCTTGGTCCCCGCGCTCCAGCCTTTCTTGGCAGCGCTGTCGCTGGCCGGATAGCCGAGCGTGCGTTGGCGGAAATTCTCGACATTGCTCGACAAGGCAAGCAGGTCACTCTGTGCCACGCGGATCTTGCTGCGCAGTGCGTAATCGGCATATGCCGGTAGTGCGATCGCCGCGAGGATGGCAATGATGGCCACCACGATCATCAGCTCGATAAGCGTGAAACCACGAATACTGCGTCGTTCCATCAGGGCCTCCCTGCGGGCGCTGCGGCCTCGTCCCCGTGTGTTTCGAGCCCTGGGCGTCGCGCCCAGCACTCCCGTCAAATAAACCATTCACAAAAAGTGTGACGAGCGGCAATATACATTTCATGACAACGTTGTCAATACTTCCACTTGAAAGTGCCGCATTCGCATCTGCGACAATCCCGCAGATGGACGTAAGACTGGTCTTCTGCACCTGCCCTGATCTGGACAGCGCGCAGGCGCTGGCCCACCTGCTGGTGGGGCAGCGCCTGGCAGCCTGTGTGAACTTGTTGCCGGCGATGCGGTCTGTGTACCGCTGGCAAGGTCAGATCGAGCAGGCGCAGGAAGTGCAGCTGCTGATCAAGACCTGCGCCGACCGGCTGGAGGCGCTCACCACCGCCATTCAGCAGGAACATCCCTACGAATTACCGGAGATCATTGCGATCTCCCCCAGCGCCGGCCTGCCGGCGTATCTGGAATGGATCCGGGCACAGACCCGGGAGGAAACCTGAGTCGATGACGCTGTTGCGACGTTTCACCGCCCTTTGCCTGCTTTCGTTGAGTGCACTGCCCGCCTGGGCCGTCAGCGAAAAAGACCTGCTCCCGGTAGACCAGGCCTTCGCCCTGCAGGCCATCGCGCCAAGCCGCGACCGCATCGAGCTGCGCTGGGAGATCGCTCCCGGCTACTACCTCTACCGCCATCGCACCAGCGTCAAGGCTGGCCCGGGCTTCAACGCCGGCGCCATCCAGTTTCCCCGGGGCGAGCAGAAACACGACGAGTTCTTTGGCGACGTGGAGACCTACCACAGCCAACTGCGCGCTACCCTGCCCGGCAGCGCCGAGCCCGGCGTGGAAACGGTCAGCCTGGAAGTCCGCTACCAGGGCTGTGCCGACGCAGGCGTGTGCTACCCGCCGCAGAAGCGCACCATCGAGGTGAGGCTGCCCGGTGCCGGCAATACCGCCGCCCAGGCACCGTCACCGTCTGCCGCACCGATGTTCAACCCGTTGGCTGCGGCCAACGGCGGCGGGCTCAAGCTGCCGGGCGCCAATACCGGTGCCGCCGCGGTGCAGAACCTGCCGCTGCCGCCGGACAAGGCGTTCGGCTTCGAAGCCATCGTCGACGATGGCAACCGCCTGCTGCTGCGCTTCTCGCCAGCCCCGGGTTACTACCTGTACCGCGACCGCACCTCGCTGGCACTGGAGGGTACCGCCGGCATCCGCACCGGCCGCCCGCAGTGGCCGGCCGGGCAGCCCTACCGCGATGAGCACTTCGGCAACGTGGTGGTGTATTTCGACCAGGTGGAAGTCCCGGTGCCGCTGCGCCGTGACCGCGCCGAAGCGACCCCCGCCACGCTGGTGGCGACCTTCCAGGGCTGCCAGACCGACGGCATCTGCTATCCGCCGATGACACGCCGGGTGAAGCTGTCGCTGCCGGCCGGCGACGTATCGCCCAGCGCCGAAGCCATCGTCGCACCGTTGGTGATCCCGCCGCTGCCCAGCGGCAAGAAGGGTGAAGCAGCGGTGCAGCCGGCGGTCAATCCGAGCAACCTGCCGGCACCGCAACCGCTGGTGGTACGCCCGGATCCGGGCGCGCCCAACCTCACTCAAGCGGCACCCGATGCATCGGCTGAGAACAACCAGCGCAGCCAGCCGCCGGGTACCTCCGCCGAAAAGACCAACGGCTCGTTGTTCTGGGCCTTGCTGCTGGCGCTGGCCGGCGGCCTGGTCCTGAACCTGATGCCGTGCGTGTTGCCGGTGTTGTCACTGAAAGTGCTGGGCGTGGCGCAGAGCGGCGAGAGCCGCGAACACGCCCGTCGCCATGCGCTGTGGTACACGGCCGGCGTGCTGGTTGCCTTCTCGCTGATCGGCGGCCTGGTGCTGGCACTGCGTGCGGCCGGACAGGCGGCAGGCTGGGGCTTCCAGCTGCAGCATCCGTGGTTCATCGCGGCACTTATCTATCTGATGTTCGTGGTCGGCCTGAGCCTGAGCGGCGTACTGACGCTGGGCAGCAACCTCGGTGGCGTCGGCCAGTCGCTGGCACGGCGCAACGGACCGATGGGCGACTTCTTCACCGGCGTGCTGGCATGCGTGGTGGCCAGCCCGTGCATCGCACCGTTCATGGGCCCGGCATTGGCCTACGCGTTCACCGCGCCGCCGCTGCTGGCCTTCCTGGTGTTCCTGTTCCTCGGCCTGGGCCTGGCACTGCCGTTCCTGCTGATCGGCTTCGTGCCGGCATTGGCACGGCGCCTGCCCAAGCCCGGCGCGTGGATGGAAACCTTCAAGCAGGTGATGGCATTCCCGATGTACATCACCGCCATCTGGCTGCTGTGGGTGCTGGGCAAACAGCGCGGCGTCGACGCGATGGCGCTGCTGCTGGGCGGCGTCGCCCTGCTGGCGCTGGGCCTGTGGTGGTTTGAACGCAGCCGCTGGCACAGCCGAAAGACCGGCATGGTGCTGGGCTTGGTGATCGCGATACTGGCGCTGGTACCGGTGTGGGGCGTGACCCAATTGGAAGCCCCTTCTGCCAGCGGCAAGAGCGAAGGCACGGTGGCTTATTCACCGGAAATGCTCGACCGCCTGCGCGCCAACAATCGCGTGGTGTTCGTCAACATGACCGCCGACTGGTGCGTGACCTGCAAGGCCAACGAGCGCGGCGTACTCAACCGCGATGCGTTCCGCGACACCCTCAAGCGCGTGGATGCGGTGTACATGCGTGGTGACTGGACCAACGTCGATCCGCAGATCAGCGCCTTCCTCGACCAGCATCAGGCGGTCGGCGTGCCGCTGTACGTGGTGTACGGCCCGGGCGCGCCGCCGCGTGTGCTGCCGACCGTGCTGACCCAGACCCTCGTCGAAGACGCGCTGCTGCGCGCGGCACGCTGAGATGCGCAGCGCGTTGTGGTGGGTGGTGGGCATCGCGGCAGCCGCAGGGTTGTCCGCCGGTGCATGGTTGAGCCGCCCCACCCCAGCGTCGCTGCCGTCGATGAGTGACACCTCTGCGCCGACGCGCCCGGTGGCGCAGGTCACCAACGTGGGCCCCGGTGATCCGATGCCCACGTTCTCGCTGCCCGATCTGGACGGCATGCCGGTGCAGTTCCCGGACCGCTTCAAAGGCAAGCCGTTGCTGATCAACGTGTGGGCCAGCTGGTGCGCACCGTGCATCGAAGAAATGCCGGAGCTGGCGCGCTTTGCCGCCCGGCACGCCGACAACGGCCCGCAGGTGGTCGGCCTGGCACTGGACACACCGGACGCGGTGCTGGATTTCCTCGGCAACGTACCGGTGTATTACCCGATCGTGATCGAAACACCCGGCCCGGCCGATGCCAGCGTCAAGCTCGGCAACACGCAGGGGCTGTTGCCTTACAGCGTGCTGGTGGATGCACAGGGACGCATCGTCAAGCAGAAGCTCGGGCCGTTCAAAGCCGGCGAGATTGAAGCGTGGGTGGCGACAGCCGATGCACTCGAAGTAGCACGATGACGCCCGAATTCACCTGGAAGCACTACCTGCTGGGCAACAACATGATTGCCGGGGTGATCCAGACATTCACCCTGATCGGCGTTGCCTGCATCGGCTTCGGGTTGCTCTGCGCAGCGCTTACCTGAGCAAGGCCCTGCCCGCCACTCAACATCGTGTGATGAAAGCACCGGTGATCTTGCTGGGGATTTAGCAGTCCCTGCCGTAACCTCATTCCCGGTCGAACACACGACAAGCGGAGCGATGACATGGCCAGAACCGCACCACGCATCCACCTGGACCAGGCCACGATCAATCGCCTGAAGGAACTGCAACGTGGCCTCGATGCGGAGATGCGTGTGGAACTTCACATGCATGACGGCAGCGTGCTGGTCGGCACCCTGCCGGAGCGTCCCAGCGTGCAGCAATTCCTGGATGCGCAGGGGAATGAAGGCACCAATGGCCAGCTCCGGCTCGATACCGGGGATGGTGGTTTCCACCTTGTCTGGCTGGATGAGATCGACAGCTTCACCCGTCTGGGCACGCACTAGATTGATCGCGGCCGCTGCCGAAGCATGCCGACAGGCGACCAACATCGCGGTCCTGGCAAAGGAACGCAACGCGCAGCCCTCCATTCACGGACGTGGCAACGATCATGACGCGGCGTGACGGCCAGACAACGCGGCCACCACGAAGCTGCAGCGACGGCCTCCGCCGTATAACCGGACTACCCTCATGAACAGGCAACGCGAACAGAACCCGGGCCCGCAGATGGCCGGCCCGCAGAATCCCGACCCGCCTCAACGGGAGCCACAGCAACCGGGAAAGCATGATCGCGAGAAGAAAGCCCCCGGCCGCGAGAACGAAGAGGAAGAATGACGCCGCTGCCCTGCCCCCGTCACACGCATCGTGCGGGAGAAAACCAGCGCTGGCCGCTCCCTGTCCCGGCTCGGCCAGCGCTGCACGGTTCCATCGTTGTTGAGCTGCACGGCCATCTGGAAACATCGCGGCGATGATCCGGTCCATGACCGGCGAATGGCCGCAGCCGCGGCGGCTTCGGGGCTTTGCTTGCAGGCATGCGTACCATAGGCGCCAATCTGCCAACGCAAGCCATGCCCGATGACGAACTTTCCGGAAGACATCTACACCGAGCCGACGCCCGACCCGAACACGCTGGCCAACCTCGGCCCGCTGGCCGCCCTGGCCGGCATCTGGCGCGGCGAGCGCGGCATGGACGTCAACCCCAAGGCCGATGGCGCCGAGCACCAGGCCTATATCGAGCACGTCGAGCTGCATCCCATCGATGCACAGACCAATGGCCCGCAGTTGTTCTACGGCCTGCGTTACCACACCCGCATCGTCAAACCCGACGATGTGGAAACCTTCCACGACCAGGTCGGCCACTGGCTGTGGGAGCCGGCGACCTGCACCATCATCCAGACACTCTCCATCCCGCGCGGCCAGACCGCGATGGCAGTAGGCAAGGCAGCACCGGATGCGAAATCCTTCCACCTGCGTGCGGTGCGCGGCTCCGAGACCAACGGCATCCTGTCCAACCCATTCCTCGAACATGCTTTCCGCACCGAGAGCTACGACATCCACGTCACGCTCAACGACGATGGCAGCTGGTCGTACGAGCAGGAAACGATTCTGATCATCCCCGACAGGACCGAGCCATTCCGTCACACCGACCGCAACACGTTGACCAGGATCGGCGAGCCACAGCTCAACCCGACCGCGCAGGCTGCTGCGCAGGAAGCGTTGCCGGCATAACGCCGCGATTTCCCGGACCGGGCTGCAATGCCTCCGGTCCGGGAGCCGTTGTGGTCGAGGCGCGCAGAGATGCTCCGCTCAGGCGCGCGCCGTGAGCCGCTCCCCTTCAGGACACATGCACCGTCATGACGACAAAGACCGTTGAAGCGCTTCTGGATGACATCCGCCTGCTGGGCGACGAGCAGTACGCGATCGTCACGTCCGTTCGCAAACTGATAAAGACACTCATTCCCTCCGTGTCGGAGGAAGTGAAGTACGGCGGCATCCTCTTCTGCTCTGGCGTGCAGTTCTGCGGCGTCTTTGCCTACAGGCAGCATGTCTCGCTGGAGCTGAGCCATGGCGCCAGCATCATCGATCCCCACGGATACCTTGAAGGAAGTGGAAAAGGCCGACGGCATATCAAGCTGCGCTCGGCACAGGACATCGAGGAAAAGAACGTCTCCCGATACCTGCCGCTGGCATTGGAAGCTGCAAGGAATCCAGGTCAGTAGTGGGTCCAGACGACATCGCGGGACGGCCACGTCATTACAAAAACTGATGCCTCGGCCGAGATCTCTTCATTTGTGCACCATGGCTTCCTGGCTCACTGTCGCGTCACATTCAGGACAGGATTGAAGGCATGAAGTCAGATTGCAGATTTCACTGGGGGCTGCGCCTCATTGCAGCGATCGCGACCGCTGCGGCAGCGTCACCGATGCTGGCGGCGGACCCACCGGAGTGGTCGGAACCGGTCACACCGTTCCGCATCGCCGGCAACGTCCATTACGTCGGCACCAAGGGGCTCTCGGCCTACCTCATCACCTCGGAACAGGGCGCGATTCTGCTGGATGCCACGCTTGCGCGGAATGCCGTCCAGATCGAACGCAACATCGAGCGCCTTGGCGTCTCGTTGCATGATGTCAGACTGCTGATCAGCGACCACGCGCATGCCGATCATGTCGGTGCGATGGCGCAGATCCAGCAGGACACCGGCGCACGTTTCCTGGCAAGCGCCGGCGATCAATGGGCGCTTGAGCATGGGCGCAATGAGGGCGACAACAACTACGGGGTTCAACCCTTTGCGCCGATCAAGGTGGACGGGATCGTCAGCGACGGCCAGGTGATCCGTCTTGGCGAAACCGAACTGACGGCCCATCTCACGCCGGGACATACGCGCGGCTGCACCAGCTGGAGCATGACGGTGAATGATCGCGGCACAATGCGAAAGGTGCTGTTCCTGTGCAGCATCACCGTTGCCGGCAACACCCTGGTTGGAAATCGCGCCTACCCGGGAATCGTCGAGGATTTCCGGGCGACGTTCGCGAAACTCGCGACAATGCACGCGGATATCGTTCTGACCAGCCATCCCGGCGTGGCAGGCGTTCTCGAACGCGAAGCGCGACTCCGCAATGGCAACGCGGATGCGTTTGTCGATTCCACCGTACTACCGACCCTGGTCGCAGCGTCCAGGCTGAATTTTGAAGCCGCACTCACCGAGGCTGAAGAAGGCACGGAACCGCCTTGAACCAGAACGCCGATCGTGGTCGCCAACCAGCATGCCGCCAAACCGGTTGTCGGTGAGAGGGCTCCCTCGTCGTTCCCGACCACGTCTTTGGCCGGGACTTGACCATCATGCGGAACAGCTCGACGCTGCGACCGCAGCGTATCGCTCACCGCCAGACGGCAGCAGGGCCCATGCCCTCCGATGCGATGAACAAATCGAGCAACCGTGGCAGGCACCGCCGGCTATCGAACCATCGTCACCGCGATTGACGAGGTTCAAGGGCTTCACGGTTGCAACATGCAGCCGCGACCAAGCAGATTCAGCCTGCCTCACTCAAGCCCGAGCTCACCGCGCAACGCCGTGACATGCGCGCGTCCCACGGACAGCTCCGCACCGTCGTTCATGACCAGCCAGTAGCGGCTTCCCGAGCCGGCATGCAGGCTGCGGACATGGCGCAGATTGACCAGATACGAACGATGGCAGCGCACGAAATCCGGCGGCAGCACACCGCTCAGGCCGGCGAGGGATTTGTCGTGCAGTTCGCTGCGGCCGTCGCGCATGCGCAACTCGCTGTAGTCACCATCCGCACGAATCCACATCACGTCCGCCAGCTCGACCAGCGCAGTGCCCTGGGCGCGCCAGATACCCAGATAGCGGGCGCGACCGGAGCGATAGTGGCCCACGTCAAGCAGCCGCTCAAGTGCCTGGCCCAGGCGCTCACGCGAGAATGGCTTGGGAACGAAGTCCAGCACGCCATGTTCGAAGGCCTGCAGGGCACGATCACGATGGGCCGAGACCACGACGCAGTGGTAACGTCCGGCCACGGCGCGACGCAGCAGTTCAAAGCCGTCCTCGCCGCCCAGGTTCAGATCCAGCAACAAGCCGTCGTAGACGCTGCGTTCAAGCCGGTCGCCTGCGGTTTCCAGGTCCGCAACCGCATCGAAGCGCGCACGGGCACCTACCAGTTCCGCGCACAGGCGCAACAGACGCTGGCGCACCAGCGGTTCGTCTTCAACAATCAGTATGCGCATGTGAGCTCGATCCGGCCGCACCAGTCGGCGCCGTCACTGCCTTGGACAAACTGCCAGGCCTCGGGAAACGCAGCCGCCAGACTTGCTTCGATGTAGCGTGTGCCCGTGCCCCGCCCACGGTGTGGCGCGGACCCGCGAGCGCTGCGCAGTTCCAGAATCCAGCGGTCATCCTGGCGTTGTACACGCAGATGGAACGGACGCTGCGCGCAGGCGACGGCACCGGCATGTGTCAGCGCGTTCTCCACCTGTGCATGCAGGATCCCGGGCGGCAGCGACAGGCGCAGGTCATCGGCATCGACGTCCAGCGTCATGGGTTGATCCAGCGCCAGGCCCACGATGTCGAGATGACTGCGGCACAACGCCAGTTCGTCTTCCAGCGGAACACTCTGGCGGCTGCTGCTGTCGCGCAGGCGGTCGAACTGCTCGGCCAAGGATTCCACCAGGCGGCTGGCACGCAGCGGCGCCTGTTCGATCAATTCCTGCAGGCAGGTCAGCGTGTTCATCAGCCAATGCGGCTGGATGCCTCGCTGCAGCAGCTGCAGCGAAAGCCGGGCACGTTCTTCGCGAAGCCGGGCGTTGTGCTGGTCCAGCACACGCAGCTGTGCCGCATGGCGCAGCAGCAAAAAGCCCATCAGCACCGCCAGCAGCAGGAAGTACGGGCCATCAAGAAAGGCCCCGCGTGCCACCAGCAGCGCCAGCACGCCGGCAAGCACCAGCGCCAGGATCGGCCAACGCTCCTCCTGTGCATCCCGCGCACGCAGCAGCAGCCCTGCCGAAGCCAACAGGCTCAGCAGCAGCACTGCCGCCGAGCGGGTGTCAAAGCCGGGCAGGAAAATTGCGCTGGCCACCAGCGCCAGCAGAAACGCGATGCGCGCGCCTGCCGGCACGCTCACCGCAAAGCGTCGCGCGAGGTAAGCCGGCAACAACGCCGCCGCTGCCAGATGCAGACCCAGCAACAGGAGCAGACGCGGACCGTGCCATGGATAGGGGTAGCCCAGCAGCGAGCGCCACGCTTCCACCATTGGCAGCGCCAGGCCAACCACGCACAGCGCCAACAGCAGCCAAGCACCAGGCATTTGCAAGCGCCCACGCTGCACCGCCAGGAAGTACAGGCACGCCGCTGCGAGTGCGCCCATGGCGAAGGCGGCGATCAGCCACGGCCGGATGACATCACCGTAAAGCAGCGATGCCGGTGCCAGCACAGCGACGACATCGGCACTGTGCAAGCGGAGTGATTGCCGCTGGCTGGAGGCGAGCACGATCAGTTCATCGTTGCCGCCGGCAGGCGATGGCGGCAACACGCGGACGATATCAATGCGGCCCGGCCGCTCCTCGTCGGCGGTGCGACCGACGGTGCCGTTGCCTGCCAAAGGCTGACCGTTCCAGTGCAGCTGGCTGGCGCCACGCAGCGACAACCGCAGTGCCCGGCCGGATTCGTTGCGCGATGCGGATGGGGTTGATCGGAAGCGCAGCCAATAAGGACCAGCCCAATCGGCGAGCGTGCCCTGATCGAGTGGACGCCAGTCCACGTCGTCCGGTGGGCGCTGCGGCAGCTCACCGCTGGCGGCCACCCGGGCAGGCGCCATCTCTCCGGCCAGCATCTGCACCGCCGTCATGTCCGGCGTCGAAACGGCCAGCCACGCAGCGACGGCGGCAAGCAACACGGTCAGTACGGTCAAGGTTCGCAGGATCGGCATGTGCCTATCGTATCGGCTGCGTGGAGACACTGGACGGCCGTTTGGAGACGTTCGGCGGACGGACGCAACGCGATCAGCGTGGCGGAGGTGATGCTGACTCCCGTGGCGAAGCTGCCCCGCGTCCTCCCCGGTCGCCTGGGCCCAACCCACATTCGCATCCCTCCCACCCGGAGTCCGCCATGTCCCGCAAATCCCTTTCCGTTTTCAACCCGCACTCGCTGTCGGCAGCGTCCACCGCATCCCGGCAGTGCGGCGATGCATCCATCGCGCCTGCCACGCATCTGGCCCGGCGGTTTCCCCTGGCCGGCAAGCTGGCGGTGATGTGTCTTGCACTGGCGTGCGCATTACCGGCACTGGCGGGCGATGCACCGGCACCGCTGGTGTTCTCACCCTACGCCATGGAGACCAAGGGCAACGGCACGATCGCGACCGAGGAGGCTTTCCTGGAAGTGCCGCGCCGGCACAGTGAACCGGATGGACCGCGCATCCGCCTGCGGGTGGTGCGCCTGCCTGCCACCGGCGGAGACGGCCGCGCGGCACCGGTGGTGTACCTGGCCGGCGGCCCCGGCGGTTCCGGTTTCGGCACGGCGCTCGGGCCGCGCTGGCCGGTGTTCGACCGGGTCCGTCGCGAGACCGACGTGCTGCTGCTCGATCAGCGCGGCACCGACTTTTCGCAGATGCCGCCGGAATGCTCGCACGCGCATGCTTTCGACGATGCGCAACCGCTGCAGCGGGATGCCGCGCTGGTGGCTCTGCGCGCAACCGCCGCCAGCTGCATCGCCGAATGGCGAAAGGCCGGTGTCGATCTGGCCGCCTACACCACCGCGGAAAGTGCCGACGACATCGAGTACCTGCGCCGCGCGATGGGCCTGCCGCGCCTCAGCCTGTGGGGCATGAGCTATGGCACGCACCTGGCGCTGGCCACGGTCCGCCGGCATGGACCGAGCCTGGAGCGTGTGGTGCTGATGGGCAGCGAGGGCCCGGACGATACGATCAAGTTGCCGTTGGCCGCCGACGCCCTGTTGGCGGACCTGGCGGTCGTCGCCCGCAAGGATGGCTTCGATGATCTGCAGGGATCGGCCCGGCGCGTTCTGGAAGCACTGCGCCGGCAGCCCGCCCAAGCCAGCAGTCCCATGCACGATGGCAGAAAGGTGACCATCGGCGAGTACGACGCACAGATCGCGATAGCGATCATGCTTGGCCGGCGCGGTTTCCAGCGCATGTTGCCACTGGCGCTGCGTGAAGCCGAAGCGGGTGACTACAGCCTGCTGGGTGGCGTCGCACTGATGATGCGCAAGGAACTCGGCGGCTTCCGCGCCATGCCGCTGGCGATGGATGTGGCGTCCGGTCAGAGCCCGCAACGCCGTGCCCTGGCCAACGCACAGGCACGCCAAAGCCTGCTCGGCGACGCACTGAACTTCCCGTTCCCGGAGCTCGCCGACGGCCTCGGCCTGGTCGACCTGGGTGAGGCATTCCGCGGGCCACTACGCAGCGACGTGCCGGTGCTCTTCGTCAGCGGAACGCTCGATGGCCGCACCCCGCAGGCCAATGCGCAGGCGCTGCTGCCGGGCTTCAGCAAGGGCCAGCAGCTGGTGGTGCGCGGCGCCAGCCATGACAACGAAATGTGGATTGGCAATCCCGCCATCGCCGACAACATCGCCAGCTTCCTCGCCGGCCGCACGGTCACCGATGAAGCGCTGGATGTACCGCTGCCGGTATTCATCACCAGCAAGGCCCAGCTGTAACCACTGATGCATGCGGGTGGTTTGGTCACAGGTAATCCGCAACGCGCCGCCCGCCACCGGGCGGCGCGTTGCGTCGCAGGAACAGACCGAGCGGTTGGAGCATGCGCATCGCCGGCCGGTGGATCACCTCATGCCATCACTGGCGCTTGTGCGACCGTGGCTTGTCCGCTTGGTTCTCACCCGCAGCCTGCGCCTTGCCACTGACAGCCGCAGGCTTTTCGGGGCTCGACTTGATGCGGAACGGCGTGTTGCCAAGCACCTCGATCTGCCCGCCGGCACTGCTGAAAGCGGCCATGTCTTCGGCCATACGCTCGCGGCTCAAGTTGCGTTGTTGAAGGTGGGAACCGGAGATCGAGGGTGTCTTTCCCGCCGGAGCCAAGCCGGTCTTGCGCGGTGGTGTGGCCATGATTGTTCCTCAGGTAAGTTGCAGCGCGATGGTGCGATCGCCCTGCCGTGCGTGTTCATCGCGTTCGGCCCTGCAATAGGCACCGCCCATGACGAAAGATCTGCAGACGATGGGTCTGCTGTCGTAAATGCGGCAGTTCATCTGCTGCCCGTCCAAGGCCACGCACCAGCCATCTTCATCCTTTGCCATGACATGCAGGCCGCCTGCCAATCGCGTTGTCAGGTGCGCCGGCACTGCGTCCCTTGCTTCCAACACCACGGTCAATTGGCAGCAAAGTGCATCGCAGCTGGTGCAGGTGATGTTGGCCTTCTTCTCACGCTCCATGCGGTTCATGCCACCACCGCCGGCGCGACGCGTGAGTAATGCAACAACTGTCCGCGAAAGGGTTCCACGTCCGTATCGTTCATCCGGCACCGGGTCGATTTGAAGTCAAACCCCTGCAGGCCCAGCATCCGGCTGAAACGTGCGCTGTTGCCCCGGCCAGGGTCGGTGATCACCACCTCGGTCCGGGGTTTCGCATGGCGCCGTATGACATCGGCCATCAACGCCGCGTGGCCTTGCTCGTAAAGAACGTCGCTGGCAATGATCAGATCGAAGGTGCCCAGCGAGGGCAGCTCGCGATCCCAGCGCATATGCCGGTAGTGCACTGCGGGCAACGCGTTCAGTGCGGCGTTGTAGGCGAGAAATGGCTCGGCAAGCGGATGGATGTCGGAAGCGACAACATCGCCACCTCGCTGCAGCAGCACAAGGCTGGCCAGGCCAATGCCACAACCCAGTTCGAGTATGCGCTTGCCTTCAATGTCGAAGCGGCACATGGCCTGGGCCAATAGGCGACCTGATGGCCACAGCTGGCCGAACAGGCTCCATTGCGCCGAAGAAATCCCGAGCCGTGCCCCGTGACCATCCGGATCACTGAACTGCTGCTTGTCGCTGAGGATGCGCAACAGGTAAAGCCGACCACCAATGGTGACCTTCTCGTTGCGTGTCGAATAACCGGGCATGGCGCACTCCCGTCGAGCGACCACCCGTGTATCAGGGCGGTTGACGCATGAAAGGGAGCGGAGTGGGCAACTATCAAGGCAGCTGCGCAGAGCGCGCGAAACAGACTGACGCCTGTTGGTTCATCCTAACACTACGCGCATGCCGACCTTCACATCTGGCGGGCCGACCCGCCGGCCTCTGCCCGGATCACCGTGCTGAACGCCCCAAGCGTCCTTTCGACGAACGAGGCGGTTGATCCGCAGGCGAGCACCGGGCCATGGTCTGCAAGCCGGCCTGTTGCTGCGCGGGCGTCCAACCCGAAGCGGGCATCCGCCGGATGCCCGCTTCGGTCTTTCGATGCATGTGCAGTCACGCCAGGGGCCCAATCCTCCTGCGAACTGTTCGCCACATATGCACAAGGATCATCGTGCTCCTGGGATCCGGATACCCCGGGAGCAACGGGTCCATCGAGATATCGCCACCTGCCACCACTCCTTCGGTGATCGATATCCCTTTGACGGCGTCTCGCAACCGGCCGTCCTGCAGAAGCGTTGGTGCAATCGCCCTGCAACCACGAGGAATCAGGTTCGCGCGGCAGCAGCCAGGTCGATTCCGAGGCAGCGGATCATATTCCGGCCTGGTAGGCACCCGCCTCCTGTGCACAGGGGGTGCGCTCGCCGATGTCAGGCAGCAATGCCGCGTCGAAAACCTCATCAAGCGACGGAAGGCGGGAGAGCTTGCGCTGCGCGTGGGTCAGCTGAATTCCCGCACGCATGCGTTCCGGATCGATGTCGCCCACGCCGTGTTTGACGATCCACTCCGCGCCGCCCATATCCTCCACGGTATCCATCAGGCGACCGAGCTCAACGCCGGCGTCCTGTTTCGGGTCGCGTGCGACCAGCAGATCGATGGCGGCCTTCGGTTCACAGAGCGTTTCCATGACGCCGCGGTTCACCGCCCGCACCAACCCGCGTGCGACTTCCGGTTGCTCGCGCAACAAGGTCGGCGAGACCATCAACGCGCTGCCATACAGCTCGGGGACAGCGTCGCGGAACTTCAGGAACCGCAGCCGTTCATCGACCTTGCCACCGGCGGTGTGGATGGCGGCGCTGCTGGTGGACAGATACCCGAACAGCGCATCGGACCTGTGTTCGTCGAGCAACCCGATCAGTACCTTCCAGTTGCCGTCGTTGGCGACGATCTTGACCGACGTGGGATCCAGGCCGGTCCTGAAGGCGTATTGCTCGAAGGTGTTCAAGGCCACATCGGTGCCATGCCCGGTGATGGTCTTGCCGGCCAGTTGCGGCGCCGTCGTCACCGGTGAGCTGGCCGGCAGGATGATCACCGAAGGCGACCGGTCCATGACCATGTAGACACCCACCGGCGCGTTGCCCGGCAGCTTGGCGGCCTGCTCGTAGGTGGCCTGGATATCACCGTAGCCGACGTCGAAGTGCTCTTCCACCATGCGCCCGGCCGCGGTGAAAGCGCCACGCCCGGGGACGAACTCGATCTCGATGCCTTCCTCACGGAAGTAGCCACGTTCCTGCGCAACCAGGAACCAGGCGTTGGCGCCGGAGAACCCGGAGTTGAGCAGGAAGCGCAGCTTGTGCGGCGCGGCCTCGGGCCCGGCCGGTGTCTGTGCGACGGGCGCTGCCAGGGTGTCGCTGCGGCCGCAGCCACCGAGTGCTACCAGTGCCGCCAGGGCAAGGGAAGTGATTGCCAGTTTCATGCATGGTCTCCGTTGCCGGCCTGCGCGCGCGGACGGGCACGCTCGGCAAGTGGCGGCAGGTAGGCGCGGGTGAAGATTTCTTCCGGCTTCGGCGTACGGGGAAGATGACACGACGTTGCCAGCATCTGGATCGAACGCTGCAGGCGCCCGTCGTCAATGTCGCCGATGCCGATCCGTTGCGCTTCCGGATGCGCCATCTCGACGTTGAGCGTGCCCATCAGGCGTGGGCCGTCAACGTGCTGGGCGAACTTGGGCGCCATCTTGCGGGTGGCCTCCAGCGCGGCCTGCGGGTCGGCCAGCGTCTCGACGATGCCGCGATTGACCGCTGCCACCAGTGCTCGCGCCGCATCCGGGTGCTGACGCAGGAAAGCCGGGGTCAGCATCAACGCGTTGCCGTACAGGTCGGGGACGAGGTCGCGGTATTCCAGGAAGCGCAGGCCGGCGCGGCCATCGATATCCTTGGCCGCCAACGCGGCGATGATCGTGTGCACGAAGCCGAAGACACCATCGGCATGCCCGTTGAGCACATCCTCGGCCAGCGTGGTCATGCTGGTGGTGGAACGCAGGATCGAGACACGCGAGGCGTCGATACCGCCCGCCATCGCATAAGCCGGGAAGGCTTCGATGGCCGCGTCGATCGGATGCCCGCCGATCACGCGGCCTTCCAGGTCCTTCGGCGTGCGGATGGGCCCCACCCGCCGCACGCCCACGGTCAGTGGCGTCTGGTTGAACGCCACGTGCACCGCTACCGGGCAATTGTCCGGGCGCAATCCCGCCAGCTTGATCAGCGCACACAGGTCCCCGTAGCCACCATCAAAGCCTTCCTGCGGGATGCGCGGCACTACCGAGGCGGCACCGTCACCGGCGGCGAACTCCACGTCCAGCCCGGCATCGGCGAAGTACCCACGCTCCTGCGCGAGACAGAAGAATGCATGCGGGCCGGAAAGCGCCGAGTTCAATAACAACCGCACCTTCAGCCGCTGACCGCGCTGCGGCGTAGCGTCGGCCGCGTTGGTGCTGCCGTCGGCGGCGTGGGCGCTGACCACCGTTCCCATCGAGGAAGACAGGATCGCCGCCGTTCCCAGCGCGGCACAGAAATCACGTCTGGATCTATCCACTGAATTGCTCCGTCATTGCATGGACGTACGTTGCGCGCAGGCGGACGGGGGCAGACTGCCCCCGCCGCGGGGGATCAGAACTTCTGCTGGTACTGCATGTAGATCAAGCGCCCCAGGTCGAAGCCACCGTAGTACGAGAAATCGCTGTTCGGACGCGAGTACAGCGTGGGGCCCACCTTGCCGAACACGTTGTTGGCACCCAGCATCACGGTGCCGTCCCACGGCAGATTCATGCGCAGCTGCACGTCGTTGAACACCGTCGCACCGACCGTGCGCAGCGGCTGGCGCCCGGTATAGGGCGAGACGAAGTCCGGCTTGTCGCACTCCGGGCCACCGGTCAGGTCGAACGCGCACGGCTCCTTGATGCCCGAGAAGTAGCGCACACGCCACATCAGGCCGAACATGCCACGCGACCAGTCGGCGGTGACGTTGGAACGCAGGCGGAAGTTCGCGCCGAAGCCGGTGCTGTGGTTCACCGGAGTTTCGGCCAGATCGTTGGCCTTGATGTTGCGGTAGCTGGTGTAGCTGCTGTTCCACTCCAGCTTGATGTCACCCAGCGCCGTGGCCGGCAGGTTGTAGCGCACGCCCAGGTCGTAGCCGGAGGTTTTCAGCCAGCCGGCGTTGGTGAAGGCGTAGTTCAACGAGGTGATCTCGCCGGTGGCCGCATCACGCGTGAACGCCGAGCAAGCCGTGCCGATGCCACGCACGTAGCAGTCGTTGAGGATGTCGGTCGGCGTGTTCTGCACGATCGCGTCCTGTATGTCGATCTTCCACCAGTCCAGGGTGATGCCCAGGCCTTCGGCCCACTGCGGGCTGTAGACGAAACCGACCGTCGTGGTGGTGGAACTCTCCGGTTTGGTGTTCGGGTTGGAGCCGGAGATGAAGGCCAGGTTGGACTGCACGTTCGGGCTGCCGGCGGGCACGCCTCCGGAGGCCACCTGGCGATAGCCGGCCGGCACGTCACCGAGGCAGGCAGCCGACGCGCGGGCCACGCCGAAGCGGCTGTCGCAGGGATCGGTGTAGGCGGGGAAAAAGTCCTGTTCGCCGCCGAACAGATCGTTGATGGTCGGTGCGCGGAAGCCTTCCCCCCAGTTGGCACGCACCAGCAGCTCGTCATTCGGACGCCATTCCAGGCCGACCTTGGAGTTGGTGGTGCTGCCGAACACGTCGTAGTCGGAGTAGCGGGTCGCCAGATCAATACTGAGCGTGCGTGCGAACGGCTTATCCTGCAGCAGCGGGATGTTGAACTCGGCGTACAGCTCGTTGGCACGGTAGTCGCCGCTGGTGGGCAGCTTGCGCGTATTGGTGGTCTCGCCACGCTGCTTCTGCAGGCTGGGCGTGAAAGTGCCGCGTTCGTTGCGTGACTCCGCGCCCACCGCGAAGGCCAGGTCGCCGGCCGGCAGCGCGAACAGCGAGCCGCTCAAGTTGGCAGTCAGGCTGCGGGTCTGGGTATCGCCGCGGTCGAGGTTGTCCGGCACCAGGAAGGCGCGCAAGGTGGGGTCATCCAGCGTGCCTGGTAGTCCGCTGCCGTAAGGCGCCAGCGGATTCCATGGTGCGCACTGGCCAGCACCGCTGCCGTAGGCGATGGGTGCGGCGGCACTGCCGCATTCCACCCGGCCAGTGGCAGTGTTGTAGTACGACGGGCCCGAGGCGGCCTGCACGTTGCGCAGGTTGAGGTCGCCGGTACCGCTTTTGTCGGTGCGCAGGCGATTGAACAGATAACCAGCATCCCAGTACATGGTCCGACCGGCCCAGTCGAAGTTGCCTTCCAGCAGCATGTTCGCGCGGAACGTGGCGACCTTGTTGTTGCCCGAGCGCGGCACTTCCCAGGTGCGGCGCTGGTAGTGCACCGCACGCGGGTTGGCCACACCGCTCTGGTTACCCAGCGGGTTGTAGTAGCTGTCGATGGACAGCGGTGCATTCATCGCACCCCACACCGAGGAACGGTAGGGATAACCGGGAATATTGCGGAACGTGTCGCGCACGCTGTACAGCGCGCTGCCGCGCAGCAGCAGACGGTCGTTGAACTCGAAACCGCCATCAATGAACGCGGACTTTCGTTCCATGCCCGTCTTCAGCGTCTGCTGCTCGCTGACGTTGCTGTAATCGGGCACCCCAGAGCGATGGTAGTTGGCGATGTTGCGCGGATCGGCGCCCGCGTTGACCGTCATCTGACCGAGCAACGGATCGATCAGCGTGCCGTTCTGGTTGATCGCCGACAGACCGGTGGTCGGATGCCGCGTGGTGCTCGGGTATGCGCTGTAGGGGCGGTCCGACGCCCAGACCGGATCCTCATCGGTGTACTGCAGGGTGCCGCTGAGCCAGCCACGGTCACGCTTCATGCCCCAGGACAGATCAAACGACGCGTTGCCTCCGTCGCCCTCGGAGTACTGGCCCCAATAGACATTGGCCAGCCCCCCGTCGAAGCCACGGCGCGTGATGATGTTGACCACACCGGCGATCGCATCGGAACCGTAGATGGCCGACGCGCCATCCTTGAGGATCTCCACACGCTCGACCGAGGCCGAGGGGATCAACGATACGTCGGCATAGCCGCCGGTGGTGGTTCCGAGGCGTTGTCCGTTGACCAGGATCAGCGTGCGTTGTGCGCCGATGTTGCGCAGATCGACATAGGTGCCGCCGGCTTCCTCGCTGTCCGACTGCACGCGGGTACGACTGGCCGCCGGTGCACCTGCTGCGGGGGAGGACTGGAGCAGGTCGCCGACCGAGCGCAGACCCGAGCGGTCCACGTCTTCGCGGGAGATGGTTTCCACCGGCTGTACGGTTTCAACATCGACGGTGCGCATGATGCGCGAGCCGGTGACCTGCACCGCATCGAGTGTGCGTGCGCCACTGCCGTCGGCAGTGGCGACCGGTGCGCTCGCGGCAGGATCCGCCTGTGTCTGCGGGTTGCCCTGCGGCACCGGCTCGGGATCTTCGTCGTCTTCGGCATCCTTGTTGCCCAAGGTAATGACACTGCCGTCATCACGGACAATCTTCAGGCCGGTGTTCGCCAGCAGCACCTGCAACGCGGCACGCGCATCCTGCGTGCCCGACAACCGGGCGGTGTTGATGCCCTTCAACTCCTTGCCCGGGGCGACGATCTGGATGTTGGCCTGTCGTGCGAATTCCGGAAGTGACTTGACCGCTGCGTCGGCGGGGATATCGAACTGCACCTGCTGCGCGCTCACACCGAACACGGAGATCGCGGCGGTTGAAACCAGAGCGAAGGAAACGGCGTTGAACAGCTTGTTTTTCCGATGGTTCATGACTCACCTTGCTGGCAGCCCATGCCGCCGGAAGCGGCATGGGCACGATGTATGGGAAGGATGAAGTGCGACCGTTCAAGCTCCCCAACACGTTGCGATGACAACGCGATGACACGAGCTTGGAAGGGAGATGCAACAGAAAGTCCGTTCCGCCACCGTGTCATTGATTTTTTTTCGTTGCCCTCGCGCGCAGAACGATTTCGTCGTCACCCAATGCCATGTCCAATTGCATGCTCTGCGCAGCGGCGCGCGAGAAACCAATCGGATCGGTGGCCGAGAACATCCCCACCACTTCCAGGTCGGCGATCCCCGGGTCGGCCAGGCGAATGCGCAACCGGTTGTAGCGCGCGAACTCCTGCGTCACTTCCTGCAGGGTCTGGCCACTGAAGGCGATCATGCCGTTGCGCCACGCCAGTTCACGGCGCACCTCGGCGTCATCCACCCTCCTGAGGACCGGTGCAGCACGCGTGGCGAGCCGTACTTTGTCTCCACGCAGCAGCCGCAGTTCCTGCTTCTGCTCCTGCACCTGGACGATGCCCTCACGGACCAGCACATCCACCTGCGCGGAGGATCGCTTGACGGTGAAGCTGGTACCCACCGCAATCACCTGAGTGCCACCGGCATTGACCACAAACGGCCGCTGCGGATCCTTGGCCACGTCGAACATCGCTTCGCCACGCAGCAGTTCGATACCGCGACGCCCCTGCTCGTAACGCACGCGCACGCGGGAATCGGTGTTGAGGGTGATCTCCGACCCGTCCTCCAATGACACGTGCGCCACTTCGCCGACCCGCGTGGCATGCACGCCGGCCTGCCGCTCCATGGCGAACCACGCCACGCCGGCCACCAGGGTGAGCGACGCGGCCATCGCCAACAGACGCATCCCCCAGGCGCGCCCACGTGCGCCTTCGGCGCGCTGATTCTCATCGGCATCCACCGATGCACCACGATAGATGCGATCGGTGCGCATCATGATCGCGTGCATGCGTCCGTATGCGCCCAGGTGCCGGCTGTCGGCCGCCAGCCACGCGGCCAATGCCGCGGACTGTTCGCTCGACAACGGGCCGGCATCTTCGCGAGCCACCCATTCGGCGGCGGTTGCATCAATCTTGTTTTTCACGGATTGCCTCCTTTGCATTCATGCGGCGCTTCCCGCTACCGCTTACCGCCCACTCACCTGCGGCCAATGCCAGCCCCAGGTACTTGAGTGCCTTGACCATGTGTTTTTCCACAGTGTTTTCACTGATGCCGAGGTTCTCGGAGATCTGGCGCTGGCTGAGTCCATTCATCTTGCGCATGAGGAACACCTCTCGGCAGCGCTCGGGCAGTTGCCCGACGCAACGCTCCAGATGGCGTAGTTCCTGTATCCCGGAGGCGTGTGACTCGGGCGAGGGCATCTCGCTTGCGATGTCCAGCCTGCCGATCTCGCCGACGCTTTCGATATGCACCACCTTGGCCCTGCGCAGCCCCTGCAGCACCACTGAACGCACGGCTGTCAGCAGGTAGCTGCGAACGTCCTTGATATGGCTGACGTCGTCCATCGACATCATCAGCGCGTAGCATTCCTGGATGACATCATCGACATCGACCTGGTCGCGGAAGGTGTTGATCAGCCAGCCACGCAGCACGCGCTCATGCGGCAGTACATGCTGGACCAGCCATGCGGCGCGCTCCCGCGCGATGAACGTCGGTCCAAAATCCTTCATGGGCGGTGCACCGCGGTTTCACGCAGCTGTCCCCTCATGGCGGTCGCTCCCCGGAGTCCAAGAATCTGCAAAGGGGATGCACGAGCAGATCGCTTCCGCCACTCCCTGCAACGGCCCCAGTATGGAGGGGCGAAAGGCGCCCTGCCCGCTCCCGGCATCCTGACAGCCGAAGGATGGCTTGCCCCGCCCGCCCCAAGGGCTCGCGGTGGAGCGCTGCGGAACACGGTTCAGCTGAATGATTCAGACGTTCATGCCGCCCCCACCCTCACCCGGCGTTGAATCGCCGCCGGTACTCACCCGGTGTCAGTCCGACGATGCGGCTGAACACTTTATGGAAAGAACCCCGGTCGCTGTAGCCCACGTCCCAGGCAATGCGCTCCAGCGGCAGCCGGGTGGACTGCAGCAGCTCGCGGGCACGGGCCACCCGCACGCGCTGGCAGTACTCGGTCGCGGTCATGCCGGTGGCTTTCTGGAAGCGCCGCAGAAAGGTGCGTTCTTCCATGCCGGCCCGACGCGCGAGATCGGGTGAAGCGGTCTCCCGGGCATGGGTGTCGTGCAGCCAGTTCTGCACCGCCAGTACCGCTGCATCGCCATGCGAGATGCGCGGCGCGAAGCTGCTGTAGTACCGCTGCTGCCGGCCCAGCGGATCAACCAGCAGCGTGCGTGCGGTATCCAGCATCACCGCCGTGCCCAGGTAGCGTTCCACCAGCCGCAGGCCCAGGTCGATCCAGGCCATCGCGCCGCCGGCCGTGAGAACGTCCCCGGCATCAATGACGAGCTGGTCGGTATCCAGCAGTACCTCGGGAAAGCGGGTAGCGAAGCTGTCGGTGAAGGCCCAGTTGGTGGTGATGGTGCGCCCGGCCACGCGCCCGGTTTCGCCCAGCAGATAGGCACCCGCGCATACCGACGCCAGCGTGGTGCCGCCATCGTGCAGTGACCGCAGCCAATCCAGATACGGCGCTGCAGCCTCGGCGGAAATGGGCGCTTCCAGACTGGGCGGCAGTATGAGGACATCCAGCGCGTCAACGGCGCCCGGATGCGATGCGTGGCCCGCTGAGGGCGGCTGGCCCGGGGCAGCGATATGCCAATGCGTCACATGCAGCGCGGGTGGCACAGGTTCCGCACGGTCGTTGGCGATCCTGCCTGACAGCGCCAGCAGATCAGTGAGCCCAAGCACTGCTGCCAGTTGTGCGCCGGGGTACAGCAGGATGCCGATCTCAACGTAGCCGTGATTGCGCATCTGTCGGTACAGCCCTCAAGAATGTCGGTAGCGCCACTTCGCCGCACGGAGCCGGCGACGGAAAATTCTCCCACGTTTTCTTTCCTTCAATCCGGGAGCTCCCATGAACCATCGCGCCGTCCTCGTCATCGACCTGCAGAACGAGTACCTGCCCACCGGCAAGTTGCCGCTGACCGGCATCGCGGCAACCGTCGCCAATGCGGTCACCGTCATCGATCACGCACGTGTCAACGACATCCCCGTGCTGCATGTCCGCCACGAATCGACCAGCAGCGAAGCACCGATCTTCAAGCCGGGGACCGATGCGGTTGCCATCCAGTCAGCCGTCATGCCGGCCAGCGGTGAGCCGGTGATCGTCAAGAACTTCGTCAACGCATTCCGCGACACCGATCTCAAGCAGCAGCTGGAATCACGTGGCATCAAGGAAGTCGTCATCATCGGCGCGATGAGCCACATGTGCGTGGATGCCGGCGTACGCGCTGCGGCCGACATGGGTTACACGGTCACTGTGCTGCACGATGCCTGCGCCACGCTGGATCTTGAGTTCAACGGCGTCACCGTACCGGCGGCACAGGTGCATGCGGCAATGATGGCGGCCTTCGCGTTTGGTTACGCCACGGTGACTTCAACACAGGCGTACCTGGCCCCGTGACCATCCAGCGGTAACCTCGGTGTGCGGATGAGGTGCCGGCGCGTTGCCTTGCTGCGCTCCCTGGACGCGCCGATGAGTGCGAGATCGAACCTCATGAGCACTGCTTCGTTGCTGCCTTCAGCGCTGAATCACCGGCCCCTCGGGCGAGATGATCAGCTGGTTGATCCGCCGCAGGGCGCTTTCCAGTTGTCGACGGCTGCTTGCCAGGCCCAGCGACAAACGAAAGCCGCGCTGCTGCAGCGAACCGCCAGGGCCGAACGCCGATGACGGTGATATCGCCAGACCTTGCAGCTGCGCGGCATGCACGAAGGTGGCATCGGTCCACGGTTCGGGCACGTTGCACCAGGCATGCAGGCCGGTCGCCCTCGCCCTCAACGAGGGCGCCAGCAGGTGTTCGGCCAATGCGGTGCGTTCGCTGGCTTCGGCCAGCACCTGCTTGAGCAGTGCGTGGGCCGAACCATCCAGCAGCAGTTGGCTGACCAGGGCCATCACCAGCGGGTGGCCCATCAGGCAGATGGAGCGCAGCGCAGCGGCGAGGTCTTCCGCATGGCGCGCCGACGGGCATTGCACGAACGCCGTACGCAGGCCGGGGCTGATCGCCTTGGACAACGTGGACACGTAGTAGATGTGGTCCGGTGCGAGTGCGGCGATGGGCGTGGGCTTGCCGGGATCGTGATGCCAGTATGGATCGTCCTCGATGCCGAGCAGTTCGCAACGCTGCAGCGCACGTGCGAGTTCGGCACGGCGTTGCAGCGGAACGGTCAGTGCGGTCGGGTTGTTGCAGGTGGGATTGAGGTAGACCACCCTTGCGCCACTTTCGCGGGAAAGGCGCTCAAGTTCATCCGGGCGCATCCCCTGCTCGTCTCCCGCCACCGGCACCAGGCGACGCCCCAGCGAGCGGGTTACCTGCAGCAGGCCCGGATACACCAGGTGATCACACAGGACGGTGTCGCCTTCATGCGTCTGGCTGATGAGGATGGACGCCAACGCGAACTGTGCACCCTCGGCCACCACCAATCGTGTTTCGTTGACGTTGCCAAGCATCGGCTGCAGCCAGCAGGTGGCCGCATGGCGATCGGTGGGGCTGCCGCCACTGAGGTGGTAGGTCATCAGGTTGAGCGCATTGCTGCGTGCAAGCACCGCGGCGGCGCCACGTCGCAGCATGTCATTCAATGCGGTGGCATCGGGCACCGGTGGCACGTTCATGCTCAGGTCCACCGGTTGGCCGAATGCCGCTTTCGGCGGGGCGATGAAACTGCCTTGCGGGCCGCGCGCTTCGATCAATCCGCGCCTGCGCGCTTCATCGAATGCACGCGTCACCGTGGTGAGGTCGATGCCGAGCTGCTTGGCCAGGGCACGCTGCGACGGCAGCCGATGGCCGGGCACCAGCTCGCCGGTGTTCATGGTGCGCTCGATGCTGTTGACGATGCGCAGGTAGATCGGGCCGTTGCTGGCCAGTGCGTTGTCTATCCAGCTCACTGCGCACCTTCGCGTCGATCGTGGAGGGCTGCGACAAACTGTCGCGCCATGTAGGGAAGATGTCGGGCACTATCGTTTGCATCAACGGCGGGCGCCTGCTCACAACCATCGGTCGGTTGGAGTGGGTGCCCGCTGTTTTTCACGCGCGGACGACAGATCAACGCGCGATGGCGTACATGCACGGTCATGGCATCGGGATCAGTGCTTGCTTTGCCAGGGGCAATAGCAGCCGACCGCCAGCAGCCCGCGCGGCCGCACTGTTTTCCCATCGACAAGTCTGTCGAGGATGGGTTCGACGAAACTGTTGGCCGAGTTGCACACCATGCCGATGCTGTACGGACCGGCGTAGGCGAGATGACCTTCGCGGTCCCAGATCGCCACGGCAGGGCTGGCGGGAATCTGCTCGGCGCCCTGTATCGTCGGCAGCTCCTTCAGGCGGCCTTGCAGGTAGTCCGGCAGTTCACCCTGCGTACCCGGTTTTTGCACGGCATAGAAATCGATGCCGGCGCGGCGATACATCGTGATCAGGTAACTCAGGTGCGCACCGGTTTCGCGGTTGCAGACCTTGCAGGCCGGGTCCCAGAAATGCACGACGCGGATGCGACCGTTCGCACCGGCCAGTTCGGCCGGCAGCTTGAGCTGGGTGTCGTCGAACACGATGGCCTGTTCGGCAAAACTGGCCTGCTCACTGAAGCCGAAGTACTGCCATACCGCCACTGCGATGGCGGCCATGAACACACACGCCGCCGCGATCCATAGCCGCATCCAGCGCCGGCGCGGTGGCGCGCCGCCCGCCGCACTCACGTGGCCGCGTCCGGGCCGAACTTGTGCACGTACTGCTTGCGCATCTCGCGGCACGAATCAGCCTGGGCACGCCGATGGATCTCGGTGCGCTCCGGCGCGCGGCTGCGTTGCAGGCACTGTTCGATGGCCGCCTGCTCGCTGGCCTGCACGCTGGCCGTCTGTGGCCGGGAGCAGACATACACCAGCGAGGCCAGCGCCAGGACGATGAAGCCCCCGCAGCCCAGCATGACCAGATGAAACCTCAGCTTTTCCCGACGCACACCGACACCCACAAATCCATACAAGATTTGCAATGTATCATTTTTGTATGGATCTCGTCGGGAAACGGGGTGCGGCTAGACGATGACGTTGGTTCGCGTCTCAGGTGCTGCGGAGATTACTTCGGTGAGCTTGGTCAGCGCGGACGCCAGGCTGTGCTGGTCCACCGCTCCGCCCAGCGACAGGCGGATGGCGTTGCCGGCCTGCTCCTCGATGCTGAAGGCCTCGGAGCTGGCGATACCCAGCCCCTGCGCCTGCGCCGACTGGATCAGCCGGTACTGGTCCAGCCGCGCCGGCAGCGGCAGCCAGACGTGCAGGCCGGTCGGGTGCGCCTGGTACGGCGCCGGCAGGATGCGGGCGGCGATCTGCTGGCGCTGGCGCAACTCCTGCTGGAAGCGGCGGACCATCTCATCGGCCTGGCCGCTGCGGATCCAATGCGAGGCCACCGCCACCATCGACTGGGTCGGCATCAGCGCGATCGAGCGCAGCGCATCGAGCAGCGGCTCCATCGGCTCGCCCGGCGGGATCACCAGATAGGCGGTGCGCAGGCCCGGGGCCAGGCACTTGGACAGGGTCGAGACGTAGTAGACGGGCGCTTCCGGGCGCGATTCCACGGCCAGCGGCGGCGCGGCATCGGCGGCCAACAGCCAGTACGGGTCGTCCTCGACCACGGCCACGCCGTGGCGCCGGGCAATGGCCAGGATGGCCGCCCGACGGGCCTGCGACATGGTTGCCGTGGTCGGGTTCTGGATGGTCGGGATCAGATAGATCAGGCTGAGCTTGCGCAGCTGGCAGGCTTCTTCCAGCGCCTCCGGCAGCATGCCCTCATGGTCCATGGCGATGGGCGCGATGCCCCGCTGCAGCACGCGCGCGGCGGCCAGCAGGCCCGGATAGGTGAGCTGCTCGGCGGCAATCACGTCGCCCGGTTGGGTCTTGGCCAGCAGGATGGCGCATAGCGCGGCCTGCGCGCCGGGGCAGATCACCACCCGCTCGGCCGACACCGTGCCCAGGATCGGCGCCAGCCACTGCACGGCGGCAGCCCGGTCATCGCGCGAGCCGGCGCCGACGTGATAACTCATCAATTCGCCCTGCCCCAGCTGCTGACTGAGTTGCTGGAAGCCCCGCTCCATGCTCTGCGCGAACGGGCTGCTGCCCAGCAGCGGCGGGATGTTCATGCTCAGGTCCACCGAAGTGGCGCTGTTGCCGGCCGACATGGCGATGAAGGTGCCGCCCGCGCCCTGCGCGTCGAGCAGGTCGGACTGGCGCAGCTCGGCATAGGCACGGGTGACGGTGGTCAGGTCCACGCCCATCAGCTGGGCCAGGTCGCGCTGCGGCGGCAGCCGGTCGCCGGGCTGCAGCACGCCATCGTCCACGGCCTCGCGCACCTGCTGGGCAATCTGCAGGTACAGCGGGCCGGTGCCCTCGGTGAAGGGACGGACCCAGGTCCGGTTGGGCTTTTTCAGGCGTCGGCCAGCGGCAGGTTGCTGCATCAGGGAAATCCTTCCATGCGTTGTACGTGCATCAACCCATACAATGCTGTATCTTGTATGGGCTTGACTGGATCGGCAATCCTTTTGTAGGTGCCGCCGTACGGACAGTGTAGCCGCTCCCCGCCCATGTATCGGGCGCTGGCAGTCCCCGGTCAGCAGCTCCTTCAACAGGGTTGACCTTCAATGAATATCTGCTGGAAACGCATCCGCCCAGCGCTGGCCGCTTTGGCATGCGTGGGATTGGCTGGCTGCAACTGGGTACTGCTGGACTCCAAGGGCGACGTGGGCATTGCCCAGCGCGACCTGATCATCATCTGCGTCGCGCTGATGATGATCGTGGTGATACCGGCCATCGTGCTGACCTTCGTGTTTGCCTGGAAGTACCGCGCCGGCAACACCAAGGCCAAGTACATCCCCGAGTGGGCGCACTCGAACAAGGTGGAAATCGTGGTCTGGGGCGTGCCGTTGATCATCGTCGCCATCCTGGCGGTGATCGTGTGGAAATCCACGCACGAGCTTGACCCGTACAAGCCGCTGGATATCCCCGGCGAGCCGCTGCATGTGGAAGTCATCGCCACCGACTGGAAGTGGGTGTTCGTCTACCCCGACCTGGGCATCGCCACGGTCAACCAGCTCAACTTCCCGGCCGGACAACAGCTGGCGTTCGACATCACCTCCAACTCGACGATGAATACCTTCTTCATCCCGCAGCTGGGTGGGCAGATCTACGCGATGGCCGGCATGCGCACGCAGCTGCACCTGGTCGCCAACGAGCCGGGCAAGTTCGACGGCATGTCGGGCAATTACAGCGGCCACGGCTTCTCCAACATGAAATTCATCGCCACCGCGATGACCAATGAACAGTTCGACACGTGGGTTGCCGAAGTGCGCTCCTCGCCCGAGCAGCTGAGCTTCGACGAGTTCAAGCGGTTGGCCGTGCCTACCCGCAAGGAACCGGTGCGCCACTTCGCCACGGTCGAACCGCTGCTGTTCAAGAAGGTCATCGACCAGTTCATCGGCGTGGGTGAGAACACCGCGGCCACGTCGGGCCACAACGTAGAAACCAAGGCCTCCCAGGAGTAATGAGCATGTTCGGTAAGTTGACGTGGGACGCCGTGCCGTTGCACGACCCGATCGTCGTGGTGACATTGGCGGGCATGGTGCTCGGCGGCATCGCACTGCTCGCCGCGGTCACCTATTTCAAACTGTGGGGCGTGCTCTGGCGCGACTGGTTCACCACGGTGGACCACAAGAAAATCGGCATCATGTATGTCGTCGTCGCACTGGTGATGCTGGTGCGCGGCTTTGCCGACGCACTGATGATGCGTGCGCAGCTGGCGGCCGCCGGCCCGGGCAGTGATGGCTTCCTGCCACCCGAGCACTACGACCAGATCTTCACCGCGCACGGCGTGATCATGATCTTCTTCGTGGCCACCCCGTTCGTGGTGGGCCTGATGAACATCATCGTGCCGCTGCAGATCGGCGCGCGCGACATGGCGTTCCCGTTCCTCAATGCCTTCAGCTTCTGGATCTTCGTGGTCGGCGCTGCGCTGATGATGATCTCGCTGGGTCTTGGCGAGTTCGCGATGACCGGTTGGGTGGCGTATCCGCCGTTGTCCGGCATCGAGTTCAGTCCGGGAGTTGGCGTTGATTACTACATCTGGGCGCTACAGGCCTCCGGTGTCGGCACGCTGCTGACCGGCGTCAACCTGTTCATCACCATCCTGCGCATGCGTGCGCCGGGCATGACGCTGATGAAGATGCCGGTGTTCACCTGGACCGTACTGGTCACCAGCGTGATCATCATCGCCGCCTTCCCAATCCTGACCGTCGCACTCGGTGCATTGACACTGGACCGTTACCTGGACTTCAACTTCTACACCAATGACCTGGGTGGCAACCCGATGATGTACGTCAACCTGGTGTGGGCCTGGGGCCACCCGGAGGTGTACATCCTGGTCTTGCCGGCATTCGGCATCTTCTCCGAGATCACCGCGACGTTCTCGCGCAAGAAGCTGTTCGGCTACAAGTCGATGGTCGGTGCGACATTGGCCATCGGCATCCTGTCGTTCGTGGTGTGGCTGCACCACTTCTTCACCATGGGTTCCGGCGCCAGCGTCAATGCCTTCTTCGGCATCATGACGATGATCATCGCGATTCCGACTGGCGTGAAAATCTTCACCTGGCTGTTCACCATGTACGGCGGTCGCGTGGAGTTCAGCGTGCCGATGCTGTGGACCATCGCCTTCCTGGTGACCTTCACCATCGGCGGCATGACCGGCGTGCTGCTGGCCATTCCGGGGGCGGACTTCCTGCTGCACAACAGCCTGTTCCTGGTTGCCCACTTCCACAACACCATCATCGGTGGCGCGCTGTTCGGCTACCTGGCCGGCTTCGTCTACTGGTTCCCGAAGGTGTTCGGTTTCACCCTCAACGAGCGTCTTGGCAAGTGGTCCTTCGCCTGCTGGGTGATTGGTTTCTACCTGGCCTTCATGCCGCTGTACATGCTCGGCTTCATGGGCATGACCCGACGCATGAACCAGTACGACAACCCGGCGTGGACGCCATACCTGATCGCCGCATTCGTGGGCGCACTGTTCGTGCTCGCAGGCATCGTGCTGATGCTGGTGCAGATCTACGTCAGCGTGCGCGACCGCAAGAAGAACCTGGACGTCACCGGCGACCCTTGGAACGCACGTACGCTGGAGTGGGCAACGCCGTCGCCGCCGCCGTTCTACAACTTCGCCGTGGTGCCGAAGGCAGACCAGCTGGATGCGTTCCATGAGGCCAAGAAGCAAGGCCTGCCACCGCCGCCCAAGCACTACGCGCCGATCCACATGCCGCGCAACACCGGTGTGCCGCTGATCCTCAACATCTGGATCCTGGCGTTGTGCTTCGCCTTGATCTGGCACATCTGGTGGCTGGCCGGCGCCAGCTTCGTGGCGATGATCGTCACCTTGATCGTGCGCTCCTACGACGAAGACGTGGACTACTACGTCAGCGCCGATGAAGTGGCAAAGATCGAGAAACAACACCAGAGCAAGCTCAAGCAGCACAGGGTGATCGCATGAATCTGATGTCCAACACCGTGGTCACCACCGAGCAGGTGGCCGACCACGCCCATGACGACCATGGGCACGAACAGGGCGGCATGAAGGTCTTCGGCATGTGGGTGTACCTCATGTCCGACCTGGTGCTGTTCGGCTCGCTGTTCGCCTCGTATGCAGTGCTCAGCAATGCCTACGCGGGTGGCCCTACCGGGGCGGAGCTGTTCTCGCTGCCGTTCGTGATGACCGAAACGTTCCTGCTGCTGTTCTCCAGCATCACCTACGGCCAGGCCGTGCTGGCGATGCACCGGCAGAACAAGCAGGCGGTGCTGGCATGGCTGGGCGTCACCTTCGCACTCGGTGCCGGCTTCATCGGCATGGAGCTGTATGAGTTCAACCACCTGCTCCACATCGGCGCCGGCCCGACCACCAGCGCGTACCTGTCGGCGTTCTTCGCGCTGGTGGGCACGCACGGCCTGCACGTGGCCAGCGGCCTGATCTGGATGGCGGTGGTGATGCACCAGGTGCATCGCCGCGGCCTCACGCCGACCAACGTCACCCGCATTTCCTGCCTGAGCCTGTTCTGGCACTTCCTGGATCTGGTCTGGATCTGCGTCTTCACCTTTGTCTATCTGATTGGAGTGTTCTGACCATGTCCGATATCGATACGTCCCGCGCCGGTGGTGGACATGGCTCGACCCGCTCCTACCTGATCGGCTTCGTGATCTGCGCGGTGCTCACCGTCATCCCCTTCATGCTGGTGATGAACCCTGTACTGTCGCGGCCACTGACGCTGTTCCTGCTGGTCGGCTTTGCCGTCGTGCAGATCATCGTGCAGCTGGTGTACTTCCTGCACATGAACCGCTCCTCGGAGGGCGGCTGGAACCTGGCCAGTTTTGTTTTCACCCTGGTCATTCTTTTCATCGTGGTCGCGCTCTCCATCTGGATCATCTGGAGCATGCACTTCCACATGATGGTCAACTGACGCACACGCACGGGCTGGCAGGCAACTGCCGGCCCGTTTCGTGCAGCGCGGCTGGCCGTCCTTCGCACGACTGAAGCCATGTCCCGTAATCACTCCCCCACCACCGGCCTTGCCGCACTGGCGCGCAAGCTCCGCCTCTCCACCGTGTTGATCACCGCCGCCAGCCTGCTGCTGGTGGCCTGCGCGGCCAAACCCCGCGTGGACTTCTACGGCAAGGACATCGCCTGCGAAGACCTCGGCCAGCACTGGTCGCTGCCCGACAGCACCGGCGTCGCCCGCACGCCGGCCGATTTCAACGGCAAGGTGACCTACCTGTTCTTCGGCTTCACCAGCTGCCCCGACGTCTGCCCCACCACGATGGTGGAGTTGAACCGCGTGAAGCACCTGATGGGCTCGGACGCCGACAACCTGCAGGTCGTCTTCGTCACCGTCGACCCGGCGCGCGACACCCCGGCCGTCGCCGAGACGTATGTAAAAGCCTTCGACCCCACCGCCACCGCCCTGGTCGGCAATGATCAGCAACTGGCCGCCATGGCAGCGTCATTCAAGGCCTTCTACGACCGCGAAGACGGCACCCTGCCAGGCACCTACACGATGAGCCACACCTCCGGCGGCTATGTCTTCGACCGCCAGGGCCGGCTGCGCTTGTTTGCCCCGTTCGGCATGCCGGTGGAGCAGTTGTTCTCCGACATCCAACGCCTGACGCTGGAACCGACTTTGCCGGTGGGCCAGCGAAATCCGCCCGGCTGCAGCGTGGAAGCTTCAAGCTGAGACCTGCGCCGAGCAACCCTCAAAGCCCCGACAATCAGAAGCCCCTCTCCCGTATCCGGGAGAGGGGTTGGGGTGAGGGGAAGCTCCCAGCAATCAGTCCATCAGCCGGCAGCACCAGCCCAAAACCCTCTCGCCCACCTTGACACTCGCCCCCTCGGAACTGAGGCTAATGCCATGAGCATTGACCTTACCCCGCTGAATCTCCGAGAGCTCAACACTCTCATCCGTACCGCCCAGGAACGGCATAAAGCCCTCACCAGCCGTCCCCCGGCCGAGAAAGTCAGGCGCAAGCTGATCGCCGATGCCAAGCGCGCCGGCTACACGATCGATGAGGTCTTCGGCCTGGACGCAGACCAGGCGCAACCAAAGACCAAGGCCTCCCGCCGCCGCAAAGGCCCCAAGGTCAAGCCGAAATACCGCGACCCGGAAAACCGCTGGAACACCTGGACCGGCCGCGGAAAGATGCCGCTCTGGCTCGCCTCGAAAATGCGCTTCGGCCACAACCCGACCGACTTCCTGATACCCGGCGTCGCCAAGCTCACCCCGAAAGAGAAAGTGCTGACGGGAAAGCGGAAGTTGTTCAAGCAGGGTTGAGTGGGAAAAAAAGCAACCAGACGGGGAGTCTGGTTGCTTTTTTTCGGGTATCGCTCTCGCAAGCGGATCGATGTCTTGCAACGCGCCTGGCCCACAAGCCGAGATGAGCTGGAATCAGATATGAGTCAGTGGTTCCTGGTCGATGCACCTGCGGGAATTGCCTGGAATACACCAGAGGGGCATGAGATATGGAGCTGACGGATTATCCCCGCTCCTACCCTGCCGTATAAAACACATCCGCATGCAGATCCTGTACCCGCAATCCGCACGCACTTGTGACATGCATCGCCGCTTCAACCATCAACGGCGGTCCGGCGACATAGGCTTTCCAGCCATCGAAATTCTGCAGGTCTTCGGCGACGGCGTCGGTGACCATGCTGGTCCGCCAGGATGTGTCTGCGGAGGCTTCTGAAAGGACTACCGTGAACGTCAGGTTTGAGTGCTGCTGCGCTAGCTGTTGGAAATGCTCCACGAGATAAAGATCACGCACCGCGCGTGCGCCGAAGTAGACGTGGATCGGCTGCTTCATGCCGCCAGCGATTGCCGTCTCGACGATGCTCTTGATCGGCGCCAGTCCCGAGCCGCCTGCGATGCACAGCATCGGCCCCACATGGTGCTCACGCAGGTATGAGGAACCGAAGGGGCCTTCGACGAGCACCGGCTCGCCGAGCTGAAGTTGCGCATGAATGCTTTCAGTTGCTGCACCGCCGGGTACGCGGCGAATGTGGAACTCAAGCGCGCCCTCACCGGAGCGGCTCGCCATGGAGTAATCGCGGGCCGGGGCGCCCAGGAATTTCAGCCGCGCATATTGGCCTGCGGTAAAGGCAAGCGGATCGCCCGCATCGTTGACGAGCTGGATGCGCTTGATGTCGTGCGTGACGTCTTCGATTGCAGTGACATGGCAATTGAAACGGCGGTGCGGATGCGATGCCGTCTGCTCTTGGTCAAGCCAGGTGATCACCGCATCCGTTATGGGAATCGCCCGGCAAGCAAGGATCAGCCCTTGCGCCTTCTCTTCGTCCGAGAGCGCGAAGCGGTTGTGCTCGAGACGCTCGACTTCGCCACTGACAAGGCGCGTCCTGCACGCACCACAGCGGCCCGAGCGACAACCATGCGGATAGGCGATGCCTTCGGCGAGCGCGGCTTCGAGGAGGGTCATGCCCGCCGGCACGGCGAGGATGTGCTCGGTTCCGCGTATCTCGACATTCGTCGTCATGGCACGCACTCAGACTGCACGGGACAAACCGAGCGCCACGGTCAGGCCCGGCTTCTGCGACGCGAACGTCCCGTAGAACACCTGCTCGCCCACCAAGGTGATCGGCGCGACGCGTACACCGGTACGCTGCTTGGCCTCGTCCCGGACCGCCGGATCGGTCAGGTCGCGTTCTTCATAAGTGATGCCTTCCCTGGCGAACCACTCCTTCAACATCCGACAATCGGGGCAGGTGGGCGTCGTATAGACGATGACGTGGGGATGAGATGCACGGGTCATGCTGGCTTCCTCAGGCGGGTCATGGAATCAGTCGGGCGCTGGCGCAGTGCGCGGCCACCGCCGCCGACATCTGCATTGGGCAGAGCCTAGAGATTGCCGCCATGGGAAGGTCAAGGGGCCTGGCGGTTCCCATCGAGTGAAGCCGGACGTGGAAGATCGACGCGACAGATCGACACCTGGTACGAAGCCAAGCCTCTCGCCTTCCGGAATAGAAGAAGGCCGGCATTTCTGCCGGCCTTCCATTCGGGGACTTCATGACCGATGCAAGAGCCAACTCATCGCGCTCCTGCCCCATTTTTCCTCACCACCCGCGCCATTTTCCGCCGGCCCACGGCTTGGCAACCTCTGTCGACTGCGACGCTTCGCTCTTTTCCGGCACGCGAGCAGGAGGAGTGGACTGTGCACCGCTGGGCGACGGATCTGCGTCCTGCGAAATGGGCGTCGTATTCACGCCGGGTCGCAAGCCGATAGCTGTCGTTGCTGTTCGCGCTGCCGTTGGCGGCGTTGACCGAAGGGCCGCGACTTCCGTCATTGGCATTCCTGACCAATACGCACGCAGCTTTTCAGCCACCCCTTGCATGGTTTCCTTAAGCGCCACATCGGTGGCCTGGGCCACCGATGCCTTATCTATCGCTTGGTGTTGGTAGTAGCTCTTGAAGGCGAAAGGAACGTCATCGACACGGAACTTCACCCAGACAACGATCACCGCATGGCCAGTAATCACATCCCTTTCGAAGTAGCTGCCATCTTCCCCTTCCATGCAACCTACCGCCCTACCACCTCGCCGAGCGTATGGATCCCTCTCGAACCAGAAACTCTCACTTGGATCGACCCGGACGATGTAATTGGCCGGGTTCATGTAGAGCACTGCGCTGGCGGCAGTCCTGGCCGATCTCGACAGGTTTCCTTGAACATTGTGGAAAACATCGAAACGTTCAAGCACAACACGATGTGTAACCACCTCCGGAACCGCTCCCGCCAGCATTGATTCAAACATCTTCGCCTTGGGCGGCGTGAACTCCTTCTGCGACAACTGGTGAATCCCATACCAGCAGCTGTAGATATTCCCTTCCGCCGCAAGAAACGCGCGCTTTTCATCCTGCGTCGTCGCATCGACCACAAACGGCGCAGCGGGCTGCGCTAGATTCGGAACAACAAGATCACGCCTGAGATTGGCCGCGCAACCATTCAGCAGAATTCCCAGCCCTACGATCGACGCCCACTTTCCGATCAGTGCGTGCATCCGTCCCTCCCCCATTGCCTTTCATCAGGAACAATAAAAGCCTGCGAAGTACTGATTTCTACCTAGAGCCTCTTTCCTCTGTTCCCATAAGCCACCGCTCTGCAAGCCTCGTGATCGGCTACTTCGAGTAGTCAACCAATCCCTCAACCTGCCTTCTTATAGAAGGATGGAACTCGCTCGCAATGCACTAACCACACCAAACACGTCTCGGGCGATGCGCATCCTGCTGTCAGCTCAGTGTGCTTGGCAGCCGGCACCAGAGCGGACTACCTGCGCAACTCACATGGAAGGCTCGTATCAAAATCAGTTTCATTGCTACTGCGGACCAAATACTAAAGAGCCACCACCAAGGCACAGGATCACCCCTACCCCCTTCGCCCCAAACTCCCCTTCCGCATTGCGCGACGGGCCCAATGCAAAGATCGGGTAGCCACTCATACTGGTGGCGGAGTATAGGCAGGCGCTTATGAGAACCGCAACGCAGCCATTCCCCATACCCAGACGGGGAAGCACGGCCAGGCCTGCCTCGTTTTATTGCATGCTTTTGCGCGAACAACAGACGCAGCTTCAACGGCCTGCAGCTCACTGCAAATC
>NZ_LDJI01000019.1 GCF_001431415.1 Stenotrophomonas humi | reverse complement strand
GCGCCCCGGCCCTTGCGCTGGCGCAAGAGCGCTCAACGGGCTGCGGACCAGTGGTTCGCAAGCGAGCCCGCATCGCCCCGCAGGCGGGAGAGGGGCTTTTGAGTCGATCATTGTCTTGAGGTGGGCGCATTAAGCCAGTTGCAGGGCGCGGTGGCGGGTGACCGGTATAATCGCCCGCTTTCCGGCCCTGTGGTCATTCCGACCCCGGCCCTCAGAATTTCGTGAACATGTCCCAGCTGAACCCCAAAGTCGGCTTCGTCAGCCTTGGCTGCCCGAAGGCGCTTGTCGATTCCGAACGCATCCTCACCCAGCTGCGGGTCGAGGGCTACGACATCGTGCCGTCCTACGATTCGGCCGATGTGGTGGTGGTCAACACCTGCGGCTTCATCGATTCGGCGGTGGCCGAGTCACTGGATGCCATCGGCGAGGCGATGAACGAGAACGGCAAGGTCATCGTCACCGGCTGCCTGGGCAAGAAAGGGGACATGATCCGCGAGCACTACCCGGACGTGCTGTCCGTGTCCGGCCCGCAGGACTACATCAGCGTGATGGACGCCGTGCATGCGGCGCTGCCGCCCAAGCACAACCCGTTCGTGGACCTGGTGCCGGACTACGGCATCAAGCTGACCCCGCGTCATTACGCGTACCTGAAGATTTCCGAGGGCTGCAACCACCGTTGCAGCTTCTGCATCATTCCGTCGATGCGTGGCGATCTGGTGTCGCGCCCCGTGGATGAAGTGCTGCGCGAGGCCGAGCGCCTGGTGAAGGGCGGCGTGCGCGAGCTGTTGGTGGTGTCGCAGGACACCTCGGCCTACGGTGTGGACCGCAAGTACGCGCCGGGCACCTGGCGCGGCAAGGAATACGCCACCCGCATGAAGGCGCTGTGCGAAGGCCTGTCCGAGCTGGATGCCTGGACCCGCCTGCATTACGTCTACCCGTACCCGCACGTGGACGACGTGGTGCCGCTGATGGCCGAAGGGAAGATCCTGCCGTACCTGGACATCCCGTTCCAGCACGCCAGTCCGCGCATCCTCAAGCTGATGAAGCGTCCCGGCGCGGTCGACAAGACCCTGGAGCGCGTGCTGCGCTGGCGCCAGATCAGCCCGGACATCACCGTGCGCTCGACCTTCATCGTCGGCTTCCCGGGTGAAACCGATGCCGAGTTCGAGCAGCTGCTGGAGTTCCTGGATGTCGCCCAACTCGACCGCGTGGGCGCGTTCGCCTACTCGCCGGTGGACGGCGCCACTGCCAACGACCTGCCGGACCCGGTGCCGGAAGAAGTGAAGCAGGAGCGTCTGGCGCGCTTCATGGAGAAGCAGGCCGCCATCTCCGCCGCCAAGCTTGAATCCAAGATCGGCAGCGTGCAGCAGTGCCTGGTCGACGTGATCGAAGACGGCATCGCGGTGGCCCGCTCCAAGGCTGACGCGCCGGAAATCGACGGCCTGGTGCACATCCAGAATGCCGAGGAAGCCAAGCTGCGCATCGGTGATTTCGTCAATGTCGAGATCACCGAGAGCGACGATCACGACCTGTTCGGCGACGCCATCATCGAAACCGCCGACAAGCCATTCGACCTCAAGGTGCTGTGACCGGATCGGCATCTGCATCTGGCGCCGGCAAGCTCCGGCGCCGCTTCATCGCCCCGCCGCGCGGGGACGTGGCGCCAGCGTGTTTTCGACATCCGCTGTTTGCCGGCTTCAATGCGTACAAGGATTGGATGACGGCGCCGGACTGGCCTGGCATCGATGTGCTCAATGCCGGTATGTCCGTTCCTGATCGTTGCTTCGTTGCACAGGATGCGCTGTTGCTGGATGACGGCCTGCATTACGAGCAACGCATCCAGCAGGGCCGCATCGCCACGCGCCTGCACAATTGGCACGACCTGTTCAACGCGATGATCTGGGCACGCCATCCCGGCATCAAGTTGGCACTCAACGCACAGCAGTGCCGGCACATCGAGCAGATGGGGGCGGTTGAGCGCAACCGCGCCCAGCAGGCGCTTACCCAGTTCGATGAAACCGGCATCATCGTGCGGGTGCGTGACACGTCATTGCTCAGTGCCTGGGATCAGCACGACTGGGCGACGTTGTTCCATACCCACGCCGCGCACTGGCGCAACGGTGATATCGCCATCGCTGCGGTGATCGGTCATGCACTGATGGAACAGATGCTGGTGCCCGGGCGGCGGCTGGTCGGCAAATGCGTGGTGGTGCAGGGCGAGGACGATGTGGCCTGCGTAGCGCGCGTGGCCGAGGCGGTCCACGCCGGCGACGTCCTGGCTGCGCCGACGGAGTTGCGGCCACTGCCGCTGGCCGGCATTCCCGGTTGGCATCAACGACAGGATCTGGGCTTCTATGCGCAGGCCGATTACTTCCGGCCGCTGCGCGAAGGGCGCAGCTATCGTCCGGCAATGGCTTGAGGTGGGTTTCTCGCGGCGGTGATGCCGCGAGCTCGCAAGCTAAGCGCGATGGTCAGAACGCGGTGTCGTTGGTTTCGCTGGCGAAGGCCAGGGTCAGTCCGCCCGGGCCGATGTTCATCATCCCGGTGATGCTCATCGGCAGGATATGCAGGCTGACATTTTCCTGTTCGCAGGCCGTGCGCAGTTGGTCCAGTGCAGGTGAGCCGTGCAGATCCTGCAGCGGCCCCGCGTAGGACACGATCACGTGCGGGGCATGCAGGCCGTCGCGCACCCGGGTGGCGGCAAAGGCGAACAGGCGTGTCCAGGCGTCATCGCGTCCGCGGCATTTTGCGACCGGGCGGGTGTCACCCTGGCGGCCCAGTACGATGGGCTTGATGTCCAGTGCGCCACCCAACAGCACGCTGACCAGGCTGATGCTGCGATCGCCACGCACCCGTGAGCGGGCGCGCGCGTAGCCCAGGTTGTCTGGGACGTAGTAGGTGTGGGTGGCGTCGATGATGCGCTGCAGTTCGCCGCGGATGTCCTTGGCCGGCACCTGCGCGCGCAGCAGGTCCTGCAGCACCATGGCCGGAATGCCGGAGCCGGCGAACATGTTGCGGGTATCGATGACCCGAAACTGGAACGGACGGGCGATACCGTTTTCCTGGCGCGCCTCGCGGATGGCATTGGTCGCCAGCAGGCTGCCCTGGCTGGCGGCCTCGTAGATCGGGCTGCGGCTGGCGGTGATGGTCAGGCAATAGACGGAGTCATAGTCCAGCGCGAAGTGTTCCAGAAAGAGGCTGCTCATCTGTGCCGCATCCAGCGGCAGGGATTGTCCGGTGGCACCTTCGCCGTTGGCGTTCTCGCGCAGGTAGCGGGCGGTGGCGGTGGCGTCATGCTGGTCGATGTAGGTGGTGGTGCCGATCCGGATCGGAATCGGAATCACCGCCACATCCGCGCTGGCGAGAAAGGCGGGCGCCACATCGCAGGAGGCATCGATCACGATGCCGGTACGGGCCGGGCGGCGCGTGCTGTTGTTGAGCTCACCGCTTGCTGCGGCTTTTTCCGGGTCAAGCACCTGCATCTGGAGTCCTTTCACGATGGGCAACCGGAAAGAAAAAACATGCAGCACTATCGTTGGTCAAATACGCGGCGGTATGGTGCTGCCGGGCGCTTACATCCCCTTGATTCCACGGTGACGAAGCGATGGTTGCATGCGCCTGCGTATGTGCGATCTGCGCGGATTGGTGTTGATTTCAGTGCGATATGTAGCGGATGGACAACACCGCGAAGGTGTGCGGTCCGGCGGGCAGCTCCACGGTGAATTCGTCGTCGACACGCTTCTTCAGCAATGCACGCGCCAGTGGTGAATCGATACTGATCCAGCCAGCAGGTGCGTCCGTTTCGTCCGGGCCGACGATGCGATAGTTCAGCGTTTCACCCGAGTCCACATTCTCCAGTTCCACCGTCGCGCCAAAGAACACCGCGCCCGGATCACTCGGCCGGGTATCGACCACGCGCAGCGATTCCAGTCGTTTGCTCAGGTAACGCACGCGACGGTCGATTTCGCCCAGCTGCTTCTTGCGGTACGTGTACTCGGCGTTCTCGGAACGATCACCTTCCGCCGCTGCCGCTGCCAGTGCCTTGACCACTTCTGGCCTGCGCTGGCGCCACAGTTCATCAAGCTCGGTCTTCAGTCGCGCATGTCCCTGCGGGGTGATCAGTGCGGTGCTCTTTTCTGCAGGGGGTCGCCAACGACTCATGGGCTCAACGCTTGCCGCCAAAGATGCCGCCGAGAATGCCGCGCACGATCTGGTTGCCCAGTTTGGTGCCGACGGTGCGGGTGGTTTGCTTGGCCATGGTTTCGATCATGCCCTGGCGGCGCTTGGTGCCGAAGATCGCGTCCTTGATGCTCTGGCCAAAGCCACCTTCCTGGCTGTCGTCCTGCTCGCGGCTGCGGGCCTTCGGCGCGTCGGCTTTTTCAACGGCTTTTTCCGCGCGCTGGGCCAACAGTTCAGCAGCCGATTCGCGATTGACGGCGGCGTCATAGCGGGTGCCGACCGGGCTGCCGGCACGCACCTGCGCGCGTTCGGCGTCGGTGATCGAACCCATGCGGCAGCGCGGCGGTGCGATCAGGGTCTTCTGCACCGGCGAGGGGATGCCCTTGTCCTGCAGCGTGGAAACCAGCGCTTCGCCGGTGCCCAACTGCGACAGCGTGGCCACGACGTCCAACTTTGGGTTCTGCACGAAGGTTTCGGCGGCGGTCTTCACCGCCTTCTGGTCGCGCGGAGTGAAGGCGCGCAGTGCGTGCTGCACGCGGTTGCCAAGCTGGCCGAGGATGTTGCCTGGCACGTCGTCGGGGAACTGCGAGCAGAAGTACACGCCCACGCCCTTGGAGCGGATCAGGCGTACTACCTGTTCGATGCGCTGCACCAGCGCCGGCGGTGCGTCATCGAACAGCAGGTGGGCTTCGTCGAAGATGAAAACCAGCTTGGGCTTCTCCAGGTCGCCGACTTCCGGCAGTTGCTCGAACAGTTCCGACAGCAGCCACAGCAGGAAGGTGGAATACAGGCGCGGTTTGAGAATCAGCTGCGCGGCGGCGAGGATGCCGATCACGCCACGGCCGTCATGGTTGACGCGCATGATGTCGGCCAGTTCCAGGGCCGGCTCACCGAAGAAAGCTTCGCCGCCGTCCTGCGACAGTCGCAGCAGCGAGCGCTGGATGGCAGCCACCGATTGCGCGCTTACCAGCCCGTACTCGGTGGAGATGTCCTTGCGTTCCTCGGCTACCAGGTTGAGCAGGGCACGCAGATCGTCCAGATCGAGCAGCAGCAGGCCGCGGTCGTCGGCCAGTTTGAACACGATGTCGAGCACGCCGGACTGGGTGTCGTTCAATTCAAGAATGCGCGACAGCAGGGTGGGGCCCATTTCACTGACGGTGGTGCGGACCGGGTGGCCGAGCTTGCCGTACAGGTCCCAGAACACCACCGGGCTGGCCGCTGCGGCGTAATCCGCTACGCCGATGTCGGCCGCGCGCTGGGCCAGTTTCTCGCCGCCGTCGCCTGCGACCGCAAGGCCGGCCACGTCGCCTTTCACGTCGGCCAGGAACACCGGCACGCCCAGCCGCGAAAACCCTTCGGCCAGCGTCATCAGGGTCACCGTCTTGCCGGTGCCGGTCGCGCCGGCCACCAGGCCGTGGCGGTTGCCGAAACGCGGGAGCAGGGTGACGGCGATGTCGTCGGTGACGCCTTTGCCGAGCAGGATCGGGTCCATGGAGGCACTCATTGATGAATGAAGGGGGATTCTAACGGCCGACTGTATCGGTGCGGTGGCATTGTTGCCCCCGGACAAGTCCGGCGGCTACCCTGCCTGACCTTTCGCCTGCAGTGTCGCTGATGCCTGTTTCCCTGTTCTCGGTTCGTCCCTTGCCGCTGCTGGTGGCTGCCACGCTGTTGACCGTGATGCCGGCCGCACACGCCCTTTCCGCCCGTGACAAGGCCAAGGTGGATGCCATCGAGGCGCGCATGACCGCCGCGGAGAAGCGCTACAGCGATGCGTTGGTGCTGGTGACCAATGCCGATCCCAAGGGAACCCCGGAGGCCGATGCGGCGCTGGAGGACATGGAGGACGTGCTCACCGCGTGCATCGCGCAGAAGGGTTGCCAGGTCAGTGGCCTGCTCACCACCTACAAACGCCTGCTCAAGAAGCAGTCCGACGGCACGGGGGAGGACGTCGAAGAGGATGTCGGCCCGCTGGAAGCCGACCCGGACCATATCGCGCCACTGGTGGCCAATGTCCCAGAAGCCGCGCGCGCGGCGGCACTGTTGAACGACCATCGGCACGCGTTCGATGACATGGTCGAATACAACCCGGCGATCCAGGCCGGTATCCGCCGCTGGCTCACCGACATGCGTCCGTCGTTGCTGACCAGCTACGAGAACTACATGAACGTGCGTGCGGTGATGTGGCCGGAGTGGGAGAAGAACGCGCTGCCCGAAGCATTGCTGTTCGGCATCATGGCCAAGGAATCCAACGGTCGTGTGCATGCCTCCTCGCGTGTGGGCGCGGCGGGCCTGATGCAGTTCATGCCGGCGACCGGGCGCCGTTTTGGCCTGGGCCCGGACGGCACCGGCTTCGATACGCGCTTTGATCCACGCAGCGCTGCCGAGGCCAGTGCGGCCTACATGAATGAGCGCATGCGTGGGCTCAACAAGAACATCGAGTACGCCCTGGCGGCTTACAACGGCGGTGAAGGTCGCGCCGCCCGCATCTACCGCGAGGCGGGTGGGCAGAGCTTCTGGACCGATTCGGCCTACAACCAGTTTCCGGGCGAAACCAAGGACTACGTGCCGATGGTAATCGCCGCGGCGTGGATCTTCCTGCACCCGCAGCAATACGGCGTGGAGTTCCCGAAGATCAACGCCCAGCCGGCAACGATCCGCCTGGCCAAGTCCACCACCATCTACGAACTGACCATCTGCCTGGGCAGCACCGGCACCCGCGATGGCTACATGCGCGCGCTGCGCAACCTCAATCCGCGTTATGAAGCTGACGGCTGGATTCCGGCCGGGACGACCATCAATGCAACCACCCGCATCGCGGGTCTGTACAACCGCTACTGCGTGAGCGGCCCGCGTGCGGATCTGGCGCGTACGTTGATCACCGCCGATATCAATGCAGCGATCAAGCGACCGTCGGCGGCAGCATTCACCGGCAGCGTGGCAGTGGGCGATGTGCAGGCGCTGCAGGCAGCACAGGCCGCGCCCCCCGTCGCAACGCCCGCGCCACGTCCGGCACCCGCACCGGCCCGTCGTGCCGCTCGCAGCTACACCGTGGTGCGGGGCGACACCCTGGGCAGCATCGCCAATCGCTTCCAGTGTGCCGTTCCTGCATTGGCGCGTGCCAATGGCCTGCGCGCGCCGGCCTACGCACTCAAGCCCGGACAGAGTCTGAAGATGGAAGGCTGCCGCCGCTGAGTGTGGTGGGGCTGGACCAGAAAAGGGCGCCTTGAGGCGCCCTTTTTTGGTTCGTTGCTTGTTGGCTGGGTTGGTCGGGAAAAGCGCACTGCGCTTCATCTCCGCCAATAGCAAAAGTCAAACAAGTTTCGCCAGCGCCTGGCCCAGCTGCACCGGACTCTCCGCCTTCAACGCAGGATCGAACTCGGCCACACCCGGCGGCAACAGCACGATCACCGTGGAGCCGTAGTTGAAGCGTGCCATCTCGGCGAAACGCTCCAGCGTGATGCCCTTGCCACGCCAGTCCTTGCGGGTGATGCGGTCGCCGTAGGCGGGAATTTCCTCGCCGCTCCATACCGTCTCCACACCGCTGACCAGCAGCGCACCGACCATCACCTGCACCATCGGCCCGAAATCGGTGTCGAAGTGGCACACCAGCCGTTCATTGCGGGCGAAAAGGCCCGGGACGTTGGCCACCGCGTCGGTGCCCACGCTGAAAAGGCGGCCGGGTACATGCACGGTTTCGCGCAGGGTGCCGGTCCAGGCCATGTGCACGCGGTGGTAGTCGCGCGGGGACAGATAGACCGTTGCGAACAGGCCATTGTTGAACGGCTCGGCGTCGGCGACATCGCCCAGCAACTCGGCAGCGGTGAACGACTGGCCCTTGGCCTGGAAAATGCGGCCGTCGGCAATCGGCCCCAGCTGGCTGATGCGGCCATCGGCCGGCATGGTCAGCGTGCGCGGGTCGGCGGCAGCCACGCGGGCGCCGGGCTTCAGGGCACGGGTGAAGAACGCATTGAAGCTGGGGTAGCTGCGCGGGTCCGGATTGGCCGCTTCGGCCAGGTTGACGTTGAACTTCGCGCTTACCGTGTCGATCAGCCAGCGCGAGATCCGCGGATTCTGCGAGTAGGCCAGGGAGCGCGCCATGGAGGACAGCAAGCGGTGGGGCAGGACGTAGCTGAGCGTTGTTACCAGACTCATGGTGCGGTGTTCTCGGTGAGCTTGATCAGATCGCTGGCGATTGCCTGCGGGTTGAACGGGGGGCGCATCAGCCCGGCCAGGCGGCCTTGCGGATCGAGCACGGCAATGCTGGCCGAGTGATCCATGCTGTAGTCGCTTGGGTTTTCTTCAAAATGCTTGCCGGGCACCTTCTGGAACAGCATGCCCAGCGAGGTGGCAAAGCGCTCCAGCGACGGCACGTCGGCGGTGGCGGCGATCGTGTCCTTGTGGAAGGCATGCGCGTACTCGCCCAACCGTGCCGGGGTGTCGCGCTCCGGATCGACCGACACGAACACCACCCGTGGGCGCAGGCTGTCGGGGATGGACTGCCATTGCTTCTGGGCCTGGGCCAGCTCGGTCAACGTGGTCGGGCAGACGTCCGGGCAGGAAGTGAAGCCCAGGAACACCAGGGTCCAGTGGCCGCGCAGCTCGCCGGGGATCAGGCGGGTGCCGTCGGACTGGGCCAGATCGAACTCCGGCAAGGTACGCGGCGTGCCGTAGAAGATGATCGAACTGCTGTCGTGGGTGCCTTGGCTGCTCGGGCCAAACACCTTCTGGGCCAGCACCAGGCCGAGGCCGGCGGCCAGGGCGATGGCGAGGATGATGCCGGTATTGCGGTTGAACATGGGCCGTTGCTTCCGTTCAAGAAGGTGTCGCCGCAGGCGCTGGGCCGCTGGCAGAGCACACGAGTGTAGGGGATTGCCGAGGTCTGCCGCCGCGCCCGGGGGCTGTTCTGGCGGTCGATTCGGTGCCGGTGGGCGGCTATCGCCGAAGTTTCCGCTGCAACTGGGCGCTCAATATACCGGGCAGGCGCCTATAATCGCAGACCATTCAAGTATTTCCGCACGCCATGACTGCCCAAGCGGCCGCTGAACTTCACACGATCGTCGATCTGATCCGTTACGGCGCCAGCCGTTTCAACGCCGCTGGCCTGACCTTCGGCCACAGCTATGACAACGCCCTGGACGAATCCACCCAGCTGGTATTGCACAGCCTGCACCTGCCGCCGGACCTCGGCCCGGCCTATGGCAGTGCGCGTGTGCTGCTGGAAGAGCGCGAGCGCGTGCTGGCACTGTTCGAGCGCCGCATCAACGAGCGCCTGCCGGCGGCATACCTGACCGGCGAAGCCTGGTTTGCCGGGCTCAGCTTCAAGAGTGATGCCCGTGCGCTGGTGCCGCGCTCTCCGATTGCCGAGCTGATCCTCAACGGATTCGAGCCGTGGCTGGCCGGGCGCGATGTCACTCGCGCGCTGGACCTGTGCACTGGCTCGGGCTGCATCGCCATCGCCATGGGGCACTACTACCCGAACTGGCAGGTGGACGGCAGCGACGTCAACGACGCGGCGCTGTCGCTGGCGGTGGAGAACAAGGAACGCCTGCTCGCGCACAACGTGGAGCTGGTCAAGAGCGACCTGTTCAACGGTCTGCAGGGCCGCGTCTACGACCTGATCGTGACCAACCCGCCGTACGTCACCAATGACGAGACCGACGCGTTGCCGCAGGAGTATTCGCATGAGCCGGACCTGGCCTTGCGTGCCGGTGACGATGGTCTGGACCTGGTGCTGAAGATCCTGCGCGACGCGCCGGACCATCTGACCGAGGAAGGCCTGCTGATCTGTGAAGTAGGCGAATCCGAGCAGCACCTGATCAAGCTGCTGCCGGAGGTCTATATGTCCTGGATCGAGTTCAAGGTCGGGCAGATGGGCATCTTCGCGGTGGAAGCCAGCGAACTGCGCGCGCACCACGCGCGGATTGCCGAGCTGGCAGCGACGCGGGCGTAAGGCGCTGGCGACGAAGGCCTCTATCGTGGCTGTCATTTCCAGTTTCACGGAAATGACGGCAGGAACAGCAGTAGCGCGAGCAAAGCGCAAGGCACCATCAAGAGCCCAACCGCATTGAATACTTTCGGACAACTGTTTCGTGTCACCACCTTCGGCGAATCCCACGGGCCGGCGATCGGCTGTGTGATCGATGGTTGTCCTCCGGGCCTGGAAATCACGCCCGAAGAATTCGCGCATGACCTGCAGCGTCGCGCCACCGGCAAGAGCCGTCATACCTCGGCGCGTCGTGAAGCGGATGAGGTCGAGATCCTGTCCGGTGTTTACGAGGGCAGGACCACCGGTACGCCGATTGCACTGCTGATCCGCAACACCGACCAGCGCAGCAAGGACTACAGCAACATCGCCCAGCAGTTCCGTCCGGGTCATGCCGACTACAGCTACTGGCAGAAGTACGGCATCCGCGATCCACGCGGTGGGGGCCGTTCTTCGGCGCGCGAGACCACCATGCGCGTGGCGGCCGGCGTCATCGCCAAGAAGTGGCTGAAGCAGCGTTACGGCGTGACCGTGCGTGGCTATCTGTCGCAGCTTGGCGAGATAACCCCGGTCGGTTTCGACTGGAGCGCGGTCGAGGACAATCCCTTCTTCTGGCCCGACGCCGCCCAGGTGCCGGCACTGGAGGCGTACATGGATGCGCTGCGCAAATCCGGTGATTCGGTCGGTGCGCGCGTGAACGTGGTCGCCGATGGCGTGCCGCCGGGTTGGGGTGAACCCATCTACGGCAAGCTGGATGGCGATATCGCCACTGCACTGTTGAGCATCAATGCGGTCAAGGGCGTGGAGATCGGTGATGGCTTTGCCGCCGCCGCGCAGAAGGGCACCGAACACCGTGACCTGATCGCGCCGGAAGGTTTCCAGTCCAATCATGCCGGCGGCATCCTCGGCGGCATTTCCACCGGGCAGCAGGTCGTCGCGTCGATGGTCCTGAAGCCGACGTCCAGCCTGCGTCTGCCGGGCGCGACGGTGGATACGTCCGGCAATGCGGTGGATGTCATCACTACCGGCCGCCATGACCCGTGCGTGGGCATCCGCGCCACACCCATCGCCGAAGCCATGCTGGCAATGGTGCTGGTAGACCAGGCGCTGCGTCACCGCGCGCAATGTGGCGACGTCGGCGAAATGACGCCGCGCATCCCCGGTCATGTCGATGGCTGATCAACGGCCGCGCGTCTGGGTATCGCAGCCTCTGTTCGACGACACCGTCGCGCAGTTGGCAGCGTACTGCGACGTGGTTGCCACCGATGAGGTCAGCGCGCACGACAGTGCCGCGATTGCTGCGCAACTTGCCGATGTGGACGGCGCGCTGGTCACGCTCAATGACCGCATCGGCGCGGCTGAAATTGCTGCTGCATCGCAGTTGAAGGTCATCGCCAATGTTGGTGTTGGCTACAACAATCTGGATGTTCCGGTGCTGAGTGCTGCAGGCATCATCGCCACCAATACGCCGGATGTACTCACCGAAACCACGGCTGATCTCGGCTTCTCGCTGCTGATGGCGGCGGCGCGGCGCATCGTTGAATCCGACCGCTGGCTGCGTGAAGGCAGCTGGGGGCAGTGGTCATTCACCACCATGCTCGGTGCCGATCTGCACGGCAGCACGCTGGGCATCCTGGGCATGGGCCGAATCGGCCAGGCCATCGCACGGCGTGGCCACCATGGCTTCGGCATGAAGGTGCTGTACCACAATCGTTCGCGGCTGCCGCAGGATGTGGAGCAGGCCGTCGGCGCAGGCTACGTCGGCTTCGACGAACTGCTGTCGCGTGTCGATCACCTGGTGCTGGTGCTGCCTTACACCGCGCAGAACCACCACATCATCAATGCCGCCGCGCTGGCGAAGATGAAGCCCACGGCCACGCTGGTGAACATCGCCCGTGGCGGCATCGTCGACGAACTGGCCTTGGCCGATGCACTGGTGAATGGTCGGTTGGCTTCCGCCGGTCTGGATGTCTACGAAAACGAACCAACGGTGCGCCCGGAGCTGCTGGCGCTGCGCAACGTCGTGCTGACCCCGCATATCGGCAGTGCATCGCTGGCCACGCGCCGGGCGATGGTGCAGGTGGCGGTGGACAACCTGCTGGCCGGGTTGGGCCTGGGGCCGGACGCCGGCCGTCCCGCCAATGCGATCAATGCCGACCTGCTGAGCAATGGCAGCGCCCGTATGGCCAGTGCCGACAGCAAAATCGACAGCAAAAAACGGTAGGGAGCCTCCGTGGCTGTCCGCCGGAGGTTCCCCGAACCTGGCTCGACGTGTGTCCCCCCAAATCCTTTACGAGTGCACCCCATGAGCAATGAAGCCCGTCGTTTCCATGTAGCCGTTGTTGGCGCCACCGGCGCTGTTGGCCAGACCATGTTGTCGATCCTGGCCGAACGCAATTTCCCGATCAGCAAGCTGAGCCTGCTCGCTTCGGAGCGTTCGGCCGGCCAGCAGGTTGATTTCGAAGGCCAGAAGATCACCATCCAGGACCTGGCCACGTTTGATCCGGCCGGCGTCGAGATTGCGTTGTTCTCGGCAGGTGGCGGTATTTCCAAGGAGTTCGCCCCCAGGTTCGCCGCTGCTGGCGCCGTGGTGATCGACAATTCCTCCACCTTCCGTTACGACGACGACGTGCCGCTGGTGGTGTCCGAGGTCAACCCGGAAGCGGCGAAGAACCGCCCGCGGGGCATCATCGCCAACCCGAACTGTTCGACCATGCAGTTGATGCCGGTGCTGGCGCCGATCCACCGCGAGTACGGCATCGAGCGCATCAACATCGCCACCTACCAGTCCGTCTCCGGTGCCGGCCAGACCGGCATGGAAGAACTGGGCAAGCAGACCGCCCAGCTGCTGGGCTTCCAGGAAATCGAGCCGACCAAGTTCCCGGTGCAGATCGCCTTCAACCTGATCCCGCACATCGACGAGTTCCTCGACAACGGCTTCACCAAGGAAGAAATGAAGCTGGTGTGGGAGACCCGCAAGATCCTCGGCGACGACACCATCCTGGTGAATCCCACCGCCGTGCGCGTCCCGGTGTTCTACGGCCACTCCGAGGCGGTCAACATCGAGACCAGGAAGAAGATCACCACCGAGCAGGCCCGCGAACTGCTGGCCGCCGCCCCCGGCGTGAAGGTGGTGGATGAGCGCAAGGCGGGCGGTTACCCGACCCCGGTCACCCATGCCTCGGGCACCGACCCGGTCTACGTGGGTCGTATCCGTGAGGACATCTCGCACCCGCGCGGTCTCAACATGTGGGTGGTGGCGGACAACATCCGCAAGGGCGCCGCACTCAACGCGGTGCAGGTGGCCGAACTGGTCGCCAACGGCGGCTGAGGTGGCAGGCAACGCCGGCGCAATGCCGGCGTTGTTACGAGGGTAAGCACAGCGCGGTACTAGAAAGGCGGTACAGCCGTTATATTTGCCGCCATGAAACTTCCGGGCAAAGGCGCGATGCGCTCCATACAAGGCGTGATGGTTCTCATCCTGGCGCTGTTCAGCAGCGCTGCGATGGCCTTGGGGCTGGGCAACATCCGTGTGTTGTCCAAGCCCGGCCAGCCTCTGGTGGCGGAAATTCCGGTCATTACCAGCGACCCGGGCGAGCTGGACAACGCCCGCGCCGGGCTGGCCGCTCCGGCCACATTCGAGCGTGTCGGTTTGCCACCGCCGGATGGACTGGTGAGCGAGCTGCAGTTCCAGTTCGCGCAGGACCGGGAAGGTCGTGCGGTCATCCGCGTGACCAGTGCCGCCCCGGTGCAGGTGCCGTCTGTGGGTTTCCTTATTGAAGTGGACTGGGGGCAGGGCCGTCTGGTACGTGAGTACTCGGCACTGGTCGCTGCACCGGAAACCGCCACCGCAGTCGCCGAGCCGGTGATCGAAGCGCCTGCAGCCGCACCGTCCGACCTGATTGTCCGTGAGCCCGAGCCGCTTCCGTCAACGTCTGCGCCACAGCCGCTTGCCGCACCGGCACTTGCGCCGGCACCGGTAGTGCCAACTGCTCCCGTGCAGGCCGCACGGCCGCCAGTGGCACCTGCGCCGCGCGCGCAGGGCGAGCTGGCCCAGGTGCAGCGCGGGCAGAGTCTGTCGCAGATTGCGGGAACACTTGCCCGTGAGAACGGCTATTCGTTGAACCAGAACATGGTCGCGCTGATGCGTGCCAACCCGGAGGCGTTCATCCGTGGCAACGTCAACCTGCTCAAGCAGGGCGCGGTGCTGCGTACACCGGCCGAGGAGGAGCTGGCGCGGGTGAATGCCGCTGAAGCCCGTAGCATCGTGCGCGAACAGACCGCGCAATGGCGGCAGGCGCGTGCGCCGATTCCGCAGCCGGCCATTGCCGATGCGGCCGTCGTCAGCAGGCCCGCCACCAACAACCCTGCCGCAGCGCCGAGCGACGCGCGGTTGGAAATCGCCCCGGCCGTTGCCGGTGGTCAACAGACTGCAGGAATGACGACCGGCCTCGATGCCGGTGGCGAGGGTGACATGCTGGCGAACGAACAACTGCAACAGGCCCGGGAAGACCTCGCCACGCGCGATGTGGAAATGCAGGAGCTGCGTGACCGCGTCGCCGAGCTGGAAAAGCTGCAGAAGCAGCAGCAGTCGTTGATCGCGATGAAGGATTCGGATCTGGCCGCTGCCCAGCAGCGGCTGGCCGAGAGCAACAAACAGGACGCTGCGGCTTCGCTGGGTTGGTTGTGGCTGGGTTTGGCGCTGTTGGTGCTGGGCGTGGTGGCCTGGTTGCTGTCGCGCCGCCGCAAGCCATCGCCGCTGAAGGCGGCCTCGCGTGACGGCATCCGCGCCGAGGCACTGGCCTCAGCCTTGCCGGCAACCGCCGTCGCGCCTGAGCAGGGCAATGACGACGCGCACGGCGCGGATGTCGAAGCGCCAACCACCTTCGCTGCAGAAACATGGAAGGATGAGGACGTCGTGACGACACCGTCGCACGATGCCGACACACCGGCCTGGGCAATGCCCGAGGCAGCGGTCGCGACCGAGCCGGCGGCGCCTGTCGAAAGCAGGCCGGCTTTCATGTTCGAAGCATCGCGCGGATACGCCCGACCGCAGGAGCTGCCGTCGGTATCCGAACCGGCCGCTGCCGATGAGGCGCGCTGGCTGGCTGGTGACATGGCCGCGGTCGCACCGTTGAACCCGGCGCCGGCGGGACGCGAGCGGCTGGAATTGGCCATTGCCTATCTGGACCTGGGTGACGCGGAAACCGCGCGTACGCTGCTCAACGAAGTCGCCGTCGGCAGCGATCCGCAGGCGCGCAACGAGGCGCTCGAACTGTTGAATCGACTGGGCTGAGGGGCCTGTTATGAAGCGTGAACGTGGCATCGATTATGTGGAATTTGCGTCGCGCGACCCGGCCGCCAGCCGTCGTTTCTTCGAACAGGTGTTCGGTTGGGCGTTCGAGGATTACGGCCCTGATTACACCGCCTTTGATGATGGCGTGCTGCAAGGTGGCTTCTTCCGCGCAACGCCGGTGACATCCGAAGCGGGTGCGGCGTTGCTGGTGCTTTATGCCGCGCAGCTGGCGCCGATTCAGGCAGAGGTGGAGGCCCACGGCGGCAACGTGGTGAAGCCGATTTTTACCTTCCCCGGTGGCCGCCGTTTCCAGTTCATCGAGCCCGGTGGCAATGAACTGGCGGTGTGGTCCGAGCGCGACAGCGACTGAGTGGCCGGCCGTGTTCTACGGCGCCCGTAAACAAGAGGTTTGACGATGCGTTACGCGCTGGGCGTGGAGTATGACGGCAGCGAGTTCAAGGGCTGGCAGCAGCTCGGTGAAAGCGGCTGCGTGAGTGTGCAGGCAACGCTGCAGGATGCGCTGTCATCGGTGGCCAATGCGCCGATCAGTGTGGTCTGCGCCGGCCGCACCGATGCCGGCGTGCATGGTGAATGCCAGGTGGTGCATTTCGACAGTGACGTGGAGCGATCGTCGCGTAGTTGGGTGCTGGGTACCACCACGCGCCTGCCGCCTTCCATCTGCGTGCGCTGGTGTGTGCCTGCCGCCGATGACTTCCATGCGCGGTTCTCGGCCAAGGCGCGGCGCTATCGTTATCGCCTGTTGAATCGACAGGTGCGCCCGGCGCTGTATCGGCAGACGCTGAGCTGGGAACGTCGCCCACTGGACGCCGATGCCATGCATCGCGCGGCGCAGGCATTGCTGGGCGAGAACGACTTTGGTGCCTTCCGTAGCGCGCAATGCCAGGCACTGCATGCACGCCGCGAGCTCCAGGCGATCTCGGTGAGCCGCCAGGGCGAAGTAGTCGAAGTGCAGGTGCAGGCCAATGCGTTTCTGCACCATATGGTGCGCAACATCGTCGGCTCGTTGCTGATGGTGGGGGCCGGTGAGAAGCCGGAGCAATGGATCGGCGAGCTGTTGGCCGGGCGTGATCGCAATCTGGCCGGTCCGACTGCGCCACCGCAGGGTTTGGTGTTTGTCGGGCCGCTGTATCCTGATGTTTGGCAATTGCCGACAGAGGTAACGCTATGAGCCGTACCTTGTTTCGTACCCGCATCAAGTTCTGCGGCATGACCCGCGCGGGCGATATCCGTCTGGCTACCGAGTTGGGTGTGGACGCCATTGGCTTCATTTTCGCCAAAGGCAGCGTGCGCCGGGTGGCGCCGTCCGAGGCACGGGCAATGCGCCAGGCCATCGCGCCGATGGTGGACGTGGTGGCGTTGTTCCAACACAACAATCGCGAGGAAATCCGCGAAGTGCTGCGTGCGGTGCGGCCGACGTTGTTGCAGTTTCATGGTGACGAAGACGATGCGTTCTGCCGCAGCTTCAATATGCCTTACCTGAAGGCGATCGCCATGGGAGGTGGCGCCGAAGTCACCGTGCGCGGCTTGCAGCAGATGTATCCGCATGCGGCCGGCTTCCTGTTCGACAGTCATGCGCAAGGCGGTAGTGGCGGTACCGGCGTGCCATTTGACTGGTCGCGGATTCCGGCGGGGGTGCACCGTCCGTATCTGCTGGCCGGCGGCATCCGTCCTGAGAATGTGCATGACGCCATTCTCGCCACCCAGCCGTGGGGTGTGGATGTCTCCAGCGGCATCGAATCCGCACCGGGCCTCAAGGACGGCTACAAAATGCGCCAGTTTGTCGAGGAAGTGCGTCGTGCCGATGCCGCAACTGACGAAACTGAATCCGCCGGCTGACGTCACATTCCGTCCCTGTCGCCTGGCCAGCCTGCCGACAAGGCGCCCTGACGTGGGACCAATCCCTTATGATGCGGCAAGGGCGAATGCACGGATGCCTGCGGGGTCTGCCCGTGTCTTTCCATGAAGGAAGGGGGCGAGCCGCACGGTAGCCGAGTGCCACATGGAAAGGGTGCATGGCGGAATTTCTGGACGTAGTGCTTTCATATCCGACGCTGCCGTACAGCGTCGTGCTCTGCTTTGCAGTGATCTACTGGATGCTGGCAGCGACCGGCATCGTTGACGAAGGCGGCATCGGCAGTGGCGACGGCGCGGATTTTCATTCCGGCGCTGACGGTGCCAACGGGCTGGCGGCGATGTTCGCGCGGCTGGGCCTGGGCGGCGCGCCCACGATGCTGGTGGTGCTGCTGCTCGCCTTCTTTGGCTGGACGATCACCTATCTGGTCCAGCTCTTCCTGCTGCAGTCCCTGCCTACGTCGTTGCGCTGGGGCATTGGCACCGCCGTGGCCATCGCTGCGCTGATTCCCGGAGCGATGGTTTCCTCGTGGGTGCTGCGGCCGATCCGCCGGCTGCTGATGAAGCTGCGCCCGGTGGAGCAGGCGTCCATTCTCGGCAAGGCCGGGCAGGTGACATCACCGGATGTCACCGCCGAGCGCGGTTACGCCCGGTTCGACGATGGCGGTGCGGGCTTGATCCTGCAGGTGCGCAGCCGTGATGGCTGCCGCTATGAGCGCGGCGACCAGGTGCGCCTGGTCGACTATCTGCGCGAACACAATTACTACCTGGTGGTCGGCGACGCCGAACTGCCAGCGTTGGACGTTTCCATTCCTCAAGTATCAGGCGACAAGGAGATCCACTGATGAGTCTAGCTGCCCTGGCCCCGTTCGTTATCGGCGTAGGCATCCTGCTGGTGTTTTTCCTGGGGCTGGCAGGCCTGTTCAAAGCGTTCTACAAGAAGGTCGACCAGGGCACCGCCCTGATCGTCAATGACATGAGCTCCATGCCCAAGGTGCATTTCACCGGCGCGTTGATCATTCCGGTGCTGTACCGCGCCGAGCACATGCGCATCAGTCTGATCACCCTGCAGGTGGATCGCCGTGGCAAGGAAGGGCTGATCTGCCGCGACAACATGCGTGCGGACATCACCGTGGCGTTCTATCTGCGTGTCAACGAAACCCAGGCCGACGTGCTGCGCGTTGCCAAGGCCATCGGCGCGGATCGCGCATCGGACAAGAATGCGGTGGACGAATTGTTCAATGCCAAGTTCTCCGAGGCGCTGAAGACGGTCGGCAAGAAGTTCGACTTCACCCAGTTGTTCGAGAAGCGGCAGGAGTTCCGCGACGAGATCATTGCGGTGATCGGCAACGACCTGAACGGTTATGCACTGGAAGACGTGGCCATCGATTACCTGGAACAGACGCCGAAGTCGCTGCTCGACCCGAGCAACATCCTTGACGCCGAGGGCATCCGCAAGATCACCGAGCTGACCGCCGCGCAGAACGTGATCACCAATGACCTGGCGCAGAACGAGCGGTTGGCCATCACCAAGAAGAATGTGGAAGCCAAGGAAGCCACGCTCGCGCTGGAACGTCAGCAGGCCGAGGCCGAAGCGCGGCAGAAGCGTGAGGTCGAGACCATCCGCGCACGCGAGGAGGCCGAGACGTTGAAGGTGCAGGAAGAGCAGCGCCAGCTGTCGGAAAATGCACGCATCGAAGCCCAGCAGCTGATCGATATCCGCGAGCAGAACCGCCTGCGCGAAGTGGAAGTGGCCGAGCAGAATCGCCAGCGCGCCGTCGCCATCGAGGTCGAGCGCGTGGCCCGTGCGCGCCAGCTGGAGCAGGTCACCACCGACCGCGAAGTGCAGCTGCAGGGCGTGGAGCGCGACAAGGTGGTCGAGCAGGGCAAGATGGACGTGGCCAACATCACCCGCGAACGCATCTCCATCGACAAGACCGTGGCGCAGGAAGAAGAGCGCATCAAGGAAGTGCGTCAGGTGTCCGAGGCGGACCGGTTGAAGCAGGTCACCATTCTCGAAGCCGAGGCGCGGGCGCAGGAATCGCTGCTCAAGCAGGTCAAGGAAGCCGAGGCCAGCGAGGCCGCGGCCAAGCACAAGGCCGTGGAGATCACCACGCTGGCGCAGGCCGAATTCGATGCGGCCGGCAAGCAGGCCGAGGCCAAGAAGGCGCTGGCGGATGGCGTTCGTGCCGAACGTGCCGCGCCGGGTCTGGCGGATGCGCAGGTCAAGGAGGCCGGTGCATTGGCCATCGAGAAGGTCGGTATTGCCGAGGCGCGTGTGGTTGATGCAATGGCCGATGCCAACTTCAAGCAGGGTAGTGCCGAAGCCAGGGTACTGGCCGAGCAGCTGGCCGCACAGGCGCTGGGCGAGGAGCAGATGGGCCGCGCCAAGGCCACGGCGACCGAGACGCAGGGTCTGGCGGAAGCAGCGGTGATCGAGAAGAAGCTGTTTGCCGAGGCTGAAGGCCTGACCCGCAAGTTCCTGGCAATTGATTCGCTGGGCGACACCGCGCGTGGCCATGAAGAGTTCCGGATGACGCTGGAAACGAGCCTGAAGCAGGCCATGGCGACGCTGGATGCCGGCAAGGAAGTGTCCAAGGAGAATGCCGAGATCGTCGCCAGCGCGTTGCGCAGCGCCGACATCGACCTGGTGGGTGGCGACGGCGGCATGTTCGAGAATCTGGTCAAGGCAGTGTCGCTGGGGCGGTCGATTGAGGGCCTTACCGACAAGAGCCCGATCGTGCAGGACCTGATGCAGCGCTACCTGGGCGTGGACATGGCTGCCCGCGGCACGCCGGCCAAGCAGATCGTCAGTGACGGTGCGACCAACGGCTCGGCTGCAGGCTGAGTGAGCGCGCGCCGGGGCAGCTCCTCGCCCCGGCGTGTAATCGAGAGGGCGCCGGGCTTGGTCCCGGTGCTGGTGTGGACGATGGCGCGCGCTCTGCTGGCTGATTGGCCGGGCGGCGCCATGGCAGGGAACAACCGATGGCCGATACAAACCAGGACTCCACAGTTTCGACCGATGCCGGTTCCATCGCCGACCAGGCGGTGGCGCAGGGCGGCGCCTATGAGGTGCTGCGCAAACGCCTGAGCGACCAGGGGGCGCGTCTGCGGCAGACGGTCGAGGCGCTGAACCAGCGGCGCCTGCAGGAGTTCGGCGACAGCCGCATGGAAGTGGTGGGGCGCTTTCGCATCCGCACCGAGAACAACTGCGTGGGGCGCGACATCGTGCAGGTCGGTGATGACCTGTTGCTGTTCGGCTACAACGTGTTCATCGGCTTGAAGACGCAGACCCGCGTCGAGGATGTGTTCGGCCTGTACCGCATGGCGGAAGGCGCCGAAGGCTACGACGTCATCCCGGTGGATCTGAAAACCAGTTTTCTTGCCCAGCCGGGCTTCGTTCACGATTTCACTGAACTCTATGCGTATTACAAGCATGCGCGGCTGCTGCAGCTGATCGTGCGTGACGGAAAGCTGCTGGCCGCATTCCAGATTGGAGAACGCAGCAGTGACGTGCGCGTTTTCCGTTGGTCGCTGTCATCGACTGGCGAGCTGGCCTATATCGATGCACGTGGCGAGCGCGATATCGCACTGCCGCCGCCATTCGATTTCGAGTGGACCCGTGCCAGTCGCGACATGCTGGTAACCGGGCGCTTCCCGCACCTCAACATCCTCGACACGATCTTCGTGGAAACCACCGGCGGTGATCTGACCATCAAGGTCGAGAACAACACCGAAACCGGGCAGGGTGTCTACAGTGAACCGGTTGAAGACAGCACCCAGTCGGTGGACGATGCCGACATCGAGTTCGCCCAGGTAGGTTCGCTGATCCTGCTCAAGGTGCAGCCGTATCGCGAGGACGTGTGTCGCGGGCTGATCTTCAACACGCTGACCGGAAAGGTGGTGCGCAATGACGCCATCGTCCAGGCCTGCGTGCAGTTGCCGGATGACCACGGCATCATCTTCCCCGGCGGCTATTACCTGCAGAGCGGCGAGCACAAGGCATTCGACGCCTCGATGCAGGGCATGCGCTACAAGCGTTCGATCCGATCGCCCAACGGCGAAGACATGCTGTACATCTTCTACGAGCGCGAGGCCGGAAAATCAGCGCTGTTCGTCTACAACAGCATCCAGCGGGCGCTGCAGAACCCGGTGTTCGGGCTGGGGTATGCATTCCTGCGTGACGGTCGCATGGTGCTGTTCAATGCCGAGAACCAGGAGCCGACCCGCATCCATCCGATGCAGGTCTGGCAGACGCCGTTCAGCAGCGACGAGTTCGCGGCGCACCGGCCTGCGGGCACCAGCTTCATGGCGCGCATCGGCAATGCCGAGCTGGTACGTGGCATTTCCAATCTGCTGGACATGGGGCGCGAGATCGACAGCCGTGAGGTGTCGTTGCAGCGCTACGAGCTGCTGACCCACAACGCGCGCCGCTTGTTTGACACGCACCATTGGCTGGATGACGCCAACTGCGAGGGCGCGGCCACGCTGCTGCGCGAGATCAGCGCAACGGGCGAGTCGATGCTCGACGAGTACGAGAAAGTCGAGAGCATCCGCAAGCAGTCGGCGCAGGCGATGGCCGAGGTCACTGGTCAGCACAAGTCGTTGCTGGGTCGCGTACAGCCGCAGAACTGGACGAAGATCAGCGAATTCATCGAAAGCCTGGGCGAGGTTGGAAAGCTGCGGGGGCGACTGCTGACCGTGCGTGATTTCCGCTATGTGGATGTCGCCGCGATTGATGCGATGAACGCCTCGCTGCAGGACGCGCACGATCGTGTCGGCGTCGCTACCGGTGAGTTCCTCGGCAGTGACAAGGCGCTGCAACCGTTCGGCGAGCGGCTGCAGGAACTGGACAGTGTCGCCCAGCAGGCGCAGACGGCCAGGCAGTTGTCCACGCAGATCGAACAGATGCAGGCCATGTCCGGGGAGCTGGACATGCTCTCGGAGTTGATGGCCAGCCTGAAGGTGGACGACGCCGCCCAGCGCACCCGCGTGGTGGAGGCTATTTCCGGCATCTATGCCCGGCTCAACCAGGCGCGCACGCGAGCGGACCAGCGTCGTCGCTCACTGGGTTCGGCCGAAGCCGTAGCGCAGTTTGGTGCCCAGTTCTCATTGTTCAGCCAGGCCATCACCAGCGCCCTGGGCTTGGCTACGGATCCCGAGCGCGCGGACGAGCAGCTGTCACGACTGATGGTCCAGCTGGAAGAGCTGGAGAGCCAGTTCGGTGAGCACGAGCAGTTCCTCGGTGACATCCTCAACAAGCGCGAGGAGTTGCTGGATACCTTCGAGTCGCACAAGCAGACCCTGCTGGATGCCCGCCAGCGCAAAGCGCAGTCGGTGCTGGATGCGGCCAATCGCATCCTCGACGGCCTGGCCAAGCGTACCGAACGCTTCACCACGGTGGACGAGCTCAATGCCTTCTTTGCCGGGGACCCGCTGATCCTGAAACTGCGCGAGTTGGCGGATCGGCTGCGCGAGTACAAGGACAGCGTCAAGGCCGACGATGTCGAAGCGCGCCTGAAGGGTGTGCGCGACCAGGCGGTACGTGCGCTGCGCGATCGCAGTGATCTGTTCGAGGGCGGTGGCAATGTGATCCGCCTGGGTCGCCATCGTTTCAGTGTCAACACCCAGCCACTGGACCTGACCATCCTGCCGCGTGGCGACGGGTTGTCAGTGCATCTGACTGGCACCGATTACTACGAATCCATCGTCGATCCGGAGCTGGAAGCGCTGCGCGACTACTGGCCGGTGACACTGGATTCGGAGTCGCCCACGCTGTATCGCGGTGAGTATCTGGCCGGCTTGATCCTGGACGCGGCCATCCTGGGTCGCGACGGATTGAGCATGGACGAGCTGCTGCGCGATGCCGCGCAGGCCGACGTGCTGGGCAAGCGTGTGCGCGACTTCGCCGCGCCGCGTTATCGCGAAGGCTATGAAAAAGGCATTCACGATCATGATGCCACCCTGATTCTGCAGGCCCTGCTGCCGCTGTATCAGTCAGCGGGTGCCCTTGTGCACGCGCCGGCGGCACGCGCGCTGGCGTTGCTGTTCTGGTCGCGCGAAAGCAAGCGTGAAGACGTGGCACAGTGGGGCGAGCGTGCGGCGGGTGCATTCGCCATCGCCCGCATGTTCGCCTCGCGCGAAGGTCTGAATGCACTGCGCGATGAGATCGCCGAGGCCTTGGCGACGTTCCAGACAGAGAACGCGCTGCCGTTCGATGCGGCGGCTGCGACCACCGGCGCGGACTACCTGCTCGCCGAGCTGGCCGCAGGCGAGCCCACTTTCGGTTTCAGTGGTTACGCGCGGCAGCTGGTGAATGGCCTGCGTGAACAGCTGCAGGCGGCGGCACAGGGCGAGGCGTTTGATCGTTCATTGCAGAAGCTGGCCAAGCGCCCTGCATTGCAATGGGCACAGGCCGAGCACTGGCTACGGGCAATGTGCGGGCAGCCGCAGTTCACCACGCTGGTTGGCTACGTGCCCGAGGCGGTGGCGATGTTGCTGGCTGAGCGCAATCTGCGCAGCCAGGTGCGCGAGGTGACCTTGATTGCCGATGCCGCGGGCCTGCTGGGCGAGCACCCGCGCATCCGTGAGGGTCATCTGCAGTTGGCAGTCGATGATTTCCTCGGCCGCTGGCAGGCGCACCGCCACCAGTTCCAGCCGGGCTTCGAGCGTTACCAGGCGCTGCGTCACCGCATCAGTGCGCGTGAGCGTGAAGCCCTGCGGCTGACCGAATTCCAGGCGCGGCCGCTCAGCTCCTTCGTTCGCAACAAGCTGATCAATGACGTCTACCTGCCCATCATCGGCGACAACCTTGCCAAGCAGATGGGCACGGTCGGCGAGAACAAGCGCAGTGACTTGATGGGCCTGCTGATGATGATCAGCCCGCCCGGCTACGGCAAAACCACATTGATGGAGTACGTGGCCAACCGCCTCGGGCTGGTCTTCATGAAGATCAACGGCCCGGCGCTGGGGCATGAGGTGCGCTCGCTGGATCCGGAGCAGGCGCCGGACGCCACCTCGCGACAGGAGCTGCTCAAGCTGAACCTCGCGCTGGAAATGGGCAACAACACCATGCTGTATGTCGACGACATCCAGCATACGCATCCGGAATTCCTGCAGAAATTCATCTCGCTGTGCGACGGCACCCGCCGCATCGAGGGCGTGTGGAAAGGCCGCACCCGGACCTACGATCTGCGCGGCAAGAAGTTCTGCGTGGTGATGGCGGGCAATCCGTACACCGAGTCCGGCGAAGTATTCAAAGTGCCGGACATGCTGGCCAACCGTGCCGACATCTATAACCTGGGTGACGTGCTCGGTGGCATGGAAGAGGCATTCAAGCTCAGCTACATCGAGAACAGCCTCACCTCCAGCCAGGTGCTGGCGCCGATGGCCACGCGCGATCTGGCCGATCTCTACGTGCTGGTGGACAAGGCCAACGGCAAGGAGGTGTCGACCAATGCGCTGAGCCATGCCTACAGCGGTGCGGAGATCAACGAGATCGTCGCCACGCTGGAACGCTTGATGCAGGTGCGCGAGGTGGTCTACCGGGTCAACCAGCAGTACATCGCCAGCGCCGCGCAGTCGGACAAGTACCGGGTGGAGCCCTCATTCCGGTTGCAGGGCAGCTACCGCAACATGAACAAGCTGTCGGAGAAGATATCGCCGGTGATGAATGCCGCCGAGCTGCAGCAGCTGGTGTCCGATCATTATCTCGGCGAGTCGCAGCTGCTCACCAGCGGTTCGGAAGAAAACCTGCTCAAGCTCGGCGAATTGCGTGGAGTGATGGACGCGGCGCAACAGACACGCTGGGAGCAGATCAAGCGCGATTTCATGCGCGACAAGGCCATGGGGGGCGACGATGCCGATACCGGGGCGCGCGTTGTCGCGCAGCTGGCCGACATCGCCAGTGGCCTGCAGGGGCTGCGCGCAGATGACGCGCAGGTCACTGCACCACCGGTTGCGGCAATGGATGCGCCTTGGGAACGGATCGTGGCGTTGCTGCAGTCCGTGGCCGAGCGGCCAGGTCCGTTCGCCGTACCCACTGAAGTTTCACCCGTACCGCCGCCGGTGCAGGATTTCGAACCGCTGTTGCGTGCATTGGCGGATTCGCAGCAGCGCCAGGGTCAGGTCGGCGATGCGTTGACCCAGTTAGCGGTGCAACTGCGCGATTGGTTGGCCAGGGAACCGGCAACCGAAAAACCGGCGCCCCGCGTTCGTCGCGCTCGCAGCCCGGAAGAGAAAGCACTGGACGAAGCTTTGATGCGCCACTTCTATGGCGGACAGGTGGTGGTGCCGGGCCAGCAGGGTAGTCACAAGAATGAGGAACCCGGTGAATCCTGATGAGTCCGGCCGGATTGTGCTGCCGTTGCCGCCAGCTCCCGCGGTGGCGTTGGACGATCCGTTGGCGATAGCCGGTTACGGCGCGCAGCTGCTGGCCTTGGTCGAACAGCAGGCCGCAGCGGGCAGCGATGACCGGGCCGCTGCACGACTGGTCGCCGAAATGGACAACATCCACCAGGCCATGCGTGCGCACGATGTGGGCGCGATTCGTCGCAGCGTCGGTTTGCTGGGACGGCTGCTGGGCCGCGATGTGGAAATGCAGGAGCAGGCGGAACGCTTGGCCGGGCAACTGGATGTCTGCCTGGTGCGTGCCGATGGCATCGTTGCCGAATTGCAGAAGGCGTTGCCTGTGCGCCTGCGGCAGGCAGCGCTCGTGACCGAGGCGGTCAACGCGATTGATGCCTGGGCCGATGCGGGTGAACGCCTGCTGCAAGGTGCCGCGACGCAGGCCGATGCAGGCAGTACGTTGGCGGTCGCCGCCTTGCAGCGCCGCCTTCACCACCTGCGTGGCGTTGCCCGGCTACGTGCACTGGAAGCATCGCAGCTGCAGTTGCTGCATGCGCAGGGTGTCGAACTGCTGGAGCGCTATCAGCGCATCCGTGATGTGCTGCTGCCGTTGTGGCGGCAACAGATGCTGGCCAGCAAAGCGGTGGATACGTCGCTGCGGCTGGCCATGGCCGCCGACGCCCAGGCACGGATACTGGTGGAGGTCGAGGCGATGCAGGCTAGACTTCACTAGACACGCTCCACTCATGTTTCATGGCTCGCGCGCCGCGCCGCGTACCTTCCTCAAGGAGAGTTGCAGATGACGCAGGACAATATCCCGTTGCCGGTCGAATCCCCAGCGGCACTGGATGGCGCCATGCTGGTCGCATTGGGCCTGACCGAAGCCGACCGTCCGCGCATCGCGCAGATCACACGGACGCTGGATGACATCAGTCCGGGCAACCTGCATGTGTTTGGCCGCGAGGCCGCCGGCAAGAGTGCGGCGTTCTCCACGCAGCTGCTGGAGCATGTGCGCAACCGCGACCTCGACGCATCTGGCGACAAGCTGGGCGAAGTGGTGCGCATCGCCCGCTCGCTGAAGCTGGATGGCCTCAACGAACGTTCCAAGGTGCCGGTGATCGGCGGGCTGATCGACCGCATGCGCGCCTCCAAGGGCGAGCTGGTGCAGAAGTTCAGCGACACCAATCAGCAGATCGAACAGCTGATGCGCGATGTGGGGACGCAGCAGGCCACGATGGGGCAGCGCGTCGGTGAATTCGACCGCATGCATGCCATCGTCCGTGACGAACGGCTGAGCCTTGGCCTGCACATCGCCGCCGGCAAACAGCGCTTGGCGGAACTCAATGACGAACTGCGGGCGCTGGTTGGTCTTGAGGACCCCGCATCACGCATCCGCCGGGGCGAGATCGACAATGCCATCCGCCTGCTCGACAAGCGCGTCGGTGATTTGACCGTGATGCAGCATGCGGCTGATCAGTCATTGCCGATGATCCGGCTGATCCAGGCCAATGCGATCCAGCTGATCGAGAAGTTCAATGCGGTACGCGACATCACCATTCCCTCGTGGAAGCGTCAGTTCGCGATCCAGCTCTCGCTGGGTGAGCAGAAAAACGCGGTGGAGCTGTCCAATGCCATCGACGATGCGACCAATGAGCTGATGCGCCGCAACGCCGACCTGATGCGGCAGACCTCGGTAGAAACGGCCAAGGCCAATCAACGTGCCGTGATCGATGTGGCTACCCTGCGGCATGTGCATGAGCAGCTGATCGCTACCGTCGAAGAGGTGCGCAACATCCACCGTGAGGGCATGCAACAGCGGCAACAGGCCGAGGTTGAGCTGGCACGGCTGCGCGAGGACGTGCAGCAGCGATTGGCTGCACCGACGCAGGGCTGAGCGCGGCAGGCGCCAGGTGGCTTTGCCGCAGGGGCCGGTTCAGGCCAGTTGGCGCTGCAGCCAGGCCGCCAGCTCCAGGGCGCGCGGATCATCGCGATTGCCGGCGGTGCACAGCGCCCAGCAGCCTTCGGTATCGACAAAGCCCCATGGCGCGATCAGGCGGCCATTGACCAGGTCATCGGCCACCAGAGGCTCCGGCGCGATGGCAACGCCAAGCCCCGCCACGGCGGCTTCCAACTGGTAATACAGGTGCTCGAAACCGGTGCCGTAACGCAGGCGCGCACTGTCGATACCGTTCAGTGCTGCCCAGGTTGGCCAGGCCTGTGGCCGTGAGCGGGTGTGCAGCAACTCGCGTGACAACAGCGCTTCGATCGGTTGATGCGCCAGCACATGCGCGCCGGGGATCGATGGGCTGAACACCGGACCGATACGCTCGGTTGCGAGCGTATGTACGTTCCAGCCAGCTGGCCAGGGCGCCTGGCCAAGCAGCAGGGCGGCGTCCAGGCCGTCCAGGTGAGGAGCGAAGTCACCCTCCTGTGCGGCCAGATGCAGGGTCAATCCGGGCAGGTCGCGTTGCAGGTCCTGCAGGCGCGGAATCATCCAGCGGGCAAGCAGGCTGCCGGGGCAGCCCAGCACGAAGGCGTCGCCGCGTTGCGGGCGGCGCAGCGCGGTGATGCAGTCGCGCAGCTGTGAAAACGCCCCGGATGTCGCCTCCAGCAGACGGTTGCCGGCTGCGGTCGGGCGGATGCCGCGCCCGTCGCGCTCGAACAGGGCGAGCCCCAGTTCTTCTTCCAGGGCCCGCAGTTGGCGGCTCACAGCGCCGTGGGTGACATGAAGCTCGGCCGCCGCCCGGCTCACGCTGCGCAGCCGTGCTGCGGCTTCAAAGGCCCGCAGGGCATTGAGCGAGGGTAGAGTGTGGCTGGCTTTCATGTGAGTTTTTCTAACACATGCGCGCCAAATTATCGATTTTTATGTCATCAAGGCTGCGCTAGAGTGCATGCCTGTTCCTCGCAGTCTTGATGCCATGACCGATCCGTCGATCTCCGATTTTCATGCCTTCCCTGATGCCCGCGGGCATTTCGGCCGCTATGGCGGCAGTTTCGTAGCGGAGACGCTGGTCGGGCCGCTGCGGGAACTGGCCGCCGCCTACGACCAGGCGCGACTGGATCCGTCGTTCATCGCGGCCTATGACAAGGACCTGAAGCACTACGTCGGCCGGCCCAGTCCGATCTATCACGCCGAGCGCCTGAGCAAGGACGTAGGCGGTGCGCAGATCCTGCTCAAGCGCGAGGACCTGAACCATACCGGCGCGCACAAGGTGAACAACACCATCGGCCAGGCGCTGCTGGCCAGCCGCATGGGCAAGACCCGCATCATCGCCGAGACCGGCGCCGGCCAGCACGGTGTGGCCACGGCCACGGTAGCCGCGCGGCTGGGCATCGAATGCGTGGTGTACATGGGCGCCACCGACATCGAGCGGCAGAAGATCAATGTCTACCGCATGAAGCTGCTCGGTGCGACGGTGGTGCCGGTGACCAGTGGTTCGGCCACCCTCAAGGACGCGCTCAATGAAGCGATGCGCGACTGGGTGACCAATGTGCGCGACACCTTCTACATCATCGGTACGGTCGCCGGCCCGGATCCGTACCCGCGCATGGTGCGCGACTTCAATGCGATTGTCGGGCGCGAGGCCCGCGCGCAGATGCTGGAGGATTACGGTCGCCTGCCGGATGCGATCACCGCCTGCGTCGGCGGTGGGTCCAATGCGATCGGCCTGTTCCATGCCTTCCTCAACGACCACGCGGTGAAGATCTACGGCGCCGAAGCGGCCGGTGACGGCATCCATACCGGCCGTCACGCGGCATCAATCTCGGCCGGTCGGCCGGGTGTGCTGCATGGCAACCGCACCTACGTGCTGTGCGACGACGATGGTCAGATCACCGAAACCCACTCGATCTCCGCTGGCCTGGATTACCCCGGCGTCGGCCCGGAGCATGCGTTCCTGTCCGATACCGGCCGCGCCCAGTACGTCGGCATCACCGACGAAGAGGCGCTGGACGCGTTCCATCGCCTGACCCGGATCGAAGGCATCCTGCCGGCGCTGGAATCCAGCCACGCGGTGGCGCACGCCATCAAGCTGGCGCGCGAGCTGCCCAAGGACGCGCTGGTGCTGTGCAACCTGTCCGGCCGTGGCGACAAGGATGTGCACACCATCGCCGCCCGCGAAGGGCTGGTGCTGTGAGCGGCCCGATCATGCGAGGTGTGTTGCTGGGTGTGGTGGTCACGTTGGCCGCCTGCAAACCCGCCGAGCCGGAGGTCGCACCGGCGGTGGTGCCTGCGCCGGAAGCGGTGTCGGCCCCCGTCCTCGCCGCAGCTGCAGCCCCGGTGCCGGCGCAGACCGCTGCAGCGGCCACGTCTGCCGACCTTGGGCGGCTGGGCGAGTTGCGCATCAATGCGCCGTTCGGCAAGGCGCCCGGGGACAAGGCATTTGTCTCTGCCGGGATGCGTGAGTTGATGGAGGGTGACTGTGAGTACTACGACGGCGGCAGCTTGCCCAAGGGCATGTCGATGATGGTGATTGCCGACCAGATCGCGCGTTTTGAGATGGATGTGGCCGACGATCCGAGCATCAAGGTGGATACCCGCCCCGTCGACGCGCCTGCGTTGCCCTACGGGTTGTGGGTGGGCATGTCCGCCATTGAGGCCAAGCGGCGTCTGCCAGCTGGCGCGGTGACCAGCCCGCATGCCTACGCCTCGCCCGATGGCGACTACCTGACCTGGACCGACAAGGCCAACAACTTGGCCATACGTCTGGAAACTCTCAATGGGTTGGTGACCTCGATCTACTGGGGCCAGCCTGAAGCGGTTGAACTGATTGAAGGATGTGCCTGAGATGCCCGTGACCCGAATCGACGACTGTTTCACCCGGCTGCGCGCATCCGGCCGCAAGGCGCTGATTCCCTTCATCACGGCGGGCGATCCATCGCTGGAAGCCACCGTGCCGGTCATGCATGCGCTGGTTGAGGCAGGGGCCGATGTGATCGAGCTGGGCGTGCCATTCTCAGACCCGATGGCCGACGGCCCCACCATCCAGCGCAGCTCCGAGCATGCGTTGGCGCGTGGCGCGAGCCTGCGCTACATATTCGACAGCGTGGCGGCGTTCCGCCAGCGCGATGCGAACACGCCGGTGGTGCTGATGGGCTATCTCAATCCCGTCGAGATCCGTGGTGCTGCCAACTTCGCGGGGGAGGCCATCGCCGCCGGCGTGGATGGCGTGCTGCTGGTGGATCTGCCGCCGGAAGAAGCGGAAGAAACCCGGGCCGCGTTCACGGCTGCTGGCCTGGCCCTGATTCTGCTTGCCTCGCCAACCAGCACCGATGCGCGTCTCGATCTGCTTTGCGACGCAGCCCAGGGCTATCTGTATTACGTCAGCTTCGCCGGCGTGACTGGCGCCTCCGAGCGTCTGGACAGTGCTGCGGCGGGCGATCGCCTGCGTCTGTTGCGCAGCCGCTCCAAGGCACCGGTGGTGGCCGGCTTTGGCATCAAGGATGCCGCCAGTGCCGCGTCCATGGCGGTGGATGCCGATGGCGTGGTGGTCGGCAGCGCCTTGGTATCGGCCATGGCCGAAGCGGCGGATCCGGCCGCGGCAGCCGTGGCGGCGAGCCGCTTCCTGAAGCCGCTGCGCGAAGCGCTGGGCAGCTGAAGCCTCCGGCGAACCACGCCGTTGGCGGGGTTATGCCGGGACGTGCTGTCGGCTTTCCCTTCCCGCGCTAGCGGGAAGCGTGCGAGGTGCAGGAGCAGCAGGGTTGTTTCCTGGTCGCAGGCGGAAGGGGGAGGTCGGGTTCCTGGCGCCGCCGTTCCGCCCAAACGTACGCAGCAGTAGGGATTCGGGCGAGTCCCAGATGCGCCGTGGTCGCAGGGGTGAGCTAGACTGTCGCCCCTGTCGCGGCCTTTGGGCCGCCCTGAATGGAACCATCATTCCGCATGAGTTGGCTCAGCAAGTTGATGCCGTCTGGCATCCGCACCGACAACACGCCGTCCAAGAAGCGCAGCGTCCCAGAAGGCCTTTGGGAAAAATGCAGCAGCTGCGGCGCGGCCCTGTACCGCCCCGAACTGGAAGAGAACCTCGAGGTCTGCCCCAAGTGCGGGCATCACATGGCCATCCGCGCGCGCGCGCGCCTGGCAGCGCTCTTTGACGCCGACAGCACCACCGAAATCGCCGCCCGTCTCGGGCCGACCGACGTGCTCAAGTTCAAGGATCAGAAAAAGTACGTCGAGCGCATCAAGGCCAGCCAGAAGAACACCGGTGAGTACGACGCACTGATCGCCATGCGCGGCCTGCTGAAGGGCCGTCCGCTGGTAGCGTCTTCGTTCGATTTCGCCTTCATGGGCGGCTCGATGGGCTCGGTGGTGGGGGAGCGTTTCTCGCTCGCCGCCGAGGCAGCACTGGAAATGGGCGCCCCTTATGTGTGTTTCTCCGCCAGCGGCGGCGCGCGCATGCAGGAAGGCCTGTTCTCGCTGATGCAGATGGCCAAGACCTCGGCGGCGCTGGCCAAGCTGCGCGAAGCCGGCCTGCCGTACATTTCGGTGCTGACCCACCCGACCACCGGTGGCGTGTCAGCCTCGTTCGCGATGCTGGGCGACATCAACATCGCCGAGCCGCAGGCGCTGATCGGGTTTGCCGGACCGCGCGTGATCGAGCAGACCGTGCGCGAAAAGCTGCCGGAAGGCTTCCAGCGCTCGGAATTCCTGCTGGAGCACGGTGCCATCGACCAGATCTGTGATCGCCGCGAAATGCGTGATCGCCTGGCCGACCTGTTGGCGATGATGACGCGCCAGCCGCAGCACGAAGAGGTGGTTGCCTGATGGGTGCGCGCAAATATTTCGGTACCGACGGCATTCGTGGTCGGGTTGGTAAGGGCGTCATCTCTGCAGACTTCGTATTGCGCCTGGGTAATGCCCTTGGTCGCGTGCTGGCCGAGCGCAACGGTCGCCAGCCGACGGTGGTGATCGGCAAGGACACGCGTATCTCCGGGTACATGTTCGAGTCGGCGCTGGAGGCGGGTCTGGTCGCGGCCGGGGCCAATGTGCAGCTGATCGGGCCGATACCGACCCCGGCCGTGGCCTTCCTGGCACATACGCTGGGGGCGGACGCGGGTATCGTGATCAGCGCCTCGCATAACCCCCATCACGACAACGGAATCAAGTTCTTCTCCGGTGAAGGCGAGAAACTCGACGATGCCACCGAGTTGGCGTTGGAGGCTGCGTTGGATCAGCCATTCACCACGGTGGAATCCGAATACCTCGGCAAGGCCGTGCGCGCGCGCGACGCCGTCGGCCGTTACATCGAATTCTGCAAGGCCAGCGTGCCGCGCGATTTCTACCTGCGTGGCCTCAAGGTCGTGCTGGATTGCGCGCACGGCGCGACGTATCACGTCGCGCCCCTGCTGTTCCGCGAGATGGGCGCTGAGGTGATCGCCATTGGTGCTGAGCCGAATGGCGTCAACATCAATGACGGCGTGGGCTCGATGCATATCGACAACCTGTCGCGCAAAGTTGTTGAAACCGGCGCTCACATGGGCATCGCCTTCGACGGCGATGGCGATCGCGTGCTGATGGTCGACAACACCGGCGCAGCCGTGGATGGCGATGGTTTGCTCTACATCCTGGCAAAGGCATGGCAGGCCAGTGGTCGCCTGCGCGGGCCGGTGGTTGGCACGCTGATGACCAACTACGGGCTGGAGCAGGCGCTGGAACGTCTGGGCATTCCGTTCGTCCGTTCCAATGTCGGTGACCGCTACGTGCACCAGGCGCTGGTCGAGGGCGGTGGCACGTTGGGTGGCGAAGCTTCCGGCCACATTCTGTGCCTGGATCGCGCTACCACCGGCGACGCCATCGTCAGTGCGCTGCAGGTGCTGGAAGTGCTGGGCCGGGCCGGTATCAGCCTGCGTCAGGCCATGGCCGGGTTGGCGGCGGTGCCGCAGAAGACTATCAATGTGCGACTGGAATCGGGCGCGCGTGAGGTGGTCAGGAGTGAGCCGGTGCAGGCCGCATTGGCGGCGGCGCAGGCCGCGGTGGCGGGTCGGGGCAGGGCATTCCTGCGCCCGTCCGGTACCGAGCCGGTGGTGCGGGTCACGGTCGAGGCTGATGAGGCCGGGCTGATGTCCGCAACGCTCGAGGCCCTGGCCGATGCGGTGCGTTCGGCTGCCGCACAGGTTTGAGCAGGATCATGGTGTTTCCTCGGGGCGTCGGTTCCAATGCCGGCGCCTCGTTTCCCTTTGGAGTAGTTCAATGAGTTCCCGCATTCCCACCCTCGACATCACCCGCTTTGAGAGTGATCGGGAGGCCTTCGTCGCCGAGCTTGGTGCTGCCTATCGGCAGTGGGGCTTTGCCGGCATCCGTAACCACGGCATCTCCCAGTCCGATATCGACGCCGCCTATGACGTGTTCAAGGCGTTCTTCGCGTTGCCGGACGAGGTGAAGCGGCAGTACCACGTCGCGGGTGGCGGTGGTGCACGCGGCTATACGCCGTTCGGTGTGGAAACGGCCAAGGGTTCCAAGCACTTCGATCTGAAGGAGTTCTGGCACATCGGTCGGGAAATCTCCGACGATTCCAAGTACCGCGAGGTGATGCCGCCGAACCTGTGGCCGAGCGAAGTGCCGGGTTTCCGTGAACACGGCTACGCGCTGTACCAGAAGCTCGACGCATTGGGTTCGCGCGTACTGTCGGCGCTGGCGCTGCATATCGGCTTGCCGGAAGACTACTTCGCCGACAAGACCAACAACGGCAATTCGATCCTGCGCCCGATCCATTACCCGCCGATCACCACCGACGACATCCCCAATGTCCGCGCCGGTGCCCATGGCGACATCAACTTCATCACCCTGCTGGTTGGCGCGAGCGCTGCTGGCCTGGAGGTGCAGTCGCATGAAGGTGAGTGGGTGCCGTTCACCTCGGACGCGGACACCATCGTGGTCAACATTGGCGACATGCTGCAGCGGCTGACCAACCACGTGTACCCCTCCACGATCCATCGCGTGGTCAATCCCCCGGGCGATCTGGCGCGCAAGCCGCGCTATTCGGTGCCGTTCTTCCTGCATCCGAACCCGGATTTCCTGATCGACGTGCTGTCTTCGTGCATCACGGCCGAGAATCCGAGCCGCTACCCGGAGGCGATCACCGCGCATGGCTTCCTTGAAGAGCGCCTGCGTGAGATCAAGCTGAAGTAAGTGGTGTTGCCGGCGACAGCCGGTCATGATGTAAACGACGCCGTCGCGGCCCTTGGCCCGGCGGCGTTTTTGCGTCTTGTCCTGTGATGTCCGTCGATTGTCCTGCTGATGTCGCTATTTCAGCTATCCTTCGCCCACATTTTCTATAGGAGTGGCTCCTGAATGCGCCGCAAGATCGTTGCTGGTAACTGGAAGCTGCACGGCAGCCGTCAATTCGCCACCGAGCTGGTGGGGCAGGTGGCCGCCGGCTTGCCGCTGGAAGGGGTGGAGCTGGTGATCCTGCCGCCGCTGCCTTACCTGGGTGATCTGGTGGAGGACTTCGAGGAAACCTCGCTGGCCTTTGGTGCCCAGGATGTCAGTTGCAATGAAAAGGGTGCCTACACCGGTGAGGTGTCGGCGACGATGCTGGTGGATGTCGGTGCGGCCTATGGTCTGGTGGGTCATTCCGAGCGGCGCCAGTACCACCACGAAAGCAGTGAGCTGGTGGCGCGCAAGTTCGTCGCCGCCATTCATGCGGGGCTGGTGCCAGTCTTGTGTGTCGGTGAGACGCTGGAGCAGCGCGAGGCCGGTCAGACTGAGCAGGTGATCGCTTCGCAGCTGGCGCCGGTGCTGGAACTGGCCGGGGTCGATGCCTTCGCCAAGGCCGTGGTGGCCTACGAGCCGGTCTGGGCGATTGGTACCGGCCGCACTGCCAGTCCGGAGCAGGCGCAGGCGGTGCATGCGTTCATTCGTGGCGTAGTCGCCGAGCGCGATGCTAGAATCGCTGATTCGTTGCCGCTCCTCTATGGTGGCAGCGTCAAGCCCGACAATGCAGCAGAGCTGTTCTCACAGCCTGACGTGGATGGCGGGCTGGTAGGTGGCGCTTCACTGGTGGCGGCTGATTTTCTGGCCATCGCAAGGGCAGCCGCCGGTCGCTAACTGGAATTGTCCGGGACGGATTTCAAAATGCTGATGTTGATCCTCAATGTGGTCTATGTGCTGGTGGCGATCTCGATGATCGCGCTGATCCTGATGCAGCGTGGCTCCGGTGCCGCTGCTGGTTCCGGTTTTGGTGCCGGTGCCTCGGGTACGGTGTTTGGTGCGCGTGGCGCATCCAACTTCCTGTCCAAGTCCACCAAGTGGCTGGCCGTGGTGTTCTTCGGCATCAGTCTGTTCATGGCTTGGTACGCCACCCATGGTGCCCGCCCGACCGGCGAGAACCTGGGCGTGATGTCGCAGGTGATCGCTCCGGCGACCGCCCCGGCGGTGCCGGCAGGTGAGTTGCAGGCCGCGCCGCCGGCCGCCGCTGTGGGCGAAGTGCCGCAGGCAACCGCCCCGGCAGAAAATATTCCTTCGGGGAATGAAGAAAAGCCCGTCGAAGGCTCACATAAAGACTGAAGACGGTTACAATACGCGGCGCACTGCTGAACCAGCAGTGCTGACGTAGGCCCAGGTGGCGGAATTGGTAGACGCACTACCTTGAGGTGGTAGCGACGAGAGTCGTAGGGGTTCGAGTCCCCTCTTGGGCACCATAGTTTGTAAGCGGGTTCGCGGGCGCAGCAGCGCCCGTGGTGGCAAGTCCCGTCAATCCCCCATGCCCCGTCGCCGTCAGGCGTTCAGGGCAGAGGCAAGAGAGAATCGCTGTGCTGGCCGAATATTTGCCGTCCCTGCTGTTTCTGATCGTCGCCACCGGCATCGGCGTGACGCTGATGCTCATCGGTCGGTTCCTCGCTCCCCGTTCGCCGGACAACGAGAAACTCTCCGCATACGAGTGTGGCTTCGAGGCGTTCGAAAACGCGCGCATGAAGTTCGACGTGCGTTACTACCTGATCGCCATCCAGTTCATTGTCTTTGACCTGGAAATCATCTTCATCGTGCCTTGGACCCAGGTCTTCATGGAGCTGGGTGCCCGTTCGTTGGTCACCATGGGCCTGTTCGTGGGCATGTTGTTCCTCGGCTTTATCTACGTGTGGAAGAAGGGAGCGCTGGAATGGGAGTGATTCAGACTCTCGACGGCCTGATGAACAATCCGGTCCCGGAAGGGCGGGTTGATGACATTCTCCGTCCCGAAGGCGACAACCCCCTGCTCGAGAAGGGGTATGTGACCACCAGCGTTGACGCGCTGTTGAACTGGGCGCGTACCGGCTCGATGTGGCCCATGACCTTCGGTCTGGCCTGCTGTGCGGTGGAAATGATGCACGCCGGTGCGGCGCGCTTGGACCTTGACCGCTACGGTGTGGTGTTCCGCCCGTCGCCGCGTCAGTCCGACGTGATGATCGTTGCCGGCACGCTGGTCAACAAGATGGCCCCGGCGCTGCGCAAGGTCTACGACCAGATGCCTGACCCGAAATGGGTCATCTCGATGGGCAGCTGCGCCAACGGTGGCGGCTACTACCACTACTCCTATGCGGTGGTGCGTGGCTGTGATCGTGTGGTGCCGGTGGACGTTTACGTCCCGGGTTGCCCGCCGACGGCCGAGGCGCTGGTTTACGGCATTCTCCAGCTGCAGAAGAAGATCTGGCGCACCCAGACCATCGCCCGCTGATCCCCTTTTCAAATCAAGAGCACGCCAGCCCCCATGGCCCAGCAAGCATCTTCACTCATTGACCGACTTCGCGCGCGTTTCGCCGGTGCGCAGGTCTCTGTGGTTGAACCGCGCGGCGAAGTGACGCTGGAGGTTCCGTCGGCTGATTGGCATGTGGTCGCTCTGGCGCTGCGTGACGAGTTCGGCTTCGAGCACGCTACCGACCTGTGCGGTGTCGACTATCTCGGCTATGGCAGCGACGAGTGGGATACCTCCGATGTCTCTTCGCACGGCTTCAGCCGTGGCGTGGAAGGCACCGGTGCCGGTCGTTTTGCCTGGGGTGAGTTCCCCAGCCATGAAACCGCCGACGGCGCCAGGCTCGACGCAATGCCCAAGCAGCGCTTCGCGGTCGTCGCCCAGCTGCGTTCCTACCAGCACAACCAGGCACTGCGCATCCGTTGCTTCGCGCCGGCCGAGTCGTTGCCGGTGGTCGCTTCGCTGGTTGATGTGTGGCCGGGCCTGAACTGGTTCGAGCGCGAAGCCTTTGACCTGTATGGCGTGATCTTTGAAGGTCACCCGGACCTGCGCCGCATCCTGACCGACTACGGTTTCGTGGGCCATCCGTTCCGCAAGGATTTCCCGCTGATCGGCAACGTCGAAGTGCGTTACGACGAAGAAAAGAAGCGCGTGGTGTACGAGCCGGTGACCTCGGTCGAACCGCGCGTCGGCGTGCCACGTGTGATCCGCGATGACGCCCGCTTCCAGACAGCGGAAGGCGAGCGCGCGCAGACGGAGGCAAGCAAGTGAGCAAGTCCGTAATCCAGCCGGCCTCCGAGGCCTTTGCCAGCAATCCCGCCGAATCCCGGCAGGAGATCCGCAACTACACGATGAACTTCGGCCCGCAGCATCCGGCCGCGCATGGTGTGCTGCGTCTGATTCTGGAAATGGATGGTGAAACCATCGTTCGTGCCGATCCGCACATTGGTCTGCTGCATCGCGCGACCGAGAAGCTGGCCGAGTCCAAGCCGTACAACCAGTCGGTCGGTTACATGGATCGTCTGGATTACTGCTCGATGATGTGCAACGAGCATGCCTATGTGCGTGCCATCGAAACCCTGGTGGGGATCGAGGCGCCGGAGCGTGCACAGTACATCCGCACCATGTTCGACGAAGTCACCCGCATCCTGAATCACCTGATGTGGCTGGGCTCCAACGGGCTGGATCTGGGTGCGATGGCGGTGATGCTGTACGCCTTCCGCGAGCGCGAAGAGCTGATGGACTGCTACGAAGCCGTCTCCGGTGCGCGCATGCATGCAGCGTACTACCGTCCGGGCGGTGTCTACCGCGATCTGCCGGACACGATGCCGAAGTACAAGGAGTCGCGTTGGCACAAGGGCAACGCGCTGAAGCGTCTGAACGCTTCGCGCGAAGGCTCGCTGCTCGACTTCCTGGAGAACTTCACCAATGAGTTCCCCTCGCGCGTCGACGAATACGAAACCCTGCTGACCGACAACCGCATCTGGAAGCAGCGTACCGTGGGTATCGGTGTGATCACGCCGGAGCACGCGCTGGCGTGGGGCATGACCGGCGTGATGCTGCGTGGTTCGGGCATCGCCTGGGATCTGCGCAAGAAGCAGCCGTACGCCAAGTACGACGCAGTCGATTTCGACATTCCGCTGGGCACCAATGGTGACTGCTACGACCGTTATCTGGTCCGCGTGGCCGAGATGCGCGAGTCCAATCGCATCATCAAGCAATGCGTGCAGTGGCTGAAGGCCAACCCCGGCCCGGTGATGGTCAAGAACTTCAAGGTCGCACCTCCCGCCCGCGCGGAGATGAAGGACGACATGGAAGCGCTGATCCACCACTTCAAGCTGTTCAGCGAAGGCTACTGCGTGCCGGCCGGTGAAACCTATGCGGCGGTGGAAGCGCCCAAGGGCGAGTTCGGCTGCTACCTGGTTTCCGACGGTGCCAACAAGCCGTTCCGCGTGCACCTGCGTGCACCGGGCTTTGCCCACCTGTCCTCGATCGATTCGATCGTGCGCGGTCACATGCTGGCCGACGTGGTGGCGATGATCGGCACCTACGATCTCGTGTTTGGTGAGGTCGACCGGTAATGCCGGCTAACAACACAACGTCCGGTGCCTGCGCGGCTTGCCTGCTGCGGGCATCGGTTCTTCATGATCTGGTATTCGTTGAGGTCGGCCGATGAAGGCGACAGGTAATTTCGAGGCGGCGCGTGACGTCGACCCGATGGTGGTGCTGAGCGACAAGACCCGTGCTCACATCGATCACTGGCTGTCCAAGTTCCCGCCGGACCGCAAGCGTTCTGCGGTGCTGCAGGGTCTGCATGCGGCACAGGAACAGAACCAGGGCTGGCTCAGTGACGAACTGATCGCTGCCGTGGCCAAGTACCTGGACCTGCCGTTCGTGTGGGCCTACGAGGTTGCAACCTTCTACTCGATGTTCGAGACCGAGAAGGTCGGCCGCAACAACGTCGCCATCTGCACCAACGTCAGCTGCTGGCTCAATGGCGCCGATGACATCGTCCGCCATTGCGAGAAGAAGCTGGGCATCAAACACGGTGAATCGACTGCCGACGGCCGCGTCTACCTCAAGAAAGAGGAAGAGTGCCTGGCCGGCTGCGCCGGTGCGCCGATGATGGTCATCAACGGCCATTACCACGAGCGTCTGACGCTGGACCAGGTCGACGCGCTGCTGGACGGGCTGGAGTAAGGCATGGCACACCACGAATCCAAGGGCCCGGTCGGACCGGCGCCGCTTCCGCACAACGTGGTTTACACCACGCTGCATTACGACACTCCGTGGTCGTACGAAAGCTATCTGAAGACCGGTGGCTACGCCGCGCTGCGCAAGATCCTCGAAGAGAAGATCCCGCCGGCCGACGTCATCGAGATGGTCAAGCAATCCGGCCTGCGTGGCCGTGGCGGCGCGGGCTTCCCGACCGGCCTGAAGTGGTCCTTCATGCCCAAGGGCGATGTGCAGAAGTACATCCTCTGCAACTCGGATGAATCCGAGCCGGGTACCTGCAAGGACCGCGACATCCTGCGTTACAACCCGCACTCCGTCGTGGAAGGCATGGCAATCGCCTGCTACGCCACCGGCTCGACCGCGGCGTACAACTACCTGCGTGGTGAGTTCCACCATGAGCCGTTCGAGCACTTCGAGCAGGCCTTGGCTGATGCGTACAAGCACGGCTGGCTGGGCAAGAACGTGCTGGGCAGCGGTTGCGATATCGATATCTATGGCGCGCTGGGCGCTGGTGCCTACATCTGCGGCGAAGAAACCGCGCTGATGGAATCGCTGGAAGGCAAGAAGGGCCAGCCGCGTTACAAGCCGCCGTTCCCGGCCAACTTCGGCCTGTACGGCAAGCCGACCACGATCAACAACACCGAGACCTATGCCTCGGTGCCGGCGATCATCCGCAACGGTGCGGAGTGGTTCAAGAATCTGAGCCTGACCAACAACGGTGGCCCGAAGTGCTTCTCGGTCTCCGGCTGCGTGGCGACCGGCGGCAACTTCGAAGTGCCGCTGGGCACCACCTTCGACGACCTGCTGGCGATGGCCGGTGGCCTGCGTCCGGGCCGCACCCTGAAGGGCGCGATTCCGGGCGGCGTGTCGATGCCGGTGCTGACCGCCGAGCAGCTCAAGGGCCTGCCGATGGACTACGACACCATCCGCGCATTGGGCTCCGGCCTGGGTTCGGGTGCCATCGTGGTGCTGGATGACAGCGTCTGCTGCGTGAAGTTCGCCTGCCGTATCAGCCAGTTCTTCCACAAGGAATCCTGCGGTCAGTGCACCCCGTGCCGTGAAGGCACCGGCTGGATGCACCGCGTGCTGGAGCGCATCGTCGCCGGCCAGGCCACCATGGAAGACCTGCATCAGCTCAAGACGGTTGCCGGCCAGATTGAAGGCCACACCATCTGTGCGTTCGGTGAAGCGGCAGCGTGGCCGATCCAGGGTTTCCTGCGCCAGTTCTGGAACGAATTCGAGTACTACATCGTCAACGGTCATTCGATGGTTGACGGCAAGAAGGTGGAGGCTGCTGCCGCATGAGCGCGCAACCGGTAAATCCCAATGAAACGCCAGTCGTGCCGGAAGGGCACGTCTCCATCGAGATCGATGGTCAGGCGTTGGTCGTACCCAAGGGTTCGATGATCATCCAGGCCGCCGACAAGGCAGGCATCCCGATCCCGCGCTTCTGCTATCACGAGAAGCTGCCGATCGCGGCCAACTGCCGCATGTGCCTGGTCGACGTTGAAAAGTCGCCCAAGCCGTCGCCGGCATGTGCCACGCCGGTCATGGATGGCATGAAGATCCAGACCCGCAACGAGAAGGCGCTCAAGTACCAGCGTTCGGTAATGGAGTTCCTGCTCATCAACCACCCGCTGGACTGCCCGATCTGCGATCAGGGTGGCGAGTGCGAGCTGCAGGATGTGTCGTTGGGCTACGGCCGTTCGGTCAGCCGCTTCAACGAGCGCAAGCGCGTCGTGGTCGACGAGGACATGGGGCCGCTGGTCGCCACCGAGATGACCCGCTGCATCCAGTGCACGCGTTGCGTGCGCTTCACCGCTGAAGTGGCTGGCACCTATGAACTGGGTGGCATGTACCGCGGTGAGAACCTGCAGATCGGCACCTACGACGGCAAGCCGTTGACCACCGAGCTGTCCGGCAACGTCATCGACGTGTGCCCGGTCGGCGCGCTGACCAACAAGGTGTTCCAGTTCAAGGCCCGCCCGTGGGAGCTGACCGCACGCGAATCGCTGGGTTACCACGACGCGATGGGCTCGAACCTGTTCCTGCACGTGCGTCGCGGCGAAGTGCTGCGCGCGGTGCCGCGTGACAACGAGCTGGTCAACGAATGCTGGCTGTCCGACCGTGACCGTTACTCGCATCAGGGCCTGTACGCGGCGGACCGCGCGACCAAGCCGCTGCAGAAGGTCAACGGTGAATGGAAGGAAGTGAGCTGGGCTGAAGGCCTGGCTGCTGCCCGCGAAATTCTCGAAGCCAACCGTGGCGATGACCTCGGCGTGCTGGTGCACCCGGCAACCTCGAACGAGGAGGGCGCGCTGCTGTCGCGTCTGGCCGCTGCTCTGGGCTCGAACAACATCGATCACCGCATCAACAACCGCGACTTCTCCGACGCACCGGTTGCCGAAGTGTTTGGCACCTCGCTGGCCGAGATCGAAACCGCTGACCGCATCGTGGTGCTGGGTAGCAATATCCGCCATGAGCTGCCGTTGCTGCACGCTCGTCTGCGCAAGGCACAGACGACCAACGGCGCGCAGATCTTCGCGGTCAACCCGGTTGATTTCGACTTCGCATTCAAGCTGGCTGGCAAGCAGATCGTCGCGCCGTCACGCTTCGTCGAAGCGCTGGGTGATGCCCAGCTGGTGGACGCGGTGAAGGGTGGCAGCAAGACCGTCGTCATCGTCGGTGCCATTGCTGAAAATCATCCGCAGGCTGCAGCGATCCGTTCGGCTGCGAGCGCATTCGCCGCCGCTACCGGCGCGAAGCTGTGCCGCATTCCGCAGGGCGCCAATGCCATCGGCCTGTCCCGCGCTGGCGTGCTGCCGGCCGGCAAGGACGTCAACGCGATGCTGGCGCAGCCGCGCAAGGCTTACGTGCTGTATGGCATCGAGCCGGGCTTGGATTTCGCCGACACCGCTGCTGCCCGCAAGGCATTGGCTGGCTCCAAGGTTGTGGCATTCAGCCAGTTCGCCTGCACCTCGACCCGTGATGTGGCCGATGTGATCCTGCCGATCGGCGCGCTGCCGGAAATCGACGCGACGCTGACGAATCTCGATGGCCGCGAGCAGACCACCCGCGCCGGCGGCAAGCTGCAGGGCGAGGCCCGTGAGGGCTGGCGCGTGCTGCGCGCCCTGGGTGGTGACATGCAGCTGGCGGGTTTTGGTTTCACCGATCTGGCAGGCCTGCGTGCCGGCTTGCAGCCGGTCACGGTGAAGGTTGCCGCTTCGGCGCAGCCGCAGCTGGCAGGCGAGGGCCTGGAAGTGGCTTCGACCCCGGCGATCTACCGCACCGATGCCGTGGTGCGTCGTGCGCAGGCGCTGCAGTCGCATCCGCTGAACAACGACCCGCGCATCGTGCTCAACAACGAAGACGCCGCGCGTCTGCAGTTGAGCGAAGGCCAGATGGCCAAGGTCGGTACCGATGCCGGTCGCGCCACCCTGTCTGTGGTGGTCGATGCCCGCGTCGCTGCCGGTACGGTTTGGATTGAATCGGGCCACGGCGCAACCGCGCCGCTGGGTGCCGCTCGGGTAACGGTGGTGGCTGCATGAACGAGATGCTGTTGAACGCGGTCGACCCGCTGCACCAGTGGTTCCTCTCGCTGGGCGATATCGGCATCGTGCTGTGGACGGTGCTGAAGATCCTGACCATCGCCATGCCGGTGATCATCTCGGTTGCCTTCTACGTGCTGTGGGAGCGCAAGTTGATCGGCTGGATGCACGTGCGCCATGGGCCGATGTATGTCGGTCTGGGTGGCCTGCTGCAGGCCTTCGCCGACGTCACCAAGCTGCTGTTCAAGGAAATCATTGCACCGGCCAGCGCACACAAGGCGATGTACATCATCGCGCCGCTGATCGTGTTGGCACCGTCGTTCGCGGCGTGGGCGGTGGTTCCGTTCGACTACAAGCTGGTGTTGTCCAATGCCAACGTGGGCCTGCTGTACCTGCTGGCGATGACCTCGCTGGGCGTGTACGGCGTGATCCTGGCCGGTTGGGCGTCCAACTCGAAGTACGCCTTCCTCGGTGCGATGCGTTCGGCCGCACAGGTGGTCAGCTACGAAATCGCGATGGGCTTTGCCCTGGTTGGCGTGATGATCGCCGCTGGCAGCTTGAACCTGACCGACATCGTGCTGGCACAGCAGGGCAGTTCGGGTCTGTTCGACTGGTTTTTCCTGCCGCTGTTCCCGTTGTTCATCGTGTACTGGGTCTCCGGCGTCGCCGAAACCAACCGCGCGCCGTTCGACGTCGTGGAAGGTGAGTCGGAAATCGTTGCCGGCCACATGGTGGAGTACTCCGGCGGTGCCTTCGCACTGTTCTTCCTGGCCGAGTACGCCAACATGATCCTGGTCAGCTTCCTGATCGCGATCTTCTTCCTCGGTGGCTGGCTGAGCCCGCTCCAGGGCTGGGTCACGGCAGACATCTCGCCGTGGATCAACTGGATCTGGACCGGCGGTTGGCCGTGGCTGCTGCTCAAGGTGCTGTTCTTCGCCAGTGCGTACATCTGGTTCCGTGCCAGCTTCCCGCGCTTCCGCTACGACCAGATCATGCGTCTGGGCTGGAAGGTTTTCATCCCGCTGACCATTTTCTGGATCGCGGTGACGGCACTGATGGTGTTCTACGGCGTGATCCAGAAGGGCGTTTGATTCATGAATAAGATCACCCACTATTTCAAAAGCCTGCTGCTCCTGGAGCTGCTCGGCGGCCTGTGGCTGACGCTGAAGTACGCGTTCAAGCCCAAGTACACCGTGCTGTACCCGATGGAGAAGTTCCCGCAGTCGCCGCGTTTCCGTGGCCTGCACGCCCTGCGCCGTTACCCCAACGGTGAAGAGCGCTGCATCGCCTGCAAGCTGTGCGAAGCGGTGTGCCCGGCGCTGGCCATCACCATCGACTCGGCCAAGCGCGAGGACGGCACCCGCCGCACCACGCGTTACGAGATCGATCTGTTCAAGTGCATCTTCTGCGGCTTCTGTGAAGAAAGCTGCCCGGTGGACTCGATCGTCGAGACCCACATTCTCGAGTACCACTTCGAGAAGCGTGGCGAGAACATCATCACCAAGCCGCAGCTGCTGGCCATTGGCGACCGGCTTGAAGCCGAAATCGCCGAGCGCCGCGCCGCCGACGCTGCCTTCCGCTGAGGTCTTGAGATGGATTGGGTAAATATTGCTTTCTGGTTCTTCTCGGTCATCGCCGGCATTTCAGCGGCGTCCGTGATCAGCGTGCGCAACCCGGTGTATGCCGTGTTGTGCCTGATCCTGACCTTCTTCTCGGTGGCCTGTGTGTGGCTGCTGGTAGGGGCCGAGTTCCTGGGTGTCACCCTGGTGCTGGTGTACGTCGGCGCGGTGATGGTGCTGTTCCTGTTCGTGGTGATGATGCTGGACATCGACACCACCAACCTGCGTGAAGGCTGGGTGCGTTACCTGCCGGTCGGCCTGGTGGTCGCGGTGGTGATGCTGGTGCAGATGCTGACCCTGATCGGCATCAAGGCCCGCACCGCGCCTTTCCCCGTGGACAACGCCGCTGCGATCGCCGCCGACACCTCAAACATCACCTGGCTGGCGCGCAGCCTGTTCACTGAATACCTGCTGCCGTTCGAATTCGCGGCCGTGATCCTGACCGTCGCCGTGGTGGCAGCCGTGATGCTGACCCTGCGCCGCCGCCAGGGCCTGAAGACGCAGAACCCGACCGAACAGACCATGGTCAAGGCGAAAGACCGCCTGCGCATCGTCAAGATGGCCGCTGAAAGACCGGTGGTGCAGTCGGAAACGCATAACGATGGTGGCGAGGAGGCCAAGCCATGATTTCTCTGGGCCATATGCTCGCGTTGGGCGCGGTGATGTTCTGCATCTCCGTTGCCGGCATCTTCCTCAACCGGAAGAACATCATCGTGCTGTTGATGTCGATCGAACTGATGCTGCTGTCGGTGAACATCAACTTCATAGCCTTCTCGCGTCAGCTCGGCGATACCGCCGGACAGCTGTTCGTGTTCTTCATCCTGACCGTGGCCGCGGCGGAAGCTGCAATCGGCCTCGCGATCCTGGTGACCTTGTTCCGTACTCGCCACACCATCAACGTGGGCGAAGTTGATTCGCTGAAGGGCTGATCCGAGATGGAAATCACTCTCTCCAAGAGTCTGTTGATCGTAGCGGTGCTCGCACCGCTGCTCGGCAGCATCATCGCCGGCCTCTTCGGACGCCAGGTTGGGCGCAAGGGCGCCCAGTACGTCACCATCCTGGGTGTAGCGGTCAGCTTTGCGCTTTCGGCATACACGCTGTACCAGCTGCTGTGGGGCGGGGCACAACCGTTCAACCAGAATCTCTACACCTTCTTCGAGGTCGGCCAGTATTCGGCCCACGTCGGCTTCATGATCGACCGCATGACGGCGATGATGATGGTGGTGGTGACCTTCGTGTCGCTGCTGGTGCACATCTACTCCATCGGCTACATGTCCGAGGATGATGGCTACCAGCGCTTCTTCAGCTACATCTCGTTGTTCACCTTCTCCATGCTCACGCTGGTGATGAGCAACAACTTCCTGCAGCTGTTCTTCGGCTGGGAAGCGGTGGGTGTGGTGTCGTACCTGCTGATCGGTTTCTATTTCAAGAAGCCCAGCGCCATCTTCGCCAACATGAAGGCCTTCCTGGTCAACCGTGTCGGCGACTTCGGCTTCCTGCTGGGTATCGGCGGCATCCTGTGGGCGTTCGGCTCGCTGGATTACGCCACCGTGTTCGCCAATGCCAGCAGCGTGCTGGGTTCGGACGCGACCGGCCATGCCATGGTTCAGCTGATCGGCGACCACCAGTGGAGCATCGCCACCGTCATCTGCATATGTCTGTTCATCGGTGCGATGGGCAAGTCGGCGCAGGTGCCGCTGCATGTGTGGCTGCCCGACTCGATGGAAGGCCCGACCCCGATCTCGGCACTGATCCACGCCGCGACGATGGTGACCGCCGGTATCTTCATGGTCACCCGCATGTCGCCGCTGTTCGAGCTGTCGCAGGCGTCGCTGGACTTCATCCTGTTCATCGGTGCTACCACGGCCTTCTTCACCGGCCTGATCGGCATCGTGCAGAACGACATCAAGCGCGTGGTTGCTTACTCGACGCTGTCGCAGCTGGGCTACATGACCGTTGCACTGGGCGTGTCGGCCTACTCGGGCGCGGTGTTCCACCTGATGACCCACGCCTTCTTCAAGGCGCTGCTGTTCCTCGGTGCCGGCTCGGTGATCATCGGCATGCACCACGAACAGAACATGTTGAAGATGGGCGGCCTGCGCAAGTACATGCCGATCACCCACATCACCATGTGGATCGGTACGCTGGCCCTGGTGGGTACGCCGTTCTTCTCGGGTTTCTATTCGAAAGACACCATCATCGAAGCCGCCGCGCATCACGCGCATGCGGCCGATGCGAGCTGGGTGGCCACTTACGGCTACTGGGCCGTGCTGGGTGGCGTCATCGTCACCAGCTTCTACAGCTTCCGCCTGCTGTTCCTGACCTTCTTCGGCAAGGAGCGCTTCCGCGATGCGCATGACGACCACGGTCATCACGGCCATGGTCACGATGACCATCACGGCCATGGCGCGCATGAGCCGCACGAGTCGCCGTGGGTGGTGACGGTGCCGCTGATCCTGCTGGCCATTCCGTCGGTGCTGATCGGTTTCTTCACCATCGGCCCGATGCTGTTCGGTACCGGTTGGGACGGCCATGCCGCTGCGGCAGGCGTACCGGGGCAGACCCTGTCGTTCTTCACCGGCATCGTGGACTTCTACGATCCGGCGCGTAACACCATTGCAGCCGTGGGTGCCGAGTTCTGGCACGGTTCGGTGAAGTACGCGGTGCATGGCATGACCATGCCGGCGTTCTGGCTCACGGTTGCGGGTTTCGTGCTGGCCTGGGCGTTCTACGTCTGGAAGCCGGAACTGGCAGGCAAGGCCCGCAAGACCCTGGCACCGGTGGTTTCGGTGCTGGAAAACAAGTACGGCTTCGACAAGCTCTGGATCGACGGCTTCGCCGGCGGCGGTGTGCAGCTCGGCAAGGCCGCCCGTGCGGTGGACAGCACGGTGGTTGACGGTGTGGTGGTGAATGGCTCGGCCCGCGTGGTCGAACTTGCCGCCAACCTGCTGCGCCGTACCCAATCCGGTTTCCTCTACCACTACGCCTTCGTAATGATCATCGGTCTGATTGCCCTGTTGGGCCTGCTGATGCATTTCTGGCGTTGACCTGTACGGAATAGAAGACGTGTCGAACTGGCCCCTACTTAGTATTCTCATCTGGCTGCCGATCCTCGGTGGTGCGTTGATCCTCGCCCTGCGCAACGCCCAGGCCGCCCGTTGGGCGTCCCTGGCGGTGGCACTGCTCACCTTCCTGGTGAGCCTCGGTCTGCTCAGCGGTTACGACCGCAATGCGGCCGACATCATGCAGTTTGTCGAGCAGCATCCGTGGATCCCGGCCTTCGGCATCGGCTACAACCTGGCCGTTGACGGTATCGCCATCGCCCTGATCCTGCTGACCACGCTGATCGGCGTGCTCGCGCTGATCGGTGCCTGGGGCGTGGTCGACAAGCGCGTCAATCAGTACGTTGCCGCCTTCCTGGTCCTGGAAGGCGTCACGGTCGGCATTTTTGCCGCTACCGACGCGATGCTGTTCTACGTGTTCTTTGAAGCCATGCTGATCCCGATGTTCCTGATCATCGGTGTCTGGGGCGGTCCGCGTCGCATCTACGCGGCGATGAAGTTCTTCCTGTACACCTTCCTCGGCTCGGTGCTGATGCTGGTGGCGCTGGTCTACCTGTACATGAAGGGCGGCAGCTTCCAGCTCGCCGACCTGTACCAGCTGCAGCTGTCGGCCAAGGAGCAGACCTGGATATTCTTCGCCTTCCTGGTCGCCTTCGCGGTCAAGGTGCCGATGTTCCCGGTGCACACCTGGCTGCCGGACGCGCACGTTGAAGCGCCGACTGCCGGTTCGGTGATCCTGGCGGCCATCGCGCTGAAGATCGGTGGTTATGGCTTCCTGCGCTTCAACCTGCCGATCGTTCCCGATGCCAGCCACGAGTGGGCCTGGTTGGTGATCGCGCTGTCGTTGGTCGCGGTGATCTACGTCGGCCTGGTTGCAATGGTCCAGGACGACATGAAGAAGCTGATTGCCTATTCGTCGGTCGCGCACATGGGCTTTGTCACCCTCGGCACCTTCACCGCGCTGTGGCTGGTGCGCGAAGCCGGTAACGCCGATGCTGCCCGTCTGGGCCTGCAGGGCGCGATGGTGCAGATGATTTCGCACGGCTTCGTGTCCGGCGCCATGTTCTCCTGCGTGGGCGTGTTGTACGACCGCATGCACAGTCGCCGCATCGCCGATTACGGCGGCGTGGTCAACGTGATGCCGTGGTTTGCCGCCTTCGCGCTGCTGTTCTTCATGGCCAATTCGGGCCTGCCGGGCACCAGCGGTTTCGTCGGCGAATTCATGATCGTGCTGGCTGCATTCCAGTGGAATCCGCTGGTTGCGCTGGGCGCGGCCACCACGCTGATCATCAGCGCGGCGTATTCGCTGTGGCTGTACAAGCGCGTGTTCTTCGGTGAAGTGGGCAATGCCCATGTTGCCGAGCTGAAGGACATGAATGGTCGTGAGTGGCTGGTGTTGGGTGTGTTCGCCGTCGGTACGCTGGCGCTGGGCCTGTATCCCAAGCCGCTGACCGATCTGATGGAGCCGTCCATCGCCAAGCTGGCGATGCAGATCGCATCGAGCAAGCTGCTGTAAGCGGCCCGTCGAGAGTATTGATTCCAGGATTTGATGATGACCACGCCGACGCTTCTGCCGTTGACCACTGCCGACCTCCCGCCGTTGCTGCCAGAAATGGTGGTGATCGGTGGTGCTTTCGCCCTGTTGATCCTTGATCTGTTCATCAGCGATCGACACAAGGTCTGGACCCATTTCATCTCGGTAGCCATCCTCGCTGTCGCCTTTGTGATGCTGCTTGGCGGCGTGGGCGGGCAGGGCGAGGTGTTCCACGGCATGTTCATCCGTGACAACGCCGCTGACATCATGAAGACCGTGGTGGTGCTGGTCAGTGGCTTGAGCCTTGTGTACGGCTGGAGCTACCTGCGCGAACGCAATCTGTTCCAGGGTGAAATCCCGGTGCTGATCCTGTTCGCCACCGCCGGCATGATGATCCTGGTGTCCGCCGGCAGCCTGCTGATGGTCTACCTCGGTCTGGAGCTGCTCGCACTGTGTTCCTACGCGCTGGTTGCCAGCAACCGTGAGAACAAGCTGGCTGCGGAAGCCGGCATGAAGTACATCGTGCTGGGTTCGCTGGCCTCGGGTTTGCTGCTGTACGGCATGTCGCTGATCTACGGCGCCACCGGTTCGCTGCACCTGGACGTGATCCACGCTGCCATCGCCCATTCCGATGAGCGCCTGCTGTTGTTGACCGGCGCCGTGTTCATGATCGCCGGCGTGGCTTTCAAGCTGGGCGCCGCGCCGTTCCACATGTGGCTGCCTGACGTGTACCAGGGTGCCCCGGCACCGATCGCACTGTTCATCAGCTCGGCACCGAAGCTGGCTGCTTTCGGCATGGCGTATCGCCTGCTGGAAGTGGGCGTTGGCCCGCTGTCGACCGAGCTTCAGTACGTGCTGGCCGGCCTGGCCGCGCTGTCGCTGATCATCGGCAACCTGATGGCCATCGCGCAGACCAATCTCAAGCGCATGCTGGCGTACTCGACCGTGTCGCACATCGGCTTCCTGCTGATGGGCATTGCCGGCGGTGGCGAGCAGGGCTATTCGGCCGCGATGTTCTATGCGATCGCCTACGCCATCATGTCCACCGCTGCGTTCGGCGCGATCATCGCGCTGTCCCGTGCCGGCTTTGAAGCCGAGAACATCGAGGACTTCAAGGGTCTGAACGCCCGCAGTCCGTGGATGGCAGGGCTGGTGCTGTGCATCATGGCGTCGCTGGCCGGCATCCCGCCGTTCCTCGGTTTCTGGACCAAGTTGTCGGTGCTGGCTGCGGCAGTCAATGGCGGTCTGCTGTGGCTGGCCCTGTTGGGTGTGCTTTGCGCGGTGATCGGCTGCTTCTATTACCTGCGGGTCATCAAGGTCATGTACTTCGATGAGCCGGTGGGTGAGCCGCTGCCGCGCAACAATGACCGCATCCTGGGCATCGTGCTGGGCGTGAATTCCATCGTGCTTCTGGTGCTGCCGCTGGGTTTGGGGCCGATTCTGGAGTGGATGCGCAATGCTTTTGCACATTTGTCATAAAAAACGATACAAACTCTCGTGAATCGTGTAATATTCATCTCCTGAGTTGACGACGGCGCCGGTTCACCGGCGAAGTCGGAATCACCGAAAGGTGGTTCACCCGGAAGAGTTTCTTCCGGTGGTTTCTCCCGAAACGGGGAAATCGGTGAAGTAAATAAAGCTTGCAACTTCCGCTTAATTACTTCATAATTCCGCTTCTGCTGCGGGGTGGAGCAGTCTGGCAGCTCGTCGGGCTCATAACCCGAAGGTCGCAGGTTCAAATCCTGCCCCCGCTACCAGCTTCGGCCTTTATCATCAGTCATGCTGATAAAGGCCAGAGTCTGGGCTCGCAAGAACGTTTGCTTCCGTTCTTGTAACCGGAATCCAGATCACCGGATTCATGCCGGACAAAGGGCCCTGATGGGCCCTTTGTTGTTTCCGCAATACGGAAAGTCCCGACTGGGTAACGCCGGTCCTCATTTATCGAAACAAGGCAGGCTGTGAGCGACAAAGCTACTGAAATCGCGAATCTGCTGGGCCCCACCGTGCAAGCGCTGGGGCTCGATTTGTTGGGTGCCGAATATCTGCCGGCGCCCGGCGGCGCCACGCTGCGCCTTTACATCGATGTGCCGCTGGCCGAACAGCCTGAGCGCATGGTCAATGTCGACGACTGCGAGCGGGTCAGCCGTGAAGTGTCGGCACAGCTGGATGTGGAGGATCCGATCAGCGGCAATTACACGCTGGAAGTGTCTTCCCCCGGCGTGGATCGCCCGCTGTTCACGCTGGAGCATTTCGAGCAGCACCTGGGCCAGTCGGCCAAGGTGGCCTTGAAGCTGCCGCAGGAGAATCGCCGTCGTCTGCAGGGTGAGATCGCCGAAGTGGATCTTGCCAAGGGCACTGTGACGTTCGTTGTCGATGGAAAGCCGTTCGTGGCTTCGTTCGACAACATCGACAAGGCTCGCATCATTCCGGACTGGGCCGCTTTGGGCCTTGCACCGACCAAACCGACTGGCCCGGCGCCCAAGCAGGGTGACAAGGCCAAGAATAAATCCAACAACGAAACGGCGGCCAAAAAGCCGCGCGCGGAGTGAGTCGATGAGCAAGGAACTGTTGCTGGTAGTTGACGCAGTCGCCAACGAAAAAGGCGTGCCGCGTGAAGTGATCTTTGACGCGATCGAAGCGGCACTCGCCTCTGCGGCGAAGAAGCGCTATCCCGATCAGGACGTGCTCGCGCGCGTGTCCATCAACCAGAAAGACGGCAACTACGAAACTTTCCGTCGCTGGGAAGTGGTTGCCGATGATGTGGTGATGGAGTCGCCGGACCGTCAGATCCGCATGATGGATGCGATCGAGGAGGCCGACGGCGTCGAGCTCGGCGATTACATCGAAGAGCAGATTGAAAACCCGGATTTCGGTCGCATCGCCGCACAGGCTGCCAAGCAGGTGATCGTGCAGCGTGTGCGCGAAGCCGAACGTCAGCAGGTTGTCGATGCGTGGAAGGATCGCGTTGGTGAGCTGGTGACCGGTGTGGTCAAGCGCGCCGAGCGCGGCAATATCTATGTGGACCTGGGTGGCAACGCCGAGGCCTTCATTCCGAAGGACAAGGGCATTCCGCGCGACGTGCTGCGCGCCGGCGACCGCGTGCGCGGTTACCTGGCCGAAGTCCGCTCGGAACCGCGTGGCCCGCAGCTGTTCATCAGCCGCGCTGCGCCGGAGTTCATGATCGAGCTGTTCAAGCTCGAGGTGCCGGAAGTCGGCCAGGGTCTGGTCGAGATCAAGGCTTGTGCACGTGATCCGGGCGACCGCGCCAAGATCGCCGTGCTGGCCCACGACACGCGCACCGATCCGATCGGTGCGTGCATCGGTATGCGCGGTTCGCGCGTCCAGGCCGTGTCCAACGAGCTCAATGGTGAGCGCGTGGATATCGTGCTGTGGAACGAAAGCCCGGCCAATTTCGTCATCAATGCGATGGCGCCGGCGGAAGTGCAGTCGATCATCGTTGATGAAGACCGTCACTCGATGGACCTGGCCGTGGCGGAAGACCGCCTGGCGCAGGCCATCGGCAAGGGCGGCCAGAACGTGCGTCTGGCCAGCCGTCTGACCGGTTGGCAGCTGAATGTGATGACGCAGGATCAGGTCACGGCGAAGTCCGAGGCCGAGCAGACCGTCGCCCGCCAGCTGTTCATGGACAAGCTGGAAGTGGACGAGGAAATCGCAGGCATCCTGGTGACCGAAGGCTTCGGTACGGTGGAAGAAATTGCCTACGTGCCGGTCGGCGAGCTGTTGGCGGTGGAGGGCTTCGACGAAGACATCGTCGAGGAACTGCGCGCCCGTGCTCGCGATGCGCTGCTGAACGAGGCGCTGGCGGTGGAGGAGGGGGCTGAGAATGGCCTGCCGTCCGAAGACCTGCTGGCATTGAAGGGCATGGATGAAGCAACTGCGTACGCACTGGCCGGTCACGGCGTGCGTACGAGCGAGGATCTGTCGGATCTGGCTGCCGACGAGGTTCTGGAGTTCGGCATCGAGGGTATGGATCTTGAGCGTGCCGCGGCGCTGGTCCTGGCAGCCCGCGCCGAGGAGATCGCCCGCCTGGAGCGTGGCGAATGAGCCAGCGATGAACAGTGCCCTGAGCCGCTCAGGGCGTAGACTCCGCGCTACCTTCGTCTGTATCGAGGGGGCGCCAACAAGATCATAGGATCCGAATGTCGCAGCAAACCACCATCCGCAAGCTCGCCGAACTGGTCAACACGCCGGTCGAGAAACTGCTGGAACAGCTGGCTCAGGCCGGCATGAAATTCAGCGGTCCCGATCAGATCGTGACCAGTACCGAGAAAGTGAAGCTGCTGGGTTTCCTTCGCCGTTCCCACGGCAAGGAAGAGCAGCCCGCCGACGAGGCTGAGGCCGCGCCGAAAAAAATCACCCTGGCGCGTCGCAAGCACCAGGAAGTGACGGTCAATGCTGGTCGCAGCAAGACCACGGTCAATGTCGAGGTGCGCCAGAAGCGTACCTACGTCAAGCCGGAAGGTGGCAAGGCTGCGATGACCCCGGACGAAGAGCGCGCAGACATCCTGCGCAAGCTTGAAGAGTCACGTCAGCGCAATCTGGACGAACAGCGCATGCTGGCCGAGAAGGACCGTGCGCGTGATGAGGAAATCATTGCCCGCCAGAAGGCCGCTGAAGACGCCGAGCGTCAGCGTGAAGAGGCTGAGCGCAAGGCTGCTGAAGATGCCGTCAAGGCTGTGGAGGCTGCCAAGGCCGCTCCGGCCAAGCAGGAAGCGGCAGCAACGCCGGCCAAGAGCGTGCGCCCGGCAGCCGCCGCGCCGCGTGGCCCTGCGTCTGCACCCGCTCCGGCGCGTGATGACCGTGGTGGCGCGAATGCCAAGCCCGGCAACAAATCGCGTGGTTCCGATGGCGATGGTGGCAACCGTTTTGGTGGCCAGCTGCACCTGTCGGCGTCCGACCGTGCGCGTCGCGGCAACAGCAACAACAATAATTCCCGTGGTCGTCCGGGTGCACGTGCACCGCAGGGCCGCCGCGGCAATGATCAGTCGCGTGGCAGCAGTGGCAGCCATGGCTTCGAGCGTCCGACGGCACCAGTGGTGCGCGAGATCGCCATCGGCGATACCGTCACCGTGGCCGACCTAGCGCAGAAGCTGGCCCTGAAGGGCGGCGAAGTGGTCAAGGCGCTGTTCAAGATGGGCGTGATGGCCACCATCACCCAGTCCATCGACCATGACACCGCCGTGCTGGTGACCGAAGAACTCGGCCACAAGGCGGTGCGTGCCGGCAACAACGACGCTGAAGACGCGCTGTTGGCCATCAATGATGCGAACCAGGGCGATGCCGTTGCGCGTCCGCCGGTGGTCACCATCATGGGTCATGTCGATCACGGCAAGACCTCGCTGCTGGATTACATCCGTCGCACCAAGGTCGCCAACGGCGAAGCCGGCGGCATTACCCAGCACATCGGTGCGTATCACGTTGAGACGCCGAAGGGCGTGATCAGCTTCCTGGATACCCCGGGCCACGCCGCGTTCACCTCGATGCGTGCCCGTGGCGCGCAGCTGACCGACGTCGTGGTGGTGGTGGTTGCCGCTGACGATGGCGTGATGCCGCAGACCAAGGAGGCGATCAAGCACGCACGTGCCGCCAATGCGCCGATCGTGGTTGCGATCAACAAGATCGACAAGTCCTCCGCCGACCCGATGCGGGTCAAGAACGAACTGCTCGCTGAGCAGGTCGTGGCCGAAGACTTCGGTGGTGACACGCAGATGGTGGAGATTTCCGCCAAGACCGGTCAGGGCATCGACAACCTGCTGGATGCGATTTCGATCCAGGCCGAGTTGCTTGAACTGAAGGCCGTGTCCGAAGGCCGCGCTTCCGGTGTGGTCATCGAATCCTCGCTGGACAAGGGCCGTGGCCCGGTCGCGACGGTGCTGGTGCAGCAGGGCATGCTCAAGAAGGGCGACTACCTGGTGTGCGGCATTCAGTACGGCCGCGTGCGCGCCCTGTTCGACGAAGCCGGTCGGCAGGTGGCTGAGGCTGGTCCGTCGATTCCGGTGCAGGTACTGGGTCTGTCCGGCGTGCCGGAAGCGGGTGATGACTTCGTCGTCGTCGAAGACGAGCGCCTGGCCAAGGATGTTGCGCAGACGCGTGAAACCAAGCGTCGTGAATCGCGCCTGGTCGCCACGGCGGGCAGCCGCATGGAAGACATCATGGCGCAGCTGGGCAAGGGCGAAGGCCAGCAGGTGTTGAACCTGCTGATCAAGGCCGACGTCCAGGGTTCGGTGCAGGCACTGAGCCAGTCGCTGGTTGGCCTGTCCAACGACGACATCCGCATCAACGTGATCCACTCCGGCGTGGGCGGCATCACCGAGTCGGACGCCAATTCGGCGGTTGCTTCGAAGGCCACGGTGATCGGCTTCAATGTGCGTGCGGATGCTTCGGCACGTCGCATCATCGAATCCAACGGCGTGGACCTGCGTTACTTCTCGATCATCTATGACGTGATCGACCAGGTGAAGCAGGTGGCCTCCGGTCTGCTGGGCGTGGAGATCCGCGAAGAGATCATCGGTATTGCCGAGGTCCGCGACGTCTTCCGCAGCTCGAAGTTCGGCGCTGTGGCGGGCTGCATGATCATCGAAGGTGTGGTCAAGCGGAACAAGCCGATCCGCGTGCTGCGCGACAGCGTGGTGGTGTTCGAAGGCGAGCTGGAATCGCTGCGCCGCTTCAAGGAAAACGTGGAAGAAGTTCGCAACGGTACCGAGTGCGGTATCGGCGTGAAGGCCTACAACGACGTGAAGCCGGGCGACCAGATCGAGTGCTTCGAGCGTATCGAAGTGCCGCGTAGCCTGTAATTGCAGTAACGGCCGGTCCGCATCGCGCGGACCGGTCTTGTTTCATCAACGCAACAATCAAGTGAGCTAGACAACGTGCCGAAGACTTTCCACCGTACTGACCGTGTTTCCGCGCAGATCCGCCGTGATCTGGGCACGCTGGTGCATGCCGCCGTGCGCGAGCATGGGCTGCCATCGGTCAGCGTGTCGGACGTGGAAGTCACCCGCGACATGGCTCACGCCAAGGTCTTCGTCACCGCGTTGATGCCGGAGCGTTCGGCCGAGGCGATGAAGGGTTTGCGCGAAATCGCGTATGAACTGCGCATGTCGCTGGCCAAGGCAATGAAGCTTCGCCATGTGCCGGAGCTGCATTTCCACTACGACGACTCGGTGGACCGTGGTGAGCGCATCGACAACCTGCTGCGCGATCTGGTCCCGCCGCCGGAAACCAAGCCTGACTCCGACGAAGAATGAAGCAGCAGCCCGCAAGGGCTGTTGTCATATCTGGCCTGTGCTCGATGCTTCAGGTTGTTTCCAGTTCCCGCTGGGCGTGAGGTCTTCCTGCGCCGGCCCGAGAATGGTGTTTCATGCGCCCCCGTGTTCAATTTCGCCGTCTGGACGGCATCGTTCTGCTCGACAAGCCCGCGGGCATGAGCTCCAACACCGCGTTGCAGGTGGCCCGCCGTTTGTTCCGTGCGGAGAAGGGCGGCCACACCGGCAGCCTGGATCCTCTCGCAACCGGCCTGCTGCCGCTGTGCTTCGGCGAGGCAACCAAGATTGCCGGTCTGCTGTTGGGCTCGGCCAAGGCATATGACGCCGAGATCGCCCTGGGCAGGACCACCGACACCGACGACGCCGATGGCGTGGTGCTGCGTGAGCGTGACGTACCCGCGATCAGTCATGAACAGCTGCAGGCCGCCTTGGCGGGTCTGACCGGTCGCATCCTGCAGCGGGCGCCGATCTACTCGGCACTCAAGCAGGGCGGTGAGCCGCTGTATGTGAAGGCGCGCCGTGGTGAGGACATCGAGGCGCCGGAACGTGAAGTGCATGTGCAGGACATCGAGATCCTGGCCCACGAGGGCGAGCGCCTGTCACTGCGGGTGACCTGTGGCTCGGGTACCTACATCCGCAGCATCGCCCGTGATCTGGGCGAGGTGCTTGGCTGTGGCGCGCATATCACCGCGCTGCGCCGGCTGTGGGTGGAGCCCTTCATGACACCGCGCATGATCGGGCTGGATGCCCTGCGTGAAGTGGCCGAGCGTGGCGACGAGGCGGCCCTGCAGGAATGGTTGTTGCCGATCAGTGACGGGCTGAGCAACTTTGGCCGGGTGGTACTCGATCCGGGCCAGGCAACCCGATTCTGCCTGGGCCAGCGCCTGCGCAACCCGGAGTGGCCGGAGGGATTGGCCGGTGTCTTCGGCCTGGATGGCGTGCCGCTGGGGCTGGGGCAGGTTGAAGCCGACGGGCGTTTGAGCCCGCAGCGTCGTTTCAATCTCTGAACAGGCGGGCGGCTAATACCATCCGCTCCTTGTGGCAAATGGTTGAGGTCGTTACAATTTTGCGGCCCTTGAACGGGCACCGTCCTGCCGTCGGCAGGCGGTTACTTTAAAACGGCGAGCTGCGCGGTGCGTCATTGCACGTTCCTGCCGGCCACGCATCCAAGAGAAAAAACAATGTCGATCGACACCCAGAAAGTTATTGAAGACAACGCACGTGGCACCAACGACACCGGTTCCCCGGAAGTCCAGGTGGCCCTGCTGACCGCCCGCATCGAACTGCTGTCGGGCCACTTCAAGGAGCACAAGAAGGACCACCACAGCCGTCGTGGTCTGCTGCAGATGGTCAACCGCCGCCGCAGCCTGCTTGACTACCTGAAGAAGAAGGACGTCGTGCGTTACAAGGCATTGATCGAGAAGCTCGGCCTGCGCCGCTAATAGATTCCCCGCCGCGGCGCAGCGATGCGCCGCGGCTTTGTTTTTACAGCTTCAAAATCGTAATTGAGAGCGGCCGGAACCGCCCGGCCACCCGGTAGCGGCATGGGTCGTCACCGGTCCATCTGAAGAAAGCATTCCAAGGAACTCCCGTGGCAAAAATCACCAAAACCTTCCAGTACGGCAAACACACCGTCACGCTTGAAACCGGCGAAGTCGCCCGTCAGGCCGGCGGCGCTGTCATCGTCAAGATGGACGACACCGTGTTGCTGGTCACTGCCGTCGCCGCCAAGAGCGCGCGCGAAGGCCAGGACTTCTTCCCGCTGACCGTCGATTATCAGGAGAGGTTCTACGCCGGTGGCCGTATCCCGGGTGGCTTCTTCAAGCGCGAAGGCCGTGCGACCGAGAAGGAGACGCTGATTTCGCGTCTGATCGATCGTCCGATCCGTCCGCTGTTCCCGGAAGACTACAAGAACGAAGTCCAGATCATCGCCACGGTGATGTCGATGAACCCGGACGTGGACGGCGACATCGCCGCGCTGATCGGTGCTTCGGCTGCCCTGTCGCTGGCAGGCACCCCGTTCAAGGGCCCGATCGCGGCCGCCAAGGTTGGCTACAAGGACGGTGAGTACATCCTCAACCCGACCGTGTCCGAGCTGAAGGAATCGCAGCTGGAGCTGGTGGTTGCGGGTACCGCCAATGCCGTGCTGATGGTGGAATCCGAAGCCGCGCTGCTGTCCGAAGAAGTGATGCTGGGCGCCGTGACCTTCGGTCACCGCGAGATGCAGAAGGTCATCAACATCATCAATGAGATGACCGTTGAAGCCGGCACCAAGCCGAGCGACTGGGTTGCTCCGGCCAAGAACACCGCGCTGATCAGCGCACTGCAGGAAGCCGTCGGCGGCAAGCTCGGCGAAGCCTTCCAGGTGCGTGACAAGCTGCAGCGCCGCGACGCCATCTCGGCGATCAAGAAGGACACGGTCGAAGCCCTGGCTGGCCGCGTTGCCGCTGAAGGCTGGAACCCGTCCGAGCTGTCGAAGGAATTCGGCGAGCTGGAATACAGCACCATGCGCAACTCGGTGCTGGACACCAAGGTCCGCATCGACGGCCGTGCGCTGGATACCGTCCGCCCGATCGCCGTGAAGACCGGCGTGCTGCCGCGTACCCACGGTTCCTCGCTGTTCACCCGCGGTGAAACGCAGGCCATCGTGACCATCACCCTGGGCACCGCCCGTGATGGCCAGGTGATCGACGCGGTCGCTGGTGAGTACAAGGAAAACTTCCTGTTCCATTACAACTTCCCCCCCTACTCGGTGGGTGAGTGCGGCCGCATGATGGGCCCGAAGCGTCGCGAAATCGGTCACGGCCGCCTCGCCAAGCGCGGCGTGCTGGCAGTGATGCCGTCGCTGGAAGCCTTCCCGTACACCATCCGTGTTGTGTCGGAAATCACCGAGTCGAACGGTTCCTCGTCGATGGCTTCGGTCTGCGGTTCGTCGCTGGCTCTGATGGACGCCGGCGTGCCGGTCAAGTCGCCGGTTGCCGGTATCGCCATGGGCCTGGTCAAGGAAGGCGAGCGTTTCGTCGTCCTGTCCGACATCCTGGGTGATGAAGATCACCTGGGCGACATGGACTTCAAGGTTGCCGGTACTTCCGAGGGCATCTCCGCCCTGCAGATGGACATCAAGATCGAAGGCATCACCGAAGAGATCATGAAGCAGGCACTGCAGCAGGCCAAGGCTGGCCGTCTGCACATCCTGGGTGAAATGGCTCACGGCCTGACCGCACCGCGTTCGGAGCTGTCGGACTACGCGCCGCGTCTGCTGACCATCAAGATCCACCCGGACAAGATCCGCGAAGTGATCGGCAAGGGTGGTTCGACCATCCAGGCCATCACCAAGGAAACCGGCACCCAGATCGACATCCAAGACGATGGCACCATCACCATCGCCTCGGTGAACAATGCCGCTGCGCAGGCTGCCAAGGCCCGCATCGAGCAGATCACCTCGGACGTCGAGCCGGGCCGCATCTACGAAGGCAAGGTCGCCAAGATCATGGACTTCGGTGCGTTCGTCACGATCCTGCCGGGCAAGGACGGCCTGGTGCACGTGTCGCAGATCTCCAGCGACCGCGTCGAGAAGGTCGGCGACGTGCTGAAGGAAGGTGATGTGGTCAAGGTCAAGGTGCTGGAAGTCGACAAGCAGGGCCGTATCCGCCTGTCGATGAAGGCCGTTGAAGAAGGCGAGGGCGCCTCGGCCGAATAAGGCTGCGGTGTTTCGCTGAAGAAAAGCGGGCCTTTGGGCCCGCTTTTTTTATGCCTTTCAGGATCGAAGAAGCGGTTGCCGAACACGTGTCGGTGCTGCGCTGGAAGGTGCCTGTGGTGCATGGCCATGCAGCGTTGAAGCGTTGTTGGCGATGCCGCGCGGGGCGCTGCTGCTACCTGGGCGCGGCATTGTCCGACCAGCTCAGTCCGTTGCTGCTGATGGCACATCTGTACCTTGTGGACCAAGCATCTTCTGGGAACAGGAGATGCAACTATGGATGGCGATCAAACGCAAACAGGGCGTTTCACCCTCGTTGCAGCGATGCCCGTCTTTGGCAAGGCGGTTGCCGTGTGCTTTCTGCTGGGAATCTGTGCAGCGCTGTGGGCGCCTGTCCTGCTGCCATTGTCGATGGGCGGGCCGCTCGCAGCGCTCGGCATCGTGCTGTGGTGGCGTGGTCGACTGTTGCGTCTCGCGGGAGCGGTGGTGGCGGGAGTGGGCTGGGTTGGCCTGCATGCCGGTTGGGTGCTGGCCGCACAGTTGCCGTTCGCCTGGGAGGGGCGTGAATTCAGTGTCACCGGAACGGTGGCCAATCTGCCGGAGCACGAAGCGCGACGCACGCGCTTCCAACTGAGGGTGGATGACGGCGATGCCAATGCTCATCTTCAGTGGTACGACGATTTCGGTGCCTCATCGGTTGGCCCGCGCATGCAGCTGCATGCGGGCCAGCGTTGGCAGATGCGGGTGCGGCTGCGGGTGCCGCGCGGGCTGTCCAATCCGGGGGGATTCGATGCAGAGCGTCATGCCCTGGCGCAACGGATCAGCGCCACCGGTCTGGTGCGGGCGCCAGGCACCGCACGTTTGCTCACGCCGCCGTCAGGGGTGGCGGCGTGGCGGCAACACATGGCCTCGCGCATCGCCGCGCAGGTACCGTCTGCCTCGTCGCGCTATGTGCAGGCGCTGGCATTGGGCGACACGCGGGGGCTCACCGATGAAGACTGGCAACTGCTGCGGGCCACCGGGCTGACGCATCTGATTGCGATCTCCGGCTTCCATGTGGGCATGGTGGCGGTCTGTGGTGCGTGGTTGATCGGCGGCATCTGGCGATTGCTGCCATGGCTGGGACTGCGTTGGCCGCGACCGCAGGCGGCCGCCGCCGGTGCGTTCATCGCCGCCCTGGTGTATGCCGCGGTTGCGGGTTTCGCGCTGCCGACGGTACGCACGGTGCTGATGGTGGCAGTCATCGTGCTGGCGCGGTTGTGGCGGCGACCGGTTGATGTGCTGGGGTCGCTGGGCCTGGCGGCACTGGCTGTGCTGCTGGCCGATCCGCTTTCGGTGTTGAGCGCCGGCTTCTGGTTGAGCTTTGCCGGCGTTGCATGGCTGGCCTGGTGTTTGCAGGAGCGCACGCACTGGCTGCGCGGTTTCCTGTCCGCGCAGCGGGTGGCGACGCTGGGCTTGTTGCCCTTGAGTGCGATGTTGTTTGGCCAGGCCTCGCTCATCGGGCCGCTGGCCAACCTGGTGGCGATACCTTGGTGGAGCCTGGTGGTGGTGCCCCTGGCGGTGCTGGGTACCGCGTTGGAGGCGGTCTGGTCAGAGAGTGGTGCATGGGTGTGGCGAGCATCGGCAGGGTGCTTTGATCTGAGCTGGCCGTTGTTCGAATTTCTTGCCGATAGTCGCTTCTCGTTGTGGTGGTTGCCTGAGCCGGCCTGGTTCGCATTGCCGCTGGCCTTGCTGGGCGCGCTATGGATGTTGCTGCCGAACGGCGTGCCGGGCAGGCCGCTCGCGGTATTGCTGTGGTTGCCGCTGTTGATGCCCTGGCGTGAACTGCCGGATGCGGGTGAATTCGAACTGGTGATGATGGATGTCGGCCAGGGATTGGCGGTGCTGGTGCGCACGCAGCATCACAGCCTGTTGTACGACGCGGGGCCAGCGGTACGCGACGGGTTTGATGCCGGCGAGCGGGTGGTGGTGCCGGCGCTGCGGGCATTGGGCGTGAAGCAATTGGATCGCCTGGTGCTCAGTCATGGTGACAGTGATCACGCCGGCGGCGTGTCCGCCGTGCAGGCGGCGCTGCCGGTGGCCGGCCTGCACGCCCCTCCGGGCCTGGCCTGGCCGGGTGGCACCGATTGCGTGGCCGGGCAAAGCTGGGAATGGGAGGGCGTCCGTTTCGAGTTTCTGCATCCGGTCGCCGGTTTTCCGTATCTGCGCAACGAATCCAGTTGCGTGCTCAAGGTGGGCAGTCGGCATGGATCGGTACTGCTGCCCGGTGATGTCGGTGCGGTGATCGAGCGGGGACTGGTTACCCGTGTGCGATCCGAGCTGAAGGCGGAGGTCGTGGTGTTGCCGCACCATGGCAGCGGCAATTCCTCCAGCGCTGGTTTCGTGGCAGCGACCGGAGCCCGGTTGGCGCTGGTATCGGCTGGGCATGGCAATCGTTTCGCGCATCCACGCCCGGAGGTGGTCGCGCGTTGGCGGCGTGCTGACGCCGAGGTGCTGGGTACAGCGGGCAGCGGCGCGGTACGGGTCTGGCTGCGCCGCGGTGGCCTGCAGCTGCGCGAGCGGCGGATAGCGCGTTCACGCTGGTGGGATGCCGCGGAGCGGGCGCGGGCGGCTGCTATCCTATCCGGGATCGAACAGACGGCCATGGCGCCGGAGGGGTTGGAACGTGTGGGAACTGGTCAAGGCCGGCGGTTGGCCGATGCTGCCGTTGTTGCTGTTGGGGGTGCTGGCTTTGGCGATCGTCCTGGAGCGTTTCTGGAGCCTGCGCCGTAACGAGGTGCTGCCGCCGGGGCTGGGGCAGGAAGTCCGCAACTGGGCCGCACGCGGCAAGTTGGATGCCTCGCATATCGAATCCCTGCGTGCCAATTCGCCACTCGGCGCGCTGCTGGCCGCCGCGCTGGAAGCCCGCAACCGCCCGCGTGACCAGATCCGCGAGCGCATCGAGGACACCGGTCGCCACCTGGTGCACCGGATGGGGCGCTTTCTCAATGCGCTGGGCACCATTGCCTCGGCCGGCCCGTTGTTGGGTCTGCTGGGGACGGTGGTCGGCATGATCCAGATGTTCATGGGCATCCTCGACCACGGAGTGGGCGATGTGAACCAGCTGGCCGGTGGTATCGGCAAGGCGCTGGTGTGCACCGCCACCGGCATGATCGTGGCGATCCCGGCATTGATGTTCCATCGCCATTTCCGCAGCCGCATTGACGGCTATGTGATTGAGATGGAGCAGGAAGCCTCCGCGTTGCTGGATTCGCTGGATGGTCGCGCGGCGGTGCTGGCGACCAATGCCGCCCCGGTCGCGGCGCGCCCGGCAGCCACTGCGAAGGCCTGAGCCACGATGCGCATCCGCGATAGCCGCAGCCAGGACGAACCGCATATCGATCTCGTGCCGTTGATCGATGTGATCCTGGTGCTGATCATTTTCTTCGTGGTCACCACCACGTTTGATGCACGCTCAACCCTGCAGGTGCAGTTGCCGACTGCCAGTGACCAGAAGAACACTTCACCGCCGCGCTCGCTGAGCGTTCTTGTCAATGCCGACGGTCGCTACTTCATCAATGACCAGGAAGTGCTGCGTACCGACGTGGAGGCGCTCAAGCAGACCATCGCGCAGGTCGCCGGTGACGATCGCGAGCAGACGGTACTGCTGCGTGCCGATGCCCGCACGCCGTACCAGGCCGTGGTGACCGCACAGGATGCACTGGGCCAACTGGGCTTCCGCCGTATCGCCATCGCTACCGCGCCGGAGGCAAAGTCATGAGCAGTACAACGGAAACCGCCTGGCAGACCTACAAGCGGCTTCTGGCGTTTGCCAAGCCGTACCGGATGCTGCTGCTGGTAGCGCTGTTGGGCATGCTGATCGAGGCGGCCGCCGGCATGGGTTTCCTGGCGCTGATGAGCCCGATCACCAACAACCTGGTGAATCCGGAGGACATCAATCCGTGGATGCCGCTGGCCGTCGTTGGTCTGTTCCTGGTGCGAGGTGTTGCCGGCTACCTGACCGATATCGGCATGGGCAAGGCCGCGCGCAGCATTGCCCGCGACCTGCGCGTGCGCGTGCTGGGCAAGTACCTGCGCCTGCCGGGGCAGCGTTTCGACAATGAGCCGGTTCCGTCGATGCTGGTACGACTGGGTTCGGACAGTGACCAGGTGGCGCAGGCAGCCATCGATGCGATGAAGGTGGTGCTGCAGCAGTCGCTGCAGGCGCTGGGCTCGCTGGCGATGATGTTCTATTACAGCTGGCAGGTGACGTTGGCCATCTTCGTCCTCGCGCCACCGCTGGCGTGGGTGATGAACAAGGTTGCAAAGCGCTATCGGCGTATCAGCCACCGTATCCAGGAGAGTGGTGCGGAACTGTTGCAGGCTGCCGACCAGACGCTGTCCAGTCATCAGGAAGTGAAGATCTACGGTGCGCAGCCGCGCGAGATGGAGCGCTATTCAAGCCTTGCCAACAACAACCTGCGGCTGGCGATGAAGGTGGAAGCCACCCGCAGCATTTCTTCGGGAATGGTGCAGCTGATTGGGTCGGTTGGCTTGGCCACCTTGCTGTTCATCGCCGGTCATGAGGCAGCAGCCGGGCGCCTGACGGTGGGTGATTTCGTTGCCATGTTGATGGCGATGTTGACCATCATCCCGGCGCTCAAGCAGTTGACCAACGTGCAGAACATGACCCAGCGCGGCATCGCCTCGGCGCAGCGTTTGTTTCTGGTGCTGGATGCGGCGGATGAGCCCGATACCGGCACCGTGCCGTTGGCGCGTGCGAAAGGCAAGCTGGAATTCCGGAATGTCACCGCCCGCTATCCCGGGCAACCCAAGCCCGCGCTGCAGGACATCAGCTTCGTTGCGCAACCCGGCACGGTCACCGCCATCGTTGGGCGTTCGGGTAGCGGCAAGTCGACGTTGATCAAGCTGATTCCGCGTTTTTATGACGTGGAAGGCGGCCAGATTTTGCTCGACGGCCACCCGTTGCAGGATTACAAACTGGCCGATCTGCGCAGGCAGATCGCGCTGGTGGGCCAGCAGGTCACGCTGTTCAACGGTAGCGTCGCCGAGAACGTCGCGTATGGCGAACTGAGCGAGCGCAGCCCCGAGCAGTTGGATCGCGCCATTGCCGGCGCCAACGCGCTGGAGTTCGTCGAGCAGATGCAGGACGGCATGAATTCGCAGGTAGGGGCCAAGGGCGGTCGCCTATCCGGTGGTCAGCGCCAGCGCCTGGCCATCGCCCGCGCGATGCTCAAGGACGCGCCGATCCTCATTCTGGACGAAGCCACCGCCGCACTGGACAACGAATCCGAGCGTTTGGTGCAGGACGCGCTGCAGAAACTGATGCCAGACCGCACCACGCTGGTCATCGCACATCGCCTGTCCACCATTGAGCATGCCGATCAGGTGCTGGTGATGGATCAGGGCCGCATCGTCGAACGCGGCACCCACCAGCAATTGCTGGCCTTGGGCGGACTGTACGAACATCTCTACCGCATGCAGTTCCGGGAGAGCCAGGACTGATGACGGACAAGCGTGGCCCGCAGACGCCGGCCTATTGGTACGACGACGCACCCGTGCCGTTGTTCGCCAAGCTGTTGGCGCCGGTTTACGCCGGCGTGTCTGGCCTGAGGCGGCAGTTGTACCGACGTGGCTGGCTGCGTCGGCGGCAGGTAGCGGTGCCGGTGATCGTGGTCGGCAACATCACCGCCGGTGGCACCGGCAAGACGCCGCTGACGATCGAGCTGGTCAACCGCCTGCGTGAGGCGGGCTGGAAGCCGGGTGTTGCCAGCCGTGGCTATGGTCGCGACGAAGCGGGCACGGCGCGTTGGGTCACGCCGGATCTTGCGGTTGAGCTGGGCGGCGATGAGCCGGCCCTGATCGCCTGGAAAACCGGTGCGCCGGTGCGCGTGGATCGTGATCGCGTCGCTGCTGCAAAGGCCTTGATGGAGGCCGGCTGCGACGTGGTGGTCTGCGACGACGGCCTGCAGCACTACCGGTTGGCGCGGGATATCGAGATCGAAGTGGTCGACGCGGTGCGCCGCTATGGCAATGGCCGGATGATTCCGGCCGGTCCTCTGCGCGAGCCGGTGGAGCGCGCGCGCGAATGTGATTTCCGCGTGGTCAACCTGGGCCAGGCCAGCGACGCGGCGGGTGACATGGCCGGCGCGGGTTTTGGTGAGTGGTCCATGCGCCTGCGCATTGCTACGGCGCGTCCGTTGAACGGTGGTCGTGAACAATCGCTGCAGTCATTTGCCGGTCAGCGTGTGCATGCGGTGGCCGGCATCGCCAACCCGCAGCGCTTCTTCCAGATGCTGCGCGCGCGCGGCATTGGCGTGGTGCCACATGCGTTCGCCGACCACCACCGCTACGTGGTGTCGGACCTGTCATTTGGCAGTGAGTTGCCGGTGCTGATGACCGAGAAGGATGCGGTCAAATGCCGCAGCTTTGCCAACCGCTGGCATTACGCCGTGCCGCTGCAGGCGGAACTGCCGGCCGCCTTCTGGATTGCGCTGCTCGACCGGCTGGGTAAGCTGGCGCGCGCATGACCCCGCAGGCGCCAGGTTTTTGATTGAGCGGCGGTTACGCCGTGGCTGAAGGGAGTTGAGATGAGCGTGATTCCAGACTTTGTCGTGGCCATTCCGGCGCGTTATGCATCCACACGCCTGCCAGGCAAGCCGCTGGCATTGTTGGCCGGTGAGCCGATGGTGTTGCATGTAGCGCGCCGTGCGCTTGCCGCAGGCGCAACGGCGGTCTGGGTGGCGACCGATGACGCGCGTATTGCCGACGCTGTGGCTGGCCTTGACGGTATTCATGTCGCGATGACCGACCCGGCGCATGCCTCGGGCACCGACCGTCTGGCCGAGTGCGCCCGACAGGCAGGCTGGGCCGATGATGTGATCGTGGTGAACCTGCAGGGGGATGAGCCGTTCGCCCCGGCTGCTGGCATTCGCGCGGTCGCCGCCGTGCTGGCGCAAAGCGGCGCACCGATGTCCACGCTGGCCACACCGGTCGAAGACGCACCGACCTTGTTCGACCCCAACGTGGTCAAGCTGGTGCGCAACGCGCACGGCGACGCCCTGTATTTCAGTCGCGCGCCGATTCCATGGCATCGCGACGCCTTCGCCCGTTCACGCGATGCCTTGCCGGCCGCGCAGTGGCTGCGACACATCGGCATCTATGGTTATCGCGCCGCGTTCCTGCAGCAGTTCGCGGCGATGCCGCCGGGCACGCTGGAACAGATCGAGTCGCTGGAACAGCTGCGGGTGCTGGAGGCCGGGCATCGCATTGCGGTGGCGCTGTCGCCGGCGCCGTTCCCGCCGGGCATCGACACACCGGAGGATCTTGAGCGGGCCGATGCGCTGATGAAGGTGGCGCATTGAAACTGCTGGTGATCTGCCTGGGCAATATCTGCCGCTCGCCGATGGGCGAGGGAGCGTTGCGGGCGCGGCTAGCCGAAGCCGGGCTGGCTGGCCGGGTGCAGGTGGACTCGGCGGGTACCTCCGGCTGGCATGCCGGTGATCCGCCGGACCGACGTGCCGTGGCCTGCGCAAAGCGGCATGGCGTGGATATCTCCGGGCTGCGGGCGCGCGCCCTGATCGCCGAGGATTTCCTGCATTTCGACCACATCTTCTGCGCTGACCGCGACAATCTGTTCGAGGCCCAGAAGCTGGCTCCCGCAGAAGCACGCGAGCGGGCCGTGCTTTGGCTGCCTTGGGCCGGCGTTGGCGAAAGTGCGGTGGTGCCCGATCCCTATTACGGTGGCGAGGCGGACTTCGAGCATAGCTGGGCACTGGTGGACGCCGCCGCCCGCGCTACCGTGCAGCGTCTGTTCCGACGAGATGACTCCGGCATAATCCCGACATGAACGAAAAACGCGCGATGGAACTGCCCAAGTCCGGCATCTGGCTCAACGCGGCACCTGCCACCCTGCAGGAACTGCGTGGGCGGCCGGTGGTGTTGGCTTTCGTCAACGGTACGTCGGTCTGGAGCATGCAGCGGGTCGCCGAGGTGACCCGCTGGCAGGCTCGCAACCCGGGGCGTCTGCATCTGGTCGTGGTGCAGGTGCCGCGCTTCGAATTCGAGCGTGAGCCGCAACAGGCGCTGAAACTGTTGCGCCGGCATGGCGTGAGCGCCCCCATCGTGCTGGATGCGCACTGGGATGCATGGCGGCAGTTCGACGTGCAGTCATGGCCGACGCTGGTGCTGCTGGATGCCCAGGGCATCGAACAGGAGCGATTGGTAGGTGCCACGGGCGAGCTGGAGCGCGCGCTCAATGGGCTTTGCGAGGGCCAGCAGCGCCCGTTGGACGAGGAGGGCTTTGGCAGCCGAGAGATCAATGCCGAGCCTCGACTGCCGCTGCTGTTCCCGGGCGGTCTGGTGGTCAGTCAGGATCGCCTGTACGTGGCCGACACCGGCCATCACCGCATTCTTGAGTGCAATCACTCTGGTCGTGTGCTGCGGCAGTTTGGTCTGGGCAGCGCGGATATGATCAACGGTGGCCTTGGTGAGGCTGCTTTTAATCGTCCGCAAGGGCTGACGCTGGTGCGTGATGTGCTGTATGTGGCCGATACCGGTAACCATGCGCTGCGCCGCATCCATCTGCAGAGCGGTCAGGTGGACACTTTGTGCGGCAACGGTCGCGCCGGTGATCCGCAGGCTGGGGTATTGAATCAGCCATGGGACAGTGCACTGAATTACCCGGCCGACGTGGCGGTGGCCGACAATCAGATTCTGATCGCCATGGCCGGCGACAACCACATCTGGAGCTACGACCTGGGCAGCCGCGAACTGCGCTGGCGCTCGGGCGCCGGTGCAGTGGAAGTGCGCGATGGCAGTGGGCATCTGGCCGCGTTCGCGCAGCCGACCAGCCTGGTCGCGGTGCAGCAGACGCTGTATGTCTGCGACTCGCTCGGCTCGGCGATCCGCTCGGTGCAGTTGCGTGGCGACCTGGTGCAGACACTGGTCGGGCAGGGGCCGTGGGAGTCGGGCAACGTCGATGGCCCGCGTCTGCATGCACGCCTGCAGTACCCGCTGGCCATTGCGATGGGCCCGGATTCGCCGATGCTGTGGATCGCTGATGCCGGCAATGGGTCGCTGCGTACGCTGCGGCTGGGGGGCGGTGATCTTTCCACCGTCAACCTGCCGCGCCGCCTGCATGGCCCGAGCGCGCTGTCGGTTGCCGCGGGTGCGATCTGGATCGCTGAAACCGATGCGCACGCCGTGTTGCGGTTCGATCCGCTCAGTGGCGAGCTGAGTGACGTGCCGATTGAAGGATGAACGACAAAGCACTCCCTGCATTTGATGGCAAGGCATTCGCCGCGGCATTGAGTACCGCGCCCGGTGTTTACCGGATGTATGCGGCAGACGACACGTTGCTCTACGTTGGCAAGGCCGGTGCGTTGCGCAAGCGCGTGGGCAGCTACTTCAACGGTTCGCCCAAAAGTACGCGCATCATGATGATGCTGTCGCAGGTGGCGCGGATGGATGCCACCGTCACCCGCACCGAAGCCGAAGCGCTGCTGCTGGAAAACCAGCTGATCAAATCACTGGCGCCGCGCTACAACGTCTCGCTGCGCGACGACAAGACCTATCCGCAGGTGCTGTTGACCCGCGAGCAATGGCCGCGCATCGCACTGCATCGCGGCCCGCGCGCCATTCCGGGGCGCTACTACGGCCCTTATCCGGGCGTCGGCGCGGTGCGCGAAACGCTGAACCTGATGCACAAGCTGTTCAAGCTGCGCAGCTGCGAAGACAGCGTGTTCCGCAATCGCTCGCGCCCGTGCCTGCAGTATCAGATCGGCCGTTGCAGCGCGCCGTGCGTGGGATTGGTGGCGCAGGCCGACTACGACGAATCAGTGCGCCTGGCAGCCATGTTCCTGGAGGGCAAGAGCGACCAGCTTGCCGATGAACTGATGCAGTCGATGCAGGCGGCCAGTGATGCACTGGAGTTCGAGCGCGCCGCACGCCTGCGTGATCTCGTTGCTTCACTGCGCAGCATGCAGAACCGCCAGTACGTGGACGGACGTGCCGCCGACCTGGATGTGCTTGCCTGCGCGACGCAGGGTGCAAGTGCCTGCGTGATGCTGCTGGCATTCCGCGATGGCCGCAATCTGGGTACGCGTGCTTTTTTCCCGAGAACCAACGGTGAGGACAGCGCTGAAGAAGTGCTGGCCGCATTCGTGTCGCAGTACTACATCGAGCACGCGCCGCCGGCAGAAGTGTTGCTGGATAGGCAGATTCCCGATGCGGAGATGATCGAAGCGGCATTGAGTGCCTCGGCCGAACGCAAGGTGGTGCTGAAGTGGAACGTGCGTGGCGAGCGTGCCGGCTACGTCGACCTGGCCAGCCGCAACGCGCAGATCACGCTGGTTTCCGAGATGGACAGCCAGGGCGCGCAGCGTGCACGTAGCGAAGCATTGCGTGAGCTGCTCGGCCTGGCCGAGCCGGTGAAGCGCGTGGAATGTTTCGATATCAGCCACACCATGGGCGAAGCCACCGTTGCCTCCTGCGTAGTGTTCGACGCGGCCGGGCCGGTGCGCGCGCAGTACCGGCGCTACAACATCAGCGGCATCGAGCCGGGGGATGACTACGCAGCCATGCACCAGGCCATTGATCGTCGTTTCCGGCGAGCGGTGGAAGAGGGCGGCGTACTGCCCGACGTACTGTTGATCGACGGCGGTGCGGGTCAGTTGGCGCAGGCGCAGGCGGCATTGGCTGACCTGGGCGTGGAGGGCGTGATGTTGGTGGGTGTGGCCAAGGGGGTGGAACGTCGCGCCGGGCACGAGGCACTGGTCTTGCCGGATGGGCGTGAGCTGCGGCCAGGGGCGGCTTCACCGGCCCTGCAATTCATCCAGCAGGTGCGCGACGAAGCGCATCGCTTCGCCATCACCGGCCACCGTGGCCGTCGCCAGAAGGCGCGGATGACCAGCAAGCTGGAAGATATTCCGGGCATCGGTCCGCGTCGGCGCGCGAGCCTGCTCAAGCATTTCGGCGGCATGGCCGGGCTCAAGGCTGCCGGTGAAGCGGAAATCGCCCGGGTGGAGGGAATCAATGACGCCCTGGCCGCGCGCATCTACGCTAACCTTCATGGTCTGTCGGTACCCGATCCGGCAGCGGAGTAGCGTTTCAATGAAATTGACTGTCCCCACCTGGCTGACGTTGTTGCGGATCGTGATGATCCCGGTGCTGGTGCTGGTGTTTTACCTGCCCTATGCCTGGACCAACTTCGCCTCGGCGGCAATTTTTGGCCTGGCGGCGATCACCGATTGGCTAGATGGCTGGGTGGCACGGCGCTACGAGCAGCATTCGGCGTTCGGTGCGTTCCTTGACCCGGTGGCGGACAAGCTGATGGTGGCGGTGGCACTGTTCCTGATCGTGCAGGGCCATCCCACGCCGTGGATGGCATTCTGGGCGGCGGTGATCGTGGGGCGTGAGATCGCGGTGTCGGCATTGCGCGAATGGATGGCGGAGATTGGCCAGCGCGCGAAGGTGCGCGTGGCAATGATCGGCAAGGTCAAAACCACCGCGCAGATGATCGCCCTGTTGTGTCTGCTGTATTCGGTATCGCCCAAAGTGCCGTACACGGAAATCTGGATGGGTGCCCCGGTTTTCCACATCGGTGACTGGATGTTGGCGATTGCGGCCATGCTGACGTTGATCTCCGGCGTGCAGTACATGGTGGCTGCATGGCCAAGCCTGCGCGAAGAAGAAAAAACCGCACGCGAACGTGCCAGAAAAAGTTAAAAGGGCTGTTGACAGGTAGGCGATTGCCTGTAGAATTTCGCCTCCCAAGCGGGAATAGCTCAGTTGGTAGAGCGCAACCTTGCCAAGGTTGAGGTCGCGAGTTCGAGTCTCGTTTCCCGCTCCAGTTTGGGATTGAATTGGTACCCGCCAAGCGGGAATAGCTCAGTTGGTAGAGCGCAACCTTGCCAAGGTTGAGGTCGCGAGTTCGAGTCTCGTTTCCCGCTCCAGTTCAAGTTCAGAGGCTGCCGTCTTGCATGGCGCCTGGGAGGGTTGGGTAGTTCGTTGCCATGGCTGGCAGCGGGTTTTCCCTGAAGGAGGCTGAAAGCAGCTTCCGAGTGATGTGAAGAAAATTGTTAAAAATGCTGGCGCGTTGATTCTGAAGTCTGTAGAATGCGCCGCATCCCAAGCGGGAATAGCTCAGTTGGTAGAGCGCAACCTTGCCAAGGTTGAGGTCGCGAGTTCGAGTCTCGTTTCCCGCTCCAGATTCTGAAAAGACCCCGTGAAACGGGGTCTTTTCATATCGGGAAGGATCTTCCCGGTAGTTCAAGATTCAAAGTTTGGCCTGGTAGCAGAGTGGTTATGCAGCGGATTGCAAATCCGCGTACGCCGGTTCGATTCCGACCCAGGCCTCCATTTGAAGCCCTGAGAAATCAGGGCTTTCTTTTGCCCGGATTTTGGCCCCCTGGGGGGTTGTGCGCCTGCCAAGTCCGGATGGCCGTGAAGGCGGTCACCGCGCGCTGATTGCGCTAGAATCCAGCCAATCCCCTGTTGATAGGTGGCCCGCGCAAAACGCCGGTCGAGTGTGCGACATGAGCACTACTGCTGCCCATTGCTGATGCCCCGCCACAGCCCTGTTGCAGGCGCCGTTGTGGCGCTTTTTTATTGCCCCGAACTTCCTGTCATGCCGCGCCGAAAGCCGGTCATGACTTCTGGTGAATCCCCATGATCAACATCACTCTCCCAGACGGCAGCGTCCGTCAGTTCGAAAACCCGGTCAGCGTCATGGACGTGGCCCAATCCATCGGTGCCGGTCTGGCCAAGGCCACCATTGCCGGTGTCGTGGATGGCGTACAGGTCGATGCCAGCGACGTGATCGATCGCGATGCTTCGCTGCGCATCATCACTGCCAAGGACGAGGAGGGCGTGGAGATCATCCGCCACTCGTGCGCGCACCTGGTCGGTCATGCGGTCAAGCAGCTGTATCCGGACGCCAAGATGGTGATCGGCCCGGTCATCGCTGAAGGTTTCTACTACGACATCTACAGCGAACGTCCGTTCACGCCGGAAGACATGGTGGCGATCGAGAAGCGCATGGCGGAGTTGATCGCGACTGATTACGACGTCATCAAAAAGATGACGCCGCGCGCGGAAGTGATTGAAATCTTCAAGGCGCGTGGTGAGGACTACAAGCTGCGCCTGATCGAGGACATGCCCGAAGACATTACGGCGATGGGCATGTACTACCATCAGGAATACGTGGACATGTGCCGCGGCCCGCACGTGCCGAACACGCGCTTTCTGAAGTCTTTCAAGCTGACGCGCATCTCCGGTGCGTATTGGCGTGGCGATGCCAAGAACGAGCAGCTGCAGCGTGTCTATGGCACGGCATGGGCTGACAAGAAGCAGCTTGAGGCCTATATCAAGCGCATCGAAGAAGCCGAAATGCGCGATCACCGACGCATCGGCAAGCAGCAGGATCTGTTCCACCTGCAGGAAGAGGCGCCGGGCCTGGTGTTCTGGCACCCGAAGGGCTGGTCGATCTGGCAGGTTGTCGAGCAGTACATGCGCAAGGTCTACCGTGACAGCGGCTACGGCGAAGTGCGTTGCCCGCAGATCCTGGATGTGAGCCTGTGGAAGAAATCCGGTCACTGGGACAACTACCAGGACAACATGTTCTTCACCGAGTCGGAGAAGCGCACCTACGCGTTGAAGCCGATGAACTGCCCGGGTCATGTGCAGGTGTTCAACCAGGGGCTGCATAGTTACCGCGACCTGCCGATCCGTTACGGCGAGTTTGGTTCGTGCCATCGCAACGAGCCGTCCGGTGCGCTGCACGGCATTCTGCGCGTGCGTGGTTTCACCCAGGACGATGGCCATATCTTCTGCACGGAAAGCCAGGTCGAGGCCGAAGTGACTGCGTTCCATCAGCAGGCGCTGGCGGTGTATGAGGCGTTCGGCTTCGATGACATCCAGATCAAGATCGCGCTGCGTCCCGAGTCGCGCCTGGGCGACGATGCCACCTGGGACAAGGCCGAGGGCGCGCTGCGCACGGCATTGTCGAGTTGCGGCGTCGAATGGCAGGAGTTGCCGGGCGAGGGTGCGTTCTACGGCCCGAAGATCGAGTACCACCTGAAGGATGCCATTGGCCGTACCTGGCAGCTGGGCACGATGCAGGTCGACTTCATGATGCCGGGCCGTCTGGGCGCCGAGTACGTGGACGAAAACAGCCAGAAGAAGCATCCGGTCATGCTGCATCGCGCCATTGTCGGTTCGATGGAGCGTTTCATCGGCATCCTGATCGAGAACCATGCCGGCTCGTTCCCGGCTTGGCTGGCGCCGGTTCAGGTGGTGGTGGCAAACATCACCGATGCCCAGGCCGAATACGTCGAGCAGGTCCGCAAAACCCTTGCGAATCAAGGCTTCCGGGTGGAGGCCGATTTGCGCAACGAAAAGATCGGCTATAAGATTCGCGAGCATACCTTGCAGCGGGTGCCATATCTGCTGGTCGTGGGCGACCGCGAGAGGGACAATGGCGCCGTGGCAGTACGTACGCTGTCGGGCGAGGATCTGGGCTCAATGTCTGTCCAGGCCTTTGCCGAGCGGCTGCAGGCTGAATTGAAGCAGTAAGCTAGAGCCCCGGCCCCAGCGGATATCCGTCGGGGCCGGTTCGATTCCACTGGGAGATTGCAATATCAGTACCCCTGACAACAAACAGAACCGCAAGAATCAGGAAATCCGGGTGCCGCGCGTCCGCGTGATCGGCAGCGACGGAGAAATGATTGGCGTGTTGACGCGCGATGAAGCGCTGTCGATGGCTGAAGATGAAGGCCTCGACCTGGTCGAAATCCAGCCGCAGGCCGATCCGCCTGTGTGCAAGATCATGGACTTCGGCAAGTTCAAGTTCGAGGCGCAGAAGAAGGCCAATGAGGCCAAGAAGAAGACCAAGCAGGTCGAGATCAAGGAAGTGAAGTTCCGTCCGGTCACGGACGAGGGCGACTACCAGATCAAGCTGCGCAAGATGCGCGGTTTTCTGGAAGAAGGCGACAAGATCAAGGTCAACATCCGCTTCCGTGGTCGTGAAATGAGTCATCAGGAACTGGGTCGCGAAATGGCCAACCGGATCGAAGCCGATCTGGGTGAGGACATCGTGATCGAGTCCCGTCCGCGCCTGGAAGGCCGGCAGATGGTCATGATGATCGCGCCGAAGAAGAAGTAACCGGTCAGGTGGCGTCAAGCCGCCTGCCAGCTGAACAGGGAGGGGCGAGAGCTGACCTCCCTGTCTGCATGCCCAGTCTGCCTGTTGCGGCCATTGCCGCTTGCGATTGCAAGTGGCTGGTTCGATGGGCATAATAGGCGGCCCGGTTCGCCGGGATTGTTGTTTGTGTTACCCAGGACCTGCCTGCCTCCAACGGGAGTGTGGGCTTTAAACAGACAAGGGCACGGACGGAAAGTGTGGCGCAGCCACCGCCCAGTCAGTGAAAAGAGACCATCAAGGACATAGCAATGCCCAAGATCAAGACCAACCGGGCGGCGGCCAAGCGTTTCCGCAAGACCGCCTCCGGCAAGTACAAGTGCGGCCACGCAAACCGTAGCCACATCCTCACGAAGAAAGCGACCAAGCGTAAGCGTAACCTGCGTCAGACGAATCACGTCCGCGCAGAAGACGCAGGCCGTCTTGACCGTATGCTTCCCTATCTCTGAGGACTGAACCATGGCACGAGTAAAACGTGGTGTGCAGGCGCGCCGCCGCCACAAGAAAGTATTGGATCTCGCCAAGGGCTATTACAACGCCCGTCGCAAGGTTTTCCGCGTTGCCAAGCAGGCAGTCATCAAGGCACAGCAGTACGCCTACATTGGCCGTAAGCAGAAGAAGCGCAATTTCCGTTCGCTGTGGATCACCCGCATCAATGCGGCTGCCCGCATCAACGGCTTGAGCTACAGCCGTTTCATGAATGGCATGCTCAAGGCTGGCATCACCCTGGACCGTAAGGTCCTGGCAGACATCGCCGTGCATGACGCGGCAGGTTTTGCCGCACTGGCTGAGAAGGCCAAGGGCGCGCTGGCGGCATAAGTTCTTTCCATGGCGGTTGTGGCGTTCACGCGCAACGGCCTAAGTGAGACAATGCATGGGGAAGGGCGCGAGTCCTTCCCCATTCTTTTTTGTGTTGGTTGCCGCTGCCGATGATTGCGCGGGGACCAGGCAATGGTGGCGACGGGGGTCGGCCCGGCGCTTACCGCGTAGGCATGCCGGCCAGAGGTTTCGTCGATCCCATGAGTGACATCCAATCCTTGACCGCGCAGGCGCTGGCCGATGTGGCTGCGGCGCAGAGCCCGGAAACGCTGGAAAACCTGCGTGTTTCGCTGTTGGGCAAGAGCGGCAGCATCACGGCCCAGCTCAAGCAGCTTGGCGCATTGCCGGCCGACGAGCGCAAGGCGGCAGGTGAAGCGATCAACCTGGCACGTGACGCGGTATCGACCGCGCTGGGGGAGCGCAAGGTGCTGCTGGAAGACGCGGCATTGGATGCACGGCTGGCTTCTGAAAGCATCGATGTCACGCTGCCGGGCCGCAATGGCGAGCGTGGTGGTCTGCATCCGGTCACGCGTACCCTGGAACGCATCACCGAAATCTTCGGTCGCCTGGGTTATGAGCTGTCGGAAGGTCCGGAAATCGAGGATGACTGGCACAACTTCGAAGCGCTGAACTTCCCGCCGCATCATCCGGCGCGCGCCATGCACGACACGTTCTATTTCGGCGATGGCCGCCTGCTGCGCACGCATACCTCCGGTGTGCAGGTGCGCTACATGGGCGACCACGCGCCGCCGCTGCGCATGATCGCGGCGGGCAAGGTCTATCGCAGCGACAGCGATCAGACCCATTCACCGATGTTCCATCAGGTGGAAGGCCTGTTGGTCGACGAGCATTCCACCTTCGCAGATCTCAAGGGCACGCTGTCCGAGTTCGTGCGTGCATTCTTCGAGCGCGATTTTGAAATGCGTTTCCGCCCGAGTTACTTCCCGTTCGTGGAGCCGGGTGCGGAAGTGGATATCGCCTGGCAGCAACCCGACGGCAGCACCCGCTGGCTGGAAGTGCTCGGTTGCGGCATGGTCCATCCGAATGTGCTGCGCAATGTCGGCATCGATCCGGAACGCTACACCGGCTTTGCATTTGGCCTGGGCGTAGAGCGCTTTGCGATGCTGCGTTATGGCGTCAATGACCTGCGTGCGTTCTTCGAGAACGACGTGCGGTTCCTGCGCCAGTTCGCCTGAGCACCGACGGTAGCGCCGGCTAATGCCCGGCTGCGGTATCTCCACAAAGGCCAGGCGCATGCGCCGGCCCACCAGGATCGAAAACGATGAAATTCTCCGAAAGCTGGCTGCGTAGCCACGTTCCCACCAACGTTTCGCGCGATGAGTTGAGCGCGGTGTTGACCGCCATTGGCCTGGAGGTCGAGGAAGTCACGGCACTGGGTGTTGGTCTGGATCACGTGGTGGTTGCGCGCATTGTCCAGGCCGAGCGCCACCCGGAAGCTGACCGCCTGCAGGTCTGCAAGGTCGATGCGGGGCAGGGCGAGCTGCTGCAGATTGTCTGCGGTGCGCCGAATGCGCGCGTTGGGTTGATCGCGCCGCTGGCGATGGTCGGTGCGCAGATCGGTGAGCTGAAGATCAAGCCGGCCAAGCTGCGTGGTGTGGAGTCCAATGGCATGTTGTGTTCGGCCAAGGAGCTGGGCCTGGACAGCGATGCCTCCGGCCTGCTGGAGCTGCCGGACGATGCCGCCGTTGGCATGTCGTTGGTGGAGTATCTCGGCCTGCCTGATGCCAGCATCGAGATCAAATTGACCCCCAATCGCGCGGATTGCTTCAGCGTGCGCGGCATCGCCTTCGACGTGGCGGCAGCCACCCACAGCGCGGTGCTGCCGTTTGCCGCAGAAGCCGTGACGGCGCAGGGCTCCCGCGAATTGTCGATCCAGCTGGATGCCGGTGCTGAAGCGCCGCGCTATCTCGGTCGCGTGATCGAAGGCGTGAACACGTCCGCGCGTACGCCGCTGTGGATGGCTGAGCGTCTGCGTCGCAGTGGTGTGCGTCCGGTGTCGCTGCTGGTGGATATCACCCAGTACGTGATGTTGGAGCTGGGCCAGCCAATGCACGCATACGATCTGGATACGCTCAAGGGCAGTGTCGCGGTGCGCCGTTCGCGCGCGGGTGAAACACTCAAGCTGCTCGACGGTCGTGACGCTGCGCTGGACGACAGTTTCCTCGTGGTGACCGATGCGGATCGCCCGGTGGGCCTGGCCGGCCTGATGGGTGGCTTTGACACCCGCGTGACCGATGCAACGAAGAACGTATTTCTGGAGGCCGCGCATTTCGCGCCGGCCGCCATCATGGGCCGTGGCCGCAAGCTGGGCCTGCATACCGACGCCGGCCATCGTTTTGAGCGCGGTGTTGATCCGCAGCTGCCGCGTACGGCCATCGAATATGCAACGCGCTTGGTGCTGGACCTGGCAGGCGGCACGCCGGCGCCGGTTACCGAAGCCGTGCGCGAAGCCGACCTGCCGGTGGCTGCTGCCATCACCCTGCGTCGCGCGCGGATCCTGCGCGTGCTGGGCATCCAGATTGAAGACGCCGAAGTTGAGCGCATCCTGCGCGCGCTAGGCATGAAGGTGGAGGCCGTCGCTGATGGCTGGACGGTGACCGGTCCGAGCAGCCGCTTTGATATCGCCATCGAAGAAGATCTGATCGAAGAGCTGGCCCGCATTCACGGCTACGACAAGATCCCGACCACGCTGCCGGGCGGCGCTGCACGCATTGCCATGCCGAGCGAGACGCGTCTGGACGATCTGTCCGTGCGTCGCCAGCTGGTGGCGCGCGACATGCTGGAAACCATCAACTTCGCCTTTGTTGACGCGCAACTGCTTGCGCAGTGGAGTCAGGATGAAGGTCTGGTGCCGCTGGCCAACCCGCTGTCGGCCGAGCTGGCGGTGATGCGCCCGCTGCTGCTGCCGGGGCTGGTCGCAACGCTGGGCCGCAACGTAGCCCGTCAGGCGGGGCGTGTGCGTTTGTTCGAGGTGGGCCGCGTGTTCGCGCAGACTGCAGGCGAGGGCAAGCCGGCACCGCAGGAGACGGTGCGTATCGCTGCCGCCGTATGTGGCGATGCCGCTGCGCTGCAGTGGGGCGATAAGGCGCGCAAGGTGGATTTCCATGATCTGAAGGGCGACCTGGAATCGCTGGCCGCCGCTTCCGGCGCCGCGCTGGAATTCCGTGCCTCGCAGCGCCCGTATGCACATCCGGCCCGTTCCGCTGACATCTGGCGTGATGGCCAGTGCATCGGCTGGATCGGCCAGGTGCATCCGCGTGTCGGCAAGGCGATGGAAATCGACGTGGACGTGCTGGGGTTCGAGCTGGATCTGGAGCCGCTGGCGACACGTGAACTGCCGCGCTCGGCCGAGCTTTCGCGGTTCCCTGCGGTGCGTCGTGACCTGGCGGTTGCCGTAGCTGAATCGGTCAGTTGGGCCGACCTTGCGGCGACCATCCGCCAGGCAGCCGGCGAGCTGTTGCGCGAGGTGGTGCTGTTTGACCGTTACGTCGGACAGGGTGTGGAACCGGGTTTCAAGAGCTTGGCTATGGGCTTGATTCTGCAGGACAAATCGCGCACTCTCACGGATCGCGACATCGAGGCCGTGGTCACCGAGGTGGTGGCTGCCATTGATCGCGGGCACGGCGCAAAGATCCGTGGTTGAGGCGGCACACAGGGAGCTGGCATGGCATTGACAAAGGCGGAGATGGCGGATCGTCTGTTCGACGAAGTCGGTCTGAACAAACGTGAGGCCAAGGAGTTTGTCGACGCATTCTTCGATGTGCTGCGTGACGCATTGGAACAGGGACGTCAGGTGAAGCTGTCCGGCTTTGGCAATTTCGACCTGCGGCGCAAGAACCAGCGCCCGGGCCGCAATCCCAAGACCGGCGAGGAAATTCCGATTTCCGCTCGTACGGTAGTGACCTTCCGTCCGGGCCAGAAGCTCAAGGAAAGGGTAGAGGCATATGCTGGATCCGGGCAGTAACCGCGAACTTCCGCCGATTCCGGCCAAGCGCTACTTCACCATTGGTGAGGTCAGCGAGTTGTGCGACGTCAAGCCGCATGTGCTGCGCTATTGGGAGACCGAGTTTCCCAGCCTGGAACCGGGCAAGCGCCGTGGCAATCGCCGCTACTATCAGCGCCACGATGTGCTGATGGTGCGGCAGATCCGCGGCCTGCTGTACGAGCAGGGTTACACCATCGGCGGCGCGCGCCTGCGACTGGAAGGTGACGGTGCCAAGCAGGAATCGGCATTGAGCAACCAGATCATCAAGCAAGTGCGGATGGAACTGGAAGAAGTGCTTCAATTGCTGCGTCGCTGAACCATTTTTGATTCAAAGCCGGTATAATCGCCGGCTCGCCGCAAGGTGAAGCAGTAACGATCGGGGCGTAGCGCAGCCTGGTAGCGCATCTGCCTGGGGGGCAGAGGGTCGTCGGTTCAAATCCGGCCGTCCCGACCAACTACTGTTTTTAGATCAAGGGCTTGCACTTCATCGTGCGGGCCCTTTTTCGTTGTGCACCCTATTCTCACCCTAATTGCACCCTATCGAGGCAACGCGATTCCGGTGTTAACCGGTTGCCATGGCGCTTCATGGCCCCCCAAATAATGCTCCGTCATGGCCACATTGCTGTGGCCCATGAGTGCTTGGATCTGCTCGTTCGTCCAGCCGCCTTCTTTCAACAGTGCGCCGCCTAAGCTGCGGATCTCGTGGAAGGTCGGCGGGTTGTCGGCGTCGATGCCGGCGGCATCGCGCGCTGTGGCGAACGCTCGGGACAGTTGCTCCGGCAGCACTTGGGTGTGGTGCTCTCGGTCCTTTGCCCGCATGTTGCTGGGGCGCGCCTTCTCCGGCAGTCGGTGAATCAGGAACGGGGAGGCTACCGAGTCCCGGCACTGGGCGAGTAGCTCAGCCAGCGGCCCGGCCACGGCAATTTTCAGGCGAATGTTTGTGGAGCCCTCCGTCTTGGCGGGGATCACCCATAGCGAGCCATCGTGCACGTCGGAGAACCTGGCGCTGACCACGTCATCGCGGCGGAGCAAGGTCAGCAGCGACAGATCCATGGCGTTGCGCACCCACTGCGGTGCCGCATCCCAGATCTTCCGGAAGTCATCAATGGTCAGACGCTCGCGCTTGCGGGTGTGGGAGAACTTACGGGTGGCTAGGGCAGGGTTGGTGTCGATCCATCCTTCTTCGACGGCGCAGGCCAGAATCCAGCCGAGCACCAGCCGGAACTGCTGGCGTGCGCGCTCCGACTCGGTCACCTCGCGAATGAAAGTGGCGCATGCTTTCACTGTCACTTCGGCAACCGGCGTTGCGCCCAGGCCGGCCTCGATGCGCCTGATTACGCTCTCGTACACCTCGGCCGTCTTTGGTGCCCACTTGCGACCGGGGATGTCATCCGCGCGAAACACCTTGATGGCGTCAGCCACAGTCTCGCCCGGCGTCAGTACTCGGCCGACCAGGTCATTGCCCGGTATCAACAGCGCGTTGAGCTTCTTGGCTGCAGCAAAGGCCTTGGCCTTGTCCTTGCCCATGAAGTGCTCTTTGCGGGTGATTGGATGCCGGTATTTGTACCCATCTCGATTGGGGTACAGATTGGCAGGCCAGTCGCGGCGGCTTGGTTTGCGGGCACGTCCCATCATGGCAAGTTACGCCGCCGCCAAGACGCTGGCGACCAAGTCGTCGCCACCGGCCAACCAGGCATGCTCATCGACGTACCACTGGCCGACGACCTTGGTCGCTGGGATTTTCCCATTGCGACACCAGCGTCCCAGCAGCTGAGCATCTGGCCGGCTGTCTTCATCGAAGTACTTCTCGGCCCACTTGTGGACCAGCATGAGCTTCATGCCGTCTCTCCTTCCAGCACCTTCCGGGCGCCGCTGTTGCGATTGAATGGCCGCATGATCTTCTGAGCCTCAGTGAGGTCGCCGCGCGATAGGGCAATCACGGCCAGGCCGCGCGCCTCCCACATGCGCCGGGTCTTGGGACGGGCCTTGTCCAGATTCACGCCGACCTTGCGGGCGAGACTGTGTCCGAGGGCGACGTGGTCGACGCCTCCGCTGGTGCTCATGCGGCACGGCGTTGCTACTGCAGCAACCTTCATACCTCGTTGCTTGACAGCACAATTCCGCTCGATGAATCTCTCGCAATCAGAGATTGATGGACATGGGCGATGTTCAGATACGTCGGCGGTTGGGAGCTTCACGGATGTGTCGAAGCTGATCTGATCGGCAGCATTAGTGTTTTGATCGTCGCCCGACATTTCGCGCGCGCAGCTGTGCGTCCTCATTACTACACTGGGCTCTCCTTCGAGTCCTATAACGAGGCAGCCGGCTTTATCGAAAGGCAAGTGGAGTCCGTTACTGGGGTTGGTGACGACGGTTCCCTTCAGTTCTAAATCATCCATCGCGCCTCCCCTAAAAGAGGGCAGGGGTGGTGGGCTTGCATGCTGCAGTTCAAAGTCGTAAACATGCGTTACATCAGGCGACTCAGGGGAAGGGGAATGGCTCAACATTTCGAGGGTCCGTGCCGCCTGATTGCCATTCGGAACGGCTCTGGGCCGTACACAGCAACAGGCTATGTCCACCTTGGCTATGAGGCCCGAGTGCTGGCGATGGTTGAGGCTTCTGGGGAATACAGCACTCAGGACGAAGCGCTCGCCGCTGGTATCAGCGCTGCGCGGGCTGCAGCGCGCAGAATGATGGATGCTGCTGAAGGGATTGCCTGAGTATTTATGCATCGCTCGCCTCCTGCGGGCTGTCCGCAACCAGATCAGGCGCAGCGAGTGCAAGAGCGGCGTCCATATCCGAATCCATCAGCGCGGCCATCTCAGGGTCTAGTGCCTGCACGACGCTGTAGAGCGCTGGCAGGTAATCGCTGGAATCGCTGAGGTAGATAGCCGTGACGGCTTCTCGGACAGCGAGTTGCACATCAGACATCCTTCACCCCCTGCGGGCGGGCGGCGAGAGGATTTTTCGCACGCATGGCAGAATGCCGCCCAATCCACAGGGGGATCAGGGAATGAGCATGTTGGATGGCGTGAGCCAGTGTTGGTTGCTTAGCGAGACGTGCGTGGTTTGGTGGGACGCTTGGGCGGTGCTTGTTGGCGCGTTCGTTGGTATCGCTACCGTGGTTGTAGCAGCTCGCAGCTGGTTGACCTCGAATCGCGCCGCCGATATTGCTTCCGATACGGCGAAAATCACCTTGTTGTCTGCAGAGATCGCCAAGGACTCGGCAAGGATTGCTGAAGAGGCGAAAATTATTGCTGAGCGACAGCACGAAGAGACGATCAACCAGCGACGGATGACGGCCCAAATTCTTGGCAGCCTGCTCCATTCGGAAATCGCAATGCTCCCTGTAAGGCTTGGGTCGATCATCGAGACTTTGGACGAAGCAACTATTGCGCCCGATGGAACCGTTATTGGGCGAGAAGAGCTCAACTGGATTTTTGCAGAGCTTTCGCACCCCTGCTTGCCAGCCGCCGAGAGCGCTCTGGATCGCCTTCATTGTCTCGAGCAAGGACTCGGCGAACAGGTCGCCCAACTGATTGGTTTGTGGAAGACCATTGGAGTTGCCGCCAAGAGAGCAGCTGGACGCGTTCCCAAAGCTGATTCCGCGACAGAAGTGGTGATTCCTAAGAACGCAAACGGCTTCAATGACTACATGCTCCTTCGAACTTCCCTGCTCAGCTTGCTGGCTCACAGCATTGCGGCGGCTAGGAACTTCGCCAAGTTCACCGGCTCCCACCTGAGTACGTATGATCACGAAGAGTCGTTGATAAAGAGGGCGCGCTGAGCAGTTGCTCATGCTGCTTCCTCCAATGCGGCGCACCGTCGCTGCAGTCCGGTTCCGGTGGTGCTGGGGCAGCACGTAGCTGCTGTGTGCGGTGGGCATGCTGGTGGCCATGGTCAGGCCGCCAGGGGGTAGTTGTGTTCGGCGTCGACGATCAGCGAACGCATGGCTTCATAGATGCCCGGCAGCTGGCCAACGTCGTAGAGCTTCGCGCTGCGTTCCAGTGCCACCGGCTTGAATCCGAGCAATTCCAGGCCATCGGCGGTGATGGACAACGGACTGATCGCCGCGTTGATCTCGCCGAGCTTGATGCGCTTGCCGGTGCTGGTAGTGGGCGGTGCCGAAGCGACCGCTGCAGGGCGAGAAACCAGCAAGGACTCAACGGCCTGCTGGTGCTGGACGGTGGTGCTGGGAACTGAAGCTGCAGCAACTCGCTCGGCGTCTTCCTGCTTCTGCTTCGCTAGCGCTTCGTCTGCCAGCTGCTTGCGCGCCTTGGCCGCCTCTTCCTCGCGGATCTTCTCGCATGCGGCGTCCAGCTTTTCCTGTTCCGCCTGCTTGTGTGCCGCGATTCGAGTGGCCACCAGGTTGCGCAGGTCGTCCGGCGCCTTGGTGGCGCAGAGCTGCACGCGGTCGGCGAACAGCGTGGAGTACTCGGCCTGCTCGACAATGATCGCAATGTTGGCGCGGATGCGGTCTGCGGCCTGGCTGGCGTCGATCTTGGCATTGGTGGCCACCGTGTCGACGGCCTCCTGCATGCTGGCGAACGAACGCTTTCCCTTCATTGCTGCGGCGATGTCCGCGACCAGCGTCGACGGCATCTGCAGGCCATGCTCACCCAGCGTGTCGTTGATGGCACGTACATGGTCCTGCACCGCGCGGCGGGCTGCATTGCCAATCTCGGTGCGACGCTCCTCCTTCCGCTTCGTGACCAGCTTGTCCAGCGCAAGCCGAGTGGAGCGGGCCTGCTCGCTGATAGCGTCGATGGTGCGGAACAGCGCATCGATGCTCTCGGTTTGGCTCAGGGCATGTTGCTTGGCGCCCTTGAGTTGGTCCTCGATATCACCGCACCACTTCACGGTCTTCTCCGCGTCAGCGAAGTCCTGATCGGTGACCAGATCCTTGCTGATGTTCTGGAACACCGCGATGGCCTGCTCTTTCCATTCGGCAAGGTTCGACGCAGTGACCATGCCGGTGACCTCGATGCGCAAGGCAGGCATCTGGTCTGGAGCGCTGCCGGTGGCGACCAGTGCTGCAGGTGCCTCCGGCTCGTAGGCAGCCACGTCTACCTCGTACTGCTTCCAGCCGGCCACGATCTTGGCGCGCAGCTCGGCGTTGCTGACGTACCAGCAGTGGCGTTCCTCGACCAGCTCTTCGCCGTTCCACTTCGACGCCATGAACAGCACACGCTCGGCGCCAGAAACCAGCAGCTGCTGCTCCATCTGCACCTGGTAGTGCAAGGGCAGATCGCCGCCGAACTCCAGTTCGTCGCGCATTGCTTGGCGCAATTGGTCGTTGAGGCTCTTGTGCTCGAACGCCGTCTCGCCATCCATGGTCAGGCCGTCGAAGCTGGCCGACAGCTTGCCGTTCGTGCCGGTGACCGGGAACAGCTCTTCGCCGATGATCTGCTCGGCCAGCGGCCGGGCCAGATCCTCGAAGCGGTGGCCGTCGTCAAAGCGGCGCTGCGTGGCTGCATCCACTTCCTGGGCAACGCCGGTGGCCACTTCGCGCAGCAGCTGCGCGCGGGTCTTGTACGGGCTGCAGCCCATCATGGCCGGTGCGTCGCTGGCGTTGTGGTGCTGGGCGCGGTGGGCGTGCCAATCCGGGGTGCCCTGGATCAGGTTGATGATCTTCATGCGCGGTCTCCTTCGGCGTCCCAGTCAATGGGATCGGTTTTGGTGGTGGCTTCGGTGTTGGCAGCCGGTGCCGGCGGCACTTCCTCGGCCACGTCGACGGCTTCGCAGTTGCGCAACTGCTGGCGCTGCTCGTCGGTCATGCGGGCTTTCGCCCTCGCTTCGACCATCGCGATCAGGTCGTCGGCGCTCTTGCGACCGGACTCGATCACCGCCTTCCAGTCCGGCAGGTTCTTGGCGAACTCTTCGGCCGAGTAGATCGCCGGCTCGGTGGAGACGACAGTAGCCGTCGTGCGGTGTGGCTCCGATGCCGGGATGTCCATCACTTCTTCGGCGATGGGCATGCCGCGCAGGACGTCCGGGAAGACGTCGCGCAGGGCGAAGGCACGGGCCCGCATCTGCCGCATGCGCTTCGGGTACTGGGTCCACGGACCCTGCTTGCCGGCCAAGCCTGCAGCCTTCGCATCGTCCATGCTGAAGGTGCGGATCTCCTCTGCCTCGCCGCGGCGCTTCACCTTGCAGATCGCGGCATTGCCGTCGTCCGATTCAGTGATGTACTCGCACAGCGGCGAGCTGCGCACCAGGGCGATCACCGCGTCGCCCCAAAGCGCTGCGCGCCCGTTGATCACTGCGATGTTCTGCACGGCTTGCAGCGGCTTCAGGCCAAGCTCGGAACCCCACTGGATGGCGATCAGGCAGTTGGCCGGCTTGCCCTTGAAGTCCTTGGGGGCCAAGTCGCTGTCGGCGAGGTAGTCGCAGAAGGTCAGCGCCTGCTCGAACGTCTGCGGGCTAAGGTCAAATTGCTGGCGCGGCTGGGGTACAAGCGCGCTCTGCTGCTGTGCAGGGAGATTCATGTGGTTGGCTCCAGCCGGCGCTGCCGGCGTTTGGGGAATAGGTGCCGGCGTTGCCCGGCCGGCGCGGGTGCGGTTTCTGGTGGGGAGGCCAGTTGCCGCGATACGCCCTGCGCTTGGGGAGGTGCGCAGGGCAGGGGAATCAGCGAACGTCGTGTTTGCGTTGCGGAGGGAATTCGCCACGCGGTCGAATGAAGGCGATGCGGTTGCGGCGCAGGCGGCGGTAGAGGAACCGGCAGCGGCGGACAGTCAGAACTAGGAAGACGATCACCGCCGCAGCGATTGGCAGCACCAGCGAATCGGCGCGCACCATCCAAGCTTTGCGGAGCATGTCGGCGAAGAAGGTCAGCAGCGCCGCGTAGATCAGGAGGCGGATCACAAGGCACCCCCAGTGATCTGCAACAGACGCAGCGGTACGAACAGAACAACCGCAGCGGCGATAAACACCCAGCCGGCGAACAGCAGCAGGTCGTACTCGGCGGACTGGCAGAAGAAGCGAAGCCATGCGTTGAGGCGGCGGGCGCTCATGCCGCGCACTCCCGCAGCAGGTGGTTGATCGCGCCGTTGATCGACAGCTCTTCGTACTCAGCAACGTCCTCGACCTGTCCGTTGACGTAGGAGTCGCGGGTCGAGCGAATCAGCGCGGCGAACTCTGCGTCCTTGTGCGAATCAAGAAGGCGAGCGGCCTGTGCGAAGAACTCCGCCATCTGCGCGCCGAACATCTCCTCCAGCATCGACGGCGTGGCGCGGAGTGCGTCGAGTGCGGTGTCGTCAATCGCAGCCCTGGCCGCGTAACGAGGACATTCCTGGTTGTCGAAGTGGCGAGCTGCACTGGCGTGCTGGTCGCTGGTCGGCTGCTGAAGTGCCATCTCTGCATCCCTCGGCCTCAGGGTGAGGCGATGGGTGAAGAATAGCGACGCTATCTATCAATTGCAACAGCACAGCTATCTACGGGCACATACTTTCTGAATCCATAACACGACGTTCATTGTTTAGATTCAGGTTTCGCTCGACAGTGAATCTTCACTTTCGTTGGTGTATATACGTTGCATAGGCTTGTGCACCAATGGTTTCGTGGCGAACTTTGATCGTTGTATATACGCGTAACAGTCGTTAGACTATGTGGCTTGGCAGGGAGGGCCGACAGATGGCGCAGATCATCATTTCAAAAGAGATAAGTAGGAAGCTTTCATCCAAGCACGGTGTCAGCGAGGTTGATGTGCATCAATGCTTCGCAAACATTACCGGACAACTGCTGGTTGATTTGCGCGAGGAGCACAAGACTGATCCTCGTACCATCTGGTTCATTGCGCCCACAAATAAGGGGCGTCTTCTCAAGGTGTGTTACGTCCCAAGAGGCGACTTTTACATACGAACTTGCTACCCGCCGAATGATGCCGAGATGGCGATCTATCGGAAGCACGGGAAACCCACAGACTTTTGAGGAAGCAACATGACGACGCACATGATTGATCAGTCAATCACCGCCAAATGGGAAGATGGCGAGTATGGGCGTAGCGAGGACCATGTGGCCGTGGCGCCGCAGAGTGTCCATGAAGAATTCGATAAGGCGATGGCGATGAAGTTGGTATCTATCCGGCTTCCATCGGCTTTGATTGAAAGCTTGAAGATGATCGCTGAGCACCATGGAATCGCCTACCAGCCCATGATTCGGGATCTCCTTACCCGTTTCGCTCGGTCTGAATTTAGTCAGATCGTTTATGAAATGGATGAAAAGATGAAGGCAACCCAGAGCGCTGAAGAGGTTAGTGCGCCTGTTGAGGCCTTCATGCAAAGAGCCAGGGCCGCATGCGGCTGATTGGTAACCCACAGAACGAACCCCGCTCCGGCGGGGTTTTTTGTTGGCGTGTCCCAAATTGGGACACTACTATCCAAGCCAATGTAGTTGCTTGGAAAAGCTAGCTAACAAGAAGCCCCTACTAGCGGGGCAGGGAAGGGCTACGTCGTTGGCATCGCGTCATGCATGCACGCGCCCATCTCGGCAGCATCAACGTAGCCGTGCATCCTGTCTAGAAGGTCATCGAGCTGCGGCGTCGTCAGGTCGGACAGGTAGGGCACGCCCTTGGTCATGAGGAAGTGCGTAACGGCGATCTGCCAGCCATGCGTGTTAGCGATGACCATGATCTTGTGCATCATCAGCGCCCGCTCTGACACGTCCACAGCCTGGAATGATGTCCAGTCCGGCAGTCGCGAGGGAGGCTCCTCTGCTGGCTCCTCGGCAGGGTCTTTTACAAGCGCAAGAGGTGGCGCGGAACCACGCTCTGCGTGCAACTCAGCGCTTCTTGCCGCCAGCCTTCTTGCCAATTCCTCGAACCTGGTCTTCCCCATCAATCGCTCTCCTCACCCTCTCTTTCAGAATCTTGGTGAGGTCAATGACGTTGGTGGGCGTAACGGGATGCCCATAGTCGATCACGACCTCATAGGCCGCCTCCAGCATGATCGGATCCTCTACGAAGTTCGGTGGATCACCAACTTCCTGTAAGTAATTCCGCAGCACGGTGACGGTAGCCGCCATGATCCCGAAGTCGAGTCGCTGGGGCTGAGACGCGCTGAAGTGATCTTGCATGCGACGGTAGTCAGCACTGATCTGACTTGGTTGTAGCCCTAGAAGTGGGGCAAGCGTTGCCGCCTTATCCCATGGAACCGGCCGGTGCCCGCTAGCGAACTGGGAAATAAAGCCCGGAGTCACGTCCAGCTTTTCAGCCAGTTGCGCCTGTGTGAAGCCGGACGCAGGAATGGCGTGGGTGAGTGCTGCCCCTTCCGGGGTTTTGGGGTTGGCTGGTCTAGGCATAGAGCGATGCTATTAACGGCTGATCGATGGCGCGATGAGCAAAGCTATTTACACACGTAGATAGCGGTGCTATGTTCTCGACATGGACACGACCCACATCCGAAAAGCAGTTGATCTGGCTGGAACGCAGTCCGCACTCGCCAAAAGCATCGGGGCTGCCCCCAGTTTCGTAAGCCAATGGGTGACCGGCCGAAGGCCCGTAGCGCCGAAATATGCGCGCGCTATCGAACAGAGCTTCGGCGTCTCCCGCCACGACCTCCGCCCGGACGTCTTCGGCCCGGCCCCTGAAGGCGAGGCGGTCTGACATGTCAGCACGCCTCCCGCAGCCGTCGAACCACTGCACGCCCAGCACCCATCGACGCGGAAACAACAAAGAGGATTCCTCGCATGTCTCCTGACGAAATCGAATTCCGGTTCGCCGAACTGGAGCGTCGTGTTGCTTCGCTCACAAGCCAGCGTATGCAGGTTGAAATGCCGGCGCTCGACCCCCTGACCATCATGGCGATGGCCAGGGAGCGGGTGGTCGCCCACGGCGGTGGCTTTCTCGAAACCGTGCGCGACCTGATTGAAGCGTACGAGGAACTGCGTATCGCCCTTAGCCGACCGGGCGCATGACGGCCGCATATATGACCTTGAACGCCTCGGCCGCGCGTGCAGCGTCTTCTTTGATGTTGCCGGTGGAAGGCGTCTTGTCGATCAAGGCAACCAGGATTTCCGCAGAGATCTCGCCCGTCGTTTTGTTGCTCATAGATTTCCCCTCGTTGGTGGGTAGTGGTGTGGAAATCGCATCCTACCGCGAGGGGGGATCCCCCAATTACCCGAGCCACTCAGCGACCTCCTGGGAACTGCACAACAACGCCGGGCAGGGTGGGGCGCTCCCGCTTCGGGCGCTGCACGAATCTCACGCGCGTCCGCCCATTCCGCCGACTCATCGCATAGAGCCGGCCGGATACCACCACCAGCGTAATCACGTTGGTCGAACCACTCGCAACACCCATCACTGACACCTCAACGGATTGACCCCATGTACGCCGATCCCATCCACATCAGAGACAACGCAATCAAGGTGCGGCTCAACGACGTTGAGTACGCGGCCCTGATTGCACTGGCAAACCTCAATGGAATGCAGCCGGCAGTTTTCGTTCGCGAGCTGGCGCTTTCAGCCATCCCGTCTCAGGACAAAGGGTTCCATGAAGACTGCGTCGCCTGAAGGGGCTTTTGAGTCCCTGGGGAGGGCCTATGGAACTACTTCTGTCCGGCCCTGAGCTGGAGCAGTTCAAGAAGTACGCCGAGTCCCTTGGGATGACGCTGGAAGAAGCAGTAACCCATGCGGTGCGCACGGAAACGAACCGTCGCTACCGCCTCCCGGTTCGCCCGGGTCGAGTGGTCCCTTTTAAGGGACTCAAAAGTGACGGAGCAGGTGAACCCCATGGCTAACAGGAGCGCAACGTGACCGCAATCCGCGACCAGATCGGCATGTGCGACGTGTGCCTGGAGGCGCTGCACGGCCCTGCAATGAGCTCCGAAGAAGTCCGTGAGCATCTCGCGCGCTGCGCTGAAGAAGATGCCCGTGCGGAGCGCAGGCGCGAGCCTACGCCGCAGCTTGAGCTGGGTGACAGTCGTGGCTAATGCCTGGTTCCGCATGTACTCCGAGTTCGCCACCGACCCAAAGGTACAGATGCTGCCGGAGGCTATGCAGCGCCGATTGGTGATGCTGTTCTGTATGCGCTGCGGTGACGTCACAGTGACGCTCGGTGACGCTGAGATCGCGTTCCATTTGCGTATCAGTGACACCGACTTGGCCGAAACAAAGGCCCTTTTTATCGCCAAGGGATTCATCGATTCCAAGTGGAACATTAAGAACTGGGAGAAGCGCCAGTTCTCGTCGGACTCAAGCGCCGCAAGGACTCGCGCCTATCGTGACAGGAAGCGCGACAAGGTTGTGACGTCACAGGTGACGAATAGTGGCGCCCTAGATACAGATACAGATACAGATACAGAGAAAGAAGAAGAGGCTAACGCCTCTTTGTCCACGGCTGCGCCGCAGGACGACGAATCGTCAGTCGATGGCGACAGCGGTGACCAGCAGCCAGCTCGTCCGGCATGCCCGCATCAGCGCATCGTCGCGCTGTACCACGAAGTCCTGCCCGAGTTGCGGCAGGTACGCGACTGGAACGAAACGCGCCGGAAGCTGCTGCAGCGCCGCTGGGCCGAAGAGTTCGGCCGGCAGAACCTGGATTGGTGGCGGGGGTATTTCGAATACATCCGTGGCTCGGATTTCCTGATGGGCAAGACGACCGGCCGTGATGGTCGGCCCTTCGATTGCGATCTGGAATGGCTTGTTCGCCCGTCGAACTTCGCCAAGGTCATCGAAGGCAAGTACGAGAACGACGCATGAATTCCAGCGATCAGATTGAGCACCTTGCGGCGCTCTACAACCACGACGAGCCCGCCGTCCGTGTGCCACCGCACAGCGTTGACGCCGAACAGGCAGTGTTGGGTGGGTTGATGCTGGCGCCCGAGGCCTGGCCGCTGGTGGCCGACTCGCTGACCGAGGGTGACTTTTACCGCCGCGATCACGCACTGATCTTCCGTAGCATCCGGGAGGCGGCAGATGCCGGCCAGCCGTTCGACGCAGTGACGATGGGCGATTGGTTCGAGGCGCGCGGGCTGCTGGACCAGGTCGGTGATGGCGCGTACCTGATCGAACTGGCCAGCACCACGCCGTCGGCCGCCAACATCGTGGCGCATGCCGGGATCGTGAGCAGCATGGCCACGCGCCGCCGGCTGATTGAGTTCGGGCATGGCCTGGCTGATGCCGCGTTCGAGCGCGATGGCCGCGACGTGTCGGAGATCATCACCGAGGCGGGACAGCAGTTCGGGGAGTTGCAGCCGGCGCAAAAGGGTGGGCTGTTGCTGGCAGCCGATAGCCTCAAGGGCTGGTTCACGCGGTTCAACGAGCGCAGTGAACGCGGCGAGCGGATCACCGGGCTGCCGACGCAGTGGCAGGAATTCAACGAGGCCACGCACGGCCTGCAACCCTCAACGCTGTATCTGGTCGCGGCGCGGCCAAGCATGGGCAAGTCCGTGTTCGGACTGAACCTGTCTGCCTTCAACGCCCTGCGAGGCAAGACGGTTGGCCTGTTTTCACTTGAAATGAGCCAGGACGACTGCCACACGCGCAACGTGGCCTCGCTGGGCGGCGTGCCGCATGACTGGCTGCAGGTTCCCGACATGGGGGCTGAGGATGCTGACGGCTACGCGACTCGCATGCACGCCGCGCTGCGTGAGTTGAAGGGTGCGCGCCTCTTCATAGACGACACCGCTGGCATCACCGTGCGTCAGTTCGAGGCCCGCGCCCGCCGGCTGCATTACCGCAATCCGCTGGACTTGCTGGTGGTCGATCACATTCACGACTTCAAGATCAACGCGAAGGAGGCCCGCTTCGAGTACGGCGCCATCGTCCAGGCCGGAAAGACCCTGGCCAAGGAATGGGGCATCCCGGTGGTGATGCTCGCCCAGCTCAACCGCAACGTCGCCGGGCGTACTGAGCGCCGACCAACGCTGACGGACCTCCGCGAGTCGGGTGAGCTGGAACAGAAGGCCGACGTGATCGTGTTCCTGCATCGCGAGGACTACTACGACACACCCGAGCGGCAATCGCACCTGCAGGGCGTAGTGGAAATGCACATCGCCAAAGGCCGCAACGTTCGCGCAGGCAAGCGGATCCATTTCCGAAATCGCTTCGATCAGATGCGCATCGATGACTGGGATGGACCTCTTCCCCTGGCACCACAGGCTGATGGCGCACCAAGACCGCGCGGATTCTTCAGTGGTAAACGAAAAGCAGGCGGACCTGCAGTGGAGAACTTCTGATGCGCTGGATTCTCGGCGAGAACAAGCAGCACCTTCGATCCGAATGCGGACGGTTCTACCTTCCGAAGTTCAATGGCATCAACGGCCCGGTCTACGTGCTGGTGGATGGCACGACGCGCATCTGCACCCACTACGGCGAAGGCGCGAAAGAGCGCTGCATGCAACGGGCCGATGAGATTTCTGGAGGTAACCTATGAAGCGATTGTTCCAGATGCGCCACGACAACCCGCAGCGGCTGGTCATCGCCGACCGCGCCATCGCCGAGCTACTGGAGCGAGTGGGGGCGGGGCAGGACACCGAGATCGAGATCCGCGAACCACGCCGGACGCTGGATGCCAATGCGTGCATGTGGGCGACGCTGGGCGACATCGCCAAGCAACTGGACTGGCCGCACACCGACGCGGGCGGGAAGATCGTGATCGGCAAGATGCCGGCTGATAGCTGGAAGGCAGTGCTGACCGCGGCGTTCGAGCAGCAGGTGCGGCAGGCTCAGGGCCTGGACGGCGGCATGGTCATGCTCGGGGCGCGCACGTCGCAGTACAGCCGGCGGAAGATGGGCGAGTTCATCGAGTTCGTGCATGCAGAGGGATCGGAGCGCGGCGTGCAGTGGTCGGCCAAGGCCGAGGAAGAGTTGGCGACGTGGGCGCCCGTGCGGAGAGCTGCGTGATGCACGGCAACTACCGCGACCGCAACCTGCTGGATCTCGCTTACCAGATCGACTGCACTCTTCAGATCGACGGCCTGTGCGAAGGAGGCCCGGGCGAGCCATGCCACAGTAATCAATCGCGCCACGGCAAGGGCGGGGCGCTAAAGGCGCACGACTGCTTCTTTGCCAGCGGCTGTCGCTCCTGCCACCGAGAGCTTGACCAGGGCAAGCGCTTCAGTCGCGAGGAAAGGGCCGATATCTGGCAACGCGCCCACGAGAGAACGATGCTGCAGCTGTGGCAACTCGGACTTATCCGGGTGGCTGCATGAAGGAGCTGATCCTGCCGTGGCCGCACAAAGACCTGTCGCCGAACGCGCGGGTGCATTGGTCGCGGAAGGCCAAGGCGGCGAAGGCTGCGCGGCACCTTGCTGGCGTGGCCGCGATTGCCGCTGGCTGGAAGGGTGCTGCGCTACCCGGTGGCCGCGTACATCTACAGATCGACTTCTACCCGCCGACGCGCATGCGGCCGGACGACGACAACATGCTGGCCCGGTTCAAGCCGGCCCGCGACGGGATTGCCGACGCCCTGGGCATCGACGACAAGCGATTCGTGAGCCATCCCTATGTGCGCGACGAGCCGCGCAAGGGTGGACAGGTGGTGATTAGGATTTCAGCAGGGCCTGGAGGAAATGGCGATGGGAAAGCCGATCAGTGAATCCCGCGCAAACGACCCAACCCCTCGCCGGCAGATAGAGCGCCGGATCAAGCCGGCCTTTCAGCTCTCCAGCTGCACTACTGTGCAGGAGCTGGCCTGCCGGTTGCAGAAGCGCATGCGACAGACGCTATACGCTCGCGGCGCTGGAACGCTAGTGGCCATCAACAGCCTGGACGAGGTCTATCTCCTGATGGCGGGCGAGGCGCGCACGGACAAGTTCTTCGCGGATAACTACGACTGGGTGATGGGTGTCTATGCCGAACAGCACATGGGCGGGAAGAGCGCGTCTGTTCCGGACCTGTGTGAGTTGGAAGACGACATCCGGTTTCATCTTCCTGCCTGGGCGCTGGCTGAGACCGTGAGCCTGCCGTGCGAGGTGGGTAGGGCGCCGCAGCAGATGGAGCTTGAATTCCCTCCGTTGCATGAGTTGGCCATTGCCGCGTAATGGCGGCATGAGCGACCGCCAGACGCCCACTACCAACGAATCGATCACAGGAGCGCCGGCCGAGGCGCAATGGGTACCGGCACGACCAGCGGGCAGGTGTCGACAACAGCCCGCAGCCGACACGGAAGGGGCCGCGTGCGGCCGGCCGGGGACCATGACCCTTGGTGACGCCATGCCTTCCGGGAATCGGCGATTCACTGCCGTAGGGGGCTGACCCCATGGCAGGACTGACCCCGAAGCAGGAGGCCTTCTGTCAGCGGTACCTGGAGAGCGGCAACGCCAGCGAAGCCTACCGCCAGTGCTACAGCGCAGCGAAGGCCAAACCCGAGACGATCAATCGCTCGGCGAAGGAATTACTGGATAACCCCAAGATCGCCGCAAGGCTCGTCGAGCTCCGTGGGGTGGCGTTGGCTGCCCATGGGGTGACGATTGCCGGCCTGGTGGCAGAGCTGGAAGAAGCCCGGCAGGTTGCGAAGAAGAAGGAGCAGGGCGCCGCAATGGTGCAGGCCACCATGGGCAAGGCAAAGCTGGCGGGGTTGGATGATGGCGACAAGGGTGAGGACAACGTTCCGCCTCCAGCCGCTGTAACTGTCACGATAGTGAGCGGGCGCAAACGTGCCGACGCTTAACGAGCCCCAGGCGGACTTCCTCCAACTGCCGCATAAGTTCCGGGCGTTCGTAGGGGGCTTTGGCTCCGGCAAGACCTGGGTGGGCTGCGGTTCGCTGTGCCAGCACGCTTGGGAGTTCCCGCGCGTTCCCGCTGGCTACTTCGCTCCCAGCTACCCGCAGATCCGCGACATCTTCTACCCGACCATCGAGGAAGTTGCCTTCGATTGGGGGCTGCGCGCTCAGATCGCGCAGTCCAACAAGGAAGTTCACCTGTACGCCGGTCGCCAGTACCGGGGCACAGTGATCTGCCGTTCGATGGACAAGCCATCGAGCATCGTGGGCTTCAAGGTCGGCAAGGCGTTGGTCGATGAGATCGACACGCTGAAGAAGCAGAAGGCGCACGAAGCCTGGCGCAAGATCATTGCCCGTCTGCGTGTGAAGGCCCCGGGGCTGCAGAACGGCATCGATGTCACGACGACGCCTGAGGGCTTCAACTTCGTATACGAGCAGTTCGAGCAGATCCCCGGCGAGTACCCGAAGAAGGCCGAGCTGTACGGCAAGGTGCATGCCAGCACCTACGACAACGAAGCTTTCCTGCCCGACGACTACATCGAATCCCTATTCGAGACGTACCCGGCGCAACTGGTGAAGGCTTACATCAACGGACTGTTCGTCAACCTGACCAGCGGCTCGGTGTACCCGGCGTACGACCGTAAGCTCAACAGCACGCTGGCCACGATCAACGATGAGGACCGGCTGCATGTCGGCATGGACTTCAACGTGATGAACATGACGGCGGTAGCGTGCGTAATCCGCGCCGGACAGCCATATGCGCTGGAAGAGTTCACCGGCATCCGCGACACCCCGGCGATGATAGTTGCGCTGCGGGAGCGATTCGGGGAGCGGCAGATCGCGGTCTATCCAGATGCCAGCGGCGAGAGCACGCACACCAACAACGCGAGCGTGTCCGACCTGGGCTTGCTGCGTGCGGCTGGCTTCATCGTGCGGGTTCCTCCCTCCAATCCCCGCATCCGTGCCCGCGTGGTCAGCGTCAACGCGATGCTGTGCAACGCCCGAGGCGTGCGGCGTCTACGCGTGAACCCGTTGGGCTGTCCGAAGCTGACCGAGTCGCTGGAGAAGCAGGCGTTCGATGCCAACGGCTTGCCGGACAAGACCACCGGGTTCGATCACGCGCCTGATGCCATTGGCTACTTCATCCATAGCCGATTCCCCGCAGTGGCCAGCGCACGCGCGCCAATCTCCGTTGAACAGCCTCGGGTCATCAAGCCTTATAGCCGCCAATGGCTCGAACACACGGGCGAGGCAGCCGACGCAATGGAACGAAAGAGGGAAATGCTATGACCGGTCCAGGCGACCAGCTGGCGCAGGCAATCGAAGCGGACGAGTTGGAGCAGGCGGAAGCCGAGCGCCGCGCTGCTGCCCAGATGGAAGAAGAGGGCGCGGTCAAGGCATGGCTGAAGCGTATCGAAGAGTCCCGCGAGTTCGACAAGGCTGCCCGCGAGGGTTACGCGAAGGATCGGACCTACTGCCAGGAGCAGGCAAACGCAGACGTGTTCGACGTGCGCGTGCCCATTGCTGGTACCTACGTCGGCATCCTGACGACGTTCCTGTACGCCCGTGATCCTGAAACCAGCGTTGAGCTGGCCGAGGCCGTATCGGCTCGCATCAAAGAGGACGCCAAGGCCTTCGCCACCACGCTGGAGATCGTCATCGGTCGCCTGTGGAAGAAGGGCAAGCTGAAGGCAGCTGCTGATCCGTTGGTGCGCTCGGGCCTGAGTGTTGGTATTGGCTGGATGAAGGCTGCTTGGCATCGCGAGACGGGCAACAACGCGGCATTGCAGCAGGACATCGTCGGCCTGCAGTCCAGCCTTGCCGCGATCGACCAGCTGCAGGTGAGCTTGGCCGAAGGCATCGTTGGCGATGACTCTGCCCAGCGCGCTGAGTTGGAGCAGCAGCTGCAGCAGGCAGAGGACGAAGCGCAGCGCATCATCTTCAACGCCCTGTGCATCGACTTCGTGCGCGCTGAAGACATCCAGGTGGCGCCGGAGTGCGCGAGCCTGCAGAGCTACGCCGACAGCCCTTGGATCGCCCAGCGGCTCTTCATGCCGATGGACAAGGCCAAAGCCACATATCCGGACGCGGCTGAGTTCCTTGGTTCGGCCATGTCCTACTTCCGTGTGCCAGGTCGTACTGCCGAAGGCGCTGGGTTCGGCGGCGCAACCCCGGGCGATCAGGCTGATGCGTTCACGAAGGGCGCAGCCGGCGCCGTGGATGCCAGCAAGGCCTGTGTGTGCATCTGGGAGATCTGGAACAAGCAGACCGGCCACGTGGTTACTGTTGCCGAGGGCTGCTCGCGCTACCTGCGGCAGCCGTTCCAACCTGAGCAGCGCAGCACGCGCTACTACCCATTCTTCAACTGGGCGGTGATTTGGAACGATGGCGCGCGTCACCCGCAATCGCTGGTCGACCGCTCGCGCTCGCTGTTGGACGAATACAACCGCGTCCGCACGAACTTCAAGACGCACCGCCGCCGTGCCATCCCGAAGACCGGGTTTGATCGAGGCACATTGACCCCGGAAGACGCCAAGCGGCTGGAGGATGCGTCCTCAGGCGAAATGGTCGGTCTTGACCTTCAGGGGCAGCGGCCGGAACAGACGTTGTTCCCCATCAGCTACAACCAGATCGACCCCGCGCTGTACGACACGCAGGTGATCCGCGCGGAGTTGGAAATGATCTGGGGCGTCCAGGAGGCGTTGTCCTCAAGCATCCAGGTGGCCAAGACCGCGACCGAAGCGGACATCCAGCAGCAGGGGACCGAGTCGCGCATCGGCTACGCACGCGACGGCCTGGACGAAATGCTGTCGGAGCTTGCGGCCTACACGGCTGAGCTGGCGACGTCGCCCAATGGCCTGGCCTACGAAGACGCCGCGGCAATGGCCGGCGATGAAGCCATGTGGTTCAACGTGCCCGAGCCGGAAATGCTCGACATGGTTGTGCAGGTCGATATCCGCGCTGGCTCCTCTGGCAAGCCCGCGACCGCGCTTCGTCAGCAGCAATGGTCGATCCTCTTGCCGCAGCTGCAACAGGCCGCCATCCAGATTGGACAGATGCGCCAATCGTCGCCTTTGGATATCGCCAACTGTCTTGAGCAGTTGGCGGTGGAAACGGTGAAGCGGGCCGGTGATACCGGCATCGACCCCTACACCTTCATTCCGCAGCCGCCTGCGCCGGTTGACCCGATGGCCATGCCGCTTGGCGCCGACCAAATGGCTGGCGATCCCGCACTGATGCTCGGTGACGAAGGCGGCCAGCTGCCCATCGATCCATCCGCAATGCCTGACCCGGCCGCAATGATGCCGCCGGCAATCACCCCTGCTTGACCCGAAACGCCGCCAGCGAGGATAGACACGTGCGTATTGAACACAACGAACCTGACACCACCACCGTCGTCGAGGATGACGGCTCCGCAGCAGCCGCTGCACAGGCCGCAGCAACTGAGGCCACCAACGACGGCGCCACTGCCACCGAAGCGCTTGATGCCTTCAGTCAGGGCGTGGAGAAGGCCCGCGAACAGGAAGTGCTGGAAGAGGGCGGCACGCCAGCTGCTGCCGCTGATGGCCAGCTTGCTGCCGATAATGCGGATGCTGCTGCCGGAACTGATGCTGATGCAGACGCAAATGCTGCGTCCACTACCGCTGCCGACGGCGGAAAGACTGCAGGTGTCGAAGCAGCTGCTGCTGCAGCCGCAACCGCAACCAACCAACCCGACGCAGTCGATGCCGAGCTCAAGGATCTGGGCATCACCAACGAGCGTACGCAGAAGCGATTCCGTGAGCTGAGCGAGCGCGCCGCCGAGGTGGAAACCCTACGCCCCGATGCCGAACGAGGCCGGCAGTGGGAAGAGACGATCAAGTCCACCGGCGCCGACCCGCAGCAGATGGGCAATGCCCTGAACTATCTGGCCGCGATCAACTCGCGTGACCCGGCTGCCATGGGGCAGGCCTATGACTTCATGCAGCAGGAGATGGCCTGGCTGGCCAAGCAGCTGGGCCGACCGGCGCCCGGCTACGATCCGTTGAGCGAACACGCAGACCTGTCCAAGCAGGTCACCGACGGCGACATGACGCGCGCCGCTGCGGAGGAGCTGATCCGCACCCGCCGCGCTACGGCTCTGCAGCAAGATAGCCAGCAGCGCCAGCGGCAGCAGGCCGAGCAGCAGGGAGCAGAGCAGCAGGCCCATCAAGACGCGCTGCAGCAGGTGGGCGCCCTCGGCCAGCAACTGCGCGCTGCCGATCCGCAGTTCGAGGCCAAGTTCAAGGCCATCCAGCCGATGGTTGCCGTCATCCAGAGCACGTTGCCGCCGCAGCAGTGGGCAGCGGCAATCCAGCAGGCTTATCTGGCCGCGCCTGCACCCGTCGCTACGGCAGTACAGCGCCAGCCTGCAGCAGCACCCAACAACCCCGCGCGCGCCACCGGCATCGACCTGAGCAGAGCGCCGACGAAGGAGAACGCCTTCGACTTCGGTGTGCAGGCCGCCAAGGCTGCGGGCCGGTAACCAACCCGAGAGGACTGCGCGATGAGCGAAGAAACGAGCGAACATCCCAATGAAGAGATTGGCGAGCCGCATGTTCGGCAGCTACTGACCCTTGCCGATTCCGAAGCCGATCTGGCTGGTGAGCCGCGTCCCACCGCATAACCCCGTTGACTGGCATGCCGGCTGGCGCATATTGCGTTCCAGCCGGCAACTGTCGGCATCGCGAGTGACGTAAGCCGGGTTCGCCGCCGGTAGCGCTGAAACGAGAGTCGCGCCCTCGGAACGCGAGAGACCACGCCCGTTTGGGCTTCCTCTTTCCCTCCGAGGTGCGATATGCCTTTGACTCCCGCCCAGTTGGCCAGCGGCGCCAACTACCAGATGCAGTCCTACGCGACTGATGCCCCCATCGATCAGTTCACCAGCGAGCGTCCGCTTGCCAAGTGGCTGACCGAAAAGAAGATCGAGAGCGTGTTCGGTAACGGCATCTTCAACGAGAAGGTGCGCTTCACGAACGACAGCAACTACCAGAACTACTCCGGCGACGACCAGGTCAGCTACAACAAGAAGGACACGGTGCGCCTGGCGCCGTATCAGCACTACGAAGCGCACGATGGCTTCAGCCTCAACGAAACCGAGCTGGCCAACAACGGCATCATCTTGACCGACGATAAGTCGGCGCAGATGACCGATGCCGAGAAGATCCAGATCGTCAATCTGCTGGATGAAGGCTGGACCACGCTGAAGGACGGCTTCCAGGAGAACTGGGATCGCGAAATGCACCTGGACGGTTCGGCCAACGCCAAGGCTGCGCCGGGTCTGGACGCACTGGTCAGCACCACGCCGAACGTCGGCGTCATCGGTGGCATCGATGCGGCCAATGCGCCGTGGTGGCGCAACTTCGCCAGCATGGGCATCGCCACTGGCGCTGCCGGTGCACTGATCTCCGCGCTGGAAACGTTGTGGCGGCAGACCATCACCTACGGCAAGTTGGGAAACCCCGACTTCATCCCCGTGGGCTCGGACATGTACGACGCCATCCAGGCTGATGCACTGAAGGTCATGGGCCGTCAGATCAACCTGGGCCAGTCATCCACCGGTGGCGTGACGCTCGACCCGAGCACCAAGGCGTTGGCTTTCAAGGGCGTGCCGATTGTGTGGGATCCGACCTTTGACGCTCTGGATGAAGAGCTGGGCCCGATCACCTATCCGTGGAAGAAGCGCGGCTACTTCCTCAACAGCAAAGCCGTTCGCCTGCGCCCGGTGAAGGGTCGCTGGATGATCCGTCGCACTCCGCCGCGCGTGTACGACCGCTACACGTACTACTTCGGCCAGACGGCGGATTACGGCCTGACCTGCCGTAAGCGCAACTCGAACGCGGTTTTCAGCATCGCCTGATCGCCACCAACGTGCCGGCGGGGAGTGCCTCGCCGGCCAGGAGAAAAAAATGCTGAACACCATCACCGTATCGGGCGCGAACATCGTTGCGCTCAACAAGACCCCGCTGCTGGGCGGCTTCGGTCGCGAAGGTCTGGCCCATCTTGGCGCCAACCTTGCCGTGGCCACCGGCGTGCTGCTGCAGGGTCATCCCGGCCTGGCCAGTGGTGCCACTCCGGCTGCCGGTGACCCCGGTTGGGTCACGCTGCTGAGTGCCACTGCAACGCAGGGCGCCGTCGCAGAAATCGCCGACCTGCCCAAGTTCGTGAAGCTGGGCGCCGCGGCAACTGATCCCATCACTCTGGAGGGCGTGCAGTAATGGCCAAGTCCATCAACCTGTTGCTGATCACGCTGCTGATCGACCGTGACGCCAGCACCAAACTGCCCACGACCGTTCTGGAATACGAGCGGCCGATCCTCGAAGACATCTACGGTGAAGAACTGGTCACCGAGATCGAATCCAAGGACGTGGAGCTGACTGACTTCGACTTCGGTATCGCGTATGCCGGCTTGGTCAAGAAGTACGGCGGCAATGCGGATTCCGACGCCGCGCGCTCCCATCACTTCCACGGTCAGCGTGACCTTGAACGCTGGATTGCCAATCGGCAGCCGAGTGAAGGCAAGGCAGCGACCAAGGCTGCACCGAAGACGTCGGCCGAGAAGAAGGCAGCGACCAAGGCTGCAAAAACAGGCGCACCTGAGTTAGTCGACTTCACCGAGCTGCTGGCCGGTGACGTGCCGTCCATCGTTGCGAAGCTGAAGGGGCTGACCGATGCGGATCTCGTTGCCCTCGAAGCGGCAGAAACCGAAGGCCAGAGCCGTGACGATTTGCTGGCCGCGATCGATGACGAGAGCGAGTCCCGCAAGCAGTAACCCGACCCGCTGGCGGCGGTGACGGCGGCCGGTCGGGGGTGACTCCGGCCGGCCTTTTTCTTTGGAGGTTGCATGGCCATCAAATACAACTTTGACAGCGTTCCTGCCGATGTGGCGGTCGTGACCGATGTCGTGCTCGGCGGCGGAGTTTCTGAGAGCGGGAACGGCACCCTCACATTCACCAGTTCATCGCCTGTATCTGGTGACGGGCTGTTCATCATGAACTTCCAGAACGTGGTTGATCTGGTGGTCATCGTGGACTTCATCCAGTTCAACGCACAGAACCCGACCGGCGATGATTTGGAATATTACGAGGCCATGCTGGAGGACAACGAGACGTTCGCCAAGCATTACAACGAGGCGGCACCGTACCCGAGTAACGTCATTCCGGCCGGGGGTGAGGTCGTCCAGTTCAGCCCGAATCCTCTGCGCATCCCATTCAGCGCATGGGGCGGTGGTGCTGACAAGTACGTTGATTTTTGGCCCTCGCGTTATGAAGGCGGGCCAGGCGGATCGACGATCCCGATGCCCGGCAGTTACACCGCCAAGATCCAGTTCGAGGTCGAGGGAGACGATGGCGGCGGTGATGTCAGCACTGGCTACAACTGCGAATGCGACGACGCGCAGCCCACCGTCACCCTGAAGCAGATGCGGGAACGACTGGCGCGTCGCCTTGGCTTCTCGGTGCAGGTTTCCATGGGCGCTCTGCCGCCAGGCATGCCGGAGCTGCTGGACGACTTCACGCGCAGCGCCCACGAACTGCTCTACCACCGCTATTCGGTGATGCGCCTGCGCCGCATGTTCACGTGGGACATGGTGCCGGGAGTGCGCTTCTACGACCTGGAAGGCAACTCGGACGACTGTCCGCGCAAGCTCGACCCGGGCAAGTTGGAGTGGGTGGGTATCTCGCAGGGCGATAGCAGCTGGCGTCCGCTGGTGTGTGGCATTAACCCGGTGCTGTACGGCTCGCACAGCATGGGCATTCCCTCGCACTACGAGGTCCGCCAGTGCATCGAGGTGTGGCCGGCACCAACGGATGAGAGCTGGCAACTGCGCATCAAGGGTGACTTCGGTATGTCGCCACTGGACATCGACGACGACGTTCTGACCGTCGATCCCGAGGCGGTGTTCCTGCAGGCGCTGGCAAACGCAAAGGCGCACTACGGCATGGCTGACGCTGCGAACTACGCGAGCCAGGCCACGGCGTACATCCGTAGCTTGATCGCTGCATCTCACCAGACAAGGCGCTATGTGCCGGGTAGCTGCACGCCAGCGCCGGCCGTGCGTCCGCTGCTGAAGGAGAATTGAGAATGAGGCAAGTAGCACTCTCTGCAGTGAAGGCCGGCATCACCCGTCTGCGCGACAAGGGTGGGGCGTCGGCTGAATCGCTGTTCGAGCTGTTGAATGGGTACGTCACGGCCGCGCGCACGATTGCCTGTCGTCCGGGCACTCGCATCGATGTTCAGTTGCCTGCGGGAACCAAGGGCTTGGTGTGGTTTCAGGGGGCTTTCGTCGTCTTCTCACACACGGTGACGACATCGACTGATCCGGCTGTGGAGGTGGAGGTTATCCGCCATCCAACGGCTGACGACATGCCCATCAAGGACATCCACTTCGCCTTGCCGTTTCTTGGCTACCTGTACGTGGTTGCCGAGTTCGAAGACGGTCTGGTGCGCCACTACTGGCTGGAGAAAGGCGAGGTCTGGGAGCCGAATCATGTCTACCTGCCCGGGCAATTGGTGCGCTCCACAAGCGGCAATGGCATCGCGTACCGCGTGGAATCCAACCGCGCAGGCATGACGCCGTGGACGGCGAATGTGGCAAGGGCAATGGGTGATGTCGTAGTACCGACCACGGACAACGGCTACAGCTACGTGGTGACTGAACTGTCTGGTGATAGCCCGCGATCAGGAACGACGGAACCGACGTGGCCAAGCAACACCGGAGAAACGGTCGTCGAAGACGTGAATGGCCAAGGCGCTGCAACCCCGATCAATGGCGGCGGCACCGGCACCACTGTTCCGCCCAATGTCAGCGACCGCTATGGAAACGGCGCGTCCTCCAACCAGACCGAGGCCAACTAAATGGCATACCCCACTTGGCAGCCAGGCACGCTCTATCAACCCGGCGATATCGTCCTGCCCATCACAATGCCGCCGCCGAGTTCCACCGTTGTTGAGAACGGGGGATTCAATTCGGGGCAGGAGGGCTGGGATTACATCGGCGATGTCACGTACTTCAATGGGTACGGCTTCAGCGGAAACGCGTCCCTGCGATTGGCTGGCAATCAGCCCACGGGTACCGCGCTCAATCAGACCAAGCTGGTTGTGCCGGTGGGCAAGCAGATCACCGCGTCGTGCATGATCCAGCAGGGTGCATCAATCGTCGGTGCAACGCGCGGCTGGGTTGAGGTGCAGTGGTTCGACGCCGGCGACGTGCCGCTTGGCTCGCCCTGGAAGGGCAATGTGGTCGATGACGGGCGAGGCGGCCGCTGGAACAGATCGTCAGTCACTTCCACTTGCCCAGCAGGCGCCACCTACTGCCGCGCCGGCATCACGCTCTGGTCCGTGGCTGACCATAGCCATCCGGTGTGGGGCGACGAACTGCAGGTGCAGGGGACTTTCGCGGGCCTTCCTGACAGCCTCGCATACCGGGCAGTACAACCGGAATCGGGATTCTCGGCGGCCAACGAACCTGCCTGGCCGCCGGTGCTCGGTCAAAGCGTGGTCGACAACGAGGTCACGTGGGAGGCCATCACCTCCACGCGCGTCACCTGGACGGCTCAACCGCTCTACGTCAGTGGTGGTACGGAGCCAGATTGGCCGGATGGTGCGGGCGAATACGTGCTCGATGGGAGCGTTCTGTTCCGCGGTGTGTCTCGTCGGGTAGAGGATCCAAACTGCCCGAACACCACGATTGTGGCCATTGCCGCGTCGAAGGTGTTCTGCGCCGACGACGACATCGTCAGGTACAGCGCGACAGTGAATCCGCTGGATTGGTCCGGCGCAGACGACGCGGGCTACTTGCCCACCGGCCTGCAGAACTATGGCTCCAATCCTGTGGCCGCGATGGGTCTGTATCGGAGCAATCTAATTCCGTTCAATGCCGAGGCGTTCCAGCTCTGGCAGGTGGATGAAGACCCGGCCAGCATGGCGTTGCTGGATGCGCTACCGATGGGTAGCACACAGCACCACGCAATGGCGCCGGTCTCCAATGATCTGTTCTTCCTTGCGTCGCAGGGCGTGCGCACGGTCGGCATCGCTGCGAGCAGCACCAATTTCCAGGCCGGCGATGTGGGTATGCCCATCGACCCATTGGTTCAAGCAGCCATGAAGGAAATGGCGGCGCCGATGGGCCTCTACTTCCCCGCGGCTGGTCAGTACTGGCTGATGTTTCCGGTCGATGGTCGTACCCAGGTGTTCGTTTACACGATGACGCGCGTTGGCCAGGTTGGCGCGTGGTCTCGATACGACTTCCCGTTCGAGATCGAGGACTGGGCTATTGCCGGCGACACGCTGTACCTGCGTTCGGGTGACTTCATCCATCGAGTTGATGAGGATCTGGTGGGCGATGAGATTGGCATCAACAACGACGGATGGACGTTTGAGGTGGTGCCTTTCCAAGGCGTGATTCAGTGGCCGTGGCTCGATTTCGGCCAGCCTGGCGTAACCAAGATGATCTACGGCTTCGACATCGTCGGGGACGGCGCGGTATCCGTGTCGTTCGGCATCGATCAAACCAACGGCGGTCTGTTCACGCCTGGCTATGTGGTGCCAGCCGATACCGTGCCGGGGATGGTGATCGCCATGCCGCTGGCAGCGCCGGCACTGTCTGTGCGGCTGACCTACGACGGTAGCGAGAAGTGGCAATGGAACGCGCTGCAGGTGTATCTGCAGGACGCAAGGCCCATGGCCTGATGCTCCGTTGAACGTGAGGCGGGCAGGCCGAGCATAGCGGCATGAAAACAGCCCGCCTCCCATCGAATGTGATCCCGTGCAGACCGGAACACATCGTCTATCTGGCCAAGAAGATGCGCGAGGACGAGCGCGCGCAGTTCATCGCGCTCAGCGGTCTGGACGAGTTCTCAGAGGATGTGGCCGCGCGGTGGTTTATCGATGCGGCATTCCAGAGCGGCGTGTTTGCCGTGACCATCCTGCAAAACGACAACCTGCCTGCAGCAGCTGGCGGATTCCACCCTGCAGGAACGGGAGTTCTACAGGCTTGGATGCTCGGCACCACTGAGGGCTGGTCGGAGCAATGGCGTTCATTGACCAAGGTCACGCGCTGGATGATCGACCGCATTTTTGAGGGTGACGTGCACCGCGTGCAGACGTCCGCGATCACCAGCAGAGAGTTGGCCATCGAATGGTTCGAGCGCTCGCTGGGCTTCAAGCCGGAAGGTGTATGGCGCCATTACGGCATCCGGGGCGAGGACGTCGCCCACTTTTCCCGACTGCGAGGTGAGTGATGGGCGGCGGATCTGACGGCGCTACCAATAGGGCCACGCAGGCTGAAAACCTGAAACAGGCGAACATCGGGCGCAACGTCGGCTTGGTGAACCAGGTCTATGGCGGCGCGCAGCGCGAAGCCGATATCAACGACTTCCTCGAAGCGAGTCGGAGCTTCTATCGGCAGAACCTGGACAAGCAGAAGGCCACGGCCGACCGCAGTCTGAAGTTCGCCATGGCGCGCAACGGCCAGACCGGTGGCTCGGCCTCTATCGACGCGAACAGGCAGCTGGGGCAGGACTTCCAGCAAGGCGTCCTGGCAGCAGATCGTCTCGCGCAGCGGGCCGTTGGCGGTCTGCGTGATGCGGACGAACAGAGTCGCATGAACATGATTTCTCTCGCCCAATCCGGTGCGGATATGACGACCGGCGGCACGCGGGCAGCGCAGCAGCTGCAGGCAAACCTCGCGGGCGCCAACGCGAACCTCACCACTGATGCCTTGGGCGACGTATTCGGTGGCCTATCCAAGGTCTATGAAACGAGCCGGAACACTGCTGCCGAGCGCCGCGGGAACCGGGATATTTACAACCTGTTGTACACGCCCGGATTCGGGCAAGGGGGCCGCTGATGGGCGTTGGAATTGTTCTGGCATTGGCTGCTGCTGCGGCCAATCACGTCAACCAGAAGCAGGTCGCGAAGAAGCAGGACAAAATCTTGGCTGCGCAGATCACGCAGAAGGGCAAGCGCCAGGATGCTGCTGATCAGGCGGTTTCCGACGCAATGCGAGATCGCGCGCTATCGACCAGCGAGCAGGATCGTTCCAGCACTGCCGGCCAGTACCTAGATCAGGTGCGCGCAGCGCAGGCGGGCGCAACTCAAGGCCTTGGCCAAGTGGGCGCGGTGAGCAACGCATACCGCCAGTCCGCGAACGACGCGGCATTGGGCATTGGTGACTATGCGGATAAGACCGCTGGCTTGATGGCGCGCCTCGATGCTCCTGTGCAGCAGCGCCAGCGAGAGGCCCGGGCATCTGATCGCCTGCAGTCGGAGTTGGGGCTGCTTGGGCGCATGTCGGAAGGTGACGATTACATCACCCAGTTGAAGCTCCGCAACGTGCGTGCAAACCCATGGCTCACTGCTGCGGCTTCTCTGATGGGCGGTGCTGCCCAGGGTGCCGCCAGCGGTGCTGGTGGTGGTGGCGGTATGTCCGGCGCTGCAGCGGGCAGCACGGCCAATTTCGGCAACCAGGCCGGCAGCTGGTTCAGTGATCCGTCCTTGTGGAGGACTTCGTAATGGCTGGCTGGGATGATCTGGGCCGCGTGCTTGGCGGCGGTGTGAATACCGAAGAAGCCTACGGTCGCGGGGCCAGTCGGACCGCGCAACTGGAAGGGTTGATCGCGCAAGCGCGGATCAAGAAGTCCGAAGCCGATGCACGCGCCAACTTGCCCGGCGCGCTGACAAAGCTGGACGCACCCGCGGATCTCGCGACGCTGTTCGCCGCCGGTATCGATCCACGGCAACTTTCCGGCTACACGGGCGATGTCCAAGAGCAGGGCTTTCGGGGTGATGCTGCGTCGCGTGCGCTGGCAGGCGACTGGGATAGCGCCAACGCCGCGCTGATGGGCGTGGCCAATGGTCCGCAGCAGTTGGGCACCATTGAGGGCCAGAACCTCCTGGCGAACCGCTTCCTCACCGGCGGCGGTGGTATCACCACGACGGACCAGGGCAGGTCAGGTATGGCCGCTGACGCCGCCCGCGCGCGTGCTTCTGATGCCAGCGCAGCGAGCAGCTATGCGTCCGCAGATGCTACCCGTCAGCGTCTCGGTATCGCTCAGCAGCAGTTCGATCTGCAGCGGCGCGGCCAGTGGAATCCCGGTGGCGCTTCGACAGGCACGGGTGCCGGCGCTGCCGGTGGCGGCCTGAAACTGACCGAGGGGCAATCCAAGGACTTGGTGTACCTGCGGCGTGGCTCCGAAGCCAACAAGCTGCTGGAGACGCTGGCCAACAACATGACGGCAGGTCACGGTCAGCAAGGGGCGGTGCGTGGCGCGGCCGACGTGTTCTTGCGTGGACTTCCTGGTGTCGGCGATTCCTCCGCCGTCAATTCACTGGTGTCGTCCGAACGGCAACAGGCCGAGCAGGCATCCAAAGAGTTCCTTTCTGCGGTGCTGCGCAAGGACACCGGCGCGGCTATCACGTCGCAGGAAATTGACATCTACGGCCAGACCTATCTGCCGCAGCCGGGTGATTCGCCGCAGGTGCTGCAGCAGAAGGCTCGTGCCCGCGAGGTTGCGCTGGAGGCAATTGCCACCGGCCTCGGCCCCGAGCGTGCCGCAATGGCCGCGCCGACCGCTGGTGCCGTCTTTGGGGGCCAATTGTCCGCTCCGGCGGCGCCGGCATCCCCCGGCACTCGCCGTAGGTTCAACCCGGCCACCGGGAGGATCGAGTAATGCCCATCGAGATCGAGCTGCCCGACGGCAGCATTGCCGAGTTCCCGGATGGGATGCCCGATGCGGAAATCGAAGCCGTAATCCAGCGCCAGTTTCCGAGCCCGGCCGGTGGCATGCCAATCACCGCTCTGCCTGTTGTGCAGGCGGCGCGGCCGGATTTCTCGGATGTGGGCACTGCTGTGACCAGCACCGAAGATCAGGTAATGGGCGATGGGTGGAAGCCCGGGCTCCTGCGTGACGTTGCCATGGGTGGGCGCTCGGTTCTCCAGGGCGCCGCCTCGCTGCTGGGCGCCTTTGGCGGCGATGCGATCAACTACGCGGTGACTGATCCGATCCGCAAGGCGTTCCACTCGCCGGACGTGGCAGACGTTGTCGCTGGCCGTGACGGCTTCGTGCCGACGGCTTCTTACCGAGACACCGGCGGCTGGTTGGCTGACAAGCTTGGTCTGCCCAAGCCACAGAGTTCGAAGGAGCGGGTCTACAACGACATCAGTGAGGCGCTGACAGGCACCGCGCTGACCATGGGTGTGGGCGGTCTGCTCAATGCGGGTCGGTCTGCTGCAGCGTCGCCAACAGTGGCCGGCCGGGTGGGGGACTTCCTGACCGCGCAGCCGGTGCTGCAGAGCGTGGCAACGGCTACGGGATCAGGTGCCGCTGGCGCCACCCGTGAGGCCGGCGGCGGAACCGGTGCGCAGCTGGCAGCCGCGCTGGCTGGTGGTTTGGTGCCTGGTGCTGCGACGGCGGTGATCCCTCGCGCCGCCAGCGGCATTGTTCCGGCAGCTGCAAGCGCGGCGGTGCGTCGTGTCGCACGCGGCAGTGACCCGTCGGTGATTGAGCAGACCCTCAAGACTTTCAGTGATGCAGGCGTGCAGCCGAGCGTAGGCCAGGCCACCGGCAACCGCTTCCTGCAGGCGGCTGAAACCATGTTGGGCAGTGTTCCGGGCTCTGCCGGTCGCATCGACAAGTTCGCCCAAGGGCAGGCATCGCAGTTCGGCAGCCGCATTGACGAAATCGCCAGCGGCCTTGCGCCCGGCGGACAGACCATCGATCCGGAATCTGCCGGTCTGGCCATACAGCGCGGCATCACTGGCGCCGGAGGCTTCAAGGAGCTGTCGCGCGCGGAAAGCAACGCTCTGTATCGCCAGCTAGATGAGCTGATTCCGCAGGACGCACGCGTTGATGTATCGAACGCGCAGGCGGCGCTTGCGGACCTGAACGCCACGATCCCCGGTGCACCCAGCACGTCGCGCTTCTTCCAGAACGGCCGGTTGCAAGGCATCGAGGGTGCGCTTGGCCAAGATACCCAGGGCATCGAAGGGGTATTGAGTCGCCCGGGCATTCGCGATCAAGTTGCGGATCTGCGCAGCGACCTACAGGGGCAGGCTGCCGCGCGTCGGGGAGAACTGGCACAGGAGGCGAACCTGCAGCGACAAGACATGCTCGCTGCCAGCGGTGAGCAGCGCCAAGCTTTGCAGGCAGAGCAGCAGGTATTGCGAGATCGTCTCGCCAACATGATCGAAACCCGCCGGGCTGAGCTGGTCCAGCAGGCCGATGATCAGGCCAAGGCGCTCTATACGGAGCGGTTCCGCGTGCAACAGGAGAACGAGCGGCGCCGGTTGCTTGGTATGAACAACATGGATCCGGAGCTGAGTGACGCTGAGATCGCAGCGCGCATTCCGACGCGGGCGCAGATTGATGCGCAGTTGCCCACCCAGGCAGACATCGAGGCACAACTCCTATCGTCCGCCGACATCGATGCTCAGCTCCCTTCGACACGCCAAATCGACCAGCAGATTACGCCGGAGTCCTCGATCACCAGCAGTAACTTCGGGCAGGACTATGTCGAAGGGCAGGTGCAGCAGTTCCTGCAGTCGCAGGTCGACGGCAAGCTGCCTTACGAGGCGCTGCAAAAGTTGCGCACGCTGGTCGGCCGAGAAATCGACAATTCCAGCCTGGTCAGCGACGTGCCGCGTAGCAAGTGGCGCAGCCTGTACGGCGCACTGTCTGCTGACATGGAGCAGGCGGTAAAGGCCACCGGTAATCCGAAGGCCGTCCAGACCTTTGAAGCTGCCAACAAGCACCATGCCGACTACATCCAGCGTCTGGAGCGCATCGAGACCGTGCTGAACCGCAACGGCGGCGAAGACATCTACAACGCAGCAACGCGTGGCCTGAAGGAGGGCGCCACGATGCTTCGCGAGGTCATGCGCTCGCTGCCGGTGGAGGATCAAAAGCTGGTGTCCTCTGTCTTCATTCGACGTATGGGCCGGGCGGTTGGCAGTCAGCAGGACGCCGACGGCAGCCTGTTCTCGATGAATACCTACCTGACCAACTACGCGAACATGAGTCCGCAGGCTAAGCAGGTGCTGTTCAAGAACTACGGCCCGGAGTTCGCGGAGAACATGGAGACCATCGCCAAGGCGACGTCGAAGATCCGGGAAGGATCGCAGGTGTTCGCCAATCCGTCGGGTACAGCTCGGCAGGGGGCGCTGATCGGTCAGGTGGCCGGCACGCTGTCGTCGGCAGGCGCTGCAGCAGCCACAGGCAATACGGGGGTTGCGATGCTGGCGCTGCTGGGGTCGGCCGGTACTGCCGTCTCAGCGAACTTGCTGTCCAGGGTCTTCACCCACCCGAAGGCGGTTGCATGGTTGGCCAGGTCCACCAAAGCGCCGGCTGGGGATATCGTTGCACAGCTCAACACGCTACGCAGAATTGGTAGGAACCACGAAGAGCCGGAGCTGCTAGAGCTTGCTGATGAGTTGCAGACGCAGATCAGCGAAGAAGAAGGTAAATCAGGCCAATGAAACAGGCGGCGGTGACAATGGCCGCCACGAAGAATCCGATGACGAGCGTGGAAATTCGGGGGCCGGGGCCATCGATCACACGGTCAAGCTCCGCGTCCAGCTTCTCCCGCTGGATCTCGTCCCAGGACTTCGGGGTACCGTAGTTGGTTTTGGTCCAGTCCTTCACGAAAAAGCCCTGCTCCTATCCGTTGACCGGGATGGTAGCAGGGCTAAGAAGTTGCGGCTTGCAAGGTGGGAAGTCTTGCAAGGGGCTGTGGAGGTGTTGGCCGCATCACACGCACAACTATATGATTTGTAATGAAATGTGATGATTTCTTCACAATGCTATGATCTGTTTGCACCAGGGGGGAAGCCTGGGCGCGCTAAGTGAATCGATCGCACAGAATGAACGAGACACATGTTTCGTTCGCATAACTCCTGAGTTATATTTCATGGCATGGAACGTCACGCTAACTCCCGAAGTGCAGGAATTCATCAGGGGATTGACGCCGGATGAAGAGACTGAAGTCATCGCAAAGATCAAGTTGCTTCGGGAGTTCGGACCAGCTCTTGATCGCCCTCATTCGGGAACATTGGAGGACAAGAGTTCGCCGAAGAGCGAGAGGTTGTCGAAGCTCAAGGAGCTTCGTATCAAGTTCGAGCGGAAGCAGTTCCGGATCATCTACGTATTTGATACGCAGCAGAACGCCATTCTGCTCGTAGGTGGTGACAAGGTGCCAATGGGCGAAAAGCTCTGGTATCCGAAGTACATCAAGAAAGCTAAAGGGCTACTTAAGCAACATGAGGCCGGCTTGAAGGCCTCTCAGGCAGGGGGTTCAGGGAAAGTGGTACCACGGGGAAGTGGAAAAGGGCGGGGGCGCTGATCATGGCAAATATGAATTTTGATGATTTCTTGGCTTCCAGACCGGAAGCGGTGCGTGTAAAAGCTGAGAAGCGCTATCGGGAGCTGCGAGCAGCTTTTCCGTTGGCGGAACTTCGCAATGCATCCTGCCTGTCGCAGGCGGATATGGCTGGGCTCCTCGGAACCAGTCAGGCGGCCGTGTCGAAGATGGAGGCGCGCAGCGACATGCTTTTGTCGTCCGTCTTCCGTTATGTGTCTGCGTTGGGGGGCGAAGCTCACCTTTCCGTTCGATTGAACGAGGAGGAATTCCAATTCGTGCCGGAGCATGACGACTGCCTGGCTTTCAGGCTTCGCCGCGAAGAGCGCCTGGAAATTTCGCCAGCGATCATCTACGCAAGCGCCGACCTAGGGCATAACGATGAGGAAGATGTTTGCCAGAGTCGCTATCGCGAATTCTGGCTGCATGATGGGAGGTCAGCCCGTGGCGGAAGGGTCTCGGATGAGATCAATTTCTTGTGTGCAAATGATCAGAACTACCAAGCGCTTGAATTCGGTATGGCCGCATGAAGAAGAGTCCGCTTCAGATCGATCAGGTTGTCTATACAGACGTCGTAATTCGAGCCCGGCCGAATGCGAAGGAAATGCTGCGCGAAGATCTGCCTGTTACCGCAGAAGCAGCTGTTTTCTATGATCTGGACAAGAACAATTTTGCAACATTGAATGTCGCGCAGAGCGACGAATCGTACCCGTATGTGATCGAAATCTCTGCGTTCGCTTCTTTTACTCTTGATGCTGAGGGGTGCAGGGAAGCTTACAAGGGGGCATTCAACCCTCGCGTAGTGGGCGTCAATGTTGCGCGCATTTTGTTTTCGTCGGTACGCGACATGATTGCAAGCATTACCGCTCGATCGCCTTGGGAGGTTGCTAAGGTCCCGACGATCCTTCTTGAGCCTGCTGATGTTGCAATCCGGTACACCAAGGAGCATCGCGAAGATATTTTGCGCGAGCAGTTCTTGATGACCGAAGAGGAAATTGAAGATCTTCGGGAGCAGAGGAGGCTGCGTCAGGCGGAGGCAGAGGCTTCTGGGAAGAAAGGTGCCCAAAAGAAGCCATCCAAGAAGACAAGCAAGGAATAGCGTCAATTTCCTAAAGGCCCCGCCGACTGGCGGGGTTTTTCTTTGGGGCGCTGTTCCACGCCCTGAAAGACGAGAAGGCGAGGGCCCATCACCTGGCCGAGCTCGGTCAATACGTCGCCGACGACTGGGCCAATACGGTGGACCTCTGGAAGGAGGAATTGCAGGGGGAGTTGGTGAAACTAGCCGATCCACTTCTGGCCAAAGCCGCCTGAAACGACGAACCCCGCGAGAGCGGGGTTTCTTCTTTTCTATTCAGGTTCAGCCTAGAATCCGAACATCTAATGGAAAGCAGGGGCGAGCATGGCAAAGGATGTGCAAGGGGCGGTGGACGAGGCTACGGAAGGCTTCAAGGACGCCGTAAAGGCGAGGCTATCGAATCCGCTGCTGGGGTCATTTGCATTGACTTGGCTTCTAGTAAATCACCGAGTAGTGATGGTCTTGCTATCTGGAATGTCAATCGAGGAAAAATTCAAATACCTCGATTCCGCGATCACCGCAAATGCCAATGAATCGCAGCTACATATGCTCTGGATTCCGCTGGGGGCTGCGCTTCTGTTTGCATTCTTGTGGCCGATTTTGGGTATGGGGGTAGAGAGGTTCAATCTGTGGGTCGAACGCAAGAGTGTCGCGCGTCAGCTTGCTTCGAAGAATATTGAAGTCCTTCCTATGAAGGATGTCATTGCCTTGCGAAGCGCGCTTGCGACTCATGTTGGGGAGGCTGAAAAGCTGCGGGGAGAGAATAAAAAATTGCAGGTCAAGGTGGCTGCATATAAGGCGGTTGTATCCGTATTCCGCCAAAAATCGGTAGAGAGCAATATTAGGGATCACTTGCTTGGGCAGAAATTCGGTGTGTACACATCTATTGAATTGAGGTCGCCGCACAGGGTGGCGATTGAGTTCAATTCAGATGGTTCGCTTGTTGGGACTTTGGGTGGTCAGGGTGCCTCATTGCCTCAGGACTTGGCATTTTGGTTTGTTGAGGGAAATGTCCTGAATTTGAAGGGTATCGATGGAGCCGTCGCGAGATCGTTCGAGTTTGATGCTCGCACGGGGCATTTTGTCGGCGCCTTCTTCAGTGATCCGAACTACCTGCGTGGCCTAGTCTTCGCGCCTACGAGCTAGCGTCTAGCACCCGTTGAACCCCTTCTCTGTGAGCTCAGCATGTCCCCAATCCAACAGGGGCATGCAGACAGATGGCCGAGATTTCAGAGACCGCAGCAGGGGGGCGCAACGTCACAGCGTTCCTCCAGATGCTCGCCTGGTCGGAGGGCACGGATAACGGCAGGCAGCCGACGCGGGACCGCGGATACGACGTAATCGTCGGCGGCCAGCTGTTCCGCAGCTACGCTGATCACCCGCGCGTGTTGGTCGATTTGCCTAAGCTCGGCATCCAGTCCACGGCTGCCGGACGCTACCAGCTGCTGCGCCGCTACTACGACGCCTACCGCAAGACGCTCAACCTGCGCGACTTCTCGCCGTTGAGCCAAGACCTGATCGCGCTGCAGCAGATCCGCGAAAGGCGGGCGCTGCCTCTGATCCAGGCTGGCAAGATCACAGAGGCTATCGCCAAAGTGCGGAACATCTGGGCGAGCCTGCCAGGCGCCGGTTATGGCCAGCATGAGCAGAAGTTGGACCGCCTGCTGGACGTGTATCGCCAAGCCGGTGGCGAGGTGCGCGACTGATGGAAGACACGAACATGTGGGGCGTGGGCAGCGGCCTTGGCGTTCTCTTCCTGCTGGGCAAGATGGCATGGGATCGCTTCTTGTCGCCTGAGGCCAAGGCAAACGACCGATTGATCGGCCAGTTGGGTGAGCGCATTGCGTCCCAGGAGGCGCGGCTCGTCACGCTGGAAACGGGACTGGACGAAGAACGCAAGGCCCGCCGCGAAGCTGAGACGAAGGTCTACGAGCTGACGATGCGAATCATGCGGCTGGAGTTCGAGCTGAAGAAGCACAACATCGAGGTGCCGCAGTGATCAATCTCGATCCCCTGCGGCCATATGCCGACCTGATCCGCTGGGGGCTGATCGCAGCGCTTGCCGTCCCGCTGGTGGTGCTGGGCTACCGCTGGGGCGCTTCGCATTGGCAGGGCAAGTACGAGGCCGAAGCCAAGGCGCACACCGACGACAACGCTGCCCACGCAGCAACCCTGCAGGGCCTGGCCGACGCCACCGCTGCTGTGGCCGCCAAGGCGAAGGCTGCATCCCAGACGCTGGCCACCAGCCGACAAGAGAACGACACCCGCTACCAGGAGGCCCTCAAAGATGCGAAACGTGCCAAAGGCGATCTTGCTGCTGCTCTCCGCCGCGGTGATGTGCAGCTGCAGCCGCAGTGGTCCTGTACTGCGCCCGGAACCGGCACCGGTGGTGCTGCCCCCAATGCCGTCCAAGCCAGTGCCGCAGGGCGCTTCAACAGCGCGGCACGAATTGTTGCAGCAGGCGACGCCGATGCCGCAGTGATCGATTGGCTGTGGAGCGGCTGGAAGGCTGACCGCGATGCGGTGATTGCCGCCGGCTGCGCGGTGGAGACCGCACGCTGATGGCCGGCAGCAAGATCAAGCTGAAGGACCAGCTCGGGCGAGTCGTCCGAGTCGGTGGAGAGGCAACGCCTGGTGCTACCGTGGGCCGTGATCTGCGCTGGCCCGACGGAACCATCGTGAAACTCGGCGAGATCAAGAATCCTGCGGTTGATAGCTCGACCGGCGGCATGGCTCCAACGCTTTGGAAGTTGATCCGCGAGATCCCGTCGAACATCCAGAAGCTCGCCAAGCTTGCCGGCGTTGGGTTCACCACGCGCGATGCCGATGGTGAGTGGTACCAGCGCACGATTGAGGCAGGCGAGGGCATCGAGGTCGAGAACGCCGACGGCGTTGCCGGGAATCCGGCTGTCGCCCTTGCCGATGTTCCAGACGGAGGCGGCGGCACGCTGCAGAAGACGGCCTTCGACGCGAAGGGGCGCAAGACCGGCACCAGCGTGGCGACGACGGACGATCTGAGCGAGGGCGCGGCCAACCTGTACTACACCGATGGTCGGGCCGATGCTCGGGCTGCAGTGGCCATCGCCGCACACGTAGCCCAGACGGATCCGCACGCGCAGTACACCACGGTGTCCGAGGCGGCAGCTGCCGCACCAGTGCAGTCGGTGAACACTAAGGCAGGGGCGGTTGTGCTCGGTGCGGCCGATGTGGGGGCGCAGCCGGCATCAGCGAACCTCACTGCCTGGGCAGGGATTGCCCCTGCTACAAAAGCCGATGCGTCTGCGCTTGCGGGAAAGTACGACAAGACGGGGGGCTCGATCACAGGCGCGGTGAGTCTGCGGGGGAACTCCTCTCGATTTGTCTTCTACGACGACAACCTGGACGTGCCTGTAATCGATGTCGGAGCCGGGTACGGTACCGCGACCGACCGGAACGGCTACATCGCGAACCGTAACGCCGCGGGATTTCTTGAAGTCTCCGCGTTTAATTTCAGTCGCCGCTTCCGATTGGTATCCGATGGCTTCCTATTCAATGGCCCTCTCTACCAGAGCGATGACAACCTTTACAGCGCAGGCACCGCAAGCGCGCGCTTTTCAGTTGTCTATGCCGGGACCGGCACGATCAACACTTCGGATGCCCGGGAGAAGACGCCGGTTCGTCCGCTGACTGCCGCAGAGCTTGCCGCAGCCATCGAGCTGGGCGGGGAGATCGGCGCCTATAAGTGGCTGGAAATGGTCGGCGCCAAGGGCGAGGCTGCCCGGGAGCATATCGGCCTAACCGTGCAACGCGCTATCGAGGTCATGCGGTCGCATGGACTCGATCCGTTCGCCCGTGGGTTCATCTGCTACGACGCGTGGGACGAGCTTCTGGAGGTGCTGGGCGATGAAGGCGAAGTGGTGCAGGAGCATCGAACCGCTGGCGACCGATACAGCTTCCGGATGGATGAGCTGCTGGCCTTCATTGCGCGCGGGCTTGCGCATCGGCTTGATGCCGTAGAGCGAAGGCTGGCCGCTGCTGGCCTGTAGCTTCAGACCTTCCCCTGAAGCTCACTCTCTGGGTGCGCGCGGGCGAGGACTCCATGGGTACCAACTATGCTTGGTGTTTACGGAGGCAGCGCTCCGAATAGGTCACTGAGCGCGCCCGGCGACCAGGCAATGGTTGCGTACAGGAATACTATCCAGAGGATTCCAAAGACGATGAATGCGACAAGCGCGCGCATGGTGAACTCTCTGTCTTTGTCTGGCTTCATGACGACTGCTGTGCTGCGAACAATTCGGCTTGAGGGGTGAATCTAGACCTCGTCCTGTGAAGCCGAAGGCAAGGCCTCAGCTTGCCGGTCGCGCGAACCCGCGGTCGCGTCCTTAGATATTTGACAACAAGCGGGTCAGGTCACCGTCAATGAATGACCTGTCTGACCTGTAATCCCACTGCGGTGACAGTCCCCCTGTTCTCCGCAGAGCCGGGCCTCTGACTAGCCTCAGCGGTTGACGCCCGAAAGGCTCGTCGTGAACCGGCTATTTCCTTCCAGTGTTCTTCCCTTGGCCAAAGGGCCAAGTCTCCTGGGGGAGTGTCGTCGACCTTGGGGGTGGCTCAGGAGGCGTCGCGGCGAGAAGCACTGATTTCTTCCAAGGCTTCGCGATCAATAACACGCACAGAGCCGTAGCCTGTTTCTACAATTCCTGCTTGGGTCCAGCGCATCAACAGGCGATTGACCTTGAGTCTTTGTACGCCAATGAGATCGGCCAGATCGCTCTGCGACATCCTTGTTCCGGTGTCGCTTGCTTCAATCACCCGCCGCGCAAGTCGGCTAGACACCACGCCATCATCGTCGCCGGCAGCTGATGCGAGAACCTGCCGTTGTCGCACGCAAATCAAGCGCGTGACCGCGAGCAAGGCTCTCGTGTCCGATTGAATGATTTTCTGAAAAGAACGGGGACTTACGGCAGCGATCTCACAATCATCGGCGGCGACAGCGCGGAATGGCAGGGCGTGCGAGTCCAATAGGATTGTCTCTCCAAACCACTGTCGCGGCCCCAGTAGGGAGCTGAAATATTTGGCCGCTCCCGCTTCGGTTGCGTATCGGACGTGACCGTCTAGTACCCCGAGAAATCCTGATGTCCTCGAGTCGCGCCGCACGATCAGGTCACCCCTTGAGTATTGCCTCACTGTCGCGTTGGACAGGAACATCTGCTCGGCAAAGGTGGGAAGTGCACCGTCTGGGGTCATAGCGTGATGCCGTACACGTTGAGGTTGTTTTCCCTGAACCATCCAAGGCCGTCATACAGACTTTGGGCAGGGGGTATTGTCCTTAGTTGGTACCCAAAAGCAAAGGCCCCTATGAAGGGGCCCTTGTTCTATCCAACGCTCAACGACCAGGTGATTTCCGAGCCGCTGAACCTGTAGCGATATCCTTCGCGATCAACCTGTCGAGCGAGGTTTCCGTCAGCATCGACGAGCACGTTGAATTGAATAGGGCTGATTACCGCAAGGTCTAAAATCTGACCCGCTTCATCCCCGGATATCGTCTCTGTTGAATTCTGAGTGACTGGGCGTCGTTCTTGCCCAGGACCTTCTAAATACAGCTCTACGCTTCCCATTCGGGACCTCCTTGTGGGTCCCCCCAGTTCCTTTAAGCTCCTGTATGGACCGTCGCGCGTTACTAGGGTGTGAGTTTCATTGGGAGGCTCAGGTTGCGCGCCGCCCAACTGGACCACGTTATATGCGCTTCAGAGCGAAAGGTGCAATGTGCGCTTACGAGCTATGCGCCCCCCATTTCTACTGATCGTTAGGCTCTCTTTGATGGGGGCGCTAGTTCGACCAAGGTTACGAGCGGCATGCTGGCCTCGGTTCGCTCCCGACTCGAAGAGCCTTCAACGGCTTTAGGCCTACTTCGACGACAAACGACATAATTGTTGTTACTGCTATTGCTTGAGGATCAAGCGGAGTGATGGGCATAGCCGCCTCGTTGCTCGAATTGGATCGGGTGATATAGCTCAGACTGGAGACTGCAATGCACCCCTCGACCGAATCATTCATTTTTTCGACGGCGGCTCTGCTGCTGGGTGTCCTAACCCTGATTGCAATTCGTTCTGGCCAAGTGCTGAGTGCTTCATCACTCATTGAAATTAGTCGTGCTCAGCAGCCGGTGATCTACTGGGTGGTAATCGCGGTTCAGATCATCGGAGTCGCCGCGTTCGTATGGCTGGCCTGTGTCTGAGAAGGCAAGGGTGAGGCGCTGGTGTCTATGCTCGATCGTCTCGGTGGCGGCAGGGTTGCCCGGCTGCATCTGGACGACGGCGTCAGCGCTCCGCTTCTCACGCGCCGTTGTACCGACTTTGCGGCCGGCCGGCATGGCGCTGAGCTGTGGGTGATGCGCCATGAGGCGGAGCTGCGTGCTAAGGTCGCGCGCAAACAGAAGTGGATGCTGGAGAACTTGGCGCTGCATCCTGCGAGCAGGGGAAGGGGGGGCGTCTACGGCGGAGTCTTGCCAGGCGAACCGATCTGGGAGGCTAGGTCTGACCCTGGCTTGCGAGGTTTACAGGCTGAGGTCGACCAGCTCGCACCCGTTTGAGAGCAAGGGCCGCACGAGGATCTTGTAACCGTCCCGATCAAACCAAGGTGTGGGTTTGGCTAGGCGCTTGGCTGCGTTCTTATTGTCAGCACTTCCAAGGTAAGACCAGTTCCGCACGACGTGGATCTGTTGCATGTCTTCGGTGCGTTCAACGATGCCGATGGCGCCGGTGTAGGGCCACGCCTGTACATGGCGATCGATCAGGGCAGTCAGCAGACGCTGTCGGTGGTCTTCTTTCGATTCCTTATCGCAGCACACGCCCACACAACGACGGAGGGCATGCCGGAAGCACGGCCGCCCCGAGGTGACCTTTTCGATACCAAGCTCGCCATAGCAGAGGAGATGGTCGTCAGCCAGGTCGCGAAGCATCTCGATCGCGGCGTATCGGCTTGGGAACAGGCCGTAGGTGGCGGCATCGCCGGCATCATGCACGTTCCTGATGTGCAGCTCTCCACGTTCCAGGGTAATTGTGCAGAGGCGCCGGTTCCGCCGAAGGCGCTTGTTGAAGAGAGGTTGTTGCAGCTTCACCTGCTGGGCTTCCAAAAGCTGCGCCCCAATATCTCCAGCGGTGCGCACGAATGAGAAACGCCGCGTCATGGCAGCCAGCCTGGCCTCATCAGGGGTGCACAGGTGATCCATCACGCGTCGACGTATATGGATGCTCTTCCCTATGTAGAGGGGTGCATCATGGTCGCCATGAAAGGTGTACACGCCGGGAGCATCCGGGAGGGAGCGAGCCAGAGAGTGCAGGTCGGACGGTGCTGCCATGGCAGGGAAGGATACCGGCGAGCGGCCAGCGATGCAGGGCGCGGTCATTCAGACTCGAGGTGTCGCATCCGGATGAATCAGTCAACTATCTAGGCTGAGGGCCGTCAGCTGCGATAGCTGTCCCTCAATTTTTGAAGCTGCTCGGCAACGGCTGTCGTGCTTCTGATGCGGTCAAGCAAGGTTTCTATGCCGCTGCGTAGCTCTGCCTCGTTGCCGGTGCCCACTGCCGCTCGCAAAGCGCGTTTCGTGAGAATTTGAAGGAAGCGCAGCTTTTCGAGTCGCTGGGAGTAAGTCCAAGTATGTGACGCGACGGTCATCTCTTGTGCAAAGTCGTCCAGGTCCGCACGAGCCTCATCGTAGTCCACGGTGTTACCTCGGACGCGAGGGGCGCCCATCCCTTCACCATAGGCTCTCCGTGACGATCGGATGTGATGAGCGGGATAGTGGGGGCGAGATTCCGTGCCGGTGCTGATCGGCTCAGGCGGGAGGCGGCCAGATTTGAGGCGATGGCCGCTCGGTGGGAGCCGGATGGAGCGGCCTGATTTCCCACCTTATCCGGCTGTAAGTCATTGAGGCATATGTGTCGGAATTGATAGGTTCAGACCAACATCATGGCTAGGCATTTCATATACAAATGAAGGCCTTATCCGGTTTAGAACCACTGCCTGGGGGGCAGAGGGTCGTCGGTTCAAATCCGGCCGTCCCGACCAATTACTGCAACACGGACAAGGGCTTGCGCTTCATTGCGCAGGCCCTTTTTCGTTGTGGTCACTAAGTGTCTACTATTCGTCCACTATCGCGGCAACGAAATGCCAGTGGTTACAGCCTGTCAAGGTGCCTCCTGGTCACCGAGATAGTGCTTGGTCATCGCCACGGTGCTGTGCTCCATCAACGCCTGGATCTGCTCGTTCGTCCATCCTTCATCTTTCAAGAACGCGCCGCCCGAGCTGTGGGTTTAATGGAACGTCGGCGGGTTCTCCATGTCGACATCTGCGTTGTCGCATGCAGTCGCGAACGCGCGCGACAGCTGCTCCGGTAGGGCCTGTGTGGGATGCTCTCGGTCCTTCGCCCGCATGTTGCTGGGGCGCGCCTTCTCCGGCAGTCGGTGAATCAGGAACGGGGAGACTACCGAGTTTCGGCACTGGGCGAGTAGCTCAGCCAGCGTGCCGACCACGGCGATTTCCAATCGCACTAGATACTCCTTCGTATTGGAGGAGGCATCTGGTGTCAGGTTCCAGCGCCACGAGGTCTCGTTCAAAGTGGCTCCTTGCACGATCGGCCTGCCCATGAAATCGCCACCAGCCTCATGGTAGGTGCGTATCTGCATCAGAGGAGCTTGGCTATTGATCTTGTGAGTGAGCCTGAGTCAATTTTCCCAGGGCAATGGAATCCATTGGTCGACACTTTCACGCATCAACAGTAGCTGAGCGGGATAGAGGTCGCGACAGCATTGGGTTGTCTGGAACTCCAGCTCGATTCCCTGGCGAAATGTGCTCCCGTATCATCCGAAAACGCTCTCTCCCTTGCCCTTGCCAGCTCACGCTTGAGCGGAGCCATCTCTTGATCACACGAGGCGAGCTAGTGAACGCATTCGTCTTGGCCCTCTCCCGTTCGTCTCGCCAAGGGTCCAGGACCTGACACGAACGCCAATGCCGGGTCATCTGATTGATGCCGGCACCTGTGTGGCGGATAGGGTCAACGACCTCATGCTTGAACTCGGCGTTGAACTTTCTACCCTTGGAGAGGCGCTCCTTTTTTGCCGATCATCGGCTTTCCTGGAAGTGTTCACCCTGCGAAGGGAAGAGCCCATCTGTCTGGGCCTAGGTCGAAGAGTTGGGATATGTAAGCTGTGAGGCATTCGCTCAAGCATGTCATGAAGGTTGCAATGGCAGGCCCCGTTGCCCTCATTGCCGATGGGAGCAACAGTCATCCGCCCAGCGGTCATGAAGCAGCATCCGACTGATAATTTGATAGGCCGGTCATGGAAGTCGAATGTGGTGTTGTGGAGTGCAGCGTCGCTACCATTAACGCGATGCGGCTCCGCGGTCAGTTCCGGGCGCCAGCGTTTGCGATACAACTTGGTTGATTGCGCACATCGCAGGCCCTGCATGGTCAGTGATGCGCGTGAGGTCATCGAGCGTCCAATGCTTGATGGTGCGGCGGGACTGAAGATCGAAAGTATTATGATGTGTTGACCATCAAAGGACGCCAAATGAGAGCCCTGGAGCGCATCATCAAGAAAGTCTATCCGTTCAATCGTTTGCTGCAGCAGCGCGCCATGCATTTGGAGCGGATCGCGCAACTGAATGCACAGTTGGACGCCTATCGATTCGCTCAGGACGATGAGCGTGCCGGTGACAAGTCTGATCCTAGCCCCGCAGCCTTGGACTTGGCTGGCGTACAGCGGATGCTGTTGCGCTATGGTTTGGATGTATCTTCCAAGACGACAAGTGCGGTCCAGCCATCGCGCAAGATGGTTCTTGATGGCAAGTATCGTCGCCACTTTCGCGAAGTTTTGTTGAATACTTTCTTTGCGGGCTGGTCAGAATCGGTCAAGGGCACCGCGCAGTTTGAGGCAGATCTGGATGATCACATCGAAAAGCGATTCACGTTTTTCTCCGATCATGTGCTGCCTTGGGTGCAGAGCGTCGCGCCAAACATGGGTGACATGGTTGCGCTGGAAGTCGGCTCTGGAACGGGGTCGAGCACGCTGGCTTTTGCGCCTCACGTCCGTGAGGTGATCTGTTTCGAGATAGACCCTGCGTCCGTCCAGGCGGCTGCGCAACGCGCAGCCTATTTCGGACTCAATAATATCGAGCAACGGCAGGAATTATTTGGTCCTCAAAGCCAGTTCGTTACGTCGGGCAGAAGAGCAGATTTGGTGGTTTTCTGCGCCGTGCTTGAACACATGACATACCAGGAGTTGACTCAGGCGTTGCGCACCGCATGGGATGTGCTCTCCCCCGGGGGATTACTGCTCGTTGCTGATACGCCCAATCGACTTAGTAGTTTTGATGAGCACACTAGCTTGCTGCCTTTTTTTACTGCGCTGCCGATGGAGGTCATGCAATCCTACGCCGCTCATTCGCCGCGCAGTGGGTTCGCCGAAGCTATCGCTGTAGCCCCCGACAACGAGCGAGAGCTGCTGCTGACTAGGTGGGGACGTGGGGTTTCATATCACGATTTCGAGTTGGTGCTGGGGCGCGACATTCATCAGCACGTTGTGCTCGATGGGTACGAGTCGGCTATCTGTGATTACGCGCCGCTCCGAATTGACGATGGCTTGCTTCGTGCAGTATTCGATATTCATCGAGTCGAGGCGCATCGCGCCTTCACCCGCGCTAATCTCAACTTCGTCTTGCGCAAGCCGATTTAGGTCAACGCAAGTCGTATTCGGTGATCAGTTTTCCTGTTGCGCATTGGAAATGGCGCCGTGATATGGCTCATTCGCAGGTTGGCCAAGAGGTCGCTGTTGACTCCGGTAATTCAATGTCAGGTTGGATTCGAGGTTTTCCGGTTTGTGATGCTGGCGGAACGCGGTGGGCGTCAGCCAGGGCTGTAACTCGGTATGCATGCGTTTCATTCGAGCCAATTTTTGGCTCGGCGTCCGTTTGCCCTGGCTGCGACGCCTTCATGCCGGCGTATTAAGAACTCCACACTAATACGTCGGCTCGCTGATCCCGTGCTTGCGACAGGTATCAATCACTTTCGCGCCGGCCTCGACCTCTTTCAGGATGCAGGCCATCCAGGATGCAGACCATCTGCTTCTCGGTGATCTTCGGCTTCTTCTAGGGCTTCTTGCGGGGGGGCTTTACTTTCAATTGGATCGAATCATCGAGAACGCTTCACAGCGAATCGTGCTTGCCATGGTGCCTCATGGCTAGCCAGACAGTGCTCCGTCTATGCCACATTGCGGAGACGCTCGGGCACTTGAGTTAGCTGGGAATGCAGCGCTTGCAGATCTGAACGATCGATCCACGGGCGGCAGATCCGGGCTTGGACTGGTGATCGCTCATCAATTCGTTCGAGTGCGAGCAGACAAACCGGATATGATCGCTGCTATTGAGGTATCGCTGTGGTCAGCCTGCTTACGCATATTGAAGATCGCATTGTCATCTCAGTCCCGCCCATGGTCGTTGACCGCATTTGGAGTGAGGTCGGCCAATGGCACCTTTGGGATCCGGACACAAAGCAGGCCTGGCTCAATGGGCCATTAGCAGTTGGAGCCAAGGGCCGTATCGTTCCACGCAAAGGGATTGGCGTTCCGATAGTTGCCACTGAGCGCTTCGCAGGTTGATCGTTCACAGTTGAAGGTCACATCCCTTTGTTTCGCATGCACTTCGAGCATACGGTTTCCCCGGCATGTGGTGGATCGGAGGTCTCTCACAAGGTGTGGTTCACCGGTGGTCTTGCCTTTTTGCTTGAGCTGGGCGTCGCCAAGCAGGTCAGGGAGGGGCTTCCACGGACCATGCGGTCACTGCCGAGGAACGCTCCGAATCCCTCGCCAAAATCAGGCCCGGGCCATTGTTCGTTCACCGATCCTCGGCCTGTTCTTTGCTAGCTTGGCTGTCGTTATCTGTCATCCAATACGCTTGAGGTGCTGGAGCATGAAATCGTTCGCGTACTGTTTTGCGTTGGTCGCCGCCGCTGGAGTTCTGCTGGGCTGCGCACCGAAGGAAGCCAAGGTTGATACGGGGCCGCAGCGAATCGGCATGGCTAATCCTGCCTCGGAACATTGCGTCCGCAAGGGCGGCAAGCTGGAGATCAGCAAAGACAAGGACGGCGGTGAGTTCGGCGTGTGCCACTTGCCTGACGGATCGCAGATCGAGGAGTGGGAATTGTTCCGACGCGATAATCCAAAGCCGGCTGGCTGATTGGCTGGATTTGCAGCGGAAGCGGTTTTCATTTGCAGGTTATGGCGTTCCCGCGAGGGGGCGGGGCATGCCTACGCCATGGTGGCGACAGAGCGCGCTAGCGTGCTGGGCCGGAAGATTGTTGGTGAGGCCACGCCGAGCATGGCTCGGCACTGCCTGCGCGCTCTGCGGTTCGTTGTGCGAGCAGGTTCTTCTAATGCCAGGCTTACTCGCCGGGCTTGGCCGCAGCGGTGGGTTGCTGCGTGGCGGACCTGCGGGCCAGCACGGCTTCGCGATGTGCAATGTAGGCGTTGGAGCCAAGAATGATCAGCGCGCCGAGCACGGTCCAGCGATCCAGGGTCTCGCCGAACAGCAGCCAGCCCATCACCACCACCAGGGGCAGCTGGGTGAAGCTGATGGGCGTCAGCGCGGAAACTTCACCCAGCTTCAATGCGCGGGTCCACAACAATTGGCCGGCGGTACCCATCACGCCGGTGAGCAGCAGCCACAACCAGGCGATGCCGGTGGGCCAGACCCAGACAAACAATGCGGGAACCAACGACAGCGGCACCCAGAACACGTATGTGTAGAAGACCACGGTGTCAGGCCCGTCGATGCGGGTCAGTTGCTTGATCTGGATGGCGACCAGTGCGCTGAGCAGGGCGGCCAGCACTGCGATCAGGCTGCCCGCCTCGAAGCCATGTGATCCCGGGCGCACGATCACCAGCACGCCGATGAAGCCGGCGATCACGGCCGCCCAACGGCGGATGCGCACCTTTTCGCCCAGCCACAACACGGCGGCAATGGTCACGAACAGAGGCGTCGAATACGACAGCGAGATGGCCTGCGACAGCGGCAGGTGGCCAATCGCCCAGAAGCCGCACAGCATCGAAGCCAGGCCGATGGCGCTGCGCAGGAAATAACGGGGCAGTTGCTGGGTGCGCAGCGATCCGTGGCCCGGCCGCAGCAGCATCGGCAACAGCGCCAGCAGACCGAAGGCGTTGCGGAAGAAGGCCACTTCCTGGGTCGGCACGTAGCGGGTGGCGTAGCGGATGGCGATGGCCATCAGGCCAAACGCCATCGCGCTGCCAAACATCAACAGCGCTGCGCGTACCGGGATGGACATGGCAGAAGGCGTTGCAGTGCGGCTCACCACTGCGCGCCGACCAGTCGTGGCTCCGGCTCGATGGGGACGCCGAACTTCTCGAGCACGGACGCGGAGACGCGGCGGGCGAGCGCCAGCAGCTCCGCACCGGTCGCGCTGCCATGGTTGACCAGCACCAGGGCGTGATTGGGCGAGATGCCGGCATCGCCGTCACGCTGTCCCTTCCAGCCGCTGGCTTCGATCATCCAGGCGGCGGAGACTTTGCGGTTGCCTTCGTCATTGCCAGGAAACACCGGCAACTCCGGATAGTGCTGCAGCAGCACGTTCACCTGGTCCAGTGGCAGCACCGGGTTCTTGAAGAAGCTGCCGGCGTTGCCGAGCACATCGGGGTCGGGCAACTTGCGACGCCGAATGGCGATGACGGCGTTGGCGACATCGGCGGCGGCGGGCAGATCAATGCCCATGGCCTTGAGCTCATCACGGATGCCGGCGTAATCCAGTCGCAGCTCATGCAGCAACGGCAAGCGAAACTCGACGGCGATGATCAGATAGCGGTCGGCTTCGTGCTTGAACAGGCTGTCGCGGTAGCCGAAGCGGCAGGCTTCCTGGTCCAGTCGCGCCCAGGTTTGTTCCTGGGTGTCCCAGGCTTCAACGGTCTGGATGAAGTCACCCACCTGTGCGCCATAGGCCCCGATGTTCTGGATCGGCGCGGCACCGACGGTGCCGGGAATCAGGGCCAGGTTTTCCAGGCCGGACAGGCCTTCGCCCAGTGACCACACCACCAGCTCATGCCAGTTGACGCCGGCACCCGCGCGCACGATGGCGTGATCGGCGCGATGCTCGAGGATGGTGATGTCGCGGTTGGCGAAGGTCAGTACCGTGCCTTCCGGGTCGGTAGCCAGCAGCACATTGCTGCCGCTGCCAAGTACCAGCAGCGGGTTGTTGCCGACGATGGTGGCCAGCACTTCGGGAAGCGAGGCCGGGTCGTTCACCTGCAGCAGGCGGGGTGCATGCGCGGTGACGTGGAAGGTATTGAGGTGCTGCAGCGAAGCGTTTTCGGTGAGCGACCAAGCGGGGGGAGTGGTCGTCATAGCGGTGCGACGGCGCCTCCGGAGGGAGATTCGCGGCGGCGACGGATCGCCTCCACACAGTCACCGATCAAGCCCGCGCCCTGGAAGATCAAGCCGCTATAGCACTGCACCAGCGAAGCGCCAGCGGCCATCTTGGCCACGGCGTCGGCACCGGAACTGATGCCGCCCACGCCGATCAATGGCACCGATTCCGGCAGGCGTGCGCGCAGACGACGCAGCACCAGCGTGGATTGGCCCAGCAGCGGAACGCCGGACAAACCGCCGGCCTCCTTTGCCAGCGGGTCGGCTTCAACCGTTCCACGGCCAATGGTGGTGTTGGTGGCGATGACACCATCCACACCGAGCTCGCCGAGCACGCGCGCGGCGGCATCGATGTCACGGTCGCTCAGGTCCGGTGCAACTTTGACCAGCATCGGCACGCGGCGGCCGTGCTGGCTGGCCAGCCGTTCCTGCGCTTCACGCAGCCCGCCAACGAGTCGACGCAGCGCTTGCTCTTCCTGCAACTCGCGCAGGCCGGCGGTGTTGGGCGAGGAAATATTGACCGTGATGTAGTCGGCCAGCGGATAAACCCTTTCCATGCAGATCAGGTAGTCGGACAGCGCGTCTTCATTGGCGGTGTCCTTGTTCTTGCCGATGTTGATGCCAAGCGGGCCGGGCCGATTGCGTACGCGCTCGACGTTCTTCACCAGTACATCCACGCCCAGGTTGTTGAAGCCCATGCGGTTGATGATGGCGCCATGCTTTGGCAGCCGGAACAAACGCGGCTTGGGATTGCCTTCCTGGGGGCGCGGGGTGATGGTGCCGATCTCGACAAAGCCAAAACCCAGCGCGAACAGCGCATCGATGTGCTCGCCGTTCTTGTCCAGGCCAGCGGCCAGGCCAACGGGGTTGGGGAAATTCAAACCATAGACGCTGGTTGGTAGCGGCTTGGCGCGGCTTGCGACCAGCGGTGTGGTGCCGGTGCGCCAGGCCAGGTCCAGCGCGGACAGGGCCAGGCCGTGCGCGCGCTCGGCGTCTAAAGCAAACAGAAAGGGGCGGGCAATGGAATACATAAGCTCAGTTCAACGTGCCGATGAAGGCACGGGTTTGGTACTCGAAGGCGACCTGGCCGTTGACGGCGCAGGTGTCGAACAACTGCTGCAGGGCAGCCAGCATGGGAAGGTGGCGTGGATGCCCGGCCTGCGGTGCGTACGAGGAGGACAGCAGGCGGCCACGCAGGCTGTCCAGGTCCAGATGCTGCACGTTCGGGAAGCGCGCGATGCCGCGCAGGCCGTCACCGAACCAGGCGCGCATCTCGTCATCGCTCTGGTAACGCTCGGCGACCTCGGTGTAATCGGTGCCGTAGTCGATCAACAGCCGCTCGTAGCCGACAAGGAAAGGCGAGGCGTCCAGCAGGCGTGAGTTCCAGAACACCAGCGCCATGCCACCAGGCTGCAGGATGCGCGCCCATTCGCGGCGCACCGCGTTGGTGTCAAACCAGTGGAAGGCCTGCGCTGCGGCGACCAGGCCAACGCTGGCATCTGCCAGCGTGGTGGCTTCGGCAGTGCCGTCGACCATCGTGAGGTGCGGGTAGTCATTGGCCAGCCACTGCGCGGCAGCCTCACGCATGGGGCCATTGGGCTCCACCGCGATCACCGGGTGACCGGCAGCCAGAAAAAGCCGGGTGGAAATGCCGGTGCCGGCGCCGATATCGGCGACCTGCGTTTCGGCCGGTATGCCAATGTCACGATGCAACCATTCCAGCAATGCAGGCGGGTAGCCGGGACGGTAGCGGACGTAGTCGGCGACGCGGCTGCTGAAGCGTTCGGTTGAATCAGAGCGGCTCATGCGGACCTCACGAATTCAGGGCTGCGATCCAGGCCAGACCACCGAAGAACACGATGAAAAGCAGAATGCCGATGACCCACATCGCCACTGACAACCAGCCCAGGATCAGACCTGCAATTGCCAGCCCGTCACCTTCCATCTGGCCGTCGCTGCGGCGGATCTCGCCGCGCCCCATGTGGCCGAAGATGATGGCGCAGATGCTGCCCAGGAATGGCAGCAGGGTCCAGCCGAGGATGCCGGCAACCAGGCTGATCACGGCATAGCTGCTGGTCTGGCGGGGGGCGGGAATGCTCATGGTTGGACCTCCTTGTAGATGCGGACTGCGGACGGAGAATCCGTCCGCGGCATGCAAAGGCTCCCGCCGGGGCGGGAGCCGCTCCCATCACAGGTCGAACTTGATGCCCTGGGCCAGCGGCAGCGAGTCGGAGTAGTTGATGGTGTTGGTCTGGCGACGCATGTACACCTTCCAGGCATCGGAGCCGGACTCACGGCCACCGCCGGTGTCCTTCTCGCCGCCGAAGGCGCCACCGATCTCGGCGCCGGAAGTGCCGATGTTGATGTTGGCGATGCCGCAGTCGCTGCCGGCAGCCGACAGGAACTTCTCGGCGGTCTTCAGGTTGGTGGTGAAGATGGACGAGGACAGGCCTTGCGGCACGCCGTTCTGCATGTCGATGGCTTCGTCCAGCGTGCTGTACTTCATCACGTACAGGATCGGGGCGAAGGTTTCGTGCTGGACGATTTCGTCGCTGTTCTTCAGGCCGGTAACAATCGCCGGCAATACGAAGTTGCCCGGACGGTCGATGGCGGTACCGCCGATTTCGACGTTGCCACCGGCGGCCTTGGCTTTCTCGATGGAGGCCAGGAACTGCTGCACGGCCTCGGGGCTGTTCAGCGGACCCATCAGGTTGGCGGCATCGGTCGGATCGCCGATCTTGCCTTCCACCTGCGTGTACGCCTTGACCAGCGTGGCCAGCACGTTGTCGTAGATGGATTCATGCACGATCAGGCGGCGCGTGGTGGTGCAGCGCTGGCCGGCGGTGCCGACGGCGCCGAACACGATGCCCGGCACGGCCAGCTTCTGGTCGGCGGTCTCGTCCATGATGATGGCGTTGTTGCCACCCAGCTCCAGCAGGCAGCGACCCAGACGCTGGGCGACCTTCTGGTTGACGGTGCGGCCGACCTGGGTGGAGCCGGTGAAGGAAATCAGCGGCACACGGCGGTCTTCGACCATCTTTTCCGACAGCGCGGTGCCGGCATCGTTGATCAGGAAGAACAGATTCGGGAAGCCGGCGTCCTTCAGCGCGTCATTGCAGATCTTCATCGTGGCAATGGCGGTCAGCGGGGTCTTGTTGGACGGCTTCCAGATGCAGATGTCACCGCAGATGGCGGCCAGGAATGCATTCCAGCTCCACACCGCGACCGGGAAGTTGAAGGCCGAGATGATGCCGACCAGACCCAGCGGGTGGTACTGCTCGTACATGCGATGACCCGGACGCTCGGAGTGCATGGTGTAGCCGTACAGCATGCGGCTCTGGCCCAGCGCGAAGTCGGCGATGTCGATCATCTCCTGCACTTCGCCGTCGCCTTCCGGCTTGGACTTGCCCATTTCCAGTGCGACCAGCGAGCCCAGCGCGTCCTTGTGCTTGCGCAGTGCTTCGCCGCACAGGCGTACGGCTTCGCCGCGGCGCGGGGCCGGGGTGGTGCGCCATACCTTGTAGGCTTCCTGCGCTCGGGCGATCACGGTTTCGTAATCAGCCTCGGTCGTAGCCTGGACTTCTGCGATCACTTCGCCAGTGGTCGGGTTCTGCGGCTTGAGGACGCCCGCGCCGGTGGCGGTCGACCACTCTCCGTTACCCAGATAGGTGCCAGCGTTGGTGACATCCAGAGCCAAAGCCTTGAGTAGCTCAGAAGACATGCAAACTCCTGTTTCTTAACGTTATTTTGGCGCCGTCGTGGGTGAGGTGGGGGCGACGGGGTGAGCGCCACATAGTATCAGAGTGAACCGATGGCCCCGCGCGGGCGGAGCTGGTTGACGTCATGTGGGGGCGCGGCTTTGCACGGATGCGTTGAAATCATGTTGCGTTGCGGCGCGCGGTGCTGTCGCTCGCGGCCGTTTTCGGCGATATTCGCCCACCTTGGCAGGGGCTTCCCCTGATGTTGAACAGGAAGGACAAATGAACGTAACGATTTCGGATGGAGTAGTGGTCGGCAACAGTCTGCCGTTCGTGCTTTTCGGTGGCCTCAACGTGCTGGAGGATCTGGACTCCACCCTGTATGCCGCCGAGCGTTACGTGGAGGTCACCCGCCGCCTGGGGATTCCCTACGTATTCAAAGCCTCCTTCGACAAGGCCAATCGTTCCTCGATCGCCTCCTTCCGTGGTGTTGGTCTGGAAGAAGGCCTGCGCATTTTCGAGCAGGTGAAGCAGCGTTTCGGCGTGCCGGTGATCACCGACGTGCACGAAGTGGCGCAGGCCGCGCCGGTGGCTGAAGTGGTGGATGTGCTGCAGATTCCTGCGTTCCTGGCCCGTCAGACCGACCTGGTCACTGCTATCGCCCGCACGGGACGCGCGGTCAACGTCAAGAAGCCGCAGTTCCTCAGCCCCACGCAGATCAAGCACATCACCAGCAAGATCCGCGAGGCCGGCAACGAGCGCATCATCCTGTGCGAGCGTGGCGCGCAGTTCGGCTACGACAACCTGGTGGTGGACATGCTCGGTTTCCGCGAGATGATCGAAGCCACTGGCGGTCTGCCGGCGATCTTCGATGTCACCCACAGCCTGCAGCGCCGCGACGCGGGTAGTGAGGCGTCCGGCGGACGCCGCCGTCAGGTGGTCGAACTGGCCCGCGCTGGCATGGCGGTCGGGATCGCAGGCCTGTTCCTTGAAGCACACCCGGATCCGGACAACGCCCGCTGCGACGGCCCCAGTGCCTTGCCGCTCGATGTGCTGGAGCCGTTCCTGGCACAGATCAAGGCGCTGGACGAGTTGGTGAAGTCACTCCCGGTGCTGGATATCGCCTGAGTACGGCGAGGAGGGTGTCGCGGCCGGAGTGTCCATGTGACAGCCGGCCTGCGCGGTTTCCGGGAGAATCATCGTCCGTACGCGCAACGCGGCGGACGTGGAATGTTCGGTCAACGGATATTGATCTGCGTACGGGTTCTGCTGACGCCGAATCCGTCAATCAACGCATTGAATGACGAACGGGCAGATGCCGGACTCCCGTGATCACGGTAGTGCTGCTTTTCCATTCGAAATCAGTAAAAGCCGATCAGCCGTGACGCGGGAACCAGCCCGGTGGGTCGCGATGCCAGTGCCAGGCGCTCTCGATGATGGGTGCCAGTTCGGTCCGGTGTGATTGCCAACCCAGTTGCTCGCGGGCCTTCTGACTGGAGGCAACCAGCGTTGCGGGGTCGCCCCCACGCCGCGGTGCGGCTTCATAGGGAATTGCATGCCCGGAGATGGCGCGCGCAGTCGATCACCTCGCGCACGGAGAAGCCGCGACCATTGCCAAGGTTGAAGGCATGGGCGCCCTCATTGTTGTCCATGTAGGTGAGTGCGAGGTAGGTGAGTGCGAGTGCGTGTGCCTGTGCCAGATCCTGCATATGCACATAGTCGCGTATGCAGGGCCATCCGCAGTTGGGTAGTCATCGCCGAACACCTTCAGTGCTGGCCAGTGCCAAGCGCGGCACGCAGCACGCTGGGGATCAGGTGGGTCTCGCAGGCATGGGCTTCATCAATCCCGTGATCGGGCAGGGCGCCAGCGGCACTGAAACAGCGAAGCGCGACTGAGCGCAGACCGTATGCGGTTGCGGCATCGGCCAGGATGCGCTCGGCCATCAACTTGCTGGCACCGTAGGGATGGATGGGATTCTTGGGGTGATCCTCTTTGATCCGTTCACTGATGGCGGTGCAGAACGCAGTGGCAGTCGAGGAGAGCACGATGCGAGGTGGGATTCGGTAGTACGCCTTGACGAACTCGCCCCAACGCTTCGCATCGCGAGGCCCGGTGGAGAGGTTATCCAGCAAGGTGACAGTGTGGCCGTCTTCGCTTAGCGAGTGAGTCATATAGCTGCCCATGCAGCCGGCACCGGCACAGATGAGAATGTTGGAAGGCTTGGGTTTCAACAATGAACGGCGCCGTTTGAGCGGGCGGGAAGCGCAAGTGAATCTATGCGGAATAATGCCAGTAGTGAACGGGATATGTGGTCGGGATCATGAAGGATGAGCCGATGGCTTCAGTTGACCATCCTGGTTCCTGTTGTCCGCTGGAATGGCTCAGTTTCTGTGGGGCATCGAATAGACCGATCAGGCAGTGTGTGAAGCGGGGCAGCTCGATGAGTAGCCCCGACATGACCGGTGTATGCGCGAGTACAGGGTCGGCGGCTCTTTTCGTGTCGCGAGTGGTTCAGGGCAGTGTGCTGAGGTGGAAAATGTCCTGGTTCCTAGTGCTATTGCTTCGCGTATAGGACGCTGCTGATGTCGATGCTTAAGTGTGGTCTGAAATTGTTGTTGAGCGCTGGTATGCGCAGAAAGTAGTTGGTTAAATGCCGCCCATCAATGATGTGAACGCGACTGCATTCCCGATTTTTCGAGATGAACCTTGCGTCACGATTCCCCTGCGTTGCGTGTTGTTTTGCGGCGCCATTCGGTCGACCTGCGTACGTTGGGCTTCGTCGCCGCGATCTTGAAGGAGAGTGTCGGGTGACGCTTGGAGTTGCAGAAAAGGCACAGGCTAGGCGGGGGCAAGCGCGATTGCGCGTGGATGGTCGGATTGCATTGGATATCGCGCTGCGTCTTTCTGATGGCCTTGCTGTGCCCGCTGCGGCAGTCATGGCGCACTTCGTGTTCAGTGGCGCGGAGGTGCCGAGCCCTCTGGTTCGTATGGCTTTTGGTGTGAATCTGCTCAATGTAGCGGTGTGCTTTACCGTGATTCCGGTGTACCGGAGATGGTGGCTACGGGGCTTTGCGGCTGACGCCGTACTGCTCTTGTTGGCGTGGAGTGCGGCGTTCGCTGCATTTGTAATGTACTTGCTGTTGTCAGGCATGGAGAGATCGACGTCCGGCTTTTGGTTGATGCTGTGGTACGTGATCGGCGGTTCGATGATGGTTTTGTCCAGAGCGGCCGTGCGCGTTCAACTGCACAGGCTGCGGTCTCGCGGATTGGATTGTGAGCGTGTACTGCTGATCGGTCTGCGCGCCCCTGCCTTGAAATTGCACCGCCTTTTTATTGGAAAGCCAGAAATCGGGAAGAGGATGATTGGCTATTTCTCAAGTGGCGACGATGTGCCGTTGCGCGCCACCGCCGCTGCGCCGTCGCGGCTGGGTGGTCTTGAAGAGTTGACGGGGTACATGGAAAGGCATCGTGGCGAGTTCGATCAAGTCTGGGTGTCGCTGCCGTTGAGTGGTGTCGCCCCAGTAAGAACTGTATTGAAGGAGATTGATCGCTTTCCGGTGCCGGTGCGTCTTATTCCCGACATCAGTGGTCTCGGTATGCTGAATCCAGGCGTGCATTTCACCGCCGACGTACCGATGATCGGCATTCGTCAAGGACTGGTCACGCAGGACTATCGCGTGATCAAACGGGTTCTTGATCTCGTGATTGCAGTGCCGGCACTGATTCTACTGCTGCCATTGCTGGCGACGCTGGCAGTGGTCGTGAAGCTGACATCTGTCGGCCCCGCGCTCTTCAGGCAGCGTCGACACGGACTTGGCGGACAGGAATTCTGGATGCTCAAATTCCGTTCCATGCATGTCCATCAGGATGTTCCGGGTCAGGTTACCCAGGCGTCCCGACAGGATCCGCGTGTCACGCCGTTTGGCGCATTCCTGCGGCGAACGAGCTTGGATGAACTGCCGCAGCTGTTCAACGTGATCGGCGGGAGCATGTCGGTGGTGGGCCCGCGGCCACATGCGATTCAGCACAACAATCACTATGAGCGATTGATTGAACGCTATATGCATCGGCATTACGTCAAGCCGGGTATCACCGGTTGGGCGCAGGTGCACGGTCTGCGTGGCGAAACCCCTGATCTGCGGTCAATGAAAAAGCGCGTTCAGTATGACATTGACTACATCCGTCGCTGGAGCCCGATACTCGACCTGCGGATTATTGTGCTGACTGCGGTGAAAGTACTTGGCCAGAAATCGGCGTACTGATGCTCCAAGGGGATTTCCCCCATGGGGTACCCACATGCGCTTCCGATCCCGGTGATGCCTGTCGGGATACGCAAGGAAACTTTCTTGCGTGGTCTGAATGAGAGTGGCGCCGCATTGTCGGCTGCGGGATGAATGTGTTCGAGAGCGTACTGTTTGTCTGTGTTGGAAATATCTGCCGAAGCCCCTCCGCTGAAGTGATGTTGCGGAGTGCATTGGGCAGTAGAAGGCTTCGCATTGCATCCGCTGGGTTGGGTGCGATCGTGGGCCATCGCATCGACGCCTCGGCTCAGGAGCTGCTACTGAGGGCTGGACTGGACGGTGCAGGTCATCGCGCCCGACAGGTTGATGCCGCGATGTTGACCGAAACAGACTTGGTGTTGGTGATGGAACGTAGTCATTTGCATCGGGTGGCAGCAATTGCACCTCAGGCATCAGGCAAGACCTTCCTGCTGGGAAAGTGGCAAGCAGACAGGAGTATCCCCGACCCCTACAAACAGTCACGTCAGATGTTTGAGTATGTGCATCAAATGATGGCTGAAGGTGTTGAGGCGTGGTCGCGTCATCTCTAGCTCATGGCTCGGCAGAAGAGTGTGCCGGCCATGCTGCCACTTCCGTAGCCCGCCTCGAGTCGCCCCAATCCATGGTTTCCGGTAATTCGCATTAATGACAACCGATTCGCGCTCGCTCAATCAAGAAAGTACCGACGGAATTCGTCTTCGTGAACTACTGGGTGCTCTGTTTGATCGCAAGTGGTGGTTGATTTCGATAACCGCCGTGTTCGTGGCGGTTTCGCTGCTGTATGCATGGCTGGCTACTCCCGTCTATCGCGCGGACGCCATTGCCCAGGTGGAGTCAAAAGTGCCTTCGCTGCCGGGATTGGCCGATGTGAATCAGTCCTTGGGTCTGGGCACGCGTTCGACCGAAGCGACAACCGAGATCGCACTGATCACGTCACGTGCAGTGATCGGTAGTGCAGTGGACGCGTTGAAACTGGATGTGGTGATTGAACCCAAACATTTTCCCTTGGTGGGTGGAGCACTTGCTCGCCGTGCCGAAGCCGCTGCGCCGGGAAGGTTAATGGACACCCGACTTGCAATGTCGCGATTTGGCTGGGGTGGCGAAGCGCTGGGTGTGTTTCGGTTGGATGTGCCGGATGACATGTTGGGTGCGCAACTTCGGCTGGTAGCGACTGGTCAGGGGGGATATGCCCTGTACGACGAAGCGGGTACTCAGTTGCTTGTCGGTATTGAAGGGCAAGCTGCGTACGGGCATGGCGTTGTTCTTCAGGTCGCAGAGCTGCGTGCGCACCCGGGGATGCGCTTCAACTTGACAAAACAACCGCGGCTCAAGGTAGTGAGCAAGCTCCAGAAGGAGGTTGTTGCATCAGAGTCAGGCAAGGAATCAGGAATTCTAAGGGTCGCTTACCAGAGTGCGAACCCCGAGCTGGCCCAGCAGTTTCTCCAGCATGTGATGACGGCTTACGTGCGACAGAACGTGGAGCGAAACTCTGCCGAGGCGTCTGCGCAACTACAGTTCGTGAAGGAACAGTTGCCAAGCCTGCGTACCCAGGTCGACAGCGCCCAGGCCGCATTGAGTACCTATCAGACAAAGGCGAACTCGGTTGATCTGACTCTGCAGACCAAGGGACTTCTGGACCAGGAGGTGGCTTCGGAGGTCAGTATTCAGCAGTTGCGCATGCAGCAGGCCGAGATGGACAGGAAATTTACCCGGGATCATCCGGCCTACCAGGCGTTGATGCGGCAGTTGGCTGATCTGGAAGGACGCAAGAGCGGCTTTCAGGGAAAGGTGCGGCAGCTCCCTGAGGCCCAGCAGGAACTGTTGCGGCTGACGCGGGACCTGCAGGTAAGCAATGAAATGTATACAGCCATGCTCAATCAGGCACAGCAGCTGGATGTTGCGCGTGCAGGAACCGTCGGCAATGTGCGCATCGTGGACACCGCTCAGGTAGACAAATTTGATCCGGTAAAGCCGCGCAGAGTACTGATTGTTCTGGGTGGTGCGATGCTGGGAATCTTCTTGTCGATTGGTTTGATTTTGCTGCAGCTGGTGTTCAATCGTGGCGTGGAAGATCCTGCGCAGCTGGAGGAGCTGGGATTGCCGGTGTACGCATCCATTCCGGTGAGCACTCGCCAGGTGAATGATTCGACACGGCGCAGACGCGATACGCGGAAGGTCAACCTGTTGGCGTTCACTGATCCTGGAGATGTCGCGGTTGAAGCTGTGCGAAGCCTTCGCACCAGTCTCCATTTTGCGCGACTTGAAGCCAAGAACAATATCGTTCTGATCTCCGGTGCCAGCCCCAGCGCAGGGAAAACATTTGTATCAACGAACCTGGCCGCAGTGACCGCACAAGCGGGACAGCGTGTGTTGGTCATCGATGCGGATATGCGCAAGGGAACCCTGCACAAGGCACTTGGTGCCGCGCCGACGCCCGGCTTGTCGGATGTGCTGTCGGGAAAGTGCACTGCGGTCGACGTCATCCGGCAGCAACCGGAGCTGGAAGCTCTAAGCTTCATTGCCCGGGGGGATGTCCCGCCCAATCCCTCGGAGCTACTTATGCATGAGAACTTCACCCGACTGCTGGACCGGGTGCAGGGTATGTTTGATCTCGTGCTGATTGATACCCCGCCGATTCTTGCAGTAACCGATGCGGCGGTGATCGCACATCACGCGGGAACCAGTTTCCTGATTGCTCGGTTTGGCGTGAACCAGCCGAAGGAGTTGGAGCTTGCCAAGACAAGATTCGAGCAGAACAGCGTGAAGCTGAATGGAGCCATCCTGAACGCCGTGTTGCCGCGTGTGTTGGGACATTCCAGCTACGGCTACTACGAATACAAATAGAGGATTGCCGATGAGTCCGGTTGAAGCTGCAGCCGGGCCGTTGGCACATGGGTGTCGTGGTTGTTGATAGGAGCGGTAACAGAGTGGTTGCATTGATGGAAAGAAAGCCGCGAACGGTACTGACCTACGGTACGTTCGATCTGTTCCATGTGGGGCATCTGAATCTCCTGCGCCGAATGCGCGCCTTGGGGGATCGGCTGGTCGTGGGTGTGTCGACAGATGAATTCAATGCGTTGAAGGGAAAAAAGACCGTCGTTCCTTTCAAGGATCGCTTCGCTATCGTCCAGGGTGTCCGATATGTCGATCAGGTGATTGCAGAGAATGACTGGTCGCAGAAGGCGTCGGATATTCAATCCTTGGGCGCCGATGTGCTCGGCATGGGCGATGACTGGGAAGGTAAGTTCGATCATCTGAGTGGTTACTGCGAGGTTGTCTATCTGCCGCGGACCAAGGACATATCGAGTACCGAGATCAAACGGGTACTCAGTGCTCTGGATTCGGAGCACGTAGTCGAATTGAAGGCGGCGTTGGATATTGTCTCCACGATCGTGCGTCGCTTTGAATGAGGTGGCATCGTTTCAGGCCTTCGTTTGGGCGAAGCTCACCGGTTCACGCCGTTGGTGACCAGCTTGCGGCGGTTACGGGCACTTTTCTGTTGAGCATGCTAGTTGCCAGAAATTCCTCTCTTGAGGAGTTTGCGCAGTTCAGCTTGTTCTACGCATTCATAGTTCTGCTGAACTTCATCCACGCACCGTTGATAAACGATTCCCTTGTAGTGAGGGCAGCTTCGGGCAGGAGGGCTTCGCTTTCCGCGACCTTGACTACCACCGCGCTGTTGTTTTCGCCGCTCTCCATTCTTGGCGTTTGCGTGTTGGCAGTGACAGGGGTGGTTGACGTGGTCGACGCAATCTTTCTGTTGATACCGGCCGCAGTTCTTTCATCGCTGTATTGGTCTGCCAGGAGCGCGCTGCACAGTACGGGAAATCACAGGGGAGCATTTGCGACCAGCAGTCTGGGCACGCTTTTCTTGCTGATTGCGCTGATTGGACTGTTGCGTGTGGGCGTTGAGCCTTTCCGGGCAGCGCTCATCTCAATGGCGATAGCTGCCTTGGGCGGTGTAGGAGCGGCGGTGTGCCACGGAACGGTCCCTGCCGGAGCGTCTTCGTCAGAAGCAAAGGTTGCCCAGCGCGTGGCGCCGGCGCTGCTCGTCGCTGGATTGGTGTGGTTGGCGGGAAATGCTTCGATGCTCTTCCTTGGACACTTTGGCCGACTCGATGACATCGCCGGGCTCCGTTCCGTGTTGACGTTGCTGCTCCCGGTGAATCAGGTGCTGATTGGGCTGTCCGCCTTCCTGCTCCCGCGATTTGCGCGGTTGCATCAATCAGATGATCCGGTTGGAACGAAGCGTCTGTTGGCTAGATTGCTCGTGGCTTGCGTTGTCCTGGCAGTGCTTTTCTCTTTGTTGGTCTATCCACTTGCGGGCTATCTGCTTGAACTGATCTACGGTACCGAGTACCGCCGCTTTGAGGGCTGGATGCGCTTGGGAGCGATGGCACTGCCGCTGTGCTGGGCGGTGATCACGCTATGCAGGACCTATTTTCGCGGGACTGGGGAGCTTCACGGTCTGCTGCTTATCAATGCGACCGGGTTGCTGGTTGGCTTGCCATTGTCTCTTCTTTGCTTGCTATCACTTGGCGACAACGCCGTGATGATGTCCTTTGTCGTGATCCAAGTCGCAATGATGTCGACCTATCTGCTTGTGGGCAGCGCCCGAAGGGCGGCTTGATATGTCAGCCGATGGCTTTTCCTTCCTGAGCGATAGCCTGGTCAAGGCAGTTAAGTTGCCGTGGTTTGCGGTTCTCTCATGTTTGGCCATGCTTGGCCGTCGCGACAAGAATCTCTGGGTCTTCAGCCGTCGTTCCGGGGTGGGTGATGGGCCGCTGTCATTGGCATTGAAGGTTCGGACGAGCAATCCGGAGGTGAGGATTGTGTGGTTGACGCAGAATCTGCGGGACGACCAATTGGCTGCGGCCCAGCAGCTGGAGTTTGTCAGGCGCGACTCGTGGAAGGCTTTGCGAATCTGCTTGCGTGCCGGTGTGGGCGTCATGACCAATGGGTTCTCCGATCTTCGTGGCCCCGCAATCTGGGGTGCGGTGGTGGTTCAGCTGTGGCACGGCGCGCCTCTTAAGCGAATTGGCAGGGATCGGGTAGGGCACGGCGGAAGATCGCCTGGACTTCTGAGGGCGATGATCGATCGGTTCGAGGTGTTCTGGAACAGCCATTACACGTATGTGATTGCCGGTTCGCCATTGGCCGCCGATCGCCTTGCTTCGGCAATGTCGCTCGCGCCAGAAAAAGTGGTCGTGGCAGGCGATCCGCGGATGGACCTGCTGGGTCAGGGGGCGCCTGAATCACGCCGAATGTTGGAAGCACTCGCACAGCGGAGCGGCCTTGGCGGGAGAAGTTTTTTTGCCATTATTGCCCCTACGTGGCGCGATGGCGGAGAGGCATCGGTCAATGCGGACGAGAAGACGCGATTGCTCGTTGCGGCGCGTTCTGATCTGGTGATCTTTTTCAGGGCACACCCGCATTCGGCGGAGATGGAGGTGCTTGCCGACATGTCGAATGTCATCGCGCTGCCGCCCGATGTGTTTCCCGATGTGACGAGCCTGCTTGCGGGCTTCGATATGTTGTTGACGGACTATTCCAGCATTGCGATGGATTTCTCGGTGCTGGGGCGCCCGATCATTCTGGTCGCACCGGACTTGAATGCGTACGTCACATCCCCTGGGCTGTACGAGGACTACTGCGACTTCAGCGCGAATATGAATTTCACTTCCTGGACCGATGGGCTGATGGAGTTGTATGCACTCTGCGCGGGCAATTCTCCCTTGGCAGACAAGTACGCCGGCCTGAGTCGCGGTATGGCGGTTCGTTATCACCCATTCGGCAGCGAGGGCAACGCAGCGCGTGTGGCGTCTCTGGTTCTCGACAGAAGGAAGCGCAAGTGACGCGCATCATGCATGTGACACAGTGCCTGGGGGGCGTTGAAACGTATCTGAGCTCGTTTCACGCGCATGGTGCTTTTGATGGTTTCGCTGAGCGCGTGCTGGTGGTGCCCGAGGAATGCGCATTGACTGACGAGTGGAGGACCGCAGGAGGAACGGTCGAAGTGGTCAGGATGAGCCGGGAGATTGGTGTCCTGGCAGACGTTGGCTCGGCACTTCGCATCGGCAATCTTCTCGTAAAACATCGTCCCGACGTGGTGCATCTGCATAGCTCCAAAGCTGGCGCGGTGGGCCGGTTGGCCGTCTTTGCCTGCAGGCTGTTTGGCCTGCGAACGGCAGTGGTGTACACGCCACACGCCTACTACTACCTCGCGCTGAAGGGGTGGCGGCGTGTGCTGTATCTGCAGGTCGAAAGGATTCTGGCGGGTTTCACGGACCTGCTTCTGGCTACATCTCCGAGTGAGGGCCAGCGGAGTCTGGTCGACGTGGGTTACCGGGAGGCAAAGGTATGCGCCGTGGCCAATGGAGTTTCGTTGTTTGAACGTCCAGATCGGACAACAGATGCCAATGCCACGCTCAATGTGATTTTTGTCGGGCGAATCTGCTACCAGAAGAATATCGATCTGCTTGTGCAGGTGATCTCGGCGTTCCGAGGGCGAGCAGATGTGCATTTCAGAATCGTCGGCGTGGGGCACTATCGGGAGGATCGACGGATGCTGGATGAGCTGTTGCGACGAGAGTCCGTGGATATGGAGATGGTCGAGGTCATTCCCTGGCTTAGTCATGCAGCCGTGCAGGAGTTGTTTGAGGAATCGGACATATGCGTGGTGACTTCGAGATACGAGAGCTTCGGTTATGTCGCCGCTGAGGCCGGCGCGGCAGGGCTTCCCGTTGTGGCCACGGATGTAGATGGCCTGAAGGACGTAGTCGATGACGGTGTTACTGGATTCCTTGTGGCTGGCGATGATTGCGCTGCATTCGTAGACCAGCTTCAGAGGCTGATCAGTCAGCCTGACCAGAGGGCGCGCCTGGGGGATGCGGCGCGGCGCCGGGTTGCTTCGCATTTCAATGTCGCTACCAATGCCGGGATGCTGCGCAGCGCTTACGACCGCGTGTCATGACGCACCGAGGCAATGCGATTGTCTGGTTCTGTGTAGCGCTATTCTCAGTGGCCGGGTTGTTCCTGGTTCATGAGATGCCGTCGCTTTGGCACGCAAAGTTCTATCTGGATGGGCAGGGGCTGCTCAGTGCATCACCGTCGGCGGAACTGTTTGCAGGTTCGTATCGCGGAACGGCCTGGATATTCTCCCCCGTATTCCAATTGGCTGAGTATCTGGGCTTGGACCTGTCGGCGTATTCGAGCAGGTTCGATGGGCAATGGTTCGCGATGAACCTGCTGTGGACAATGCCTTATCTGATCATGATCTGGATCGTGGTCTGGCAGGCGGGTGTCCTTTCGGACTTGAGTAGTCTGTTCGTTATGTTCTGTGCGCTGGTTCTGTATGCGCCTTTCTACGGCAGTATCAACAAGGATATCGTCCCGACCTTCATGTCGTTTACGGCGGTCGTCGCGCTTTTGGCAAGGCGGCATCGCATGGCAGTGCTGCTGCTCATTGTGCTTTCATTGGCCTATGGGCTGGTGGTGCGGCAATATTTCCTGATCTTTCTGGCAGTGCTTCTGGTAGCACTTTTCACAATTGACAGTCGCCGAAAGGTGGTGGCATCGATGGTTGCAGGCGCCGCGGTTGTGTACTTCTCATTTCCCTACATTCCGCGTGCACTGATTGATATCGGTCGTGCGGAGTATCTTGAGGATGTTTCGAATACACGAATAAGCTATTTCTTTGGTGATTACTCTGCGCTTGGATTCACGATCAATCGCGTAAGCGCAATGTTCCGGCTTGCCTTTCCGCTTGAACTGCTGCTGAAGTCGCCGGTGTACGCGCCGTTCGTTCTGTTCCGATGCTACGCGACTTTGCTGATGATCAAGGCGATGGCGCAGTCAGGCGGGGTGCGTATCGCTGCATGCTGTGTTTTCGCCTTTACCATCACGCAGGCGATTTTCGAGCCTGACTTCGGTTCCGCTTTCCGGCATTTCATGATGGCGATGCCCTTGCTTATCTATCTGCAGGCTCACCAGCGACGCATCGTTTGAGAATGGGTTTTCCGTTGAGATGGTTTCGCCATGGAGTCGCACTGCTTGGGGGTTTCCCGCGCGCTGGAATCGCTGCTAGTTCATGTCTGCTGCGTGGCTTCTATCTCTCCCATGCGTCGAGAGCTTCCACCGAGATCAGATTTTCGCGCTCTGCGGTAAGCGGATAGAGGCTGTGCGTACGCGAAAGTCGCGCGCCGCCATCGCGATAGAGAGGATTCCAGTTGAGATTGGCGCGCAATCGGGTGGGCCGCGAGCAAATCAAGGTCGAACAGCAGCCCCGCTTTCAGTCTGGATTGCGCGGGGATGGCATGTGCGCGCAGCAATGCGGCGGCCAGCATGCAGGCGCTATCGTCAGGGCGGGCAGCAAGTGCTGCGGTACTCAGGCGCGCATCCGCTGGAAAAGTGTGCATGCCAGGATGGCGAACGCTGCCGTGGGCTTCGACGTGGATCGGTGAGGTCGCATGCGCCGAGGTGACCAGCAGCATGCCAAGCATCATGGCGGGCAGGTGCAGCTTCATGGCGATCTGAGATCCGGGGCGTAGGGTTTGAGCTGGATGATTTCCAGGTGGGTGTCGGGCGCAATGGCCTGCAGGCTCTTCCAGATGAAGCCGGTGGCAGGGTCTACCCAGTAGTGGTTGTCGCGCTTCCAGCCACTGCCGCTCAGCCTTTCGCGCACATGCAGCAGTTCGCGCGTGCGTCCCAGAATCTGCACCAGCTCACGACCTTGTAACTGCAATGTTCCGGTGACGTGCATGCCGTAGCGGTGACCGGCATTACGTCATGGTGCCGTTCCACCTGCGTGCCCGACTTGAGCTGGCGCAGGTCATGGAAGGGATTGGCGCCGATGATCGCCATCTGCCGTAGTTCGGGGCTGCCGCCATGGGTGGCAACCACGACACCATCGCGCAGAAACACGATGCTGCGTTCGCTGCTGTACCAGGCTTGGCGCCCCTCATCGAGATTGCCAAGCACCAGGATGGCGCCGCCGCTCGGACCGGTCACCTTGACCTGTGGAAAGTGATTGGCTGCGACCTTTTCCGCGGTGGCCTGCACGTCCGGCGTGCCTTGGATCGCCAAGCGAACCGCTTTCACTCTGGACTGGCCGATCATCCCGCAGCCGCTTATCGCGATCGCAGGGAGCGACATAAGGGCAAGGCGCGGCGACGGAGTGATCGGTGTGTTCCTGCCATCATTCAGCTGCGTCAGTTGCCATCGAGATCGTTGCGGGTGCTCGCCGCGTTGCTGATGACCGCCGAGAACGGCAGCAACTGATTCACGAAGCGGCTCCAGCGGGTAACGCCTGCGGCGCCGACAAACACGACGTCACCCGGCAGCAGTTCAAACTGGCTGGCCACCGCGAAAGCCGCCGGCGAGCGGGCTTCCAGATGGAACACGCGCGCCGGCACCTGTTGCACATCGCCCGAACCACGGATGACGTAGATCGCATTGCCATTGGACGTGGTCTGCAACAGGCCGCGCGCACGTCCCAGCGCCTGGCTCAGTGAAATGTTGCCGGTGCGGAAATTCAACGCACCGGGTTGGGCCACCTCGCCCACGACGAACACTTCCTTGCGATCAAGGTAGGGGACGTAGATCTGGTCGGCGGGTTTGAGGTAGATGTTTGCGCCGACACGGTCCTGGCTGATGCGATCCAGGTCGATGACGTGGGTGATGCCATCGCGGGTCAGACGAATGCCGGAAAGATCCGCCTGCGTGGAATCCAGGCCGGATTGGCTGATGGCATCGGCCAGCGTCAGTGGCGTAACGGTAATCGGCACAGCGGCTGGCTGGCGGGAGGCACCGGTAACCCACACGCGCTGGCTGGCGTAGGTAAGCATGGAGACATCGACCTGCGGCGCTTCGATGTAACGTGCCAGCTTGGCTGTGATGTCCTCGCGCAGTTGTCCCGGCGTTTTGCCCGCGGCAGGAACCTTGCCGATGTACGGGTAGAACAACGTGCCATCGGATTGCACCAAGCGTCCTGCAGCATTGAGTTGCTGCTGCGGTCCTGCGGGTACGGTCAGCTCAGGATGGTCCCAGACGGTGATGTAGAGAATGTCGCCGGCACCGATGCGGTAGGGCATGGGTTGATAGCTGGAAAGTGCAACAGGGAAAGAGAAGGCATCACGCTCGGCTCTTTCCATCGCGATCAGCTTCAGTGTGATTGGAATCAACTCGATCTGGTCGTCGTTGCCCCGCGATTGCACATCGCGCACCAACGCGCCATGGCGCATATGTTGGCCCGGTGCCCAAAGGCAGCCGGTCATAAGAAGGGCGGAGACAAGGAGGATGGAGAGGTGTTTACAATGCATCGGGTTGTTCCTCGCCATCAGGGCAGAACGATGCCCACGCCGACGTGGTGTCCGACATGGGCAGCATTGCGACTACGGCTTGATTGATCAGTGGGTGCCGGTGGTGCCGCCTGCAGGGGTGGACCTGCTGCTGTCGCTGTTGTCAGCGACCACGCTGTAAACCGCTGCGGCAGCGGCGAAGCCAATGCCCACGGTGGCTGCGGTGGTCAAGGTGCCGGTGGCGGCGACCTGGGCGGCTTGGGCGCCTGCAGCGATGCGTTCACTTGCCAATTCGCCAGGTATCTCAACGATGACGCCTTCTGCGGTGACCGTTTCCGTCGTGGTGATATCCGGAGTCAGGTTGTCCAGGGTGACGCCATCCTGGGGCGCGTTTTCCTGCTCGATGGGCACTTCCACCCACGGATTCTGGGTATCCGCATCGGCTGTGAGCGGGCGCGAAGCTCCAAGGCCGGGGGCGGGCGAGGCGTCCTGAGCGACAACGGGCAGGGAAAGGCCCATGAGTACCAGCACAGTAGAGAGATTCTTCATTTCAGTGGGATTCCTCTTCCATTACATTGGAAAACTATCGAATTGTTTCTTTTGATCACATTTTGTGTCAATCGGACAAGGGGAAGTGGTGAGTGGTTTGAAGAGGGGTGTGAGTGCGGGTACCGGCTCTCAATCAAGCCGATGGCGTCCTCCGCTTGAGATGAGAAGCACGCATTCCGGTGTGATTGATGCGGTGGTGATCGGCGGAGCCATGGACACGGATGCAGAACCGGTGCTCCGGCCTTGGGTGCTCGAATACATGCGGTTAGATCACGCCGACAACGTATTTCCTGGGCCGAGCAAAGCGCCTGAGGCTGGCCCGAACAAGCCGTTGCCTGTACTCTTGCCACCGCATTTAGGCCCCGTAGCTCAGCTGGATAGAGCGGTCCCCTCCTAAGGGACAGGTCGCCCGTTCGAATCGGGCCGGGGTCACCACGCTGCGCGGTGCCCTGCGGGAGGCTTGGCGCCGTTGCCGACGTCCCCGACGCGTTTGAGAACCGCCTTGAACGGCTTGCTCCTTCTGATTCCGCTCCGATGCCACGTTGCTAGGCGGGTCGTTGCGCATGCAGACTGCCTCGATGCCAACCACTGCCCGCCATCTGCGACGGTATCTCCGACCCACCGGTCTGGAATGTCATGACTACGCGCAATGGGTGCTGCCCATCCGTGGTGATCTGCAGTTGGAAGTGGGGGGATATGGTGGCCGTGTGGATCTGCTGCAGGGGGCTTTCGTTGCCCCGCGCGAGACGCATGACATGGAAGCGCAGGGAGACAACTGCTGCCTGATCATCGATTGCCATGCGGGCGTGCTCGACGACGACACGCTTGAGCATCTGTATCGGCAACGCTGGCTGGCCTTGCCCAAGGGCATTCGCCAGCAGTTGCAGAGGATCCAGGCCGACGGAACGGACAACGATCCACTGCCGCAACTGCTGCATTATTTCGGCCGCGACGGAAGTGGTGCACGGTTGCAGGCCTTGTGCATGTCCATTGCGAAGTCGCCTGGAAGTGAGTGGTCGGTGGCGCGGATGGCCGCTGAGGTCGGTGTCAGTGGCAGCCGCCTGCATGCGTTGTTTGCCCATGAATTTGCCCTGTCGCCGCAAGCCTGGGTGAGTGCGGCGCGGTTGCGTTGGGCCAAACAGCAATTGGTGAGTGGACAGGCACCCATCAGCGCTATCGCGCAACGCGCCGGTTATTCCGAGCAGAGCGCGCTGAGCCGCGCATTGCGCCGGGAAAGCGGGCTGACCCCGCGTCAATGGCGTGAAGCGGGCAGTAGCTTCGGTCAAGACACGTTGCCGGGCACCGCCTAGACTGCGCGGCCCAGTCAGATGCGTGACCTGAGATGAATCGTTCAATGGGCGTCGGCATCGCCAACGGCGTGGCTTCCGGCGCGTTGTGGGGACTGGTGTTTCTTGCGCCGGCCGTGCTGTCCGGTTTCTCACCGCTGCAGCTTGCCGCCGCGCGCTACCTTGTCTATGGCCTTGTCGCCATCGTGTTGCTGGTGCCTCGATGGCCCGCACTGCGCGAGACCATTGGCAAGGTCGAATGGACGGCGCTGACCTGGCTGAGCCTGTTGGGCAACCTGGTGTACTTCGTGCTGCTGTCGATTTCAGTGCAATGGAGCGGTGGGGCATCGGCAGCCTTGATCGTGGGCATGGTGCCGGTGCTGGTCGCAGTGGTCGGCTCGCGTGAGCCGGGAGCGTTGCCGTTGTCACGGCTGGCGCCGGCGTTGGCCTTGTGCGTGGCCGGTGTCGTGCTGATGGGGCACGAGGCGATGAACTCGGCACATGTGCAGACCAATGCGACACAACGCCTGATCGGCCTGCTGTGCGGCGTTGGCGCGCTGCTGTCATGGACGGCGTATTCGGTCGGCAATACCCGCTGGTTGGCGCGGGTGCCGAGCGTGTCAGGGCATGACTGGTCGTTGTTGACCGGTGTGGCCACCGGTGGTTTGGCGTTGCTGCTGGCGCCGGTGGCGTTTCTGGGCGATGCCACGGTGCATTCAAGCGGTGAGTGGGCTGGTTTCTGGGCCATGGCCGCAGCAGTAGCGGTGTTCGCTTCGATCCTCGGCAATGCCTGCTGGAATCGCGCCAGCCGCGCCCTGCCGTTGACCTTGGGCGGGCAGATGATCGTGTTCGAGACCTTGTTCGGCCTGGTGTACGGCTTTCTGTGGCAGCAGCGTTGGCCGGTACCGGCAGAGATGCTTGCCGCCGCCTGCTTGGTGGCAGGGGTGGTCTGGAGTGCCGCGGCGCATCGCTCGCCGCCGCCGGTTGTCGGTCCCGCGTGAACTTCATCCGCGCATTCCGTAGTGAAAGTTGTCTGCCGCGGTTCCTTTCGGAGTGATCGAGGCAAGAGGGCATCAAGGGTGTCAGTCAAACCGCTCCGCCAGCGTTCGGCCGGGCGATGGCCGATGCTTGCGGGTTAAATACGCGACGTTTGCGTTTGATGACAATTGCAACTTTTAAGCACAGCTTCGACGACGTTCTGCTTCTATGGCATTTTGCAGTGCAACACTTGACAGCCGGATCTCCGCTGTAGTCCTCTAGTTCGCATGAGTGCCAACCCGTCCCGCCCCAAGTACCTGTCGCCCGTTCCGGGTGAGCAGGGTCGCGCGTCCGGTTCGGCCACTTCCATTACCACCATTACCGCCACCACTCGCCTGGTGCGGCCCGTCGTCTTCGCGTAATTTCCGAAAACAACGGCCCCGCACCCGGATCAGGATGCGGGGGAACTCCATCCAGATACGTGTCGGGGCCTCCAGCAGAGGTTCATCCGATGTCGTCAGTTGCCGTTCCACTCGCCGATCCCACCGCCGTCCGTACCGTCGTCCATAAATTCGGCGGCACGTCGGTGGCCGATGCTGATCGATATCGCCATGTGGCGCAGCTGCTGCTGGCGCGCGAGGAGCCGACCCAGGTCACCGTGGTATCGGCGATGAAGGGAGTGACCGATGCGTTGATCGATCTGGCGCGGCTTTCCGCAGCAGGGGAGGCAGTCTGGGATGACCGTTGGCATGAGCTGCGCGCGCGCCATCGTGCTGCAGCGGTGTCGCTGCTGGGCGAACATTCCGGCCCGACCATTGAATGGTTTGATGCCCGCTTCGAGCGTCTGCGTGAAGTGCTGGCCGCACTGGCAGTGATCGGCGAGCTGCCGCAGGAAGTGCTGGACCGCGTGCAGGGCCTGGGTGAGGTGTTCTCGGCGCACCTGCTGGGCCATCACCTGCAGGCGCTGGGGCAGGATTGCGATGTACTGGATGCACGCGACGTACTGGTGGTCAATCATGGCGAGCTCGGCGTGGATGTGGACTGGAAGGTGAGTGCGGCCAAGCTGGCGCTATGGCGGCAATCGCATCTGGCGCACCGGGTGGTGGTGACGGGTTTCGTTGCCCGTGATCGAAAGGGCAACATCACCACGCTTGGCCGTAATGGCAGTGATTTCTCCGGTGCAATCTTCGCTGCACTGTTCGAAGCAGATGAATTGCACATCTGGACCGATGTGGACGGCGTGCTCTCTGCGGATCCACGCGTGGTGCCCGAAGCCGTGCAGCTGGACGCGCTCAGCTACGACGAAGCCTGCGAACTGGCCTATTTCGGTGCGAAGGTGGTGCATCCGCAGACGATGTCGCCGGCGATCGAGCGTGGCTTGCCGATCATCATCCGAAATACGTTCCAACCGGATCACCCCGGCACCCGCATCACTGCGCAAAGCTCCAGCCGTGGTCCGATCAAGGGCCTGACGCTCAGCCCGGATCTGGCGGTGTTGAACTTGGAAGGCACCGGCCTGATTGGCGTTCCCGGCACGGCCGAACGTGTGTTCGCGGCGCTTCGCAATGCGCATGTGTCGGTAGTGATGATTTCGCAGGGTTCATCGGAACACTCGATCTGCTGTGTGGTGAAGCAGGCCGAATCCGAGCGCGCCCGCGACGCGTTGCTGCAGGGCTTTTCGCATGAGCTGGCGGCCGGCCAGGTCCAGCGTGTGCAGTTGACCACCGGCGTGAGCGTGTTGGCCGCCGTGGGCGATGGCATGGCGGGGCAGCCTGGTGTCGCCGCGCGGCTGTTCGAATCGCTGGGGCGGGCACAGGTCAATATCCTTGCCATCGCGCAGGGCTCGTCCGAACGCAACATCTCCGTGGCCATCGAGAGCGGTGATGCCACCAAGGCGCTGCGCGCCGCGCATGCCGGGTTCTGGCTGTCGCCGCAGACGTTCTCCGTGGGCGTGATCGGCCCGGGCAATGTCGGCGCGGCGTTGCTGGATCAACTCAATGCCGCCCAGCCGCAACTACTGGCCAAAGCCAAGCTTGACCTGCGCCTGCGTGCGATCACCTCGCGCAACAAAATGCTGCTGGATCAACGTGGCCTGCATGGTGAATGGAAGCAGGCATTTGAAGCGGCCAGGATGCCGGCCGATCTGGACCAGTTCACCGAGCACCTGCTGTCCGCGCGCCTGCCGCATACCTTGATCGTCGATTGCAGTGGCAGCCCGGAAGTGGCTGAGCGTTACGCTGGATGGTTGGCAGCTGGCATCCATGTGGTCACGCCGAACAAACAGGCCGGTGCCGGTCCGCTGGAGCGCTACCACGCCATCCGCGCGGCCGCGGAATCCAGTGGCGCACGCTTCCGTTATGAGGCTACGGTGGGCGCAGGTCTGCCGGTGATCACCACGTTGCGTGACCTGGTCGACACCGGCGATGAAGTCACCGCGATCGCCGGGATTTTCTCCGGCACGCTGGCCTGGTTGTTCAACAAGTACGACGGCAGCGTGCCGTTTTCCGAACTGGTCACGCAGGCGCGCGGCATGGGGTATACCGAGCCGGACCCGCGCGATGATCTGTCCGGCGTGGACGTGGCGCGCAAGCTGGTGATCCTGGCGCGCGAGGCCGGCAACGACATCAGCCTGGAAGATGTGGCGGTGGAAAGCCTGGTGCCCGCATCGCTGCAGCGTGCGAGCGTGGAGGAATTCATGGCGCGTCTGCCGGAAGTCGATACGGCGCTCGCGCAGCGGTTGAGCGAGGCGCGGGGGCGCGGCAACGTGCTGCGATATGTGGCCCAGTTCAAGCCGGGCCAGCAGCCAAGCGTCGGCCTGGTTGAATTGTCGTCCGAGCATGCGTTCGCGAATCTGCGCCTGACCGACAACGTGGTGCAGTTCACCACCGGTCGCTACTGCGACAACCCCTTGGTAGTGCAGGGCCCGGGTGCGGGCCCGGAGGTCACCGCCGCCGGCGTGTTTGCCGATGTGCTGCGGGTGGCGGCGGGTGAAGGAGCGCGCTTGTGAGTGAGCTGTCCCAACGGTCTGGTCTGCGCCAAGCCCGGGCTTTCGCCCCGGCGTCGGTGGCGAATGTGGCAGTGGGTTTCGATCTGCTGGGCTATGCGGTGGCTGGTGTCGGTGACACGGTGACGGTGCGGCGTATCGATGTGCCGGAAGTGCGCATCGCAGCCATCCGGGGTGCTGCCGTTGCGCTGCCGCACGAAGCCGGCAGCAACACCGCTGGTGCAGCGTTGATCGCGCTGCGTGAGGCCCTACAGTTGCCGTTCGGCTTCGAGATTGAAATCGACAAGGGCATTCCGCTCAGCTCCGGCATGGGCGGCTCGGCTGCCTCCTGCGTGGCGGCACTGGTGGCGGCCAATGCGCTGCTGGACGAACCGTTGAGTCGTGAGCAGTTGTACGTGTATTCGCTGGAGGGTGAGGCCGTCGCCAGTGGCAGCCGCCACGGTGACAACCTCGGGCCGATGTTCCTCGGTGGGTTGGTGCTGTCCACGCTGGAGCGTCTGGTGCCGGTGCCGGTGCCGGTTACCTGGCACAGCCTGTTGGTGCATCCGGATGCGTTGCTGGAGACGCGTCGCGCGCGCGCTGCGTTGCAGGGCGCTTACGAACTCAAGGAATTCGTCGCCCAGAGCACCAATCTGGCGTTGGTTCTGGCCGGTTGTCATGCCGGTGATGCCGGGCTGGTGCGGGCAGGGCTGGCGGACGTTCTGATCGAGCCGCGCCGCGCATCGCTGATTGTCGGCTTTGATGCCGCCAAGCAGGCGGCCCTGGATGCGGGCGCGATGGGTGCCAGCATTTCAGGCGCAGGCCCCAGCATCTTTGCCTGGTTCGAGACGCGCGAAGCTGCGGAGGCCGCCGCGCAGAACGTGCAGGTCGCATTTGCCAGCGCGGGCTTCGACAGCCAGGCCTGGGTGACGCCGCTGAACAGCCCCGGCGCGAGCTTGCTGTAGCCCTGAAAGCCCTCCCGTTCTCGGGAACGGAGGGCATCGCAACGCCATCAACATCTTCCGGAATCCGCAATGAACTTCATTTCCACCCGTAGCGCTTCCCCTGCCGCAAATCTCAGCCAGGCCATCGCCGCAGGTCTGGCCCCCGATGGCGGTTTGTATGTTCCGCAGCAGATGCCCGCATCGCGCACGTTGCAGGCCGGCGATTCGTTGGCTTCGACCGCCAACGAGCTGCTGCAGCCGTTCTTCGCTGGCGATGCGCTCGAGGCTGAACTTTCCGGTATCTGCCAGCAGGCCTTTGACTTTCCGGCGCCGCTGCTGCCCATGGCGACACCCAACGACCATGTGCTGGAACTGTTCCATGGCCCCACTGCGGCGTTCAAGGATTTTGGTGCGCGCTTTCTTGCTGCCAGCCTCTCGCGCCTGCGCGCAGGGCAAGGCCAGCCGCTGACTATCGTGGTGGCGACGTCCGGTGATACCGGCGCTGCGGTAGCTGCCGCATTTCATAATCAGCCCAATCTCAAGGTCGTCGTGTTGTACCCGGATGGGCGAGTTTCGCCGCGTCAGGCGCATCAGTTGGGATGTCTGGGCGGCAACATCCGCGCGCTGCGCGTGGCCGGCTCATTTGACGATTGCCAGGCGATGGCCAAGCAGGCGCTCAATGACAGGGATCTGCAGGCGCAGGTGCCGTTGAGTTCGGCCAACAGCATCAGCCTTGGCCGCTTGCTGCCGCAGATGAGTTACTACGCGCATGCCGCGCTCAGCCACCAGGCCGCGCACGGCACGGTGCTCAACTTCGTGATTCCCACCGGCAACCTCGGCAACGCAATGGCCGCTGTCATGGCGCGCGCGCTGGGGGTGCCGTTGGGGCGCATCGTTCTGGCCACCAATGCCAATCGGGTGTTGCCGGATTACTTCAATGGCGGCGATTACGCACCCAAGCCCAGCGTCGCCACCTTGGCCAATGCCATGGATGTCGGCGCGCCCAGCAATTTCGAGCGCCTGCGTTGGTTGTACGACGGTGATGACGCCGCGTTGCGCGATGCCTTCGTGTCCCGCGCGGTGGACGATGCGACTATTCGTGAAACCATTGCCCGGCGGTATCGTCTGCATGGCGAGGTGTTCTGCCCGCATACGGCCACTGCCGTGCAGGTGCTGGAACAACTGCGGGCCAGTGGCGATGCAGCGGCGGACCAGCACTGGGCGGTGGCTGCGACGGCGCACCCGGCCAAGTTCGAATCGGTGGTCGAGCCGCTGATCGGCAGGGAAGTGCCGGTGCCGTCCGCATTGGCCGAGTTGCTCAAGCGCCCGGCCCATGCCGAGCCCTGCGCACCGGAATACGCTGCGTTGCGTAGGACGCTGCTGGAGGCCTGACAAAGTGCTGTGGAGGTGAAGCGGGTTCCCGGGGGGCCGTCGATATGCGGAGGCGTGCAGTCACCCGGTCCGGGCAGGCACCAGCGTGCCCGGGAAATGATCTGCCGCTGAGCTCACACTCCGCCTCGCGCCGTGGCGTGCAGCCGGTGCGCTTGCCCGGGCAGGCCATGCCGATCGGCCAAGGAACATGTCGCGAAACCAAAATGGAGATGCCGCCTGGCGCGTGGCCGCATCCAAAGCCTGCAGCTGCAGCGTTGCGGCGAATGCCGCCTTGGCAACCTCAAAGCTCGTCGTTGGCAAGCTTCTGCAGGGCGGCGAAATCCAGGATCTCCACCACGTTCAGGTGCGGCAGGGCGATCAACCCTTGCTGGCGCAGCTTGGTGAACGTGCGGCTCACCGTTTCCATGGTCAGGCCGAGGTGATCGGCGATGTCGCCACGGCCCATCGGCAATGAGACGCGGTTGCTGCTGCGGCCGAGCAGGGTGGCTTCGCGGGCGGCGAGCCGCAGCAGGAAATCGGCCAACCGCTCCGGTGGCTGCAGGCGGGCCAGAGCCAGGGCGTTGTCCTGCGCGGCATCCAGCTCCTGGCAGGCGCGTTGCAGCAACTTGCGCTCGAGGTGCGGATAGCGCTGGCGCAGGTCGCGCATCTGCGACATCGGCACCCGGCAGACGCGACTCTCGGCGATGGCTTCGATGTCGTAGCGGTGCTGGTCGGCACCGCTGAGGCCCATGTAGTCACCGGGTAGTACGAAACCGTTCACCTGGCGGCGGCCGTCAGCCAGTGTTCTTACCAGCCGCAGCGCGCCTTCGGTTACCGTATAAACATAAGCGCGCGGCTCGCCGGTGCGGGCCAACGTGGCTCCCATCGGGACCGGCATCGAGGTGGTGATCTGCTCCAGCGCCTGCACTTCATCGCAGGACAGTGCCGAGCACACCGACAGGTGCCGGATCGAGCAATGCAGGCACTCGCGTGCGCTGTTGCCGTCAGCGGCAGCGGACGATGCGGATGATTGCTCGGGGCCGGGGGCGGGCCGGGACATGGCTTCAATACGGGGGAGGACAGGGGTAAATGATACTTCATGCCGCCAGTGGGGCGGCCTGGCGCTAGAATTACAGGTCAACCACCCCACTGAGTTGCAGGAGTTTCGCCCGTGATCAAGCCCCGTACCCCGCCCGGCATCATGGAATTGCTGCCGCGCGAGCAGATCGCGTTCCAGCGCATGCTGGACGTCATCCGGCGCAACTACGAGCGTTTCGGGTTCCTGCCGGTCGAGACGCCGGTGTTCGAGCTGTCCGACGTGCTGCTGACCAAGTCCGGCGGCGAGACCGAGCGCCAGGTGTATTTCGTGCAGTCCACCGGCGCGCTGGCCAATGCCGCCGAGTCGGGCGCCACCGGCCTGCCGGAAATGGCGCTGCGGTTCGATCTGACCGTGCCGCTGGCCCGTTATGTGGCCGAGCACGAGCATGACCTGACTTTCCCGTTCCGCCGCTACCAGATGCAGCGCGTCTACCGTGGTGAGCGTGCCCAGCGTGGCCGCTTCCGCGAGTTCTACCAGTGCGACGTGGATGTGATCGGCAAGGACACCCTGAGCATTCGGTATGACGCCGAAGTGTTGGCGGTCATCCACGCGGTGTTCGCTGAGCTGCGCATCGGCAAATTTGCCGTGCAGCTGAACAACCGCAAGCTGATGCGGGGCTTCTTCGAGGCCCAGGGCGTCGCCGACCCGCAGCAGCAGGCACTGGTGCTGCGCGAGGTCGACAAGCTCGACAAGCGCGGTGCCGACTATGTGCGTGAAACGCTGGTCGGCCCGGATTTCAACCTGCCGGCCGAGGCCGTCGAGCGCATCCTGGCTTTCGTCGAAGTGCGTTCGGTCTCGCATGCCGACGCGCTGGCCAAGCTGGATGCAGTGCTGGTCGAAGCCGGTGATTCGGCCGGCGACTCGCTGCGTACCGGCGCCGCCGAGCTGCGCGAGGTGTTGGAGCTGGTGAAGGGGTTGGGCGTGCCGGAAGCGGCGTACTGCCTGAATTTTTCCATCGCCCGTGGCCTGGATTACTACACCGGCACCGTCTACGAGACCACGCTCAGCGATCACCCGCAGATCGGCTCGATCTGCTCCGGTGGCCGGTACGAGGACCTGGCCAGCCATTACACCAAGTCCAGCCTGCCGGGCGTGGGCATCTCCATTGGTCTGACCCGGTTGTTCTGGCAGCTGCGCGAGGCAAACCTGATCGACGGCATCGCCGAAAGCAGCGTGCACGCGATGGTTGCGTTGATGGACGAAGCGTCCATGCCGCAGTCGCTGGATATCGCCCGTCGCCTGCGGGCCGGTGGCATCAATACCGAAGTGCAGATGGAGCCGAAGAAAATCGGCAAGCAGTTCCAGTATGCCGCCAAGGCGGGCATTCGCTTCGTGGTGCTGGCCGGTGAAGACGAGCTGGCGCGTGGCGTCGTGGCCGTCAAGGACCTGCTGCGTGAGCAGCAGTTCGAGGTGGCCCGTGATGAACTGGCCTCCACGCTGCAGGTGGAGTTGGAGCAGGCCCGCGCCATGGCGCGCTGAGCCGCCATGACGGTTTGAGCGAAAGGCCCCGCATGCGGGGCCTTTTTTGTGGCCGGTCCCCGCTGGGGTGAGGCTGCGCGCTGTCGGCTTGTGCACGTGAACACTGCCGGACCCCGGGCGTGCCTCGCCCGCCGGGTTTGACCCCTTTGGATTTTTGTAATAACGTACTAGCACGCTAATACGTTGATACAAATGAAACCGCGCATTGATTCCGAACGTGAAAAGGCTTCTGACGCCCCTCTGAAGGCGCTGGCGCGCGCGCTGGCTGCGCTGGACAGGCCGCAGGACGTGCAGGCCTTCCTGCGTGACCTATGCACCCCTGCCGAGCTGGAAGCCATGGCCGACCGCTGGCGCGTGGTACCGCTGCTGCGCAAGGGCGTGCCTTATCGCGAGATCTACGACCTGACCGGGGTGAGCGTCACCACCATCGGCCGGGTCGCGCGCTCGCTCGAACACGGCGCCGGGGGCTATGCCGCCGCCATCGAGCGGCTGGCCGCGCGCAAAACCGAATCCAACTGAGAAACGAACATGAGTGCTTCCACCACGGCCCCGGCGCGTGACCGGCTGCGTATTGCCATCCAGAAGAGCGGCCGCCTGGCCGACCCCGCACGCAGCCTGCTGGCCGCCTGCGGGCTGAGCTGGCGTCAAAGCCGCGACAAGCTGTTCTGTTTTGGCGAGTCGTTGCCGGTGGACCTGCTTCTGGTCCGCGATGACGACATCCCGGGCCTTATCGCCGACGGCGTGTGCGATCTGGGCGTGGTCGGCCTCAATGAACTGGACGAACAGGCCAAGGCCCGTCGTCAGATCGGCCTGGCCGATGCCTACCAGCCGTTGCGCGGACTGGGCTTCGGGTCGTGCCGTCTGATGATCGCCGTGCCTGAAGAGTGGGACTGGCAGGGCGTGCAGATGCTGCAGGGCAAGCGCATCGCCACCAGCTATCCGGCCATCCTCGCCGCGTGGCTGAAGGAGAAGGGCGTGGATGCGCAGGTGGTGGAGTTGTCCGGGTCGGTGGAAATCGCGCCCAAGCTGGGCACGGCGGAACTGATCTGCGACCTGGTCTCCAGTGGCGCGACGTTGGCGGCCAATCAGCTCAAACCGGTGGAAACCCTGCTCGAAAGCGAAGCGGTGCTGGCGGGCCCGGTGAATGAACTGGATGACGCGCGTGCCGGGCTGATGGCGATGCTGCTGCGCCGTCTGGATGGTTTGAGCAAAACCCAGGATCAGAAGCTGCTGATGTTCAGCGCCGCTGAAGAAAGCGTGGACGCGCTGGCGCGCTTGCTGCCCGATGCCGAGCCGCTGCTGCGGCTGCCGGGTGCCGGCGGGGCGGTGCGCCTGCAGACCATGTGCAACGGTGCGTTGAGCTGGCAGCGCCTGGAAGAGCTGGAACGTGCGGGCGCGCAGGGGCTGATGGTGCTGGCGGTGGAGAAATCGCTGGTATGAACATCCTGGACTGGAATGCGTTGGAGTCGGACGGTCAGGCGCGTGCGCTGACCCGTCCGGTACAGGCGGTTGCAGCACAGACACGCGAATCGGTTGCCGGCCTCATCGCGCAAGTCCGTGCAGACGGTGATGTGGCGTTGCGCGCGATCAGCGCCCGGTTTGACGGTGTCGTGCCTGAGAGTTTTGAAGTCAGCGAAGCCGAATTCGCCGCCGCCGAACTGGCCGTGCCGGCAGAACTGCGCATTGCCATGCAGCAGGCGCTGGATCGCATTGATGTCTATCACCGCGCCGGCATGGCGCAGCCGTATTCGGTGGAAACCGCGCCGGGCGTGGTCTGCGAAAAAATGATCCGCCCGATCGGCCGGGTAGGTCTGTATGTGCCGGCCGGCAGCGCGCCGTTGCCATCCACCGCATTGATGCTGGGGGTGCCGGCGCGTCTGGCGGGCTGCAGTGAAGTGGTGCTGTGCACGCCGCCGCGCAAGGACGGTACGGCGGATCCGGCGGTGCTGGTCGCCGCGCGCCTGACCGGCGTGCACCGGGTGTTCAAGCTGGGGGGCGCGCAGGCGATTGCGGCGATGGCGTACGGCACGGCGACGGTGCCATCCTGCGACAAATTGTTCGGCCCGGGCAACAGCTTCGTGACCGAGGCCAAGCAGCAGGTGGCGCAGGATGGCGCGGCAGCCATCGACATGCCGGCCGGTCCATCGGAGGTGCTGGTGATCGCCGATGCCGGCGCCAATCCCGCGTTCGTCGCCGCCGACCTGCTGTCGCAGGCAGAGCATGGACCGGATTCGCAGGTGCTGTTGCTCAGCGACGACGCGGGCTTGATCGCTGCCGTACAGGACGAAGTGGAGAAGCAGGTGGCGCTGCTGGCGCGCGAGGACATCGCCCGCAAGGCACTGGATACCTCGCTGTTGATCAAGGTCGAGTCGATAGAGCAGGCCTTCGTGATTTCAAATCGCTATGCGCCTGAACACCTGATTCTGGCGCTGCGGGAGCCGCGCGATTGGTTGCCGCAGGTGGAGGCAGCAGGCTCGGTGTTTCTCGGTGACTACACACCGGAAGCATTGGGTGACTACTGCTCGGGCACCAATCATGTGCTGCCGACCGCCGGTGCCGCGCGTGCCTACAGCGGCGTCAGCGTGGCCAGCTTCCAGAACCAGATCAGCGTGCAGGCCGCCACCCGCGAGGGCATCGCCAATATAGGCCCCTGCGCGTTGACACTCGCCCGCGCTGAAGGCCTAGGGGCACATGCCAATGCGGTGGCCCTGCGCCTGGGAGTTGCGCCGTGAGCGTGCTGGATCTCGTGCGCGACGATCTGCAGGGATTCGCTGGCTATTCCTCGGCCCGCAGTGCCAAGCTGGAAGGAGAGGTATGGCTCAATGCCAACGAATCGGCATGGGCAAATCCAGGCGATGCGCAGGCAAGTTGCCGTCGTTATCCCGACCCACAACCGCAGGCGCTGCGTGAACGCCTGGCGGGTTTGTACGGCTGTTCGGCCGCACAACTGCTGATCGGTCGCGGCAGCGATGAAGGCATCGACCTGCTGGTCCGCGCGTTGTGCGTGCCCGGGCGGGACGCGGTGCTGTACACGCCGCCGGTATTCGGCATGTATGCGGTCAGTGCGCGGCTGCAGAATGCAGTCGCGCTGGAAGTGCCGCTGTGCGATACCGATGCCGGTTTCGTGGCGGATATCGACGCCATCATCACCAAGGCCAAGCAGGGCAACGCCAAGTTGGTCTTCCTGTGTTCACCATCGAACCCGGGCGGCCTGAGCATTCCGCTGCAGCAGGTTGAAACGGTGGTTTCGGCGCTGCGTGGTCAGGCATTGGTGGTGGTGGACGAAGCTTACGCCGAGTTCGCTGACGAACCTTCCGCAGTCAGCTTGCTGGCGTGCTACGACAACGTTGCCGTACTGCGGACCTTGTCCAAGGCGCATGCGCTGGCGGCGGCGCGTATCGGCACGGTCATCGCCGATGCTGCATTGATCGAGGTGCTGCGCCGTTGCCAGGCACCGTACCCGATTCCTGCACCGTGCTCGACGTTGGCATTGGAGGGTTTGAGCGACAGTGCGCTGGCGCTGACGCGAGGTCGCATCGCAACGGTGCGCGGTGAGCGCGACCGCCTGCGCATTGCCCTGGCTGGCTGTGCCTGTGTACGCCACGTCTACGCCTCGGATGCGAACTTCCTGCTGGTGCGCTTCGTCGATGCCGAGGCCGCGTTCCAGGCACTGTTGGCAGCCGGTGTGGTGGTGCGCGATCAGCGCGCTGCGCCGCAGCTGCACGACGCCCTGCGCATCACCCTCGGAACCCCTGAACAGAACGACCGCGTCCTGGACGCTCTCACCACGCTGGAGCCTGCTGCATGACCCCCATCCTGTTCGTCGATCGTGACGGCACCTTGATCGAGGAGCCGGCGGACTTCCAGATCGACGCTTATGAAAAGCTGCGTCTGGTGAAGAACGTCATCCCCGCCATGCTCAAGCTGCGTGATGCCGGCTACCAGTTCGTCATCGTTTCGAACCAGGACGGCTTGGGCAGCGAAGGCTACCCGCAGGAAAGTTTCGACGGCCCCAACGACCTGATGCTGCAGATCTTCGCCAGCCAGGGCATTGTCTTCCGCGATGTGCTGGTGGACCCGAGTTGGCCGCAGGACAACAGTCCCAATCGCAAGCCGGGCATCGGCATGATGCTGCCGTATCTTCAGGACCGCTCCATCGACTGGAGGCGCTCGGGCATGGTGGGTGACCGTCCCACTGATATCCAGTTTGCCGACAACATGAAGATCCGCGGCTTCCAGCTGCGTACCGAGCAATTCGGCGGCGAGTGGGACTGGGGCAGCATCGCCCACGAACTGGCCGACGCACCACGTCGTGCCACCGTGCAGCGCGACACCAAGGAAACGCAGATCCGTGTGTTCGTCGATCTGGACAAAGTGGCCGGCGCCAAGATCAACACCGGCCTGCCGTTCTTCGACCACATGCTCGACCAGATCGGCCGCCACGGTGGGTTCGCACTGGAAATCGAGGCCAAGGGCGACCTGCATATCGATGAGCACCACACCATCGAAGACACCGGGCTTGCACTGGGCCAGGCGCTGCGTGAAGCGCTGGGTGACAAGCGTGGCATCGGACGTTACGGCTTCACCTTGCCGATGGACGAGACCCTGGCCAGCGCAGCGCTGGATTTCAGTGGCCGGCCGTACTTCGTGTTCGATGGCGAATTCAAGCGCGAGCGGGTAGGCGATATGCCAACCGAACTGGTACCGCATTTCTTCCGCTCGCTGTGCGATTCGGCGGGTTTGAATCTCAACCTGAAGGTGGAAGGCGACAACGACCACCACAAGGTCGAAGCCTGTTTCAAGGCGCTGGCGCGGGCGTTGCGCCAGGCGATCCGCCGCGAGGGCACCGAGCTGCCTTCGACCAAGGGCGCGTTGTGAGTACGGTCGGGCTGATTGATGCAGGTGGCGCCAACCTCGGCTCGGTGCGCTATGCATTGGAGCGACTGGACGTTGACGTGCGCATGGTGCGTGAAGCCCGGGACTTTGATGGCATTGATCGGGTGATCCTGCCCGGCGTCGGCGCTGCCGCCGAAGGCATGAAGCGGCTGCATGTGCAGGGTCTGGTGGAGCCGCTGCGCCAGCTGCAGGTGCCGTTGATCGGCATCTGCCTCGGTATGCAGCTGCTGTTCGAACGTTCGGAAGAGGGCAACACCGAGTGCCTGGGCCTGCTGCCCGGTATCGTCCGCCGGCTGCATCCGGGCGTGGGCGTACGGGTGCCGCACATGGGCTGGAACAAGTTGCTGGCACTGCGCGAATCGCCGCTGTTGGAGGGTGTTCCGGTGGGCTCCAGCGCCTACTTCGTACACAGCTACGCCGCCCCAGTGACCTCCGATACGGTCGCGGCCTGCCATCACGGCGGGCTGTTCACGGCGGTGGTGCAGCGCGGTCATCTGTGCGGGGCGCAGTTCCACCCCGAACGTTCCGCCGGACCCGGCGCGCGCATCCTGCGCAACTTTCTAGAGATCACAACGCAATGAGTTTCACCGTCTATCCCGCGCTGGACATCCGCGAAGGCCGCGTCGTGCGCCTGTTGCAGGGCGACTACGCCAAGCAGACCACCTATGGCGACGATGCGTTGCCGCGCGCGCAGGCGTTTGCTGCCATCGGCGCGACGTGGATGCATCTGGTCGACCTGGATGCCGCCAAGGCGGGCGGCTATACGCTGGCACCGTTGCTGGCGCAGATCGCATCCAGCACAACGCTGAAGGTGCAGACCGGCGGTGGCGTGCGTGGTCGCGATGATGTGGCACGCATTCTTGATGCCGGTGCCAGTCGCGTGGTGATCGGCTCGTTGGCGGTACGGGAACCCGACAACGTACAGGCCTGGCTGCAGGAATTCGGGGCCGAGCATCTCACCATCGCCTTGGACACCCGGCAGGGCGACGACGGTGTATGGCGTCTGCCGGTGCATGGCTGGACCGAGACGGCCGACGTCACGCTCGACGAGCTCGCGCGTCGCTACGCGCACGCCGGCATGAAACACCTGCTGTGCACCGATATTTCCCGCGACGGCATGCTGTCCGGGCCCAACATCGATCTCTACGCGCATCTGTCGGGCTTGCTGCCAGGCGTCGCGGTGCAGGCGTCCGGTGGTGTGCGCGACGTGGCCGACGTCCGCGCATCGAAGACGGCGGGGTGCGGTGGCGCGGTGCTCGGCAAGGCCCTGCTCGAAGGCCATCTGAAGCTCGATGAGGCACTGGCATGCTGAGCCGTCGCATCATTCCCTGTCTGGACGTGCGCGAAGGCCGCGTGGTCAAGGGCGTCAAGTTCCGCGATCACGTCGATATGGGCGACATCAGCGAGCTGGCGCTGCGGTATCGCGACGAAGGCGCTGACGAGCTGGTGTTCTACGACATCTCGGCCAGCCCGGAGGGCCGCTCAGTGGATCGGGAGTGGATCGAGCGGGTCGCGCGGCTGATCGACATTCCGTTCTGCGTGGCCGGAGGCATCCGTGATGTTGACACCGCCCGGGCAGTGCTCAATGCCGGCGCCGACAAGATCTCGATCAACACGCCCGCGCTGGAGCGGCCGGTGTTGATCGAAGAACTGGCCGAAGCCTTCGGCCAGCAATGCGTGGTGGTCGGTATCGACTCTATTCGCGAGCCCGATGGCCAATGGCGGGTGCGGTCCTACACGGGAGACCCGGCCAAGACCCGCGCCGAGGCGCGGCTCACTCTGGACTGGGTACGCGAAGTGCAGCAGCGCGGTGCAGGCGAAATAGTGCTGAACTGCATGGACAGTGACGGTGTCCGCAAGGGCTACGACATCGCTCAGTTACGCCAGGCCCGCGCACTGTGCACGGTTCCGTTGATCGCCTCCGGTGGCGCCGGCATACCGCAACATTTTGCCGATGTGTTCGAACAGGCCGACGTCGACGGCGCACTGGCCGCCAGTGTGTTCCATTCCGGCGCCATCGCCATTCCGGAACTCAAACAATTCCTGCGCGAACAACAGATCGAGGTAAGAGATGTCTACTGAATTCAAAGCGCTGGATACGGCCAACCTGGACTGGGGCAAGGTCGATGGGCTGATGCCGGTCATCGTGCAGGACGCCGCCACGCTGCGCGTGCTTATGCTTGGTTACATGGACCGCGAGGCCCTGGAAAAGTCACGTGACAGCGGCAAGGTCACTTTCTTCAGTCGCACCAAGAAGCGGCTTTGGACCAAGGGTGAGACGTCCGGCAATCACCTGGAGCTGGTGGATATCCGCGTTGATTGCGATGCCGACACGTTGCTGGTCACCGCAGTTCCGCACGGCCCGACCTGCCACACCGGCAGCACCAGTTGCTTCAGCGCCGCGCCGGGCAACTTCCTGGGCGCACTGGATGCGTTGATCAAGCAGCGCGAACACGATCGCCCGCTCAACAGCTACACCACCAAGCTGTTCGAAAAAGGCGCGCGGCATATCGCGCAGAAAGTAGGCGAGGAGGGCGTGGAGACCGCGCTGGCCGGTGTCGTGCAGCGCGATGAGGACCTGCTCGGCGAATCTGCCGACCTGTTGTTCCACCTGATCGTGCTGCTGCGTATGCGCGGTCTGGCGCTAGACGACGCGGTGGCGGTGCTTGAAGCACGCCATGCAAAGGCAGCCGAGAAGGCTGCAAGCTGATTGCAGGCCCCGCTTTGAAGCACTGTTCCCATAGCCCCTCTGCCGCGCACGGGAGAGGGGGTGGGTTGAGGCCCCTTTTCGGCTTCTGACGCACCAACGAGGGGCCAGACAGCACCCGATCCACCAATCCCAGCAAAACCCTCCGCCACGCACCTGTCGCAGAGCAGGGCGATAATGCGCACCTGCCCATTCGCCCGCCGAGGATTCCATGCGTCAAACCCTGCTGACTGGCCTGTTGCTGGCCTGTGCTCCGTTCGCGGCGACGGCGTCCTGTGTGGAAGGGGCGGTGTTCAACGATGCCAACGGCAACGGTGTGCACGACGCAGGCGAGAAGCCACTGTCCGGCATCAAGGTGTCCGATGGCGAGCACATCGTCGTTACCGGCAACGACGGTCGTTATCAGCTGCCCGCCTCTGCCCAGCTCAATATCTTCGTCATCAAGCCCGCCGGCTACGGTGCCGCCGTGCGTAGCGATGGTCTGCCGGATATCTGGCGCCCAAGCGCCGGTGAGGGGAGTGCGGCGCAATGCCGACCTTTCGCGCTGGTACCGCAGCCGGATGCGCCGAGCACTTTCCAGACCCTGGTGATGGCCGACAGCCAGACCAGCAACGCGCTGGACGTGAGCTACTTCGAGCGCGACATCATCGCGCCGCTGCGCGGCAAGCATCAAGCGCGTCTGGGCATGACGCTGGGTGATATCACCAACGATGATCCGTCGCTGTACCCGGCGTTGACCAAGGCTGTGACGTCGCTGGGCGTGCCGTGGCTGCATGTGCCGGGCAATCACGATATGGATATCGGTGCGCAGAGCGATGCCACGTCATTGGCCAGCTACCACCGCTACCTCGGCCCGGACACCTACGCGTGGGAAGAGCCATCGATGGTGTTCATCGGCATGGACGACATCATCGCCCAGCCGGGCCAGAAGCCGGCATACGTTGGTGGGCTGCGCGAAGACCAGTTCGCCTTCCTTGAGCGTTATCTTCCCACCATCGCCAAGGACAAGCTGGTAGTGCTGGGTTTCCACATTCCGCTGTTCGATCACGTCTATCGAGCGGAAGACCGCGCGCGCTTGTTCGCGTTGCTTGAGAAGGTGGAGCACCCGCTGATCCTGAGCGGCCACACCCACAACCAGAGCCAGAAGTTTTGGGCGGCCGAGCAGGGTTGGAAGGGCGCGCGGCCGTTGCATGAGTACAACGTTGGCGCGGCCTGCGGTGCGTTCTGGTCGGGCGTGAAGGATGCACAGGGTATTCCCGATACCACCATGGCCGATGGCACGCCCAATGGCTATGGCCTGCTCAATGTGCAGCCGCAGGGTCGCTACAGTGTCGAGTACCGCGTCGCCCGCGCCGCGCCGGACCAGCAGATCGCACTGCACGCGCCCAAGGTGCTGCGGCAGGGTGCCTATCCGGCATGGGGCGTTTACGCCAACGTGTTCATGGGCTACGACGGGCTGCCGGTTGAATTCCGGGTGGATGGGGGTGAATGGGAGCCGATGAAGCAGGTCCGGCAGCCTGATCCCCGACTGCTGATGGAGAACATCGCCGACGACATGGCCAACAACCTGCGCGGTTACGACCGTTCACCGGAAGCCGTGCCATCCACGCATCTGTGGCGTGCGGCGCTGCCGACCAAGCTGGCCGAAGGCGAGCACACCGTCGAAGTTCGCACCACCTTGAACGGCAGGCAGTTCAGCACTCAAACGCGCTACCGCCTGCAATCCGCGATGCCCTGAGTGTGAAGCGGGGCGGTGCAGTTGGCCGACAACGTGGGGCGGCAAAGTGGGCCGCCTTCAAGGATGGACATGGCCGTCCCGCCGGTATGCGCGGATCAACGGCAGGGTTACGGTCCCTTCCTGTTGCCTGATCCACGCGCCGCCTTGTCCGTGGCGCGCCTGGGTTGATGCACGAACGGGTAGGGCACGGCAGCGGTTGCGGGCAGGCCATCACGCCATTTCGCCAAGGTTTCCGTGATCGCCTGGCCAGCCTGGAACTGCGGCTCGGAAGGGCGCTCGCCTTCCTCTTTCTCGCGTCGCCGTACCGTCATCTTCGTCTGCGAATAGGCGGCGTTGAAGTCATTCGTGGCGTTCATCGCCTCGACCAGAAATGCACGCCCGAACCACGTTGCGCTGTCGGTGTTGCCGCAACCGAATGAGGGGCGGTCCTTGCGTGCGGCGGTGATGATCATGCGGTTGGGTGCCTGCAGCGCCGGGATGAAACCACCGGCAAAGCAGGCGGAAACCACAATCACCGCATTGCCGATGTGCGCCTCGTCCAGCAGCTGCGCCAGATCGCCGGGCGTCAGATAGTCCTCTTCATTCCTGCCCGTATGCAGATAGAAGCTGTTGTCGCCCAGGCCGTGGCTGCTGAGGTACAGGAACAGCACGTCCTCCTCCGGATCGAGCGTCCTGCCTAACGCATCCAGCGCATAGCCGAGGCTCTCGCGGGTGGCCAGTGGCATGGCGTTGTCGCCGGTACGCGTTTGCGGGTGATTGATCAGGCTGACCATTCGTCCTGTGGCATCCCAGCGTTGTGACGAAAGTTGCTGCAGGTAGACGACCTCATTGCGGAAGACATCCTCGTCGCTGTCACCGGCGACGCCCAGAACATACATGTCGGTCACACCTGGGCGCTGCGGTGCCAGCCGCGCCAGCGTGGAATCAAGCAATGCCCGCTGGGTACCTTCCAGTTTCGGCGTGGTGGCCCGTCTTGCGTCAGCGACGGGCGCCGCAATGGACGGCAATGCACTGGCGAGCAGTGCACCGGCAAGGCAGGCGTCGCGCAGGCGAATGAGCAGTGGACGGCTGAGGCGGTTGTGCATGGGCAGGACGGCGCATGTTTGGTTGCGCGATTCTATCCATTCGGCGTGATGGGCACGGCATTGATGCGCGGGGCAACCGATGGATGCCTGGTCCTGTGGCTGGACTGTTACCAGCAAGCGTCGTGAACGCGGTTGTCCCAATGGCTGGAGAGCGTGAAGTCGCGTTTCAGGCCGGCCTTCGCATAAGCGTCGGCGCGGCCTTTCCTCGCCTGTTGGCAGGCCGTAGTGGTGGGGGCTTTTCCTGCGCGACTGGAGCGGTAGCGTCCTCCGGTTCGCCGCGCAGGCCTCGGTTCACGACGCAATTCTTCATCGCGTGCCTTCGCGGCCGGAGTGACGACATCGGGCGTTGCCTGCCAGCTTCGCAACGTTGCGCCGGCACACGGCAAGGATTGATAGGAGACGGTGCCGCCTTCGCTGCATTTGAAGATCTGTTGGGCGTGAGCGTTCACGGAAAAAGAGCAGACAATCAGGCCAAAGATGATGAAACGGATGGCGCTGTGCATCGCGGCGTCCTTGTGCGATCAGGTGTGAACTACCTTGTCGCGTCCCGTGCAGCCAGGCATCAGGAATTGGAACAGCTGTGATGTAAGGCTTCCTCCGCTGATGTGTGGGGCGCTTGTCTTGTCGCAATGACGCTCGCTCGTCGCATCATGTGAAGAAAAAATTTCACAAATGTCTTGCGGGCCTAAAAAAGGCCCGCTATTATTTCGTTCTCGGCAACGTCGGGGCCATAGCTCAGCTGGGAGAGCGCCTGCATGGCATGCAGGAGGTCAGCGGTTCGATCCCGCTTGGCTCCACCAAATCCGGACATTAGGCCGTCTGGATTGTCGAATAAAATCTGATGAAGTTTACGCGTCCCCATCGTCTAGAGGCCTAGGACATCACCCTTTCACGGTGGCGACCGGGGTTCGAATCCCCGTGGGGACGCCATTCATCAAGTTGTACCGGGTTCCAGATTTTGGAGCTTTGTTGGAGCGGCGCCAAGTGCCAGGCACCATGGAAGAAAAAGCTTCCATTTCCGACAAACTCCCGTCATAATGGCGGGCTAGCAACAAGACGTGGGGCCATAGCTCAGCTGGGAGAGCGCCTGCATGGCATGCAGGAGGTCAGCGGTTCGATCCCGCTTGGCTCCACCAAATTCGGATATTAGGCCATCCGGATCACAATTTGAGATTTGAAGAATACGCGTCCCCATCGTCTAGAGGCCTAGGACATCACCCTTTCACGGTGGCGACCGGGGTTCGAATCCCCGTGGGGACGCCATTTCATAAAAAGCTCCGGGAAACCGGGGCTTTTTTCTTGTTCGCGGTTTTCATGGGGTTGTGGTTGGCGGCGCGATTCTGCGGTTCCCTGTGGCGCTCTACCGGCGCGGCGCGGCGCGGGGCGGGCTCGGGCGCGCGATAGAGGATCCCTGCAGTTCACTGTGCTGGGATTTCCTGCCGGCCTGCGCATTTTGCGAATGCCGATGATCCAACGAAAAGGGCAGCCAAACGGCTGCCCTTTTTTGTTGCAGGTCGTATTGGGCTTACAGCGATTCGAAGATGCCCGCGGCGCCCATGCCGGTGCCGATGCACATGGTGACCATGCCGTATTTCTGCTGGCGACGGCGCAGGCCGTGCAGGATGGTGGCGGTGCGGATCGCACCAGTCGCACCCAGCGGGTGGCCCAGGGCGATGGCGCCGCCCAGCGGGTTGACCTTGTTCGGGTCCAGGCCGCAATCGCGGATGACGGCCAGCGACTGCGCGGCGAAGGCTTCATTGAGCTCGATCCAGTCCAACTGATCCTGGCTCAGGCCAGCCTGCTTGAGTGCCTTCGGGATCGCGGCGATCGGGCCGATGCCCATCACTTCAGGACGCACGCCGGCGACCGAGAAGCTGACGAAGCGGGCCAGCGGGGTCAGGCCGTAATCCTTGATGGCCTGTTCCGAAGCCAGCAGCACCGCGCCGGCGCCATCGCTCATCTGCGAGGAATTGCCGGCAGTGACGGAGCCACCGAACTGGCCGTTACGGAACACCGGACGCAGCTTGGCCAGGCCTTCTGCCGAGGAATCAAGGCGCGGGCCTTCGTCGGTATCGGCGAGCTTGTTGCGAACGATGATGCGCTTGCCGTCGGCCAGGTCAGGCAGATGCGAGACGATCTCGTACGGGCTGATTTCATCCTTGAACTCGCCGTTCTGGATCGCGGCGATGGCCTTCTGGTGCGAAGCGAGCGCGAAGGCGTCCTGGTCCTCGCGCGAGATCTTCCATTCTTCGGCGACCTTCTCGGCGGTGATGCCCATGCCGTAGGCAATCGCGGTGTGGTCGTTGTCGAACACGCTCGGCGCCATGGCGATCTTGTTGCCCATCATCGGCACCATCGACATCGACTCGGTGCCGCCGGCCAGCATCAGGTCGCTGTTGCCCAGGCGGATCTGGTCGGCGGCCATCGCCACGGCCTGCAGGCCGGAGGAGCAGAAGCGGTTCACCGTCTGTGCGGCGATGGTGTTGGGCAGGCCGGCCAGCAGCACGCCGATGCGCGCCACGTTCATGCCCTGCTCGGCTTCCGGCATGGCGCAGCCGATGATGGCGTCGTCGATACGGTTGACGTCCACGCCCGGGGCCTGGGCGACCACGGAGCGGAGCACGTGGGCGAGCATGTCGTCCGGACGGGTGTTGCGGAACATGCCCTTGGGCGCCTTGCCAACCGGGGTACGGGTGGCGGCGACGATGTAGGCGTCCTGGATTTGCTTGGTCATTGCAGTGATCTCTTCAATAGGTGTGAGCGTGAGGGCGGGCGAGGGCGACGACGTGGCGTCGCCCTGGAAGCACGCTCACTCAGTTCCGCAGCGGCTTGCCGGTCTTGAGCATGTGCGCGATGCGGGCCTGGGTCTTTTCCTGCTGGGCCAGCTCGACGAAGTGCTTGCGCTCCAGCGTCAGCAGCCACTCTTCGTCCACCAGCGTGTTGCGGTCGACCTTGCCGCCGCACAGCACGGTGGCGATGCGCTCGGCGATCTCGTAGTCGTACGGGCTGATGAAGCGGCCTTCCAGCATGTTGACCAGCATCATCTTGAAGGTGGCGATGCCCACGTCACCGGCCACGCGGACGCGGCGTGCCGGCATAGGCGGACGGTAGCCGCCTTCGGCCAGTGCGGTGACTTCGGCCTTGGCGATGTGCAGCAGCTCGAAGCTGTTGAACACGACCTTGTCGGTGCCGCGCATCAGGCCCAGCTCCTTGGCGTTGACCGCCGAGTTGGACACCTTGGCCATCGCGACGGTTTCGAAGGTCTTCTTCAGCTCGGCGAACACGTCACCGTCGGCACCGGCGGCCTGCGAGGCGCGCACGGCCAGCTCCTTCAGGCCGCCACCGGCCGGCAGCAGGCCGACGCCGGCTTCGACCAGGCCGATGTAGCTTTCCAGTGATGCCACCGACTTGGCGGCATGCATCTGGAACTCACAGCCGCCGCCCAGGGCCAGGCCGCGCACGGCGGTCACCACCGGCACGGTGGAGTACTTGATCCGCTGGCTGGTGCGCTGGAAGTTGGCGACCATCGCTTCGAACTCGGCGATCTTGCCGGCCTGCAACGCTGCAAGCGCGCCGGACAGGTCAGCACCGGCCGAGAAGGGCTCCTTGTTCTGCCAGATCACCACGCCCTTGAACTGCTTCTCCGACAGGCCGATGGCGTGCTGGATGCCATCGAGCACCTGGTCGGACACGGTGTTCATCTTGGTCTTGAAGCTGATGACGCCGATGCCGTCACCGTCGGTCCACAGGCGGATACCGTCGTTCTCGAACACGGTTTCACCCTGGGCGAACTTCTCGCCCAGCAGTGCATCCGGGAAGCGCTGGCGCTGGTACACCGGCAGCGACGAACGCGGCACCAGGGTGTTCAGCGACGGGCTGTAGCTGCCTTCGGCGGCATGCACGCCGTCACGGCCGTCCAGTACCCAGGCCGGCAGTGGCGCGCTGCTCATGCTCTTGCCGGCGGCGATGTCGTCGGCGATCCACTGCGCCACCTGCTTCCAACCGGCGGCCTGCCAGGTTTCGAACGGGCCCAGCGACCAGCCGTAGCCCCAGCGGATGGCCAGGTCCACGTCGCGCGCGGTTTCAGCGATGTCGGCCAGGTGGTAGGCGCTGTAATGGAACAGGTCGCGGAAGCTGGCCCACAGGAATTGCGCCTGTGGGTGCTGGCTTTCGCGCAGCTTGGCGAACTTCTCGGCCGGGTTCTTGATCTTCAGGATCTCGACCACTTCCGGCGCGGCGGTGCGGTCGGCCGGGCGGTAGTCCTGCTTCTGCAGGTCGATCACCACGATGTCCTTGCCTACCTTGCGGAAGATGCCGGCGCCGGTCTTCTGGCCCAGTGCGCCCTTGCTGATGAGCGCGTCAAGCCACACCGGCGACTTGAAGTACTGGTGCCACGGGTCATCGGGCAGGGTGTCGCCCATGGTCTTGATGACGTGCGCCATCGTGTCCAGGCCGACCACGTCGGAGGTGCGGTAGGTGGCCGACTTCGGGCGGCCGACCAGCGGGCCGGTCAGGCCGTCCACTTCGTCAAAGCCCAGGCCGAACTGCTGGGTGTGGTGGATGGTGGACAGGATCGAGAACACGCCGATGCGGTTGCCGATGAAGTTCGGGGTGTCCTTGGCGTAGACCACACCCTTGCCCAGGTTGGTGGTCAGGAAGGTTTCCAGGCCTTCGAGCACCGATTTGTCGGTGGTCTTGGCCGGGATCAGCTCGGCCAGGTGCATGTAGCGTGGCGGGTTGAAGAAGTGCACGCCGCTGAAGCGGTGGCGCAGTTCTTCCGGCAGTACGTCTGCCAGCTTGTTGATGCCCAGGCCCGAGGTGTTGGAGGCCAGCACCGCGTGTTCGTTCACGAACGGGGCGATCTTCTTGTACAGGTCCTGCTTCCAGTCCATCCGTTCAGCGATGGCCTCGATGATCAGGTCGCAGTCGCGCAGCTGCTCCAGGCCCGAGTCGTAGTTGGCCGGGGTAATGGCTTCGGCCAGCGACTTGCTGGCCAGTGGCGCCGGGCTCAGTTTGCCGAGGTTGGCGATGGCCTTGAGCACGATGCCGTCGGCCGGGCCTTCTTTGGCAGCCAGGTCGAACAGGACGGTGTCGACGCCAGCATTGGTCAGGTGGGCGGCGATCTGCGCACCCATGACGCCTGCGCCAAGGACGGCGGCGCGGCGGACAAGCAGGGAATTGGACATATCGATAAACCTTTGGTCTGCGATGACGGGTGGATCAGGTGAGGGGGGAGGAGTCCGGGGTGCGTGCGCTGGCACGGAACCCGGCTTCGGCGAAATGGATCAGTTCCTGCGCGGCCTTGCTGCGATGTGCGGTCTCGCTGATGTTGTGCGGGCGCTTGATCAGCCCGAAATCGGCCATGGCGTAGGTCAGCGCACCGGCCAGGAAGTCCAGGCGCCAGTACAGGTCTTCCTTGCTCAGGCCCGGCACGCAGGCGCCGATGGCCTTGCCGAACTCGCGCAGCACATGCCCGTAATGGTCGGACAGGAACTTGCGCAGGTTGTCGTTCTTCTCCGCGTAGGCGCGGGCGATGACCCGGACGAAGGCGCCGCCGCTCTGGCGGTCCTGGGCCATGGCCAGTGCCGGCTCGACAAAGGCAGCCAGCACCGCGCGCAGCTCGCCCGGATGGGCGCTGCGGGCCTGTTCCAGCTGGCTCAGGCGGGCGCTGGTCATCTCGTCCATGCGGCGGCGGAACACTTCATTGACCAGGTTTTCCTTGGATCCGAAGTGGTAGTTGACCGCTGCGATGTTTACATCGGCGTGACTGGTTACCTGCCGCAGTGAGGTGCCGGCGAAGCCGTACTGGGCGAACAGTTCTTCGGCTGCGCCGAGGATCCGGTCCTTGGTGGAGAAGCTGGCGGGTTTGCCCATGGTCACGAAATCAATCAAACGATTGTTTGGATCCTACGCCCGGCGCCGACTCCGGGTCATGCTGCGCCGCAGCATCATTCATGTGCCGCTGTGCAAAGGCCCGGGGCAACCGGTAGAATCAGCCACCGCAATTCAGGCTAAGCCCGCGTCCGCACGCGGGTTTTTTTCATGTACCCTCGGGCCAGCCGGCCCAGACACCGGAGATTCCCATGGCGCTCGAGCGCACTCTTTCCATCATCAAGCCCGACGCCGTTGCCAAGAACGTGATCGGCGAAATCTACGCCCGCTTCGAAAAGGCCGGCCTGAAGGTCGTGGCTGCCAAGTACAAGCAGCTGTCGCGTCGTGAAGCTGAAGGCTTCTACGCCGTGCACCGCGAGCGTCCGTTCTTCAACGCGCTGGTTGAGTTCATGATCTCCGGCCCGGTGATGATCCAGGCGCTGGAAGGCGAGAACGCCGTGCTGGCACACCGTGACCTGCTGGGCGCCACCAATCCGAAGGACGCAGCGCCGGGCACCATCCGCGCTGATTTCGCCGATTCCATCGACGCCAACGCCGCACACGGTTCGGATTCGGTCGAGAATGCAGCCAACGAAGTGGCTTATTTCTTCGCTGCCACCGAAGTGGTTTCGCGTTAATTAGAGGTTGAAGTCGTGAACGAGGTCGTACAGACACCCGCCATCCAGCCGTTGCCGAAAACGGTACCGACAGCTGGCAAGCAGAACCTGCTCGACCTCGATCGCGCGGGCCTGGAGCACTTTTTCGTCGATACGCTCGGCGAACAGAAGTTCCGTGCCCATCAGGTGATGAAGTGGATTCATCATCGCTACGTCACCGATTTCGACCAGATGACCGACCTCGGCAAGTCGCTGCGCGCCAAGCTGCAGCAGCATGCCGAGGTCGTCGTCCCGAACATCGTGTTCGACAAGCCCTCCACCGACGGCACCCACAAGTGGCTGCTGGCGATGGGCGTGGATGGCAAGAACGCCATTGAAACCGTCTATATCCCCGACAAGACCCGCGGCACGCTGTGCGTATCCTCGCAGGTTGGTTGCGGCTTGAACTGCACTTTCTGTTCGACCGCTACCCAGGGTTTCAATCGCAATCTGAGCACGGCGGAGATCATCGGCCAGGTGTGGATTGCCGCGCGCCACCTGGGCAATGTGCCGCACCAAATGCGCCGTCTCACCAACGTTGTGATGATGGGCATGGGCGAGCCGCTGATGAATTTCGACAACGTCGTGCGCGCGATGAGCATCATGCGCGACGACCTGGGCTACGGCCTGGCCAACAAGCGTGTGACCTTGTCCACCTCGGGCCTGGTGCCGCAGATCGATCGCCTCTCGGTTGAGAGTGATGTGTCGCTGGCGGTATCGCTGCATGCGCCGAATGACGAGCTGCGCGAAACGCTGGTGCCGCTCAACAAGAAATATCCGATTGCCGAGCTGATGGCTTCCTGTGCGCGCTACCTGCGCGGCAACAAGAAGCGCGACTCGGTGACCTTCGAATACACCCTGATGAAGGGTATCAACGACCAGCCCGAGCACGCCCGCCAGTTGGCGCGGCTGATGCGCCAGTTCGACAACGCGGTGCAGGCCAAGGATTCGGGCAAGGTCAATCTGATTCCGTTCAATCCGTTCCCCGGCACGCGCTATGAGCGTTCGGGCGAGGAGCAGATCCGCGCCTTCCAGAAGATCCTGCTCGACTCGCAGGTGCTGACGATGGTGCGCCGCACCCGTGGTGATGACATCGACGCGGCCTGTGGCCAGTTGAAGGGGCAGGTGATGGATCGCACCCGTCGCCAGGCAGAGTTCAATCGCCTGCTGCAGGCACAGGAAAACGGGGATGCCGTTGCCTGATCGGCTGCTACTGCCGTTGGTCGTCACGCTGCTGCTTGCCGGCTGCGGGAGCAGTCACGGCATGAAGATCGGCAAGATCAAGGGCGAACAATGGGCCGAGCCCGTCTACGAAGTTCGCGACGATCGCAATGCGCGCAATCGCATGAAGTACGAAGAGCTGATGAGCGTGGTCGGTGACCGCTACAAGCGGGGTGAGCTGGACGAGGCGATGAAGTTTGCCCGCGCGGCGCAGAAGCTCGACCCAAAGTCGCCCGATCCTCATACCGCCCAGGCAGTCATCGACAGCCGTCGCGGTGAGGTCGTGGCCGCCGGCGAGGCTTACCGAAAGGCTGCCGAGCTTGCGCCCCGGCGCGGCGACGTGCTGAATAACTACGGGACCTGGTTGTGTGGCAACGGGCACCCGGCCGAAGCGCTGGTCTGGTTTGACCGCGCGCTGGCCGACCCCGATTACGATGCAAGGGCCGAGGCGCTGGCCAATGCGGGCGGCTGTGCGCTGGATGCGGGGCAGTCTGAGCGCGCGCAGGCAGACCTGCGTCAGGCGTTGGCACTGGCCCCGGACAATCCGTATGCACTGGAGTCGATGGCGCGCAACGAAGTGGTACACGGTCGCTATTTTGAGGCGAGAGCCTTCTACCAACGGCGTCTCGCGGCTGCGCCAGCCACGCTTTCCGTGTTACAACTTGCCATTCAGGTAGAAGAGCGGCTGGGCGACAGGACTGCTGCCGGTCGGTTTCAACAGCGGTTGCGCGAGGAGTTTCCTTCAGGCGCGGCCTCGAATCCCCAAGGCTGATGCATTGTGATCAATGATCCGGGTGTGAACGCTCTAGAAGGTGTGGTGGGATGTGGCGACCAGCTCCGCAGGGCCCGTGAGGCCGCTGGGTTGTCGCTGGAGGAAGTCGCCGGTCAGTTGCATATGCCGGTCCAGGTGGTGGGTTCGTTGGAAGCCGAGCGCTGGGATCGTCTTGGCGCGCCGGTATTCGTGCGCGGCCAGCTGCGCAGCTACGCGCGTCTGCTCAAGGTCGATCTGCAGGGCCTGTTGCAGCAGGCGCAGATCGCACCGATCGTGCCGCCCACCTTGGTCAGTCATACGCATACGCCGCCGATCCGGCGGATGGCCGAAAACCTCGGGCGTCGCGCGGTATACGTGGTAATCACTGCGGTGCTGGCGGTGCCGGTGTGGTATGTGATCAGTGGCAGTTCCAGCAAGGCGCCGCCAAGTACGGCCTCGCTGGACGTGGTGCCGCCCGCCGAAGCTGTGGCGGGCGGGCAGGCGTCGGCGCCATCGCCGAATGGTGCTGCACAACCCGCCGCCGCGCAGCAGAACGACCCCTATATCGCCTCCATGGCGCCGATTGCCCGGCCTGCGGTCGCCGCACCGGCAGCTGCGCTGGCATTGCGCTTCAAGGGGGACAGCTGGGTCGAGATTTCCGCGCCGGACGGTTCGACGGTCGAAAAGGCCCTGATCCGTGCGGGCGAGTCGCGTAGCTTCGGCGCTGGTCAGGTAGGCCGCATGGTGCTGGGCAATGCGTCGGATGTGGAGGTTCAGCAGGCCTCCGGTAACGTCGATCTGGCCCCGTACAAGCGCGGTAATGTGGCCCGCTTTACGGTATCCTCTGACGGCTCCGTGGCGCCGGTTTCGCACTGAAACAAGGCGTTGATCAATACAACAAGGCTCCCCGCAAGGGTGAGCGAGAGTACGCATGGCGATTGACGACCTGCTCGACGAGCACGAACAAAGTGAACGCGTCCGCACTTGGCTGCGCAAAAATGGCGCCGGAATCCTCAGCGGAGTAATTCTTGGCGTTGGCTCCATTGCCGGCTGGCAGTGGTGGCAGAAGGAACAGGTAGGCAAGTTGGCCGAGGCCAATGTCCGCTATGAAGCGGTGTCGCGCAGCCTGCAATCCAAGAAGCTGGACGACGCTGCCAAGGAAGTCGCCGCGCTGGAAAGTGGCAAGGCTGGCATCTACGCCGACCTGGCTTCGTTGGAACTGGCCAAGGCGCAGGTCGAGGCTGGCAAGAACGAAGATGCCATCAAGACCCTGCGCGCGCTGAAGGCCGAAGGCGAATTCAAGGCGCTGATCGACCAGCGCGTGGCGCGGCTGTTGATCGAAACCGGCAAGGCCGATGAGGCGATCAAGCTGATCGGCACGGCTGATGACAGCGCCAGCCTGGAGATCCGTGGCGATGCCCTGATTGCGCAGAACAAGCGCGACGAGGCACGCGAGGTGTACACGCAGGCACTGGCCAAGCTCGACGTGGCCGCGCCGCAGCGCCGTCTGCTCGAAACCAAATTGATGGATGCCGGCGGTACTGTGGCCGATCCTGCAGCGGAGAAGATTTGATGAAGCTCAAGCATGTTGCAGGTCTGGTGCTGGTAGCGATGACCTTGACCGGTTGTTCCACCGTCAAGGGGTGGTTCGCCGGCAAGGATGCTGAAGCCAAGAAGGCACTCGAGCCGGCGGAGCTGGTGAAGTTTGAGCCGACCCTCAAGGTCAGCAAGATCTGGTCGGCCAGTGTCGGCAAGGGCGAGGGTCGTATCGGCCTGCGTCAGGCGCCGATGGTGGTTGATGGCCGCGTCTATGCGGCAGCGGTGGAAGGCGGCGTGCATGCGCTGGACCTGCAGACCGGCAAGGAAGTGTGGGAATACAAGCCGGCCAAGGAAAAGAAGAAGCCCAAGCTGCGTCTTTCCGGTGGGCCGGGTGTCGGTGAAGGGCTGGTCGTGGTCGGTACGCTGGACGGGCAGGTGATCGCCCTGGATGCCAGCAATGGCACCGAGAAGTGGAAGTCCAGGGTGCCGGGCGAAGTGATCGCCGCCCCGGCAATTGCCCAGGGCCTGGTGTTCGTGCGCAGCAATGACGGTCGCACCACCGCACTGGATGCCGCTACCGGCGAGCAGCGCTGGTTCAACGCGCAGGAACTGCCGTCACTGACCGTGCGTGGCAATGCACCGGTGGTGGCGGGCCCGGGCGTGCTGTTCATCGGCAACGACGATGGCACCCTGAGCGCACTGTCCATGCAGGATGGTCGTCCGCTGTGGGAACAATCGGTAGGTACGCCGGAAGGCCGTACCGAACTGGAGCGCATGGCCGATATTGACGGCGCACCGGTGCTGGAAGGTAATACGCTGTACGTGAGCAGCTTCAAGAACGAGACGATGGCCATTGAAGGGCCGACCGGTCGTCCGTTGTGGTCGCGCGATCATGGTGGTGGCGGTGGCGTTGCGGTGACATCCGGCAACGTGGTCGTGACCGACGGCAAGGGTACGGTTTACGGGTTGGACAAGACGTCCGGCTCGGCGATGTGGTCCCAGCAGGCGCTGGCCCGTCGTTCGGTTACAGGTGCCGCCGTCCAGGGCGACTACGCCGTGGTGGGGGATTACAAGGGTTATCTGCATTGGCTGCGGTTGAGCGATGGTGAGCTGTCCGCGCGTGCGAAGAGTGGCGGTGACGCCCTCCTGGCTGCGCCGGTTGTCGCCGACGGCATCGCGGTGGTGCAGAACGTAGATGGGAAACTGACCGCATTCCGGTTGGCCCAATAAGGAGTACAAGCGATGCTGCCTTTGGTCGCCCTGGTTGGACGGCCGAACGTCGGCAAGTCCACGATTTTCAATGCGCTTACCCGCACGCGCGATGCGCTGGTCCATGACCAGCCCGGGGTTACCCGTGATCGCAACTACGGTGTTTGCCGTCTGAACGAGGACAATCCCTTCCTGCTCGTGGATACCGGCGGTATTGCCGGTGAAGAGGAAGGGCTGGCCGGCGCCACTGCGCGCCAGGCCCGAGCCGCCGCCGGTGAGGCGGATCTGATCGTATTTGTGGTCGACGCGCGTGATGGCACGTCGGCGCTGGATGACGAGATCCTGTCGTGGCTGCGCAAACTTGCGCGGCCTACGTTGCTGTTGATCAACAAGATCGACGGCACGGACGAGAATGCCGTGCGTGCGGAGTTCGCGCGTTACGGTTTCAACGAAATGCTGATGGTTTCCGCCGCGCACCGGCAGGGCCTGGATGATCTGCTGGATGAGATCATCGAGCGCCTGCCTGAAGAGGGCACGGCCGAGACGCTGGACAATGATCCGTCGCGTGTACGCATTGCCTTTGTTGGCCGCCCGAACGTGGGCAAGTCGACGTTGGTCAATCGGGTGCTTGGCGAGGAGCGCATGATCGCGTCCGAAGTGCCGGGTACCACGCGTGATTCCATCTCGGTGGACATGGAGCGTGATGGCCAGCTGTACCGGCTGATCGACACCGCTGGCCTGCGCCGCAAGGCGCGGGTGGAAGAGGTCGTCGAGAAGTTCAGCGTGGTCAAGACGCTGCGCGCGATCGAGCAGGCCCAGGTTGCGGTGTTGATGCTTGACGCCAACGAGGGTGTCACCGACCAGGACGCGAGCGTACTGGGGGCGGTACTGGATGCCGGGCGTGCGTTGGTGATCGCCATCAACAAGTGGGATGGCCTTACCGACTATCAGCGCGAGCAGGCCGAGACCCTGGTGTCGCGGAAGCTGGGCTTCGTGCCATGGGCTGAAGTGGTGCGCATCTCGGCCAAGCACGGTTCGGGGCTGAAGGAGCTGTTCCGTGCGGTGCACCGGGCACATGCCTCGGCGACGCACGAGTTCAGCACCAGCGAAGTGAACAAGGCGTTGGAAGTCGCGTACGAAACGAACCCGCCGCCGAGCATTCGCGGCCACGTTTCCAAGCTGCGTTACGTGCACCCGGGTGGCACCAATCCGCCGACGTTCATCGTCCATGGCACGCGCCTGAAGGAGCTGCCGGATTCGTACAAGCGTTACCTGGAGAACTTCTTCCGCAAGCGCTTCAAGCTGGTCGGTACGCCGGTGAGCTTCCTGTTCCGCGAGGGTGCCAACCCTTACGAGGGCAAGAAGAACCCGCTGACCGAGCGACAGGTCAAGGCCAAGCGGCGCTTGATGAAGCACGTGAAGGGCAAGCGGTAATCAAGCAGGGGGCGGCCGGAAGGTCGCCCTTTTGCTTTGTCTGTCTGTGTCCGGTTCTGGTCTTGCTTCTCTCCCGCATGCGGGAGGGGTGTCGAGGTGGCGGTCGCTGTGCCGGGCTCGAAGGGATGAGCTGCCGGCGAACCGCGTCTGCAATCGACAAACCTCCTGTGACGGTGAACGCAGCCCTTCATTCGAAGACCCACGGCCACACCACGGCTTCGCAGCAGGAACTGCAGGCTTGGTCGATAATCGTGCCCATGAGCATTCGTGAACTGACCCCCGAACAAGCCCGTGGCAGGCAGCGGGAAGGCGTGTTGTTGATCGACGTGCGCGAGGCGCATGAGCGTGCCGGCGGCATGGCCGAAGGCGCACTGGGCATCGCCAAGGATGAGTTGCTGGCCGATCCGGCGCGGCATCTGCCCGACGCTGATCGCGAGGTCATGTTGATCTGTCAGAGTGGCAAGCGTTCGGGCGATGCCGCTGCGACGTTGGCCGAAGTGGGCTACGCGCGGTTGGCGTCGGTCACCGGGGGCACGGTGGCCTGGCGGGTCCAGGGCCTGCCATTGGTCCAGCCCCTGCTCGATGCCAGTGACCGGGATTTCTACGACCGCTATTCACGTCATCTGTTGTTGTCCCAGGTCGGTGAGGCCGGGCAGCGGCGCCTGCAGCAGGCTCGGGTACTGGTGCTGGGTGCGGGGGGACTGGGCGCACCGGCGGGCTTCTATCTGGCCGCAGCCGGGGTAGGGCATCTTCGCATCGTCGATGACGATGTGGTCGAGCGTAGCAACCTGCATCGGCAGATCGTCCACACCGAAGCAGCCGTCGGCATGCCCAAGGTCGATTCAGCGCGGGACCGCTTGCAGGCGCTGAATCCGCAGATCGCGGTGGAAGCCATTCGCGAGCGGGTGACCTCCGACAACATCGACGCGCTGATGCAGGGTGTGGACGTGGTGCTGGATGGTTCGGACAACTTCCCGCTGCGCTATCTGCTCAACGATGCCTGCATCAAGCACGCCAAGCCGCTCGTGTATGCCGCCATCGAGCGTTTCGACGGGCAGGTGAGCGTGTTCGATGCCGGGCGCCAACGTGGCCAGGCGCCGTGCTATCGCTGTCTGTTTCCCGAGCCGCCGCCGCCGGAGTTCGCGCCGAACTGCTCGGAAGCGGGCGTTCTTGGCGTGCTGCCGGGTCTGGCCGGGGTGATGCAGGCCACCGAGGTGCTGAAGCTGCTGCTGGACATCGGCGAACCCTTGACCGGGCGGCTGCTGCGCTTCGATGCCCTGCAGATGCGTTTCCGCGAAACCCGGATCACCGCCGATCCGGCGTGCCCGGTCTGTGCGTCGGGTGTGCCCTTCCCGGGCTATATCGACTATGCCGCGTTCTGTTCGCAGCACGCATGAGTTGATCCGTTCCGGCCCTGGGCCGGATTGAATGCGTTTGCCGCACCCGGATTGCACACGTTGTGCTTTATCGTGCGCACATTGGGTGAGCAAGGTGCGGGCATGTCAGCGGAATCCTCGACGGAACTGGTGAAGGTGGTGGCGCTGCTGGGCGCTGCCGTGGTGGCGGTGCCGTTGTTCCGGCGGCTGGGTCTGGGCTCGGTGCTGGGCTATTTCGTTGCCGGGTTGGCGATCGGGCCGTTCGGTTTCGGCTGGTTTGCCGAGCCGCAGGCCATCCTGCATGTGGCCGAGCTGGGCGTGGTGATGTTCCTGTTCGTGATCGGGCTGGAGATGCGCCCGTCGCACCTGTGGAGCCTGCGCAACGAAATCTTCGGCCTCGGTACCGCGCAGATCGTCACCTGCGCAGTGGTGCTGACCGGCATCGCGATGCTGTTCGGCTACCGCCCGCAGGTGGCCTTCATTGCCGCCGCGGGTTTCGTGCTGACCTCAACGGCAGTGGTGATGCAGTTGCTTGCCGAGCGGGGTGACGTCGCGTTGCCATCGGGGCAGAAGATCGTCTCCATCCTGCTGTTCGAGGACCTGCTGATCGTCCCGCTGCTGGCGCTGGTGGCGTGGATGGCGCCCACACATGGCGTTGTCCCGGAAGGCTCGCGCTGGCTGAGCATCGCCATCGGTGTCGGTGCCATCGTCGGGCTGGTGGTGGTCGGGCGCTATCTGCTCAATCCGTTGTTCCGCATCCTGGCCGAATCCAAGGCGCGCGAAGTGATGACGGCCGCGGCGCTGCTGGTGGTGCTGGGTGCCGCGTTGCTGATGCAGTTGGGTGGTCTGTCGATGGCAATGGGCGCGTTCCTGGCCGGTGTACTGCTGTCCGAATCCACCTTCCGCCACCAGATCGAGGCCGACATCGAGCCGTTCCGCGGCATCCTGCTGGGCTTGTTCTTTCTCAGCGTGGGCATGGCGCTGGATCTGTCCGTGGTCGCCGCGAACTGGAAGCTGATCGCGCTGCTGGTGCCGGCGATGATGCTGGCCAAGGCGCTGTGCATCTACGCGGTGGCGCGGGTGATGGGCAGTGACCACCGGCAGGCGCTCGACCGCGGCGTGCTGATGGCGCAGGGCGGCGAGTTCGCCTTTGTGCTGTTCGCGGCGGCGGCCAGTGCCGGGGTGATCGACGCCAAGGTCAACGCCAACCTCACCGCCGTGGTGGTGCTGTCGATGGCACTGACGCCGCTGTGCATGCTGGTGTATCGCAGGCTGGTGAAGGAAGGTCTGGTTTCAGCAGAGGGCGTGGAAGCGGCCGACGGTTTGACCGGCAGCGTACTGGTGATCGGCTTCGGGCGCTTCGGCCAGGTGTCCAGCCAATCGCTGCTGGCGCGCGATGTGGACGTGACCATCATCGACAACGACATCGCGATGATCCGCAGTGCCGCCGATTTCGGATTCAAGATCTATTACGGCGATGGCACGCGATTGGATGTGCTGCGTGCATCGGGTGCGGAGACGGCACGCGCCATCGCGGTGTGCGTGAACGACCGCGCGGCTGCCGATCGCATCGTCGAACTTGTCGCGCATGAGTTCCCGCAGGCCAAGTTGCTGGTGCGCTCGTATGACCGTGAGCATTCGCTCTCATTGATACACGCCGGTGTCGATTTCCAGATCCGCGAAACCTTCGAGTCGGCGGTTGAATTCGGCCGCGCGGCGCTGCTGCAGCTGGGGGCGGAGGAGGACGAAGCCGACCTGGTGGCGCGTGAAATCCGTCGCCGCGATGCCGAGCGCTTCGAACTGGAAATCGCCGGTGGTGGGCTCAAGGCGGGCGTGGGCATGCTGTACGGAAATACGCCGGCGTCGCCTAAGCCCACGCCGACCCCGTTCACGCCGCCGCGTCGCGAATCGCGCACGTTGAATCCTGATGCGGTGGCCGGGGCGGGGCCGGATGGGGAGGCGCGGTAAGCACGGAACCGGCGGGCTCGGCAAAACCGGGATGTGGCAGCAGGCGTAATCAGGGACAATAGCCGACCCCGCATTCGCCTCACGCCCAATGACCGTCCCAGCCGATACCGCCGCGCAGACTTCCCGCATCCTTGATGGCCGCCGTATCGCCGAGGAGCTCCTCGACGACCTGAAAGTACGCGTGGATGCCCGCCTGGCTGCCGGCCGGTCGCGCCCGGGCCTGGCGGTGGTGTTGGTCGGTGGCGACCCGGCCTCGACCGTGTACGTGCGCAACAAGCGCCGTGCGGCCGAGAAGGTGGGCATCGAGGCATTCGATTACGACCTGCCGGCCGGTACCAGCGAGGCGCAGCTGCTGGAGCTGATTGACGAGCTCAATGCCGATCCGAAGATCCACGGCATCCTGATCCAGCTGCCGCTGCCGGGCATTCCGGATGCCAATCGGCTGATCCAGCGCATCGACCCGCGCAAGGATGTGGACGGCTTCCATCCGCAGAACGTCGGCCACCTGGTGCTGCGTGAATTCGGCCTGCGCCCGTGCACGCCGCGCGGCATCACCACGCTGCTGGGCCATACCGATCAGCCGGTACGTGGCCGCAACGCCACCATCGTCGGCGTCAGCAACCACGTCGGCCGCCCCATGGGGCTGGAGTTGCTGATTGCCGGCTGCACGGTCACCAGCTGCCACAAGTTCACCCCGCGGGCCGAGCTGGAGCGTGCGGTGCGCAACGCCGACATCCTGGTGGTGGCGGTCGGTATTCCGGAGTTGATTCCGGGCGAGTGGGTGAAGCCGGGCGCGGTGGTGATCGATGTGGGCATCAATCGTCTGGATGACGGTCGCCTGGTGGGCGATGTCGGCTTTGAAGCCGCTGCCCAGCGCGCCAGTTGGATTACCCCGGTGCCGGGCGGTGTTGGCCCGATGACGGTGGCGACGCTGATGCAGAACACGATTGAGGCGGCTGAGGCTGCGGGCTGAGGATTGATCTGGTCCGCTGAAAAGCGGCCCATCCCCGGCTATTCCCTTGGCTGCACCACAGGGAGGAGCAAAAGCGGCTGCCGTTATGCCGGGTGCTCGCGTGATCAAGCCAGCCCTTTGGCGCAGCCAAGGGTTGGGGAGGGGTGAGGCTCTTCACCTCCCAGTAGCTGAATTGCATTTCCCTTCGTGACACTGCGTCGCACTTGCCCCCTGCCATCGGCAGGAAATTAAGGGTAAAATGTCGCGCTTCCCCACATCTCGGGTATGCCGATGCTGCGCATCCAGGCTGAAGCACTCACGTACGACGACGTTTCACTCGTCCCCGCACATTCCATAATCCTGCCCAAGGATGTCGACCTCGGAACGCGCCTGACGCGCGACCTGCGGTTGAAGTTGCCGATCATCTCGGCCGCCATGGATACCGTCACCGAAGCTCGTCTGGCCATTGCCATGGCCCAGCTTGGCGGCATTGGCATCCTGCACAAGAACCTGACCGTCGAGCAGCAGGCTGCCGAAGTGGCCAAGGTCAAGAAGTTCGAGTCAGGCGTCATCCGCGATCCGATCACGGTCGGTCCGGAAACCACCATCCGCGACGTGCTGGCATTGACCCAGGCGCACAACATCTCCGGCGTGCCGGTGGTGGGCAGCGACGGCATGCTGGCTGGCATCGTCACGCACCGTGACATGCGCTTTGAAACCGAGCTGGATGATCCGGTCCGTCACATCATGACCAAGAAGGATCGCCTGATCACGGTGAAGGAAGGCGCGGCGTCGGACGAAGTGCTGTCGCTGCTGCACCGCAACCGCATCGAAAAGGTGCTGGTGGTGAACGACGCGTTTGAACTGCGCGGCCTGATCACCGTCAAGGACATCCAGAAGAAGACCGACAACCCCAACGCTGCCAAGGACGCTGCGACGCGCCTGTTGGTGGGCGCTGCAGTGGGCGTCGGTGGCGATACCGATCGCCGCGTCGAAGCGCTGGTCGCTGCCGGCGTTGACGTGCTGGTGGTCGACACCGCGCACGGCCATTCGCAGGGCGTGCTGGACCGCGTGCGCTGGGTGAAGAAGAACTTCCCCCATGTGCAGGTCGTCGGCGGCAACATCTGCACCGGCGAAGCGGCACTGGCACTGCTCGATTGCGGCGCGGATGCGGTCAAGGTGGGTATCGGCCCGGGCTCGATCTGCACCACGCGTGTGGTCGCCGGTGTCGGTGTGCCGCAGATCACCGCCATCGACCTGGTTGCCGAGGCGCTGCAGGATCGCATCCCGCTGATCGCCGACGGTGGCATCCGTTATTCCGGTGATATCGGCAAGGCGCTGGCCGCCGGTGCATCGACGGTGATGATCGGCGGTCTGCTGGCCGGTACCGAAGAATCGCCGGGCGAAACCGAACTTTTCCAGGGGCGCTCCTACAAGAGCTACCGTGGCATGGGCTCGCTGGCTGCGATGGAAAAGGGGTCCAAGGACCGCTATTTCCAGGACGCCGCAACTGCCGACAAGCTGGTGCCGGAAGGCATCGAGGGCCGTGTGCCGTACCGTGGTCAGGTGGGAGGCATCATCCACCAGCTGATCGGCGGCCTGCGCGCGACCATGGGCTATGTCGGTTGCGCCACCATCGAAGACATGCGCACCCAGCCCAAGTTCGTGAAGATCAGCGGCGCCGGCCAACGTGAGAGCCACGTCCACGACGTGCAGATCACCAAAGAGCCGCCGAACTACCGCGCTTGATGCGGTAAGCAGAAGAGGAACGTGGACATTGTCCCGTTCCTCTTTCTCTATCCGCCGTCCGTTTTGCATCGTTTCCCGTTTTCATTGATCACTTGCCGGGCTTTATGACCAACATCCATAACGACAAGATCCTCATCCTCGATTTCGGCGCACAGTACACGCAGCTGATCGCGCGCCGCATCCGCGAATTCGGCGTGTATTGCGAAATCTGGGCGTGGGACCACGATCCGGCTGAAATCGCCGCCTTTGGTGCCAAGGGCATCATCCTGTCCGGTGGCCCGGAAACCACCACGTTGCCGGGTGCACCGGCCGCGCCGCAGGAAGTGTTCGACAGCGGCCTGCCGCTGCTGGGCATCTGCTACGGCCTGCAGACCATGGCCAAGCAGTTGGGTGGTGGTACCGAAGCCGCCGATCAGCGCGAATTCGGCCATGCCGAAGTGAAGCTGCTGGGCAACGACGGCCTGCTGGGCGGGCTGTCCGACCACAATGGCGAGCCGCGCCTGGATGTGTGGATGAGCCACGGCGATCACGTCACCCATGTGCCGCCGGGCTTCGCCATCACCGCTGTGACCGATCGCATTCCGGTGGCCGCGATGGCCAACGAAGAGAAGCGTTGGTATGGCGTGCAGTTCCACCCGGAAGTGACCCACACCAAGCAGGGCTCGGCGCTGCTGAAGCGTTTCGTCACCGACATCTGCGGTTGCGCCACGTTGTGGACCGCCGCCAACATCATCGACGACCAGATTGCCCGCGTGCGCGAGCAGGTTGGCAGCGATGAAGTGATCCTGGGCCTGTCCGGCGGCGTTGATTCGTCGGTGGTCGCGGCGCTGCTGCACAAGGCCATCGGCGATCAGTTGACCTGTGTGTTCGTCGATACCGGCCTGCTGCGCTTCCAGGAAGGCGACCAGGTCATGAAGATGATGGCCGACAACATGGGCGTGAAGGTCGTCCGTGTGAACGCCGCCGACCGCTACTTCAAGGCACTGGAAGGCGTCAGCGATCCGGAAGCCAAGCGCAAGATCATCGGCAATCTGTTCATCGACATCTTCGATGAAGAGTCGAGCAAGCTCAGCAACGCCAAGTGGCTGGCGCAGGGCACGATCTATCCGGATGTGATCGAGTCGGCCGGCAGCAAGACCGGCAAGGCGCACGTCATCAAGAGCCACCACAACGTGGGCGGCCTGCCGGAGAACATGAAGCTCAAGCTGGTAGAGCCGCTGCGCGAGTTGTTCAAGGACGAAGTGCGTCGCCTCGGCGTCGAACTCGGCCTGCCGCGCGCGATGGTCTACCGCCATCCGTTCCCGGGTCCGGGCCTGGGTGTGCGCATCCTCGGCGAAGTGAAGCGTGAGTACGCCGAGCTGCTGGCCAAGGCCGATGCCATCTTCATCGAGGAGCTGCGTGCGGCTGATCTGTACGACAAGACCAGCCAGGCGTTCGCGGTGTTCCTGCCGGTGAAGTCGGTGGGCGTGGTCGGCGATGCGCGCGCGTATGAGTGGGTGATCGCATTGCGTGCGGTGGAAACCATCGACTTCATGACCGCGCATTGGGCGCACCTGCCGTATGACTTCCTCGGCCGCGTGTCCAATCGCATCATCAACGAACTGCGGGGTGTCTCGCGCGTTGTCTACGACATCTCTGGCAAGCCGCCGGCAACGATCGAGTGGGAGTAACCGGGGAGTTGTAAGTAACTCCCGGGAATGCACCGGTACCGGAAATACACAACGCCCCGTCAGGGGCGTTGTTTTTAGGGGTGAATGCATTGGGCGGCCCCAATGCACGCGGGGCGCGCCTGCCGTGCGGCAGTCGGCATCCTTTGTGGCCAGTGTCCGCTGGCGCCAGTTGCCGTTCGGGTTTTGCTATCGTTTTCACCTTCTCATGGCCGAACAGGTGAAACCCGATGCCGCATGACGCCACTGCTTCGCGCAATGGGCTCGATCATGGCGGCAAGGCGTCTCAGGATTTCAGTTCGCGGCATCTGCCCGGGCAGGCGCGGCTTCCCTCCCGTTGGCAGCGGCTGTGCGGAGTGTTGCTGCTGGGCCTGCTGTGGCTGTGCGTGTGGCCCGCGCTGGGCCTGCCGACCAAGCCTCTCGACGGTTATTTCAAGGAAGTCTGGACCACCCGCGATGGGCTCCCGCACAACCTGATCCATGCCATCGCGCAGACGCCGGACGGCTATCTGTGGTTCGCCAGCTGGGAAGGAGTGGTGCGCTACAACGGCATCGATTTCCGCCTCTTCGATCAGCATGCCGTACCAGAACTGCGCGACAGCGGCGTGCAGGTCCTGCGGCTGGCGCGTGACGGCAGCTTGCTGCTGGGAACGGCCGGTGGCGGGGTGGTGCGCTATCGCGCGGGACGATGGAGTGTGTGGCCGGGGGCCGAGGCCATGCCGCAGGAACAGGTCATCGACCTGGTGGAAGGCCGCGAGGGTGAACTGTGGGTAGGCACACACAGCAAAGGCGTGCTGCGTATCGACAGCAGCGGCGCGATCACGTCGTTCGATGTCGACGCCGGCCTGCCCAGTTCCGCCGTGCTGAAGATGCTGCAGGCACCAGACGGTACGGTCTGGGTTGCCACCACGGGCGGGCTGGCACGTTATTCGGGTGGACGTTTCGTGGCCCAAGGGGCGGCGCAGGGATTGCCTCCCGGCCAGGCATTCTGTGTGATCGCCGGGCCGGACGGGCGCATCCACGTCGGCATGGAGCAGGGTGTATGGCGGCAGGAAGGCGAGCGCTTTGCGCCGTTGGCGTTGGACATGCCGCCCAGCAACGTGACCCGCATGCACATGGAAGCCGATGGAACACTCTGGCTGGGCACGGTGACCGGCCTGTATCGCCACAGCCCGCGGTATGGGCTGGAGCGGATCGGCACCGCCAACGGCCTGCCCAACGAGCAGATTTCCGCACTCTGGCAGGACCGCGAGAACAGCCTGTGGGTGGGCACCAATGGTGGCCTGCTGCGTCTGCGCGATGCGCCTTTCACCACGTTCGGTGTGCAGGATGGGCTGCCCAATGCTTATGTACGCAGCGTGCTGACCGATCGCTCGGGCACGTTGTGGGTCGCCACCAGTGACGGCCTGGGTTGGCTGCGCGATGGTCGTTTCGGTGCCGCCGGCAGCGGCGACGGCCTGCCCGGTGAGTCCCTGCTCAGTCTCGCCAGGGCGCGCGCAGGCGGTATCTGGGTCGGCAGCTACAGTCACGGCGTGGTGCGGTGGGATGGCCGCGTGCGTCGCCACCTGGACAGCCGCAGCGGCCTCATCGGCAACCAGGTGCGTGCCGTGCTGGAAACCGCTGATGGCACGTTGTGGGTGGGTACCTCGCGTGGACTGAGCCGGGTCGACGCACGGGGCGTGCGGCACTACACCGTGGCCCAGGGCATGCCCAACGATTTCATCGTCGCGCTGCATGAGGATCATCATGGCGTGCTGTGGGTCGGCACGTCCAACGGGCTGGCGCGGATTGAAGGTGAGCAGGTCCGCGCTTATCCGCTGGATGACTTCGCTGCCACTAATGTGTTCGGCCTGCACGAAACCGATGACGGCACGCTTTGGCTGGCGACCAACCAGGGAGTGATCCGCCGTCGCGGCGAGGACATGCGCCTGATCGGTGTGAAACAGGGATTGCCGGTGGCCAAGATCTTCCAGGTGGTGGAGGACGGCGAAGGTGGCTTCTGGCTCACCTCCAATCGCGGCATGTTGCGCGTGGCGCGCCGCGATCTGGATGCCGTGGCCGATGGCCTGCAATCGGACATGGAAGTGGAGTGGTTCAACGAGGGCGACGGCCTGGTCAGTGCGCAGAACAACGGCAATTCCGGGCCGGCAGCATGGCGTGCAGCGGATGGGAAGCTCTGGTTCGCAACCGCCGGGGGGCTGGCGATGACCGAGCCAGGCCGCATTCACGAGCTCACCCGCATCCCCCCGCCGGTGGTGATCGAGGAAGTGCGCGTGGATGATCGTCCCGTGCCGCTGCAAGCCGAACTTCGACTGCCCCCAGGCACACGCAAGCTCGAACTGCACTTCGCCGGCTTGAGCTATCAGATTCCCAAGAAGATCCGTTATCGCTACCGGCTCGATGGCTTCGATTCGGATTGGGTCGAGCGCGGCGCGTTGCGTTTTGCGCAGTTCACCAATCTCGCTCCTGGCGACTACGTCTTTCGCGTGTCGGCGGCCCATCCCAGCGGCGGCAGGGACGGTGAGGAGGTGCGCATCGCGGTGCACATCGAGCCGCGGCTGATGCAGCGACTTGATTTCCAGCTTGGGCTCGGGGTGCTGGCCCTGCTGGCGCTGTATGGGTTCTATCGCTGGCGTGTGCATGCCCTGCAAGTGGCCAAGCGCCAGCTCGTCGCGCAGGTGGAAGAGCGCACCCACGATCTTCGCGTCCAGTCCGAGGCGTTCGAGCGGCAGGCGCGTGAGGACGCACTCACCGGGCTGATGAACCGGCGCGCCTTCGACGAAGCGCTCGCACGGGAATTTGCCAGTGCCATGCGCGATGACACACCGTTGACGCTGGTCATTGCCGATCTTGACCACTTCAAGCGCATCAACGATGCGTATTCGCACATTGCCGGCGATGCCGCGCTGCGTGCCGTCGCCGATACAATCCGCGCACATGCCGGCAAGCGCGTGCCTGCTGCGCGCTGGGGTGGCGAGGAATTTGCCTTGCTGTTCCCCGGCCTTGCGCGCGAGGACGTGTTGGCAAACTGCGAACGGTTGCGACAAGCGGTGGCCGCCATCGACACCTCCGGCTTTGCGCCGGGGTTTTCGATGAGCATCAGTATGGGCGTGGCCGAGCGTGTGGGGCTGACTTATCACGAAAAGCTCATCAACCGCGCCGACGCATTGCTCTACGAAGCCAAACGCGGCGGGCGAAACCGTGTCTGCGGATGATGCTGGCGGGTTGCCCGCCGGCTGAGGTGCGCAGGGCCGGCTTTGCGGATATGGCCGCCGGCACGAGCGGGCCGCGGGTGCGTCGTCGTTCCCGCTGGTGGCAATGAAGAAGGCCCCGCATCGCGGGGCCTTTGTTCAATCGATCAGCTCGCTGCGCTCAATGGCGTGGCGTTGTCCTTGAGCTTCGGCCAGCGCTTGAGGATGGACTCGCGGATGCCGGCGGCGTCGATACCGGCTTCGGCCAGCAGGTCTTCGCGGCTGGCGTGGTGCTGGAAGCTGTCTGGCAGGCCGAGGTGCAGTACCGGCATCAACACGGCTTCGGTGTTGAGCAGTTCGGACACGCCGGAACCCGCGCCACCGGCAACCACGTTGTCCTCGACGGTGACAAAGCCTTCGTGGGTGCGCGCCAGTTCCAGCAGCATCGCCTTGTCCAGCGGCTTGATGAAACGCATGTTGACCACGCTCAGGCCGAGCTCGCGGCCCACCTGTTCGGCGGCGGAGAGGGGGGAGCCGAAGGCTAGGATCGCGATGCGACTGCCCTGATGGCGCAGTTGCGCCTTGCCGATTTCCAGCGTGGACAGGTCGGTGCCGACGGCCGCGCCCGGGCCGGTACCGCGCGGGTAACGCACCGCAGCCGGGCCGTTGTACTGCAGGCCGGTGCTGAGCATCTGCCGGCATTCGGCTTCATCGCCCGGCGCCATCACCACCATGTGTGGCACGCAGCGCAGGAAGCTCAGGTCGAGGTTGCCGGCATGGGTGGCGCCGTCCGGGCCGACCACGCCCGCGCGGTCGATGGCGAACAGCACGTCCAGTTCCTGCACGGCGACGTCATGCACCAACTGGTCGTAGGCGCGCTGCAGGAAGGTGGAGTAGATGGCGACGACCGGCTTGGCGCCCTGGGTCGCCATGCCGGCAGCCAGCGTCACCGCATGCTGCTCGGCGATGGCCACGTCGAAATAGCGCTCCGGGTATTCCTTGCTGAAACGCACCAGGCCGGAGCCTTCGCGCATGGCCGGGGTGATGCCCAGCAGCTGCGGTTCGGCAGCGGCGGCATCGCACAGCCAGTCGCCGAAGATATCGGTGTAGGTCGGCTTCTTCGGCGCGCTCTTGGTCGGCAGGCCCTTGCTCGGGTCGAACGGGCCAACGGCGTGGTAGCCGATCTGGTCGTCTTCGGCCGGCTCGTAGCCTTTGCCCTTGGTGGTCATGATGTGCAGCAACTGCGGGCCCTTGGCGTCCTTCAGGCGCTTGAGCGTGGACAGCAGCAGCGGCAGATCGTGGCCGTCGATCGGGCCGGTGTAATGGAAGCCCATCTGCTCGAAGGCGGTGGAGGGCACGAACATGCCTTTCCACTGCTCTTCCCAACGCTTGACGAAGCGCGCCGGCGGGCTGTGCTTGTCGCCGAGAATCTTCTTGCCACCTTCGCGCAATGCATTGAGCGTGCGGCTGGCGGTGGCGCGGCCGAGCATCTTGGTCAGCCCACCAACCGCTTCGGAGATGGACATGTTGTTGTCGTTGAGCACGACCAGCACATTCGGCTCGTCGTCCATGCCGCCCGCATGTGCCAGCGCCTCGAACGCCATGCCGGCGGTCATCGCGCCGTCACCGATCACCGCGACGACCTTGCGGTCATCGCCCTGGCGCTGGCGGGCGATGGCCATGCCCAGTGCGGCGGAAATCGAGGTCGAAGAATGGCCGACACCGAAGGTGTCGTACTCGCTTTCCTCGCGCTTGGGGAACGGCGCAACGCCGTCCTTCTGCTTGACCGTGTGGATGCTGTCGCGACGGCCGGTGAGGATCTTGTGCGGGTAGGTCTGATGGCCCACGTCCCACACGAGTTGGTCGACCGGCGTGTTGAACAGGTAGTGCAGGGCGACGGTGAGTTCGATCACTCCCAATCCGGCTGCGAAGTGACCGCCGCTCTTGCCGACGGACTCGATCAGGTAGGCACGCAGCTCACCCGCCACCGCGCCCAGTTCGGTTTCATCGAACGTGCGCAGGTCATCGGGAGTCTGGACGCGCGACAGGCGCGGATAGCAGGCAGAGTCGATCATTTTCTTCGTGTTTCAAGCGACACGGTATTTTGGCCGCCAAGCGGGGGTGGGGCAAGCAAAGCGCTGTGTCTGTGAGCAGCAGATGACGGAGTTTGCCGTCAATCTGAAGCGCCGGTTCAGGTAGGTGCTTGCGGCAGCCGGTTTAGGGCGATTTTTCGCCGAGTGGCGGCACGCGTCGACGCACCTGCTCAGGCGCTGCGGCGCAGGGCGTTCTTGGGCAGTTGCGCCTTCAGGAAGGCCATCTGGTCGGCCAGGATGTTGCGGTTGGACAGGATCAGATGTTCGATCCAGCTGGGCCGGTAAGGCACGGCCAGCAGCGGCATGTTGGCCTGCTGCGGGGTACGGTTGCTCTTGCGTGAATTGCAGTGGAAACAGGCGCTGACCACGTTTTCCCAGGTATCCAGGCCACCCTTGGAAATGGGCATGACATGGTCCCGGGTGAGATGCGGGCGACTGAACTGGTGACCGCAGTACAGGCAGAGCTGCGCGTCGCGGGCGAACAGCGCAGTGTTGGTCAGGTTGGGCGTGGGCGCGATGGCGCGCGAACGGGCAAAGCCGCGTGAGGCGATGATCGGATGCAGGTCCAGGCCGCTGCGCAGGCCGGTATCGCGGTTGGTGGCGCCGTGGATGTGCAGGCAGGGGTCGCCCAGCGTCCAGGCCACCGCATCGCGCACGTACAGGCAGGCGGCGTCCTGCCAGTTGATCCAGTCCAGCACGCGGCCATGCGCGTCCAGCGACAGCAGTCGCACGGAGCCAAGGCGGTGAAGGGGAGGCGGAAGCGAAAACCCGGCCAGCGGAGCGGTGGTGTCGGCTCCGGTATCGATCAGACTACGCGGTGTAGTGTCTGTCTCCATCGGGAAAACAGCTTATACACGAAGCGTGACAGTTTGTGTAAATGCGGTGCGGCTGAGACAGGCCGGTCGGATGAATCCGGAAGCCGCTGTTGCGTCTGGCGCCGGGAAGCCACCCCTCCCACCCCTCCCCATGGCTGCGCCAAAGGGAGGGGCGGATCTGTGCGATGGAGCGTTGCTGTGCTTGTGCTCAGTCGCCGAAGCGGACCGGGTCCATTGCCATCAGCGACTCCGCGCCGCTTTCCATGCTGGCGGCATGGGTCAGGGTGCGCGGCAGGACGCGGGCGTAGTAGAAACGCGCGGTTTCCAGCTTGGCCTGTTTGAAGCTCTCGGTCTGGCTGGAAGCCTGCGCGGCAACCACCGAGCGGGCCCACCAGTAGGCCAGGGCGACGTAGCCGCTGTAGAACAGGTAGTCCCAGCTGGCCGCGCCCAGTTCTTCCGGGTTGGCGGCGGCACGCTGCAGCACGTTCACCGTCAGCTTGCCCCATTCCTTGGACTTGGCGCCCAGCACCGGCAGGAATTCGGCCACGGCCGGGTTGTTGGCGTTGGCGGCGATGAACTGCTCCACCTCGGCCAGGAACAACTTCAGCCCGGCGCCCTGCGAGACGGCGGTCTTGCGGCCGATCAGGTCCAGCGCCTGGATGCCGGTGGTGCCTTCGTAAAGGGTGGTGATGCGGGCATCACGGGCGTACTGCTCCATGCCGTGCTCGGCGATGTAGCCGTGGCCGCCGAACACCTGCTGGCCGTTGTAGGTGGCTTCAATGCTCCATTCGGTCAGGCAGGCCTTGACGATCGGGGTCAGGAAGCTGACCAGGGTGTCGGCTTCGGCGCGGGTCTTCTCGTCGCTGCCGTGATGGGCGGCATCGAGCTGGGTGTAGGCATGCGCGGCCAGCAGGCGGCCACCTTCGGTCAGTGCCTTGGTGGTCAGCAGCATGCGCCGCACGTCCGGCTGGGCGATGATCGGATCGGCCGGCTTGTCGGCCAGCTGGGCGCCCTTCGGTGCACGCGATTGCAGACGTTCGCGCGCATATGCGAGGGCACCCTGATAGGCACGCTCGGACTGGGCCAGGCCCTGCACGCCAACCCCGAGGCGGGCGGAGTTCATCATCACGAACATCGCCTGCAGGCCGTTGTGCGGCTGGCCGACGAGGTAGCCTTCGGCGCCGTCGAAGTTCATCACGCAGGTGGACGAGCCGTGGATGCCCATCTTGTGTTCCAGCGCGCCGCAGCGCAGCGCGTTGCGCTCGCCTTGGTTGCCGTCACGGTCAACCTTGAACTTGGGGGTGACGAACAGCGAGATGCCCTTCGGCCCGGCCGGCGCGTCCGGCAGCTTGGCCAGCACCAGGTGCACGATGTTGTCGCTGAGGTCGTGCTCGCCGGCGGTGATGAAGATCTTGGTGCCGGTGATGGAGTAGCTGCCATCAGCGTTCGGTTCGGCGCGGGTCTTGATCAGGCCCAGGTCGGTACCGGCGTGCGGTTCGGTCAGGCACATGGTGCCGGTCCAGTTGCCGGCCACCAGCGGCTTGAGGAAGGCTTCCTTCTGCCAGTCTTCGCCGTAATGCTTGAGCGCTTCGACCGCGCCGTGCGACAGCATCGGGAACAGGCTCCAGGCCAGGTTGGCCGAGGACACCATTTCGCTCAGGGCCATGCCCAGCGTGGCCGGCATGCCCTGGCCGCCGAACTCCGGCGCGGCGGTCAGGCCGGTCCAGCCGCCGTCGACGAACTGTGCATAGGCTTCCTTGAAGCCCGGCGCGGTGGTGACGTCGCCGGTGGCCTTGTCGAGCTTGCAGCCGGTCTGGTCGCCAATGGCGTTCAGCGGTGCCAGCACGCTGGTGCTGAAGCGGCCGGCTTCTTCAAGCACGGCATCGATGACGTCGGCGCTGGCGTCTTCAAGACCCATCGCGGCAAACAGGGATTCGGCCTTGAGCACGTCGTGCAGGGCGAAACGGAGGTCGGTAACGGGGGCTTTGTAGTTGCTCATCAGAACGATCTCGAACGATGCGGGAACGGGGTTGGCAGCTCAGCGCAGCACGCCGGGAAGACCCGGTGCCTGGTTGAGGCTGTTGCGGGATTTGACCTCGAAGCTGCGCTGTTTCTTCTCTTCCGGCGTGGCACTGATGGTGCCCTCCAGTTCGTAGAACAGCGAACGGCCACCGGCCAGGGAATCGGCCACCACGATGCGGGCCGTGGAGGCCGGCTGCAGGCGGACCTTGATGACATCGGCCGATTCCGGGCCGATTGACAGGGACGGGGTGGCGCTGAGCGTGCCGGCAGTTTCGTCGCCCACCTTGACCGCCAGCGAGACCGAGTCGAAGCGCATCGGCATGGAGCTGTAATTGCGCAGGCGCAGCTCTACCTCCCAATTGCCGTCGTTGCCGACCGTGAGCTGCTGGATGCTCGCCGCCGGCTCGGAAACACGTTTGACCTTGCCGCCTCCGCAGGCGGTGAGCGTCAGTGCGGTCAGCGCGAGGAGTGCAATCAGGGCGTATCGGGGGCGAAAACGCATGCGGCGTGATCCTCAAGTCCAAATCGGTGATCGCCGAAGGATACTACGGCGTATGGGGTGATGCGCAGGTGCCAGGTTAGGTACCTTGGGGCAATTGATGTTGCCGGATGGCGGAACCTGCGCACCCATGCATCAAAGCATGCAAGGGGCAGTAGTTGCCGCTTTTCGCGACATTTTCTGGGGATACATCAATGCGTTCATTCAAGTTGTTGCCGCTTGCAAGCGCTATCCGCGGCGGTTTGGCAGTCGTGGCCCTGTGTACCGCCGTTCCGGCGCTGGCAGCGCCACCGCAGTTCGATATCAATGCGGGCAACATCGAGGATGTACTTCCTGAATTCGCCCGCCAGGCCGGCATTCAGATCATTGCCCCGGCACATTCGGGCGCCCAGGGGCGCAAGGCGGTGGCCGAGCTCAAGGGCCAGATGGACGCACGCCAGGCGCTGGACCGGCTGCTGGACGGCACCGGCCTGACCGTGGCCTCCGATGACGGCCGCACCATCACCCTGCGCGCGGCCCCGCCGATGCTGGCATCGCTGGGCGGTCTGGGCGGGCTCGGCCTGACCCAGGCGGCACAGGCCGAGCCGGTGACCACCGAACAGGCCGCGCCGGCCAGCCCGAACGTCAGCACGCTGGATCAGATCACCGTGGTCGGCAGCCAGATCAAGGGCAGCAAGTCGGCCGCGATCCTGCCGGTGGCCACGCTGCAGGCCGAGCAGATCGAAGCCACCGGTGCGGTGTCCGGTGATGACCTGTACCGCTCGATCCCGCAGATGGGCGATGTGTCGTTCAGCGGGACCAATGGCGGCAACAGTTCCAACTACGCGCGCGGTGACATCGCTTCGGTCAATCTGCGTGGTCTGGGTGTGGGCAACACGCTGCTGCTGATCAACGGCCGCCGTACGGTCGTGCACCCGATGAGCCAGGCCGACGGCAATCTGGTACCCGTGCTGACCTACAACGCCAACGCGGTACCGGTGTCCAACCTGCGCCGGGTCGAAGTACTGCTCGACGGCGCTGCGGCCATCTACGGCACCGATGCGGTGGCCGGCGTGGTCAACAACGTGCTGCGCGACGACATGGATGGCGGCACCATCAGCGTGCAGAAGGGTTTCGGTGAAGGCACCGACCTGAGCGATGTCGGCGTCAATGGCATGTGGGGCAAGAATTCCGAAGACCTGCGTTCCAACATCACCATTGCATTCAATTACTACAACACCACCGGCTTGAACTCGCTGGACCAGGATTGGACCCGCGACGGCAACCGTGCCGCGGATTTCATGGGCACGCCGTTTGAAGGCCTGCCCGGCGTGGACAACCGCAACACCAACAGCCCCTGGGGCAACTTCACCGCCAATGGGCCGCGGATTTCGCGCAACGGTACCTTCCTGACCACCGCCGCCGGCGCTTTCCATGTTCAGCCGACCACCAACAGCGGCTGCGGCGCCACCATCGCTGATGGCGTGTGCGTGCAGTCCGGCAGCAAGGCGACCTCGGGCGTCGACGCCAACCTGCGCGACAACCAGCAGTCGCAGTACCCGCTGTCGATCACCCCGGATGTGCGCCGCCTCAACCTGTTCGTCACCGGCAAGCACGACTTCGACAACGGCATTTCGTTCTTCAGCGAAGCCGGTCTGTACAACTCGCGCGCCTACAGCCTGCAGAACGGCGTCAACACCATCACCGCGCTGCCGATGACGGTCGCCGCGAACAATTACTGGAACCCCTTCGGTGCGATGTACCTGCCGGACGGTTCGCTCAATCCGAACCGTCTGCAGGGCCTGAACATCGGCCCGAATGGCGTGCCGGTGACCATCACCAGCTATCGTTTCGAGCGCCCGACCCGTATCGAGGTCAACAACACCCAGGTGCGCGCGTTGGCGGGGCTGCGCGGCTTCCATTACGGCTTCGACTGGGAAAGTGCCGCGCTGTACTCCAAGGCCAAGGTCAAGGACACGCAGGATGCGGTGAGCATGTCGCTGTTCCAGCAGGCGCTGGCCAATCCGACCGCAAGTGCCTACAACCCGTTCTGTGGTGGCTGCAACGACTGGGACAAGCTGGATCAGTTCTTCTACAAGGCCAAGCGCCAGGCACAGACCGAGTTGTTCCTGTGGGACTTCAAGGTCTCGCGTCCTGATCTGTTCAAGACCTGGGCCGGTGACGTGGGCATGGCCGCCGGTTTCGAGATCCGTCACGAAACCCAGCGCGATGACCGCGACTCACGCGTTGACGGCTCGGTGACCTTCACCGATGCGATCACCGGTGTGGCATACCCCAGCGACATGTACGGCGTGAGCCCGACCCCGGATACCTACGGTTCGCGTACGGTTGCCGGTCTGTTCGCCGAATTCTCGGTGCCGCTGGTGTCGCCGGAGATGAACGTGCCGCTGGTGCGCTCGCTGGACCTGCAGTTGGCTGGCCGCGCGGAGCGTTACAACGACTTCGGCAATGTCGCCAAACCGAAGGTGGCGCTGGGTTGGCAGATCTTCGACGGCCTGACCCTGCGTTCGTCATGGGCCAAGGGCTTCCGTGCGCCGAACCTGGAGCAGATCAACGCCACGGTGGTGAGCCGCTCCAACAACCGCACCGACTACATCCAGTGCGAGGCCGATGTGCGCAGTGGCGCGCAGGCGTCCATCGCTGGTTGCGGTGGCTACACCTATTCGACCACCGCGCGTCGCTCCGGCAACCCGGACCTGAAGCCGGAAACCTCCACCAATACCAGCGCCGGTCTGGTGTTCCAGCCGCGCTTCATTCCGGAAAACTACGGCCGTTTCACCTTTGCCGTGGATTACTACAAGTACGAGCAGGAAGGCATCATCGGCCTGTTCGGCGAGGGCAACGCGCTGATCCTGGATTACATCCTGCGCCAGCAGGGCGGCAGCAACGCGGCCGTGGTGCGTGCCGATGCAACGGCCGACGAGATCGCGCGCTTTGCCGGGACTGGCCTCAGCCCGGCCGGCAAGGTGCTCTACGTGACCGACCAGTACGTCAATCTGGAACCGCAGACGCTGCGCGGCGTGGACTACAACTTCAGCTGGAACTCGCCGGAAACCCGCATCGGCCGCTTCGATGTGTCGGTCACCGGTACGCACCTGATCGAGTTCTACCGCCAGCGTTCGCCGGCACTGCAGGCGCTGGAGGATGCCAAGGCCAGCGGACTGGTTGATCCGTCCATTCGTATCACCGGTGGCGGTGACCTGATCGGCAACGGCGGCAACCCGGAATGGAAGTGGTCCAGCACGCTCACATGGCGTTACCAGCAGTTGTCGGTGGGCGCGACCGCGCGTTACGCCAGCTCCTACGTGGAGAACGGCCTGACGTTGGCCGACGGTACGCCGTGGACGGTCAAGTCGCAGACGCTGGCCAATGCGTTCGTGAAGTACGACTTCGAGCGCGAAGGCTGGCTCCAGGGCGTATCGCTGAAGCTGGGCGCCAACAACCTGGCCAACAAGCGTCCGCCGGTGTCCGACGATGTGTTTGGTTATCCGTCCGGCGTGTACCAGGCGTATCCGCGCTACTGGTACGTCAACGTAAGCAAGGCGTTCTGATGACGTTGGTTGCCGCAAGCAACATGGCCCGGCGATTGCCGGGCATCGGCCGGGCGCTGTCATGACGGCGGCGCAGGCGAAAGAGCGGGCGCTGTGGTTGGCCGAGCATGTGCTGCCCTGCGAACCGGCGCTGCGGAACTGGCTGCAGCGGCGGTTGTCGGTGCGCCAGGACGCGGACGACGTGGTCCAGGAGACCTACGCGATCCTGGCGGCGATGGAGGATGTGTCGCACGTCCGCCAGCCGCGTGCCTACGTTTACTCGGTGGCGCAGTCGGTGGTTCTGCAGCAGTTGCGGCGCGCGCAGGTGGTGTCGATCGAGGCCGTGGCCGAGATCGACCACGTCGCCATCTGTGGTGATGAAGTCTGTCCCGAGCGCACTGCCTCCTCGCGTCAGGAGCTGGCGCGGATCGGTGCGTTGATTGACGGCCTGCCCGACAAGTGCCGCGAAGCCTTCGTGCTGCGGCGGGTGGAGGGTTACTCGCAGCGCGAGATCGCGCAGCGCATGCAGATAAGCGAAAACACCGTGGAGAAACACATCTGCAAAGGCATTCGGGTATTGATGGAAGCGATGAAGCGCGATGACAACAGGGCAGAACAGGGCAGGGAGCAGCCTGATGCAGGAGAAACATGGCATGCGCGCAAACGCTGATAACGGAATTGACGACATTGCCGCAGCGTGGGTGGCGCGCGAGGACCGCGCACTGCTGACGCCGCAGGCTGCTGCCGAGCGCGATGCATGGTTGCAGGCTGACAGCCGCCACTTCGGTGCCTACGCCCGTGCCCATGCGGTGCTGGTACGGACCGACCGTGCACGGGCGCTGTCGGCCGGTGACATGGATCGTGCGTTCACTGCACGGGTACCGGTGCGGCGGGCGCGGCGGTTGTTCAGGTGGGCGGCGGGTATTGCGGCCATGGTCAGCCTGCTGGCCATCGGCGTGCATCGTCAGGATGACGGCGCCGAGTACTACGCCACACGCAAGGGCGAGATCCTGCGCGTGCCGCTGCAGGACGGCTCCGCGATCACGCTGGATTCGGATTCGCAAGTGCGGGTGAGTTACAGCGACAAGCGTCGCGACATCCGCCTGCTGCAGGGCGAGGCGTTGTTTGATGTGGCCAAGAACCCCGGGCGGCCGTTCGTGGTGCGCGCCGAGGAAACCGACGTGACCGCGGTGGGCACCAGCTTCGCGGTGAGTCTCACCGAGCGTCGCAGTGGTGGCGTGGAAGTGCTGGTGCGCGAGGGCGTGGTAGATGTTGCCGATGTGCAGGGAGCGGTGGCACCGGCACGACTGGTGGCCAACTACCGTGCGCTGGCCAACCGCAGCCATGGCATCCGCATCGAGCCGGTGCTCAGTGAAGACCTGCAGCAGCAGTTGGCCTGGCGCGAAGGAATGTTGTCCTTCAACGGCGACACCCTTTCGGTGGCCGCCGCGCAGTTCCTGCGTTACAGCGACATGCGCATCGTCATCGACGATCCGCTGGTAGGCAGTCGTCGCATCGTTGGGCTGTATTCGGCCAGCGACCCGCTCGGCTTCGCGCGCAGCGTGGCGCTGAGCCTGGGATTGGTGGTGGAGCAGCGCGCCAACGAAGTCCGTCTGCGCTCACCGGAAGCGGCGCCTCACGTGGTGGGGTCAATGCAATGAACTTGGAATTGAACATGTACAGACACAACCGACCCGTCCGCCGCCTGGCGTTGATGACCGCGCTGTTGCTGGGAGCGGGGCAGGCCAGTGTGGTGGCGATGGCCAGCGATACGCAGGCGCTTCTGATCCGCGATGCCATGGTGTTCGATGGCACTGGTCGCGATGCCTACCCGGCCAGCGTGCTGGTCGAGGATGGCAGGATCGCAGCGATCGGTGACGATCTGGTCGCGCCGAAGGGCGCCCGCGTGGTCAATGCACGGGGGCAGGCACTGCTGCCAGGCCTGTTCGATCTGCATACGCATTGGACGCCGAACGCGGTGCCGTCGGAGTTGCCGCAGGTGGCGAACCTGTACATGGCCGCCGGTGTGACCACCGTCAGTGACTTCCACGAGCCGCCGGAAGCCTACGCGCCGCGCCGCCAGTGGCTGGCTTCCATCGCCGCGCCGGACGTGAAGTTCGCCGCACGCATGAGCACGCCGCTGGGTCATGGTGCCGACTGGGGCGACGAGAACACCACGCGTTGGGTCAACACGCCCGAGTCCGCGCGTGCAGGCGTGCAGGCCGTGGCTGCGTACAAGCCGGATTTCATCAAGGCCTTCACCGATGGCTGGCGTTATTCCAATGCCGCCGACAACAGCAGCATGGACGAGGAAACCCTCGGCGCCTTGGTTGATGAGGCACACAAGCATGGGCTGAAGGTGTTCACGCATACGGTGATGGTCAAGCGGGGCAAGGCTGCGGCGCGCGCCGGCGTGGATGTCATCGCACACAGCGTGCAGGATGGCCCGGTGGATGCGGAGCTGATCGAGCTGATGCGCACGCATGGCACCGCCTATGCACCATCGCTGGCGGTGTACCTGCCCGAGCGGGTGGATGGCAGCGGCCGTACCGGCGCCAAGCCTGATGTGCTGCGCCAGCGCGAACACAACTTCGCCAACGCGTTGGGTAACGTCAAGGCGCTGCACGATGCCGGCATCCCGGTGGTGGTGGGTACCGATGCCGGTATGACCGGTACGCCGCATGGCAGCTCCACGCTGCGTGAGCTTGAACTGCTGGTGGACGCCGGGCTCACGCCGTCGGAAGCCCTGGTCGCTGGTACCGCACACAGCGCCAAGGCGCTGGGTGTGGAAGATCGCGGCACCCTCGAGGTCGGCAAGCGTGCCGATCTGCTGCTGGTGAAGGGACAGCCGTGGACGCGCATCGGCGACATCCGCAATACCCAGCAGGTGTATGTGGCCGGACGCCAGGTGCATGGCAAGGGAGCGGTGCTGCCAGCCGGTAATCGCGCGCTTGCATTGCCGGCGCAGCCGGTGGACGCGCTGGTGGATGATTTCGAGCGCGGCGACGGACGCACGGCGCTGGATACCCTGCGTATCGATGAGGCTGATGGTGGCAACGACCGCACCGTGCAGGTGACCGAAGTGGTTGCCCGCGAGACCGGCGGCAATGCGCTGGCCACACAGGCCAAGCTGTCGAGCAAGGACAACGCCTTTGCGGCAGCGATCCTGCCGCTGAGCCGTGGCTCGGTGGCGCCGGTGGATGCACGGTCGCATCGCGGTATCCGTTTCGAGTTGCGCGGCAGTTCGCCGGAACTGCGGCTGGAAGTGCGCGCGCTGGGCAACCGTCGCTTCACCGCAGCGCTGCAGGCACAGCCGCAGTGGCGCACGGTCGAGGTGCCGTTCACCGCATTGCAGGGCCAGCCGCCATACCGGGCCAAATCGCCCGTGGCGGAATGGAAGGGCGATGACCTGCAGCAACTGGCGTTCTCCGCGGGCGGCGAGCCCGGCAGCAAGGTCTGGTTCGAGATCGACAACGTCACCTTCTATTGAGCTGCAGGAGCCCGGTCATGAAATCCACCCTGTTGCGTGCGGCGTTGCTGGGATGCCTGCTGTCCACCGCCAATGCATGGTGCGCTCCAAAGGATGTAACGACCACGCTGGATGCCTATGCCCAGCGCCAGGCCGAGGTCGGCAAGGCGCTGTGGCAGCACCCGGAACTGGGCTATCTGGAATCGGAATCCTCGGCGCTGCTGCAGCGTGAGCTGCGCGAGGCCGGCTTCCGCATCCAGGCCGGTGTTGCCGGCATGCCGACTGCCTTTGTCGCAACCTACGGCAAGCGCGGCAATGGACCGGTGATTGGCCTGCTGGCGGAGATGGATGCCTTGCCGGGTATGGCGCAGGCGGCCGAGCCGGTACGCACGGAGATCCCCGGGCAGGATGCCGGGCAGGCCTGCGGGCACAACCTGTTCGGCGCAGCCTCGGTAGGCGCGGCGCGCGCCATCGCGCAGTGGCTGAAGGACACCGGCAATGACGGCGAAGTGCGGTTGTACGGCACGCCGGCCGAGGAAGGCGGCTCGGGCAAGGTCTACATGACCAAGGCCGGGTTGTTCAACGATGTGGATGTGGTGCTGCACTGGCACCCTTCGGCTGACAACTCGGCGGCGCAGGGCACCACCCTGGCCAACACCAGCGGCAAATTCCGTTTCCACGGCCGCGCCGCACATGCGGCCATCGCACCGGAGCGTGGTCGCTCCGCGTTGGACGGCGTGGAAGCCTTCAATTACATGGCCAACCTGATGCGCGAGCATGTGCCCGATGGCACCCGCATCCACTACGTCATCAGCAATGGTGGCGCCGCGCCCAACGTGGTGCCGGATGCCGCCGAGGCCTACTACTACGTGCGCCACACCGATCCGGCAGTGGTGCGCGATGTGTTCGAGCGTCTGCACAAGGCCGCCGAAGGCGCGGCGATGGGTACCGGCACCACGGTCGAGTTCGAACAGACCGGCGGTGTGTTCTCGCTGCTGCCCAATGACACATTGGGGCAGGTGATGCAGGCAGCGCTGCAGCAGGTGGGCGGGGTGCGTTACGACGCCACCGAGCAGGCCTTTGCCCAGCGCATGCAGCAGACCCTGGAGAAACGACCGGGGCTGGAAAGTGCGCTGCAGTTGCAACCGTATCGGGCCGATGCTGCCGGGAGTGCATCAACCGACGTCGGCGATGTCAGCTGGAACGTTCCCACCGTTGGCTTGAGCACCGCCACCTGGGTGCCGGGTACGCCGGCCCATAGTTGGCAGGCAGTGGCCGCATCGGGCATGTCCATCGGCGACAAGGGCGCCTTGAATGCCGCCAAGGTGCTGGCGCTGGCGGCGGTGCAGCTGCTGCAGTCGCCGGAAACCGTGCGCAAGGCTCGGCAGGAATTCGACGAACGGCGCGGCAAGGACTTCCATTATCAGCCGTTGCTGCAGCGGGATGCCCCGCCATTGGACTATCGGCGCAAAGCGGGCGAGTGACTTCATTGCCTGAAGGTGGCGATGCCCGCATGGCAATAGTGGGTGATGTGCTTGTTGGGGCGGCATGAGCTGCCAAGCAGGAAGCCTGCCGAAGTCGCGAGCGCCGGCAATCCGACGCACTGCGATTGTTGGCCTGCGTACACAGAGCCGGTTCAGCAGCGCTGACGGCCGTTCTGCAGCGGCGGCGGCTTGATTCGCAGGCTGAACGCCGCATCGGGTCGATCGTGCCGCTGATGATTTTCTCAGCGAGACGCTTGGGTTGATAAGCCCTGCGCCGCTCAGGGGGAATTTTGACAGAGCGCATATTGAAATCGCTGGCATACGTACCGCGGCGATTGCAGTCGCATCCCCTGCCTTTGTGAGGTATGTCGGATGGCACTATTGGCTCTGTGACCCGTCTCCGCAGTATGAGTTGCCGTCCACACACAACGGCGGCACTGCTCCCCCATCGTTTCTGCTCAGGAGGCACCATGACGACTACCGCACGTTGCAGGTCACGTTGGACGCACCACGCTTCAGGCGCTTCTCGTCTTTTCTTCGGACTGTCGTTGGCATTGGGCGCGACACTGAGTGGCAATGCGTTGGCGGACAACACGCTGGATCCTCTGCTCGCTGCCGCGATGGAAGGTACCCAGACCCCGGCGGTTGCGATGCTGGTCATCCGCGACGACAAGGTGGAACGACAATCGGTGCGCGGCGTGCGTCGCAACGACGGCACGGTGGCTGCGCAGAATGACGACGTGTGGCTGATCGGCTCCACCGGCAAGCCCATGACCGTTGCCTTGATCGCACGCCTGGCGGAGCAGGGGCTGTTGGACTGGGAGGCGCCACTGGCAAAAATGCTGCCGGACCTCACCGCGATCAACCCGGCTTACCGCAATATCACCCTGACGCAGATGCTGTCGCACCGTGCAGGGTTGCCGGAGAATCTGCTGGACGCTGCGGCCCTGGATGCCTTCTTCACCGACACCCGCACCTTGCCGGTACAGCGCGAGGCGTACATCCGCGCTGCGCTGCGGGAGAAGCCGGTCAATGTGCCTGGCACCGAGTTCGCCTACAGCAACAGCGGCTTCCTGATCGCTGCGGTGATTGCCGAGCGTGTCACCGGCACCGATTTCGAAACACTGATGCAGCGTGAAGTGTTCAAGCCGCTGGGAATGGACAGCGCCGGATTCGGCCCGACCTCCGCGGATCAGCCGCAAGGCCATCGCGCCGGCAAGCCGGTGACCACCGCGCCGCAGAAGGCGGACGACGGCGTGCCGCCGATGTACACGCCGGCCGGCAACCTGCACATGCGTCTTCAGGACATGGCGAAGTTCGCCATCGATCAGATGGCGGGCAGCCGTGGCAAGGGCAAGCTGTTGGCGCCGGCATCCTATCGGTTGATGCAGACCGCGCAGAGCGGCAGTCCGTCGGGCATGGACTGGGGTGTGCAGGCGTCCATCGCCGGACGCAAGGGGCCGGTGCTTACGCATGGCGGTTCGGACGGCAATTGGCTGGCCTGGGTGGCACTGTTTCCCGAGAGCGGCAACGGCGTGATCGCTATTGCCAATGCAGCCGAGGACATGGGAGCAGACAAGGCAACGATGGGTGCCATGGGCCCGGTCTTCGCCGAGCTGGCGCCGCCGGCCGCCGCGAAGCCGTAACTGCCGGAGGAGGGCCTGCATCGAAGCAGGGGAGCGGCAGGCTTGTCGCCGGTCCGGTCCCCTGCAACGGAAGCCGGTCGGCGAACGCCGAAGACGCGCGCTAGAATCCGGACATCGCGTGGAGCGGTGGCTCAGCTGGGAGAGCGTCGCGTTCGCAAGCTGGCCGGTGAAAACCGGAAACACCTCACCGATCAAGGATTAAACAAACGCCCGCTCATCAGCGGGTGTTTTGCGTAAGGCGGTCGGGGAGTGCGAGTCAGCATCCTGGTACTTACGATGACTTCTACGATGCGGCATCAATGCGGATGAGGAAGAGGACCGGCCTCATTGGCATGGGCTAGCCTCGTTGACGGTTTGAATCTGCGAGCGTCGCACACGCAATGCGTTTGGCGAGTGAGTGGGCACCCTTGCGGAGCAGTAGGTTAGCCATTTCCCGGGTGGTGAGAAGCTGCATGTAAGCTGGGAGGCGTCACATGACGATTTGGCTGGGTCAAGGGCGCGCGGGACTTGATGCATGCACATGACTGGATGCAATGCGATCTCCGATTCGGTGTCTTACGCTAGCAAGAACTCCTTCGCTGTCTCATCCCCGTAATCTGCCGCTTTGCGAATCCAATACAAAGCCTCATCTCGTTCCTGGCTCATCCCGTCGCCATGCAGCAATGCGAGTCCATACTCATGCATTGCTGCGGGTAGCCCAGCTTTCGCCGCTGATTCGAAATATCCTGCAGCCCGCGTGATATCAACTTTGAATCGCCCAGGATTTCGTAGACACCTCGCAGCCATAAACTATGGCTTAGGCGGAGGTGGTTATGAGTACGAAACGTTACACGGATGAGTTCAAGATCGAGGCGGTTCGGCAAATTGTCGAATATGGCCGGCCAGTAGCTGAGGTTGCTGAGCGGCTGGGTGTATCGGTCCACAGTTTGTATGGTCGGG
>NZ_LDJI01000018.1 GCF_001431415.1 Stenotrophomonas humi | reverse complement strand
GCCCTTGCGCCAGCGCAAGGGCGCTCAACGGGCTACGAACCAATGGTTCGCAAGCAAGCCCGCATCACCCCGCTCGCGGGAGAGGGGCTTGAGCAACGGCCCAGGCAAACGCTCAAGCAAAGGCTTGAGCAGATGCCTTGCGCTTCAGCGTTTCAATGTCCCGCGCAATCACACCCCTTCCAACCCGGCTGCTTGCTGGTCTGGCCGATGCCGGGATTGAAGGTATTGCTCGGATCCAGCTGCCGATAGAAATCCGCCAGCGCCGGCTTGGCCGGGTAGAGATGGCCGACGTTGTGTTCGGCCGGGTACTCGGCACCGCGTTCGTCGAGCAGCTTCCACATCGCATGCTCGATCGCCATCGGGTCCTCGCCCCTGCGGGCGATGTAGTCCTGGTGAAATACGTGGCACAGGAAGTGGCCGTAGTAGAGCTTGTGCAGCAGGCGGCCATCCAGATCGGCCGGCAACTGCTCGAACCACTCACGGTCATCGCGACGCAGCGCGATATCCAGCGCGACGATGTCCTGCACCTGCGCACGATGCACTTCGCGATAGCGCACGGCCGCACCTGCAACGGCAAAGCGATGCAGGAAGGCCTTGCGCCCCTCATCCGGCGCGCAATGGAAGTAACCACCTTCATGCCCAGCGAAGAACTCCCGCAACCAGGCTTCGGTCGCCGCGGCGTCCTGCGCCGACACCTTGAGCAGCAGATGATGTTCGTAGCGCTGGCGGAACTCGCCCATACGCGCCGGCAGGTGCGAGGGCAGCAGGCTGGTCAGCAGCTGCATCACATGGTCTGTAACGCCACGCAGGCCCAGCCGTTCAAACCAGCCATCCACGCGGCTCTTCAATGCAAACGCAGCGGGTACGCGCGCGGTGCCGAGCTTGTCGATCAGCAGGAACGTGTCCTTGCCGTAACGTTCGCCGATGTCATAGGCCACACGGTGAATGTACTCACCGGAGATCGGCAGGCGCTCGAAGCCAGTCAACAGGTGACGACGGATTTCGGTAAGGCTGCCGGTGCGGTTGCTGCCGATGTAGAACACTTCGGCCGCCTCCTTGGCGAAGGTGTCCAGGCGCACCGCGAATACCGCAAGCTTGCCAGCCGAGCCGGCCGCCTCGTAGTGACGGCTCGGGTCAGCGTTGAAGCGCGCCGGGGTGGCCGCATCCACCTGCCGCACCTGTTCGGCGTAGCGCGGATCGGATCCTGCACGCTCGCCGACAACACGCACATCGGCTGGCTGGTAGTCCCCTGCCTGCAGCCGCTGCAACATCTCTTCAGGCGTGTCGCCCAGGGCAATGCCCAGATGATTGACCAGTTGCAGTTCACCGGCGCTGTCTACCCGCGCATACAGCGCCATTTCGGTATACGCCGGACCGCGTCTTACCAACGAGCCGCCAGAGTTGTTGCACACACCGCCCAACACCGACGCACCAATGCACGACGAACCAATCACCGAATGCGGTTCGCGCCCCAGCGGCGCCAGGACCTGTTCCAACCGATCCAGCGTGGCACCGGGCAGGCACAGTACCTGCCGCCCTTCATCAAGCAACTGCACACCGGTCAGGCGCAATGTGTTGATCAGCACGATGGGCCGCGCATAGTCATCGCCATCGGGCGTGGAACCACCGGTCAACCCGGTGTTGGCAGCCTGCAGGATGATCGCCGCCCCACCCTGCACGGCAGCCTGCAGCGCGCGCCACATCTCGAGCAGGCTGCCGGGGCGCACCACCGCCAGCACCGGGCCATCGCCGAAGCGATAGCCTTTGCGAAAGCGACGCGTTGCTTTGTCACCGGTCAGTACATACGCGTTGCCAACTGCAGCACGCAGCTGCGTCAACAACGCTTCGTTCGCGCTCATGCCAGGTTGACCAGTGAATCGCGGCTGATGTCAGCAATGCGGCGTGCGCCGGTCAGCGTCATCGCCACGCGCATCTCCTTGGCGATCAGGTCCAGCAGATTGGCAACGCCGGCCTCGCCCTGCGCAGCAAGCGCATAGACGAAGGCGCGACCGAGCAGCACGCTGTCAGCGCCGAGCGCGAGCATGCGCACCACGTCCAGACCGTTGCGGATGCCCGAGTCGGCGATAATCTTCAGGTCGCCCTGCACCGCATCGGCAATGGCCGGGAGCGCACGCGCCGAGGACAGCACGCCGTCGAGCTGGCGACCGCCGTGATTGGAGACCACGATGCCGTCCGCACCAAAGCGCACTGCGTCGCGTGCATCGTCTGGATCGAGGATGCCCTTGATCACCATCGGGCCCTTCCAGAACTCGCGGATCCATTCCAGATCCTTCCACGAGATGGACGGATCAAAATTGTTGCCCAGCCAACCGATGTAATCCTCCAGCCCGGTCGGGTTGCCGCGGTAGGCGGAGATGTTGCCCAGGTCATGGGGCTGCCCTCGCAAGCCCACATCCCATGCCCAACGCGGATGCGTCACGGCCTGGCCGATGCGGCGGATGCCGGCATTCGGCCCGCTCATGCCCGAATGCGCGTCGCGATAACGCGCGCCCGGCACCGGCATGTCCACGGTGAACACCAGCGTCGTCACGCCCGCCGCCTGCGCACGTTCCAGCGCGTTGCGCATGAAGCCTCGGTCGCGCAGCACGTACAGCTGGAACCACATCGACCGCTTGATCGACGGTGCGACTTCCTCGATCGGGCACACCGACACGGTGGACAGGGTGAACGGCACGCCACGGCTGTCGGCTGCACGCGCGGCCTGCACTTCACCGCGACGCGCGTACATGCCGGTCAGGCCGACCGGAGCGAGCGCCACCGGCATCGCCAGTTTCTCGCCGAACAGCTCGGTTTCCAGGCTCAGCTCGGACATGTCACGCAGCACGCGCTGGCGCAACGCGATATCGGCCAGATCGGAAACATTGCGCCTGAGCGTGTGCTCGGCATACGCGCCGCCATCGATGTAGTGGAACAGGAACGGCGGCAGGCGACGCTGCGCGGCCGCACGGTAATCGGTGGAGGCGGAAATGATCATGGGTCAACCGTGGGAGGAAGGGAGCCGCGAAGCCCTCGCACGCCGGGCTTCGTTGTCATCGAGCGTGCGCAGCGTGGTGTGCACGAACTCAAGATGGGTATGCGCGGCGGCACGCGCACGTTCGGGGTCGCCCGCCAACACCGCATCCATCATTTCGCGGTGCTGGCTGGACAAGGGTGAAAACGTCGTCGCTGACGTATAAAGCTTCTCGCGGCTCTGCGAGATGTTGGTCTGCAACAGCTCGAACAGGCCGCGCATCACCTGCAACAACACCAGGTTGTGCGAAGCCTCGGCAATGGACAGATGGAATGCCGCGTCGGCCTGTGCTTCACCGGCGGGATCATTCTTGCCATGCGCATCGAGCATGGTCTGGAATGCCTGCGCGATGCGCGTACGGTCTTCGTCGGTCGCCCGCAAGGCGGCGTGCCAAGCGGTGGCGCCTTCCAGTGCGTGGCGGATCTCCAGTACGTCGAAGCGGTACTCCGGATCGCCCTGGAACAAGGGCAGGTACGGTGCCAGTGGCTCATCCAGCATCTGGCGCGCACGCGCGGCGGGTTCGGCGACATAGGTGCCGCCGCCTACGCGGGCGATCAAAAAGCCCAGGCTGCCCAGCTGTGCGATGGCTTCGCGCAGCGCGGTGCGCGACACCCCGAGCTGCACTGCCAGCGCGCGCTCGGAAGGCAGCCGGTCGCCCGGCTGCAGTTGTTGCTCGTCCACCAGCGCGCGCAGCTGCACGGCCACCTTGTCGGAAATGCGTTGAGTGCTCATGCCGACATTGTGGCCCGAAGCCCAGCGCGGTGGCGGAAGGACGCTGCCATGGCTCAGGGAATCATCCAGGTGAGCCAGTAGGCCTGCGCGGTGGTGATCAACCCGACCATCACCGTGAAGATCAGGCTGTGCTTGACGGTGAAGCGGAACAGGTCCGCCTCCTTGCCGGCCAGGCCCACTGCCGCACAGGCGATGGCGATGGACTGCGGCGAGATCATCTTGCCGGTGACGCCACCGGTGGTGTTGGCCGCAACCAGCAACACTTCGGACACGCCGATCTGCTGCGCCGTGGTGGCCTGCAGGGCCGAGAACAAGGCATTGGACGAGGTGTCCGAGCCGGTCAGGAACACGCCCAGCCAACCGAGGAATGGCGAGAAGAACGTGAAGGCATCGCCGGTATGCGCCAGGGCCAGCGCCAACGTTGCCGACAGGCCGGAGTAGTTGGCGATGAAGGCGAAGGCCAGCACCATGCCAATCGAATAGATCGGCATCTTCAGCTCGTTCACTGTCTCGGCGAACGTGCGCACCGCTGCACGTACCGGCATGCGCAGGTAGACGATGGTGATGACCGCGGCCAGCATGATCGCGGTGCCGGTGGCCGAGAACGCATCGAACTTGTAGACCGCTTCATACGCAGTCGGCGCATTCACGATCGGCGGCATTTTCTGTACCAGTTGATCCAGGCCCGGCACCGGCAGTTTCAGCACCCAGCTCTCCAGCGGGCAACCGGCGGCGAACAGCGCCTTGAACGGCTTGATGCTCCACAACGTGACCATCGCAGTGAGGATCAGGAACGGTGACCACGCCTTGGCGATCTGGCCGGCGCTGTACCGTGGTGCCTCCAGCGCCTGTGCGGCGGCTTCGGCGCTGGCCTCGGTTTCGAAACGGAAGATGCGGCGCGGCTGCCAACGGCGAAGGAACAGGGTCAGGCACACCAGCGAGGTCAGCGACGCGGTGATGTCCGGCAGCTCCGGGCCGATGAAGTTGGACGTCAGGTATTGCGCAATGGCAAACGAACCACCGGCCACCAGCACCGCCGGCCAGGTTTCCTTGACGCCACGCCAACCATCCATGATGGCCATGATCCAGAACAGCACGATCAGGGTCAGGAATGGCAGCTGGCGCCCAGCCATCTGCCCGATCTCGAACGCATCCAGCCCGGTGACCTGGCCGGCGACGATGATCGGAATGCCCATCGCACCAAATGCCACCGGCGCGGTGTTGACGATCAGGCACAGCCCCGCGGCATACAGCGGTTTGAAACCCAGCCCGACCAGCAGCGCGGCGGTGATCGCCACCGGCGCACCAAAACCGGCGGCGCCTTCCAGAAACGCACCGAAAGCGAAGCCCACCATCAGCATCTGCAGGCGCTGGTCCTCGGTCACCGACAGGATCGACGCGCGGATGATCGCGAACTGGCCGGTCTTGACCGCAACCTTGTACAGGAACACCGCGCCGATGATGATCCAGGCAATCGGCCACAAGCCGTAGATGAAGCCGAAGCCGGCTGCACCCAGCGCCTGCTCCAGCGGCATGCGATAGAACAGCAGCGCCACGGCCAGCGCGATCACCACGGTGATCGTGCCGGCCAGCCAGCCTTTCATGCGCAGCACGGCCAGGGCGACGAAGAAGAAGGCGATCGGCAACAGCGCGATCAGGCTGGACAGCCAGAGGTTGCCAGCGGGGTCGTACAGTTGTTCCCAGGGCTGCATGCAGGTTCTCGACTAAGGCGAAAGGCGGCCCACCCGCAGGTGGAGGTTTGCACTACCACTCACATTGGTATTACCAATATCAGGCAAGTGCGGTCAACGAGCCGCGATTGAATCGCCGTTTCAGCAAAGATCCTATTAGACCATAGGGTTAAGTCCCGTTATTGGTCGTACCAATTTGAAGAACTTGATGAGTTCATCCGGTACCTACCCGCCGCCCGGTCAAGCCCATCGCCCCCGGGAAGCTCTGGTTGTGCCAGCCATGCATGCCCGCCCCCGCAACAAGCGCCCGCGTGCGCCGCACTTACCCGGGCGTTTTTTCCTCGTGCATGCCAGCAGTCGCATGCAACGCAGCTGCCGGGCGGCTTCACCGAAAGACCCACGCGCAAAGAAAAACCGGCAACGTTTCCGCGCCGGTTTTCCTGTTTACCCCCTGACTGCGTTCGAGCGACTTACAACCGCTGCCAACGCGGTCCGTCACCTCGACGCCAATACACCGCCAGCGCCTTGCCATACACCGCATCGGCATCCACCAGCCCAAAGAAACGGCCGTCGAAACTGTTGCCGCGATGGTCACCCAGCACCAGCAGTTTTCCGGCTGGGATGATCATGCCCGCGATATCCGGGCCACCGCCTTCGTCCAGATCCAGCTGCACCTGTTTGCCAGCGAATGCTTCGTTGGCCTGCGATTGCTGCAGCGGTTGACCGTTGATGCTCAGGTAGCCCGCGTGCAGGGCCACACGATCACCCCCTATCGCCACCACGCGCTTGATCAGCCGCGTGCCATCGGCCGGTGAATCGAACACCGCCACATCGCCGCGTTGCGGCTGGCCATTGGCAAGCAACCGTACATTGGTGAATGGCAGGCGCAGGCCATAGGCGCGCATGTCCACCGCAACCCGGTCACCGGGCTGCAGGGTGGGCTGCATGGATCCACTGGGTACCTGGTAGTGATTGGCCAGGCTGTCGCGCGCGGCGAACAGCAGCAGCAACATCACCGCCAGCGGCAACGCCTCCCGCCGCAGCCAGGCAAGTACAGGAGGAAGTCGGGGGGCCGCTGTTGTCTCATTCATGCCGATCACCACAGGGGAAGGTGAGCAATGGACATGCCCGGACGGCGGCAAGTTCCCGCAGGAAGCTACGCATTATTTACGTCCGCCCTTCCGCACGCCATGGAGGCTTTACGGGCCCTGCGCGCATCGTGGCGTCACCGCGCCGAAAGGCGCTCCATGAAGGTTTCACATGACCATCCTGCTGATCCGGCACGCACCCGAGGCGATCGTGCCGGGCACGCCGCCATTGCCTGCCCAGGTTGCCGGGCATGACCTGTCCTGCCAGGACTGCGACTCGCTGCCGGCCCTGGTTCGTTGCCTGCAGCACGCACATCGCAGCCAGCCGGCATGGGTACTGATCGAAGTCGCCGCCGCCAACGAGCAGCAATGGTCAGCGCATGGCCCGGCGCTGTGTGCCGCGCTGGACGCCCTGCCGGCGCCGTACATCGAGATCGCACGTCGCGATGCCGATGCATTGGACACGCACCTGCATCCACAGCACGCGCCCGTGGCGCTGATCTGCGGCGGCGTGCGCGACGATGCTTGCCGGCTGTCATTGGCCATCGCTGCCCGTCGCCTGCAAGCGCAGGAGGGCTGAGCCATGTCCATCTTCATCGTGCGTGGCCCCGAAGGCCGGGGGCTGTTGCAGCGTGCGGCCGCACCGTTGCCGACGGCTGTGACGAAATCGCTGGTGCATCGCGCCCTGGATGCGGGCACCAGCATCGCCGTGCGCAGCTGCAGCTGCGAACAGGAACTGATCGAAGCGCTCTGCGCTGCCGACCACAGCCCCGGCGAAGTCACCCTGCTCGCGCCCGGTGCATGCGTTGACAGCGTGCGCCTGCAACGCCTGCTGCCGCGCCTGCGCAACGCCTATGTGGAAGTACACGACGACGACGGCCATGCCTTCGATGCCTGCCTGCCAGCGGCCACCGGACACCGCCTCGGTGTGGCGCAGGGCTATCGCGCTCAGAGTTACGTGCTCGCGCTGGAAATGGCGCTGGAGCACCTGTGCTGCAATGAAGTCGGCAATCGCGTGCACGTGGGCACCTGAGCGCCCTCCTGCGCAGGAGCGCCATCGGCCGCAAAGCCAAGGAGTGTTTCGATCACATGACCATCAGCAAGTGCATGGCCTCCAACGGATCACCCGTGTTGCTGCCGGAGCCTCTGCTACGTGGGCGGCAGTACCTTGCAGGGTATGAGGTGTACGTCGACGGACATCCGTTCTGGTGGGGACACCTGGCCGTGCTTATCGAGGACGGCGACCCATTGCTGGCGGAACCACAGGGATTGCTCGACCTGCTCTGCTCGATGGCCGCGCAACGACATGACGTCGCCCCGGCACAAGTACGGTTGAAGATGGTGAGCCGGCTGTAGGAGCGGCGTAAGGCAGAAACACGAACGGCAGGGCTTCCCCTGCCGTTCGTCGTTTCAATCAAACCACTGTGATGCCGCGATTACTTCAAACCACGGTTGTGCAGCAGCGGTTCCACGCTCGGATCCTTGCCGCGGAAATCGCGGTAGGCAGTGGACAGATCGCGCGTATTGCCGATCGACAGGATCTTGTCGCGGAACACCTGGCCGTTCTCACGGGTCAGGCCGCCGTTCTCCTTGAACCACTCGAACGCGTCATGGTCGATCATCTCCGCCCAGAAATAGGCGTAGTAACCGGCCGAATAGCCACCGCCCCAGATGTGGTCGAAGTAGCTGCTGCGGTAACGCGGCGGCACCTGTGCCAGATCCACCTTGAAGCGCTTGAGCGCATCGGCTTCGAACTTGTCCACGTCCTGCAACGGCGCATCCGCACCCTGCGTGTGCCAGGCCAGGTCCAGCAGTGCCGCCGACAGGTACTCGGTGGTCATGTAGCCCTGGTTGAAGGTCTTGGCCTTGGCGATCTTGTCGACCAGTGCCTGCGGCATCGCTTCCTTGGTCTGATAGTGCTTGGCGTAGTTGGCGAACACCTTCGGGTCCGACGCCCAGTGCTCGTTGAACTGCGACGGGAACTCGACGAAGTCACGCGGCACACCGGTACCGGCCACGCTCGGGTACTTGGTGTTGGAGAACATGCCGTGCAGCGCATGGCCAAATTCGTGGAACATCGTGGTCACGTCATCCCAGCTCAACAGGGCCGGCTGGCCCGCTGCAGGCTTGGTGAAGTTGCTCACGTTGTAGACCACCGGCTTGGTGCCGGTCAGGCCGTTCTGTTCGACGAACACGTCCATCCACGCGCCGCCGGACTTGCTGTCACGCTTGTAGAAATCGGCGTAGAACAGTGCCAGCGACTTGCCGTCGGCATCGGTCACCTCGAACACGCGCACGTCCGGGTGATAGACCGGCAGATCGGTGCGTTCCTTGAAGGTGATGCCGTACAGCTGATTGGCAGCAAAGAACACGCCGTTCTGCAGCACGTTGTCCAACTCGAAGTACGGCTTGATCTGCGCTTCGTCCAGGTCGTACTTGGCCTTGCGCACCTGCTCGGCGTAGAAGTCCCAATCCGAAGCGGCCGCCTTGAAGCCTCCCTTCTGCGCGTCGATCACTTTCTGGATCTCAGCCAGCTCGCCGCGTGCCTTGGCAGTGGCCGCCGGCACCGTATCGGTAAGCAGCTTCAGTGCGTTGGCCGGGTTCTGCGCCATCTGGTCGGTGAGGTTGTAAGCCGCATAGTTCGGGAAGCCAAGCAGCTTGGCCTTGGCCGCACGCAACTGCGCCAGACGCTGGATGATCGCGCGGGTGTCGTTGGCATCGCCATGTTCGGTGCGGGTTTCCGAGGCTTCCAGCACCTTGGCGCGCACCTCGCGATCCTGCAGCGAGGTCAACACCGGCTGCTGCGTGGTGTTCTGCAGGCTCAGCACCCACTTGCCTTCCAGCTTGCGACCCTTGGCGGCATCCTCGGCGGCGGCGATGTCGGCATCGGACAGGCCGGCCAGCTGCGCCTTGTCATCGATGGTCACCGCGCCCGCTGCGGTCGCGGCCACCAGCTTGTTGTGGAAATCGTTGGACAGCGTGGCCTCTTCGGCATTGAGCTGCTTCAGGGTTTCCTTGTCGGCATCATTGAGCTGCGCGCCGGCCTTGACGAAACCCTTGTAGGTTTCTTCCACCACACGCAGCTGCTCCGGGTCCAGGCCGGCGGTTTCGCGTGCGTCATGGATGGCCTTGATGCGCTCGAACAGCTTGGCGTCGAGATAGATGGCATCGCTGTGCGCGGCCAGCTTCGGCACCACGTCTTCCTGGATCTTCTGCCGCTCGGGATTGGTATCGGCCTGCACCACGCTGAAGAACACGCGGCTGACGCGGTCCAGGATGGCACCGGATTTTTCCATCGGCAGCAGCGTGTTGTCGAACGTGGCCGGCTGGGTGTTGTCGGTGATCTGCTTGATCTCGGCCAGGTGCTGACGCATGCCTTCTTCGAAGGCTGGCAGGTAGTCACTGTCCTTGATCTTGTCGAACGCCGGTGCCTGGAAGGGCAGCGTGCTCGCCGTCATGAACGGGTTGGTCGATGCTTCGGCCGGCTGGCCGGCGGCAGCAGGGGTATCGGCGGTCACGGGGGCAGTGGACTCCTTGCCGGAACAGGCGGCCAGCGCAAGGCTGACGGCGGTAGCCAGAATGACGGTACGCGACATGAAACGAACTCCTTCAGGACGGGCTAAATCAGCCCATAACCCTACTCCGTTCGCCGAATCGCGGCATGTGCCGATGGTGGCGCGTCACCGCCCGCGCCACGTCGGCCAACCGTGCGATCAACCGCCCTGACGGTTCTTCCCCATCCACTGCCGGTACCACTGGCGTATGGCGGCCATGTCGGCCGCATCATCACCGCTGGTCTGGAAGACGGGGCCAAACCCCAGCACCCGGTCCGGGTAATGGAAGTAGGCCGGTATCACCGGCACCTCGGCCATCCGCGCGATCTTCAGGAACCCGCCCTTCCACTCCTTGACCGGCTTGCGCGTGCCTTCCGGTGCCAGCGCATACCAGACGCGCTCGCCGTTGCGGATCATGTCCACCGCCTGGCCCACCGTTCCCTGCGGCGAACTGCGGTCCAGCGGCACCACGCCCAGGCCACGCAGTACCGCGCTCAGCGGCCACCAGAACAGCTTGTCCTTGCCGAGAATCCGGGCTTCGAGCCCCAGCGCCATTTTTGCCGCCAAGCCCCACAGACCATCCCAATTGGACGAATGCGGCGCGGCGATGACCACCGCCTTGGCCAGGTCCGGAATCGGCCCATGAATGCGCCAGCCGCCCAGACGCAGGATGCTGCGCCCCAGCCAACGTGTGAATGCGCCGCCTTTGACCTGCGGCATGTTCGGTGGAATGACGGGCACCACCGGCTCCGGATTGCTCAAGCACTACTCCCAGTTACGTGTTGAACGGCCGCGCTTGACGTGCGCGCGTTCCTTTTTCTGATCCAGACGGCGCAGCTTGGAGCCGTAGGTCGGTTTGGTCGCCACGCGCGGCTTGGGCACGTGCAGCCCGGCCTGGATGAACCCGACCAGACGCTCACGCGCATCCTGGCGGTTGCGGTCCTGGGTACGGAAGCGCTGCGCGTCGATCACCAGCACGCCCTCGCCGGTCATGCGCCGGTCGCGGCGGGCGAGCAGGCGCTCACGCAATGGCTCGGGCAACGACGGCGAGCCGGCCACGTCGAAACGCAGTTCCACCGCGGTGGACACCTTGTTGACGTTCTGGCCACCGGCCCCGCTGGCGCGCACGAAACGCTCGACGATTTCCGTTTCCGGTATCGCCAGCTGTTCCGAGATTTCAATCAGGCCTGTTCCCATCGGCGCATTGTAAGGGCTGCCGGGGGCGTGCTTGTGTTGGGGGCAATCTGGAGCCCGCTCCCCGGCGCGCGGCGAACGGGAGGGTTGGAGAGGGCTGCCTTCAGCGGCAGCTCCCGCTCACTCCCATTCCTGCGCCGCCCAGCGCCGGTACGCGCGGTAATGGTGAATGGCAAAGCCGGCAAAGGACGGCTCACGACGCAGGGCGCGTTCCACCTTGCGCACTTCCTGCTCGAACACCTTCGGCCCCTCTTCATGGAAGGTGACCTTGTTGATGTCGTTGGACGAGACTTCCAGGCCGATCACCACTTTCTTCTCGACGCGGTTGGCATAGGCGATCTCGCTTGCCGCATGCGAGAGGATGCTGTCACTGCCCTCGGCCTTGTCGCGGTAGTCCATCAACGCGACGTAGTCGTACAGGTCGATGGTGTGCTCACTGACCGGGCGCCGCACGCCCTTCCATTCCAGCTCGATGCCATCCAACCAGAAAGGAATCGCCGGGCCCACCGCGAGCGTCGCGCCGTGCTCGCGCTTGATCCGCATCAGCGCATCGCTCATGTCCAGGAAGCCGGCCAGCAGACCTTCGCGGGTGTCGTCATCCCATTGGTCGAGGATGTGCGGTTCGATATCCAGGTTGACACCGTCAAAGCGCGCGTTCTCCGGCGCGGCCGCGTTGTACTCGACAACGCGGCGAAACATCGCCTCGGCCTCGGCACGGTGCGACGGCAGCACGTAGTTCTCGGTGTTGAGGTACGCCGAACCCAGCAGCGCATACACCTTCATCCGCTTGGCGTGCATCTGGGTGATGAAATCGCGGTACAGCTGCGGCTGGTCGACGATGAGGTTGCGGCCCTGGAAGGCATCGGCGTACAGGTACACGGTGTCGATGCGCTGCGACTTCAGGTAGGTCACCGCCTCTGCCGCGACCTTCGGGTCCTGCACCATCGCGTAGGACTCGGCTTCCCAGGTCCATATCGCGCGACTGGCCGAGGCCATCGAAGTGACGGGCAGCATGCACAGCAACAACAGCAGACTCAGGCGGGGCAAGGGCATCACGGTTGGCTTCCAGTAGCGGCGGGGGAATCCAGCGGCAGGCGATAACGCCCCTGGCCGATGGCCTTGCCAGTGTCAGGATCAGAAGGGAATACCGAAACGTAGCAGCGGCCGTTGCAGTCCTGCGGTTGACGCAGGCGCAGCTGCACCTGCTGTCGACCGTTGGCCGGCAACTGCACCGCGCTGCCATACACTTCCTGCAGCTCGCGGCCATCCTCGCTGGTCATCACCGCAAGCGGCACGAACACACGGCTGGGCCTGGCATCACCATTGCGGAACATCGCCATCAACTGCACGCCAGCGGCGGCAGGCGTTACCTGCGCCGATTCCAGCGTCAGCCCATGTGCGACCGGTGCGGCAGCCGCTACCGGTACCGGCTGCGTGCTTGCCTGATAGGCCACCAGTCGCGGCTCGCCGCCATCGGGCATCAACGCGCCCTGCTGCATGAAAATCGCATTGGCCTGCATGTAGCGCTGCAGCCGCTGTGTTGCCCATGCCTGCACGGCGGCATCGTCGGCTGGCGCCAGGTGCATGCCTTCCTGCAGCGCGTACAACTTGCCTTCACGCAACCACCAACCATCGGCAAGGTATTCCGGCGCGCTGGTCTTGGTCTGCTTCAATGGCAGTTGATGGATGTTGCGGAAGCCTTCATTCATGTCCAGCCCGCTGCCCAGCCACGGCGTGCGCTCGGGTCGTTTCAACCCGTATGTATTGGACAGCAACGCCATCAACGACGGGGTGACATCCAGCTGCGATGACACCGCAGCAATCCGCTTGGGCTGCTTGAGCAATGGCGAGAAGATGATCAGCGGAACGTGGTAGCGGTCCATGTGCTCGCCCATCGGGATTTCCGGCAGGCGGTGGTCACCGGTGACAACGAAAATCGTGTTGGCATACCACGGCGTCTTGGCCACCGAATCAAAATAGCGGCGCAGCTGATCATCGGTGTAAAGGATGGTGCTGTAGATGTCGACGTTGTCGCGGTATGCCGCCAGTTGGGTCTCAGGAATGCGCAGTTCGCCCAGCCGCTGCTCGAAGCGCGCACGGTATGCATCCTGCCCCGGGAACTGGTAGCTGGTATGCATGGAGATGGTCTGTATCGCCATCGCGAACGGCGTCTGCAGCTGACCGTTGTCGGCCAGCACCCGCGACACCAGTTCCTTGTCCGGGTAGCCCCAGGCGCTGAACGGATTGCGCTGGTAACCCACGCCAAAGGTCGGCATGTCGACGATCTTCTGCACCTGCTGCAGTTGCAGATAGCCGCGCTCGTTGTCGAAGGCGGTGTCGGTGCCGTTGTAGAACGCGGTGTGGTAACCCTGCTTGCCCAGCACGTTGAACAGGCCCGGATGCGCCGGCATGCGCTCACCCAGTGCGGTGAAGCCTTCTTCGGCGAACGGCAATGAACCGAACAGCGTGGGCAGCACGCCGAAGGTACGGCCCTGGTTGGCAAGGAAGCTGTCGAAATACAGGCTGCGCGTGGCGAGGTCATCGAGGAACGGGGTGAAGCTGCCCAGCGTCGCCTGCGGCCCGGAGAACGAGCGACCCAGGCCTTCCACCACGATCACCACGACATTAGGCGGATGTCCGTCGGACGTGGCAAGGAAGTGCGGGCCCAGCGTGTCCACGGTCTGTTCCGCGCGCAGGAACGGATACTTCGGATCCAGCGCTGGCTCGTCGGCGCTGCCTGCCGACGCCACCACCGCCGGTGACGGAGCCTGCGCATCGCTGCCGGACCAACGCCGCATGTCAGCGCTGAACCAGGCCAGCTTGTTGCTGGCCAACTCGCGTGCTGCGTCGTCCTTCAACGTACCGGCACCAGCCGGCAACGGTGCCAGCCACAACAACAGGCCGGCGAGCAGCAGCAGTGTGGTCCACAGGCTCGAGCCACGCGCGTCACGCCGTGCCCACCACCACAGGCCCACCCACAGCACCAGCAGTGGCAGAACCAGCGCCAGCAGATTACGGGGATTCAATGGCGCACCGTCGGCCAGCGTGGTGCGTATCTCGGCAAGGCTGTAGCCGAACAGATCCGCGCCCAGCGGCACATGCGCCACCTGGTAGTACTGATCCAGCAATGCCTGCAGCGCAATGAACAACGACCACAGCAGCGCCACCGCCATGCCGCGCAACCAGGTTCGCTTCAATGCCAGCAGCGGCAGCGACAACAGCAACAGGATCGGCACCGCGCGCAGCAGCACCAGCAGCGACTGCAACGCGGCGACACCGGCAATGGTCCATTTCTGGTTGCCGTCCCAGGTGGCCCCGGCAACACCATTGAGCACCGCACCGGCCACCAGTACGAACTGCGCCAGCAGCAGTGCCGGAAATGCCGAGGAGAAACGTGACCAGGCGCTGGCACCGTGTGGGGTCGTCATCTGCATCGACTCCGCTTACCAGCGCGTATACAGCGAGAACGAGAAACGCTGCTCGTCATAGCCACCATCATCGTCGGCATAACCGGCGCCGACCTTGAAGCCCCAGTGCGGCGTGAAGTAACGCTTCCATGCGATGCCGACGGCGGCATTGCTGTCGCGCACGACGCTGCCAAAGCGGTCCATATCGGTGCTGCGGCCGCTGCTGACGCTCATTTCCAGATAGTCATCGGCATTGCCGTTGTAGTAGTTGCGCAGCAGCACGCGATGGCTCCAGCTGCCAGATCCCACGCCTGGCACATGCTGCAGCTTGTAGCGGCCATACCAGTTGCCCACATAACGGCCCACGCCGATGCCATAGAACTCGGTGTCTCCGGAGAAGCGCAGATGATCGACACTGGCCGACAACTCCCAGCCACTGCCGACACCCTGGAACACCTCCACACGCCATGCCTGGCGCGGCAGCATGCCGTCGGACGGGCCGTGCTGGTAACGCAGGTTGGCATAGGCGCGGGACCACAGCGGCACATAGCCGTCCAGTGCCCAGGCGATGTCGCTTTCACCGAAGTGATCGGCACGCAGCAGTTCCAAACCCAGCGAGCCACGGCTGAACTGGCGACGAATTGTCAGGTCCGAATCGTTCCAGCTCTCGCGGTCACCGCTGAAGCCGGTGTGGTCCCAGCCCGCGCTGGCACTCCACAGATAACCCCCGCCGGCCACCACATCCGGGTTGGCCATGCGTGGCAACAGACTCTGCTGCAGACTTGCGATCTCGGCCGGATCGGCGCCCAGCGAGGCGGCCGCATCGAAGTCGGCACGCGCGGCGGCGTACTGGCCGACATCACGCTGCGCACGGCCGCGTGCGATGTGCGCCTGCGCATCCTGCGGCGCAAGTTCCACCCAGCGCGAATACGCCTCCAGCGCCTGCTGCGGGCGATCACTCCAGCGGTAGACATCGCCCAGTGCCGACCATGCATCGGCATAATTCGGGCTGTTCTGCAGCACGGCTTTCAGGTCGCTTTCGGCGGCGGCGTACTGCCCGTCCCAGGCATAGGTGCGGCCGCGCGCCAGCAGCAGATCGCCGTTGCCGGGATGCTCGACCAGCAACGCGTTGTAGCGCTCGATGGCCTGCGGTCGCTGGCCACCGGTGGCGAGCTCGCGAACCTGCAGCATCTGTGTGGTCAGCGCATCAGGTTCGGCCTCCTGTGCCAGCAGGGGCAGCGGGCATGCCATGCATGCGAGCAGCAACCACGCGGGCAGCGAAGCGGTGGCTCTGCGACGGTTTGCTGCGGTCAGATCGTACCTGTGAATCATGGGTTGGCGTCCCCCTCACTTGCGCCGTTTTTCGGGGCCGACGTGGGGCCGGCCGTTGCTACGTGCTGCCAGGAGCCATCACGATTGATCTGCCCCCAGCTGTGACGTTTCTTGTTGCGACTGAACAACCAGCCCAGCGTGCCGCTGAAACGCCACATTGAATTCATCTGCCGGTAGCCGAAGTTCTCGAGCACGGCGACCACGAACAAGCGCAGTTGCTGCGAAGGCTTGGTGAACAGACCAAACGAGAGTTCTTCCAGCAGCATCGCGTTGACCGACAGCAATATGCCCATGCCGACCGCCGCGGCCAGGAACACCAGGAACACCTCCAGCTGCACCAGCCCGACCAGCGCCAGCACGATCATCGAGACGTAGCCGACCACTTCGATCAGCGGCCCGAGGAACTCGAACAGCAGCATGAACGGGAACGCCACCCAGCCCGGCGTGCCGCCGCGACGGCTGAACATCAAGCCGATGTTCGACCACAGACTTTCGGCCAGGCCACGCTGCCAGCGCACGCGCTGGTTGCGCAGCGACTTGATGTCCGACGGCGCCTCGGTCCAGCACACCGGATCGGGTACGAACACGATGCGGTAGTCACGCTCTTCCTCGCGCAGATTGCGGTGCAGGCGGATCACCAGATCCATGTCCTCACCCACCGTGTCCACCTTGTAACCGCCAATGGCGACCACCCGCTCCTTGTAGAACACGCCGAATGCGCCGGAGATGATCAGCAGCGCGTTCATCGGCGACCAGCCCATGCGCCCGAACAGGAACGCACGCAGGTACTCGACCAACTGGAAGCTCGGCAGCAGACGGTTCGGCAGGCCAACCTTGGACAGCATGCCGTCGGTGACCGTGCAACCGTTGAGCACACGCACCACGCCACCACTGGCGATCACACGGCGGTCTTCCAGGAACGGCCGTACCACCCGTGACAGGCTTTCCGGCTGCAGGATGCTGTCGGCATCCATCACGCAGAACAGCGGATACCGTGCGCAGTTGATGCCGGCATTGATCGCATCGGCCTTGCCGCCATTGTCCTTGTCCACCATGTGCACGCGCGGGAAGCGCGCCGACGCATAGACGCCCTGGACCGGCTGGGTGGGCAGGCGTGCGCGATAGGCCTCAGGCACTTTCACCAGACCGAATGCCTCGATCAATGCCTCGCGTGTGGCATCGCTGGAGCCATCATTGACCACCACGATCTCAAACTCGGGATAACTGGTGCGCAGCAGCGAGCGCACCGAAGACACCACCGAGCGGGTCTCGTTGTAGGCCGGCAGAATGATGCTCACCGGCGGCTGGTAATCGCGCAGTGCAGGCGGCAGGTAGTTGGCGCGGTACTCGCGCATGTAACGCACGATCTGGTACGCCGAGATGTAATTCAGGATCAGGTAGGCGAGGTTGATCGCCACGAAATAGGCCATGAAGAACCATTGCATCGAGCCCGCGATCTGGATCCACGGCAAACGTTGCAGGTACTCGACCAGCATCTGCCAATACCCGCTCATGCCATGCTCCTCAGCCCGTGCTCGGCCAAAACCTGATCGATGATGTCGCGCCCGTAACGGTCGCTCTGGCGTTGCTGCAGCTGGCGCATCGCATCCACACCCATGCCCGACAATGCCAGCAAGGCCTGCGCGGTCCGGTAACGCACCCACCACACGCTGTCGGCAAGAAGCGGCTCCAGCCGCGAACTGTCGCCGGCTTCACCGATGCGACCCAGTGCCGTGGCTGCATGCATGCGGACATGCCAGCGTGAGGCGGCCAGGAAGCCGATCACCCGCTCGCGATCCTGTTTTTCATTCACCAGCTGCAGGCAGACCGAGATGATGTGGTCATCGACATGGCCATCCAGCAGTTGCCGCACCACCTCGGCCGCACGCTTGGCGTCGATGTCGGCCAGGAAGCGCACCAGCTTCACCGTGGTGTCGGCATTGGCGCGCAGCAGCGCATTGCCGATCTCGCGGGCGGCGCTGCCATCGGAGTTCTCCGCCAGGATGCGCGCCACGCTGCCCGGCACCCAGTCGTTGCGCTCGACGATCATCGGCACGAACATCGACATCGCCCGCGGCGGGTCCACCTGGGCCAGCGCGCGTGCCGCGCACAGCGAAACAATGGGGCTGCGGTCGCTCAGGAACGGCGACAGCACATCGAACAGGCGTCGATCATGCAGATGACCCAGGGCGATGATGGTCATCGCACGGTCGTGGTAACTGCCGCGCAGCATGCGCGGCGACACTTCTTCCAGGCCCACACGGTGACCAAGCGCTGCCAGGCGGCGCGAGTCGGCTTCAGTCAGTGAATCGTGGACGGCATTCCAGGCTTCGACGAAGCCTGCGACTTCGCTGTGCTGCAAGCGTCGTCCCTTGTACGCCTCGCCTTCCAGCTCACGCTGGATGACCTGCGTCCAGTATTGCCGGGCCTGGCCATCGCGCCGCTCCCGACGTTGCGCGCGGATGCGCAGGACCACGATGATCGCCAGCAGCACAAACGCAAGCAACAGCGTCAGAACCGCGACCCAGCCGGCGACGACCAGTACCGTTGATTGATTGGACAACGCGTGCATCGTACTGCCCCATTCCCTTCCCTATTCAAGAGCGCGGCTCCCTCGCCATGCTCCCCCTGTTGGCATCATTGGGGCTCTGATGCCGCCCAAATGTGATGCGTATCTCATTTTTAAGGATGCGGACATGGAATTGCCACACTTTTCTGATAAGCGGCATCCACAAGAACTGATTACCAATAGAAACAATTGGTTAGCTCTTGAGTCCGCCGCCATTCGTCCCCCGCGGCCCCGCTTTCGTGCGCCGGGTGGTCGACAGCAGCCCAGGATCGCTATGCTCGGTGCTTCCCTTGTCCCCAGGAGGTCCCGTGGCTCATAGCGCCCGCCCTTTCGTCCGGCTCCCACGCCTGCTGCTGGCCGCCACCCTGATGCTCGGCAGCGTGGCGCTGGCAGCGGCCAGCCCTCCCTCGGACAGCGACATCAACCGCCTGCTCGCAGCCTCGCGCGCGCAGAACATGCTCGACGCGATGCTGCCGCAGATGGAGGCCATGCAGACCCAGCAGTTCTCGCAGCTGACCCGCGAACAATCGTTCACTCCCGAGCAGAAGCAGCACCTGCAGCGCATCCAGCAGCGGACCTCGCAGACCTTGCGCGAGGCACTGTCCTGGTCGCAGCTGCGGCCGATGTACGTGGATCTGTACAAGCAGTCGTTCACCAAGGAAGACGTGCTGGCGATGGCCGAGTTCTACGAGAGCCCGGCCGGACAGAGCCTGCTCGACAAGACCCCAGCACTGATGCAGAACCTGATGGTGGCGATCCAGCAGAAGATGAATCCCCTGCTTGCGGATCTGCAGAAAGACCTGGAGCAGATCGTCAACGAAAAGCAGGAATGAGTTGAGAACGGCAGCAGAAGCGAAAGCGAAGGCGACGGCTGCCCTCACCTGCCTTCGGCATCCTCTCCCGTAAACGGGAGAGGAGTAAGTGCAACAGCAACAGCAACAACAGCAGCTCGGCCGTAGCCTCGGTCTCCACTACGGCAACAGCCACACCAACAGCCACAACCAAAGCAAAAGCCACAACTACAGCCAAAGCGCGAATGATCGCCATGGTTGTGCTGCGGCTTTTTTCTTTTGTTGCTGCTTTTGCTGCTGATCCTGACGTTGATTTTCCCCTCCCCCGTTTACGGGAGAGGGGTAGGGGTGAGGGCAGCCGTTGCTTCCGCTTCTGCCGCTACCCTCAACTCACTCAACCAGAACCCACCCGAACAGATCCATCGCCTTCTGGAATTCACGATCCAGCGGCGCGCGCACATCCACGCGCCCGCCTTCATGCGGGTGTGGGAAGCCCAGCCGTTCGGCGTGCAGCAACATGCGGTGCACGCCCTGCATGCGGAAGCTGCGGTTATGCCGACCATCACCGTGGCTGGTGTCGCCGATCAGGTGATGGAACAGATGCTTGAGGTGCCGGCGGATCTGGCGGAAACGCCCGGTCTGCGGCTGACAACGCAGCAACGCATAACGCGAAGTAGGAAAACCGTTCGACGGGATCGCCAGCTCGCCGACCCGCAACCTCTGAAAGTGCGTGATGGCCTGCTTCTTCACCGGCTTGCCGGGGCCACCATCCAGGTCGTGGTCAACGCTGAACGCATCGTCGGCCGGCCAGCCGCGACAGATGGCCAGGTAATCCTTGCTTACCTCACCGCCCATCAACGCCTTGCCCAGCGCACTGGCGGTCTCGCGGTCGAAGGCCAGCAGCAGGCAACCGCTGGTGGCACGGTCCAGCCGATGCACCAGGAAGATCGGTTTGCCCAGCTGTTCACGCAGGCGGTCGGCGAGAAAATCATCTTCGCCACGCGCCAGCTTGCTGTCGTGGACCATCAGCCCGGCCGGCTTGTTGACCACCGCCAGCCATTGGTCTTCGTACAACAACGGCAACGGCTCGAATACGACAGCCGCTTCCGGGGTTTCCACTACATCGCTCATCGCCGCAACCAGGCTGAGGCCAACGCCAGCACGCCCACGCCACCGGTGATCCATGACCACAGCGGCACCGAGGCCAGCTGCGGACCACCGACCTGCAGGCCGTACAGCAGCGCTGACACCACCACCAGACCCACGCCGGTCACGGCGGTAATCACGCGTCGCTGCATGCGCTTGAGGGTTTCATTGAGGCTGACGATGTCCTGCGAGCGCATCGCCAGCTCATGCTTGCCCTCGACCTGCTGGCGCAACCAGCTGTGCAGCAACGCCGGCATGTCAGGGGCCTTGGTCATGATTTCCGGCAGGCGCTTGCCCAGTTCCTTCAGCGCGCGGCGCGGGCTGTAACGCTCGCGCAGGATGCGTTCGAGCACCGGCTTGGCGACCGCCCAGATATCCAGTTGTGGGTCGAGCTGGCGGCCAACGCCTTCGATGTTGAGCAGGGTCTTCTGCAACAGGATCAACTGCGGCTGCAGGGTCAGCTGGTAGCGCTGCGCGGTACGGAACAGCTTCATCAGCACTTCGGCCAGCGAAATCTGCGACAGCGGCCGGGTGAAGTACGGCTCGCACACCGCGCGCACCGCCGCTTCCAGCTCATCGATGCGCACCGTGGCCGGCATCCACTGCGCCTGCAGGTGCAGCTCGGCGATACGGCGGTAATCGCGGTTGAAGATCGCCATGAAATTCTCGGCGAGGTAGTACTGATCCTCTTCCGACAGCTGACCCATGATGCCGAAATCCAGCGCGATGAAACGCGGGTTGTCGCGCCGCGCCGGGTCGATATCCACCCAGATGTTGCCGGCGTGCGCATCGGCGTGGAAGAAGTTGTCGCGGAACACCTGCGTGTAGAACACGCGCACGCCCTTGGCCGCCAGCGCCTTGCGGTCGATGCCGGCCTTGTCCAGTGCAGCGATGTCGTCCGACGGAATGCCCCACACCCGCTCCAGCGTCAGCGCGCGTTCGGCGGTGTGGCTCCAGATCACTTCCGGCACGTACAGGTCGTCGGAGTCCTGCCAGAACCGGCGCAGCACGCTGGCATTGGCGCCTTCGCGCTGCAGGTCCAGTTCGGCGGCCAGCGTGGTTTCGATCTCGGCCACCACTTCACGCGGGCGGATTTTGTCGGCACGCGGATGGGTACGCTCGACCAGCGCAGCCAGTGACTTCAACAGTGCGATGTCACCGTCGATCTGCTTTTCGATATCCGGGCGCAGCACCTTGACCACCACCTGGCGGCCATCGTCCAGCGTCGCGGCGTGCACCTGGGCGATCGACGCCGAGGCCAGCGGCGCGGTATCGAAACTGGCGAAGGCTTCGGTGATCGGCAGGCCCAGGGCCTGCTCGACGATGCGCAGGGCCTGCTCGCCATCGAACGGTTTGACCCGGTCCTGCAGCAAGGTCAGCTCGGCGGCGACATCCGGCGGCACCAGGTCGCGGCGGGTAGACAGGATCTGCCCGAACTTGACGAAGATCGGCCCCAGCTCCTGCAACGCCAGACGCAGGCGTGCACCGCGCGACTGCGAGGCGATGCTGGCGCTGGCACGCGGCACGAAAGGCTTGGCGACACGCAGCCAGCGTTCAACCGGGGTGCCGTCGAGCAGGTCATCCAGGCGGTAGCGCAGGATCACCCGGCCGATGCGGCTGGCGCGGAACATGGCACGGGTTGCCTTCATGCCACGCCTCCCATGCGCTGGCGCAGGCGCGTAACACGCACGCCCAGACGTTCAACATCATCACGGATCACATCCACATCATCGTGGAAGGCATCCAGCTCGCCACGTGCCACCACGTCGCGGGATTCCTCGGTGACGTACTCGGCTGCGCTCTCGGCCAGATCCTTCACACTGCGGCGGGCCTGGGCCAGCGCCGAACGCAGGGTCTGCGCGATCTGCACGCCCAGCACTTCGCCGAATGCCTTGACGAAGGGCTGCTGCCAATCCGGATCAAAGCGGGTGGCCAGCTGCTGCAGCCGCCGTGCCAGCTCGGCATCACCGGATACTTTCACCCGGCCCGCCGGCGCCGACGCGCTGCGGCGCGCGTTGCTCATGAACGGCAACTGCGCCAGCACGCCGCCCAGCGTGCTGCGCACGGCCAGGTCCGGTTCCAGCGACGAATCGACCGGGCCGACGGTCAGGCGCTGGCCGCTGACACCGATCTGCATCGCCAGTGACGGCGACTCCAGCGTCAGCGCGATGCGCTGGCCGTCCAGCGAGGCCAGGGCGGTGCGGGTGTCCGGGTCCAGTGCCAGCGCACGGTTGAGCGCCACTTCCAGCGCACGCCCGGCCAGCGGCTTGATGACATTGAATGGGGAGGGAGACATGCCGGGCATTCTACCGAAGCGGGGCACAGGGGCGGGGAGCGGCGGTTGCGGAGCGGGGAACGAAGGGCTTTGCGCGGCGGACATCGCGTGAGCACAGCACGGCGCATGAGGGGGAACAGCGATTCATCTTCAAACCTGATGTGCCCGCACTTCCTCCGCCCCCTACATCAATCCATTCCCTGATCCCCATTCCCCACTATCAGCTCCAATTCACCCTTCCCTGTTCCCCGCTCCCAAACAACCGTTCATGCTATGCGTACCCACTTCAATGCAATCGGCAGGAGCACACAGGCAATGAGCAAGACCCGCGTTGGCATCATCTTCGGCGGTCGTTCGGCCGAGCACGAGGTCTCGCTGCAGTCGGCGAAGAACATCCTCGACGCGCTGGACAAGGACAGGTTCGACGTCAGCCTGATCGGCATCGACAAGCAGGGCCTGTGGCACCTGTGCGACCCGGCAAGCTTCCTGCTCAATGCCGACGATCCCAAGCGCATCGCGCTGGATACCAGCGGCCCGCTGCTATCGGTGATTCCCGGTGCCGAGCGCGGCCAGCTGGTTGCCGCTGATGGCCGCGAGCTGGCACAGCTGGATGTGGTGTTCCCCATCGTGCACGGCACGCTGGGCGAAGACGGCACCCTGCAGGGCCTGCTGCGCACGCTGAACCTGCCCTTCGCCGGCCCCGGCGTGCTGGGTGCGGCGGCGGCGATGGACAAGGACGTGGCCAAGCGCCTGCTGCGTGATGCCGGCCTGTCAGTCGCGCCATTCGTCTGCCTCAACCGCATAAGCGCTGCCCGCACCGGCTATGACGCACTGGTCGCCGAGCTGGGTTCGCCGTTGTTCGTGAAGCCGGCCAACCAGGGTTCGTCGGTGGGCGTAAGCAAGGTACGCAATGCCGCCGAGTACGACACCGCGATGGCATTGGCGCTGTCCTTCGACCACAAGGTGCTGGTGGAGTCGGCGATCACTGGCCGCGAGATCGAGTGCGCGGTGCTGGGCAATGAACTGCCTGAAGCCAGCCTCTGCGGTGAAGTGGTGGTGCATGACGACTTCTACGCCTACGACACCAAGTACATCAGCGCCAACGGCGCCGAGACGGTGATCCCCGCCGACATCGCCGCCGAAGCGCAGGCGCGTATCCGCGAGATCGCCATCCGTGCCTATCAGGCGCTGGACTGCATCGGCATGGCGCGCGTTGACGTGTTCCTCACCGCCACCGGCGAAGTGGTGATCAACGAACTGAACACCCTGCCCGGTTTCACCAAGATCAGCATGTATCCCAAGCTGTGGGGTGCCACCGGCCTGGATTACACCTCGCTGATCACCCGCCTGATCGAGCTGGCGCTGGAGCGCCATGCCGCCGACAAGGCGCTGCGCAGCTCCATCACGTCAGCCTGATCACCGCGTCGCCGGAAAAACAACGGCCCGCTCCGGTATCCGGAGCGGGCCGTTTTGTTGCGGATGTCGTTCAATGACTCGTGCAGCGCTTCGCGCGACCTAGCCCTTCTTGCGGAACAGCGAGATCACCGCAAGGATCAGGAACACAACGAACAGGATCCAGGCAATGTTGCTCGCAGCGCCCGCGATACCGCTGAAACCGAGCACGGCGGCGATGATGGCGATGACGAAGAAGACGACGGCGTAATGCAGCATGGCAACCTCACGGTATGGATGTCACGGGTCCAGTGTGCGGGCCGAGGCATCAGCAGAAAGTGATGGAATGTGAAGATGCCCATTCAGGTATTGCTGGCGACCGCAACTCCGCTTTGAAGCCCCTCCTGTTTTTGGGGTGACAGGAGCAATCTGCGAACCACTGCCTCGCCTCCCATCGAACGCCCTTGTGCCAGCGCAAGGGCCGGGGCGCAGAGCGAGGCTTGGTGCGAGGGCAGCCCTTCCGCCTTATGCCTTCCCGCGCAGCGTGCTTTCACGCAGCCGACGCAGACCTTCCTCGATCGAGACCTTGGGCACATACCCAAAATCGCGCCGCGCCGGCTCCATCGAGTACCAATGCGGCGTACACAACTGTTCGGCCAGGAAACGCGTCATCGGCGGTTCGCCGCGCAGGCGCAGCACCGGCCAGAGCTTTTCGCAGAGCGCCCCGATGCGGTACGCCGCCTTGAATGAAATCGACTTCTCCACCGCCGGCGCGCCCACTGCCGCCAACAACCGGTTGAGCAGCTCGCGCATCGGCAGCGGCTCACCGTTGGAAATGAAGTACGCCTTGCCGGCACAGGCCGCGCCGATCACCAGATGGTCAAACGCATCGAAGTGCGCCTGCGCGGCGTTGTCGATGAAGGTGGTGTCCACCTTGTTGCTGCCATCGCCCACGAACCGCAGGCGGCCGGCATGTGCACGTTGCGCCAGGCGCGGCACCAGCTGGTTGTCACCGGGCCCCCAGATCAGGCGCGGCCGCAGCGCCACGGTGGCCAGCCCAGCATCGTTGGCCGCCAGCACTTCCTGCTCGGCGATGGTTTTGGTGGCCGCATAGGGCGCCTGGAAATCCTCACCGTAAGGCACCTCATCGGCGCCCAATCCTTCCACCGGATGCGTGGCGCGGTGGGTCACGCTGGGTGTGGACGTGTAAACCAGGCGGCCCACGCCGTGGGCGCGGCAGGCAGCCAACACGTTGCGGGTGCCAACCACGTTGGCCTGGAAGTAGCTGTCGTAGCTGCCCCATGCTCCAGCCTTGGCGGCATTGTGGAAGATCGCGTCGACACCGGCGGCGGCGTGATGCACGGCATTGGCATCGGCCAGGTCACCCCGGATCTGGCCGACACCGATTTCCTGCAAGGACAGGTAATGGCCGCGATTGAAGCTCAGCACCTGATGGCCGCGTTCGACCAGGCCACGGCACAAGGCTTGACCGAGAAAACCACCACCACCGGTAACCAGAATCTTCATTCGTTTTGATCGCTCTGCTGCAGGGCTGCCGTCGCGCAGCCCGCGCACCGGAAGCAGATGAGGTTGGCGCACAGCTCCAGTGCAGCCCAAGTTCCCAGTATCGCAGCACTGGCCGCTCTGGTGGTTGGCTTGGGAGGGCTGTATTGCCGAGCCATGCTCGGCAGGGACGTCACCAGCGAACGGCAGAGGCTTTCCTCCTTCTTCAAGCCTTTCGCTTCAAGCCTTCACCACACCCATCCCACTTCAACTCAACAGCGCCTGTGCCCACACCGCCAGCTTCTCGCGCCCGATCTTGGCGTTGTGGCGGATATCCACCGGGAATCCCGGATGACGCAGAAAATGTTCGATTCCGACCAGCTCCGGATGCTGCAATGCCACCGCGCGCAACTGAGTTTCAACCTGATCGAAATGCTGGTCAGGCAGCAGCTCGTAGCACAGCACCGGCACCTGTTGCCCCAGTTCCCCCACGCCCACCAAGGCGGTGCGACGCACGCCGGCCACGGTGTTGAATATCGGCTCCACCTGTTCGGTGTACAGCGGCCCGGCCTCCGTCTCGACTCGATGCGTCTTGCGCCCGCAGAACCACAACCGGCCCTGCTCATCGAACCAGCCGACGTCGCCCATGCGGTGCACGACGCGCTCGCTGCCGTCGGCCAGCACCTCACGGATCTTTGCCGCTGCGGTGGCCTGCGGACGATTGAAATAGCTGTCGGTGGTGGTCGGGCCGACCACGGTGATCTCCCCCACTTCACCGTTCACCAACTCGCGCACCCCGCTCCAGTCGGCAATGGGCGCATCGGTGATGGCGATGATGCGCACCTCGTTCGGCACGACAACATGACCGACACAGGTGCCAGCACCGGTCTCGGTGGCACTGCGTGTTTCGACCAGCTCGCGGCCTTCGATCACCGCCACCGGCAGGCATTCGGTGGCGCCATACGGCGTCCAGAACTGCCCGTCTTCCGGCATCAGCGAACGGATCTTGGACACGATCTCCGGCGGCACAGGTGCGCCGGCCGAGGTGGCACGGGTCACCGTTGGCAGCGGCTGACCATGTTCGGCCAGCACCCGCATCAATGCCGGCGAGCCGAACAGTTGGGTTACCCCGAACCGGGCGATGGCGTCGTGCAGCTTGCGCGGATCGGCGCTGCCGGGCCGGGTCGGATCCATGTCCGGGATCACCGAGGTCAGCCCCAGCGCCGGGTCGAACAGCGCAAATGGCGGGAAGGTGGGCAGATCGATGCCACCGGGCTGCATGCCAAAGGCGTTGCGCAGCAGCTCCACCTGACCGACGAAATGGCGGTGGCGATACACCACGCCCTTGGGCACGCCGGTGGAGCCGCTGGTGAACAGAATCGCGGCCACATCGTCCGGCGAGGTTTCCGCCAACTGGCTGCCAGCGCCCGCACCGGCCGCTTCGATCCGTGCCAGCGTGGTGCCGCCCCAGCCCCAGCGCCGGCCCACCGTCACCAACCGCTTGGCCGATTTGGCCCAACCCAGCAGCAGCCGCGCCAGGTGCGCCAGCGGAATGCCGACAAACGCCTGCGCCTGCGCTTCGTCCAGGCATTGGCGCAGCGCGCGCTTGTCGATACCCGGGTCCACCAGCACCGGCACCGCCCCGCTCTTGAACAGGGCGAACATCAGCAGGAAGAATTCCGGGCCTGGCCGCACCATCACCACCGTGCGCACGCCCCGGCCGATGCCATACGCGGACAGACCCGCAGCAATGGCGTCACTGCGGGCGTCCAGGCTGCGGTAATCCAGGGTGACGTCGTAGGCGGCCATCCCGTTGGCAGCGGGCCTGCCCGGGCAGCGGATGGCGATCTGGTCGGGCCGTTCACGCGCCAACTCGGGCAGGCGGGCGGCGATATTGCAAGCGTTGTTCATCTTTCTATTGTCGCCGCTGCAGAAAAATCTTGCGCGCGGGCCCGCAGCGTGGAAAATCCGCGCCTTCTCCTTGTCCGAATCGCCGCCCGAAGGCCGCGCCCATGCCCCATCCCTGTCTTACCTGTGGCGCCTGTTGCACTCAGTACCGCGTCGCCTTCCATTGGATGGAATCGGACGAGGTGACCGAGGGCGGCGTTCCGCACCAATTGACCCAGCGCCTGGACCCGCATCGCCTGTGCATGCAGGGCACCTACTCCGATCCCATCCGCTGCGTGGCGCTGGATTCGGAGATCGGCGTGTATTCACGCTGCACGATCCACCCCAACCGGCCCAGCGTATGCCGTGAGGTGGATGCGTCCTGGGAGTACGGCAAGGCCAGCTCGCAGTGTGATCGCGCCCGCGTCGCCCATGGCATGGCACCGCTGACCCTGGCCGACTGGCGCTGGCGTGATGTCGCCGACAATGACGACGACCATCCGGACGACAACGGCAACAGCCCTTCGTCACCGCCGAATACGCCGATCGCCGCCTGATGCCGCATGGCGGCAGGGGCCCTTCTGCCGGCATTTCCACCTGCGCGGCAATGACGGGCACAACGACCACACCAGCACCTGCTCAAAGTGGCGTGTAGCGCTCCCACAGCACATCAAACTGCTGCACGAAACTACGCACCAGGTTGCGGTCGTTGGTGACCACCAGGTTCTCGTCGTTGTACTCGGTGGCCGTGCGAGTCCAGTTGAAACTGCCGTTGGCCAGCAACTTGCCGTCGAACACCGCGAACTTGTGGTGCATGTGGTACTGGCTGTGATCGACGTGCACGACGATGCCCGCTTCATGCAGACGACGGATGTCGTTGCCGTCGTCGAAGACCTTGTCGTTGTCGCTGATGATGCGCACCTTCACGCCACGCTTGTGCGCGTCGAGAATGACACCGCTCAGCCGGTCATCGGAGATGGTGAACACGCAGATGTCCATCGTCTGCCGCGCACCGGCGCAGAGTGAGCGCAAACGCTGCATGCAGGCATCGCCGGGCGAGAAGTAGATGCTGGTCTGCGCATCGGGTACATCCACCGCCACGTCCAGCGTGCGCACGATCTGCTCCAGCCACTTCAACAGCGGCAACGCTTCGGCGGGATGGCTGAGCATCTGCTCACGGGCAATGTCGAAGGCGCGGTTGCGCAGGAAACGCACGCGGTCCGGCGGCAGCTCGCCGCCCAGTTCACGCAGCTCCGATTTTTCCTGTGGGCTGAGGGCCAGATCCTGCACGCTGTCGCGCAGCTGACGGTCCAGGCTGTCGAAATCCATCCAGTGCTCCATGCTTGGCAAGCGGAGCGACAGCCTCGCATATCGGGCACCGGACATGTAGGGACGGCACAAGCCACGCGACAGGCGTGGACCCGACCACGGGTCCCGCTTGGGGCTCAAGGGCGGTCGATGCGGCGACCCGCAAACCCGCGCATTCCGCGGCTCCGGCATCACCGCGAACCACTTGCCGGGGACGACCAGGGAGAGTGGCAGCCTGCCCCGGCGCCTATCAGGCGATGGGATTGCGTTCCAGGAACGCGCGTACCGCCGGCACGATCACTTCATGCTTGTCTTCCAGCACGTAGTGGTTGGCGTCCTCGAACGCGGTCACTTCAGCCTGCGGCAATGCCTTGCGGAAGCCCGCCAGGAAATGGTGATCGAAGCAGATGTCACGCAGGCCCCACGCGATATAGACCGGACGGTCAGCGAACGATGGCAGCGCCGCCGCCGCGCGTTCCAGCAGTGACCATGCCTTGTCGGCCGGCGACAGCGGGATGTCCTGCATGAAGCGGATCGTCGAGATCCGGTTGGCCCAGTTGTTGTATGGGGACACATAGGCGCGGCGCACGTCGGCCGGCATGCGTCGGCTCACGCCCAGCCATGAGGCACCGGACGAGAACGCATTGAAGGTACGGATGAACCATTCGCCCGGCTTCCAGTGCCGGCCCATGGCGATCTGCCACGGCATCGGCTTGGCCGGCGGCAACGGGAACGAGGCGGTATTGGTGATGACCAGCCGCTTGACCTGCGCGTTGTGCGACAGCGCCCAGCCAAAGCCGATCATGCCACCCCAGTCGTGCACGGCCAGGGTCACCGGGCCGGTGATGCCCAGGTGCTTGAGCAGCGCCTCCAGGTCATCCACGCGCGACTGCAGGGTGTATTCGTAGCGGCTGTCGTCCGGCTTGTCGGACAGGCCCATGCCGATGTGGTCCGGCACGATGCAGCGGTACTTGTCACTCAGGCCGTTGACCAGGTGACGCCACAGATAGCTCCACGACGGGTTGCCATGCAGCATCACCACCACCTCGCCATCCCGCGGGCCTTCGTCGATGTAGTTCATCGACAAGCCGGGGCGTACTTCAAAGCGGTGGGTCTTGCTGGGGTAACCGGGGAGCTTGTTCATCGGATCGCACCTGCGGAAAGGGCCGGCAGAACCGGCCCCGGGAAAGTCTGTCAGCACCAACCATGCTGATCCTGTGATCCCTCTCCCGTCATGGGAGAGGGATCGATGAGAGGGTGGAACGAAGCGGAGGAGCTGGAACCACCGCTCGAAACTCCGAAGCCTTCAAACTGCAGAACGTGCTGTGCACGCTCGCCCTCTTCCGCCCCTGCGGGGCACCTTCTCCCGAAAGGGAGAAGGGAACGACATGCGATCTGGAAGTTTCGCCGCTGGGGCCGGAAACTTACCAGACCACCTCGGCCATCGTGCAGTTCAGGCCCGAACCAATACCCATCAGGGCGACGCGGTCACCCTTCTTGAGCTTGCCCAGCTGGCGCAGCTTGCTCAGCACGATCGGCACCGAGGCCGGACCGATGTTGCCGTGCTCACCAAAGATGGTCATCACCTTCTTCGGGTCGATGCCGAAGGCCTTGATGAAGGCATTGGTGTGCGGCTGGCTGACCTGGTGGATCACGAACTGGTCGATCTCCTCCACCGCCCAGCCCAGTGCGATGCGGGTGGCCTCGAAGGTCTTCGTCGCCAGCTTGATGCCTTCGATCAGCAACATGCGGGTGTCGGTGACCATGCGGTCCAGATTGCCCACACACAGCTTGTTCCACTGATTGGCCGCACGCGTCACGCCGCCCTTGTAACGCGGGGCGTCGGGTACCAGTTCCGAACGCGCCAGCACCATCGCGGCGGCGCCGGAGCCGGTGGTCAGCGCAGCGACTTCGTCGCGCAGCTGCTGTGCGGTGATGTCCGGGGCCATCATGCGTTCGAGCGTCTTTTCGTAGACCAGGTTGGAGGTCTCGCCGTCGACGATCAGCGCGTAATCAATGTCACCACGCTCCAGCATGCGGGCGGCCACGTCCATGCCATTGATGAAGGCAAGGCAGGCGTTGGCGATGTCGAAGGTGACGCAGTCTTCGCCAATGCCCAGGTTGCCCGACACGATGGAAGCGGTGGACGGCTCCAGGTAGTCACGGCTGACCGAGGTATTGAGCAGCAAACCGACCTTGTCGGCCGTGATGCCCGCGTCTTCCAGTGCCTTGCGCCCGGCCATGGTGGCTGCATCGGAAGCCAGCGTGCCCTGGTCCCACAGGCGACGCGCATGGATGCCGGCGATATCGCCCAGCACGTCGGCGCGGATGCCAAGGCGCTCCAACGTCGGCGCGAGCCGTTCGTTGATTTCCTTGGAGGTCAGCGTATGCGGCGCATCAATATGCGCCAGTCCCGCGATCGAGACATTCTGGAAAGGCATCGGGAAGCGCCAGGACTCAGGCGAAGGGGGCGCTATTCTAGCGTCTGCGCTTTTTTACCGCATCTTTACAAATCAGCACTCCGCCGTATGGAAGGCCGGAACGCCTGTGCGGAGGGCGCGCGGGCGGCAACAGCGCTGCCGCCGGCGGGCTGAAGCCTGCTGATGCAGGCCTCAACGAGCGCTTGTCAGCGCGGCGGGCACTGCCAGGCAGAGAAGCGCTGGCTGCCATCGGCGGGCTGGCCAGTGGCCTGCACGGCGTTGGCACCGGCGCTGGGGGCCTCGTTGCGGGCCAGGGTTTCCAGTTCTTCCTGCACGCGCAGCGGGTTGCGGTTGTAGAAGGCGACCTTGTTCTTGACCGACACCACGATCTCGCCCTTGGCCACACATCCCGGCGCGACCGGGCCATTGGGCAGCACGCGCACGGTCTTGCCACCGGACTCGATCGGCACCCAGGTGCAGGCGGCGGTGCTGGCGATGAGAACGGACAGAAGCAGAACGCGCATGAACTATTCCTTGTGATGATCAGGACGGATTGTGCCGCGAATCGATGAACGCGTGATGATTTGCGTTGCCCCCACCCC
>NZ_LDJI01000017.1 GCF_001431415.1 Stenotrophomonas humi | reverse complement strand
TCACTGCGCCGGGGCCGGCGCTGGCGGCGGGCTCTGCTGCGGCTGCGTGGCCGGCTGCGGGCTGCCGAACTTCACTTCCGGCGGCTGCGAAATCTGCGCCTCGTTGTCGACGGTGAAATTGGGCTTGGCCGCATAACCGAACATCTTGGCGGTGATCACCTGCGGGAACGAGCGGATGTAGGTGTTGTAGTCCTGCACCAGCTGGATGTAACGGCCACGCGCCACGGTGATGCGGTTTTCGGTTCCTTCCAGCTGCGCCTGCAGATCGCGGAAATTCTGGTCCGACTTCAACGTCGGGTAGTTCTCGCTGACCACCAGCAGCCGCGACAGCGCGCTGCCCAGTTCACCCTGCGCCTGCTGGAACTGTTGCAGCGAGGCTGCATCATCGGCGTTGACCTGGATCTGCCCGACCTTGGCACGGGCGTTGGTGACCTCGGTCAGCACCTGCCGCTCCTGCTGGGCGTAGCCCTGCACGGTATTGACCAGGTTGGGGATCAGGTCGGCGCGGCGCTTGTATTGGTTCAGCACCTCGGACCAGCCGGCCTTGACCGCTTCGTCCTTCTGCTGGATGGCGTTGTAGCCACACCCGGAAATCGAAATCGCCGCGACGACAAGCAACATCAGGCGGAGGAACTGGCGCATGGTCGGACCCTTCAACGGCAGGAGCGCCGAGCATGCCACGGACCGGTGTGCAGCGCGTGCATACAGGAAGGGCCGGCAATGCCGGCCCTTCCGTTGCTGCAGGCGAACCTGACCGGCGTGGTGGCCGGCCAGATCACACACTTACCAGTTGTCCGCACCCGGCACGTGATGGGCCTTGGCGTTGCGGCGCATCAGCAGGTTCAGCCACTCCACCATCACCGAGAAGCCCATGGCGGCGTAGATGTAGGGCTTGGGCACGTGCACGTCCAGGCCATCAAGCACCAGCACCGCACCGACCAGCAGGATGAAGGCCAGCGCCAACAGCTTCACGGTGGGGTTGGCATCGATGAAACGGCCCAGTGGGTTGGCAGCCAGCAGCATCACCGCCACCGACAACAGCACCGCACAGACCATCACCGGCACGTGGTCGGCGATGCCGACGGCGGTGATCACCGAGTCCAGCGAGAACACGATGTCGATGATGGCGATCTGCGCGATCACCATGCCGAACGACGCCGTGGCCTTGGTGGTGGTCGGGTCGGCATCTTCGCCGCCGCTGACCAGCTCGCGGATTTCCTTGATGCCCTTGTAGAGCAGGAACAGACCACCCAGTACCAGCACCAGGTCACGGATGGAGATGCCCATGCCGAACACGTTGAACAGGTTGCTCTCCATGTGCGCCAGGTAAGCCAGCGACACCAGCAACATGATGCGGGTGATGCAGGCCACCGCGATGCCGACGCGACGTGCCACCGGGCGCTGATGCGCCGGCAGACGTCCCACGGCGATGGAGATGAACACCAGGTTGTCGATACCGAGCACGATTTCCAGCGCGCTCAACATGAACAGGGTCAACCACACATTGGGGTCGGCAAGAATCTCAAAAGACATGCAGGCAATCCTTAAACAAAAACGTCACTACCACCGCCGCCCGGCAGGTGGTTTCTCAAAGAAACCGCGGCACCAGGATCAAGCCCCAGCACAGCAGAACATTCATCATCAGCACGAACACCGCCGCCGAGCCCATGTCCTTGGCGCGCCCGGCCAGCACGTGGTACTCCGGGCCATAGCGCTCGATGACCGCCTCGATGGCCGAATTGGCCAGCTCCATCGCCAGCACCAGCAGCATCGAGCCGATCAGCAGCACCTGCTCGATGGGCCCCTGGCCCAGCCACAGCGCCAGCGGGGCCAGCACCACGAACAGGCAGACCTCCAGCCGGAACGAGGATTCGTGCAGCCAAGCGGCCTTCAAGCCCTGCCAGGACCACTGCGCCGCCTTGAAGATGCGGGCCGGCCCGCGCGGCATATGCCCGGTCTGATCAGCCACGGCGCACCTGGCCAGCAGCCACGCGACGGTCAAGACGGAATTGCCGGAACAGGAAGGCTGCCATGCAGGAGATACCGGGAGGGTGGAAAGCAATCGGCAATTTTGCCACATCTGCCCACCGCGCACCCCAAGCCCGGTTTCGGGGCACCTCAGCGGTAATGCAGGGTTGCCGTGGTGCCTTTGCCCTCGGCGCTTTCCAGGGTGATGCGCCAACCGCAGCGATCGCATAGCCGGCGCACGATGACCAAGCCCAGCCCGGCCCCTTGCGGCCGGCCTTCCTCGGCCCTGAAGAAGGGCTCGAACACCCGTGACAACGCTTCACTGCTCATGCCGATGCCGGTGTCCCGCACCACGACCCTGCCCTCGGCCACCCGCACCTCGATTTCGCCGACATCGGTGTACTGGCAGGCATTGCGCAACAGATTGCCCACCACGACATGCATCACCCGGGGAGGCGCGACCATCGGTTGTGGGCCGTCAATCAGCACGCGCAGCTCAACCGGCTTGCCGACCAGCAACTCCGCGATCGCTTCCACTTCCTGGCGCACCACGTCGCCCACGTCGAACGGCTCGGACAATGGCTCCACATCGGTTTCGCGTGCGAGCAGCAGGAATGCATCGACGATGGCCTCCATGTCCCGACCGGAGCGCTGGATACGCTGCAGCCCCCGCTGCAAGCGCGGGGTGAGCCCCGAATCGGCCAGCGCCATGTCACTGGCCATGCGGATCACCGTCAGTGGCGTGCGCAGCTCATGACTGGCATCACGGGTGAAATTGCGCTCGCGCGCGACGTGCTCGCTGACCCTGCCAGCCATGCCATGCAGCGCAAGTGCCAGCTGCCGGGCCTCGCCCTTCACTTCGGTCGGCAGTTGCTCCGGTGCCAGCTCGCTGGCATCGGGATACCGCGGATCCCAGCGCGCCACCCGCCGCGCCAGCCAGTTCACGGGGGATACCGCCCGCCATGAAGCCCGATAGGTCAACCATGACAGCGCGTAGATCGCCAGCAGCACCAGCGTCACCGGCAGCACGCCCAGCCAGAACACCGCCCGGCGCGCCTGTGACTGCGGGAACACCAGATAGAGCCGACCTTCGGGCTTCTGATCCACCAGCACCAGTTGGTCGGATGCTTCCAACGCATGGAAGCCCGGCAACAGCGGGCGTAGATCCGCCGGAACGGACTCGCCGGGCCAGCCATCGGCCAGCAGGTAGCCACGGATGTAACGGGTGTTGGGCAGGGGCGCCTCCGACGACTGCGCATGCAATGACCAGTAGTGCCGCGCTTCGTCGCCCAGCACCACCTTCACCAGCCCATATTCAATCAACAGGGCTACCAGATAGCCGCCCAGCAGCACGCCCAGGCTTGCCAGCAACGCCTGCACAATGAACGCGACTCTGATCTTGTGCGGCAAGCCGTACGGCATTGCGTCCGCCCCCCTGAACCGCCGTGATTATAGGGACTGACCGCCTGCCACCGACGCTATACCCAACACAACCAACCGCCGCCTCACCCTCGGCGGCGGTCCTACCAACCCGGTGTTCAGCCCATTGGCTGGCCGATATCGGCGATGCGATAGCCGGCGCTCTGCACCGTGTGCAGCAACGGACGATCGAACGGCTTGTCGATGATCTTGCGCAGGTTGTACAGATGACTGCGCAGGGTGTCCGAATCGGGCAGGCCGTTGCCCCAGATCTCACGCTCGATCTCCTGCCGGGTAACCACCCGGGGCGATTCGCGCATCAGTATCGTGAGCAGGCGCAGACCAATGGGCGAAAGCTGCAGCTCGCTGCCGGCACGGGTGGCCCGCATGCTCACCGGGTCCAGCACCAGATCGGCTACCTTCAGGACCTCGGCGCCTACCTGACGGCGTTCGCGGCGGATCAGCGCACGCAGGCGTGCTTCCAGTTCCTGGATCGCGAACGGTTTGGTCAGGTAATCATCGGCGCCGTAGCCCAGGCCGGTGAGTTTGTCGTCGAGGGTGTCACGCGCGGTCAGCATCAATACCGGCGTTGACTTGCGTGCCTCGTTGCGCAGGCGCCGGCAGACTTCGATGCCGTCCAGGCGCGGCAGCATCAGGTCCAACACCACCACGTCGTAGCTGTTCTCGGCTGCCAGCCGGTAGCCATCAAGGCCATCGACCGCATAGTCCACTTCAAAGCCCTTGCCTTCCAGGTACTCGCCAATCATCTCGGAGATGTTGCGGTTGTCCTCGACAACCAACACGAGTCCGGACGATTCCTTGGTCTGTCGCATGGAGCCTCCTTAGTCTTCAGCTTTGTGAAAGATGCCGGATGGCAAGTAGAAACCATGTGAAGGCATCCGCCGTATTTGTTTTACTTGCAACCAATTCCACTGCGCAATCGGGACGCGTGCACGCGCCCGGGTTTGAATCCACCTGCGCGCGGCAGGGCGGCGGCTCACGCCGCACGCCGCACGCCGCACTTTCAGGAATGGCCCCGTTTAGAACCGATGACATCGCAGGCCTATGCTATCGGCCCGTCTCGATGAACCTGCCCATGCCTGCCCCGCCCTTCACTGCCTATCTGTATCCGGTGTTGCTGTTGATCGCCAGCAACGTATTCATGACCGTGGCCTGGTATGGCCACCTGAAGTACAAATCGGCACCGCTGATGACCGTCATCCTGGTCAGCTGGGGCATCGCCTTCTTCGAGTACTGCCTGCAGGTGCCCGGCAACCGTCTGGGCAGCGCGGTGTATTCGGCGCCACAGCTCAAAGGCATGCAGGAAGTGATCACCCTGCTGGTGTTCGCGGTGTTCTCGGCTACCTATCTGGACCAACCGTTGAAGTGGAACCACTGGGCTGCGTTCGCGCTGATCGTGGTGGCGGCGCTGTTGATGTTCAAGGAATAGCGGGGGCAGGCACGGGATGCTCCCTGCTCCATCTCCGTCGATGTCATGCAAACAGAAAGGCCCCGCAATGCGGGGCCTCTCGTTTACTTGACTACTGCCGGTTCAACGTACTGTTTGAACACCGCATCGATCTTCGCGGCATCCACCGCCGCGCCATCCTTGACGGCTTCGGCCTGCTCGAACAGCGGAATGATCATCGCCATGCCGTCGAGCTTGGTCTTCAGGTGCACGCCTGGTGCTTTGCCGAGGAATCCCTCCCAGCGCTGGCGCACCTGTGCCCAGAAGCCCGACGTGCCCTTCCAGTAGGAGTAGGCTGGCGCGAAATCCACTTCAGTGGTTTTGATGTAATCGTTGAAGCCGAACTCGCGCGCGATTTCTACCTGGCTGCCATCGGCGTTGCGCTGCACCTTGGTATTGAACTGCTCGTGCGTCCAGCCATTGGGCGTGAGGGTGTGCCGGTTCACCACCGCCAGCGCGTTGTAGTCGCTGCGTTTGGTGTATTCACGACGCGGCAACGGACGCCAGCTGAGATCGCTGGTCCAGGTCGGCACGTTGTTGTCGTAGCTCCACTTGCCGGTGCCGCAGTAACGCGGCGCATCACTGACTTCGTAGACGCATTGGGTCCAGGCACCCTGATTCACCGCGACCGGGATGGTGCGCACCTGCCAGGTCTGGTCGGCACTGAACTCAAAGCGATTGCCCGCTTCGTACACCCAGTCCTGGCGCCAATGCTTGGTGACATGACCGCTCTTCTCGTCCACCAGCAGATGCTGCAGCACGATGCGCTGCGGCGTGTCCTCGATCACGATCACCACTTCATTGCCGCCGCTGCGCATGGCTGCCGCGCGCTCATAGCCAGGCTTGAGCAGGACGGTTTCGTCGAAGGCGAAATCCACGGTGTACTCACCCTGCATGGCCAGGATGGAATCATGGTCACGGATGCTGGCGGGTGCTGCGCTGGCGGCACCGCAGGCGGTGGCGAGCAACAACAGGCTGGCGTGATGGAGCTTCATGGAGCGTTCCTTTGTGCGTTGCGAAGGGAGAATGGCCGTCCATGGCCGCAGTCGTTCCTTCAGAGGCGGGTCCTGGAGAAACCGGAGAGAGAGGCTTTTCTGTTACCAGGACACCGCGACACTGGCCGATACGGTGCGCCCCGGATTGCTGTAGCGGTCGACGACCGTGCTGCCGGAGGCCAGCGTCGAGGTGATGCTGGACCAGTCGATGTAGTTGCGATCGGCCAGGTTGAACACGCCGACGTTGAACTTGGCGCCGGGCGCGAACTCCCAATGCCCCATCAGGTCGAGCACGCCATAGCCCGCCGGCCGATAGGCGTCCGCATCGGCGATGCGGGTCTTGCGCTTGGCAAAGGTGCCGGCCAGCTCCACGCCCCACGCATCGCGGTCATACATCAGGCCGACGGTGCCACGCAGCGGATCCACCGAATCCAGTGGCACATCCTCGGTGCGGTTCTGCCCATGCGACCACGCCAGTGCGCTGCGCAGCGACCAGCCGTCCAGCACAGCGGTGAGCTGGCCGAAATCCACACCGGCCTTCAATTCGGCACCATAGATGCGGGCTTCGGAGATGTTCTGCGACTGGAACACCAGCAGGCCCTGTGCATTGCGACCGACATTGCGCTGCGACTCGATGAAATCCTTGTAGTCGTTCCAGTAGCCGCTGACGCTGACATAGGCGGCGGGAGTCAGGTAACGCATGCCCAGTTCGACGCCATTGCTGGTTTCCGGCTTCAGGTCCGGATTGGGAATGGCGGTGTAACCGAACATGACATTGGTGAAACCGAGATTGACGTCGTTGTACGGCGGCGAACGGAATCCGTGCGAGTAGCCGGCAAACAGTGACCACTCATCATCGAAACGCCACACCATGCCCAGCTTCGGCGACACGCTGGTCTTGCTCAGTGAAGCGACCGGCATGTCCGGGTTGTCCTCGCGGAAAATGCTGTCCAGCTCCGGCGAGAGCCGGTAGTGATCCACGCGCAGGCCCGGCACCAGCGACAGCCGCCCGCCCGCCAGGCGCATTTCATCCTGCACATAGAGGCCCAGCTCGGTGGTCTTGCTGATGGGGAAATCACGCACCGGGAAGGCGTCGGGAAGAATGGTCGTGCTGGTATTGCCATTGGCCAGTACCTGGAAGCCATCACGCTTCTGGTGGACCTCGGTCCATGCACCATCAAAGCCCCAGGTCAGCGCGTGTTCGACATCACCGGTCTGCAGACCCTTGTTGAACTGTGCCTGTGCGCCATACACGCGCTGGTCGAAATTGAACTCGCGGTGGCGACGGCTGCCATTGGTGCGGTTCTCGTTGGTGACCTGCGTGGTCTCGCTGTCCTGGCGGTACACCTGCCAGCGCAGGCTGTCGGCGAATGCCGTGTCCAGCGCATCCATTTCATGTGCGAACGAAACGCGCATGCGCGTCTGCTTGTCGTGCGCAGTCATGCCGGTGGTGGTGCGCACGGAAGGCGTTGGATGCTTGTCGTTGATCGATGAATACACGTCGGTATCGGTGATGTCTTCGTTGCCTTCCACGGTCAGGCGGAAGCGCTGGCTTTCGTCCGGCGCATAGACCAGCTTGGACAGCACGCTGCGGCCGTCGCGCTCCTGCGGGTTGGGCGCGGTGCGGGTGTAGTCGCGGCTGCGGACATCGCCCTTGTTGTCGGTTTCCTGGCCTTGGCGGTGGTTGACGTTGACCATGCCGCTCCAGCGCTCACCGCCAAAGGCGGTGGTGACACTGCCCAGCAAGCCCTGCCAATCGCCGTCGTAGCCGAACTTGAGGCCGACGTAGCTGTCCTTGCCGTCCTTCAGGTAATCGGCCGGGTCCTTGGTGACGAAGGCCACCACGCCACCCAGTGCATCGGAGCCGTACAGCGAACTGGCGGGGCCGCGCACGATTTCCACGCGCTTGAGCGTTTCCAGATCAGTGAAGTTGCGGTTGGCATTGGCGAAGTTGCCGATGTCGAAGCTTTTCGGCATGGCGATGCCGTCGGTCTGGATCAACACACGGTTGCTGTCCAGGCCACGGATGCGGAAACCGCCCAGGCCAAAACGCGTGGCATTGCGGGTGACCGAGATGCCCGGCTCATAACGGACCAGATCGGCGATGTCGTGCACGAGCTGGTTGTCCAACTGCTCGCGGTCGATGACGTCCACGGTCGCGGCAACGTCGCTGACGGCACGCTCGGTACGGGTGGCGGTGACCTGCACGCGGTCAAAATCACGCGTGTCGGCCGACGCCGCTGTTTCGGCGTGCACGGGAGAAAGTACCGCCCACAGGGCAGCACTCAGAACAGTTGGACGAATCATGGAAGCCTGGAATCCGTTGGAGATGCGGAACCCTTGGCGGAACGACCGGGTTGCCTGGAGGACAACCCGGCCGCGGCCAAGGGGGGAGAGAGAGGTGTGCTTCAGTCGGGCAAGGCGCGCAGTGGCGCGCCTACAGGCAATGCCGCCTGCGGTTACTTGGTCAGGATCAACTTGTCGTTGCTGGTGTGGCGCAAGCGATAGAACTTGTCGCCATGCTGGATGACGATTTCACGCTGCCCCTTGAGCAGGGCGCCGCTGTCGACAACGCCGTCAGCCGACATCAACTGGACCGGGCGCTGCGGCAGGTGGAGGGTACGGGGGCGAAGCAGGATGGGCTGAGCGGACATCGTGGTGATTCCGTGCTGGGGACGGAGTTGATGATAATGATTCTCAATACCAATGCAAGACCCATTCGCAAAAACTTTCTCCCCTTCCCCGCAGGAGGGCTTTCGACCGCGAGCCGGGGGAGGCTCCAGCGGCAGCCGGGCCCGGCGCTTGCAGCCAAGCGACGGGGTTGCATTGCCTGCGCCGGGTTTGAAGCCGCCCCTACCGTGCTGTCGCGAACAGCAGAACGGCCCGGTACGAAGCCGGGCCATTCTGGATTACATCATCACAATCGAAACGCGCTGCGATCAGCCAAAAATGGCTTCAATCCGCTGCCAGTCCTGCGCATCCACACGCTCCAGCACATCCAGCGCACGCAGGTTCTCCTCCAGCTGACTCACGCGGCTCGCGCCCAGGATCACGCTGGACACGTTCGGGTTGCGCAGACACCAGGCGATGGCCAGCTGCGCCGGCGACTCCCCCAGTTCCGCCGCCAGCGCGCTGAACCTGCGTACCTTGCCCAGGCGGTCAGCGGCCGGCTCGCCCAGCACCGCGGTCTGCAGCCATTCCAGCGAGGGCTGGCCCAGCCGCGAATCGGTGGCGATGCCGTCGTTGTACTTGCCGGTCAACAGGCCCGAGGCCAGCGGCGACCAGATGGTGGTGCCCAGCCCGGCATCGGCGTACAGCGGCGCGTACTCCTGCTCCACGCGCTGACGGTGCAGCAGGTTGTACTGCGGCTGCTCCATCGTCGGTGCATAGAGGTGATTGGCGCGGGCAAAGGCCACCGCTTCGGCAATCTGCGCACCGGACCATTCCGAGGTGCCCCAATACAGCACCTTGCCTTGGCGCACGAGCGTATCCATGGCCAGCACGGTCTCGCTGATCGGGGTTTCCGGGTCCGGACGGTGGCAGTAGTACAGGTCCAGATACTCCACCCGCAGGCGCTTGAGCGCGGCGTGGCAGGCATCGGTGACGTGCTTGCGCGACAGCCCGCGCTGGGTCGGCGCCGGGTCCTCCGCCGAGCCGAAGAACACCTTGCTGGACACCACGAAGCCATCGCGCGGCAGGCGCAGGTCGGCGATCACATCACCCATCACCTGCTCGGCGCGGCCCTTGGCATAACCCTCGGCGTTGTCGAAGAAGTTGACCCCGTTGTCCCAGGCGGCGGCGACCAGGTTGCGGGACTCATCGCGCCCGATCTGGCTGCCAAAGGTCACCCAGGCGCCAAAGGACAGGGCGGAAAGCTGCAGGCCGGACGACCCGAGACGACGGTATTGCATGGCTCACTCCAGGATTTCAGACCGCGTCATCGGCGCGGATGGGCGCTAAGTGTAACTGCCCGGCCCGCCCGTTCAGGCCCCAGACCTTGCCGATACCGGCGCAATCCGGGCAGTTGGCTGCATATGCCTCGAAGATTCTTGCCGGGCATAAGCCGCTGCTCTAGGCTTGCGTCTTTTGCGGGCTCGCCCGGGGATTCATCATGGTCGAAGGTTTGGGCAGGATTGGCTTCGGCCTCTTCGGCCTGGCGGTGCTTTTGGGCATCACCTGGCTGTTTTCGAACAACAAGAAGGCGGTGGACTGGAAACTGGTTGCTACCGGTATCACGCTGCAGATCGCCTTTGCCGCGCTGGTGCTGCTGGTTCCCGGCGGACGCGACGTGTTCGACTGGCTGGGCAAGGGCTTCGTCAAGATCCTGAGCTTCGTCAATGAAGGTTCCAACTTCATTTTCGGCAGCCTGATGGATGTACCCAAATACGGCTTCATCTTTGCCTTCCAGGTACTGCCGACCATCATCTTCTTCTCGGCGCTGATGGGCGTGATGTATCACCTGGGCGTGATGCAGGCCATCGTGCGGGTCATGGCCGCGGCCATCACCAAGGTGATGCGCGTGTCCGGCGCTGAAACCACCAGCGTCTGCGCCAGCGTCTTCATCGGCCAGACCGAGGCGCCGCTGACCGTGCGCCCGTACATCTCCAAGATGACCCAGTCCGAGCTGATCACGATGATGATCGGCGGCATGGCGCACATCGCCGGCGGCGTGCTGGCCGCTTATGTGGGCATGCTGGGTGGCGGCGATCCCGCCGCGCAGGCGTTCTACGCCAAGCACCTGCTGGCCGCCTCGATCATGGCCGCCCCGGCCACGCTGGTGATCGCCAAGCTGCTGGTGCCGGAAACCGGTACCCCGCTGACCCGCGGCACGGTGAAGATGGAAGTGGAGAAGACCTCGTCCAACATCATCGACGCTGCTGCAGGCGGCGCCGCTGACGGCCTGCGCCTGGCATTGAACATCGGTGCGATGCTGCTGGCCTTCATCGCCCTGATCGCCCTGCTCAATGCGCCGCTGACCTGGATCGGTGACGTCACCGGCCTGGCCCAGGCCATCGGCAAGCCGACCAACCTGGCCACCATCTTCGGCTATGTGCTGGCCCCGATTGCCTGGGTGATCGGTACGCCGTGGGCCGATGCCACCACCGTCGGCTCGCTGATCGGGCAGAAGGTCGTGATCAACGAGTTCGTGGCTTACATGGACCTGTCGGAGATCATCAAGGGCAACGTCCCGGGCGTCACCCTGAGCGAAGAAGGCCGCCTGATCGCCACCTACGCCCTGTGCGGTTTCGCCAACTTCAGCTCCATCGCCATCCAGATCGGTGGCATTGGCGGCCTGGCACCGGACCGTCGCCAGGACCTGGCCAAGTTCGGCCTGCGCGCGGTACTGGGCGGCACCGTTGCCACCCTGATGACCGCCACCATCGCCGGCGTGCTGACCCATTTCGGCTGATTCATCAGCCACCTTAGAGACGTAGATTCCATGAGTTCTGTTGTCGTTGCCGGTTCTTTCAATGTCGACCACGTCTGGCGCTGCGATGCCCTGCCCGCGCCAGGGGCGACCATTGCCGGGCGCTACAGCACCGGCCCCGGCGGCAAGGGCTTCAACCAGGCCGTGGCGGCCCGCCGTGCCGGTGCCGAGGCCAGCTTCGTCTGCGCCCTGGGCGAAGACGCTGGTGGCACGCTGGCGCGCCAGCTGGCGGCGGCTGACGGCATCGTGCTGGTGGCCGAAGCCAGCAATGAGCCGACCGGCACCGCCGGCATCTACGTCGACGGCCGTGGCCGCAACTCCATCGTGATCGGCGCCGGCGCCAATGCGTCGCTGAGCACCGAGTTCATGGCCGCCAATACGGCCCTGATCGGCAACGCCAAGGTATTGCTGGCGCAGCTGGAATCGCCGGTGGAAACGATCGAGGCCGCCCTCGGCCTGGCCCGTGAAGCCGGTGTACTGACAATGCTCAACGCTGCACCGGCCAATGCGCCGTCGACCATCAGCCTGCTCAAGCTGGCCGATGTGCTCACCCCGAACGAGACCGAATTCGCCGCCCTGCTCGGTCGCCATGTCGGCGAGCGCCTGGAAGCGGACGACGTGGCCGCACTCGATGGCGCCAGCCTGCATGCACTGTGCCGCAAGCTGTCGGGCAACACCGTGGTGGTGACGCTGGGCGCGGTGGGCGTGTTCGTCTCGCATGACGAAGACAAGCTGCGTGGCGACAGCCAGCCGTACTACCGCATCGCCGCCGAGTCGGTGCAGGTGGTGGATACCACCGGCGCCGGCGATGCCTTCAACGGTGCGCTGGCCGCCTCGCTGGCATATGCCCCGGAAGCCTCGTTCATCAAGCACGTGCGCTTTGCCAATCAGTACGCCGCCCGCTCCACCGAGCAGGAAGGCGCAGCGGTGTCGATGCCGCGGATGACCCCGGCCGACGTCTGAGTCCCCGCTACATCACGTGATCCCATGACGGCCCGGAAACGGGCCGTCATGCCGTTCAGGCGCCACACGCTTGTTCGGCAACTACAATACGCAGCATGCAGATCGGCCCCTACACCATTGCCCCGAACGTGGTGCTCGCGCCCATGGCGGGCGTCACCGACAAACCGTTCCGGCAGCTGTGCAAGCGGCTGGGCGCGGGTCTTGCCGCGTCTGAAATGACCATCAGCGATCCGCGCTTCTGGAACACCCGCAAGTCCATCCACCGCATGGACCACGCCGGCGAACCGGCGCCGATCAGCGTGCAGATCGCCGGCACCGAACCGCAGCAGCTGGCCGAGGCGGCGCGCTACAACGTTGACCACGGTGCGCAGATCATCGACATCAACATGGGCTGCCCGGCCAAGAAGGTATGCAACGCCTGGGCCGGCTCGGCACTGATGCGTGATGAGGCACTGGTGGCGCGCATCCTTGAAGCGGTGGTCAATGCGGTCCCGGTGCCGGTCACTTTGAAGATCCGCACCGGTTGGTGCGCCGACGTGCGCAACGCACCGACCATCGCCCGCATCGCCGAAGACAGCGGCATCGCCGCATTGGCCGTGCATGGGCGTACCCGCGACCAGCACTACACCGGCCAGGCCGAGTACGACACCATCGCCGGTATCAAGGCGATGCTGCGCATCCCGGTGCTGGCCAATGGCGACATCGACTCGCCCCGGAAAGCCGAGCAGGTGCTCAAGCACACCGGCGCCGATGCGGTGATGGTCGGCCGCGCGGCGCAGGGCCGGCCGTGGATCTTCCGCGAGATCGGCCACTACCTGGCAACCGGCGAAGAACTACCGCCGCCGTCGCTGCAGGAAGTGCGTGACATCCTGATCGCGCACCTCATCGACCTGCACGCCTTCTACGGCGAACCGCAAGGCGTGCGGATCGCGCGCAAGCACCTGGGTTGGTACGCCAAGGATCGACCCGAAAATGCCGCCTTCCGTGCCGTGGTCAACGCCGCCGAAAGCGCCGACGCGCAGTTGCGCCTGACCGGCGACTATTTCGATGCCCTGATCGCAGGTGAGCGGCCGGCATTGTCGCCAGCCGCTTGATCCACGCGACGCCTTCCACCACGCCACCCAACCTGGCCCCGGTGAGCACAGCGCACCCGGCAAGCTCGTATCGCGGCGTTTCGCGGAAGCAACCGGCAATCCGCGCTCAATCCATCACACCAGGTCAGGATGCCGGTCGACCAGGGCCTGCTTGCGTTGCTGCAGATCGCTGATCCGGATCTGCAAGCCATCGATCTTCGCGTCCAGGTCGTCCACGCTCGCTTCGATGTGGTCGTAGGCCTCCTGCAACAACTCGCGCGCCTCGCGGCGGCTGGACGCATTGGGCGTATCACCATGCAGCGGGCGATTGGCGGTTTCACGCATCAACAGGGCGGTCGCCAGACCCACCACGGCCACCACCATCAAGTAGTACGCCGGCATCATCAGATCGCCGGTCGCTTCCACCAACCATGCGGCCGCCGTCGGTGTCAGGCCACACACGATCACCGAGATGTTGAAGGCCGTCGCCAATGCGCTGTAACGCACGCGCGTGGGGAACATCGCTGGCAGCGTCGAGGCCATCACCCCGATCAGGCAGTTCAACAACACCGCCAACAGCAACAGGCCGACAAAGATCCAACCGATGTTGCCGCTGTTGATCAGGCGGAACGCCGGAATCGCCGCAAGCAATAAACCGACGCTGCCGGCGGCGATGAACGGCCTGCGGCCGACCCGGTCACTGGCCCAGCCCACCAGGGGCTGCACGAACAACATGCCGATCATCACCACGATGATGATGAGCACACCGTGATCCTCGGAGTAGTGCAGGTTGTGTGACAGATACGTCGGCATGTAGGTCAGCAGCATGTAGTAGGTCACGTTGGTGACCAGCACGATGCCCACGCATGCGAGCAACGAGCGCCAATACCTGGTGGTGATTTCCCGGAAGGAGATGCGCGGCGCGCTTCCCACTGCGTCCTGATCCTCCTTTTCCATGCGCTCCAGCTGCTCGGTGAAGGCCGGTGTTTCCTCCGCGGCGTTGCGCAGATACAGGCCGATCAAGCCCAGCGGTGCAGCCAGGAAGAACGGCACGCGCCAGCCCCACTCCAGGAAACGCGCCTCGCCGAGGATGCTGCTCAGCACCACCACGACACCGGCACCCAGTACAAAGCCGGCGATCGAGCCGAAATCCAACCAGCTGCTGAGGAAGCCACGTTTGCGATCCGGCGCGAACTCGGCCACGAACACCGCCGCACCGGTGTACTCGCCGCCCACCGAGAAACCCTGCACCAATTTGCACACCAGCAGCAGAATCGGCGCGAGTATCCCGATGCTTTCATACGACGGAATCAAACCGATGCAGAACGTACTGATCGCCATCAGGATGATGGTGGCCGACAGCACTTTCTGCCGGCCGAACTTGTCTCCCATCACACCGAAGAACACGCCTCCCAATGGACGCACCAGGAACGGCACCGAGAACGTACCGAGCGCGGCGATGGTCTGCACGCTGGGCGATGCATCGGGAAAGAACACCTTGCCAAGGGCATAGGCAACAAAGCCGTAGACACCGAAGTCGAACCATTCCATTGCGTTGCCAAGCGCAGCGGCGGTGACGGCCTTTTTGACTCTGCCCTTGTCGATGACGGTGATGTCGTCGATCTGCAGCGGCTCATTACGAATAGCGGATTCACCTGTAGACATGCAGGACCAGTCCTCCCATGAGTGAGTAGGATGCGTGCAGGGCCTGGAGACAATGAATCCAGCGCAGGCCGCGATGCGCACGAATGAATGACCCGCAGCGGCGCTGCAGGAACGGTCGGGGACAGAAAGAACCAGGAACAAGCCTGGAAAGGCGAAACGCCGGCTGTCCAGATACCCAGGCGTGAATGCCCTGCGCGAAGCGCGTGGAGTACCGAGCCGATTTATTCTACGCAAGCAGGTGTTAAGACCGCCTAAAGATCAGGCCGAGCGCGCATTCATCCGCTAGCGCGATTGCCTTCAACACGTTCGATGGAATTACGCCGGAACAAGTGCATTTTTACCGGAAACAACCAGCGCCATCGCAATGCAGCCGATCGCGTAACAGACGATATCGCCCCACGAGAAAGTGTTGCCGATCACCGTATACATCACATCGCCACGTACGAATCCCAGCAACTCGGCGAGCCGGAAATACTGCGCGAACTCAATGCAGCAGGCGAACACGAACACCGCCAGCAGCAGCACATGGTCATGGATGCGCAACACACTGCGCGCAGCGGCATAGATCAGTATCACCACCAGCACGTCGCCCAGATACGCGCGTATCCATGAGACATGCGGCAACTGCGTGGCGATGACTACTTCCATCGCGAACACCACCAGTGCCAGCAGGGCATGTGGCCAGCTGAAACCCAAGGCCAGCCGTTGATGCGAAATCGGCATGCCCGCGCTCATCGCCAGTTCGCATTGCGTTCCCAGAACGCGACCGCATCGCGATAGGCATCGCGATCCATCGGCACGCCGGAGCCCCCTTCTTCCACACCCAGTGCATTGCGCATCATCGTGATCGGGGCCATCGGAATTTCTGCTGGTTCCGCGGTGTACAGGCAGCCCACCACACCCCACTCCGCCTCAATGATTGAACCTTCTTTTTCCAGCTGTTCGCGGCTGTACATGATGACCACCAGATAGTCGGCAACCGGCGACTCCACGCCTTCAAACCAGCGCACCAACACCGGCAGTTCTTCGCGCGTGCGCGCTTCATACGCCGAACGCAGCAGATGGCGGTTGTCGTCGGTGATCGGGACCGTCAGGCAGCGGGTGCTGGTCCAGTTGCGGTAGACGAACAACTTGCAGAACGGCGCATAGCCATCGATCACCTTGTCCGGCGCATGCGCGTTCAAGTGCTGCTCGAACTGCTCGGCGCTGCAGTCCTGGATGGTATTGGGGCGCGGCGTACGTGGAAACAACCGGGTATGGGCAAACGCGGTGAGATGGATGGACATGGCAACGTCTTTCGGAGGCTGAGCACATTGTCGGTGATCGGCGCTCACCTTGGCAGTGGCGCCGTATTGAACGGCAGGAAAACACCGCTGCGGTGCCCGCAAGGTTACGACAGGGCTCCGACGTCCGCGCGCTGACAGTACGCACCGTCCCTGCAGAGCATTGCCATGCGCCCTAAGGATTCCCACGATGCAATCAAGGTGCCTGCCATCACCCTCGGCTTCTGGGTCATCAAGATATTGGCCACGACGCTGGGCGAAGTCGGCGGTGATGCGGTCAGCATGTCGATGGGGCTGGGCTATCTGTTGAGCACGGCATTTTTCGCCGTGGTGTTTGCCCTCGCGGTCGCCGCACAGATCCGTGCACGCGCCTTTCACCCCTGGCTTTACTGGTCGGCCATCATTGCCAGCACCACCGTTGGCACCACCCTGGCCGACTATGTGAACCGCTCGCTTGGGCTGGGCTATAGCGGCGGCAGCATGTTGCTGCTGTCGCTGCTGCTGGCGTCGTTGTGGCTGTGGAAGCAAGCGACCGGTTCGATCTCCGTCTCCAGCATCGACACGCCGCGCAGTGAGTTTTTCTACTGGCTGACCATTACCTTCTCGCAGACGCTGGGTACCGCGCTTGGCGATTGGGTCGCCGACACCCAGGGGCTGGGCTATAGCGGCGGCATCGCCCTGTTTTCCGGCCTGCTCGCCCTGATCACCCTGCTTTACGCCACCACCCGGATACCGCGCACGCTGTTGTTCTGGTCGGCCTTCGTGCTCACCCGGCCACTGGGTGCCGTGGTGGGCGACTACCTGGACAAGCCCCTCGACCACGGTGGCCTGGCCTTGAGCCGCTACGCCGGCACCGTACTGTTGCTGCTGGTTATTGCCGCCTGCGTCGCCTGGCTGCCGCAACGACCGGCCACGCGGGCGCACTGAGGCCAGCACACAACCTGATCGCGGTCTCGCCTGAAACCATTGCACATCCATCTTGATGGAGAGATATAATGCCGAGCATTCCGATATATGCCCGGCTGCTATCCATGACCGCGATCAGCTTCGAGTTCTATCCCCCCAAGACCGACGACCAGCGTGCCCAGCTGGATCGCACCGCTGCCAAGCTCAAGGTTCACACCCCCGAATACGTGTCCTGCACGTTCGGTGCGGGCGGATCGACCCTGAGCTACACCTCCGAAACCGTACGCCACCTCAACCAGCACCATGGCCTGCAGGCAGCCCCGCACCTGTCATGCGTGGGCGGCACCCGCGAGGAAATCCGTGAGCTGCTCAAGCTGTACCGTGCCATCGGCGTGAAGCGCCTGGTGGCCCTGCGTGGCGACCTGCCCTCGGGCATGGGCTTCCCCGGCGACCTGCGCTACGCCTCCGAGCTGATCGCCTTCATCCGTGCCGAGCACGGCGATGCCTTCCGCATCGAGGTCGGGGCCTATCCGGAGACTCATCCCCAGGCCAGCGATGCATTGGCCGACCTGCGTCACTTCAAGACCAAGATCGACGCCGGTGCCGACGCCGCCATCACTCAGTATTTCTACAACGCCGATGCGTACTTCCACTTCGTCGATGCCGCACGCAAACTCGGGGTGGATGTGCCCATCATTCCCGGCGTGATGCCGATCTCCAATTTCAGCCAGTTGCGGCGTTTCTCCGAGCAATGCGGCGCCGAGATCCCGCGTTGGATCAGCAAGCGCATGCAGGCCTTTGGCGATGATGTCGAATCGGTGCGCGACTTCGGCGCCGACGTGGTCGCAACGTTGTGCGAACGCCTGATCAGCGGCGGCGCACCATCGCTGCATTTCTATACGCTGAACCTGGCCAAGCCGACCCACGCCGTACTGCAACGTCTGCGCAGCGCCTGATCAACAACGCCACCGCCGTCACGTCCTGCCAACCGCCACAACCGCTACGCTTGCGCGATGCGAACCGCGTTGCTGCTGTTGTTGTCTTCCTGCCTTGCCCTGTTGGCGTTCAACGCGCATGCACAGCAGGTCAATCGCTGCACCAACACACAGGGCCAGACGGTTTACGGCGACAAACCCTGCGAGGTCATGGGCGCCCGCGCGCGATTGCTGCCGGCACGCCCAACCGGCGGCAGCGGGCTCTATCGCGACAGCTGCGCACGGCGTCTCAGTGAGCTGGTCGGGCAGATTCAATCCGCCGCACAAGCCCAGGATGCCAACCGCCTGTCCAGCATCTATCTCTGGAACGGATTGTCCACCGCTGCCGCTACCCAGGTGATGGATCGCCTGCACGAAATCGTGCAGCGCCCGCTGCTGGATATCGCGCCGGTGTTTCCCGAAGCGCCCGTCTACGAGCCAGCCCCTACCGAACCGTTCACCTACGCCGACGGCACCCCCGTGGATCCAGCGCAGTCCGCGACGGTCCCGGTCATCAGCAATGCCGCCCCGCCCGCTCGGCGGCCGGTCGCGCTGCGGCTGGAGCAGACGCTGCCACGCAGCAGCACGCCCACGCGTACCGTGTTTCGGCTGCGGCGCCAATACAACTGCTTCTGGATCACGCTGTAGGCGCAGGCCACAGCGAACGGATCGCCGCCACGCCCAACGCACCATGCCGGCGCGAGGTCTCGATATCGGCAGCAGCCATCCCACCGATCGCGTAGATCGGCAACGACACCTGTTCGCGCAGTCGCTCGAAGGCCTCCCAGCCCAACGGCACCGCGCCGGGATGCGTCGCGGTGGGCTGCACCGGGCCCAGCACGACAAAGTCACAGCCCAACCGCTGTGCGGCCTGCAGCTGCACCAGGTCGTGACAGGATGCGGCCACCGGCAGCGACTCCGGCAGTGGCCGCGCCGACAGCGACAGCAGCTGCTCGCCACCCAGATGCACGCCCACCCCCAGCTCGCGCGCCAGCGCGATGTCTCGGTTGAGCAGCACATCCACCTGGGAGGCAAAACGCTCGGCCGCATTGCGCGCCAACGCGGCACGGTCTTCAGCCTGCGGCGTGCGCAGGTGAACGCGCCGGATGCCACCTTCAATCGCCGCGCCGATACCGCCCAACCATGCATCCGCCCCGTACACGGGCTCAGGCGTGACCAGATACCGGTCAGGCTGGCGCAGGGCGGCCACGACCGGCAGATCGGCCGGCGGCATCGAGTAGCGCGACAGCTTGTCCGGCGTCACCCAGGTGATGGCCTGGCCCTCACGACCGCGTGCCGAGCCCTTCCAGTCACGCACCATGCGCACTTCCAGGCGCAGCCGTTTGTCCGGGTAAAGCTGCGGCACTTCCATCAGCCACTCACCGATCTGTGCGTCGATGCCGAGCTCCTCGTGCAGCTCACGCACCAACGCCTGTTCCGAAGTTTCGCCGGGCTCGCGCTTCCCTCCCGGGAATTCCCATAACCCCGCCATGTCGCTGTTGCCGGTACGGCGGTTGAGCAGGATGCGGCCCCGCGCGTCAGTGATGACGGCAGCCACGACATGGATCGAGCGAAGGGGTGAATTCATTGCCTGAGAATGCCGAAAACGAGGCCAGACACGCAACGGGCATGTACAGGCGGGAGGGGGTAGAAGACGAAGCCCAGCCCTGCTGGGCACGAGGTCTCCCGGCACGACACCAGCGGCGCATGGCCCCAGGGCTGCGGTGCAGCCAGCGCGCGCAGGCCCGCATACGAAAAACCCCGCTTCCGCGGGGTTTTTCATCAATCAGTTCAACTGCCCGTGGCAGTGCTTGAACTTCTTGCCGCTGCCGCAGGGGCACGGATCGTTGCGACCGACCTTCGGTTCCTCACGGGTGACCTGCGCGACACCGGCTTCGACCTGCGCAGCTTCTTCGTCCGCGCTGTAGCTGCCGTTGTCCTGGTGCTGGAACTGCGACATCTGCAGACGTGCTTCGGCCTGCTGGCGCTCCAGGGCCTCCATCGCGGCGACCTCTTCCTCGCTGCGCACGCGCACGCGCGACAACAGGTTGATCACTTCGCTCTTGACGTCCTCCAGCATCTGCGAGAACAACTCGAAGGCTTCCTTCTTGTACTCCTGCTTGGGCTGCTTCTGTGCGTAACCACGCAGGTAGATGCCCTGGCGCAGGTAATCCATGCGTGCCAGATGCTCCTTCCAGCTCTGGTCGAGCACGGTCAGCATCACGTGCTTCTCCAGCGCGCGCATGGTGTCGCCGCCAACGGCCACTTCCTTCTGCGCGAAGTGCTCTTCCATCCGCTCGACGACCTTCTGCGCGATGGCATCGGCGTCCAGTTCTTCGTGCTGCTTGACCAGGCCCACCAGGTCCATCTGCACGCCCAGCTCGGAGTCCAGCGTGGCCTGCAGGCCAGCCAGGTCCCACTGATCGTCCACCGAATTCGGCGGCACGAAACGGGCGACCAGATCGTAGATCACATCGCCGCGGATACCGTCGATGTTTTCCTTCACCGACTCGGCGTCCAGCAGTTCATCACGCTGGGAGTAGATCACCTTGCGCTGGTCGTTGTTGACGTCGTCGAAGTCCAGCAGGTTCTTGCGGATGTCGAAGTTGTGCGCTTCCACCTTGCGCTGCGCCTTCTCGATCTGACGGCTGACCATGCGGTCTTCGATGACGTCGTCTTCCTTCATGCCCATCATGCGCATCGCCTTCTGCACCCAGTCAGAGGCAAAGATGCGCATCAGGTTGTCTTCCAGCGACAGGTAGAAGCGGGACGAACCCGGGTCACCCTGACGACCGGAACGGCCGCGCAGCTGGTTGTCGATACGGCGCGACTCATGGCGCTCGGTACCGACGATGTGCAGACCGCCAGCGGCCTTCACGGCTTCGTGGCGCTCCTGCCAGGCAGCCTTCACCGCGGCCTTCTGCTCGTCGCTGATGTCTTCACCCAGCTCATGCAGTTCGGTCTCCAGCGAACCGCCGAGCACGATGTCGGTACCACGGCCTGCCATGTTGGTGGCGATGGTCACCGAGCCCGGACGACCGGCGTTGGCGACGATGCTGGCCTCGCGGTCATGCTGCTTGGCGTTGAGCACTTCGTGCTTCACGCCCGCCTTGCGCAGGTGCTCGGACAACATCTCCGAGGTTTCAATCGAGGTGGTACCCACCAGCACCGGCTGACCGCGCTTGGCGCACTCTTCGATGTCGGCCAGCACCGCGTTGAACTTGCCCTGGCGGTTGAGGAACACCTGATCCGGGTAGTCCTTGCGCACGGTCGGCTTGTTGGTCGGAATCACCACCACTTCCAGGCCGTAGATGCTCTGGAACTCGAAGGCTTCCGTATCGGCCGTACCGGTCATGCCGGACAGCTTCTTGTACATGCGGAACAGGTTCTGGAACGTGATGCTGGCCAGCGTCTGGTTCTCACGCTGTACCGGCACGCCCTCCTTCGCTTCCACCGCCTGGTGCAGGCCATCGGACCAGCGGCGGCCGGCCAGCGTACGACCGGTGAATTCATCGACGATCACCACTTCGCCATCGCGCACGATGTAGTCCACGTCGCGCTGGTAGATGGCGTGCGCGCGCAGTGCGGCGTTGAGATGGTGAACGACGGTCAGGTTCTGCGCGGCGTACAGGCCGTTGTCGTTGTCTTCACCGATGATGCCGGCTTCGCGCAGCAGTGCTTCAGCGTGCTCCATGCCCGCTTCGGACAGGTGCACCTGCTTGCCCTTTTCATCGACCCAGTAATCACCCTCACCGTCTTCGGCCTCCTGCTTGATCAGGTGCGGCACGACGCGGTTGACGCGGATGTACAGCTCCGGGGAATCATCGGCGGGGCCGGAAATGATCAGCGGCGTACGCGCTTCGTCGATCAGGATCGAGTCGACTTCGTCGACGATGGCGTAGTGCAGGCCACGCTGGTAACGATCGGCCTTGCTCAGCGCCATGTTGTCGCGCAGGTAGTCGAAGCCGAATTCGTTGTTGGTGCCGTAGGTGATGTCGCTGCCATAGGCTTCGCGCTTGTCACCGTGCGGCATGCCCGGGTAGACCACGCCCACGCTCAGGCCCAGCCAGTTGTACAGCTTGCCCATCTGCGCGGCGTCGCGGCGAGCCAGGTAGTCATTGACCGTGACCACATGCACGCCCTTGCCTTCCAGCGCGTTGAGGTAGACCGGCAGCGTTGCCACCAGCGTCTTGCCTTCACCGGTGCGCATTTCAGCGATCTTGCCCAGGTGCAGCACCATGCCGCCGATCAGCTGCACGTCGTAATGGCGCATGCCCAATACGCGCAGGGATGCTTCACGGCAGACCGCGAAGGCCTCCGGCAGCACCTTGTCCAGTGCTTCGCCAGCGGCGATGCGCTCGCGGAACTCAGGCGTCTTGGCCTTCAGCTGGTCATCGGAGAGCTTCTGGATCTCCGGCTCCAAGGCATTGATCTTGGCGACGATACGGTTGAGCTGACGCAACTGGCGTTCATTACGACTGCCAAAAACGCGGGTAAGCAGGCTGTTGATCATTGAAGGAACCGGTTTGAATGAAATGCCGTATGACAGGCAGGCCCCTGGGACCGCCCTCACAAACGAAACAGGGCGCAATGCGCCCTGTCTATGGCAACGCCTATTGTAGCTTGGGGCGGGGGCTTGGCGATTCAAGCTCCCTCCCCCGCTTTTGTCAGCCGCGGCTGAGACGCCCCACGGGCGTATTGCCACCCTCGCCCAGGAACTTGCGCGGGTTCATCACCTGGCCGTTCTGCCAGACCTCGAAATGCACGTGGGCGCCAGTGGAACGGCCCGTGGAACCGGCCTTGGCCACTTCCTGCCCGGCACGGACCAGGCTGCCCTCACGCACGGTCAGGCGCGAGTTGTGCGCGTACAGGGTCTTGTAGCCATTGCCATGGTCGATCTCGACCACGTTGCCGTAGCCGCCCTTGACCCCGGAATAGCTGACCACACCGTCGGCCACGGCCATCACCGGGTCACCCACGCGTGCATGGAAGTCCATGCCCTTGTGGTTGCCGGCACCGCGACCGAACGGATCGGCGCGGGTACCGAAACTGGAGGTGATGTAGGTGTTGCTGATCGGCATGCGCGATGGCACGGCGTTCTGCTCGAGCTGGTGATCGAACAACAGCGATTCCAGCACCGACAACTGCTTGCCTGAAGCAGCGAAACGCTGCTCCAGCACCTGTAAGTCGGTGACGACGGCGTTGGCCGGGATGTCCTGGGTCGGGCCCGGCTCGCCTTCACCCATACCGGGCGTTTCATTGAAGTCGAACTCGCCGTCCTGCAGCTTGCCCATCTGGGTCAAGCGGTCACCCAGCGCGTTGAGCCGCGTGGCCTGCGCCTGCAGTTCACCCAGGCGGGCGGCAAGTGCATTGACCTGGGTCTGCGCGTCGGCGCGCACCTTGGCCAGCTCCTGTTCCTGCCGGTCGACCTTGGTCTGCAGGGCCGAATCCCCCACCATGCCCAGTGCCAGGCTCGACGCCAGGCCCATCAGGCAACCCAACCCGAGTACGCTGCCCAGCAACGCCTTGGGGCGATCCTCGAAATACATCTGAACACGCGCCAGCGACGTCTTGGCCTGCCGTTCACGCGTTTTGATTACGATCTTTTTAAATGTCATTGAAGAATTCTTATGTCTGAGCCGAAATCCAGCGTTCGTTCCCGTTCCGCGCCCAAACAGGCGCTGGAAGCGGCGATGGCGGACAAAGCTGGAAACCCGTTGCGGCGAGCCCTGTGGCTCGATGCGTTGGACCGGCAATTGCGCCCCCATCTGCCGCCGGCGCTGGCAAACCGTTGCCGGTTGGCCAATGTGGACGGCGAACACCTCGTTTTTCTCGTCGAGTCGCCGGTGTGGCATGCCAAAGTGCGGCTTGCCGAAGACCAGCTGATCGACGCGGCCCGATCCATCGGGCTGAAGGCCACGCGAGTGACCGTCAAGACTGCCACTGCGCCCCCGCACTCCCCAGTGCGTAATGACCAGCGCAGTACCGCAGTATCGGAAGCCACGCATAAAGGCCTGCGTGACGCCCTGGCTGCCCTCCAGGATGTGAAATCCTCGCGATCCTGAAATCCGGGAGCCCTACCGGCCCCGGCTCCCGCCGCTGACCCGGAGGGTCGAAGCAGGAAGCCGGAGGAATCCTAGCGGTGGATTGGCCCCCGGGAGTTAGTCTTTTGTTAATTTTTCGCTAAATTCAGGCTCGAACCCTTACTGGGTTCACAAATCCATGACATGGCCGCTTTCAGTCCTAGGAATCTGGCGGCGCTCTTACGCATGAGCCGCCCGAAGACCACGCACCCAGCCATGCTGGTACCGGCATGACTGGACCCAATCCCGGCAGTACAGCCGGTAGCGCCGACCATCAGGCTGGTGACCCGGGGAGCATGGCGCCACTTTGGCTGGCGCGAACCGAAGCGTGCACTGCTTCATTGGCCTGCATGTCCCGTGCGTATCCGGCACCCGGACAGCAGAACGGCCGGTTCGACCGGCCGTTTCAGCATCACAGGACCACGCCTCAGGCGTAGGCAGGCAGCCCGTAGACCACCGGATCAGCAGCGACCGGGGAGTCATAGCTGGCCCATTCCCAGGCACTTTCATCGGCCAACAAGGCGCGCACCAGCTTGTTGTTGAGCGCGTGGCCGGACTTGAAGCCGTCGTAGGCACCCAGCACCTGGCCGCCGGCCAGATAGAGGTCACCGATGGCGTCGAGGATCTTGTGGCGCACGAACTCGTCGACGTAACGCAGGCCGTCTTCGTTCAATACGCGGAATTCGTCCAGCACGATGGCGTTGTCCATCGAGCCGCCCAGGCCCAGGTTGCGCTCACGCATGTACTCCAGGTCACGCATGAAGCCAAACGTACGGGCGCGGGAAATTTCCTTGACGTAAGCAGCGGTTGAGAATTCGATCTCCGCACGCGACTGCTTGGCCGGAATCATTGGGTGGTCGAACTGGATGGTGAAACCCAGCTTGTAGCCTTCATACGGATCGAAGCGGGCAATCTTGTCGCCGTCGCGCACTTCCACTGTCTTGAGGATGCGCAGGAAACGCTTGGGCGCATCCTGTTCGACGACCCCCGCCGACTGCAGCAGGAACACGAACGGGCCGGAAGAGCCGTCCATGATCGGTAGCTCGGCCGAAGACAACTCCACGATCACGTTGTCCACGCCAAGGCCGGCCAGGGCCGACATCAGGTGTTCGACGGTCTGGATCTTGGCGCCTTCGCAGGTGAGCCCGGTGCACAGGGTCACCTCGGTGACCAGATCGGCGCGTGCCGGCACCACCACCACCGGGTCAAGATCGACCCGACGGAACACGACGCCATGGTTCACCGGCGCAGGGCGCAACGTCATATAGACCTTGTCACCGCTGTGCAGGCCGACGCCGGTGGCGCGGATCGTATTCTTGAGTGTGCGTTGCTGGATCATGGGTGCGGAACCGGATAAGCCGCGCATGCGCGGCTGGGGACAAACAAGAATAACACGCGTTAACAACCACCCCGAAAACGCCAGACAACGGCAGCTCATGCGGGGAGCGACGGAAAATGCCGCCGGGCCGATCCTGGCCCGGCGACAAAGGACATGGTCTTGCCCGTCAGGGTGGACAGCCCTGACGTGTAGTGCAGCGGCGGCGACTCCGACCCACCGGGACGAACCGGCCCGACCCGCGCCGCCATTGCCGGCAGGCGCGTGACCAGACCCGGTCCACTCAGTGGCGCCGGATCAGCCCCGATCAGTCTGCCTGGCGGCGCAGGAACGCCGGGATATCCAGGTAGTCGTTCGGCAGCTCAGCAGCGGCCGGCGCGGACATCGATGCGGAAGAAGCCGCCGCGGTGTCGGCGCTCGGACGGCGCAGGCCCATGCCCAAGGAGTTGCCCACGGCCTTGGCCACGGCATCGGCCGGGCTTTCGTATTCGCCGAACTCCGGCTGGCCGGTGGTGGCATTGCGGACCAGCTTGATCGGTGCGCGCTCGCCCGGACGCTGTGCGTTCTTGGCGGTGGCACGGTTCAGGCCGGTGGCCACGACGGTCACGCGCACTTCGTCCTGCATGTCCGGGTCCAGCACGGTGCCGACCACGACGGTGGCGTCTTCCGAGGAGAAGCCTTCGATGGTGCGGCCGATTTCGTCGAACTCGCTCATGGTGAAGTCCGGGCCGGCGGTGATGTTGACCAGGATGCCGTTGGCACCAGCCAGGTTCACGTCGTCCAGCAACGGGTTCTGGATCGCGGCTTCGGCAGCAGCCTGGGCGCGATCATCGCCACGTGCGGTGCCGGTGCCCATCATGGCCAGGCCCATTTCCGACATCACGGTGCGCACGTCGGCGAAGTCGACGTTGATCAGGCCCGGACGCACGATCAGGTCGGCGATGCCCTGCACGGCGCCCTGCAGCACGTCGTTGGCGGCACGGAAGGCCTGCACCATGGTGGCGTTGCGGCCAAGCACGGTGATCAGCTTTTCATTCGGGATGGTGATCAGCGAGTCGACATGCTGGCTCAGCTCCTCGATGCCCTTCAGCGCGACCTGCATGCGGCGACGGCCTTCGAACGGGAACGGCTTGGTGACCACGGCAACGGTCAGGATGCCCATTTCCTTGGCCAGCTGTGCCACCACCGGCGCAGCGCCGGTACCGGTGCCACCGCCCATGCCGGCAGTGATGAACACCATGTCGGCGCCCTGCAGGGCGTCCATGATGCGCTCGCGGTCTTCCAGTGCGGCCTGGCGGCCGACTTCAGGGTTGGCGCCAGCACCCAGACCCTTGGTTACGTTGGTACCCAGCTGCAGCTGCAGCTTGGCGCCACAGTTCTTGATGGCCTGCGAATCGGTGTTGGCAGTGATGAATTCCACGCCATCGACGGCGCTGTTAACCATGTGTGCCACGGCATTGCCGCCGCCACCGCCAACACCCACCACCTTGATCACCGCGTTCGGTGCCATCTTTTCAATCAGTTCGAAATGCGCCATGTCCATGTCCTCTCTATTGCCGTGATTGGGTCGAGCATCCGGGAAGAATCCTTCTCCTTCTGCGCCCGCCCGCACCGGCGAGTTGTTTTAGGTTTTCCGCTCCGGGTTGCCCCGTCACGGTGGTTGTTGCCTGTATCAATGACTGCGTTACTGCACTTCGTCTTGCCCTACTGCCTGCTTTACTGCCTTGCCACCTGACACCGCGCTCAGAATTCGCCGCGGAACCAGTTCTTCAACTTGTTGAACATGCTGCCGGCGCGCCCGGTTGGCAGCGACGGACGACGGGGATGTTCGATCTGGCTGCCCATCAGCAGCAGGCCCACGCCGGTGGCATGCACCGGGTTGCCGACCACTTCGCCCAGCCCGGTGACGTGCTGCGGAATGCCCACGCGTACCGGCATCTGCAGCATTTCCTCGGCCAGCTCGACCACACCTTCCATCTTCGACGCACCACCGGTCAGCACCATGCCGGCGCGAACCATTTCCTCGAAACCGGAACGGCGCAGTTCGGCCTGCACCATCTCGAAAATTTCCTCGTAGCGGCCCTGCACGGCCTGCGCCAGCGAGTGACGCGGCATGCGGCGCGGCGGACGGTCACCCACCGACGGCACCTGGATGCTCTCCTCGGCGGTAGCCAGCTGTGCCAGTGCGCACGCGTAGCGCACCTTGATCTGCTCGGCTTCCGGGGTCGGGGTGCGCAGCATGTGCGCAATGTCGTTGGTGACGTGGTCGCCGGCGATCGGCAACGAGGCGGTGTGGCAGATCGCGCCCTGCACGAACACCGCGATGTCGGTGGTGCCGGCACCGATGTCCACCATCACCACGCCCAGCTCGCGCTCGTCGGCGGTGAGCACCGCCACGCTGGAGGCCAGCGACGACAGCACCAGGTCGTCCACCTGCAGGCCGCAGCGCTGCACGCACTTGCTGATGTTGGCCGCCGCCGACTGCGCGCAGACCACCAGGTGCGCGTGTACTTCCAGGCGCACGCCGGTCATGCCGACCGGGTTGCGGATGCCTTCCTGCGAATCGTCCAGCACGTACTCGCGCGGGATCGCATGCAGGATCTTCTGGTCGGCCGGGATGGCCACGGCCTTGGCCGCTTCCAGCACACGGTCCAGGTCACCCCAGCTGACTTCACCTTCACGGATCGGGGTGATGCCCTGCGAGTTGCGGCACTGCACGTGGTTGCCGGAGATGGAGGCGTAGACCGAACGGATCTCGCAGCCGGCCATCAATTCGGCTTCCTCGATGGCACGCTGGATCGACTGTACCGTCGATTCGATGTCCACCACCACGCCGCGCTTGAGGCCGCGCGATTCATGCGAACCGATGCCGATGACCTCGATGGGGCTGCCCGGCGAGTACTCACCCACCAGTGCCACCACCTTGGAAGTGCCGATATCGAGTCCGACGATCAGCGATTTGTCACCCTTGCGATTCATGTTCTGTCCTGCGTCTGCTTTGTTGCCGGCGGCGGGGTTCCCCAGCTCAGCGTGAAACCATTGGTATAGCGGAGGTCGGCGCGCTCGATCGGCACCTGCGTGCGGGTGAGCTGGGGCAGCACCCGCACGAAGCGCGATAGACGTGAACGCGCGTCATTGCGGCCGACGATGATCTCGGTGCCACTGTTCAACGCCAGCGACCAGCTGCCGCGCGCATCCATGGCGACCTTGCGCACGTCCACGCCGGCAGGCGCGAACAAGGCGCGGGAATCGTTGTAGAGCTCGACCACTTCCGCGGTCTTGGCATCGGGGCCGTCCAGCTCCGGCAGTGGTGCGTTTTCAAGGCCATGCGGCACCGCAAACAAACGCCCCTGCTCGGACAACAGTCGATCCTTGCCCCAGCGTGCGAACGGCTTGTGCTCGACGATGGAAACCTCCAGCACATCCGGCCATTGCTTGCGCACGCGGGCGCTTTCCACCCACGGCAGCTTTTCCACTGCGTGCTGGGCGTCCTGCAGCTTCACCGCGAAGTAGCCCGCCTGCGCATACGGCAGCAATGCCTTCTGCAGATCCTCGGCCGGCACCCGCTCAAACTCACCATGCACACGCAGCTTGGCCAGCGGCCAGCGCTCGGTTCCGACCCAGCCGTTGAGCACGGCAACCACCGGCAAGGCGACCAGCGCGATAGCCAACAGCCAGGCGAGGATGCGCAACACAGCATTCATCGCGCGCCCTCCCCTGCATTCCACGCGCACGCACCCCGCACCGACCGCAGAGCGGTGGTGCCGGCATGCAACGACGGGAATGCGTGATGGCTCATTCGCCCGTGGCCTCCTTGAAGCCCTCGGTTGCCACGATTTGAGCCACATGGCCGATGTCGCCCGCGCCCATCATCAGCAACAAGTCGCCGTCCTGCAGTACGTCCGGCAGCACCGACACCAGGTCAGCGGCCTGCCTCACCACCACCGGCTCGCTACGACCACGTGCGCGGATGGCACGTGCCAGCGACTTGGAATCGGCACCCGGAATCGGCGCTTCACCGGCCGGGTAAACCTCGCTCAACACCAGCGCGTCGACATCCGACAGCACTGCGGCGAACGCGTCGAACTGATCACGCGTACGGCTGTAGCGGTGCGGCTGGAAAGCCACCACCAGACGCTGCGACGGCCAGCCACCGCGCGCGGCAGCGAACACGGCTTCCAGTTCGCGCGGATGATGACCGTAGTCGTCGATGACGCGGACCTTGGCGCCCTTGTGCGTGGTGACCACGCCCAGATCGTTGAAGCGGCGGCCGACACCTTCAAACTTCTCCAGCGCCGAAGCGATGGCTTCCGGCGCCACGCCCAGCTGCCATGCCACCGCCGCCGCCGCCAGTGCGTTGAGCACGTTGTGCTTGCCCGGCAATGCCAGCGTCACCGGCACGCTGCTGCCTTCCGGCAGGCGCAGGGTGAAGCGCATGCGCGGGCCATCCTGGACCACGTCCTCGGCGCGCACATCGGCATTGCTGCTCATGCCGTAGCTCATCACGTGACGCGGCGTCTTGGCGGCGAGCGCCGCCACCTCCGGGTCGTCGATGCACAGCACGGCCAAGCCGTAGAACGGCAGGCGCTGCAGGAATTCGGCAAAGGCTTCCTGCACGCGGGCGAAGTCGTTGCCGTAGTTCTCCAGATGGTCGGAGTCGATGTTGGTGATCACCGCCACCAGCGGGTTCAGCCGCAGGAAGCTGCCATCGCTTTCATCGGCCTCGGCCACCAGCCACTGGCCGCCACCAAGCTTGGCGTTGGCACCGGCCGCCAGCAACTGGCCGCCGATGACGAAGGTCGGGTCCAGCCCGCCTTCGCTCAGCACCGCCGCGGTCAGCGAGGTGGTGGTGGTCTTGCCATGCGTACCGGCCACGGCGATGCCACGACGGAAGCGCATCAGCTCGGCCAGCATCGCCGCACGCGGCATGATCGGAATGCGCTGGCTGCGCGCTTCCATCAGTTCGGGGTTGTCGTCACGGATGGCACTGGATACCACCACGCAATCGGTGCCCAGCACGTTGGCCGCAGAGTGGCCACGCATCACCCGCGCGCCCAGGCGCGACAGGCGACGGGTGGCGGCGTTGTCGGAGTTGTCCGAACCGGAGACTTCGTAGCCCAGCGTCAGCATCACTTCGGCGATGCCGCTCATGCCGGTGCCACCGATGCCGACGAAATGCACGCGCGGGAAGGCACGGACCAGGTCGGTGGTGTCGTGGAGGCGGCGGATCATGCCTGGCCTCCGGTGTGGCGGGCGCGGGGGCGCGATGCCGTATTCATGCTGCTTCCTCAAGAATGATGTCTGCGATGCGTTCGGCCGCATCGACCTTGGCCAGTGCACGCGCGGCGTGCGCCATCTGCATGCGACCGGCGGGATTGTTGACGAGCGTGCGCAGCACGCCTTCCAGGTTGGCTGCCAGTGCGTCGTCCTGCTTGAGCAGTTCGGCGGCACCGCGCTCGACCAGATATTCGGCATTGCGGGTCTGGTGGTCATCGACCGCAGCGGCGAACGGCACCAGCACGCTGCCGATGCCCACCGCGCACAACTCGGCCAGCGTGGATGCACCAGAGCGGCACACCACCACGTCGGCCCAGTCGTAGGCAGCGGCCATGTCGCCGATGAAGGCATCCACGCGACCGGACACACCGGCCTGGCGATAGGCCTGCAATGCTTCTTCGTGCAGTTTCTCGCCACACTGGTGCCAGACGTCGATGGCGACGCTGTCACCCAGCGCGGCCAGCGCCTTGGGCACGGCATTGTTCAATGCGCGCGCGCCCTGGCTGCCACCCAGCACCAGCAAACGCATCGGACCGGTGCGCCCGGACAAGCGCTGTTCCGGCGCCGGCAACGCGGCGATCTCGGCGCGCACCGGGTTGCCCACCACTTCTTCCTTGCCGCCGGCAAAGCTGCCCGGAAAACCGGTCAGCAGACGACGGGCGAAGCGCGACAGGATACGGTTGGTCATGCCGGGCGCACGGTTCTGTTCGTGCACCAGCAACGGCAGACCATGCAGACGCGCCGCCATGCCGCCCGGCCCGGAGGCGAAGCCACCGAAAGCCACCACGGCGCGCGGATTGCGGTCGCGCAGCACGTAGCCAGCGTCACGAATGGCACGCAGCACCCGCACCGGCGCACCCAACAGTGCCAGCTTGCCCTTGCCACGCAGACCGGAGATGGCCAGCGTGTCGATCTGGATGCCATGTTGCGGCACCAGTCGGGTTTCCATGGCGCCGTCAGCGCCCAGCCACACCACCGGCACACCACGCTCGCGCAACACCTTGGCCACCGCCAGCCCCGGGAAGATGTGGCCACCGGTACCGCCGGCCATGATCATCACCGGACGCGGCGCTGCGTTCTTCGTCGGATTGCTCATGCAATCCTCCCGAAGGTCGGCTCGACCCGTTGCTGCATGCGGCTGGTGCCACGCGCGGTATTGCCCTGCATGGCCGCGGCCACGGCGGTCGCCGTCGGTGCACTCACCGGCGCCGGCTCGGCGTCTTCGACCATCGGCTCGACGTCGTCGCGCACCTCCTGTCGGCGCACCGCGCGGTTGTATTCGTAGGACACGCGCAGCAGCAGGCCCATCGCCACGCAGGTCATCATCACGCTGGAGCCGCCAGAGGAAATCAGCGGCAGCGTCAGACCCTTGGTCGGAAGAATGCCCAGGTTCACACCAACCGACACGAAGGTCTGCAGGCTGATCCACAGGGCAATGCCGAACGCGATATAGCCGGCGAAGTGACGGCGCATTTCGATGCAGCGCATGCCCAGCCAGAACGCACGGCCCACCAGCAACACGTACAGGCTGATGATGCCGCACACGCCGATGAAGCCCAGCTCCTCGGCGATCACCGAGAAGATGAAGTCGGTATGCGATTCGGGCAGGTAGTTCAGTTTCTGGATGGACGCACCCAGACCGACACCGGTCCATTCACCGCGGCCAATGGCCATCAGTGCGTTGGACAGCTGGTAGCCCGAACCGAGCTGGTCCTGCCACGGATCCATGAATGAGGTGACGCGGCGCATGCGGTACGGCTCGAAGATCACCAGCAGCACCAGGCCCGGCAGCAACAGCAATACCGGCAGGATGATGCGGGTGATCTGGGCGCCGCCCAGCACCAGCATGCAGATGGTGATGCCCAGCAGCAGCATCGATGAACCAAAGTCCGGCTGCATCAACAGCAGGCCGACCAAAAGGCCCACCACTCCGACCGGCTTCAACATCGCCTGCCAGGTCGCGTTGACCTCGTCGCGGAAGCGCACCAAGTAACTGGACAACCAGACGATGTACAGCACCTTCACCGCTTCAACGGTCTGGAATTTGGACACGCCCAGGTTCACCCAACGGCGCGCGCCATTGACGCTGCTGCCCAGCCCCGGAATGAACACCACGATCAGCAGCGCGAAGCAGCCCAGCAGCAGCAGTTGGTTGTACTTCTCGATTTCCTTCAACTCCACCCGCATCGTCACCATGGCCAGGATCACGCCGATGCCGATGAACACCAGATGCCGGGTGAGGTAGTAGAACGGACTCTGCGTCAGCGCGATGGAGCTGGAAGCCACCATCACGATCCCGATCGAAGCCAAGGTCACGGCGGCGCCCAGCAGCCACTTGTCGTAGCTGCCGCCGATGGCTTCAAGTCGAGTTGCCTGACGCGAGTAGTCGTCCATCAGCGCACCTTCAAGGTTGCCAGGCCGATCAACACGAGCACCACCGAGATGATCCAGAAGCGCACGATCACGCGCGGCTCCGGCCAGCCCTTCAGCTCAAAATGGTGGTGAATGGGTGCCATGCGGAACACACGCTTGCCGGTGAGCTTGAACGAAGCCACCTGGATCATCACCGACAGGGTTTCGATCACGAACACGCCGCCCATGATCACCAGCACCAGCTCCTGGCGCACGATCACCGCGATGGTGCCGAGCACCGCGCCCAGCGCCAGCGCACCGACATCGCCCATGAACACCATGGCCGGGTAGGTGTTGAACCACAGGAAGCCCAGGCCCGCACCGGCGATGGCGGCGCAGATGATGACCAGTTCACCGGCCCCGGGAATCTGCGGAATCTGCAGGTAGCTGGAGAACACCGCGTTGCCCGAGGCGTAGGCGAACACGCCCAGCGCGCATGCCACCAGTACCGTCGGCATGATGGCCAGGCCATCCAGCCCATCGGTGAGGTTCACCGCGTTGGAGAACCCGACGATCCAGAAGTAGGCGATGGCCACGAAGCTGATGCCGGCCAGCGGCAGCGCGATCGACTTGAACATCGGAATGTACAGCGTCAGCGCCGCCGGCACGTCGGCCGTATAGAACAGGAACAGGCCCGCGGCCAGACCGAAGATCGACTGCAGCAGGTATTTCCAGCGCGACTTCAGACCGTTCGGATCGCGCTTGGCGATCTTCAACCAGTCGTCGTACCAGCCGATGGCACCGAAGCACAGCATCACCGCCATCACCACCCACACATAGCGGTTGCGCAGGTCGGCCCACAGCAGCACCGAGATCAGCACGGTGGTCAGGATCAAACCGCCGCCCATGGTCGGCGTGCCGGCCTTGGAGAAGTGCGATTGCGGGCCATCCTTGCGGATCGGCTGGCCACCCTTGAGCTGGGCCAGACGACGGATCGCCGCCGGCCCAAGCCACAGCGACAGGCCCAGCGCGGTCAGCGCCGCGAGGATGCCGCGGAAAGTGATGTAGTTGAACAGCCGGAACAGGTCGTCCAACTGCTGCAACCAACGGGCCAGTTCAAGCAACATGCATAGTGTCCTCGCCACGCCCCAACAGCGCGGTCACGATCTTGTCCATGGCGCTGCCGCGCGAGCCCTTGATCAGGCAACGCACGCCAGCATGAAGTTCCGATTCCAATACGGCGGCCAGCGCGGCATGGGAGTCGAAATGACGCCCGCCTTCACCGAACGCCTTTGATGCCGCTTCGCTCAGCGGCCCCAGCGTGTAGAGTCGCTTGAGACCGGCTTCGCGTGCGCGCTGCCCGGCCTGAGCGTGCAGCGCCTGCGCGCCCTCGCCCAGTTCGCGCATGTCGCCCAGCACCAGCCAGCCTTCTTCGCTGCCCGCGGCCAGCGCGTCGATCGCAGCGGCCAGTGAACCGGGGTTGGCGTTGTAGCTGTCGTCGATCAGCACCGCGCCGTTGACCAGCGTGTGCGCGACCTGACGGCCCGCCACCGGACGCGCCTGCGCCAGGCCTTCCACGATCAACGGCAGCGCGACTCCTGCAGCCAACGCCAGCGATGCGGCAGCCAGTGCATTGAGCACGTTGTGACGGCCGGCCAGATGCAGCACCACCGCTGTCTCGCCCTGTGGTGTGATCAGGTTGAAACGTGCACCCTCGGCGCCCAGCACAAGATTGACTGCACGCACATCGGCGCTGTGCTCCAGGCCGAAACGCAGCACCTTGCAACGTGTCGGCGTCCCGATGAAATGCTGCTCGAAGAACGGCGCGAATGCATCGTCTGCATTGATCACCGCCACGCCGTCTTCCGGCAGCGCCGCATAGATGGCGCCCTTGGTGGTGGCCACACCCAACAGGCTGCCCATGCGCTCAAGGTGCGCAGCGGCAACGTTGTTGACCAACGAATAATGCGGGTGCGCGATGTCGGTCAGGTAAGCAATGTCACCCGGCTTGCCGGCGCCCATTTCGTACACGGCGTAGTCGGCGTCTTCCGGCGCGTCGATCACGGCCAGCGGCAGGCCGATCTCGTTGTTGCGGTTGCCTGGCGTTGCATAGACCTGACGGCCTTCCACCTGAGCGGCATGCTGCAGGATCGCCAGCAGCAGGCTCTTGACGCTGGTCTTGCCGTTGCTGCCGGTAATGGCGAACACGCGGGTAGCGCGATCATGCTGCATCGCCGCGGCGATCCTTGCCAGCGCCAGTTCGGTATTGGCGACCACCACCTGCGGCACGTCCAGCGGCTGCAGCGTATCCACCAGCAATGCGCTGGCACCACGGGCCACTGCGTTGGCGGCAAACATATGCCCGTCGAAGCGCTCGCCGCGCAACGCGACATACAAGCTGCCGGCACTGAGCGTGCGCGTGTCATTGCTGACAGCGTCGACTGCCACGTCTTCACCGTGGATCTCACCACCAGCCCAATGGGCGATCAGCGACAGCGGGGCGCGCTTCACGAACGCACCTCCTGGCCAACGGCGGCGCGCGCCAGCAGCGCGCGCGATGCCACGTCGGTGTCATCGAAAGGATGTTTGATACCTGCAATCTCCTGATAGGGCTCATGGCCCTTGCCGGCAACCAGCACGATGTCGCCGGGGCCGGCCTGCGCGACGGCCGCGCCAATGGCGCGGGCTCGGTCACGCTGTACGTTGACCCGGGAGGCATCGGTGAAGCCGGCCATGATGTCGGCGACGATCACATCGCCATCTTCGCCACGCGGATTGTCGTCGGTGACGAACACCACGTCGGCCAGTTCTTCGGCAATGGCGGCCATCTGCGGACGCTTGCCGGTGTCACGCTCGCCACCGCAACCAAACACGCACAGCAGACGACCATCAAGATGGCCATGCAGGCTGCGCAGTGCCTGTTCCAGTGCGTCGGGGGTATGTGCGTAATCGATGACCACGGTCGGTTCGCCATGACCTCCAAGGCGATTCATGCGCCCGGCAATCGGCTGCAGCTGAGCCAGCACCTGGGCGATGGCCGACGTCGGCTGGCCCAGGCCATGCAATGCACCGGCCACGGCCAGCAGGTTGTCGACATTGAAGCGACCCAGCAGCGGTGAACGCAGCGGATGGCGCGCATCACCGATGATCAGATCGAAGCCGATGCCCTGCCCGTCCAGCACCAGGTTCTCGGCGCGAATCGTGGCATCGTTCCGGCCGGTCGAGCTCAAACCAATGGCCTGCACGTCCGGCGCCAGCGTGGCGATCAGTTCACGGCCGAACGCGTCATCCAGATTGATCGCCGCCGCCTTCAGACCCGGACGCTGGAACAGCTTGGCCTTGGCAGCGCCATAGGCCTCCATGCTGCCGTGGTAATCCAGATGATCACGGGTGAGGTTGGTGAACACCGCCACGTCGTAATGCACCGCATCGACGCGGCCCTGGTCCAGCGCATGCGAGCTGACTTCCATCGCCACGGCCTGGGCACCGTCATCACGCAGCTGCGCCAATACCTGATGCATCTGCAGCACCAGCGGCGTGGTGAAGCCGGTCGGCACCACATCGCCATACAGGCCCACACCGAGCGTACCGATCGAGCCGCAGCGGATGCCAAGCAGATGCCATGCCTGGGTCAGCAGCTGCACCGTCGAGGTTTTGCCGTTGGTACCGGTGACCCCGACCATCGTCATCGCGCGCGACGGATGACCATGGAACTGGTCGGCCATCACGCCCATGCGCGAACGCAGGCCGGGGACGGCGATGGCATCGGCCGGCGCCGGCAACTCGACCGGAGCAGGCGGATCAAACAACACTACAGCCGCACCGGCTGCCTTGGCCTGTTCCACAAAGCCCAGCCCGTGTGCGCCGAAGCCGGCGATCGCGACGAAGGCATCGCCGGGGCGCACGAAACGTGAGTCCAGCACCAGCCCGCTGATCTGCGGGTCGTGCGCCAGGGTCAGCTCAGGCAGCAGGTTGGACAACAGCATCGTGCGGCTCACTGGCGCACCTCCGTGGTGGCAGGTGCCGGAGCACTGGCGGTAGGCAGCGCGGCATCGAATTCGGCCGTCGCGTCGGGAACATCGGCCGCTTCCTGCGGGATCGGCAGCGGCGCGCGATTGCTGCCCGGCTTGCCGCCCACCTTGCCGGCCGCCTGCGCGGCCAGCCACGACTGGATGTCATCCGGCGGCACGTCCATCAGGCGCAGGGTGCCTTCCATCACATGATGGAACACCGGCGCGGAAACCAGGCCGCCGTACTGCAGCGCGCCCTGCGGATCGTTGACCACCACCACCGCTGCAAAGCGCGGTGCAGTGGCCGGGACCACGCCGGCAAACAACAGGTTGTAGTGACCGCGCTCGTAACCATTGGGGCCGTTCTTGCGCGCCGTGCCGGTCTTGCCGGCAACGTGGTAGCCAAGAATCGCCGCCTGCTTGGCGCCGCCATTGGTGACCACGGTTTCCATCATCCGCACCACTTCCTGGGCCACGTTCGGGTCCAGTACCTGGCGCGCTTCATTGCGCTGGCCCTTGATGAAGGTCGGCTGGATCACCGTGCCACCATTGGCCAGCGCCGAGTATGCCTGCGCGATCTGCAGCGGCGTCACGGCCAGACCGTAACCGTAGGACATCGTGGTCTTGGTGGTGCCGTACCAGTTGGGGCTGCCCGGCCGCGGCACCACGCCCGACGATTCACCCGGGAAACCGCTGTCCGGCGCCACGCCATAGCCGAAGGCACGCACGGTGTCGTAGAAGGTCTGGTCCGGAATACGGGCCACGATCTTGGCCGCGCCGATGTTCGAGCTGCGGGTGATCACGCCGGTGACGTTGAGCACGCCGTTGTTACGCGGCACATCGCGGATGGTGTAGCGACCCAGCGACATGTAGCCCGGGTTGGTGTCGATGATCGTGTCCGGCGTGACCACGTGGTTCTGCAGCGCGGTGGCGATGGTCAGCGGCTTCATCGTCGAACCCGGCTCGACCAGATCGGTCACCGCACGGTTGCGACGCGTGTCCGGCGTGGCGCCACTGACCGCGTTAGGGTTGTAGGTCGGCAGGTTGGCCATGGCCAACACCTCGCCGGTTGCCACGTCCATGACCACGATGGAACCACCAGCGGCCTTGTTCGCGGTGACCGCATTGCGCAGCTCGCGCATGGCCAGGAACTGGATGCGGCGGTCGATGCTCAGGGTCAGATCCTTGCCCGGCTCGGCAGGACGCACCTGGTCGATGTTCTCGACAATCGCGCCCTTGCGGTCGCGGATCACTTTCTTGGCACCGGCCTTGCCACGCAGCCATTCGTCGAAGGCCAGCTCCAGCCCCTCCTGGCCACGGTCATCGATGTTGGTGAAACCCAGCACGTGCGCCATCGCCTCACCCTGCGGGTAGAAACGACGGAACTCGCGCTGTGAAAACACGCCCGGAATCTTCAGCGCCACGATCTGCTCGGCCACATCCGGATTCATGCGACGACGCAGATACATGAACTCCTTATCCGCCTTCTGCGTGAGCTTGGTGGTCAGCTCGTCCACCGGCAGCCCCAACGCCTGTGCCAGTTCGGGGATGCGTTCCGGTGCCTGCAGCAGTTCCTGCGGGTTGGCCCAGATCGATGCCACCGGCGTGGACACCGCCACCGGCTCACCATTGCGGTCGGTGATCATGCCGCGCGAGGTCGGGATCGGCACTTCACGCAGGTAACGCGCTTCGCCCTGGCGCTGGTAGAAATCGCTGTCGATCAACTGCACATAGGCCGCACGGCCGACCAGCGTGACCGCGCACAGACCCAGGCCAATGCCGACCATCATCAGGCGATTGCCCAGGTCGAACTGGCTGCGGGTGCGATTGCGGCCGGACTTGTTCACGGGCGGATCACCACGATGTCGGCGGCTTCCGGGAACTTCATGCCCAGACGACCGCGTGCTTCCTGATCAACGCGCGTGGCTTGCGCCAGCGTGGCCTGCTCCAGCTGCAGACGGCCGAATTCGATATTGAGTTCGTCGCGCGCATGCTCGAGCTTGGACAGCTCGACAAACAGCTGCCGATGACGGTGGCGCATGAACACCACACCGATCGCCGAAGCGATGGTGCAGGCCAGCAGCACGATCAGCAGCAGGCGGCTCATGGCCTGCGCCCTTTGTTGGAAGTGGTGATCGGGGAATCAGCATCGGGGGATGAGGCATTCCCCGGGCTCTTCATTCCCGGCTCCCCGTTCCCGGTTCCGCGCTTTTCGGCAACCCGCAGCACCGCGCTGCGCGAGCGCGGGTTCACCGCCAACTCGTCGTCTTCAGCCTTGATCGCGCCGCCGATCAGATCCAGCGTCGGCACGAAGACCGTTGCTTCCGGGAAACGACGATTGGCCGGCGGCGCCTTGGCGTGCCGGTTCATGAATTGCTTGACGATGCGGTCTTCCAGCGAGTGGAAGCTGATCACCGCCAGACGGCCACCGGGCTTGAGCCGCGCCATCGCCGCGTCCAAGCCGGCTTCAAGATCAGCCAGTTCGCGATTGATGTGGATGCGGATGGCCTGGAAGCTGCGCGTGGCCGGATGGATCTTGTCCTTGCCGCGCGGCATCACCGATGCGATCAGCTCCGCCAGCTCGGCGGTGCGCGCAAACGGCTGGGTGGCGCGACGGGCAACGATGGCGCGGGCGATGCGGCGGCTCTGGCGTTCGTCGCCATAGGCCCACAGCACATCGGCGATTTCGCGGTCTTCAGCACGGTTGAGCCATTGCGCGGCGCTTTCGCCCGAGTCCGGGTCCATGCGCATGTCCAACGGGCCATCCTTGCCGAAGCTGAAACCACGCTCAGCCACGTCCAGCTGCGGCGAAGACACGCCCAGGTCGAACAGCACGCCATCCAGACCGGCAGCGGTTTCGTCCCAGTTCAACAGATCCGCAAAGCTGCCGCGATAGATCGCCACGCGACCGTCGGGCGCGAAATCGCGCTCTGCCACGGCGATGGCTTCAGGATCCTTGTCCATGACCAGCAGACGGCCGTCGGCACCCAGCTGGCGAAGCACGCCACCGGCATGACCGCCACGGCCGAACGTGCCATCCAGATAGGTACCGTTTTCGATCACCCTCAGGCCCTCAAGGACCTGGGTGTACAGCACCGGCAGGTGACCCGCCGGCGGCTGTGACACCGGAGGGTGACCGGCTTGCGCTTGACCGCGCACCCGGGCACCCCGGCTCACAACTTCAGGTCGAGAAGCCCATCGCCCAGATCCGCGTCAGACAACGTCTGCTGGATCAGTGCGCGGTGCGCTTGCTCGCTCCACAATTCAAACTTGTCACCCATGCCCATCAGCACTGCTTTCTTCTCGATGCCCACCGCACTGCGATGGCTGGAGGGAAGGCTGATACGGCCGTTTCCATCCAGCTCCAGGTGGGCGGCGGAACCGACAAGCTTCTGCTGAAGGGTGCGCACTACGCGCTGGGTATTGGGCTTTGCCATTACATCGTCCCGCACCCGCTCCCACTCCTGCTCTGAATACAACCACAGGCAACCGGCTTCAAACGGGTTGTAGGTCAGCACAAGACGATTGCCGCTGGCACGCGCGACGAGGTCGCGGTAGGCGGTGGGCACCGCCATGCGTCCCTTGTCGTCAACCGTGATGGCCGTCTCGCCCTGAAACACCCGTATGCACCCGTTTGTTGATTGCGTATGGAAAGTTATTGAACCACGAAAAACCACAAAAAACCCGGTTTTCCCTCTGATGCCCACCTTAGCAGTGGCAAAAAGGTTGTCAACAACTTTCCGCTCGCAAAATCGCTATTTGCATCAAGGGTTTGCAGCAATGTTTAGAGACTTGTTCAAGGCTTATCCACAAGTTGCTGTTTCGTCTCAAATTTTGAGATTTCCAAGAAATTCAGCACTGTAGAGACAGCGTGAAAACCGGACCGCAACTACCCCACCATTCAGACTGGGATGGCCGGAAACCGCGCGAATCGGCACACTCCGTCCATGTGCCTCGTCACCCTTGCCTGGAACTCTCATCCCCGCTGGCGCCTGGCGATGGCGGGCAATCGTGACGAGTTCCACGCCCGCCCCACGGCGCCCCTGCAACGCTGGGCCGAACCACAGGAAAGCGTGATCGCCGGGCGCGACCTGCGCTCGGGCGGCAGCTGGATGGGGGTGAATGCACGCGGGCATGCCGCCGTGGTCACCAACGTGCGCGACCCGACCGCTGCCACCGGCGGACCCTCGCGCGGCGAGCTGATCGCCAGCTACCTGGGCGGCGCACTGGATGCCACTCACTACACCCGCGCACTGGCCAATCGTGCCGGCGAATTTGCGCCATTCAATCTGCTTGTTGCCGATGCCAAGACCTGCACCTACCTCGGCAACCACCCCGCCGGCTGGCAGAACCTGCCGCCCGGCATCCACGGCATGTCCAATGGCAGCCTGGATGCACCGTGGCCCAAAACCCTGCGACTCATGCGGGCGATGGAAACATGGTCGACACAGGAAACTCCCACGCTTGATCCGCTCTGGCGGGCGCTGGCGGATGAAACCCGGGCCGCCGATACCGCACTTCCGCATACCGGCGTCCCGATTGAGCTGGAGCGACGCCTGTCCAGCGCCTTCATCCGCGGCGCCGACTATGGCACCCGTGCCAGCACGGTGATCCTTATTGACCACGCCGGGCGCGGCTTCATTCATGAACGTCGCTTTGGTCCGGAAGGTGTATTCCAGGGCGAGACCCGAGTGGAGATTCCCGGCGACGGGGAGTGAGAAGGCCGGCATCCGACACCTGCCTATTGGTTCGTAGGTGGATGGAATTTCAGCCAGAAGAAAAATCGCCCTCATCCACCCTTGGGCACTTTCTCCCGCCATCGCGGGAGAAAGGCTCAGCTTTCATGCCCTTTGCACGCCGGAAACGGCGCGATGCGAGCCAGGCAATCTTGATGGAGCCAAGTCCCCTCTAGTAAAGGGTGCGCGCCGACAGGCGCGGGGAATTGGAAGGCCAAAGGCCCGAGGACCAAGATTTCGCGCCGCGAAAACTTGGGACTTTTCCCGCCTGGCAGACGGGGAAAGTGGCGGAGCCGGCCGATAAGCCGGGTTCTGTCGTGAGCAGTCATTCCTCTAGGCGCCACGTCACCGTGACGCTCAAGCAACCTACCCGGACCCGACGCGGGCCACGTCATTAGGTCCCTATTTGGTCTTGCTCCAGGTGGGGTTTGCCGTACCGGTCTGTTGCCAGACTCGCGGTGCGCTCTTACCGCACCATTTCACCCTTACCGGCCTCCCGAAGGAGACGTAGGCGGTATCTTTCTGTTGCACTTTCCGTCGGCTTGCGCCGCCCAGGCGTTACCTGGCACCTCGCCCTGTGGAGCCCGGACTTTCCTCGGCATTCCCGAAGGAATGACGCGACTGCCTGGCCGACTCCGCCGCGCGCATTGTCGCATCGGGGCGGGAAATGGGGAACAGGAAATCGGGAATGCGGGGCAGAAGCAGGCTGCTGCGCCCTGCAACCATTCAGGCAGACGCGAAAAGCCAAATGCTTCGGCACCTCGCACCACACCCGCAACGTGGCGCAGGGCGACATGACCTGCCAGCCCTCACCGGAAAGCGATTCACTGCTCCCCGCATCCTGGGCCCCTCTTAAAACCCGTACAGCGCCTTGCGCGGTGCACCGCTCAGTTCGGCGGCGAGCTTGGCGGCGGTGGACGGAGGCAGATGCTCGTTGAGCTTGGTGTAAAGGCGGCGACCTTCGGCGATCTTGGCTTCCTCGTCATCACCGGCACCCTGCACCATCACCACGAACTCGCCCTTGCGCTGGTTGTCGTCAGCCAGAACCCTGGCCAGCAGTTGCTCCAGGGTGCCATCGAGCACGGTCTCGAACAGCTTTGTCAGCTCGCGTGCAATCACGGCGGGGCGCTCGTTGCCGAAGGCGCCGCCCATGTCAGCCAGCGATTCGGCGATGCGGTGCGAGGATTCGTAGAACACCAGCGTGCCGGTTTCGCCCGCCAGCCGTTGCAGACGCTCGCGCCGTGCCGACGACTTGGCCGGCAGGAAACCTTCAAATACAAAACGGTCGCTTGGCAGCCCGGCCACGCTCAATGCAGCGATCGCCGCACAGGCACCCGGAATCGGGCTGACCTTGACGCCAGCCGCGCGCGCGGCACGTACCAGCCGGAAGCCGGGGTCGCTGACCAACGGGGTGCCCGCATCGCTCACCACCGCCAGCGACTCGCCCGCCAGCAGGCGCGAAACCACGCGCTGCGCCATGGCTTCCTCGTTGTGGTCGTGCAGCGCCACCAGCGGCTTGCTGATGCCGAAATGCGACAGCAACTGGCCGGTGTGCCGCGTGTCCTCGGCACAGATCGCCGCCACCGACCGCAATACCTCCTGCGCACGCGGACTCAGATCGGCAAGGTTGCCGATGGGCGTGGCAACGACATACAAGGTGGCGACAGAGGTACTCATCATCGGCTTTTCCATGGGCAAGGGTAGAATCGTACCGTTTCCCCCGCCCGGCACCGCCGCGCCCTGTCGAACGGATATCAAATGAACAAGTCTGTCGCCGCCCGGATTTCCGCCCTGTCGTTGTCGATGCTGCTGTTCGTGGGCTGCGCCACCACCAGCGTCGCGCCCACCACTTCGCCCGCCCAGCAGGCTGCAATCGCCCTGCTTGAGCAAGGCAAACCGCGCGAAGCGGCACAGCAGCTGGAAGCCCAGGCCGCGCTGGCGCGTGGTGCAGCCAAATCGCTGCTGCTGGCCGATGCGGCTTTTGCCTGGCACGAAGCCGGCGACCACGCGCGCGCCCGCATGCTGATCCCGCAGGTGCAGTCACGCCAGCTCAGCGGCGCCACCCAGCAACGGTACAACCTGATGCTGGCCGAGCTGGCCCTGGCTGAAAAGCAACCGGCGGTGGCCCTCCAGGCCCTGGCCAGTGCGGCCGATCAGCTGCCCGCGCCGTTGCAGGCCCGCTGGCACCTCGCTCGCGCGCAGGCACTTGAAGCCAATGGCGATGCCTTCAACGCCGCTGCCGAACGCGCCCGCGCAAGTGCACTGCTCAGCGGTGCCGCGCGCAGCGACAATCAACGCGCCATCACCCGTCTGTTGGCCGGGCTGGACGATGCCACGCTCAGCAGCCGCACCACCGCACTGCCAGCCGGCGACCCGCTGTACAACCATGCCGGCCGTGCGTTGATCGCACGCGGCCTGCCGCTGCCGCGTCCGTTTGACCGCGACGCGGCCTGGCAACTGGACACCGGCAAGCGTCCGCCAGCCGAAGCCGATGGCTATCGCCCGCCGGCAAAGATGGCCGTACTGCTGCCGCTGAGCGGCAACATGGCCACCGCAGCCGCGCCGGTCCGCGATGGCCTGCTGGCCGGCTACTACGCCGAGAGCCGCCGTCGCCCGCAGATCGACTTCATCGACACCCACGGCACCGCCGCCGGCGCCAACGCCGCTTACGACAAGGCCGTGGCCTCGGGCGCGGACTTTGTTGTCGGGCCGCTGGGCCGTGATGAAGTGGATGCGTTGTTCCACCGTGAACTACAGGTGCCGCTGCTGGCACTGAACCGCGGCAAGGACAGTCCGCCCGCAGGCAGCGCCGCCTTCTCGCTGGCGCCGGAAGACGACGGCATCATGGCCGCCGAATACCTGTTGAGCCGCGAGCGCGGCAACGTGCTGGTGATCGCCAGCAACGACGATGCCGGCCGCCGCGCCAGCAACGCCTTCAAGGAACGCTTCGCCGAACGCGGGGGCAAGGTCGCCGCCAGCATCAACGTCGGCGATGCCCCGGGCGACATTGGCGCGCAGCTGCGCCAGACCAACGGCGTGGACGCCGTGTTCCTGGCCGTCAAGGGCAACCAGGCGCGTGCGCTGGCGCCACAGCTGGCACTGGCCGGGCTGTCGGCGGTGAGCCGCGTGGGCACCTCGCAGTTGATCAGCAACACCGGCAAAGCAGAGGAAGACACCGCGCTGGACGGCATCGTCTATCCGAGCGAGGCCTGGACCACACGCGGCGTTGCCGGCCTGCCCGCCGCCAGCAGTGTTGCCGGCACCTTGGCCACCGCACGCGGCGGCGCCGCGCGCCTGTTCGCCTTCGGTTTCGATGCATGGAAGATCACCGCGTATCTGGAAAAGATGGCCAACAGCACCAGCGGCGGCCTGTTCGGCGCGACCGGTACGCTGCATCTGGATGGCTTCGGCAATGTGCTGCGCACGCCGGCATGGTCCACCTTCAGCGGTGGTCGTCCGACATCGATCGGTGATGGTCGCTGATCCACTGCAGCGCGGCGCGGCGGTCGAAAGTGCCGCCCGCGCGCATCTGGAATCAGCCGGCCTGCGCTGGCTCGCCGCCAACGTGCGTTTTCGTGGCGGCGAGCTGGATCTGGTGATGCGCGACCCCGCCACCGGCACTCTGGTGTTTGTCGAAGTGCGCTACCGGCGCTCGGCGGTATTCGGCGGCGGCGCGGCATCGGTGGATGCCGGCAAACGCCGCAAGCTGGTGCATGCCGCGCAGTTGTATCTGGCCAGCAATGCGCGCTACGCCGATGCTCCCTGCCGCTTCGACGTGGTCGAAGCCAGCGGCGAACCGCCGCGCCTGCACTGGATAACCGACGCCTTCCGCGCGGACGACTGCTGATGCCCAGCATCTTCACTCATGCCGCCATTCCCCTTGCGCTGTGGTGTGCCAGCGAGCGCGGCCGCATTTCACCGCGTCTGCTTGGTGCTGGTGTGATCGCAGCGATGCTGCCCGACGCCGACGTACTGGCCTTCGCGCTGCACATTCCGTATGCCGATGCCTTCGGCCACCGTGGCGCCAGTCATTCGTTGTTGTTCTCTACGGTATTGGCGCTGCTTGCGGCAGTGCTGGCACGACCGTTGCGCGCGACGCGGGTGCAGGCAACGGCCTTTGTATTCGCCTGCGCGCTATCGCACCCGCTGCTCGATGCCTTCACCTCTGGCGGTCTCGGCGTGGCGCTGTGGTGGCCATGGAGCGACAGCCGTTTGTTCGCGCCTTGGCGGCCGATCCGCGTATCACCGTTTGCCAACAATTTCTTCAGCGCACGCGGCTTGCAGACCGTTCTTTCGGAACTGCGCTGGGTGTGGCTGCCCCTGTTCCTGTGCGTGCTGGGCTGGAAGGCCATGCAGCACCGCGCGCCGGTTGAAATCCAACACCCATGACTGCCCTGCCCGACGCTTTCAACCAAACCCTGTCGCAGCTGCTGGGCGATGACTGGCGCACCGACGCCACCGCGCTGGAAGCCCATGCGCAGGACAACTCCTGGCGCCATGCACTGCCACAGGGCGTCGCACTGCCTAGCACCCGCGAGCAGGTGCAGGCCATTGTCCGCGCCTGCCGCGAGCACGCTGTGCCGCTGGTTGGGCGCGGCGCCGGCACCGGCACCACCGGCGCGGCGGTGCCCACCGCTGGCGGCGTGGTGGTGTCATTCGCACGCATGAACCGCATCGTCGCTATCCGTGCTGGGGATCGCTGCGCGGTGGTCGAACCGGGCGTGCTCAATGGCGACCTGCAACAGGCGCTGATGCCGCATGGATTGTTCTGGCCACCGGATCCCTCCAGCGCGGATATCTGCAGCATCGGTGGCAACCTGGCCTGCAATGCCGGCGGTCCGCGCGCGGTGAAGTACGGCACCAGCCGTGACAACGTGCTGGGCCTGGTCGCCGTCACCGGCACCGGCGAGCTGATCCACTGTGGCGGCGCCTACACCAAGGACGCCACCGGCTTCGACCTTACCCATCTGATCGTTGGCAGCGAAGGCACGCTGGCATTGATCGTCGAGGCCACGCTCAAGCTGGCGCCACGCCCACGTGCGCAGGCCGGGCTGCGCGTGCTGTATCGCGATGCCGCAGCAGCGGCAGCGGCGGTATCGCGGGTGATGGTGCAGCCAGTCACGCCGACCATGCTCGAATTCATGGATGCGCGCAGCCTGGAGCTGCTGCGCCGCAATGGTGCGCAGGTACCGGATGCCGGCGCGATGCTGCTGATCGAAGCCGATGGCGACGATGACACCCTGCCCTATCTGCTCAATGCATTGGCACAGGCCGCCGAAGGCGACGGCATGCTGGAACTGGATGTCGCCACCGATGGCAGCGCACGCGACAGGCTGTGGGCTGCGCGCCGTGCGCTGTCGCCCGCGCTGAAGAGCATCGCGCCGGGCAAGATCAACGAAGACGTTGTCGTGCCGGTATCACGCATCCCGGAACTGGTTGAAGGCGTGCAACGGTTGTCGGCCGATGCCCGCCTGCCCATCGTCACCTTCGGCCATGCCGGCAACGGCAACCTGCACGTCAACATCCTCTACCACCCGGACGATGCCGACGAGAACGCACGCGCGCATGCGGCCCTGCCCCAGGTGTTCGCACTGGCGCTGGGGCTGGGGGGCACGTTGTCCGGTGAACATGGCATTGGGCTGGCCAAGCGCGACTTCATGGCGCAGGCATTTTCCCCCAGCACCCTGGATGCGATGCGTGCGATCAAGCAGGCACTGGATCCGGACGGCATCCTCAATCCGGGCAAGGTACTGCCGCCGCCTTCGGCACCGCAGTGATGCAGCCTCACAGGCCGGGCTGAAAGCCCGGCAGCATCTGCCGACCGAGCCGATCTGCTGTGATTGCGCGAGGCAGAGCCACTGGGCTTTCAGCCCGGCCTCCGCGGCCGCCCCGATTCAACGCGATGTTTCGGGGTAACGGCAGGACAACAGTGCCTTGACCAGGAAGTCGACCTGCATCGCTTCGCGTGCGTCCACCCACATCACCGGCAAGCGGTGACCGGCCGCGGCGAGCCCGTCGCGCAGCGCCGCGAAGGCGAAAGTTGGATGGCGATCCTGGCAGGTGACACCCACCGCGAAACAGGCATCCGGTGCCAAGACGCGAAAGCGTTCCAGCAAGGCCAGCGTACTGGGCAACGCGCGCGGGTTGAGCGTGCTTACCAGCACGACGACACCGATTGCGCCTTCGGCCACGATGGGCCACATGAAATCCAGATAAGCCTGACCAGGCACGCCGTAGACATGCAGCAATTGGCCATCACCCAGCTCGATGGAGCTGTAGTCCAGCGCCACCGTGGTGTGCGATTTGCCCTGTGAGACCTGCAGCGCATCCTCGTCACTGATCGGCATTTCAGTGCTGATCGGCTCCATGTCCGAGACCGACCGGATGGCCGTCGTCTTTCCCGCACCCATCTCACCGACAAACACCAGCTTGGTCGCCATATGTCAGACCTGAAGCGCATTGAGTTGAATCGACATCTCACAGCCACGCCTTAAGAACCCAGACATGGCACCAACACCGGCACGCGAAGGTTGCTCGCCGTTCGCACGCTGCGACGCCACTGGGCCCGGGCATCCGTTCTCGCCAGCGATGCGCAGTGGAGTGATCGAACGAGAGCCGGGAGGCACTTCAAACGCATCGCCGCCCGGAGCGTGGGCAGCGATGCGCACAACCGTTACTTGAAATCGAGCGTCTGCTCGAACGACTTCAACTCGTGGCGGGCAAGCGCCAGATTGGCGCGGGCACGGTCAAGCACCACGTACAGGAACAGATCCTGGTTGCTCTCCAGCGGACGCACCAGGTGGTACTGCTTGGACAGCGTGATCAGGATGTCTTCGATGTTGTCGGACAATCCCAGCGACGCGGCGACGCGACGTTTCGCACGCACCACTTCGGTGTTACCGGCAGCGGCGACTTCCAGGTTGATCGGGCCGCCCCCCAACATGCCCAGCGCCATGCCGCTGTCGCTGTCCACCAGCGCTGCACCGACGAAACCAGTGATCTCATTGAGCTTTTCCAGCTTGACGTTTCCAGCCATGACTTTCTCCATGCACTCGTTTGTTGTCTTGCCAGGGTGCGCCGCCATGCCGGAACGTGGAATGGGCTGAACGCGTGTTTGTCGAATCTCCACCCCTCGACCCGGGCCTGTCGCACGGGAGCCGGACAACCTGCAGCACCGGTTCCCTGCAACAGGATCTACAGCAACGCTTCAATACGGCCCGCCGCATCACGGGCCGCATACAACAGGATCGCAAGCGAGGTATCGGCATGTCCCAGTGCCGCCAATGTATAGGGCCGCCCTGCGGCCACACGCACCAGCACCATGCATCCCTGCGAGGTGGACATCGTCACGTGGTCGGCCGTGCTCAGGCCGAGCTCGCGCGACAGGGTTTCACCCAACGTAAGAAAGGAATTGCTCATCGCCGAGAGGCGGCGCGGATCCAGCGTGCTGAAGCAACGATGGGCCACGGTGCGGCCGTCACCGGTCGATACCAGCAACATTGAAATCCCCGCGTTACGGGAAAGGACGGCATCCAGCGCTGCTTCCAATGCCGGGTTGTCGACAGACGCAAAGGATGCGACTGCATCCCCGATCTTCGCCCGGACCTTTTCCCGTGTCGCCGTTTCCACTACCAGGCCCCCTGCTTGCCGTCGCGGATGCAACCCCCTGCATCAAAAGCGCGACGTGTCACGGTTGGAATGATGAAACCGAGTGGATGAGGTGGAATTGAATCCACCGCCGCGCGGACGGGCTTTTCCTAGTGATCTGCTGACTGACCTGCTGCAGAAAAATGGTCGAAGCCCAACCGCGATGTTGCCAACACCGTGCCCTCCCCGTTGACCAGCCGAACCCCACTACCGGCCCGAATATAGCCAATACGGGTGACCCGAACTGCAACGGACGCCATGCTTTCGAACACTTGCTCGCGTTGTGATGCCGGCGCGGTGAAGCACAACTCGTAGTCATCGCCCGCGCTCGCGCGCAGCATGCGGAACACCTCGGCCTCACCGGCCTGTGCCGCCATCTGCGACATCGGCAGTTCGCCTTCCAGCACCTCGGCCGCCACCTGGCTGCGTTCACAGATGTGGCCCAGGTCGGCCAGCAGGCCATCGGATACATCGATGGCCGCCGTCGCAAGCCCTCGCAGGGCCAACCCTGCCGCCAACCGGGGCGTGGGCCGCGCCAGGCGACCACGCAGATGCTCAAGCGCCGCGTCACTTGCTGGCCCGGTCACCTGCAACCGTTGCCGCTGCCACAACGCCAGGGCCAGGCCGGCTTCGCCCGGCATGCCGGTCACCCACACGTCGTCACCGGGCTGGGCGCCATCCCGGCGCAATGCCTTGCCGGCAGGCACATGCCCCATGGCGGTGATCGAGATCGACAACGGGCCGCGCGTGGTATCGCCGCCAATCAAGGCCATGCCATGCGGATCGGCCAGCTGGAAGAAGCCGTCCGCGAATGCATCCACCCACACCGGTGATGCCTCCGGCAATGACAGGGACAAGGTGCACCATGCCGGTGCGGCACCCATTGCCGCCAGATCGGAAAGATTCACCGCCAGCGCCTTCCAGCCGATGTCCGCGGCCGGCGTCTCCACCGGGAAGTGCACGCCGGCGTTGAGCGTGTCGGCGGTGACCACCAGCTGCTGGCCGGGCGGCATCTGCAGCAACGCGGCGTCATCGCCGATGCCCAGTGCCACATCCGGCCGCGCACCGGCACGGCGGCGGATGCGCTCTATCAAACCAAACTCATCAAGGCTCATGCACAGGCACCCCTGAAACAACAACGCCGGCGCCGATGATGCCGGCCCCGGCGCAGTGATGAAGACAACCAGCGGCAATCACCGCCAGCCCGGACTCAGTGGCCCGATTCGGTCTTGCGCCATTCCACCGCAGCGCGATCCAGCACGCCGTTGACGTAGGTGTGACCGTGTTCGGAACCAAAGCGCTTGGCGGTTTCGATGGCCTCGTTGATCACCACGCGGTACGGCACATCCTGGCGGTAACGCAGTTCGTAGGCGGCCACGCGCAGCACGGCGCGCTCGATGGCATCCACTTCTTCCACGCCACGGTCGACGAACGGGGCCAGTGCCTCGTCCAGATCGCGACGGTTGTCGAGCACGCCACGCAACAGGCTCTCGAAGTAGGTCAGATCCGCAATTTCATGCGCCTGCTCGTGGGCGAACTGGGCCAGCAGTGATTCGGCGTTGCCACCGGAAATCTGCCAGGCGTAGATCGCCTGCAGGGCACGACGGCGCGCGCGCGAGCGCAGTACCGGGTCCACGCCATCGCGACGGACCGGCTTTCCGGCAGGCTTGCCGTTGTTCTTGTTGTTCATGGCAGCTGTTCCAGAAGATTGACCATTTCCAATGCCGTCAATGCGGCTTCCTCACCCTTGTTGCCGTGGCTGCCGCCTGCGCGGGCCTCGGCATCTTCCACCCGCTCCACCGCCAGCACGCCGTTAAGCACCGGCACACCGAAATCCAGCTGGGCGCGCATCAGGCCTTCGGCACAGCGGTCGGCAACATGCTCGTAATGGCGGGTATCGCCACGGATCACGCAGCCCAGGGCGATGATGGCCGCATGCTGGCCGGCGGCGGCCAAACGGGCGGCCACCAGCGGGATTTCCCACGCACCGGGCACACGCACCACGTCGATGGCGTCCTCGCCGATGCCGTTACCGGCCAGGCTCTGGCGGGCGCCGGTCACCAGCACATCGGTGATGCGGGCGTTCCAGCGGCTGGCGATGATGGCAAAACGGGCCGGGCCGGCCGGGCGGAGGTCGCCTTCGTAGTGGCTCATGGGGTGTGGGGAATCCTGAGGGTGGGTAAGTTTAACG
>NZ_LDJI01000016.1 GCF_001431415.1 Stenotrophomonas humi | reverse complement strand
GCCGTTACGCCGGCGCAGCGGCGTTGGAGGGGCGGCGAAACGCTCTTTGGAAACTGGCTTTCTCCTACCGGGAGGGGGAGGCTCTCGATCGGCGTGTGCTGCTGGGGCGAGAGAGGCAATACGGAAGCGATGAACAGGGTTTGGGTCTTGCCGTTGGCGGCGATTCTCCGACCTGCTTGATGGTCCCTATGACACAGAGGACTTTCAGCGGTTGATGACCGCTTCGATGCGATGACCGTCGGGATCGATGAGGAAGGCTGCGTAGTAGCGCTGGCCATAGTCCGGGCGCAAACCGGCGGCGCCATTGTCGTGACCACCTACCCGGAGTGCGTTGCTGTGGAAGCGATCCACCGCTGCTCGATCGGGGGCGCTGAACGCGAGATGGAAGCCGGGACTTGCTGCGTGGGCATCCGAATTCAACTTCAGGCAAAGCAGGTCTTTGTCATCTTCCACCCCATAGCCAATGGCGTCATCGTCCTCGAATACACGGCGGTATCCCAACGCACCGAGTGCGGCATCGTAGAAGGCGCCACTGTGGGCCAGATCCCGAACCGGAAGGGAAACATGGTGGAGCATGCGTGTGAACCTGCGCAGGGGTGTCAATGAATCCCGAGTATGGCGGCATAAAAAAACGGCGCCCAATGGGCGCCGTTCTCGTGCTGTTTGATGTGACTTACTTGGCCGGTGTGGTGGCCTGATCTTTCATCATCGTGTCGCGATTGGCCTTGAATGGGTTGCCTTCGTACCAGTTAGGCCAGGTGGAGCCTGCGGCCAGCTGGCTGCCGACGCCGTACAGCAGTTCGAGATCTTCGACCGTGCCGTCCAGCTTCCAGGTGGCCGGGTCGTACTCGTCCTTCGGGCCGTGGTAACGGTCCTTGCCGTAGGCTTCGGCCGCACGTTTACCGGCTTCGATGCCGCCGTCGAGCAGGTCTTCGCCGCCGTCGGCATACAGCGCCGGGACGCCAGCCTTGGCGAAGTTGAAGTGATCGGAGCGGAAGTAGAAGCCGCTCTGCACCGAGCTTTCGGCGTGCAGAGTGCGATTCTGCTTGGCAGCCAGCGGTTTGAGGATGTCTTCCAGCTCCGAGCTGCCGAAACCGGTGACGGTCATATCACGGGCGCGGCCATTGACCGACATCGCATCGATGTTGATGACGCCGGCAATCTTGTTGAGCGGGAAGGTCGGGTGGTTCACGTAGTACTGCGAACCGAGCAGGCCCGACTCTTCCAGCGTGACGGCCAGGAACACCACCGAGCGCTCCGGCGGAGTCGGCTGGTGCGCCATCGCATCGGCAACTTCAAGAATGCCGGCCACGCCGGTAGCGTTGTCCACCGCACCGTTGTAGATGTTGTCGCCTTCTTCACCTTCATGCTTGCCCAGATGATCCCAGTGGGCCATGTAGACAACGGCTTCGTCGGCGCGCTTGGTGCCCGGCAGTACGCCGACCACGTTGCGTGACTTCTTCTCGGCAATGGTGCTCTTCAGGTCGAGCGAAAGCTTGGCCTGCAACGGTACCGGCTTGAAGCCACGCTTGTTGGCGTCACGGTAAGCCTTGTCCAGGTTGAGCCCGGCATCTGCGAACAGCTTGCCGGCGGCTTCGGCGCTGAGCCAGCCCTGGGCCTGCAGGCGCGGCTCTTTGTCTTCGGCTGCCGGCAGGTCGTACTGCGCGCCACCCCAGGAATTCTTCACCACGTCCCAGCCGTAGGAAGCGCCGGCGGTGTCGTGGACGATGAGTGCGGCGGCTGCGCCCTTGCGTGCGGCTTCCTCGAACTTATAGGTCCAGCGGCCGTAGTAGGTCATGCGCTTGCCGTCGAACAGCTTGGCATCGTCGACATGGAAGCCCGGGTCGTTGACGAACATGACAACGGTCTTGCCTTTCCAGTCCTGGCCGGCGTAGTCGTTCCAGTTCTGCTCGGGGGCATCAACGCCGTAGCCGACGAATACCAGATCGCTGGCGTCGATCTTGATTTCCGGTTGGCCACTGCGCGTACCGATGACCATGTCGGTACCGAACTTCAGTTCCTGGCTGGCGTCGCCGCGCTGGATCTTCAGCACGGTGTTCGGATCGGCCGTGGTTTCGGTCATCGGCACGTCCTGGAACCAGCTGTCGCCGTTGCCGGGCTGCAGACCGATGCGCTGCATCTGGTCGCGGATGTAGTTGACCGTGAGTTCCTCGCCCTTGCTGCCCGGCGCGCGGCCTTCAAATTCATCCGAGGCCAGGTTCTTGACCAGTTCGCCGAAGTCGGCGGCATTGATCGCGCTGGCGAAGGCATGGGCCGGTGCCGGGGCGGGCACGGGAGCGGCGGTGGGCGCCTCGGCGTCGCGTTTGCAGGCGACCAGGGCCGCACTGGCGGCAAGGCACAACAACAGTTTGCGTGGCATGGAAACTCCGGAAATGCAGTCGAACCCCGATTCTAGGCCGAAGCGGGGGGCGAGACTCAGTTGGCGGGCGCGGTTTCGCTGCTGAAGTGCTGCACCGTGGCGCCGGTGACCGGACCGATGCGGGCGCTGTCATGCACGTACAGCACAACGTCACGCTCGAACTGCAGCGCGCCTTCCACCACCGCATTGGGGCCGATGATGATGCGCGGCTTGCGCGGCGCCTTGAATGAAATGCCGAACGACGGGCGCTCCACTTTGATGCCGCCCCTGACCACCGAATCGACGCCGACGGTGATGTCGCCATTCACGGTTTCGATATCGCCATCGAGCTGCGTGGCGACCAGGCCGATACCACCGTTCACGGTGGTCACGTCACCGCTGATGCGGCTGCCACGGTCGACGAAGATGCTGCCGTTCACCGTTTCCAGGCCGCTGGACAGCACCAGGTTGCGGCCGGCGCGGATGCCGCCATTCACGGTTTCGATGTTGCGCGCGGTGACGTTTTCGTCGGTGCGGATGCTGCCGTTGACCGTACTGACGCTGCGCGCATTCACGCCGCTTGCCAGTTGGATGCTGCCGTTGACGGTTTCCAGATCGCGGTAGCTGGCGCCGGCCGTGGTCTGGATGCTGCCATTGACCTTGCTGATGTCATCGTCGGCCATCGCCTGCGGTGCAGCGACGGCCAGGGTCAGCAACAGGAGGAATCGTTTCATGGGAATCTCCTTGGGTGGGCATTCCGGGGGACAGGCACCGATGGCACCACGCTTGGTTACAATCCGCACCTGCCTTAAGTCACTGGAAAGCCATTGCGCCAGACTTGCCACCACCACCGCCAAGACCGGCTCCAGGCCCTGCCGCGTTGGAGCGCGGGCTGCCTGCTGGTGTTGGCGCTGGTGGCGGGCCCTTTGCTGGCGCAGAACAATCCACGTGATGCCGAGAAAAAGCTGCAGCAGCTGCGCGGCGAGTTGAAGGGCGTCTCCCAGGAGCGACGGCAACTGGAAGCGCAGCGGGGAAATGCCCAGCAGCAGTTGCGTGACGCCGACCAGAAGGTCGCACGCAGCGGTCGCGCGGTGGCCGAATCCGAAGCGGCGGTGCGTCGCGAGCAGCAGGCGCTGGTGGAACTGCAGCAGCGCAAGGTTGAACTGGAAAGCGGGCTGTCCCGCCAGCGCCAGCAGTTGGCCGGGTTGCTGCGGGGCGCCTATCAGCTGGGCAATCATGCACCGCTGAAACTGCTGCTGTCGCAGGACCGGGTTGCTGATGCCAATCGCCAGTTGGCCTATCACCGCTACATGCAGCGCGAGCGCGCCCAGGCCATCACCGCGTTGACGGCCGACCTGCAGGCGCTCAACAGCACCGAGCAGCAGATCGTTGCCCGCAGCAGGGAGCTGGAACAGACGCGCGAGCAGCAGCGTCAGCAGGCCGCTGCACTTACCCAGGATCGCCGCCAGCGTGCTTCGTTGTTGAGTGAACTGGACCAGCGTTACCAGGACCGCAGTGAGCGCGAGAAAGCGCTGGGCAAGGACGCACATTCGCTTGAGCGTTTGCTGGCCAACCTGCGCGCGGCTGCGGCCCGTGCGGAGGCAGAGCGCCGTGCCGCGGCACGCCGTGCGGCAGCGGAACAGGCCCGGCAGAAAGCCGCCAACGGCAATGCCACGGCAGGGCGCAGCCCGGCGCGCGGCACTGCGGGGAAAACGCCGCCACAGGTCGTGGCCAACGCACCCGCACCACGGGTGGGCGGATTGGGGTGGCCGCTGTCGGGCAATTTGCTGGCGCGTTACGGCGGCCGTCTGCCGGATGGGCGCAGCAGTGCCGGTGTGTTGATCGGTGCGCCGGCCGGGAGCACGGTGACAGCCGTGGCCGATGGAACGGTGGTGTTCTCCGACTGGATGACCGGCTACGGCATGATCCTGATCGTCGATCACGGCAACGGCTACATGAGCCTGTACGCGCACAACGATGCGTTGCTGCGTGACGCCGGTGCCCGCGTGCGCCGTGGTGAGGCGGTGGCCAAGGTGGGCAATTCCGGTGGACAGGGCGTGACGGCGCTGTACTTCGAGCTGCGTCGTGGCGGCCAACCGGTGGACCCGACAACCTGGTTGCAGCGGCAGTAACTGCCGCAGCTCCGCCTCCTCGGTCCGGGCGCGGGTACGCAACGTAGAGTGAACGAAACAACGACGTCGGTTTACCGGGGCTGCCTGGAGGCGTTGGCCGGCCCCTGGTTCAACGGGAATTTAGCCGGGCTTCGCGCATAATCGGGGCCAGCGCGCTTGGCGTGCATTCGTTTTCTCATGGAGTGGTTCATGCGTGTAGCCCGTCTTGCTGCTGCCCTGCTATTGGCCCTGTCCCCCGCGATGACGCTGGCGCAGAGCGCGTCGGACAAGGTGCCCACGGCAGATGATCCCGATGCCAAGGAATCGGTGACCTCCCGTGTGCCGTTGGATGAAATCCGCCGCTTCGTCGCGGTCTACAACGCGGTACGCGCGGCCTACGTGGACCCGGTCGATGACAAGCAGTTGATGCAGTCGGCGGTGCGAGGGTTGCTGCTGGAGCTGGACCCGCACAGCACGTACTTCGACAAGGAAGACGCCCAGGCCTTTGACGAGCAGGCCACCGGTGCCTACGAAGGCATTGGTGTGGAACTGCTGCAGCAGGACAACGTGCTCAAGGTGGTGTCGCCCATCGACGATACCCCGGCCGCGCGTGCCGGCATTCGCGCCGGTGACCTGATCGTGGCCATCGATGGCAAACCGATCAGCGCGATCGAGGCGATGGAACCGCTGCGAGGCGTGGCTGGCAGCAAGGTTGTGCTGACCATCGAACGTGGGGATGGCAAGCCGTTCGACGTCACGGTGGTACGCGAGACCATCCGCGTCACCAGCGTGCGCAGCAAGATGCTTGAACCCGGATATGCCTACGTGCGCATCAGTACCTTCCAGGCCGATACCGCCGCCGATTTCCAGAAGCACCTCAACCAGCTGCAGGCGCAGTCCGGCGGCAGGTTGAAGGGGCTGGTGCTCGACCTGCGCAGCAACCCCGGTGGTCTGTTGACCGCAGCGGTACAGGTGGCCGACGACCTGCTCGACAAGGGCGGCATCGTCAGCACGCGCGGGCGCATTTCCATCAGCGATGCGAAGTTCGATGCCACCCCGGGTGATCTGATGAAGGGCGCACCGGTGATGGTGTTGGTGGATGCCGGTTCGGCCAGTGCATCGGAGGTCCTGGCCGGCGCATTGCGTGACAACCAGCGTGCCCGCGTGATCGGCAGCCGCACCTTCGGCAAGGGCTCGGTGCAGACGGTGCTGCCGCTGGACAATGGTGATTCGGTCAAGCTCACTACCGCGCGTTACTACACGCCGAGCGGACGTTCGATCCAGGCCACTGGCATCCTGCCCGATGTGGAACTGGCTCCGGAGCCCAGTGACGTGAACAAGGACGTGCCGGCCAGCCTGGTCGATTACAGCGAAGCCAGTCTGCCAGGTCACCTGCGTGGTGACGACGAGGCAACGGCGAGCAAGGCCGGTGTGGTGCTGTCGGGCGAAGGTCCGGTGCAGTCGGCATTGCGTGAGCTCAAGCAGCCCGGTTCGGTCGCGAGCGTGGCCAAGGCCAAGCCGGCCACTGCTGCTGCGCCCGCCGCCGCTGCAACGGCGCACTCTGCCGCCGCCAGGACGGAGCCGGCCAAACCGGAAGCTGCGGCACCAGCCGCCGCCAAGCCCGGGCCCATCACGCCTGAGCCGAGCCCGGCCCCGGCGAAAGCCGATTCGCCCAAGCCGCCGGTTGACGACGGAAAGTGACACTCAACGGCCCTGCATTGCAGGGCCGTTTCATTTCAATCAACTCAATCAACGCGGTTGGGCGAGCATGGCGAAGATGCGTGGCTACCTTTCGCTGGGACGGCATCCGCGCCGCTAGAACCCGTGGCTCTTGCGCAACCGCCTCGCGATGGCCGCACGCACGTACAGCCCGTAAACGATGCCGAACAGGAAGCCGGCCACATGCGCCGACCAGGCCACCATGCCGAAGCTGGGGCCGATGTAGGCGAACACCACCTGCAATGCCGCCCATGCGCCGATCAGCAGGAAGGCCGGGGCGCGGACGAATTCGAGGAACAGCCCCAGCGGCAGCACCAGGCCCAGGCGCGCGCCGGGGAACAGCGCCAGGTAGGTGCCCATCAGCGCGGAGACCGCGCCACTGGCACCAATGATGGTCCGTTCCGGTGTCCCCATCACATACAGGGCGGCGAGATTGGCGGCGGCGCCACCCAGCAGGAACAGCAGCAGCAACCGCCACGGCCCCAGCATGCGTTCGGCCGGTGGCCCGAAGATCAGCAGGAACACCAGGTTGCCGAGCAGGTGCAGCCAGTCGGCATGCAGGAACAGGGCGGTGAACAGCCGCAGCACGCTGCCGTCACGCAGGGCGGCCCACCAGTCCTGCGGGTTTCCCAGGCCGGTGGACAACGCGCCCCAGTCCAGCCAAAGCGATCGCCGTGCCTCATCCGGTCGTGAGATTGACCACAGGAAAGCGAGCCAGATGGCCACGAACAGGAGTGGCACGGCCCAGCGCAGGCCTGGCTTCTTACGGGAGGGAGTGGAGACGAACATGTACGCAAAGCCTAACCCGACGCCCGTCAATGGTGGGGTTCGGCTTTTTTTGGGGCCGTTATTGTTTAGTTAAGGTTGCTGGGTAATACTGCATACGGCGTCGTATGTCGGGAGGGGACTCCGGCGCACTTCCAGCGGCTTCGGCAGCTTGGCGGTGCAGGCGCAAAAACGAACATTATCGTCTTACGTCTTACGGAGAGAGTTTCCAACATGACCGCTTCCTCATTTGCACGCGTTACCGCCCTGGCTGTCGGCATTGCCGGCGCGTTGACCTTTGGCCATGCCCAGGGCGCGGCTTTCCAGCTGAAAGAAAACAGTGCCAAGGGCCTGGGCCGCGCGTTCGCCGGTTCGACCAGTGCATGGGACGACGCTTCGGTGGTCGCCACCAATCCGGCCTCGATGCGCCTGCTCAGTGGTCGCCAGTTCCAGGCCGACCTGAGCGCGATCAGCTTCTCGGCGGACTTCAAGAAGGACGACGCCAAGCTCGCCACCGGCGCTCCCGTGACCGGCGGCAACGGCGGTGACGCCGGCATGATTGCCCCGGTTCCGGCTGCTTACTTCCACGTGCCGTTCGGCGAAAACGACAACATGCACTTCGGTCTGTCGTTGACCGCTCCGTTCGGCTTCAAGACCGATTACGACCGCGACTGGGTGGGCCGCTACCATGGCGTGACCACGGATCTGAAGGCCGTCGACCTGGGCGCTGCGTTCTCTTACGACGTGAACCCGTACGTGTCTTTCGGTGCCAGCGTGTTCGTCGAGCACCTGACCATCGAACTGACCAACGCCGTTGACTTCGGCGCCGTCACCAATGCCGGTGCGCAGCAGAAGGCTGCCGGTGCGGTGCTGGCTGGTGGTGGTACCCCGGCGCAGGCCGCTGCCGCCGCCAAGCAGGCCGGTGCTGCCGCAGCGCAGGCCGGTTTCTTCCCGGGCAGCGCCGATGGCTTCGCCTCGGTCGAGGGCGACAACAACGCCGTGGGCTACGTGCTGGGCGGTACCTTCAGCCCGAGCGAAGATACCAACATCGCGTTGAGCTACCGCTCCAAGGTCGAGCACAAGATCACCGGCGGCAAGGCCAAGTTCACTGTTCCGGGCAACGTTGCCGCGGCACTGAACACCCAGGCGGCCGGCATCTTCATCAACACCAGCGGCAAGGCGACCGTGACCCTGCCGGCTTCGGCCACCCTGAGCGTCACCCACCGCGTCAACGATCGCTGGACCGTAATGGGCGACGTGACCCGTACCGCATGGGCTCCGGCGTTCGACAAGGTGACCGTGGACTTCGCATCGAACCAGCCCGACAACGCGCTGGAGTTCGGCTACAAGGACACCACCTTTGCGTCGCTGGGTGCCGAGTACAAGCTGTCGGAAACCATCACCCTGCGCGGTGGCGTGGCGTATGACCAGAGCCCGACCACCAACGAGCACCGTGACGTGCGCGTGCCGGACGTGACCCGCAAGTGGCTGTCGCTGGGCCTGGGCTGGACCCCGTCGGAGAAGACCGAATTCAACTTCGGCTACACCCACCTGTTCACCGACGAGCCGTCGATCAACATCACCTCGGCCACCAACAGCACCCTGAAGGGCAAGTACGACGTGGGTGGCGACATCCTCGCCGCTTCGATCAACTACAAGTTCTGATCGAACACCACATCCGTTACAGCAAAAAGCCCCGCTATTGCGGGGCTTTTTGTTGGACGCTTCAGTCCAGCGCGAAGTTGATAGGCATTGCCACTCTGGATGCCACCGCGGCGCCGTTCTCAATGGTGGGGCTGAAGCGCCATCTGCGCGCGGCCTCCAGGGCGGCGGTATCCAGATCCTTGTTGCCGCTGGATTGCTGGATGTCGACGTTGGTTACCCGTCCGGTGTTGTCGATATCGATGGCGACCTTGACCGTGCCGGTAATGCCATTGCGGAATGCGTTGGGCGGGTAGCGTGGCGGTGGCGCGCTCAGAATCCTGGCCGGTGAATCCGCCGGCGGCGGGACCTGCGTGGCAGTGGATGCTTCCGGGACAGCGGATGGCGTTTCCGTCGACGTTGGGGCAGCATCTGTACTCGCTTTCAGCGTCACGATTTCCAGCTTCACGTCATCGCGGATGCGTTTTGCCGCATCGAGTGCCTGTGCGGCGTGAGCGCGTGTTGCATAGGGACCGATCCGCACGCGCCAGGCCTGCCGACCATTGATGGTGCCCTGCTGGACGAAGCCTGGCAGCTTGAAGCCTTCCACCGCCGCGATCACGGCATCGGCGTCGGCACGCGAGGCGTAGGCACCAAAGCTCACGGCGTAATTGCCGTCCACTGTCGCAGGTGGCAACGACGAGGCGCTGGCCGGCGGCGGTGCAGTTGCTGTTTCCGCCGATGGAGCAGCACTGCCATTCTCGGTGAACAACGGGCGGTTGCCGCCGCAGTGATCCAGGACGCCGAGGATCGCCGGGGTGCGGTCGAAGGTGAGCTCATCGGTGCCGGCGGCGGTGTTCACCTCTACCGTGAGTGGCAGCGATTCCTTCATGACCGCTGCCGGATTCCAGCGCCGGCCGTAGAAGGAGCGCATGCCATCGTTGGCTTGTGCGTAGGCCAAAGCGAGGCTGTTGGTGTCCAGCGTGATCACGTTGAGATGCGAGGTGGCAGCGAAGTGGCGGCCCAGGGCGGCAACGGGTATGCCCTGCATCTTGATGCGTCCGACGGGGAGGTTTTCTACCTGGTTGAGTCCGAAGAGGGTGTTGCTCTGGATTTTGGTTGCAAACGGCGTGCCATTGCCGACGTTGTCATAGGCTTCGACCCGGAAGCTCCAATTGTCTCCCCGGCATTCGGTGATGAGATCGAAGACGACGTTCTGGGTATGTATGCGCCTGGACGCGAAGAATACGGTCCCGTCGATGTTGGACGGACGGGTGCCCTGGCGCCAGTCGTCGTTGGCTTCCGACGGCTGCTCCGTGGACGGGGAAGGAGCGGAGAGCTTGTCACAGGCGGTTGCCATGATCGCCACCATGCCTGCCATGGCGATTGCCGAAAGACGTACCTTGTTGCGCATTGCGGGGAGATCTCTGTGAGTGAGCGGGGAAGCACCGCGCTGCGGATGCGGCGAGAATCAAGTAGCAAATGATGCCGGATTGCGCGCGCGTTGTATGACACAGCCTTGCTGCGGTGCTTCTGTGGTTCTGCTGTTGCCTTGAAAAAGGCCGCGATACCGGTGTTTCCTTTTTCATAAAAAACCCCGCTTTCGCGGGGTTTTCTGTTGCTGCGTCAACGAGGGGCGATCAATCGCCCAGCGTCAGCAGCGAGGCGTTGCCACCGGCGGCGGTGGTGTTCACCGTCACCGTCTTCTCGGTGGCAAAGCGCAGCAGGTAGTGCGGGCCGCCAGCCTTGGGGCCGGTACCGGACAGGCCCTGGCCGCCGAACGGCTGCACGCCGACCACTGCACCAATCTGGTTGCGGTTGACGTAGACGTTGCCGACGTTGACGCCGTTGGCAATGCGCTCGACGGTTTCGTCGATGCGCGAATGCAGGCCCAGGGTCAGGCCGTAGCCGGTGGCGTTGATCTGGTCGATCACCGCATCCAGCTGATCGGCCTTCCAGCGGATCACGTGCAGCACCGGCCCGAAGATCTCCTTGTGCAGCTGGCCCAGATCCTTCAGCTCATAGGCGCGCGGGGCGAAGAAGGTGCCGTGCGCGGCGTCGGCCGACAGCGGAGCGACGGCGATCAGGCGGGCTTCGACATCCATGCGCGCGGCATGGTCATTGAGGATCTGCAATGCGTCAGCGTCAATGACCGGGCCGACGTCGGTGGACAGTTCACCCGGGTTGCCGATCTTCAGTTCGGCCATGGCGCCGGCCAGCATGCCCATCACCTTGTCGGCGATGTCGTCCTGCACGAACAGCACGCGTGCAGCCGAGCAGCGCTGGCCCGCCGAGGTGAAGGCCGAACCAATCGCGTCTTTGACCAGCTGTTCCGGCAGCGCCGAGGAGTCGGCGATGAAGGCGTTCTGGCCGCCGGTCTCGGCGATCAACACACCGATGGCAGCATCGCGTGCGGCCATCGCGCGGTTGATCGCACGGGCGGTGTCGGTGGAGCCGGTGAAGGCCACGCCGGCCACGCGCGGGTCGGCGGTCAGGGCGGCACCGACGGTGGCGCCATCACCCGGCAGGAACTGCAGCACACCTTCTGGTACGCCGGCATCAAGCAGCAGTTTCACGGCGTAGTAGCCGATCAGGTTGGTCTGCTCGGCGGGCTTGGCGATGACGCTGTTGCCAGCGGCCAGTGCGGCGCTGATCTGGCCCAGGAAGATCGCCAGCGGGAAGTTCCACGGGCTGATGCAGACGAACACGCCACGGCCGTGCAGCTGCAGTTCGTTGCTCTCGCCGGTCGGGCTGGGCAGCTTCTCGGCGGTGCCGAACTGTTCGCGGGCCTGCTTGGCGTAGTAACGCAGGAAGTCCACCGCTTCGCGCACTTCGGCGACGCCATCGGGCAAGCTCTTGCCGGCCTCTTTGACGCACAGCGCCATGAACTCCGCGATGCGGGCTTCCAACTGGTCGGCGGCGTGCTCGAGGATGGCGGCGCGGCTGGCGGCCGGGGTGCGGCTCCATGCCGGCTGTGCGGCGACGGCATTGGCCAGCGCTTTCTGCACGGTGGCGCTGTCGGCAGCCTGCCAGTGGCCAACCACGTCGCGGCTGTCGGCCGGATTGGTGACCGGCAGCGAGGCGCCGCTGATGTTGGCACCCGGTACCAGCGGTGCGGCCTGCCACGGCTTGATCGCGGCGTTGAGCTGCTCGGCGAGGGCGCGCAGGTCGTTGTCGTTGGCGAGGTTGATGCCCATGGAATTGTTCCTGTCGTGGTTCTGGCTGCGCAGCAGGTCAACCGGCAGCGGGATCTTGGGGTGCGGGATGGACGCGAACGAGGACACCGCTTCAACCGGGTCGCGGATCAGGTCATCGATGGACACGTCTTCGTCGGTGATGCGGTTGACGAAGCTGGAATTGGCGCCGTTCTCCAGCAGGCGACGCACCAGGTACGGCAGCAGGTCTTCGTGCGAGCCGACCGGTGCATAGACGCGGCACGGCACGTTGAGGCGGTCGGCCGGAATCACTTCGGCGTACAGGTCATCACCCATGCCGTGCAGCTTCTGGTGCTCGTACACGCCGCCCTTGGCGATCTGCTTGATCGTGGCGATGGTGGCCGCGTTGTGCGTGGCGAACATCGGGTAGATGGCGTCGGCATGGCCGAACAGGCGTTTTGCGCAGGCGATATAGGACACGTCGGTGTTCTGCTTGCGGGTGAACACCGGGTAGCCGGCCAGGCCTTCGACCTGCGCGCGCTTGATCTCCGCATCCCAGTACGCGCCCTTGACCAGGCGCACCTGCAGCTTGTGGCCGATGCGGCGGGCCAGGTCGGCGAGGTAATCAATCGTGTACGGGGTGCGCTTCTGGTACGACTGCACCACGATGCCGAAGCCTTCCCAGCCCTTGAGCGAGGGATCGCTGACCACGCGTTCGATGATGTCCAGCGACAACTCCAGGCGGTCAGTTTCCTCGGCATCCACCGTGCAGCCGATGCCGTAGGACTTGGCCAGCTGTGCCAGCTCCAGCACCCCGGGAACCAGGTCGCGCAGCACGCGTTCGCGCTTGGCGTGTTCATAGCGCGGGTACAGTGCCGACAGCTTGATCGAGATGCCGTGCGAGGTGGTGACATCGCCATCGGCCTTGCCGCCGCGGGCGATGTTGTCACCGCCGATGGCGTGGATCGCGCGGCGGTAATCTTCCAGGTAACGCAGCGCATCCTTCATCGTCAGCGCGCCTTCGCCAAGCATGTCGAAGGAATAGCGGTAGTTGCTGTTGTCGCCCTTGTGCGAACGCGACAGCGCTTCATCGATGGTGCGACCCATGACGAACTGGTGGCCCATGATCTTCATCGCCTGGCGCACGGCCAGACGAATCACCGGCTCGCCGACGCGACCGATCAGGCGCTTGAATGCACCGTGCACGTCGCGCTTGGTGCCATCGGCCAGATCGACCAGATGGCCGGTCAGCATCAGGCCCCAGGTCGATGCGTTGACCAGCACCGAGTCGGACTGACCCATGTGCTTCTTCCAATCGGCTTCACCGAGCTTGTCGCGGATCAGCTTGTCAGCGGTTTCCTGGTCCGGAATGCGCAGCAGCGCTTCGGCCACGCACATCAGCAGCACCCCTTCCTCGCTGCCGAGGTCGTACTGGCGCATGAAGGCTTCGATCGCGCCCTGGTTCTTGGCGCGTGCGCGCACGCGACGTACCAGGTCAGCGGCGGTGGTCTGCACCTGCGCCTGCTCGGCGGCGGGCAGGCGTGCCTGTTCCAGCAGCTCGCGGACATGACCGGTTTCGTCCTTCAGCCAGGCATCGGTGATGGCCTGGCGCAACGCGGACGGCGCCGGCGGCAGTTCGGGCGAAAGCAGGGCTTCCGCAGGAGAGGTGACAGCGTTGGATGAGGGTGCGTGCATGCCTTGGGCCACGGTTGTGGAATTCGGCCATTTTAATCCTCGGCGATATTTTTCCCAGCCCCTTGAGCGGCCCTTTTTGATTGCGGAAAGCCTTTCGTACAGGGCGATTCGGCTAAAAAAATCGAGCCAGAATGTTTTGTGCCGATTCCGGCAATTTTGCTGCCGATGTTGTGCGAAGCAGGTGCGGATTCTGTGTGCACTGCAGCATCCTGCACATCGATGAATGGAAGCTTGCCGGTGTGGTTGGGCGCGGCTACCATCGAGTCGTTTTCCGCGATACGGACGCGGTTGCGACATGATCCAGATGCTTCGGTCAGTTTCCGATGGCTCGCATGCGCAGCTGGTACTGCATCCCCCACGGGCACTCACCGCCCGGCAGTTCGTCCTGTTGTTTGCAGTGTTGGCAGGGTTGATGGTGTTCACGGCAGGCTTGGCCTGGTTGTCCGGAAACGTTCTCGCCCCTGTCTTCGCGTTGGTGCATTGCTTCCTGGTGGGTGGTGCGTTGCGTGCGGCATGGCGCAGCGGCGACCGCAGGGAAGAGATCCGGGTAGGGCCGGACTGCGTGGAAGTGATTCCCGCAGCCGGGAGTTCACCGGTGTTCCGGGCACATCCTTATTGGGTGCGGCTGGTCGCCGGAGAGGAACGGGTCCTGCTGGTTTCCAGCGGCAAGCAGGTGGAAGTGGGGAGTTTCCTCGCACCTGCCGAACGTCGGGAACTTGCGGCGGCACTTGAAAGCTTGCTCGCAGCCAGCAATGGCTGCAAACCGACGACGTCAAGGGTCTAGGCATGAAGCAAAGCAGCGGGTGGGGCGGGAAGTTGCAGTACGGGTTCATGCTGGCAGCCATGGCGCTGTTGGCGCCGACGGCGTGGGCGCAGTCAGCCGACCCGAAGGCGTGGCAGCTCAACATGGGCAAGGGGGTTACCCATACCGCGCGCATGGCGTGGGAAGCGCACATGGTGGCGCTGTGGGTATGCGTGGTGATCGGTGTGCTGGTGTTCGGCGCCATGTTCTACGCCATCTTCAAGTTCCGCCGGTCCAAGGGGGCGGTGGCGGCCAAGTTCAGCCACAACACCAAGGCCGAAGTCATCTGGACGGTCATTCCGATCGTCATCCTGGTGGTGATGGCGTGGCCGGCGACGGCCAAGCTGATCGCGATGTACGACACACGCGACTCGGAAATGACGGTGAAGGTCACCGGCTACCAATGGATGTGGAAGTACGAATACCTGGGTGAGAACGTCGCCTTCACCAGCCGCCTGGACCGCAAGTCCGACGAGGTCCGCCAGAGTGGCGTGGTGCCGACCGTGGCCAGCGATCCGCATTACCTGCTGGATGTGGACAACCCGCTGGTGCTGCCGGTCAACACCAAGGTGCGTTTCGTCATCACCTCCGATGACGTGATCCACGCCTGGTGGGTGCCGGCGCTGGGCTGGAAGCAGGATGCCGTGCCGGGCTTCATCAACGAGCGCTGGACCAACATCGAGCAGGAAGGCATCTATCGCGGCCAGTGCGCGGAGTTGTGCGGCAAGGATCACGGCTTCATGCCGATCGTGGTCAAGGCCGTGTCCAAGGAAGAATTCAAGACGTGGCTGGCCTCGCGCAAACCCGCGCCTGCACCGGCTGCTGATCCTGCTGCGGCACCGGCTGCTCCGGCCGCCGCAACGCCGCAACCGGAAGCCGCGCCTGCCGAGCAGGCGAGCACCGGCGCCTGATCCCACTGCGTGCCGGCGCAGGCCGGCGCGATGCCTGGAAACTGGATTAACGAGGTGTAGTTGCAATGGCGAACTCCGCAGTGGATCACCACGATCACCACGGCCATCAACAAGGCTTCTTCGAGCGCTGGTTCTTCTCCACCAACCACAAAGACATCGGCACGCTGTACCTGCTTTTCAGCTTCCTGATGTTCATCGTCGGCGCGGCGATGAGCGTGGTGATCCGCCTGGAGCTTGCGCAGCCCGGCCTGCAGTTCGTCAAGCCGGAATTCTTCAACCAGATGACCACCGTGCATGCACTGGTGATGATCTTCGGTGGCGTGATGCCGGCCTTCGTCGGCCTGGCCAATTGGATGATCCCGCTGCAGATCGGCGCGCCAGACATGGCGCTGCCGCGCATGAACAACTGGTCGTTCTGGTTGTTGCCGGTGGCCTTCACGCTGTTGTTGATGACGCTGTTCCTGCCCGGTGGTGCGCCGGCCGGTGGCTGGACGCTGTATCCGCCGCTGTCGCTGCAGGGCGGCTACAACGTGGCCTTCAGCGTGTTCGCCATCCACGTGGCCGGTATCAGTTCGATCATGGGCGCGATCAACATCATCGCCACCGTGCTCAACATGCGCGCGCCTGGCATCGACCTGTTGAAGATGCCGATTTTCTGCTGGACCTGGCTGATCACCGCGTTCCTGTTGATCGCGGTGATGCCGGTACTGGCCGGTGCGGTCACCATGCTGTTGACCGACAAGTTCTTCGGTACCAGCTTCTTCAACGCCGCCGGTGGCGGTGACCCGGTGATGTACCAGCACATCTTCTGGTTCTTCGGGCACCCGGAGGTCTACATCATGATCCTGCCGGCGTTCGGCGTGGTCAGCGAAATTCTTCCCACCTTCAGCCGCAAGCCGTTGTTCGGCTACCAGGCGATGGTGTACGCCACCGCCGCCATCGCGTTCCTGTCGTTCATCGTATGGGCGCACCACATGTTCACGGTGGGCATGCCGTTGGGTGGCGAGATCTACTTCATGTTCGCCACGATGCTGATCTCGATCCCGACCGGCGTGAAGGTGTTCAACTGGGTCAGCACGATGTGGGAAGGCTCGCTCACCTTCGAGACGCCGATGCTGTTCTCGATTTCGTTCGTGATCCTGTTCACCATCGGCGGCTTCTCCGGCTTGATGCTGGCCATCGTGCCGGCCGACTTCCAGTATCACGACACCTATTTCGTGGTGGCGCATTTCCACTACGTGCTGGTGACCGGTGCGGTGTTGGCGCTGATCGCGGCGGTGTACTACTGGTGGCCGAAGTGGACCGGGCGCATGTACAACGAGTTCTGGGGCAAGGTGCATTTCTGGTGGACGATGGTGTTCGTCAACCTGCTGTTCTTCCCGCAGCACTTCCTCGGTCTGGCTGGCATGCCGCGCCGCATCCCAGACTACAACCCGGTGTTCGCCGACTGGAACCTGGTGAGCTCGATCGGCGCGTTCGGCATGTTCGTCACCCCGTTCATGATGGCCGCGATCCTGTTGGCCTCGCTGCGTAGCGGCAAGCGCGCCGAAGCGCGTGCATGGGAAGGCGCCAAGGGCCTGGAGTGGACCATTCCGTCACCGGCGCCGGCACATACCTTCACCGTGCCGCCGGTGATCAAGCCGGGTGATCTGGCCCACGACGATGTCACCCATTGAGGAGCTGCAGTCCATGAGCGACAAGCAATGGCAGCCTGACGATATGGCACTGCGCCGCCGCCGCTCGCGCCGCACGGCGCTGGTGGTGGGGCTGGTGGCTGTGGCGGTGTATGTGGGCTTCATCCTGTCCGGAGTGCTCGCACATTGACCACGCCCGCGCCCAAGCCGCCCGCACGCAATGCCGGCATGGTCCGGCTGATCGGCGTGGCGCTGGGCGTGTTCGTGCTGACCTTCTCCCTGGTGCCGCTGTACCGCATCGCCTGCGAGAAGGTGTTCGGCGTGCGCCTGGAGCGCGGCGCAAGCCAGGCCGGTGCGCAGCATGTGGACAGCATCAAGCGCACCGTTCGGGTTGAGTTCGATGGTGGCGTCAATTCGAAGTTGCCGTGGGCATTCCATCCGGAAAAATTGACGATGGATGTGGTGCCGGGCGAGTTGAACGAAGCGATGTACTTCGCGCGCAATGAAAGCGACCGCGCGCTGGTCGGCAGTGCCGTGCCCTCGGTGGCGCCGGCACGTGCCTCGGGTTACTTCAACAAGACCGAGTGTTTCTGTTTCACCGCGCAGACCCTGCAGGCTGGTGAGCAGCGCGATATGCCGGTGCGCTTCATCGTTGATCCGGATCTGCCGGCCGACGTGAAGACCATCACCCTGTCCTACACGTTCTACAAGAATGATGCGCTGACCGAGCAGCTGGCGCCGGCATCTGCCGCCACCGCTGCGCATGCAGCTCCCTGATCACGGACCCGGAAGCAAGCCATGGCCCATAACACGCCTGATGCCAACGTCTATTTCGTGCCGAGCCACAGCAAGTGGCCCTTCGTCGGCTCGATCGCCATGCTGGTGTTGATGGTCGGGGTGGCCAGCTGGCTCAACGACACCAGCTGGGGGCGATGGACGTTCTTCATCGGCCTGGCGATGCTGATACTCACGTTGTTCATGTGGTTCGGCGATGTCATCCGCGAATCGGTGGCGGGCAGCTACAACCATCAGGTGGACGGTTCATTCCGGATGGGGATGATCTGGTTCATCTTCTCCGAGGTGATGTTCTTCGGCGCGTTCTTCGGCGCGCTGTTCTACACGCGCAACATGGGCCTGCCTTGGCTTGGTGGTGAAGGCCACGGCGTGCTGACCAATGAGTATCTGTGGGATGGCTTTTCGGCCGCGTGGCCGACCAACGGCCCGGCCGATATCGGTGGTGCGTTCCAGACCATCCCGGCCTGGGGCCTGCCGCTGCTCAACACGTTGATCCTGCTGACCTCCGGCGTGACCCTGACCATCGCCCACCACGCGCTCAAGGCCGGCAACCGCAAGCAGCTGCTGATCTGGTTGGGTGCGACGGTAGTGCTGGGCTGCGTGTTCCTGTTCTTCCAGGCGGAGGAATACATCCACGCCTACAAGGAGCTGAACCTGACCCTGGGCTCGGGCATCTACGGCTCCACCTTCTTCATGCTCACCGGCTTCCACGGTGCACACGTGGCGCTGGGCACGATCATGCTGACCGTGATGTGGCTGCGTGCCGCCAAGGGGCACTTCACCCGCGACAACCATTTCGGCTTTGAAGCGGCCGCGTGGTACTGGCACTTCGTCGACGTGGTGTGGCTGATGCTGTTCCTGTTCGTCTACGTGCTCTGAGCAGAGCGGGGGACGGCTGTCGAGGAGTGGGGAATGAAGCGCTTGCGAGCTTCGCTCAACAATCGCATCAATGCCTCATTCCCCGCTTCCCAATCGCTGTTCCCTGCGCTCAGCCACCCACGCCGTGCGGTTTGATCCAGCCACTGTAGATGCCCACCGCCACCAGCAGGATCAACACCACTGAAAGCACGATGCGCCGTGTCAGCGCATTGACCGTGCGTTTGGTCTGGCCGCGATCGATCATCAGGTAGTAAAGGCCGGCTCCCAGATTCCAGACGATGACGATCAGAAACGCGATTACCAGCAGGGTCTTCAACGAATCATTCATGCGCGGCTCGATGGGTGGATGGGCAAGGCTATATCACCTGTTCAGGGCCAACTTGTCATGACGCGACAGCACACGGGAATCTTTGGCTGGTTGCTGGCCTTGCTGGTGGCCGTGGTGTTCTGCGGCTTCGGGGTCTGGCAGCTGCAGCGCATGCATCAGAAGGAAGCATTGCTGGCGCAGGTGCCGCCCGATCGCACGATGGCGGTGACGCTGGATGCGGCCATGCGCATGCCGCAGTCCCTGCATTGGTTGCGTGACCGGTTGCAGTTCCTGCCCGGCACGGTGCTGCTGGACAACCAACTGCGCGAGGGCCGCGCCGGTGTGAAGGTTTACCAGGCCGCGCGTGCGCAGGATGGCAGGGCGGTGCTGGTGGATCTGGGCTGGCTGCCATTGCCCGCGAACCGGCAGTTGCCGGTGGTGACACCGCAGCAGGGCTGGCAGTCATTGGAAGGCCTGTGGGCGCCTGCGCCGTCGTCGGGGCTGGCATTGGGGCCACCGATGAGCGCGGCAGTACAGGCACGGACTTGGCTGGCCACGCGCCTGGAGTTGCCGGTCATCGCCCGACATCTTGAATTGGCGCCGTCCGCGTTGGCACCACGCGTGCTGCGGCTGGATCCCGCGTTGCCGCTGGGCTACACGCGGGATCTGGAGCTGCTGCCCAATACCTTGCCGCCTTCCCGGCATCTCGGTTATGCGGTGCAATGGTTCGCCATGGCGCTGGCGGTGCTGGTGATCGCCGGGGTGTTGCAGTGGCGGCGCAGGCGGGGAGGGCGGTCGTGATGTTGGTTGCAGAACAGAGCAACAGCAGCCCTCCCCAAATCTTCCCTGCGCTGCGCGCAAGGGAGGGGTTGGAATCGAGGGTTCATGGAGCTTTCGTTGGGGTGGTTGCCGCTGATGTCGCTATCAACAACATCGCCGCAGTTGCAGCCGGTGCTTCTGCCATCGCATATGTACCGACTGTCGCTTTTCCCCCTCCCTTTCACCGAAGGTGAAGGGCAGGGCCAGGGAAGGGAGCTTTCGTCGTTGCCCTGCTCCGCTGTCCCCCGATTTTTCGTTCCTGCCGTCTCAACCCTCCACATGGGAAACTGCCACGCATGAATGCCCTTACGCCCGATCAGCTCGCCGTTCGCAACCGTGGCCGTCGGGTGCTGTTGTTGATCTTCGCCATGTTCTTCGGGTCGATGGCGTTGGCCGGCATCCTGCGCTTCTCCGGTTGGACGCCGCAGATCACCCGCAATCACGGGCAACTGTACGAACCGGCGATTGATCTGCGCGATGAGCGCCTGCAGCTTGCGGATGGCCAGCCGTACCCGTGGAACCCGGAAGCGCGCGTGTGGCGAATCGTATTGGCGCCGCACGCCAACTGCGCCCCCGCCTGCGTCACTTTGTCGCAGCAGTTGGACAAGGTGTGGCAGCTGTTCGGTCATAACGCCGATAATGTCGAGATATTGTGGCTGGGTACGCCCCCTGCACAGGTGGCGGCGATGCCGGCGCTGAAGGTGCTGCAGGCCCAGCCCGCGTTCCGGGCCAAGCTGCCGGGGGTTGATGACCCGGCTGGAACCCCGGTGTATGTGATTGATCCCAATGGCTTTGTGGTGTTGCGCTACGCGCCGGGTTTTGAACCCGGTGGATTGCGGGCCGACCTTTCCAGGCTGTTGAAACTGAAGTGAGTCCCGTTCGATGAATGCCACCGCGCGTCCGGCGCTGTACCGCAATTTCCACCGCCTGGCGTGGTTCGCACTGATCATGACCGCGAGCACGATCATGTTCGGCTCGTTCGTGCGGCTGTCCGATGCTGGCCTGAGCTGCCCGGATTGGCCGACCTGCTATGGCCGCGTCACCTGGCCGCAGACGCAGATGGAAGCGGCCCAGCACGCGGCCAGCGAGATCCGTCCGCTGGAAAGCCACAAGGCCTGGCGCGAGCAGGTGCACCGCTTCCTGGCCGGCTTGCTGGGCGTGGAAGTGTTGACCCTGGCGCTGCTGGCGGCGCGCCGCCGCAAGCACGGCATCGCACAGATCGTCACCGCCTCGGTGCTGGTGGCCCTTGCGATACCGCTGTACATGCGCGGTGAACATGTCGCCTCCAGCGTATTGGCCATTGGTGGTGAAGCGATCCTGCTGCTGGCGGCGCTGCGCTGGTCCAACATCGATCTTGCACGCGCGGCGGTGCTGACCTTGGCGGTGGTGGTGTTCCAGGCGTTGCTGGGTATGTGGACCGTGACCTGGCTGCTCAAGCCCATCGTGGTGATGGGGCATCTGCTCGGCGGCATGTTGATGTTCGGCATGCTGGTGTGGATGGCATGGAAGGCGACCAACCTGCCGCTCATCCTCGCCGAGGCCTCGCGCCTGCGCTGGTGGCTGCGTGCGGGTGTGGCGTTGCTGGTGCTGCAGATCGCGCTGGGTGGTTGGGTCAGTTCCAATTACGCGGCGCTGGCCTGCGGTGGTGGTAGTGCGTCGCTGGACAACTTCCCGCGTTGCGTCAGCCAATGGTGGCCGCAACAGAATTACAGCGAAGGCTTCACCCTGTGGCGCGGCATCGGCGTGGACTATGAAGGCGGCGTGCTGGACGGTGCTTCGCGCATCGCGATCCAGATGGCGCACCGGATGATGGCCATCGTGGTGTCGCTGTACCTGCTGGTGCTGTCGGTGCGCCTGTTCCGCATACCGGGCATGCGCGCGTGGGCGACCACGCTGGGTGTGCTGGTGTTGCTGCAGGTCACGCTGGGCGTGCTCAACGTCAAGCTGGCGCTGCCGCTGCTGGTGGCCGTGCTGCACAGTGGTGGCGCGGTGGCCTTGTTGTTCGTGCTGGTCACGCTGCTGGCGCGGCTGCGCGCTCCGGAGTGATGGCATGAAGACGACGTGGCGTGATTATTGGGATCTGACCAAGCCCAAGGTGGTGGCCTTGATTGTGTTCACCGCCTTGGTGGGCATGTTCCTGGCCGTTCCGGCGGTGCCGACCACCGCGCAAGCGGTATCGGGCGTGCTGGGCTTCCTCGGCATCTGGTTGGCGGCATCGGCCGCAGCGGCGATCAACCAGCTGCTGGATGCACGCATCGACGCGCAGATGGCCCGTACTTCGTGGCGGCCACTGGTGGTGGGCAAGGTGTCGCCGCGGCAGGTGCTGGTGTTTGCCGGTGCGTTGACCGCGCTGTCGATGACCATCCTGGTGCTGTGGGTGAACGTGATCACCGCGGTGCTGACCTTCGCCTCGCTGATCGGCTATGCGGTGATCTACACCGTGTACCTGAAGCGTGCGACCTCGCAGAACATCGTCATCGGTGGCCTGGCCGGTGCCACCCCGCCACTGCTGGGCTGGGCGGCGGTGACCGGCATGCAGGGTAGTTCCGACTGGGCCTATGCCTCGCTGCTGGTGCTGATCATCTTCATCTGGACGCCGCCGCACTTCTGGGCGCTGGCGATCTTCCGTCGTGCCGACTACGCCAAGGCCGACGTGCCGATGCTGCCGGTGACCCATGGCGTGCCGCACACGCGCAAGCAGATCCTGGCCTACTCGGTGGTGCTGGCGGTGGTGACGCTGCTGCCGGTGGCGATCGGCATGAGCGGCATGTTCTATCTGGGCGGTGCCGCCGTGCTGAACATCGTGTTCCTCTGGTACGCGTGGAAGATGCAGAACCCGCCGGACGAAATGTTCAACATGAAGATGTTCGGCTATTCGATCGTCTACCTGATGGCGTTGTTCGCGTTCCTGCTGGTCGACCATTGGCTGCTGCCCTGGTTGTGACCCCGCATGAAAAGGCCGGCGTTTGCCGGCCTTTTCCATCTGGATGGCAATGTAAAGGGTGAAGCGAGCCGATCAGCGTTTCGGTGCTTCAACGCCCTGCCGCGCATAGCGCTGGGCGATCACCGAGCAGACGATCAGCTGGATCTGGTGGTAGATCATGATCGGCAGCACGATGGCGCCGAGGCTGCCGCCGGCAAACAGCACCTTGGCGATTGGCACGCCGGTGGCAAGGCTCTTCTTGGAACCGCAGAACACGATGGGGATCTCGTCGAAACGGCTGAAACCCAGACGTCGCGCCAGCCAGGTGATGCCCGGCATCGCGATGGCCAGCAGCACTACCGCCACCAACGCAGCGGTGAACAACGAACTGACGGGCGTCTTGCTCCACAAGCCTTCACTGACGGACTCGCCGAAGGCGGCGTACACCACCAGCAGCACCGTGCCCTGGTCGGTATAGCGCAGCAGCGCACGCTGTTTCTCCACCCATCGGGCAATCCACGGCCGCAGCAGGTGGCCAGCGACAAAGGGCACCAGCAGTTGCAGCATGATCGCGCCCACCGCGTGCAACGGGTTGGCCATGCCGCCCTGTGAACCGGCCAGCACCGTCATCAGCAACGGCGTCAGGAACACGCCGAGGATGCTCGACAACGAGGCCGCACACACCGCCGCCGGCACGTTGCCACCGGCAATCGAGGTGAAGGCGATGGACGACTGCACGGTGGACGGCAGCGCGCACAGGAACAGCACGCCGATGTACAACTCGGGTGTCAGCAACGTGCCGGACAAGGGTTTGAACGCCAGCCCCAGCAGTGGGAACAGCACGAACGTGCAGGCCAGGATCACGATGTGCAGGCGCCAGTGCAGCATGCCGGCGATGATCGATTCGCGTGGCAGGCGCGCACCGTGGAGGAAAAACAGCGCGGCGATGGCGAAGTCGGTGAAGTGGTCGAAGCCGCGCGCGGCGGCGCCGGTCATCGGCAGCACGCTGGCCAGTACAACCGTGGCAAGCAGGGCGAGAGTGAAGTTGTCCGGTCGCAGTCGCGACCACCAGCGAGTCATCGGCAAGGGCCTCCTCAGGCGGGGATGGGGCGGGGTGCCCGGTCAGGGCGTTGGGTTCTCCAGCGCGGCACGTGCAGCCGGTTCCAGCGAGGTCATGCCGGCGTCGCGGCCCAGCTGCAATGCCGCATCAAGGGGGGCGCCTTCCAGGCGTGCATTGATGAGCGACAGCAATGCCCCGGCGCGGTTGCCCGAGGCGCAATGCAGCAGGGTCCTGCCATCGTCCTGCTTGAGCAGGCGCTGCAGGGCGCGCGCGTTGTCATCGGTAATGCCACTGGCGCCGGCAATGGGCAGGCGCACATAACGCAGCCCGAGCTGTTCGGCCAGGGCGGCTTCGTCATAGCCGCGATCTTCGTCGGGCTGTCGCAGATCGATGACGGTGGTGACGCCGTTGGCGGCGGCATCACGCAGTTGCTGCGCGCTGGGTTGGCCGGCGGTAAAGAGATCGGGACGTGGCTGCCGCAGCGTGGTTTCGCCGGCAAGCGTGGCGCTGGATGCAAGCAGGAGGAGCAGCAGGAACGGTCGGTAGGCGGTCATCGTGCTCTCCTCGGAGTGTGGCTCAGCGCATGCCTGCGCGTGCCTTGAGCAGTTCGCGCAGTTCGTATTTGTCGGTGTCGTCCAGGCCTTGCTGGCGCTGTTTGGCCTGCAGTTCATCCAGCCGCTGCTGCAACAGCTGCTTTTCGAGCTGGTTGATGGCGTCCTGCAGTTCCTGTGCCCAACTGGCTTCATCGCCAGGCAGGTCCATGGCAGCCAGCTTGTGCAGCGCGGCCTGTTCTTCGCGCTCGTTGAAATGTTCCAGCAACGCACCGGTGCTGATGTCCGGGCGTTGCTGCACCAGTTCCAGCAGCTCCAGCAACAGCTCGATGCCGGGCAGGCGCAGGCCGCCGATGGCGTGGTGACTTTCCAGGTTCATCGCCAGCGACGGCTGCTGCAGCAGGATGGCGATGGCGGCGCGCACCAGGCTGCGCTTGGCCACCGGCGCGACGTTGGCGCGCGATGGCGCACGCGTGGCGGAGGGTGCTGCCACGGCGCGGTTGCCAATGCCGGTCAGGCGCGCAAGCTCCTGCTTCATCAGGTCGCCGAAGGCACCATCGGGAATCTGTGCCAGCATCGGCTTGGCGTGCTCGGCCAGGCGTGCCTTGCCATCTAGCGTACCGAGGTTGATCTCGCGGCTGAGTTCGTCGAAGAAGAACTGCGACAGTGGCGTGCCCTGCTTGAGGCGCGCATCAAACGCTTCGGCACCTTCCTTGCGCACGATGGTGTCGGGGTCTTCGCCGTCGGGCAGAAACAGGAAGAACGCCTGGCGCCCGTCCTTCATGCGCGGCAGTACCGATTCCAGTGCCCGCCAACCGGCGCGCCGGCCGGCGGCGTCGCCGTCGAAGCAGAAGTACACATCCGGCGCGTTGCGGAACAGCAGCTCGGCATGATCCGGCGTGGTCGCCGTGCCCAGCGTCGCCACCGCCTGGGTGACGCCGAACTGGAACAGCGAGACCACATCCATGTAGCCCTCGACCACGATCAGGCGTTCGATCTTCTGGTTGGCCTGGCGCACCTGCCACAGGCCGTACAGCTCGCGGCCCTTGTGGAACAGCGCGGTTTCCGGCGAATTGAGGTACTTGGGGCCGTCGTCCTTTTCCATGACGCGGCCACCGAAGGCGATGACGCGGCCACGGCGATCGAAGATCGGGAACATCACCCGGTCGCGGAACTTGTCGTAGACATGGCCGCGGTCATTCTTGGAGAACAGGCCGACGCGCTCGAGCAGCTTCAGGCGTCGTTCGTCCTTGCCCAGCGCATCCTTCAGCGCGCTGTAACCGTCGGGTGCATAACCGATGGCGAAGCGCGCGCGGGTGTCGGCATCCACGTCACGGCCGTCGAGATATGCGCGGGCCTTGTCGCTGCTTTCCAGCTGTTTCTGGAAGAAGCGGCTGGCGGCATCCAGCGCCGAGTACTGGTCGCGGCTGTCGTCCTGCTGCTGCGGCGTGCGGCTGTTGGTCTCGCGCGGTATTTCCATGCCCGCGCGCTTGGCCAGTTCGTCCACCGCATCGAGGAATTCGAGGCGGTCGTAGTTCATCAGGAAGCTGATCGCGGTGCCATGCGCGCCACAACCGAAGCAGTGATAGAACTGCTTGGTCGGTGAGACGGTGAACGAGGCCGAGCGCTCGTCATGGAACGGACAGCGAGCGGAATATTCCTTGCCCTGGCGTTTGAGCGGCACGCGCGTGCCGACCACCTCGACAATGTCGGTGCGGGCAAGCAGGTCGTCGATGAACGCGTCGGGGAGTCGAGCCATGCGGCAATAGACAGCGCCGCCAGACGGCGGGGCACAACAAGGATGGGTGGGAAGTGTACTAGCCTGCGTCGGTGCTGGCTGGGCGGGTGCCCAGGTCAACGGCAACTGCAATGGTTCCCGGGTCCTCCCCATCGCCTTCGGCGCAAGGGAAGGCGGGGCAGCGGCAAGCCTTTCAGTCCTGGATGGGGGAGTCGTCGGGCATCACTACCCGCTCCCTGCGCGCCTGCGCACGTTCATCAATCACCGCGGTGATCAGCGCGCCGCCAAAGAACACCACGCTGGCGTAGTAGATCCACACCAGCATGATCACCAGCGTGCCCATCGAGCCGTAGGCGCTGCCGGGTGCGGCGTTGGCGATGTACAGGCCGATGCCATAGCGGCCCAGCACGAACAGCACGGCGGTGATGGCGCCACCCACGAATGCCTGGCGCCAGCTGACCGCACGGTCGGGCAGGTAGTGATAGAGGAAGGCGAAGCCGAGCGCGTACAGCAGCACGGTGGTTACGTATGCCACTGCCGGCAGTACCGAGGGCAGGTGCGCGAAGATCACCTGCAATGCGGTGGTGGCGACCATCGACACGATCAGCAGGAAGCCCAGTGCCAGCACCACGCCAGCAGAGAACACGCGCTTCTTCAGCCAGCCGACGATGCCTTCGAAGCGTCTCGAATCGGAGTGGAAGATCAGGTTCAGTGCCGCCTGCAGCTGCGCGAACACCACCGTGGCGCCGACGAACAACAGCAGCAGGCTCCACAGGCCGGCCAGTGAGCCCAGGTCCGGCTGTGCCGTGGCATTGGCGATGACGGTCTGCGCGACCTGCGCCACGCTGGGGCCGGCCAATGAGGCGATCTGCTCGATAAGCGCCTGCTGCGCCGGCGGATACAGCGAAGCGGTCAGCCACAACAGCAGCACCAGCAGCGGGGCCAGCGAGAGCAGCGTGTAGAACGCCAGCGAAGCTGCCTGGGTCATCACATCGGTTTCGACGAAGCGCCGCATCAGGGCGGCAGGCAGGCTTTGCTGCAGTTTGTCGAAACGGGAGCGCAGGGAGTCGATGGACGTACGGCCTTGCATGCGGAGGGGGTCGCCTTTGAGGTGTGGTGATGCGGACGTTGTAGTGGAAAGCGGCTTCTGCGCAGGTGAAGGTGAACTGTGGCCAGCCACTGCGGGAGCGGCTCCTGGTGTCCTTTACATCCCTCGTGTTTCGCGGCCGAGCACGCTCCTGCGCGGGGCGTTGGAACGACGAGGCCCGCTTGGGGCGGGCCTCGTTGCGTGCGGCAGTGGCGCGGCTGGATCAGCCGCCCAGGGCCTGCTTGACCAGCTTGGACACCAGGCCCATGTCGGCCTGGCCGGCCAGCTTGGGCTTGAGCACGCCCATCAGCTTGCCCATGTCCGCGGCGCTGGCGGCGCCGGTTTCGGCGATGGCGGCGGTAACGGCGGCCTGGATTTCGGCTTCGCCCATCTTGGCCGGCAGGTAGCGCTCGATCACGACGATCTCGTCGCGTTCGATCACGGCCAGGTCTTCACGGTTGGCCGCTTCAAACTGGGTGACCGAGTCCTTGCGCTGCTTGACCATCTTGTCGAGCACGGCGATCACATCGGCGTCGCTCAGCTCGATGCGCTCGTCCACTTCACGCTGCTTGATGGCGGCGTTGATCAGGCGGATCACGCCCAGGGAGTGCTTGTCGCCGGCCTTCATGGCGGCCTTCATGTCATCGGTCAGCTGTTGCTTCATGCTCATGGATCACCTCGTGTCGGGATCGGATTGCGGTTGGAACGACGGATTCAGGTATGTCGGGAACGCAAAAAGCCGGCTACGCTTGCGCGTGCCGGCTCTCACTCCAGTACGGAAGGCCGAAGCCCTCCGTTCAGGAGTCGCGTCCGATCAGTACAGGCGCTGACGCTTGGTGACGTCGCGCGAGGAACGACGCAGCTGGCGCTTGACGGCAGCAGCGGCCTTGCGCTTGCGTTCCTGGGTCGGCTTTTCGTAGAACTCGCGCTTGCGGGTTTCGGCCAGCACGCCGGCCTTTTCGCAAGTGCGCTTGAAGCGGCGGAGAGCAAACTCGAAGGGCTCGTTCTCGCGGACTTTAACGCTGGGCATGGAATCTCCGGGACACAATGAAACCGGGTCACGCCCGGCGAGCCGCGCATTATAGTCCCTTTGAAAATGGGTGCAAGTCCCCCGGGGTTTGCGGAGGGACGGGAGAGGTCCACAATGGCCGCATGAAAGTTCTCGGCATTGAATCATCCTGTGATGAGACCGGCGTAGCGGTCTATGACACGGCCCTCTCCGGCGCGGCGGCGCTGCGTGCGCATGCGGTTTACAGCCAGATCGCACTGCATGCTGAATACGGCGGCGTGGTGCCGGAGCTGGCCAGTCGCGATCACGTGCGCAAGACCCTGCCGCTGATCCGGCAGACCCTGGACGAGGCCGGCATCGCCATCTCCGAAATCGATGGGGTGGCCTATACGGCCGGCCCCGGTCTGGTTGGTGCGCTGCTGGTCGGCGCCGGGGTGGCGCGCTCGCTGGCCTGGGGTCTGGATGTGCCGGCCATCGCGGTCCATCACATGGAAGGCCACCTGCTGGCGCCGCTGATGGAAGACGACCCGCCTGCGCCGCCGTTCGTGGCGCTGTTGGTATCGGGCGGGCATACCCAGCTGATCGCGGTGGATGCCATCGGCAAGTACCGCCTGCTCGGCGAAACGCTGGACGACGCGGCCGGTGAGGCCTTCGACAAGACTGCCAAGATGATGGGCCTGCCGTACCCGGGCGGCCCGCAGCTGGCCAGACTGGCCGAGGCCGGGACACCGGGGCGCTTCAAGTTCGCGCGGCCGATGACCGACCGCCCCGGTTTGGATTTCAGCTTCTCCGGGCTCAAGACCCAGGTGCTGTTGGCCTGGCGCGACAGCGACCAGAGCGAGCAGACCCGCGCCGATATCGCCCGCGGTTTCGAGGATGCGGTGGTCGATACGCTGGCCATCAAGTGTGGCCGCGCGCTGGATGCGGCCGGTTGCGACGTCCTGGTGGTGGCCGGCGGTGTCGGCGCCAACAAGCGCCTGCGCGCCAAATTGCAGGATGCGGCGCAGCGTCGTGGTGGCCGGGTTTGTTTCCCGCGCCCGGAACTGTGCACCGACAACGGCGCGATGATCGCCTTCGCTGGTGCGCTGCGGCTGCAGGCCGGCCAGCGCAGCCCGGCCGAGGTCAAGGTCACCCCGCGCTGGGACATGGCGTTGCTGCCGCCGTTGGTGGCGGAGAGCGCGGAGTAAGAGCAGGGAGCAGGGAATGGGGATTCGTGGCGGGTGTGGCGCTGTCTGGCCTGCTGCTTCGTGCTTCCGATCCCCCGCTTTTAACGCCCCTGCACTTACCATTGCCTGTTTCCCAATACCGGTTCCCCGTTTTACATGGACAAAGTATTCATCGAAGGGCTCGAAATCGACGCCCTGATCGGCATCTACGACTGGGAGCGGCGCATCCGCCAGACGCTGGTGTTCGACCTGGAAATGGGCTTCGACAACCGCAAGCCGGCGGCGACCGATGACATCGCCCATACCCTCAATTACAAGGCCGTGAGCAAGCGCCTGATGGAATTCGTGCGCGGCTCCGACTTCGGCCTGGTGGAGACGCTGGCCGAGCGCTGTGCGCAGATCGTGCTGGACGAATTCAACGTGCAATGGCTGCGTTTGAAGCTGAGCAAGCCCGGCGCGGTGCGCGGTGCGCGTGCGGTGGGTGTGATCATCGAGCGCTCGCGCGCTGCCGAGTAATTCTTTGGTGGTGACCCTGAGCGGCGGCGAGCGCTGTCTGTCGCCAGGCGCGTGCGTGGTATTCCGTGGCCGCTGGTTGTACGGGCCGCGGATGAAAACCGAAACATGAGGAACGAAAACCGATGGCAGTAATGGGAATCCGCTGGCTGGCTCAGCTGGAAGACACGTTGGCGCCGTATCCGATGGCGTACCCGGCGCTGGTGCTGGCCGCGCTGGTGCTGGTGGCGTGGCTGGCCAACTTCATCACCAAGCGCATCCTGCTCGCGGGCCTGCATCGGGTGATCGAACGCTTCTCCGGCCCGGAGCGCGATACCCGGCAGTCGCTGCGGGTGATCGCACGGCTGGCCAACATCGTGCCGTCGGTGGTGCTCGCTGCCGGCCTGAGCATCGTGCCGGAACTACCGCCGGGACTGGTCGCAGGGCTGAAGGCGTTGTGTCACGCATGGACCGTGCTGACCATCGCGCTGGCGATGTCGCATGCGCTGGACGCTTTCAACGACTTTTACGAGCGCCGCGCCGACGCGCGCAACAAGCCGATCAAGGGCTACCTGCAGGTGGCCAAGATCGTGGTGTTCGTGGTGGCCGGCCTGTCCATCGTGGCAGTGCTGGTCGGGGTGGAACTGCTGCACCTGATCACCGGCCTTGGCGCGGCCACGGCGGTGTTCATGCTGATTTTCCAGGACACCATTCTGTCGCTGGTGGCCAGTGTGCAGATCAGTGGCGATGGCCGCGTGCGCATTGGTGACTGGATCGAGATGCCCAGCCAGAACGCCGACGGCGACGTGATCGACATCGCGCTGCATACCGTCACGGTGCAGAACTGGGACAAGACGGTTACCACCATTCCGACCAAGAAGCTGGTGACCGAATCGTTCAAGAACTGGCGTGGCATGCAGGAAGCGGGTGGGCGACGGATCAAACGATCGATCTACCTGGACCAGCACAGCGTCCGCTTCGTGGATGCGCAGGGGCTGCAGCGATTGAGCCAGTTCGCGCTGCTCGACGACTACCTCGCCGGCAAGCAGCAGGAGCTGCAGCGCTGGAACGCGCAGGTGGCGCAGGCACATCCGGAGCCGGTCAATGCGCGCCGGCTGACCAACCTGGGAACCTTCCGCGCGTACGTGGAGCTTTACCTGCGGCGCAACGCTGAGATCCACCAGGACATGACCCTGCTGGTGCGGCAGATGGCGCCCACCCCGCAGGGCCTGCCGCTGGAGATCTACTGCTTCACCGCCTCCACGGCATGGGCGAAGTACGAGGCGACCCAGTCGGATGTGTTCGACCACCTGCTGGCGATCCTGCCGGAGTTCGGCTTGAACGTGTTCCAGGAATCCAGCGATGCCATGTTGATGCGCGCCCGCGAGCTGCGTGAGAAGTAACGCGTGGCTGGGCACGGCCGGGGCGCCTGCTTCACGGTGGTGGCGCTAGAATCCGCGCCTTGCAAACGTTTTCAATGAAGGATTGCCGGTGGCTTCAGACCGTATCGAATCGCTGATCGCCCGGATGTCCGTCGAGGAGAAGGTCGGCCAGTTGGGGGTGTTCGCCGACATGGTTCGCCCGTTCGCGCCCGACGTGAACCCGGAAGCCAATGTGCGCAACGCCGAGCAGGTGTTGGAGCAGGTCCGTGCCGGACGGGTGGGCTCGCTGTTCAACGGCGTCGGTGCACAGGCCGGGCGCCGCATCCAGCAGGTGGCGGTGGAAGAGAGCCGCCTGGGCATTCCGGTGATTCTGGCGGCCGATGTGATTCACGGCATGCGTACGGTGTTTCCGATCCCGTTGGGTGAAGCGGCCAGCTTTGAACCGGAACTGGCCCGCCGTACCGCACGTGCCACCGCCATCGAAGCGACCGCTGCCGGTATCCATTGGACCTATGCACCGGCGGTGGATATCGCCCGTGACCAGCGTTGGGGCCGGGGCGCCGAAGGCGCGGGCGAGGACGTGGTGCTGGGCACCGCCTTCGCCGTGGCCCGCGTGCGTGGTTTCCAGGGCGATGACCTGAAGGCCGAGGACGCGCTGCTGTCCACCCCCAAGCACTTCGCCGCCTATGGTGCGGTGGCCGCCGGCATGGAATACGCGCAGGTGGATATCTCGCCGCAGACGCTGCGCGACACGCACCTGCCGCCGTTCAAGGCGGCGCTGGAGGCGGGCGCACTGAGTGTGATGAGTGCCTTCAACGACATCAATGGCGTTCCGGCCAGCGCCAATCGTGCGCTGCTCACCGAGCTGCTGCGCGATGAATGGAAGTTTGAAGGCGTGGTCGTCTCCGACTACACCGCCGACATGGAACTGATCGCCCACGGATACGCTGCCGACGAAGTGGATGCCACCCGCAAGGCCTTCATGGCGGGTCTGGACCTGAGCATGCAGAGCGGGTTCTACGACCAACACCTGGCTGGCCTGGTGGAAGCCGGCGAAGTGCCGATGGCGGTGCTGGATGCCTCGGTGCGGCGCATCCTGCGGCTGAAGGAGGCCATCGGCTTGTTCGATGACCCCTACCGTTCGCTGGACCCGGCACGCGAGGCCGATCAATCGCATATCGCCGCGCACGATGCCTTGTCGCGTGACGCCGCGCGGCGTTCGATCGTGCTGCTGAAAAACGATGCAGCCGTGCTGCCATTGAAGAAGCAGGGGCAGAAGATCGCGCTGATCGGGCCGTTCGTACAGGACCGCGACAATATCGAAGGGTGCTGGACCCTGTTCGGTGACAAGACGCGCTACGTCACCCTGGAAAGTGGTGTGCGCGCGGGGCTGGGCGATGACTCCCTTCTGGAAATCGTGCCCGGCTGCGGGTTGGAAGGTCCGCTGGACGGCGGCATCGAAGCGGCCGTGGCCGCCGCACGACGTGCCGATGTAGCGGTGCTGGCACTGGGTGAGCCGCAACGCTACACCGGTGAGGCGCAGTCGCGGGTTGAACTCACGCTGCCTCCGGCGCAACAGGTGCTGGCCGAAGCCGTGGCAGCCACCGGTACGCCGGTCGTGGTGCTGCTGCGCAATGGCCGCGCGCTGGCATTGCAGGGCGCGGTGCGTGATGCGCAGGCCATCGCGGTGACGTGGTACCTGGGTACGCAGACCGGTCCGGCGGTGGCCGATGTGTTGTTCGGCGATTACAGCCCGTCGGCGCGGTTGCCGGTGAGTTTTCCGTTGGCGTCGGGGCAACAGCCGTTCTTCTACAACCGCCCGCGCAGTGGCCGCCCGGAACTGCCGGGAATCACCGAGTTCAAATCGCGCTGGCGCGAGATTCCGGATGCGCCGTTGTATGCGTTCGGGCATGGGCTGGCTTACACCACGTTCGCCTACGATGCGCCGCGTCTGAGCACCCCGCAGCTGGATTGGGACGGTGAACTGGTCATCAGTACCACCCTCACCAACAGTGGCCGCGTGGCCGGCGAAGAAGTGGTGCAGTTGTATGTGCATGACCGTGTCGCCAGTCGCGTGCGCCCGATGCGTGAGTTGAAGGATTTCCGCAAGATCGCACTGGCCCCCGGCGAATCGACGTCGGTGCAGTTCCGCGTGCGGCGTGAGCAGCTTGCGTTCACCGGCGTGGATGGCGTGTTCCGTGCCGAGCCGGGCTTGTTCGACGTGTGGGTATGCGCCTCGTCGGCAAGCGGCGAGCCGGTGACCTTCGAACTGCTGGCGCCGTGACACGCGCCGGGTAAGCGGGCTCCCCGCAGCCCGGCGCTGATCTCACGGGTGTCGATGCAAACGGGTGACAGTTGACACATTGCAGCGGCGCACGGCCGTGTGATGCTCTGGCCATCTTATGGAGAGCCGTGATGCCCGCACCGATGCCTGTGTACCTGCCGTGGTTGATGACTGCCGGATTCGGTTGGCTTTACTACCGGCGTATCCGCCGGCATTTCGGTTGGCAGCCATGGCGCCCGGTGCGGAACGTTGTCCGCATCGTGCTGCTGTCGGTGCTGGGCCTGCTGTTGGCATGGGGAGCGATGTACATGCGACATGCGGCCCCGGGAATGATGCTCGGCGCGGTAGCGGGTATTGCCTTGGGGCTGTTTGGCTTGAAGCACACCGGCTTCAGTGCGCGTGACGGCCGGCCCGGTTACACCCCGAACCCGTGGATCGGCGGGATGCTGTCGGTGGTGCTGGTTGGCCGGTTGGCATGGCGCTGGTACAGCGGGGCTTTCAGCCAGGGAATGATGTCGGGTGGTGGCAATGTCAGCCCGTTGACGATGGGCCTGGTGGCTGCATTGCTCAGCTACGGCCTGGTGCAGGCGGTGGGGCTGGGCCTGCGGCTGCGCCGCGCCGTTGTGTAGGAGCGGCCGGGGCCGCTCCTACAAGGTGGTTTGATGGTCAGCCGGCTTTGGGCGTCAGTTTCAGCAGGCGGCCATCGCTGCCGTCTTCCAGCAGCCACAGGGCGCCGTCCGGGCCTTGTTCCACTTCGCGGATGCGGTTGCCCATGTCGAAACGCTCGGCTTCGCGTGCCTTGTCACCGTCGAATGCCACGCGCACCAGCGACTTGGACGACAGGCCACCGATGAAGCCGCTGCCCTGCCATTGCGGGAACTGTGTACCGCTGTAGATGATGAAACCTGCCGGCGAGATCACCTGACGCCAGGTCACCACCGGCGCGATGAACTCCGGGCGTGTGTCATGGTCGGGGATCGGGCGGCCATCGTAGTGATCGCCGTTGGAAACGATGGGGTAGCCGTAGTTGCCACCACGCTGGATCAGGTTCAGCTCATCGCCACCCTTCGGGCCCATTTCGTGTTCCCACAGCTTTCCATGGGCATCGAAGGCCAGGCCCAGCACGCTGCGGTGGCCCAGAGACCACACCTGGTCGGCGGGCGAACCTTGGGCGACGAACGGGTTGTCGGCCGGGATGCTGCCGTCATCGTTGATGCGGATGATCTTGCCCAGGTTGCTCTTCATGTCCTGGGCCGGGTCGAACTTCTGCCGCTCGCTGGAGCTGATCCACAGCTTGCCGTCCGGGCCGAACGCCAGGCGGTGGCCGTAGTGGCCGCGTCCACTGACCTTGGGTGTCTGCCGCCAGATCACCTGGGCGTCGCTGAGCTGGCCGCCACCGCTGGCATCGAGCTCCAGTTTGGCGCGCGCCACGGCCGCACCGCGGGTGTCGCCTTCGCCTTCCTCGGCATAGCTGTAGTAAATCCAGCCGTTGCTGGCGAACTGCGGATGCACGACCACATCGCCCAGGCCGCCCTGGCCGCCATAGGCCACGGCCGGGATGCCGCTGATCTCGCCGCGCTTGCCGCTGGCCGGGTCGAAGTGGATCAGCTTGCCGGCCTTCTCGGTGATGAGCGCGCTGCCGTCGGGCAGGAAGGTCATCGCCCAGGGCTCGTTGAAGCGGGCCGTCTCAGTGGCGGTGAACGGCCATTGCGCGGCCTTCACCGCCGCTTCGGCGGCCGGATCTGCCGGATCGGCGGAACAGGCAGAGGTGAACAGGGCGGGGGTCAGTGCCAGCGCCATGCTGAGCAGGAGGGGACGGGGCATGAGGATCTCCGGATGCAGGGAAGCGATGTCCAAGTGAGTTTTTACAGCATGAAGAGCAGCTTTGCTGGCGCTTTGGAGCAGGAGCAATTCCTGTGAGCGCCTCGCGAGGTCGGCCGGGCGGCAGCAGGCGGCGCCTTCACCTGCAAGGAAAAGGAATCATGATGAAAAAGCACGCCGATCGACCGTCCGCCGCTTTCATCGCTGCATCGTGCTGCGCCTTGTTGCTGGGTTCTGCGTCCTATCTCATCGGCCTGTTCAATGCCGAGATGCAGCGCAACGAAAAGGGCTTCCATGGCATGGCCTATGCGTTGGCGCTGTTTGGCGCGGTGGCCGTGCAGAAGAACACGCGTGACCTGATGGCAGCGGGTGTCATTCATGGTGAAGCGCCGTTGCCGTCGGAGGAATAACCGGCGCGCGGTTCGGACAAAACAAGAAGGGCGGGAGCACAGCTCCCGCCCTTCCACTTTCCATCGTCCCTGCACATTTCAACTTTCGGCGGGATGTTCCGGTTCCGTGGTGGTGCGCGTGTGCTTGGCGACGATGCCGGTGGCGGTCACGCCGCCCGTGGCGTTGCCGATGGTGCAGAACACATCGGGAATCGTGTCCACCGCCAGCAATACACCCAACGGCTCGACCGGCAGCCCCAGGCTCTGGGTGATCGGCAGGTTGTTGGTCATGAAGTTGGCCTGGCCGGGCAGGCCGGTGGAACCCATGCTGATGACCGCCGCCAGCAACACCGCCACCGCGTACTGCGAGGCGTGCACATCAATGCCGTACAGCCAGGCAATGAAACTGGCCACGGCGATGTACTGCGCCGGGCTGGTGATGCGGAACAACGACACCGCCATCGGCAGCACCAGCGCAGTCAGCGCCGGCGGGTATCCCAGGCGGTTGCGCGCGCTGTCGATCATCGCCGGCAGTGACGCCAGTGAGGACTGCGTGCTGCCTGCGATCACCTGCACCGGCACCAGCGCGGCGGCGAAGCGGCGCAGTGGTTCTCCGGCAGCAACGCGGGCCACGCCGTACAGCAGCAGCGTGATCAGGATGTAGATCACGCACATCAGCACGATGTAGTAGCCGAGCACGCCAAGCACGCTCATGCCCACCTCGGCGCAGACCACCAGCACCAGCGCGAACACCCCCACCGGCGCGGCCCACAGCACCCAGCGCACGATGGTGATCATGGTGTCGGCAATGATGCGGATGATGTCCAGGATGCGGTCGCGACGTTCCGGTTCCTGACGGCTCAACGCAAAGCCGAAGAACATGGCAAACACCACCAGTGGCAGCATCGCCGAGGACGCGGCGGCGGAGATGGCGTTGCTGGGAATCAACGAACTGATCCACTGCGCGGCGCTGAGCGGTGTGGCTGCGGCAGTCGGCGAACGCAGGGCCTCGCGGAAAGTCTGGATGGTTTCCGCATCACGCGGCAGCAGGTCCAGCAGGGCAGGGGTGATCAACGCGGAGAAGGCGGCCGAACCGACCAGCAGAACCAGGAACACGATGATCGCATTGCGCGCGGTGCGCCCCGAGGCGGCAGCGTTGCTGGCGGTATTGACACCGACAATCACCAACGCGGTGACCAACGGCACCACGGTCATCTGCAGTGCATTGAGCCAAAGCCGACCGATGGGCCGTACGACGTCAGCGACTTTCAGGGCAAGCGCCTGGTCGTAGGCGGTGAGCGACAGGCCGACGATGGCGGCGATCACCAGAGCGATCAGCACCTTGACGGGAGCGGAGAGCGTGAAACGGGAAGCTGGGGTGCGGGCGCTCATGGACGGATGCGTTTACCGGAAAGTGAAGAGGGGGCTGCGTTGCTGGGGTGCGGCGATCAACGCGCGCTGTGAGCCAGTGCCGGCAACTGCCAGTCGCGCTGAAGGCGCGTGTACTCGGCATCGGGCAACAACACGAACAGCGGCTTGGCGGTGGGCGTGAGCCAGGCCAGCAGAGCGGTCATCTGCTGCGGCTCCATCGCCGTGCAGCCGGCGGTGGCCTCGCCGGGCTTGCGCCACAGGTGGGCGAAGATGCAGCTGCCCTGGCCGGCGACGTTGGCGGGATTGTGTTCAATGACGAAGCCTTCGCGGTAGCGCAGGTCGCCGTTGTTGTGCAGATCCAGACGCATTGCTTCGGTCGAGCCCTTCACCGCATCGGTACCCACCTGTGTCGCATCGACGATGCGGTTGTACAGCGGTGATGCCGGCACATCCATGCAGTAACTGCTGGCCAGCATCGGCTGGTATGGCAGTGCACTGCCGATGTGATCGGCATAGCCGAATGCCGGGCCGATGTTGAAGATACCGGCCGGGCTGCGGCCATCGCCTTCCTGTTTCTGCGGGCCATCGTTCTGCAGCGGATGCAGGCCGATACCCCAGGCGCTGCCAGTGCGGCCCAGCGACACATTGAAACCTTCGCCATGTGCCGTCCAACCACTGCCGCTGCGCTCGAACGCCTGCAGCCGACCTGATGGTGCATCCCAGGACGGGGATGTGACCACGATCAGCTGACGCGCGTCGTGCAGCGGCGTCGCGGCGAAGCCCATGGGTGCAACCAGGACCAACAGGCAGGCCAGCGATGACAGCAGGCGCCGTGCAGTGGAGCGGAACAGGGTTGGCATGGCGGTGACTCCGGCTGTCAGTTGTCGATCAGGTGCTGGATGCGTTCCTGGTTCAATGCCAGCTGTCGTTGCCTGTCCGGATTGGACTGGCACAACAGCACGAACACGAAGTCGAGCAGGTATTGCAGCGAGCAACGGTACAACAGTTGCGCGATGGGCGGCTGCAGGTCGTGCGCGCAGATGGCAAGTGATGCATCTGCATGCGCGCGCAATGGATTGGCGGTGTGGCGGGTGATCGATACCACTTTCCCACCGACTTCCTGGAATTGGCGCGACAGCTGCCACAGCTGCGGCAACTTGCCGAATTCGGAGAACACCAGCAGCACATCGCCGGGACGCGCGGCTGACAGATTGGCTGTCATCAGGATGGGGTCGGCGTGCTGCACGGTGAGAATGCCCAGCAGCGACAGGCGCATGGCGAACTCGCGCGCATACAGGCCGTCATCGCCCAGGCCGTAGATGAAGACCTTGGGTGCGTTGTCGAGCAGTGCGATCACTGCTTCCACATCGGCCTGCGGGTTGGCGACCATGGTTTCTTCTTCGGCAGCAGCCTTGGCCCGACGCAGGGTTTCGGCCGCCTGCAGGTAGCCGGCGGGCTGGTCTTCCGGCGGCCAATCGGTGGTGTCGCCATTGCCGGCGAGTGCGACCGCAGCGCCGATCGAATACTTGAGATCCGGATAGCCCTTGAAGCCGAGCTTCTGGCTGAACTTGACCACGCTGGACTGGCTGATGCCCAGTGCATTGGCCAGTTGCTGCGAGGAGTAGTCGCGCAACAGGTGGGCGTTGTCGAGGATGAAGTCGGCGATACGTCGTTCGATGGCCGACATCTGTTCGCGCTCTGAGCGGATTTTCAGCAGGGGTGGCATGGGCAGGCTGTCGGTTGTCCGGTGGCGACTCTAAGGGATTGTGGGCGGTTGTGGCGCGGGTGGCGTTGTTGCATTGGCTGTTGCTCCCGCTCCCTCCCCTGCGCTTTGCGCAAGGGAGGGGGTGGCCGCTGCGGCTGTGCCCCAAAACAAAACAGCACCTGCGTTGGCAGGTGCTGCGTGTGATTCCCGCGCGTGCGTCGGGGCAGCGACAGCCACTGCATCTGTGCAGCGTGCTGTCGTCCGTGCGATCACGGCTTGATCATCTCCAGCCCGCGTACCTCCACGATGCCCAGTCCGGGGGCGTCGGTGATGGTGATCTCCGACTCGTTGAAGATCACGCCGCCTTCCACCGGGTTGAACTGGCTCAACGAAGGCCCGTCCAGATCCACCTTGGTGATGGCACCGGACTTGGCCACCGCCAGGTGCACCGCCGCCGCCACGCTGATGCTCGACTCGAGCATGCAGCCGATCATGCACGGTACGCCGTACAACGAGGCGATGTCGGCGATCTTGATCGCGTTGGAAATGCCGCCGGTCTTCATCAGTTTGATGTTGATGATGTCCGCCGCACCCTGTTGGATCAGGTCGAAGACCTGGTTCGGGTTGAACACGCTCTCGTCAGCCATCACCGGCGTGTTGACGCGTTCGGTCACGTACTTCATGCCGGCCATGTCGGCAGCCTTCACCGGCTGCTCCAGCAGCTCCAGGATCACGCCTGCGTTCTCCAGTTCGCGCATGGCATACACCGCCTGCTTGGCGGTCCAGCCCTGGTTGGCGTCCAGGCGCAGCAGCGCACGGCCTTCGACGGCGGCGTGGATCGCCTTGACCCGTTCGATGTCCAGGCCGATGTCCTTGCCCACCTTGATCTTCAGCGACTCAAAGCCGCGCTCCACCGCCGACAGCGAGTCGGCCACCATCTTGTCGATGTAGTCCACGCTGATGGTGATGTCGGTGGTGATCACCGGGTCACCGCCGCCGAGCATCTGGTACAGCGGTGCGCCGTGCAGCTGCGCCCAGAGGTCATAGACGGCGATCTCGACCGCCGCCTTGGCGCTGGTGTTGCGCTCCAGCGAGGACTGGATGAGCCCGCAGATGCGGTTGAGGTTGCTGATGTCTTCGCCGATCAGGCGCGGCTTGATGAAGGTGTTGATGGCTTCGATGATCGAGCCATGGGTGTCACCGGTGATCACCGCCGTCGGCGGTGCCTCGCCATAGCCGGTGTGCCCGGTATCGGTGCGGATCAGCACCACCACGTCCTCCATGGTCTCCACGGTACGCAGTGCGGTTTTGAACGGGGTTTTCAGGGGCACGCGCAGCATGCCCAGTTCGATGTCGGTGATCTTCATTTGGTCGCTTGTGGGCGGATGCGCTGGATGTTGGTCATGCGGTCGATATAGCTGGCGGTGTCACTGGCCATCATCGGCTGCAGCGGAGTTACCGAGACGCCATTGAGGCTGGCGTGGACGCGCTTGCCGCTGGCGTCGAACCAGCTGCCACCGGAGGTGTCGTGGATCACCCAGGACATGCCGTTGGACTGGCCGATGGCCATCATCACGTGGCCCGGGATGTAGATCAGGTCACCCACGCTCAGGCCGGCGATGGCGGCGTCACGCTTGCTCTTGCCGTCCTTGTCGTTGAAGGCGATGCGGTCCAGCGCCGGGCTCACCGCCTGCGCGCTGGTATTGCGCGGCAGCAGCACGCCGAAGCTGCGGTAGATCTCGGAAACGAAGCCGCTGCAGTCGCGGGTGTCGTAGGAATGGCCCCAGCCATAGCGCTCGCCCAGGAATTTGAAGGCCTGGGTGATCAGGTTGGCCTGGGTCAGCGGCAGGTAGTCGGCGGCGGTGTCCTGGGAACGTGGCAGCAGCGCAGGCACCAGCGCCAGGCTGCCGTCGTCATTGCGCACCGGCAACTGGATGACATGGCTGGCGTGGGCCTGCTGGCCGTTGACCGGGGTCATCGCCGGCCAGTCGCTGAGCACCGGCACGCGTACGCCCATTTCCAGCTGCAGGTCGGATACGCGCGGTTCTTCCGGCGTGTGCACGGTGCGCGCGGTGGCGCCGGTGATCACCCGGTGCGCGGCGGCCTTGCCGTAGCCGAACACCTGCTCGGCACTGCCGACGCCGACGAAACGTTTCTCCATCCACGCTGCATAACGTTCGCTGCTGACGAACACCCATTTGCCGTCGGCACTCTCGTGCAGCACCGCCACCGCGTCACCGGGGAACAACGCCGATTCCTGGAAACGGTCGATGTCGGTGTCGCCCTGGCTGCTGAACACCCGCAGCGCGGTCGGGAACGCACGCAGCGCAGCGCGGTGCACCACCAGCCCGTACTGGATCGGGCGGTTGTCGCCGATGCGGTCCAGCGCCACGTTGTCGGTGACGGCCTTCAGCTGCGCGCTGCCCACTTCCTTGCCCTGCACGTCGTACAGGGTCCGGGTGGGGGCGCGTGAAATGCCGTTGATCTGTTCGGCCACGAATGCGCGGGGCAATGTGGTGGGCAGGGCGCGCAGATCGTGGATGGAGTTGTCGAGCTGGCGCATGCGCGCGTTCTGCGCGTCGATGCCGGCGCGGTCCAGGATCACCGCATCGGGGTTGGGCAGCTGCGCGATCCAGTGCTGCGGCGCGAGGAAACTCTCCTCCAACCCGATGATGCCGGCATAGATCGGCGCGCTGGCAGGCGGGGGCGGCGACAGCGCGAACGCAGGCCCGGCGCACAAAGCCACTGCAACAATCAGCGCCCGCGAAAGCGGGGCAAGGCGTCGGCGCTGGAATAGCGTCGGGATGGCGTTCATCGAAGCTCCCCTCTGAGATGCTCTGGGAATATTTATTCCTTTCTCCCACGAAAGCAAGAATAAATTATTGACCCGCTACCGGGTGCGTGTTACACAGCGTTTACCACCCCCGCACCTTCCGGATGTGTCGCTGTGGCTTCAATCGCCGATTCTGCATGCTTTGCCCGAGTCCCGTTCGCCCGCAAGGCGCTGGTTTCCGCACTTTGCATGGCGATGATCTGGGCGGTGCAGGCCGGTGAGGCGCCCTCCACGTCGTTACCGGCGCTGGAAGCCCGCATTGACCAGGGAGACTTCGCCGGGGCCCAGGCGGAAATCGACAAGGCCCTGGCGGCGCCGGGTACGGATGCACTGACACGCGATGCCTATGCCTTCCAGCAGGAACGGATGCGGCGCATGCGCCTGGACTTCACGCTGGACGAAGCGCAGGCCAAAGCTGCCGTGCGCAAGTCGATTCCCGATCTGCGTGATGAAGAATTCAAGGCGTGGGATGACGCCGGCCTGATCGAGCACCTGGACATCGACGGGCAGCGTCGCTGGTTCAAGCGGGCGCCGAGCAATCTGTTTCTGTTCAGCCCGCAGGCCTCTGCGCGTCGCGCACCGGACAAGCAATCGTCCCGCCCCGGCCCGTATGAGCGCTTGGGCCCGCACCATGCTGCAGTGATCAAGGCGTCCGAGCAGAGCGGGCTGACCAGCATCACTCCCAACCGCATCCGCATCACCCAGTCGATACAGGTGGACGCCGACGCGGTGCCCGCCGGTGAAACCGTGCGCGCGTGGATTCCGTACCCGCGTTCGATCCCGGGCCAGCAGGAGAACATCCAATGGCTGGGCAGCGTGCCGGAAGGTGCCCAGATCGCGCCGGAAGACACGATGCAGCGCACGGCCTACCTGGAGCGCAAGGCGGTCGCCGGCACGCCGACCGAGTTCTCGGTCAGCTATGAGCTCACCATCTCCGCACGCCGTTTCATCATCGACCCGGACAAGGTATTGCCTACGCCGGCAGACCCGGCACTGGCGCCGTATCTGGCCGCGCGCGCGCCGCACGTGGTGTTCACCCCGGCATTGCGGGAGTTCTCGCGCAGGGTCGTCGGCAACGAGACCAATCCTTACCGCGTTGCGAGGAAGCTGTTTGCTGCGGTCGACGCCATTCCGTGGGGCGGCGCACGCGAGTATTCCACCATCAGCAACATCTCCGATTACGCGTTGCATGCAGGCCACGCCGATTGTGGCCAGCAGACGTTGCTGCTGATCTCGCTGCTGCGCATGAATGGCATCCCGGCGCGTTGGCAGTCGGGCATGGTCTTTTCCGACAACGAGGTTGGCTACAACAACCTGCATGACTGGGGCGCGATGTACCTGGCGCCCTATGGCTGGGTGCCCATGGACGTGAGCACAGGTGCGCTGGCCAGCACGGAGCCGGCCGAGCGTGATTTCTATTTCGGCGGGCTCGATGCCTACCGGATCGCATTCAACGACGACTACTCGCGCGCATTCGTGCCTGCAAAGCAGCACTTCCGCTCGGAGACCGTCGATCTGCAGCGCGGTGAAGTGGAGTGGTCCGGGGGGAACCTCTACTTCAACCAATGGCAATACGACTTCCAGACGCAGGTCCTTGCGCCGGAGTCCAGGTAACAGAACGTCGTAACCGTTGTCTTACATACCGATCAACATCTGCAGGAGAGAGCAGGGGATGAACACGAAAATGTTGAAAAGGGCGGCATTGACCGTCGCGTTGGGTGCCTGTCTTGGCGTCATGGCACCGAGCGCCATGGCACAGAGCGCGAACGGTGCCATCGCAGGCCGCGCCAGCTCCGGTGACCAGATCACCATCGTAAACAAGTCGACGGGTTTGACCCGCAGCGTCACCGTCGGCAGCGACGGTTCTTACCGTTTGAGTCAGCTGCCGGTGGGTGATTACAGCCTGCAGGTGAAACGTGACGGGCAGACCGACAAGGAGCCGTTGGCGGTGAACGTGTCGCTGGGCGGCACCACCACGGTCAATCTCGGCGGCGGCGACAGCGGTGCAGTCACCCTGGACTCGGTGCAGGTGGTTGGCTCCAAGATCGTCAACCGCGTGGACGTGTACTCCACCGAGTCCTCGTTCAACATCAAGCGCGAAGAACTGGCGCGCATGCCGGTGGATCAGAGCGTGGCTGCCGTGGCGTTGCTGGCGCCGGGCGTGGTCGACTCCGGTTCGAGCTTTGGTGGATTGAGCTTCGGTGGTTCCTCCGTGGCCGAGAACGTGGCCTACATCAACGGATTGAACGTCACGGATCCTTACCGTCGGCAGGGTTTCTCCGAGGTTCCCTTCAATTTCTATGAAGAGTTCCAGATCAAGACCGGTGGCTACTCTGCCGAGTTCGGTCGCAGCACCGGTGGCGTCATCAATGCCATCACCCGTTCGGGCGGCAATGAGTTCAAGGGCGGCGTGCAGGTCACCATGGAGCCGTCGGCATGGGCGTCGGAACGGAAGGATCATTTCCACAGCGATGGCACCATTGACGAGCGCAATCGCACCAGCCGCGATCGTGCCCCGCTGACCAAGACCAATGTGTGGGCCTCCGGCCCGATCATGCAGGACAAGCTGTTCTTCTTCGCGATGTACGAGAACCGCGACAGCAAGTCGCAGGACGTCGATAACTCCGAAGCGTGGAAGACCAAGAGCAACAACGATTTCTGGGGCACCAAGCTCGACTGGCGCATCAATGACAACCACCTGCTGGAGTTGCTTGCGTTCTCCGATAAGACCGACTCGGTGACCAGCAGTTACGACAACTACAACTGGGACAGCAACACCTTCGGTGACTCCAGTGGCCAGAGCAGCGGATCTTCCGGTGGTGACAACTGGTCGTTGACGTATACCGGTCACCTCACCGACAACTTTGTCGCCAAGGCAATGTACGGCGTCAACAAGCGCAGTGCGGTAAGCGACAGCCCGGCGGATGGCGAATGCAGCATCATCACCGTGGCGTCGAGCTACACGGAGATATATGGCGAACAAAAAGGCGTAGGGTGCCATCCGACCAACGAAGCCATCAGCAACCGTCAAGACAAGCGTGAAGCGGCGCGCCTGGACTTTGAATGGACCTTGGGTGACCACCTGGTTCGCTTCGGTCTGGATCAGGAGGTGATGGATTCAGCCAGCTCGACGATTTACCCGGGCGATGGATCCACCTATCAGGTGCTCTCCGTAGACGCGGGCAGTTCCGTCAATGGCGTGGCGCTGCCTCCAGGTGTCACCGACTTCGTTGACGCACGCTACAAGGTCACTGGTGCGCCGGTCAGCACCAAGGCGCAGGCGTTCTATCTGGAAGACAACTGGAACGTCACCCCGAACCTGCTGTTGAATCTCGGCGTGCGTTTCGACCAGTTCCACAACAAGCTGGCCTCGGGTGCCACCTTTGCCAAGTCCAAGTTCAACGACATGATCTCGCCGCGCCTGGGCTTCAGCTGGGACGTGAAGGGTGATGGCTCGATGAAGGTGTTCGGCAACGCGGGCCGTTACTACACCCCGCTGACCAACAAGCTCACCGACTACTTCGGTGGAGGTACAACCGACGAACATACCTACTACGTGTTCAATGGTTGGGAAGAGAAGCAGAGCTCAAGCGGTAACACCTACAAGGTTCCGGTGCTCGGTCAGCAGATCGGTCCGGTCAATACCGAAAACAATGCCCCGGCACCGACGGATGTGCGCACGGCAGTGGCGCGCGACCTGAAGCAGGTGTTCCAGGACGAGTACATCCTTGGCTTCCAGCAGGCGCTCAACGAGGAATGGTCGTATGGCGTCAATGCCACCTACCGCCGCATGACGCGTGCGGTGGAAGATGCGCGCATCAATCATGTTGAAGGCTGCGACTGGTACTCGGGCGACTGGCCGATCATCAATCCGGGTGAAACCAACCAGCTGTGGTGTCCGGATACCAACAGCTGGGTGAGCCTGGATTCGTCCAAGGACGGCTACAAGGCCCTGGGCAGCGGCAACATCATGGGCTACAAGCGGCCCAAGCGTACCTACAAGGCGCTGGAGTTCCAGATCGACCGCGCCTGGAATGACAAGTGGTCGTTCAATGCCAGCTACCTGCTGTCCAAGAGCGAAGGCAATATCGAAGGGCCGGTCAATTCGGACACCGGCTACAACGACACCAATCTGGTGCAGTACTACGATCACCCGGCGGTCAACGAGCGCTTTGGTGTGACCTTCAATGACGCCCGTCATCAGTTCAAACTGCGTGGTGCGTTCAAGTTGAACGAGCAGTGGTCCTTCGGTAGCACGCTGTCGGCCCGCTCGGGTGGCCCGATCACCGCATTCGGCGTGGTGTGGCCGAACGACAACCGTAATGCGGGTGGCCCGGGTGAATACAGTGGCGGTGGTTCGGGCTGGCTGTGCAAAGCCAACTGCTCGACCTGGGCGACCCGTGAGCTGGAGTACTCCGAGCGCGGTGCCTTCGGTCGCATGCCGTGGGTAATTGATCTCGGTGCCAGTGTGATGTGGACCTTGCCGGTGGAGGGCATCGACCTGAAGGCGCGCCTGTCGGTCTACAACCTGCTCAACCGGCAGACCGTGGTCAACGTGCACTCCCGCTATGAGAGCACTCCCGGTACGAAGATGTCTTACTTCGCTGAGGGCACCAATTGGCAGGCACCGCGTTACACGAACCTTGTCGTGACCTGGAACTTCTGATGTAGCGTTTAAGGACGGCCCGCTTCGGCGGGCCGTTCGCTTTTGTGGAGAGTCATGACGATGCGACTGAAATTGCTGCTGACCACCGCTGCGCTTCTGGCCGGCCCCGTGCTCGCCGCCGACACGGACGAAGCACGGATGAACGCGCTGGTCGACCAGGCGGTGCAGCGCTATCAGCTGCCGGGCATCGCGGTGGGCGTGATCGAGGATGGCAAGGTGGTCCGGCGCATCACCCGCGGCGAGTTGGCGGTGGGCGAGGGTGCGGAGATCAATGACGACACCTTGTTCAAGATCGCCTCCAACACCAAGGCGATGACCGCCGCAGTGCTTGCGCGGCTGGTGCAGGCCGGCACGCTGCGCTGGGACGACCCCGTGACGAAGTACCTGCCGCAGTTCCGCATGTACGACCCGTGGGTGACGCGCAACATGCAGGTGCGCGACCTGCTGATCCACAACAGCGGCCTCGGCCTGGGGGCCGGCGACCTGATGTTGTGGCCCGAGCCGAACCGCTTTGACCGCAACGACATCATTGCCGGGCTGGCACATCTGAAACCGACGGGCAGTTTCCGCGCCGACTATGCCTACGACAACCTGCTGTACGTGGTGGCCGGCGAAGTCGCCGCGGCCGCCGCGGGCAAGCCGTATTCGGTGCTGGTGCGGCAGGAGATCTTCCAACCGCTGGGCATGCAGCGCTGCCAGGTGGGCGAGTGGTCGCCCGCTGAGCTCGGCAATATCGCCCGCCCGCACTATCGCGACGGCAACAGGAACATCGCCGCTGCGGCGGATCCGGCGCGCGTGGACGACTTTCCTTCGATGGCGGCTGGCGGTATCCGCTGCAGTCTCAACGACATGCTGCGCTGGATGCAGGTGCTGCTGGATCCCACGCAGGCACCGGGCTGGCTTGATACCACCCAGCGTCGTGCGCTGTGGACGGCGCATATGCCGATGCCGATCAGCCAGCGCCTGCGCGACTGGGACAATACCCACTTCCTCGCCTACGGTTATGGCTGGCGCCTGTCGGACATGGACGGCCAATGGAAGGTGGCGCACACCGGCACGCTGTCGGGCATGTACTCGTCGCTGGCATTGTTGCCGGATGCCCGGAACGGCGTGGTGATCCTGATCAATGGCGAAGCCGAGGACGCCCGCACTGCCCTGATGCAGGCCATGCTCAAGCGCTACACCGCCCCGGCTGCGAGCCACGACGTGCTGCATTACGCGCAACGCATGGACCAGGACGCTGCGCAGCGCCGTTCCGCGGGCCATGTGCGCCCGGCGATGCCGGACCGCCAGCCGGTAACGCCGAGCGTTTCGGGCAACAACACCGGCATCTGGCGTGATGCCTGGTTTGGCGAGGTGCAGCTGTGTCCGCATGACGGTGCGCTGCGGTTTTCCTCGATCAAATCGCCGCAGATGAGCGGCAAGGTGATGCACAGCGGCCAGCGCTGGTTTGTCGCCTGGGATACACAAGGCGAAGACGCCGAGGCATGGCTGGAATTCTCCGGCGATGCGAAGCACTCTGTCATGCGCATGCGCGCCATCGACCCGGAGATCGATTTCAGCTATGACTACCAGGATCTGCAGTTCCAACGCATCGGCGATTGCCCGTAGCACGCTGATCGCAGCGGCGCTGGCGGTCGCTGCCGGCAACGCGATGGCGGTGGAGATATCGCCGGCCACCACGCCCGCCGACGCCAACATGGTGGATGTCGCCACGCTGGCGCCGGGCTTTGTGTTGGACATGCGCTATGCCACCACCGACAACTTCACCGGGCGCGTGGTGCCTGGCTACGAGGCGCCACGCTGTTATCTGCTGCAGCCGGTGGCGCAGGCCTTGGCGCGGGTGCAGAACGCATTGCGCGCGCAGGGCTACACGCTGCAGCTGTTCGACTGTTATCGCCCGGCGCATTCGGTGAAGTCATTCGTGGCCTGGGCGCATGACCTGAGCGACCAGCAGGCCAAGGCACGCTATTACCCCAACGTGGACAAGTCCCGCCTGCTTGACGGTTACATCGCCGAGACTTCGGGCCACAGCCGCGGCGCCACCCTCGACCTGGGGCTGCTGCAGTGCCGTCAGGGCGATTGCCAGCCATTGGACATGGGCACCGGGTTTGACCGCTTCGATCCGCTGGCACATACCGCCAGCCCGGACATCACGGCCGCGCAGCAGCACAATCGCAGGTTGCTGCTGGATGCGATGGGTGCCGAGGGCTTTGCCAACTACCCGATGGAGTGGTGGCATTTCACCTTCAAGCCCGAACCGACCCCTGACACCGCCTACGACTTCCCGGTGCGGTGAGCATGGGCGAGGCGGGTAGACTGGGCGTTCCTGCCGCCCTGAGCCCACCGCGCCCATGAATCTGGTTCTGCACTTTGGCCTGCTGGGCTCCCTGGAAGCGGCCTTGATTGCCCTGGCGATCGGCTTCGTCGTGTTTGCGCTGTGGTGGCAGGTATGCAGGCGCACCGGCCTGTCGACGGGGCACGCCATCGCCTGGGCCTGCCTGCTGGCGGTGGTCATCGCAGCGGGCGTGGACAGCTGGAACCTGTTCTATCTGGGGATGATGGGCCTGGAGTCGCCGCTGTACGCCAAGTTGGCGTTGGCCAGCATCCACGATCCGGATCAACTGGGTACGCGCGTGGTGTTGGAGCTGATTGGTGTTGCCCTGGGTGTGGCTCTTGGCTGGTGGTTGTTCAGTTCGCGGCAATCTTTGCGCGATACCACCGATGCGCCTTAAACGCGGTTGCGGGCGGGCTTAAACGCGATGGATGGAACACTCGAATCATCGCGTTACATCTGCTTCACGGCGGTCTAACCACGGCGGTAGCCGCATTCGCCGGCGTGTTGGTTAACACGTTGTTCTGCAGCGATTTGCGGGGTCAGGACGATTCAGTTGCAGCTTGTCACGGTAGGGGCGTGCGGAGTTTCCGTGCGTTTCCCCAAAAAGACGAGGAACACCTGATGACCCTTCGTAATCGCACCCCGTTGTTCGCCCTGGTTGCCCTTGTGGGTTCCGCGCTGGCACTGCCGGCCATGGCGCAGGACGCACAGGACCAGGCTGCAACCCAGGCGCAGACCGCCGAGCAGGCCCAGGGTGCCTCGGCCGCCGACGGTGGCGGGCAGAGCTGGGCCAGCGTCGACACCGATGGCGACGGCAGCATCAGCAAGGCCGAATCGCAGGCCAATGCCGGTCTGGCCCAGGTGTTCGATGACGCCGATGCCGACAAGGACGGCAAGCTGACCCAGGAGGAGTACCGCGTGTACGCGGCAAAGGCGCAGAAGTAAGCACTGCTGTCGCGCCATAAGCCCCTCTCCCGCTGGCGGGAGAGGGG
>NZ_LDJI01000015.1 GCF_001431415.1 Stenotrophomonas humi | reverse complement strand
ACGAAATCCTGGGCGATTCAATGAAGCAAAAGTCGGTTGCAATAATCGACCCGGCTTGCTCACGCAGGATTAGCCATTTTGTTTTGTTTCTGATTTCACGATCTAGAACGTGACCGGCGCTCATCTCACACATTCCACTCCGCAAAAGTTCAGAGGCAGCGGCACGCATCCCGGACCACATCACGTATCGTTTCCGCCCTAGGCTTAGTTGTGCCCACTCATCAACTTCAGTTGAAGGAAGTTGCCGGGCAAGCGATTCGTTCATGCGGTGCTTGCGCAAGAGATTCCCTAGGTACGCAATAACTTCGCTCTCGCCCAGGGATGTCCAGAGTCGCAATCTAGACTTGGCAGGGCAATCGACAGCCCAACTCGCTAACGTAGTTGTTAGCGCCCGGTCCAGACTTCCGGATAGGTCGCCCCAAGGGTGCTGATATGTCCAAGCGAAAGGTTCATAAAGCGATCGTGCTGCCCCTTTCTGATTGAGCGGGACTAGCTGCAAGACGTTCAGGTTAGAAAGCGTTTCAAGGGCCTGAATAGCCAGCCCCTGGGGGGCTATGGGCGCGCTTACGGTTCTAGATCTCTCTAGGGCGCACCAAGCACAGGCAAGGAAAGGCCCAGTCGAACGAACAAAACTGTCCAATTCAGGCCAAAGCGTATTGAGGGTCGGTTGGTTGACGACATAGGCCACGTAGCCCTCGAATCGCTCATCCAAGTCGAAGGGTACCAATCAGCTCGGCGAGTGTCTATCTGATTTTCAGATATCGTCAAGCGCCTGAGCTATTGCGGCGAGGCCTGGAAGCTAAAGCAGGCATGGAGTGGACTTATCTCGCCGCTACGGCTTCCAGTTGACCGCATTACTTGCCACGCAGCTAGGTCCGGAGCAATGAGTGTGTCGGAGACCGGGCACCTAGAGGGGGCTGAGGCGAAGAGCATTGGCTTGCCGAAGCTGTTGGCCGTACAGCTGTTCGACCGCGTCCCTACAGCGTACTAGATAGCTACCGACCAAGAGCTCAACGTCAACCGAAAGGGGCCGGAACCTTCTCAGTGCCGCTGGCCTAGGCAAGAAGCGAACCATGAGGCGTAATGAAGATTAGGGCGCGTTATCGGGGGTACGGTGGGGCCAGCTTGGACCGAGGCTGTGTGAAAACCCTGCCTCTGCTGGCAAGATCTGAGCACCGGTCGATGGGTGCTTTACATGAAGCGATTCGTGGATGGGGTTGATCGTTCCCAGGGCCTTCTGCTCCCTGATCGGCGGGAAGATTACGTTCACGAAGAAAACCCCGTGCGTGTTGTCGATGCTTTCGCCGAAGCACTCGATCTGAGCCAGCTGGGCTTTGAGGCTGTCAATCGCGTCGCGGGCGGGAGGCCTGCCTACCATCCGGCCGCCTTGCTCAAGATCTACATATACGGCTATCTCAATCGCATCCAATCCAGCGGTCGTTTGGAGTGGGAAGCCGCTCACATCAAACAGCAAGGCTGAAGGTCGGCTCGACAAGCGGGACTTCGTCTACGACGAAGCCAAAGATGAGTGCGAGTGTCCGGCAGGCGAGCGGGCGATCCATCGCTTTGCGACCGAAGAGAACGGGCTGACGTTGCACAAGTACTGGGCTTCCGCCTGTCCCCGCTGCCCGATGCGGGCGAGGTGCACGACCGCCAAGCTATAGAAGAATCACCCGCTGGGAGCACGAGGACGTGCTGGAAAGGATGCAGATGCTTCTGGATGCCAGGCCCCAGGTTACCGTGGTGCGAAAACAGACGGTAGAGCATGTCTTCGGTACGCTGAAATCTTGGCTCGGCACCACGCCATTGCTGACGAAGACGCTTCCGAAGGTCCGAACAGAAATCAGCTTGGCGGTTCTGGCCTACAACATGAAGCGGATGATCAAGATCACGGGTGCGCAGGGCATGGTGAGGGCCATAGCGGCTTGAGCATCTCGCTCTGTTTACCATCGCGCTGGTTGCTCGAACTGGCCGCATTGTCGTCGGCAGTTCCGCTTCGACGATTTTTTACACAGCCTCGACCCAAAGCGGACGTTGGCCGAGTGAACCTGATTTCGTTTCATTTGGGGTAGGCATTCCGCCCGCCGTCTCAGAAAGAGCACGCCAGCAACATTCGATCTGGCGCGCTGCCCGCGTGCGAAGCGGTGGGATCGAGCACTCCCATGGTGCTTACGACTTGGTTTTACCGCTCCACGATCTGCTCACGATCATCCAGTGCCCTCGACCTTCGACAACGCAAGGTGGTCCACCCCCTCCCAGCCGGGATAATCCAGCAATACTTTTACAACTGCCGCATTCCCCGTCACATCCAGAATTTCGTAGCTGCGATGGCGTTGGGCCTCGTCGGCAGGTGGCCCAGTAAATCCCTTCACCCATTCTTCCGCCGTCTGGATGACCATGCCGCCCCTGGCGGGTGAGTATCCAATCACCACCCCGTCTTTCCTGAGCACTTCAAAAGCCAGGTTGGCGTCGCCCGCCTCGAACGCGTGCATCACTTTCTGCATGGTCCGATCCACGGCATCATGCTCGCCGCTCTGCGCCATGGCGCAGAGCGGAAGCAGCGTGAGTACGCCTGCGACAACAACCGATCGGATAATATTTTCATGGGATTTCCTGATGGGGTTGGGATAGTGGGCATGACTCACTTTGAGACCAGTACGCACCGTAGGTTTGACATTGATTTCGCCTGTTCCGGCTTTTGATCGCGAGGTCTGCGCGGAAGGCGGAGGGCCGTTACGGCGTGTTTGATGTCAGTACGCCGGTCCACGTCTTGCTGATCATTTGCCACTTCCCGTCAGTCTTGAGCAGCACGATATAGTCCACGCCCCTCCAGCCGGGATAGTCCAGGTTGATCCTGACGGCTGCGAGGTTTTCTGCCATGTCGACGATTTCGTAAGTGCGTTTTCGCTTGGCCTCGTTGGCGGCCGGCGTGCCGTTGAAGCCTTCCGCAAGTTGTTCGCCAGTGCGCTGCAGCAGCGCACTGCCCCTGGCGGGCGAGTAACCGATCATCACGCCATCCTTGCGAAAGACGTCAGACACCAGCGCGCCATCGGCGCTCGGATAAGCGCTCAGGAATTTCTGCATGACTTGATCTACGGCTTCGCGATCGCTGCTCTGGGCCATGGCGGAGGTGGGAAGGAGCAACAGGGCGGCGACGAAAGCAATGGATTGGATTGAATTTTTCATTGGTGTCCTTGAGTGTTGTTGGATGAATGGAGGTTTGGAAATAAGCATTAGTCGCGCAGCTCAGCCTTTCTTCGTAACCTGCGCAGGCTATTGTTCGGCAAGCTTGCGAAGCACTTCGACCACGGCTTCTGCCACTGGCTTTGCGGAGGCGTAGTTCTGCCCCGTAACCACGCGGCCATCGACTGCGATATACGGGTCGTCGCTGTTGATGGCAGAGAACAGACCGCCACGCGACTCGACCGTCTTGCGGATCAGGAAAGGAAATTCCTTGAAGTAGGCAGCGTCGTGCTATTCGGGGTAGCCACTGATGCGCTTGCCCGACACCAAGTGTTGGCCATTGGCGAGCTTGAGATTCACGATGCCAGCGGTGCCATGACAGACGCCCGAGACCACCCCTCCATTGCGCTCGTACACCTGCATGGCGATGTCCTGCAGGACCGGGGGCTCCGCCACGCCACACATGGCATTGCTGCCACCGACGTAGTACACAGCACGGTATCGGCTGGCGTCGATCTGCGCGGGCGTGAGGGTGTTGCGCAACCCGCCCATGAGGGGATCGTCCTTCAGGCGCGCCTCCACATCGTCGCTGACATAGGCGTCGAGGATCGGCAGGTCACCGCCATGGGGGGACACGAAGTCCACGGTATAGCCTGCTGCCCGGAAGATATCCCACGCATGCACGACTTCGCCGGAGCTGATGCTGGCCGGGATCGTCGAGTTGCCGTGGACCTTGCTGCTGGCAAGGATGAACAGCATGCGTTCCTGGCTGCCGCGTGTGGGCTGCGCGGTATCGGCCGTTGCGGCGAACTGCACCGGGCCAACCCGCTCTGCGGGCGAGGCAGTCAGTGCACGGTCGACACCGACGTACCCGGCGATCTGTTGGGCCGCGTCGGCGCTGGAAACACAGCCCATCCAGACCGATAGCAGGATTAGCAGCAGGGACTGTAGGAAGCGAGGTGGGTGCATAGGCGCTGGCTCGGTGGAAGAAGCCCGCACACTATTCGATGCCTTTCAAATCAATGTATTGCAATATCTTTCAGGAGTGCTGGAATCGCTTCTAGGAGTCGGCTCGGGTTGCGCGGAACGCCGCAGGCGTGATGCCTTCCAGCTTTTTGAAAGCGCTGTGGAAGGTCGACATGGATTGGAAGCCGGCTTCCTCAGCCATAATTTCTAGGGGCTTCGGCTGGGGCTGTCTCAGCAGTACCTTGGCTTCGATTACGCGCAGTTGCGCCAGGTGACCACCTCCTAGACGTGCCAGCACATCAACGCTGCGCAGCTGACTGCGCACCCGCTACGCCGAACGTCACGCTTGCATCGGGCAAGCCACACGGCGACCATGCGATTCGGTTTAGGGGAACCTTGCATGGAACTGCTGACGCTCGACAATTTCGCCCACCACATCGACGAGACCTTCTCTGCGATCATTAACGACGGCGAGATCCCGTTCGTACTGGTGGAGGCGCGCGCACTGAATCCATCGCAGTTGCGTCCGGGCGCGGCACGGGCACCGTTTTCGCTGTTGTTCCGCAATGGTTCGGCCTTCTTATTTCCGCAGCAAACCTATTTGATGCGCCACTCCGAAATTGGTGAGGTGGGGATTTTGCTGGTACCCGTAGCGCGCGAGCAGGCGGGGTTTTTGTATCAGGCGATCTTCAACTGAGGTTGCGCCCGCACGCGTAGATGGGCGGCGGTTTGTTGTGGGAGTGCCGTGAACCGCGATTGCACTCACGGGGGTGGGAGGCAGCGGTTCGCGCCGCCCCTCCGTGGACTCAGTCCCGCGCCCAGCGCAACAGCAGGTGCGAGCGCTGGTCCTTGATCACGGCAAAACCCAGGCGCCGGTACAGGCGCTGCGCGGCGACGTTGTCGGCTTGCACATGCAGTTCCACGCCGCAGCCTCGGGCGGCGGCTTGGCCTTGGCTGTAGGCGATCAGCGCCGCGGCCACGCCGCGGCCGCGTTCGTCGGGGAGCAGGCAGATGTCGACGATCAGGTGATCCGGTGTGCTGCGCTGCAGATAGTAGCGGCCCACTGGCACGCCGTCGCGTTCGATGGCCAGAAAATCGGAGTTGCCGTAGTGCGCTTGGTAGTGCTGGTGCTGTAGCGCGAACTGACTGTCGAGAAACGTACGCTTGGCCGCTTTGGGCCAGGGCACCGGAGCCAGTTCCTCGGCGCGGGTGCTGGCATAGAGTTCGCGCAGCCAGGGCAGGTCATCGTCGCGCAGCGGTCTCAGGGCGTACCCGCGCGCGCTCAGTAGCGCCGGGGTGCTCAGGTGGTCACCGCGCCCCGCCGGAAACGAAATGAACCGCGATGCCGCCTGCATGTCCTCAACCGAAGCTGGGGAAGGCGCCCTGCAACGCGATACAGAAGTTCGTGGCGAGGTAGGGCTGGCGGTTTTCGTGCGGCTGGCCGCCGCCGGACGGCCCGACCATGTTGGGGCTGAACTGGACGTTGGCGGTGGCGCTGGACACGAACGGAGTGCCTGTGGTCGGCAGGCCCGGATAGTTGTTCTGCGCCGGGATGCTGGTGCGCTTGGTTTCATCGGGCTGGTTGTAGACGGTCAGCAGGTGGTTGTGCGACGGCATCGTGTTCTGGGTCAGTGTCACTGAATTGCTGCCGTAGGACTCGCCGATGCTGTGCTGGGTCAGGCCCGGGCCCTGGCCCTGCTCGATGGCCGCGCGGGTGACGAAGTTGGGTAGTTGGAAGTTGGTCGTGCCGTTGCCGCCGTAGTTGGTACCCAGCAGCGAGAACAGGGCGGTGTTCTGCTGGATCCCCAAGGTGGCTCCATTGCAGAAAGCCCAGCCACGCGGCGGGAAGTTGAAGCCGAACAACTGGATTTCGCCGATGAAAGGTTCGGTCATGGTCTTGTCCTCAAAACGAGTAGGCGCGAGTGGCGGCTTAGCCTTGCGACGGGTAAATGCCTGCCCAGGCGACGCAGAACTGCACCGTGAGCGTGGGCATCCTGTTGTCGTGCGGCAGGTTGTCGCCGTTGCTGGTGGTCGCGTTGGCCGCCAAGGGCGCGCCTATAGCGCCGGTGATGTCGGTGACGTACATGGTCTCGCCCGAAAGCGCCGCCAGCAGCACCGTATTGCCGACCGCGCCGGTGGTCGCCAAGGTCGTGGTGGCCATCAGCGGGTGGTTGTGATTGGGCAGCTCGGCCTGACTCAGGGTGACGCTTTCGCTGCCGGCCATCTGCCCGATCACGTAGGTGCCCAGTCCCGGGCCGTGGCCCTGGTGGATAGGCACGCGGCCGCGTAGGTCGGGCACGGCAAAGGTGTTCATGCCGTCGCCGCCGTAGGTGGTGCCGAGCAGGGTGTACAGCACTTCGTACTCGGCGATCGGCTTAAGCGAACCGTCGCATGCGAACCAACCGTTAGGCACACGTGAAAAACCAAACATCCGGATTTCTCCGACGTAAGGGGTGCTCATGAGGAACTCCTATAGTGGATACCGGAAGCGTCAGTCGCGCGACGGATAGATGCCAGACAGCGCGATCACGAAATTGATCACGGTGTAGGGCTGCAGATTTGGGTGCGGCTGGTTGCCGCCGCCCGGACCCACACCCTGCAGCGGGACCGGGGTGCCGTTGGCGGGTCCGAAGATCGAACTGCCGTTGGTACCGTACAGGCCCCCAGTGGGGTTGCGGGCCGTGCCCGCAGTCGTGGTGCCGTTGACCTGATGGTTGTGGGGCGGAATCTGGGTGTTCAACAGGGTTACGCTTTCCACGCCGCCGATTCCCCCCTGGTTGTAAGGCTCAGGGTTCCAACTCGAATCCGCCGAATTGCCTGCGCCCACCGGAGTGCGCGACTGCATGTTGGGCAGGGCGAAGTTGGTAGTGCCGTTGCCGCCGTACATGGTGCCCAGCAGTGAAAATAGGGCTTGGTTCTGGGCGACGGGAAGGAGCTGTCCATTGCAAAGGGCGAACCCCTTGGGCGCGAATGAGAACCCCGTGAGCATGATCTGCCCGAGGAAGACTTCGGTCATACCTTTTCCCCCGAAAGGTTGGTGGCACGGACGTTATGTCCGGTGTGGGCGCTACTCTCGCTCACACCCTGCACATCGTACAAGCGAAATTTTCGCTCTGAAAACGTAAGAGTTATGCAGAATTTTCTTTATAAACGTAAGAGCTACGCAGAACTTCCTTTATATTAAAAATCCTGTTTGAATGATCCGCAAATTGCTGTTCGCAAGGGGTGCGGTCGGGTCTAGACCCGGTATCCGCAGACGGGGATAGGGTCTCGCCGTAGTGGCTCGAAAGCCTGGGGGCGTTCGTGACCATGCGGTGCCAACAGGGGTAGAACATGCATCAAGAGTCAACGCACAGCGTGAGGACGCCGCGTGCGTCTTCGCACATTTTCTTTTCTTCGTTCTTCTCCTGGTTCGCCATAGCGCTGTTGTGCGTGGGCAGCCTGTGGCCACAATTGGCAACCGCGGCGCCCTCAACGTACTGCCCGACGCTGAGCATGTCGGTGGCTAATAGCGGCTCGCAGACGATAAACATCAACCACTGCCATGGCGGCTTCGGCATTGCCGCGGGCAGCGCATCCACATTGCACGGCACCCGGACGGTCGGCGTGCAGTCGGGCGCGAACATTCCGTTGACTTATACCCACAACGGTGACAACGCGACCACTGATACGTTCATCATCAAGGACGACTACAACAACGACATCACGACCACCGTCACTATTGGGCTGGCGTCGAGCATCACCATTGGCGCCACGCCGACGGTCGCGCTGACCGTAGGCGTCCCCTTCAGTACCACCCTCAGTGCCAGCGGTGGCACCGGACCGTATACCTTCAGTCTGGACACCGCGCTACCGCCGGGCCTGAGCCTGAGCGGCAGCACCATTAGCGGCACGCCGAGCCAGCGCGGCGCCTACACGTTCACCATTCGCGCTGCCGACAGTATCGGCGACAGCGGCGTGCGTACCTTCAGCGGTAATGCGGCCAACCCAACGCTGACCATCGCGCCGTCGTCGCCGTCCAACGCCGCGCAGAATCTGCCGTACAGCGTGACCTTCTCCGCTAGTGGCGGCATCCCTAATTACGTCTACGCGCACGAGGTGGTCTCCGGCGCGCTGCCGCCTGGCTTGAGCCTGAGTGGCGCTACCCTGAGCGGCATACCGACCACGTTGGGCAGCTTCACTTTTGGCATCCGTGTCACCGACAGCAGCACCGGCACCGGTAGCTACGCCGAGATCGAAACGGTGACCCTGCAGGTGATTCCGCCGCCCACCATCGTGGTCAACCCGGCCACGATTCCGGGTGCCACCGTTGGCGTGGCATACAGCCAGACCCTCACCGGCAGCGGTGGTACCGCGCCGTACACCTTCGCCATCAGCGCAGGCACCATGCCGGCGGGGCTGAGCCTCAACGCCACCACTGGCGCGTTGACCGGTACGCCGACCGCGGCCGGCACCTTCAACTTCACTGCGCGCGCGACCGACGCCAACAGCTTCTCCGGTACCCGCACCTACACCTTGGTGGTGGCGCCGCCGGTTATCGTGATCGCACCAACCACGCTGCCCAGCGGCACGGTTGCGGCGGCTTACAGTCAGCTCGTCATCGCCAGCGGCGGCATCTCGCCGTACACCTATGCGGTCACTGCCGGTGCGTTGCCGACCGGCTTGACCCTGAGCACTGGCATCATCAGCGGTACGCCGACTGCAGGCGGCACCTTCAACTTCACTGTCACCGCCACCGGAAGCAGCACCGGCGCAGGTTTACCGCACACCGGTTCACAGGCCTATGCGCTGGTGATCGCGCCGCCCACGGTGAACCTGCCTGCTACCGGCCTGGCCAACGGCACGCAGGGCGCGGCTTACAGCGCCACGCTCAATCCGGCCAGCGGCGGTATTTCGCCATACACCTATGCGGTGACCGCCGGCTCCTTGCCGGCGGGGGTAACGTTGAACGGCGCCAACGGCACGCTGAGCGGTACGCCCAGTGCCTCGGGTACCTTCAACTTCTCCGTCACCGCGACCGACTCCAGCACCGGCAGCGGGCCCTATAGTTCAGTGCCACGCAGTTATACGCTGCAGATCGTCAATATCCCGCCGACGGCCAACGCGGTATCGGCCACAGTCGCTTACGGCAGCAGCGCCAATCCGATCACGCTGAACATCACCGGCGGCATTCCGGCCTCGGTGGCGGTGGCGACGAACGCGGCACACGGCATAGCGACGGCCAGCGGCACCAGCATCACCTACACCCCGACCGCCGGTTATGCGGGCACGGATACGTTTACCTACACCGCGACCAACGGCGCTGGTACCTCGACGCCTGCGACGGCGACAATTACGATCAATAACCCGACCATCACCGTAAGCGCGGGTGGTCCGCTGACCGCGCAGATCGGCGTGCCCTACACCCAGACCTTCAGCTGGAACGGTGGCGCCCAGCCTTTCACCGGCTACGCTGTCACAGGTCTGCCGGGTGGCCTCAGCATCACCGCGCAGACTCCCAACAGCGTCACCGTGTCCGGTACGCCGATCGCGGCTGGTTCGTTCGCGCTCACTGTCAGCGCCGCCGATTCGAGCACCGGCAACGGTCCGTTCACCGTCGGTCAGGCCTCCACCCTCTCTGTGTCGGCGCCAACTCTTACCCTGGCCCCGGCAGCGGGCACGCTAACCGCGACCTATGGTGCCGCTTACAGCCAGACCTACGTCGCCGGCGGCGGCACCGCGCCCTACAACTACACAGTTAGCGCTGGCGCCTTGCCGGCCGGCCTAAGTCTGGACACCGATACTGGTGTGCTTTCCGGCACGCCGACGGCGACCGGTTTGTTCACCTTCTCGGTGCGCGTGACCGACACCTCCACCGGCACCGGCGCGCCGTTCGCGCGCACTCAGAACTACGTGCTGCAAGTGGCCGCGCCGACCATCACGCTCACACCGCCCACGCTGAGCAATGCGCAGATCGGTACTGTCTACAATCAGGTTCTGACCGGCAACGGCGGCAGCGCGCCGTACAGCTTCGCGGTCACCGCCGGCGCGCTGCCGGCCGGTATCACGCTGAGCTCGGGAACGCTCAGTGGCACACCGACTTCGGGTGGCACGTTCAACTTGACTGTCACTGCCACTGACAATCACGGCCAGAGCGGCTCGCTTGCTTATAGCCTAAACGTGGACGCGGCGATGATCACCCTCGCTCCGGCCACGTTGTCCAATGGCGGCGTTGCCCAGGCCTACAGTCAGGCCGTGACTGCTTCAGGCGGCAGCGCCGGCTACAGCTTTGCCGTCAGCGCGGGCGCCTTGCCGACCGGTCTGAGCCTGGCCGCCAACGGCACTATCACCGGTACGCCAACCGCAGGTGGCAGCTTCAATTTCACCATCACCGCCACCGACAACAGCACCGGCAGCGGTCCGTATACCGGCTCGCAGTCCTACAGCGTGCTGATCACCGCCGCGAACGTGGTGCTGCCGCCGTCGGTCCTGCCCAACGGCACGGTCAGCAGCGTCTATGGGGTGACGATCGATCCGGCCACGGGCGGTATAGCGCCATACAACTATGCGGTTAGCAGCGGCAGCCTACCGCCTGGTCTGTCGATCGGCGGTGCCGGCGCCATCACCGGCACGCCGACCACGCCGGGCAGCTACAGCTTCAGCCTGACGGCGACCGACAGCAGCACCGGCAGCGGCCCATACTCGTCCGCACCGCAGAGCTACAGCCTTCAGATCGGTGACATCGTGCCGCTGGCCAACCCAGTGGCGGCCACGGTCGCTTATGGCAGCAGCGCCAACCCGATCACGCTGAACATCACCGGTGGTATTCCGGCCTCGGTGGCGGTGGCGACGAATGCGGCGCACGGCACGGCGACGGCCAGTGGCACCAACATCACTTACACGCCGGCTGCCGGTTATGCGGGGACGGACAGCTTCACCTACACCGCGACCAACAGCGCCGGGACCTCAGGGGGGGCCACGGTCAGCATCACTGTCGGTAATCCGACCATCACCGTGAGCGCCGCTGGTACGTTCAGTGCCCAGGTTGGCACCAGCTACAGCCAGACCTTCAGCTGGGCTGGCGGCGTCGCGCCCTACAGCAACTTTGCCGTCAGCGGTTTGCCAGCGGGTGTGACCCTCAGCGGCACCACCACCAACAGTGTGACGGTGAGCGGTACGCCGACCGCGACAGGCAGCTTCAACCTCAATGCCAGTGCCACCGATGGCAGCACCGGCAACGGGCCGTTCACTACCGGGCAGACCTTTGTGTTGACCGTGGGCGCGGCGACCCTGAGCATGACTCCGGCGCCGGGCAACCTGCCGATGAACTACGGCGTGGCTACGACCATCAACTTCGCCGGCAGCGGCGGCACCGCGCCGTACAGCTATTCGTTGGTCGCCGGCTCGCTACCGGTGGGCGTAAGCCTCAGTTCGGCCGGTGTGCTCAGCGGTACCCCGACCGTGCCGGGCAACTACAACATCAGCGTGCGTGTCACCGATGCCAGCACCGGAGTTGGCGCACCGTTCTCGTTGCAGCAGAACTACACCATCGTGGTGGGCACACCGGCGATCACCATCGATCCAGCCAGCCTGGCCAACGGCACCGCGGGTATCGCCTATAACGCGCAGCTCAGCTCCAGTGGCGGTATAGCGCCGTACAGTTATTCGCTGTCCTCCGGCGCGCTGCCGATCGGCATGTCCTTTAATTCGGTCGGTGCCTTGATCGGCATCCCGCGTTCGGACGGTAATTTCAGCATCACCGTGGGCTCCACTGATGCCAACGGGCAGAACACCAGTCGTGTGTACACCTTCACCATTGCCGCGGCGACGGTGGCCATCACCCCAGCCAGCCTGCCCGGCGGCGTGATGGGTACGGCTTACTCGCAGAGCCTGAGCAGCAGCGGTGGCATTGCGCCATACAGTTACGCGATCACCTCCGGCGTCCTGCCGACCGGCATCACCTTCAGTTCGGCGGGTATGTTCAGTGGGACGCCGGCCGCCTCCGGTAGCTACACCTCCGTGGTGCGCTCCACCGACGCCGCCGGCTACAACAGCACGCAGAGCTACACCATCGTGATCGCCGACGCAGTGCCGGTGGCAGTAGACGACAGCGCGACCACGCTGTCACAGCAAGCGGTGATCATCCCGGTCACCGCCAACGATAGCGGTGTGATCACCTCGATCGCGGTAGCCAGCGCTCCTGCGCACGGTACTGCTACGGTCAGCGGTTCGAACGTGGTCTACACATCGGCCGGCACTTATTTCGGCGCCGACAGCTTCACCTACGCCGCGATCGGCCCGGGCGGCACTTCGGCCCCGGCCACGGTTTCGATCACCGTCACCGCGCTGCCGGTGCCGATGGGACAGCCGCGCACCGCCACCACCCTGGCGGGCCAGCCGGTTGTCATCGACACCACAGAGAGCGCCACCGGCGGTCCGTTCACCGGGGTGACCCTGGTGACGCCGCCGGCCGCAGGCACTACAACGGTGACCGGTACCAACATCACCTACACCCCGCTGGCCACCGCCTCGGGCACGGTGAGCATTGTCTACACCTTGAACAACGTCTACGGCGCCTCGGCTCCGATCACCTCGACGATCACCGTCAATCCGGTGCCGGTCGCGGTCTCGCGACGGGTCAGCGCGAATGCAGGTGTCCCGGCGGTGGTCGAACTGACCACCGATGCCACTGGCGGCCCGTTCACTGCGGCCAACCTGGTGTCGCTGTCGCCGGCCGATGCGGGCACCGCCACGATCGCGTCCTCGGGCAGCGGTGCCAGTGCGAGCCATCGCCTGACCTTCACCCCGGCGGCCACGTTCTCCGGCACCGCCACGGTCACCTTTACCCTGAGCAACGCGTTCGCGACCTCGACGCCGGCAGCCATCGACTTCGACGTCATCAGCCGCCCGGACCCGACCCAGGACGCAGAAGTGATGGGACTGTTGGGGGCACAGACCGCCACCGCGCGGCGCTTCGCCACCACCCAGATCGGCAACTTCCAGCGCCGTATGGAGGGCATGCACAACGGTGGCAACGGTACGCGCTTCGAAAACGGACTGAGCTTCGGCGTCGAACGCCGCTGCCAGGGCGAGGCACTACGCATGCCGGGCAGCGACTGCCGCCAGGTGGACTTGTTGGACGACTCGGCACCGGGCGACAACGCTGCCGCTGCACCCAACAACGGCAAGGGTGCCGGTGATGGTGGCAGCTTGACCCTCTGGACCAACGGTTCGATCAACAGCGGCGATCGCGACGGCCGTTCGAGCAGCGCGGGCTTTGACTTCCAGACCAGCGGCATCAGCGCTGGTGCCGACACACGCGTGAACCAGGACTTCGCTTTCGGTGCCGGTATCGGCTACGGCCGCGACACCACCGATGTTGGCCGCAATGACACCCGCAGCCGCGGTGAGAGCTACACCTTGGCCATGTACGGCAGCTACCACCCGGGCGAGTACTTCTTCATCGACGGCCTGCTCGGGTACCAGTTGCTGTCGTTCAATTCGCGCCGCTATGTCACCGCCAACGGCGCAATGGTGAGCGGCGACCGTGACGGCAAGCAATGGTTCACCTCGCTGTCGCTGGGGGGCGACTACCGGCGTGACAGGCTGTCACTGGTTCCGTACGCGCGCTTGGACGTGGCGCGTGCCACGCTGAACGGCTACATCGAACGCGGCGATGCGATCTATGCGCTGCGCTATCAGGATCAGGAGGTCGATACCACCACCACCAGCCTCGGCCTGCGCATGGACTATCGCTTCCCGGTTAGCTTTGGCACGTTTTCGCCGCAGGCGCGCTTCGAATATCAGCACGACTTCCAAGACGACAGCTCGGTGGTCATGAGCTACGCCGATCTGCCGGGTGGTCCTTTCTACCGCGGTCACATCGACGGTCTCAAGCGCAACCGATTCGTTTTCGGTCTGGGTGCGGTGCTACAGACCGAGCGCGATTTCACCTTGCGGTTCGAGTACCGCGGCCTGTTTGGCAATGACGACGATAGCGACCATGGCGTGCTGCTGAACCTTGAGAAGAAGTACTGATCGAATATCGAATAAGGTGCGACACCACTGCGAACGCCGCGCTTGCTCTCTTCGGTAATTCTTAGCCAAACCAAATCCAAGAGGATTTGGTGATGAAGTGATGCCAAGCGCCTGGTGCTGGTCAGCCGTGGCCACACTTGGGACGATATTGATCCTTCGATACAAAGTTTCGAGAGAATGCCGGCTGGCTAATGCCGCTTGCTCTTGGCTGAGAACGGAAGCCGGGCCCGCTAGGGACTAGGGAGATTTATCGGGGGTAGGGAAGGGCAGATCCCAACCCCAAGCGGATGTTTGCGCGTTTGTTGGCTGAGGGTGAGCCCATGCGGCCCATAGCGGACATCGCGCCGATCACCCTAGTTGGTGATACTGCCTTTTGCGGCACCTTCATAAGGCAGAAGTCGCTGTTGGCTTTGGCGCTCAGCTTGTCTAAGGCAATCTGAATTGCCGTCCGGGTTCTACCCCGAAATCACGGACGGGTGCTGCAGGCCAGTCAAGACAGCCTGCGGGTTGGGACTGGCATGCTGTGCCCTTGCTTGATTGCCATCCAGCATGAGCTCATTGAACAGTCTCCACCAGTGTGGCTGCACGGCTGCTGCGTTCGACCAATCCATCGGCGCGGCAAGGACGTTTGGGGTAGAGCTTGCGGACGGTTGGGACGCATGGCTGTAGCGATCGGTGATGGAAACGAGTGACGAGGCAGGCTGTGGAACGCTTGTACAGCCTGTGGCTGCACTCATCAGCAACACTACGAGTGAGGTGGTTTGTACAGAAGTGGGAGCCGTTGTCGCGATGATCTGCTTCATGTCAGTTCTCCAGTGGTGATGGGTGCTGGCGTAAGTTTGCGGCCGAAGCGTGCGTACACCGCTGGCAACACGAACAATGTGAAGGCCGTTCCGACGATCAGGCCTGACACCAACACCACGGCAATGGCGCGCTGGCTACCTGCACCCGCACCGCTAGCGAACAACAATGGCAATAGACCCCCGACCATGGCGGCTGTGGTCATCAGAATCGGGCGCACACGGGTACGTGCAGCGGCGAGTACGGCAGCGGTACGGTCCAGCCCTTGGCTGCGTTGCTGCGCGTTGGCGAACTCAACGATCAGGATGCCGTGTTTGGCGATGAGGCCGATCAACGTCACTAGACCAATCTGCGTATAGATGTTCAAAGTACCGAAGCCGAAGAACAGCGAGATCAAGGCACCGAACGCGGCCAGTGGTACCGTGGTCAGAATCAGCAAGGGGTCGCGAATACTTTCAAACTGCGCTGCAAGCACCAGGAAAATGAATACCAACGCGAAAGCGAAGGTGACCGCAAAGCCGCCTTTCTCCTGCAGGTACTGGCGTGACTCGCCAAGGAAGTCCACCTGGTAACCGCCTGGCAGTTTGTCCGCAGCAAGCTGCAGCACCTGCACGGCTTGCCCAAGGGTGACACCAGGCCCCGGCACGGCCACCAGCGTGGCGCTGTTCATCTGATTGTGCTGGGTCAGTGCATTTGCCTCCACACCATGCTCTAGGCTGACCACGGTCGACAGCGGTACCTGAGTGCCGGCGGCGCTGCGTACGTGGTAGAGCGCCAAGGCTTCCGGGGTCAAGCGCTGATCACGGGGTGATTGCGGGATCACGTCGTAAGCACGGCCCTGGGCACCGAAGCGGTTGACGTACGATTCGCCTACCAGACGCGCCAGCGTATCGCCGATCTCCTTCATGCTAAGTCCAAGGTCATGCGCACGTGAGCGGTCGATGCGCACGTTGACGGTGGGGCTGGCAAAGCTGAGGTTGGAATCGACGAAGGCGAACTTGCCACTGGCCATAGCCGTGGACTCAAGCGTCTGCATCGCAGCATGCACCGTTTCATGTCCGGACGATGATGTCAGCACCATCTGTACCGGGAAGCCGCCGGCGGAGCCGGGCAGGGGAGCAGGCAGATACGCGGAGCCAGCAATACCTTCGATGCCTGCCAAGCGCTCCTGCAGTGCGTTCATGATCTCGCTGGAAGTGCGCTCGCGCTCATTCCAGGGTGCCAGCATGACGCCGCCCCAGCCCAAGTTGAGGGCACTACCAACGCCTTGCACCATGTAGGTGTTCTGGGCCTCCGGAATGTCGTTCAGCGCGGTTGCAACCCGGGCTGCCTGGCTTTCGAGAAACTCCAAATTTGCGGATTGCGGGGCTTTCATATCGACCACGATTTCACCTTGGTCTTCAGTGGGTGCTAGCTCGGATTGCAATCCATTGAATAGCACCGGCAGGCACAGCAATGCGCCTACACCGAGTAGCAGGATCGGACGGGTGTCCCGCAACAGCCGCGAAAGCAGACCGTGATACGCGGTTACCACGCGGTTAGTCGTCCGCTCCACGATCTGGCCGAAACGGCCAGGGTGCTCCTTGCGTAGCAGCTTGGATGCCACCATCGGTGAAATGGTCAGTGCGACGATGGCCGAAACCACAACCGCCGCGGCAAGGGTGAATGCAAACTCGCGGAACAGTGCGCCGGTGAGGCCGCCGACCAAGCCCAGTGGTGCGTACACCGCGACCAGTGTGGCTGCCATGGTCAATACAGGCCCTGCGATCTCGCGTGCGCCATTGATGGCGGCATGTCGTGGTGTTTCGCCATCTTCAATGCGGCGATGCACGTTCTCCACTACCACGATGGCGTCGTCCACCACCAATCCGATCGCCAGCACCATGGCCAGCAGTGTCAGCAGGTTGAGGCTGAATCCCAGCGCGAACATGATGGCTGCCGCACCCAGCAGCGATAGTGGAATGCTCAGCATCGGCACAGCCACCGCACGTACGGAGCCGAGGAACAGGAAGATGACCAGCACGACTTCCAGGCTGGCAATGATCAGTTTGGCCTTGACGTTGCCGACTGCCGCGTCGATGAACACCGTGACGTCGTAAGGAGTCGCCATGGTTGTGCCCGCAGGCAGGTCAAGCTGGTCCAGCACGGCCCGCACTTCACGCGAGATGGTCAGCGGGTTGCCGCCCGGTGTGGCCATCACTTCCAGATAGACCGCAGCCTCGCCATTCATGCCAGCCGTTTGGTTGCGGCTTTGCGCGCCGATCTCAACCGAGGCTAAATCTTGCAGCCGCACCAATCCGTCGCTGGATTTCACCACCAGTTGGCGGAAGCCTTCCACGCTGTCTAATTGGGTATCGGTGCGCACGTTGGACACCACCAACGAACCCTTCACCTGGCCAGGTGCTGCTTGGTAATTGTTGTCGGCGATGGCCGCGTCGATGTCGGCACTGGTGATGCCGTGGGCAGCCATGCGCAATGGGTCGAGCCATATACGCATCGAAAGTGCCTGGCCGCCGAGTACGTTCACCGCAGCGACACCTTCCACGGTGGTCAGGCGTGGACGCGCCACCCGCATCAGGTAATCGGTGATGGCGGTGGCAGCCTGCCCGCTGGGGGCTGTGAAACCTGCGTACACCACGCCAATTGCGCCGGGTGCCTGACGCACGACAACCGGGTCGTAGGCGTCTTCGGGCAGCAGGTAACGAACCTCATTGACCTTTGCCAGTACTTCGGTCAGCGCGGCATCGGAATTCGCGTTCAGGCGCAGGTGAGCGGTGATGGTGCTGCGACCCTGCTCGGATGAAGAGGTGAGGTATTCAACGCCCTGTGTGGTTGCTACAGCCTGTGCCAGTGTGGTCGTGACAAAGCCCTGCATCAAATCAGCAGGGGCGCCCGGGTACTCGGTTGTGACGGTGACCACAGCACTTTCGATGCGCGGATACTGGCGCAGTGGCAGATCGAGCAGGGCGCTAAGACCAACCAGCACGATCAACAACGCGAAGGCGGTGGTGAGTACGGGTCGTCTGATAAAGAAGTCGGTAAAGGCCATCGTCACTGCTCCTTGCGTGCGGCAATGGAGCTAGGCGCGGCCGCGCTCGCAGGTATGCTTACCCATGCGCCGTCCTGCAGGTTGATCTGGCCGGAGACCACCACCAGCTCACCAGCCTGCAGGTCACTGTTCCGCAGCGCTATGCGGTCGCCATGGCGCATGTCGGTTTGAACCGGCAGCAGACGTGCCTGTGGCTTGCCGGCATTCTCACGTACGACATAGAGCGAGTCGCCGGCCAGTGACGCGCTGATAGCGATCGCCGGCACGGTCACTGCAGGGGGATCGGGCGGTAGCGTTACCAGTACACGGGCGAAAGCACCGGGCCACAAGTTGCCCTTGCCTGGTGCGGTAAGAGTGGAGCGTACATTGACCATGCGGTCGTCCTGGTTCACGCGTGGGTCGATGGCACTGATCCTGCCTACCACGCCGCTGTCGGAAACACCGTCAACGCTCAGCTGCACTGCGAGGCCCTCGCTCAGCAGCGGGAGGAATCGTTCGGGCACCCGGAAGTCCACGTGCAGATGACGAAGGTCGGTCAGCGTGGCGATTGGTGTACCCGCTTCTACGAATTGCCCAAGGTTGACCTGGCGTACGCCCAGCACACCATCGAACGGCGCACGCACACGGCGTTGTGCAATCTCCGCCAGTATCTGCGCCACCTGTGCATGCTGCTGAGCGTGGCTGGCTTGATGCTGCTCGTACTCGGCACGCGATAGGACCAGATCCTTCAATCGGTGCGCACGAGCCAGGCTCGCATCCGCCAGCGTCGCTGCAGCGCGGTGGCGCTCCAGCTCACGCTGCATGGGGGCGTCATTGAGCTGTGCCAATGGCGTGCCTGCTTTGACGGACTGACCGCTGCTGAAATGCAGGGCGGTGATCCGGCCGGCAACTTCGGCCGCTACCAGCACCTGCTGATCAGCCACCACCGTGCCGATAGCTTCGATTTGTTTGGGCAGTGCTTCGCGTCGTGCGGCTTCGACCACCACCGGCACTGCCGTTGGTGTGCCCGCAGCCGACGCTGCGGCGGCTGCGCCGCGTTTGCGGTACATGTCGAATAGCGTAAGGGCGACAAGCAGGGTGATCACGCCCAGCGCAATGCCTATCAGGACGGAGCGACGCAGAGGACGGCTATTGGCGACGGGGCTCATCGCCTCGCCCGCGGAGTTGTTGAGAAAATCATTTCAGCTAATGTCCCGAGACTGGAGAATGGCTGCAGTCTAGGCGTCGCCGGTTGCCGCAAAAAACGATCTTATCTTCAAGTGAAAAATAGATTGTCTAAATTGATGCTACACAACGAGGTCTGGCGGAGTGAGCCTTGCAGGGCTGTCTTGCGTTCCAATCCGTCGCTATAGGCGGCCAGGGCGCCAGAGCTGGCGATAATCCGATGAGAGGGGGTGTTCGATGGGGATCGGATTGGGTTCACTGATGCGGCCAATCGCGCGTGCTGATGAACCGAATTCTAGATCCCCTATATTTAGCTTTCCTTACTTTTATGCATGGCCCATGCTTAAGACAGGCGCGTTGCGCCGGCATCATTTTTTCTAAAGTAAAAATTCAGGATAACTAACATCATGGGTGCAGTCCTTCCGTTGCTGGCGTTGCGCGCATTCGTCGAGACGGGCCGGTGCGGCAGCCTCAAGGCGGCAGCCGAGGCTATGGGGGTTACCCCGGGGGCGGTCAGTCAGCAGTTGAAGTTGTTGGTAGAACGAACAGGCGTGAACTTGTTCGTACGCAATCGCCATGGTGTTTCGCTCAGCCCGGCCGGTGCACAGGTGTATCCAGCCTTGCTCCGCGCCTTCGACACAATTCAGGACAGCATGGCGGTACTAGAGGCGATCAACGGGCGACAAACACTTACGATAAGCACTGTGCCGAGCTTCGCTGCATCGTGGCTGGTTCCGCGTCTGGGCCACTTTACCGAAAAGCATCCGGATATCGAGATACGTGTGGAGGCATCTTCGGCGCTGGTCGATCTGCGTCGTGACCGCATCGACGTCGCGATTCGTCACGGGCTTGGCCAGTATCCCGGGCTAGTGTCGCGACATCTGGCATCGCCGGTATTCCTGCCGGTAGCGTGCCCTCGGTTATTGGCCGATGGGCCGCGTATCCGCACGCCAAAGGACTGCCTGAAGTATCCGCTGCTGCAGGATTCGGATCGAAGCGATTGGCGTCTCTGGTTCAAGGCATTGGGGATGGCATACGATCCGCGCATCGAGCGAGGACCTGCCTTCGATGATGACGTGCTGCTGATCCGTGCGGCAGAGGCGGGCCAAGGGATCGCCATGGTACGTGACGTATACGTACAGGCCGAGGTGGCAAGCGGGCGGCTGTCGATTGCCTTCGATCATGCGTGGCCGACGGAGTTTGCCTACTATGCTGTCACCTTGCCTCGCGTGGATGAGAAACCTGCAGTTGCCTCGTTTCTGAGTTGGTTGCAGAGCGAAGCACAGGTCGATAGATCCTCGTTTTGATTGGATGTCGAGCATCACCCCCAAGTTGTTTGCCTTTGCAGAAGCGCTGCCATGCATCGCTCTGATACTAGGAATCTTGATCCGAGTGGATCAAGGCAGCACGTGGGCGTCTCCTGCATACGGCTTTCTTGTCGGCCTCCGGAACAAGTTTTCGATGAATCGGCGGCCTGACCGCCCGGCCAACAGTTCTGCCTGAGAACAGAGCCAAGCCGACGCTCAGTACAGCCAGCCCTCTCAAGTGCGGATGCAGGTGATATCCGTAGCCCTTACCTCGTTCGGCTGCGATACGGTGAACTAACGCCGGAGTGGATTGGGCATATGGACGTGCGGCATTAGCACCGCAGGATGCTGTATGCGATAGCCGTGCAACGCCTGCGACCCGTTCTCTCGCATCAAGCGAGCAACCCGGTTCTTGCTGCATGTCTCCCAGCTCTCCCGCAGGTCGAGAAATACCTTGGGTGCGCCATAAATGCGGTGGCTAGCGATAGTCGATGCACGTATCAGTCGAAGCAACCGGGCATTTTCCTAGGCTCGATCAGAAGCCGCATGTTCACACCAAGCGTAGCAACCAACCCGAGCAACACCTAGCAGATGACACACCGTCTGTATGCTGAACTCATCTCGATGCGGATCGATGAACTTGTAAGCTCACCGGGTTTTGCTGGTGACCTTGCCTCTAGACATGGCTGTCTCCCGAGGTTATCCCTGACAGGGTTCAGCTCTGTCCAGGAAATCCTGGGAACTCCAAGCCTTTGAGTGGCGGCTCTGGCGGACACCGGTGCCACTGCATTGGCAACACTCAACGCGCTCCAGCTGTTTCGCTTCAAGGGCGCTTAAAAAAAAGCGCCGTCCTCTGACCACGGTAGCGCTTAGTACCCACAGGTGTCGGCGTTGCGCAGGCTCGGTCGTCGGTAAAAGCCTTGCGCTGGCACATGAGTAGGCGTCTTCCATATGCAACGGATCCTCTGCGGCCGGCTTGCCCGTCATCGCGCGGCGGGCTGTATCGATGCGCCCGCAGATTGGTCAGCACATCCGCGCAAACGGCCACCAGTAAAGAAAGTGCTTGACCTTCCAAGCGTGGCATGCCCGACAAATCCCGCCGGAGCCACTTCGGTTCAGCAAACCAGATACCCAACCGCAGTCGCGAAAGGCACAACGATGACAATCACGCGCACCACCTTGATGACAGTGGCGATCAGCGCCGCACTTGCTTTAACAGGTTGCAAGGAGTCCGCGTCCGGCGCTGGATCCGCGCAGCCGCCCAGTGTGCCCGTAGCGGAAGTCATCGTGCGACCGGTAACGCCCTTCGCCGAGTTCACCGGCTCGCTGACCGCCGTAAAACAGGTGGAACTGCGCCCACGGGTCGCCGGCTATATTCAGGCAGTCAGCGTTCCGGAAGGGAGCTTCGTGGAGAAGGGCAGGGAGCTCTTCCACATCGACCCCAGGCCCTTCCAGGCAGAACGGAATGCCGCCGCCGCGCGTTTGCGCGAAGCAGAAGCGGCGTCGGCACTCGCCCATGCAGACCACGCGCGTACCGAACAGTTGTTCGCCCAGAAAATTGTCGCCCGCAACCGGCTCGATTCCGCCACGGCCGCGCTGAATTCGGGCAAGGCACAGGTGGACGCCGCCAAGGCGGCGCTGGACGCGGCGCAGCTGGATCTGAGCTTCACCCGTGTTACCGCCCCGATCAGCGGTCGGGTGGGGCAGGTACTGGTCACCGAAGGCAACTACGTCGCAAGTGGCGCAACGCCGCTCACCACGATCGTCTCGATCAATCCACTTCACGTCTACTTTGATGTGGATGAGCGCACCTATCTGCGTTCGCTGGCGGCGGGACGGTCGGACGGTTCTGCTGGTAGTTCGGGCTCGTCCAAGGTTGCGGTCGCGCTGGTCACCGACAAGGACTACACCCGCGAAGGGCGGCTCGATTTCCTGTCCAACGCGGCGGATCGCGGGACGGGTACGGTGCGCGTGCGCGCGGTGATCGACAACCCGGATGGTCAACTGACACCGGGTCTGTTCGCCAAGGTCAGGCTGGAGGCTGGGGCATCAAAGAGCAGCGTCCTGATTTCGGATCAATCGATCAGCACCGATCAAGGCCACCGCTACGTGCTGGTGGTGGGGAAGGGCGACACGACCGAATACCGGCCTGTGGAACTGGGCCCAGTGGTGGATGGACTGCGGGTCATCGAGCAGGGGCTGCAACCTGGCGAACGCATTGTCGTAAAGGGCTTGGTGCGCCCGGGCATGAAGGTGACGCCGCAGGCGAGCGCAATTTATGGCGCGCCGGTTAAAGCGCCTGCAAAACAGGGAGCAGCGCAGTGAATTTCCCGCGTTTCTTCATTGATCGACCGATCTTCGCCATCGTGCTTTCGGTGCTGATGGTGATCGCCGGCATCGTCGCGTTCTTCCAGCTTCCGCTGAGCGAATATCCCGCGGTCACGCCGCCGACCGTGCAGGTCACGGCGTCGTATCCCGGTGCCAATCCCAAGGTCATCGCCGAGACGGTGGCCGCGCCTCTGGAACAGGCCATCACCGGTGTCGAGGGCATGATGTACATGTCGTCGCAATCGGCGACCGACGGCCGGATGATCCTCACCGTCACCTTTGCCGACGGCACCAATCCGGACATGGCGCAGGTGCAGGTGCAGAACCGGGTGTCGCGTGCGTTGCCGCGTCTGCCGGCGGAAGTGCAGCGCCAGGGCGTCGTCACCCAGAAGACTTCGCCGGACATCCTGATGGTGGTCCACCTGCTGTCGCCGGACAGACGCTACGACCCGCTCTACATCTCCAACTACGCGTACCTGCAGGTCCGCGATGAACTGTCGCGCATTCCCGGCATCAGCGACGTGCTGGTCTGGGGCGCGGGCGAGTACAGCATGCGACTGTGGCTGGACCCCAGCCTCATTGCGGCGCGTGGTCTGACCGCCGGCGACGTCATTGCCGCCGTGCGCGAGCAGAACGTGCAGGTTGCCGCCGGCTCGGTGGGACAGGCACCCGATTCAACCGCCGCCTTCCAGGTGACGGTGAACACACTGGGACGGTTGACCGACGAAGAACAGTTCGGCGACATCATCATCCGCACCGGCGACAATGGACAAGTCACGCGACTGCGCGACGTGGCACGGATTGAGATGGGCGCCGATGCGTATGCACTGCGCAGCCTGCTTGATGGCGAGCCAGCGGTGGCGCTGCAGATCATTCAAAGCCCGGGCGCCAATGCACTCGATGTCTCCGCCGCCGTGCGCGAGACCATGCAGCGGCTTGAGAAAGGCTTCCCGGAAGGGCTGAGCTCGCGCATTGCATATGACCCGACGGTCTTCGTGCGGGCCTCGCTTGAGTCGGTGGCTACCACGTTGTTGGAAGCGATCCTCCTGGTCGTCATCGTCGTGGTGTTGTTCCTGCGCAACTGGCGCGCGTCCCTGATTCCGCTGCTGGCGGTGCCGGTGTCATTGATCGGCACGTTTGCGGTCATGCACTTGATGGGGTTCTCACTCAACACGTTGTCATTGTTCGGCCTGGTGCTTTCCATCGGTATCGTCGTGGACGATGCGATCGTGGTGGTTGAAAACGTCGAGCGGCATATCGAGGACGGCCAGGAGCCGATAGAAGCGGCAAGGCGTGCGATGCGGGAGGTGACCGGCCCCATCATCGCCATCACGTCGGTGCTTGCTGCGGTGTTCATCCCGACGGCGTTCCTGACTGGCCTGCAGGGCGAGTTCTATCGTCAGTTCGCACTCACGATTGCGATCTCGACGATTCTGTCGGCGGTCAACTCGCTCACCCTCAGCCCGGCACTGGCCGCGATGTTGTTGAAGCCGCGCAAGATCGCAAGCCCGCGTGATCCGCGCAGCCTGCGTGGCCGTGCCGAGCGTGCGCTGCAGTGGGTCAGTCGTCCGTTCGAGCGTGCGCCCGAGGCCTATGGCAACGGCGTGCGCAAGCTCGTGCGCGTCAGTGGTGTGGCCTTGTTTGTCTACGGCGGACTGCTGGCGTTGACCCTGTTCGGCTTCAAGGTCGTGCCGCCCGGGTTTGTGCCCATGCAGGACAAGTACTACCTGGTCGGCATCGCACAGCTGCCCAACTCCGCGTCGCTGGACCGCACCGACGAGGTCGTCAAGCAGATGTCGAAGATCGCGCTTGCCGAGCCGGGTGTCGAAAGCGTGGTCGCGTTCCCGGGACTTTCGATCAATGGCTTCGTCAACGTGCCCAACGCGGCTGTGATGTTCGTCATGCTTGATCCGTTCAAGGATCGTGCATCGCCCGATCTTGCGGCGACGGCAATCGCAGGACGGCTGCAGGCGAAGTTCGCCGGCATCCAGGATGGTTTCCTTGGTGTCTTTCCGCCGCCGCCCGTGCCGGGCCTGGGTGCAACAGGGGGATTCAAGATGCAGATAGAGGATCGTGGCGGGGTAGGGCTGGATGCGTTGGTCCAGCAGACCCAGATTCTGATGATGAAGGCGACCGAATCCGGCCAGGTCGCAGGGCTGATGACCAGCCTGGACGTCAACGCGCCGCAGCTTGATGTCGTGATCGACCGTACCAAGGCCAAGAGTCAGGGCGTGCCGTTGGCGGATGTGTTCGAGTCACTGCAGGTCTACCTTGGTTCGCTGTACATCAATGACTTCAACCGCTTCGGTCGCACCTACAAGGTCACCGCACAGGGCGACGCAGCGCATCGCATGCAGGCCGAGGCGATTGGTCAGCTGCAGGTACGCAACAACGCTGGACAGATGCTGCCGCTGTCGTCATTCGTGACGGTGACGCCAAGCTCGGGGCCGGACCGTGTGATTCATTACAACGGCTATCCATCCGCCGATATCTCCGGTGGGGCACCGCCGGGCGTCAGTTCGGGGCAGGTGGTGGCGGTGATGGAACGCCTGGCAAAGGAAGTGCTGCCTGAAGGCGTGAGCTTCGAATGGACCGAGCTGACCTACCAGCAGAAGCTGGCCGGCGATGCGGCGCTGTACATCTTCCCGCTGTGTGTGCTGCTCGCTTATTTGATCCTCGCTGCGCAGTACAACAGCTGGCTGCTGCCACTGTCGGTGCTGCTGATCGTGCCCATGTGTCTGCTCAGCGCGATTGGTGGTGTCTGGCTGATGGGGGGCGACAACAATGTGTTCGTGCAGATTGGCCTGATTGTCCTGGTCGGGCTGGCAGCCAAGAACGCGATCTTGATCGTCGAGTTTGCCCGGACACTGGAAGCGGACGGAATGAGCGCCGTCGATGCGGTGGTGGAAGCCTGTCGACTACGGCTTCGCCCCATCGTGATGACCTCGCTTGCCTTCATTGCCGGTGTCGTGCCGCTGGTATTGGCCACCGGCGCTGGCGCGGAAATGCGTCACGCGATGGGCATCGCCGTCTTTGCGGGCATGTTGGGAGTCACCGTGTTCGGTCTGTTCCTGACGCCGGTGTTCTATGTGTTGATCCGTCGCATCTCTTCTCGTTTCGAGAAGCGAAAGTCCGGCTCGGGTGGTCGTCCAGAGGAGATCGCATCGTGATCAATGGTCACCGTTTGTTGAACCTGCTTCCGCTTGGTGCAGGCGCCCTGTTGACCGCGTGTGCATCGGTGGGCCCCGACTTCTCGTGGGTTTCGCCGCCGCCCTTGCCGTCGGCGGCATTTCCGACCGACTTCGGTGCGACCTCTGCGGCGCTGGTGCCGGGCGCAGTGGATGCGGAATGGTGGCAGTCCTTCGACGATCCGGAGCTGACCTCGCTCATCCAGCGTGCGTGGGCGGCCAACCACGACATCGGGATTGCCACCGCACGCCTGGATGAGGCCCGGGCCATGCTGCGCGAGAGCCGGCAAGGCTATCTGCCGCAGGGCGGTGTAGGGGTGAGCCATGACAACTTCCGGCGCAGTGAAGTGGAAACGGCGCCGGGGCAGGCACGCCGTAGCGAGACCTATCGGGCTGCGATTGATGCGTCATGGGAAATTGACCTGTTCGGCCGCGTCCGCCGCTCGGCTGAAGCGGCTCACGCTGACGCCGGTTCCCGCGAGGCGCTGCTGCGGGGCGTGCAGGCGAGTGTGGCGGCGGCCGTGGCTGCCAGCTGGTTCGAGCTGAGCGGCATCGAAGCGGAGTTGGGCGTGGTTGCCGACATCACCCAAAGCCAGCGCGACAGCCTGCGTCTGGTCGAAGGATTGGTGGAAGCCGGTTCGGCCAATGAGCTCGACCGCCTTCGTGCAGAAGCGGCGCTGCGCAGCGTGGAAGTGGAAGCGCCTGAGTTGGAGCGTCGCCGCACGGTTGCCTCCAACGCGCTGGCCATCCTGCTGGGTGAGACGCCACAGACGTTCGTTGTGCCCTCATCGTCAACCGCACGGCCGATATTGGCGGTGAAAACGATCACCGTAGGCGATCCCGCCACGCTGCTGGTGCGGCGCCCGGACATCGCCGCCGCCGAGCTGAGCCTCGCTGCGGCCACCGCGCGCATCGGAGTGGAAACGGCAGGTCTGTATCCGCAGCTTGAGATCCAGGGTTCGATTGGCGTGGTTGCCGGCAGCCTGGGCTCCACCGGCGGCAGCTCCGCGTTGTCCAGCCTCTTTGCACCGCTGCTTCGCTGGTCCTTCCTTGATACCGGGCGGGTTCGCGCCAGGATCGCGGCCAGTGAGGCGCGTGCCCGCGAGGCGCTGATTCGCTACGACCAGGCCGTGCTGCGTGCGCTGGAAGAAACCGACAACGCATTCGGTGCTTTCAGCGCGGCCGGCACCGCCCTGCAGCTTCGTCTCCAGGAAGCCTCTGTCACGGAGCAGGCCGCGAGCCTTGCGCGGGCACAGTTTTCGCACGGGGAAGGCATCTATCTGGAAGTCCTCGATGCAGAACGTGCCGACTTTGCCAGCCGACGGGCCTTGGTCGTGGCCCGCACCAATCAGCGGTTGGCCATCGTCAGCATCTACAAATCACTGGGCGGCGGCTGGGTGCCATGCACGCGGGCAGACATTGACTGCGGTGGTGCCAGCGGTGCGTCGGATACGCGATTCACCGGTCTCCTGCCGGGCGCTTGACCTTTCCACCGTTGCAATCCCCAAGCTCATCTCAAAGGGATAGCTTGATAGCCGCCTGCAGGAGACCACCATGGTTAGCTCATCCCATCAGCCCATCATTCTCTACACGGCGCCGAGCTGCTCCGATTGCGACACGCTGAAAGCCTGGCTTGGTCACGAGGGCATCGACTTCGAAGAGCGCGATCTCTCCAGGCGCGACGTCATGGAGGAGGCGAGGGCGCGCACGGGTGCGCGTCTGGCGCCGATCACTGTCATTGGTGATGCGTTCTTTCAGGGCACGTTTCTCACGCAGAAACCGCTCTTGACCGTCGCACTCGGTCTGTCCAAAGGCGTCTGAGCGACGGTCAGGGACAAACGTGTTCCATGCGTATCGCGCGATGCCGATATGCCCTGATGGTTGAAGCAGCCATACGCGTCTGCGAAGACGCTCGCCTGCATCTTGGCAACGTCCACGCGCGCATCGCCGCCCCCACAAACGCCGGAGCGCACTAAGCCCCTCTCCCGTTTACGGGAGAGGGGTTGGGGTGAGGGGAAGCTCCTGGCAAGCAATCCCGCAACGCACCCACGCCAACCGAGCAGACCCAAAAGAGGGAAACCATGAATATCGGGCAAGCTGCCGCATTCTCGGGCGTTTCGGCCAAGATGATCCGGTACTACGAGAAAACCGGCCTGATTCCACGTGCAACGCGCTCCGAGGCGGGCTATCGGAACTACACCGTGCAGGATGCGAATAGCCTGCGTTTCATACGCCGCTCGCGTGATCTCGGTTGGACCGTCAAGCAGATCTCCGAGCTGCTCCTGTTGTGGCGTGATCGCGAGCGGCCCAGTGGCGATATCAAGAAGGCGGCGCTGTTCTATGTCGCCGACCTTGAGAAGAAGATCACCGTACTGCAAGCATTGGCGCATACGCTTCACACGCTCGCCAACAGCTGCCACGGAAACAACCGTCCCGACTGCCCGATCATTGAGGGCTTGGCGGACTTCGGCATGGAAACATCTGCCTCGTCGCGCGGGCGTAGAACAGCGGAACCTTCCTCTTGAGACTGCAAGGGGTAACGCATTTGCGTAGATCCGTGCTGTTCCAGTAAGTACGACACCCGCAGATGGTCATCACCCGCGTCGCGCGTTCCGCCAATCTGAACTGAAAGAAATGGACGCGCCGATCTCGCTGGATTGCTGATTGACATTGCCACGCAGTCAACACCCAAGGTGGTCGGCGCGACAATCACTCAGGAGATCAAGATGCTTCAGTTCCATATTCCCAACATGACCTGCAGTTCGTGCGCCAAGCCGTTGGAGAACGCGTTGCTGAGCGTCGACCCGTTGGCGCAGATCGAAACCGATGTTCCGGCGCGCCTGGTGCGCATAGAAACGGCGCTGGAGGAAGCGACCTTCCTCGCCACGTTGGCAGAGGCCGGATATCCACATCACCCGCAGCTAGGCCGCTGATTTCCTCATTCGGAGAAAAATTCCATGTTGATCAAACAACTGCTCACTTTCGGCGTGGCCGCAATCGGTACAGCCGCATTACCTTCGTCGGCTTCGAATGATGTCCTCAACGGAACCTTCGCACTTTCGGGCACTGCCGAAAAAGTCACTGCCGAACTTTCCGTCGAAGAAACCGGCCCGCTTTCTCGCGAGCTGCTGATCACCTTCACCGACAAGACCACCGGCAAGCGCATAGCGCATTTTGACGAGGAACTGAGTCAGGAGCTGCACGTTCTGGCAACCGACAGCAATTTCTCCAGCTTCCTGCACGAGCATCCTGGCAAGGTTGGGGCAGATGGCCGGTTCCGGGTCGCGATGAACTTTCCCAAGCCAGGCGTCTACCATGTCTTCGCTGACGCAGTCCCCGCCGGTCTCGGTCAGCAGGTTGTTCGATTCGAAGTTCCCGTGGATGCGCCTGTCGATGCCGTAGCGCAGGCAATCCCGTCTCACCAGGAAGGGAAGGATGGCCCTTATACGATCCAGTTGGATCAGATGGGACTGCAGGCCGGAAAAGAAAACATGTTGACCTTGACGGTTCTGAAGAACGGCCAGCCGGCGCAAGATCTGGACCTCTACCTTGGTGTGCCGGCCCACGCGGTGTTCGTAGGCACCGATGACCTTGCGTATGTTCACGCGCATGCGATGTCGGCAGATGCGGCCGAAACTGCACACGGCGGACATGGCAAACACGGTTCAGAGCATGGCCAGTCCGGCCCGGTGTCCGCACAGATGATGCTCCACGCAAAGCCGCCTCATGCAGGTAAATATGCACTTTGGATTCAGTTCATGGGCAATGATGAAATTCGTACAGTTCCGTTCGTCGTTGATGTCGCTAAGGGCTCGTAAGCTGCAGATTCCCACCTCGCTGTAGCCATGGCTGGGGTAAACCCCCAGCTACGGCATGCTTGGGCGGATAGCCCGGGAATCGAGCTTCCGGTACATCTGCCTTGCCGGATGACCCCGCTGTGAAAGACTTCGATAGGGATCCGCATAGATTCAGTGATTCGCGAATTTCGATGTACATGGAAACCCGCCCCGAACAGTGCGGTCGCAAGTCCAACGATTGATTTCATCAACAAGTAAACGCACAGGGCCCGGCATCGTCCGGGTCTTGTGCGTTACCGTTTGAGAAAGGAGACAAAGAATGCAGCGGACAGACGCGATGGCCTGCACGTTCCACTTGCCATGGCATTGGTAGCCGTTGACTGCGGAGCAGTCCATTAAGGTTTTGCCCAGGCGTGCTGCGCAAAAGCTTTGGGTTTATCTATTGACCATGCCAGCGTTGTAAGCCGAACACTCGATATCAATCGCAATAAGCGAACAATTGATATTGGGGAACTCCAATGCAGAAAAACAAACCTGATCCGAAGAGATGGGCCGCCCTGGCTCTGCTTTGCGCGGCTCAGTTCATCGTGATCCTTGATACGTCCATCATCGGTGTGGCATTGCCTGCCATGCAGACTGATCTGGGTTTCAGCGCCAGCGGGCTCAGCTGGATCTTCAATGCCTATGTGATCGCCTTTGGTGGCCTGTTGCTGCTTGGGGGACGGTTGGGCGACTTGCTCGGTGCCCGCCGCATTTTTGCGAGCGGATTTGTCATCCTTACCGCGGCTTCGCTGCTGGCAGGGCTGGCGCAAAACCAAGAAATGCTGCTTGCTGGCCGTGCACTGCAGGGCGTAGGTGCCGCATTGATTGCCCCGTCCGCACTGACGATCGTCATGCGCCTTTTCGGGCACGATGGCGCCGAACTTGGCAAGGCATTCGGTTTTTGGGGCGCCGCCGCTGCCGCCGGTGGCTCGGCAGGGGTGTTCTTGGGGGGCGTCATCACCGAATGGATGACTTGGCCCTGGACTTTCTTGGTGAACGTGCCGCTCGGCTTGCTCGTGCTGACACTGATTCCGGCCGTGCTCCGCAAGTCTCCGCGCAGCAACGGCGCCGTCGACTGGTTTGGGGCGATCAGCGTGACAGGTGCTCTTGTGAGCCTGGTCTATGCCATCGTCACCATCGAGTCGGCTGGGCTTGGTTCTCCGCAGATTCTGACATTGCTGGGGATTTCGGTCGCCCTGTTCGTTGTCTTCCTGATTGTCCAGTTCGTGCGACGCGAGCCGCTTCTTCCCTTGGCTATCTTCAAGGCGCCGAACCTGGCAGCGGGCAATCTTGTGATGGCACTGCTCGGTGCCGCCTGGATCCCGCTTTGGTTTTTCCTGAATCTCTATCTTCAGCAGATTCTTGGCCTCTCCGCGCTGGCCAGCGGTTTCGCGCTCCTGCCGATGACCGCAACGATCATGATTGTGATGGTCGGGTTCTCGGGCAAGCTGATCGGAAGGCTTGGCGTCAAACCCAACCTTGTGCTCGGATTGCTACTGATGGGGGGCGCACTTCTGATGTTCGGAAATCTGCCGCTGGACGGTTCATTCGCGGTGAACGTTCTCCCGGCCTCCCTCCTCGCCGCCTTCGGTATGGCGCTGGCGTATATCCCAACGACGATGACTGGCATGGCTGGCGCCAAGCCTGAGGAAACCGGCCTAGCTTCGGGCCTGATCAATACTACCTACCAGATCGGCTCTGCCATTGGTCTAGCCGTCATGGTTGCGCTCTCGACTTTCGGTTCCGGCCAAGGCCAGACCGCCGAAGGCATGCTGGCGGGTTTCCAGGTCGCTTTCCTGGGAGCGGGCGCTACGGCCGGTTTGGCGGCGCTCGCCGCTCTGATGTTCGTTGGATCTACCGGTCCGCAAAAAGAGGTGCCGGTCGGTTAACCGCCCTCAAGTCAGCGGAGGCAAAGCCTCCGCTGACAACGGCATGGAGCAATCCCTATGCCGGCATTGCTGAAGACTGGGCGAGGTCTACTCCGGCTCGGCGAACCTCGTCCGAGGTCCGTCGATCGAGAACACGTCATTCCGCCTCATGAGTCGCGAATTATTTGATCGACGCTATATCGATCAAATGAAGTTAAAGGAACCTCTTCCCGCTGTTGCTCTCAAGGCTCAGAGAGATCTACAAACATCTATCGAAGCTGACTTAAGCGAGGTCTATCGTAAGAGTAGAGCAGAGCCCGAACGCCCGTCCGGTTTTCGGGAGGAACAGACGGCTTCTGGCAGAGAGAATGGCCGGGCAGATCAGGAGGATTAGGAAGATTTATCGGGGGTAGGGGAGGGGGAGCTGGCCTTCTCGAACAAGCGATCAAGGGTTACTGATACCATCCCAGTGGGGGAGTGCTGGCTAGGGGGCGAGATGCACAAACATGATCCGGTTCGACAGATTAGTTTCATTCAGCAGGCGCTGTCGCAGAACCGTAAACCCATCGGCTTCTTTCTAGGCGCAGGATGCCCACTGTCGATCCGCGTCAATGAGCGCGAGGAGGATGGAAAAACTATCACCGACCCGTTGATCTGGGACGTGGCAGGGTTGACGAAGGTGATCGCGGAACAACTGTCCAGCAAGGACGTCGCCAACCCGTCGACTTGGGACAAGATCGTCAAAATCGTGACCGATGACGGCGGTGATGGCGGTAACATTGAGCTCTTGCTCAGCCGCATCCGCGTGTTTGCGAGTGTCGCCGGCGCCGGCGATGTGCGTGGGCTGACCGCCGCCGATCTCATCGCTCTCGACAAGAGTGTCTGCGATGTGATTTCCAAGGAGGTAACCCGCACGCTTCCGACAAAGGACAGCCCCTATCACAATCTGGCGATCTGGAGTCGCTCAATCCGCCGTGAGCGGCCCGTCCATCTCTTTACAACCAATTACGACCTGCTCATGGAGCAAGCGCTCGAGGAATGTTCGGCGCCCTACTTCGACGGCTTCATCGGAGCTCGCAAGGCTTTCTTCGACCTCGGTGCTGTTGAGGATGAGGACTTGTTGCCACCGCGATGGACTCGGCTGTGGAAGATCCATGGCTCACTCAACTGGCGCCTGGAGAACGAGACGGACGTCGTTCGAACCGATCAGAAGACCGACAAGCAGAGCTATCTGATCTACCCATCGCATCTCAAATATGATCAGAGCCGCAAGATGCCCTATCTCGCGATGCTTGATCGCTTGAAGGCATTCCTGCTCGCGCCGTCGTCGCTACTCTTCATCTGCGGCTATTCCTTCGCAGACGAGCATATCAACGACGTCATATGCCGCAGCCTTGAGGCGAACCCGACTGCGCATGTATTTGCTTTTGTCCATGGCGAGCTAGAAGCAGAGAAGTACAAGCTCGCGTGCCAGTGCGCGCTGGCGACCCCGAATCTGAGCCTGCTGGGTTTCGACAAGGCGATCATCGGTCGCACGCCGGGTGACTGGACAGGCGACGGCGCGGATGACCTTGTGTTGCCGCCCAGTATCCTCGTGAAGGACGGCGACAAGGTCACCGTGCGGCTCGGCGACTTTGCTGCACTCGGCGCGCTGCTGCGTGGTCTCTCCGGTGCTAGGACGAGCGATGATCCGGCCTGACCTAGCCGACCGAGCGACCGTCATCGGCACGGTCCAGGACGTGAGCGGGACGTCGGTCAGCGTCACCTTGACGTCGGACCGCTTCTCGGGCCTGAGCTTTGTCCACGGCCAGGGCCACAAGATCGGCCAGATCGGCAGCTTCGTTAAAATCCCGATTGGTTATGTCGACCTCTATGGGATCGTGTCGCAGGTCGGGGCGAGCGCGGTTCCTGAGAAGGCCGCACTTTCGATGCCCAATGGCCTACGCTGGATGACGGTCCAACTGATCGGCGAGGGCTATCGGACGGGCCGGTTTCAGCGCGGTATCTCGCAGTATCCAACCTTCGAGGACGAGGTCCATCTCGTTTCCGAAGCCGATCTTCAGGCGATCTATGGCCGGTCGGATAAGCAGAACCACCTCGTCCGCGTCGGTTACGTCGCGGGCAGCGAGTCGATTGATGCGCTGGTCGACGTCAACAAGCTGGTGACCCGTCACAGCGCCGTGGTCGGGACAACCGGTTCGGGCAAGTCGACGACGGTCGCGGGGCTCTTGAATGTCTTGTCAGACGAAAGCCGCTTTCCGTCAGCGCGGATCGTTGTGCTCGATCTCCACGGCGAGTATGGCAAGGCACTCGGCGATCGAGCGAATATCTTCAAGATCAGTCCGGATGCTCGCAACGCCAATGAGCATCAGTTGTGCATTCCCTTCTGGGCGCTGAGCTTCGATGAGCTCATGCGGGTGACGCTCGGAAGCCTTCCGCAGGACGGCAAGGCACGCAACATTATTCTTGAACAGGTTCTGGAAGCCAAGATCGCGAGTTTGGTCGCGCAACCCATCGAGGGCGTTGATCCGGCCAGCATTACCGCTGACAGCCCGGTTCCTTTCTCACTCAACAAGCTCTGGTATGAGTTGTATTGTCGAGATTTTGGCACCTATTTCAGTGCCGACAATGCGACCCCCCTCAACCCGGCCAACTGGGCCTATGAGCTCGACGCTTCACAAGCGAAGTTGGTGGGTGACGCCCAAGCGGGCATCCCGCCTCGTTTCCGCAAGGTCAAGAATATCGGGGCGGACAAGGAGAAGATCAATTATCTCCCTGACGGCATTAACATAAGAGGGGCGCTCGAGGCACTCGGTGCCCGGCTTCGCGTCGCCCGTTACAATTTCTTGCTGAAGGCAGGTGACTGGCATCCCGAGCTCGACGGGAAAACGACTAAGACGCTCGCCGACCTGGTCGGCCAATGGCTCGGCAGCGACAAGCCGATTACTATCCTCGACCTGTCGGGCATCCCCTCGACCGTGACGAACGACATAATCGGCAATATCCTGCGCGTTCTCTACGACGGCCTCTTTTGGGCCCGGAACCTATCGGAAGGTGGCCGCGAGCGTCCGCTGCTCGTCGTTATGGAGGAAGCGCACAGCTATCTTGGCGGCGATGGGAGCAGCGCAGCCTCGATCGCGACGCAGCGTATCGTCAAGGAAGGTCGCAAATATGGGATTGGCGCGATGATCGTCAGCCAACGCCCGGCTGAGATCAACCCGACGATCCTGTCGCAGTGCGGGACCTTCTTCGCGATGCGGTTGAGCAATTCCACCGATCGCTCGCATGTGACCAGCGCGCTCTCGGACAATCTTGAGGGCCTGACAAGTATGCTGCCAGTGCTGCGCACCGGTGAGGCGATCATCTTAGGTGAAGCGGTTCGATTACCGATGCGCACCATGATCCAGGCGCCACCCCGCGATCGTCGTCCCGACAGCCAGGATCCACTAATCTGCGACGAGGTCGCGCCCGAAGAATCGATGACGCCGGGCGGTTGGAATCTGAAGACCCATGTCCCCGCGGACTATCGCTATTTTGTCGAGACCTGGCTCCAGCAGAACCCGGTCCACACTCCACCCAAAAAGGAATGACACACATGGCCTGGCACGAATTCGCTCCCTTTACATCGTCGAACATTGCTGCAATCCGCTATGACGAGGATCAGCTGCTGCTCGAAGTCGAATTTCTCAACGGCAGTCGCTATCAATATTATGAAGTGCCGCCGCAGCTCGCTCAGGCCTTCGATCAGGCAGGATCGAAGGGGGAGTTCCTCGCGGCGTCTATCAAGGGTCACTATCGTTACAGCCGGGTCTAAAATGCCACTTGTCAGCCTCGATCAGAAAAATATTCGCGTTCAGTTCGGTGCATTCGAGGTCGACAACAGAATCCTGTTCGAATTCTTCAACAAGCTCGCCGCCGCGGATCGCGACGAGCAGCTCCACAAGGCCCTCTATATTGGCGTTCTGGCGCTCATGGAGGACCGGCTTTCAAGCTTCCTCTCGCGAACCGCGAACGAGCTCGGCACCGAGCTCGAAAGCCTGAAGTTTATCTTCGACATGAAGAAGGAACTTTTCTATCGGTCGGCAGTGAAGGGGGTGCTCGCCGAGGCTGATATCGCCGACTTCCTTTCGGAGTTTTTCGATCGCCAGAAGATCACAGACAGGATCGAACTGACCGGCGATCGCGCCGGTATGATCCGTCGCAACAAGACAGGCGATATTGTCTGCCATCTAGCCGGCGACAGCGGCAAGCGGATCGTGATCGAGTGCAAGTTCGACAAGAGCATCCGCCTGGGGGACATCCAGACTAAGGACGTCTTCACCAAAAAAGCGGATACCGCCTGGAGCCAACTGCTTGAAGCGCAGGCCAATCGCGACGGTCAGGCCGGAATCATCGTGTTCGACGCATCGCTTGTCGACAACAGCATCCTCGCCGCCGTCCAGGACCTGAAGTTCCTTCCCGGTATCGGCCTGATCGCAATTATAGATTCTCAGAAGGGCGATTATCGCAATCTCGCCATCGCTTACATGCTGGCGCGCGACATTGCGCTCAATGCTAAGACGCTCGAGCTCGACACCGACGTCCTCAAGATCATCGTGAACCGGCTGATCAAGGATGCGCGAGACATGGCGTTGGTGAAGCATCTCGTCACCGCCAACATCGAAAATATGAAGCAGATCCTCGCGCAGATCGAGAAAGGAATCCTTCTTGCCGAATTCAATCAGCGCTACCTCATCAAGTTCCTCGCCGAGGGGACCCTCACTAAGGAAGACATGCTCGATTTTTATGCGGGTGAAGAGGTCAAGGAGCGTTTCCGGCTCGTCGAACGCGAGATCGGCGACCTTTGCGCCTGAGATCTCGAATTCCCGCCCTGCAGGCGGCCTTGTCCCGAGTTAGCACCTTAAACCTGTAAGTCAGTTTTCGGCCGCTTTACTTTGTGTCACTCGATGATGACGGCCATGCAAATGCTGATCTCGGGCCTTTGGCCATTTGCAGACGAGCTCAGATCACTTCAGCAAGCGAGCGGCAGGATTATCTTCCGCAGCTCCGGCCTGGAAGTAGCCAATCACGCTCGCCACGGAACGGTGCTCGGTCATCGCCATCACCGCCGGCAAGGATACGCCTTGCTTGCCAGCTTCGGTGACAAATCCAGACCTGAGACTGTGCGCCCCAAAATCCCCCTCCAGCCCCGCCAACCGGGCCCGGCGCTTTACGATCGCGGCCACCGAGCCCGGGAGCAGGGCAGGGCCGACCCGCTCCCTCCAGATCCGCCGAAAGATCGCTCCCTCATGGATCCCCGCCGCCTCCAGCCAGGCAGTGAGCGCGTCGGCGCTGCGCCCCAGGATTGGCTTGTCCGGGGTCGAGTCCGCCGTCACCCCGGCCTGCTGGGTCTTCGAGTACTCCAGCCGATAGATGTAGCCGTCCTCGCCGACCTTGCGCAGGTCGCGCATATCCGCGGCCGCGATCTCGCTACGTCGACGCCCGCCACTGGCAAACCCGAAGCAGAGCAGGGCACGGTCACGCAGGCCTTCCAGGGTGTCGTCGCAGGTGGCCAGCATGGCCTCCAGTTCGGGGCGCGTGATCGCGGTCTTCTTGGTGGGCCGCTCGCCGCGTTTGACCGCGGCGCGCCGGGCCCGACTCAGCAGCGTGCGGACGCTGGGCAGTTCGCACGGGTTGGCCTGGCGCTTGAGCTTGTGCGCCGTCGACAATACGGCCACGCGTTGGACCACGGTCGAGAGCTTCAGGGGGCCGACCCTGGCCTTGAGACCGGCCGTGACCAGAGCCTGATCCAGCGCCGACGGCAGCTCGCTGACCAGGCCGGTCTTGCTCTTACGCTGGATGTGATCGACCAGGAACTGGATCACCACAGCCTCGCTGACCGGCAAAGTGAGCTCGATGCCGTAGCGGCCTTGGTACCAGCCAGCCCAGTAGCGCAGGGCGGTGGCGTAGCTGCGGGTGGTGTTGGCCGCAGCCGCTTCGGCGAGCAGTTCACGCACTGCGTCGGCAGCCTGCTGGGCCAGCTGCTCGGGGAGCACCAGGTTCGCGGCCGTCGCCGCCACGGCAGGTAATGTGCTATTTCGCTTCATAATATGTAATGTACGTTATGAAATAGAGTGCGTACTAGCGATAATCATCACTTATCGCGAGTACGCAATCAATAGAGTAGGGCGCCGATACAGGAGACGTCAGCATGGCCCGCGGCATCACCGAAGTCACAGCTCGCAGTGTCGGCGCAACAACGTGCCTCTGCGGATCAGCGGCAGGAGCAACTTGATATCGCCAGACTGGGGCTGGAAGCTAGGCTGCACGAGACGCAGGAGTTGGCCAGATCTGAGCGCGATAATCTGATGGAACACGCCAGATCTGTCGAAAATCGTGCCGCACGGGAAGTCGATCAAGCCCGTCAGCAGGCCAAGGAAGCACAGGTCAAGTTGGCATCTGCAGGAAAGCTCCACGCCACAACCGAGCAGTCACTGGCCGCTGCTTTGAAGGCTGCCCAGAAGGCAGCGACTGAGGCGGCGAAAGAGACGGACCGGCAACGGGCGAGATCCGAAGTCCTGGAGGAACAATTGACCAAGATTCCTGCGGCTATCGAGGCGGCTTTGCGTAGTAAGCGTAAGCTTTCAGCCCCCAGGAAGAAGACGGCAAAAACCCGCTGATGCGTCGGTTGCTCAGCTTTTCTGCTTGGACTGCCCTGAACCACGGTGGACAGCTGCATCTGAGGTCTTGGAGGGGCAACTGACCAAGATCCCTGCAGCGATCAAGGCAGCCATTCGTGATACGCAACGGCCGGTCGCGCAAGCTCAAGCTGAGCACGCTGGACGCCAACTAAAGTCGTTACTTTCTTGAAAGGGGCGCCAACTTCAAAGAAGTAGCACTAATACGTTGAGCGGCGTAACACTTTTAGTTGGGCGGGCTGTCATGCGGGCTGTGTGGAAAGGTCATCGTGCTGTAAACGGCAGAGCCAAAGCCGTCTTTGTTTTACATAATATACATAACGCCGAGCATAGCAGCCGAAGCAAGGCGGGTAAGCATATGATTCCAAAGGCGAATTTCGGCCTTTGAAGAAGCCTGTTCGGCCCGGACTTTGATAGCTTCAGACGGGTCGACTTTGGACAATTCCACCAGAGCCGCCAAGTGCTCATCGGTAATTTTTCCGCCCTTCCGCCAGACAGAAACGGCGCTCCGCGACACTTTCAGCTTGCCTGCAAGTTGGTTGTCCGAGGTCAATCCGCATGCCTGTTGGGCTGCGTCAATGAGGTGATTAATTCGGCTCATGTTGAATGTCTCTTGACAGGAGTGTCGAGCATCAGTTTACATCCGCCCAGTGTCGAATGTCGTTCAACACCTGTCCCGGTCTCCCTAGAGCCGGATGCGGGCTTCTAGGGCGCTAGGGGAGGGCTGCGAGATGGGTCAATTACTGTTGCGAGCAATGTTCCTAGCCCGGACGCGGAGCGGTCTTCGCCTTCTCGTTCTGACCATCTGCGTCCTCATCCGCGAGCAGTGCCAAAAACGCTTCCGCAGTAGCTTTGAGCTCAGTCAGCTGAGTGATGAGGTTGCCGAAGTACTTCATGTCGACTTCGTTCAACGGTTGAGTGAGGTCCCGACTATTGGCGCTCTCCTCAAAGCTTCTCCTGGCCGCAGTGGTGACGAAGACAAGAGATTGAATCCGCTCCAACGAGGTCACCTGTTTTGGTCTCAGCAGCGGAAGTACGTCAATCATTCGATCTGTGTGAAGGAAGTTGCCGGCGAATGTGCCGACCGTTCTAAGTACGGCCGACCTAGGGAGCGTGCTAATGCTTTCCTTCTGAAGAATGACTTGTGCACCCGCAACTATGTTTCTGAGCTGATATCTCAGATTCCTAATAAGCGCTCGATCGCGTCTCTCAGTCCGCTCCCTGTCCTCTCGTTGAACATACTCATTGTGTTCTTGGGAGCGCTGCGATATGCGCCAAGCCATAAAGCCGATCACCCAAGCGCCCGCAGCCGCCACTGCAGCTGCGAGTGCTGCAACCCAATCAGCTGCATTGCCCTTCGTGCTGAATGTTCCGGTGGCCCAGCCTCCAAACATCGCGCCTGCGCAGAACAGCAATACACCGGCACTCCATATCTCGATCGTCGAGACTTTGTGGTCTCCATTGCTCATCTCGCCCCCCTAGGCGCTCATTCCATTCGGGGGATTCTGGCATGACCAGCATCCTCCTTGCTCTCTGCGGTGTGTGCGGCTTCTGCCTCGGTCGCGGATCCGTCCTGCTGATTTCATGGATCCTTGACCGCCGCGATTCGCGTGTTGATTCCGCGTACCGCGCTGCTCGCCTCGTTGCCGTGTCCAGGGCGGAGGTGGGTCGTGCTTGATTTCCTTTTCGGTTTTGCAGTTGTTGCGTGGGTCGTCTCCCTGTTTGTCTATCTCCGTGGTCGCAGCCGTGGCTGACCGTCAGATTCCCTACGGCGTTCGCAGCGCCAACCCGCGCTTCTACCAGCCGTTGCCACCTTCGTCGCACCTGGACGTGGAAGTTGAATCGGTCCGCGCCATGCCGGAACCGGAGTACGTCATTGAGCAGCGCATTGGTGATGGTGATTGGCAGCAGAAGTGCCGTTACGGCGGTGACGTTGTATGGGCCGTAGAGCGCGTCCGCTGGTGGAACGCGCTGCTGCGTGGCCGTCGCTCCTATCGCGTCGTTGCAGTCCTCGGCAGCAGCCGCTCCGTCGTTTTTGGGGAGGGCATGCACCATGTCTGAAGCCGGGGCTTTGGGACTCCCCTCGTCTAACAGGGGAGTCAGTGAAACTGAACAGATAGGGGTGGTGATCGACTGGTTGGCTACCGCTTTCGATCTTATTTCCGTCCTTGACGTTTACGGCATGGTCGATGATCGCAAGGCGATCCTTGATGATCTGGATGGCCCTATTGGTTCCTGCGTGCGTCCTGTCGCCCAGGCATTGGCCGATCATTTCTTCCCGGCGTTGTTTGAGCTTGGTGAGCCATCCCGTGGCCGCTTCTACAACTGGCGCGTGGCGCTGTTGGCAGGCGGTGAGCATGTGGGCCTGTTGGAGTTTGGAGGCCTTGCCACGGTTCGCAAAGACGGTACCCACACTGGGCGGCTGGAACTCACGGGCAACGGTTGCCGCCTGTATGAGGCCAGCAGTGGCGATGACCATGCGCAGCGGTGGTCGTCGCTCGCTTCACTGCTGGGTCTCTGTGATGCGCGTATTACGCGCGTCGATATTGCGGCAGACGACTTCCTTGGTCAGTGGCCCGTGCAATGGGCCATTGATCGTTACAACGAGGGCGGTTTTGACCGTCGTGGCCAGCGTCCAAAAGCGCGCCTGATTGATGACATGGGCAACAACACCGGCAAGACGTTCTATGTCGGCAGTCGGAAGTCAGAGCAGCAGCTGCGGGTGTACGAAAAGGGGAAAGAGCAGGGCGACCAGCTGTCGCCGTGGGTTCGGTATGAGGGCGAGTTTCATGCCAGCAACCGGCGTGAGCTTCCCCTGGACATGCTCGTGGATCCGGCGCCGTACTTGGTCGGGTCATATCCCATTCTTGATTTTGTCGGCGGCATCGGCGAACGCCTGCGCATTGCCACTGAAAAGCTGCTTGCCAACTGCAAGCGCGCCGTCATGCATTTCCGTCGTCAGTACGGGCCAATGATCAACGCGATGTTGCACGCCAGTGGTGGCGACGAAGCAACGCTTTCACGCCTGATCGTCGGTACCGCACGCGCCAAGTTGCCGCCGTGGTGCCCGCGTCCTGAGGACGCTGCGCAGCTGCTTACCGCAATTCTTTTCGCCCCTTCGGGGCATATCGAAGCCCAGAAAGGGCAGGAGTAAGTCATGAGTCTGTTGATCGAAATTCGCAACGAAGCAATCGAAGGCAAGCACGGCACCAGCCGCAAGACCGGCAAGCCGTACAGCATCTACGAACAGATGGCGTTCGTGTCGCTGCCCAGCGGCGAAACGCGCCGTATCACCCTGCAGCACGAAGAAGGCGACAAAGCCTTGCCGGTGGGCAAGTACGAGCCCAAGCCCTCGGCCTACTGGGTGGGCGACTTCGGCGCACTGTCGATCAGCACCCGCGCCAAGCACTGGGACGCCGTCAAGGCGGCACCAGTCACCAAGGCGGCATAACCCATGTCCGACCAGCCGGAATCGCTCTACGTCGTTGGCTGCGCACCAGAACACGTGCAGCCCGATGGCGTGTGCGCGATTCCGGTCTGGATGCCATACCACCAGCCAATTCTTCCGCCCCTGGACTTGGCAGATGGGAGCTTGGTGGCCTTCGCCATTGTTGGCGTGTGGGTCATCGGCTTGAAAGCGCGTCTCGTATTCCGCGCGGCGCGTACATAGGGGCAACCAATCATGCGAGGTGTTTTATGAAGAAGGTTCTCAATACGGGTCGTCGTTTCGCTGCCACCACGGGTGGCAAGGTCGCTGCCGGTGCATCGGCCCTGATGGCTTCGGGTGCCGCATTCGCCAGTGGTGGTTCACCGGGTGCTGCCATCGCCGGTGAGCTGTCGGGCGGCAAGGCCGATGTGATGCTGGTGGTCGCTGCGGCGGCAATCATCCTCGGCGCGATCATCCTGTGGGGCTACGTCAAGAAGGCTCGCTGATCGGCGGGGCAGGGGATCGGGAGGGGCGCACCGTCATGGTCGCCCCTTTTTTCTGAGCGAAAGGAGGGGGTATGGGTTACTTCGTGATTATTGCAGTGTGCGGCGCATGCTGGCTTGCGTTTGAGGGCATGTGATGAACCTTGGGCGCATCTTTGCCAGCGCCGTTGCGCGCCGCGTTGCATATGTCGTTGTTGCTGCGATCCTTGCATGGGCCGGTATTGGACGGGCGCATGCGGCTTCTCCGATGGGTGTGTGCGACTACGGCCAGAACTGCACACGCGCACAAGCGTTAGCTGCGATCAATGATGGAGCTGGGTTTTGCAATCGTTGGTCTTCCGGCGCGACCGCAACGTACATGACATCGCCGTACTTAAGTGGGTCGAACCAGTACTTGGCAAAGATCAAATGCCAACCTTCCAACCCGAATACCTCCTCGAGCATCTTTGAGCTGTACACGATTTTCTATACCAGCTGCCCGAGTGGTGAGGTCTGGAATGAATCCAATGGCGGATGCCAGAAGCCGTGTACGGTTACTGACAGGCCATCATCAACCGTGCCGCGTTCTCCGTTGAGTGGTTCGCTGGGCTGTAACACCGGTTGTGTTGTGACGTATCGAAACAACGGCGACGACACCAGCACGGTGAGCGTTACCGGTGCCATGTGCGGGCCGGACTTCAAGAACAATTGCCCGACCGGTTCGTTTTGGAACGGCATGATGGCGTTGTGCCAGCCGATAGACCCGACGTGTCCGGCTGGACAGATCAAAAAGGAAGGGGTTTGCGCTCCCGATAACAAATGTCCCCAGGGAATGGTCGCTGTGCAGGGCTCCACCCCGGGCGCAGTGCAGCAGGGGGAACTGTTCTGTAAGGCTGAGGCGAGCGAATGTCCCGCTGGCACGATCAAGGCGCCGGCCACCGGAAAGTGCATCCCGGGAGAAGGTCAATGTGCTGCCGGTGAAGCACGGCGTGACAACGGCACCTGCGGCAAGGATTCGGACGGCGACGGCAAGGCCGATGAAGACGACGACGATCCCAACAATGATCCCGACAAGGACAGTGCATCAGGCGGTGATAGCTGCGATGCGCCGCCATCCTGCTAGGGCAGTGCCATCGCGTGCATTCAGGTCAAGATCCAGTGGCGCATTGATTGCAACACGCGTCGTGCAGCGAACATCAGCGGCGGCAGCTGCGATGCGTTACCGGTGTGCACCGGCAAGAGTTGTGATGCCATGGAATACGCCTCTTTGATTCAGCAATGGAAGGCCGCATGCGCCCTGGACAAGCTCGCGAACAAGAAGCCGGGTGAGGAAGGTAGTGACGGTACCGACGGCAACGGCAACGGTGTTCCGGATGCCTTGGAGGGTACGGGCGAGGTTGGCGGTGTTGGCGATGGCGACGGTGACGTACAGGGCGCCAAGCGATTCGGTATTGGTGTTTCAACAAGCCTTCTGAGTCAGGACAACATCTTCGGCTCTGGCTCCTGTCCGCAGCCGCCGACGTTCAAGTACATGGGCGCAACCGTCAGCGGTTCCGATTTTCCTTACTGGTGCCAGGCAATGGCAATTCTTCGTGGATTGATCCTGATCTTCGGCGCCTTTACTGCGCTGAAAATTCTTATGGGATGGGGGTTCTGATATGGGCATTTTCAATCCGGGCGCGATGGTCTGGGGCTGGATCATTGATGGTGTCAAGCACCTCCTTGGCAAGTTCAAGGATGCTGCCTCAGGCATCGTCGGCAAGGTGCTTTCCACCTTCGGCCTGACCACGATCACGCTTGAGGCTGTGCTGCCGAACCTCAAGGCGTTCGTTCTGCAGTACACGGGTGGCATCACGGGACAAGCCGCCGATCTGTTGGGCTATCTCGGCGTCGGTACTGCCATTTCCATGATCCTTTCCGCGCTTACCGTGCGCATGGCATGGAAGGTCTTCATCGTGCCGAAATCGATTGCCGATCAGCTCACCGGGGGTGGGTCATGATCTATTGGTTCACCGGCCAACCTGGACACGGCAAAACGCTGCACGCGATTGAGCGCCTTCTGGAATTCAAGGATCAGGGTCGCATTGTCTACGCGTGCAATATCCGCGAGTTCGACTACGGCAAGACTGGCGTGCTGGAGATGACGCCGGAGCAGTTCAATGACTGGCCGAACTTTCTGCCAGACGGTGCTGTCGCCCTGGTAGATGAGGCATATGAGCACGGCATGCTGCCCAAGCGCCCGCCCGGCTCGAAGGTGCCGCACCACGTCGAGCAGCTGGCGAAGCATCGGCATCGTGGCTTGGATTTCATCTTCGTCAGCCAGTCGCCGGACAAGCAGTGCGATCAATTCGTGCACGACCTGATCGAGCGCCATATTCACGTCCGCCGTCGCTTTGGCACCAAGTTCGTGCACCTGCGTGAGTTCGACCGTTTTGAGGCGCAGGCCGAGAAGGCCACGCCGTTGGTAGTTAGGCGCAAGGCGTTGCCCAAGCGGCCGATGGGCACGTACAAGTCCACGGAGTTGGACACCACCGAGCGGCGTATCCCCTGGTACTACATCGCGTTGCCGATTGCTTTAGTACTAGGGCTGTATCTGATGTATTACACGTTCGGCAACATGGGGAAGCGGCTTGGTGGTGAGGACGCAAACGCCAGCATAAAGGCGGCCAACGCAGCTGCGTCACACGACGGAGCGCAAGCGACGGCGGGGGGCGCGGCTGGCGCTGGCAAGCAAATGACCGCTGCCGAATACGCCCGAAAATTTCTGCCGCGTATCCCATCGGAGCCGTGGAGTGCACCTGCATACGATGATGCCCTGTCGCTGCCAAGCAAACCGCCGCGATTGTTCTGCATGTCGTCGATGGGTGGAACCAATGCACAGGGCAAGCATGCAGAGCCGTCGTGTACCTGCATTACCGAGCAGGGCACCAATTACGTGATCGATGAACCTACCTGCCGCTTCGTCGCACGGCGCGGGCAGTACGAGCCCTTTCGTGATGATCGTGATGACCGCTTCGTGGACGGGCCGGCACAGATAGAGCGGGGCAGGGAAGCGGTTGCTGACCGGGCTTCGCAGGGTGGGGCAGTGATTAGTCGCGGTCAGCGTGCCCAGGGCACGTTTCCGGGATCGCCCGGTTACAGCACAAGCACAGTTACGCCGTCGACGGACTTCCAGCTATGACCAGCGCCGGACGTGAAATTCTCAAATGGGTTGCAGTGCTGTTGATGACCGGTGACCACGCCGCAAAGCTGCTTTATGGCGGCTACGTTCCAGTGGTCAGCGAGCTGGGCCGCATCGCGTTCCCTGTGTTCGCTTTGGTGATGGCCTACAACCTCGCGCAACCGGGTGCTGACGTTTCCAAGTCGGTGAAGCGGCTGGCGATGTGGGGGCTGATCGCGCAACCGGTCTACGCTTGGGCTTTCGACGTTATGCTGCCGGTCAACGTCCTGCTGAGCTTCGCGCTGGCCGCTGCGTGCGTGCTGTGCGCCCAGAATCGACGCTGGTGGCTGGTGGTGTTGGCCATACCGATGCCGTTGCTGGTGGACTACCAGTGGGCAGGCATCGTTCTAGTGACGGTGTGGTGGTGGTTGTTCGCCACCAGGCGCGTCGATAGCCATTTCTGGCTGGGTGCGGCCGCATTCGCGCCGCTGTGCTTCTACAACGGCAACGCATGGGCATTGCTGGCGCTGCCGGTGATGGCGCTGGGGCAGGTCGAACTTCAGGTGCCACGCACGCGCTGGGCGTTCTATGGCTACTACGTGGCGCACATTGGGCTGCTCGCCATTATTTCGTGATGCGTCACTAAATCAGCAGGGCGAGTTTGGGATATCGCGCCATCCGCCTTCGATACGTTCGAGGCGCCTACCTTGAATGCAGCGTTGTCCAGGGCGCATCGGTTCGACGGGAGCGCGCCAATCAATGCCGCTGGTGTCGAGCAACTTGTTCGGGTCGAGGCGTATTTTCCTGACAATTGCTTCGTTCTCTTTGCCGGCCTTTTCAAGCTCGCGCAGCGCGGCTTCAATTTGAGCCTGTTGCGCAGGCGTCGGTGTAAGCGCTCGTTCCAGTGCCGCGACCTGTCGTCGGGCATTCCATTCGATCAGGCCCATAGCAATTAGCACCGCAGCAGCTACCAGGACGATGGCGCGCAGCCAAAATCTCGATTCTTCGGAAGGTTGGCCATTGGCCGATGAGCGCGGCCCATTCTTACTTCGGGGCCTGAAATTGACGTCGCTCAGGTCAGCTTTGCCGAGCGTAGGTTCTTGGCGTTCTCGTTCCATGGAATCCCCCAGGCTTCATCCTGAGCGGATTCTAGCCGGGGTGCAGGGGCATTGCCCCAGATCTGACGGCGCCGTGGATCCACCTTGTAGAAAAAACTGGCTGGAAACCATTGCGCTGAAAGGCTTTCAAAAAAGTACCGATCGAGGAAACACCAGGTGTAGGGGCATAGCCCCTACGGTGACGCTCCATGCTTCACCCGCGCCCGGATCGCCTCAGCGTCGGCATCAATGGGACTACCGGGCATGGTTCCGCGTGCCGCGTGGGCAACTGACGAATGCCGCCTTTCATCGGCTTTAGGCTCGGTGTGATCAGGCCTCGAGCGCGCCTGTCAGCTTCAAGCAGTCGCCTGTATTCCTGCGCAAGTTGCGCAGTCAGACTGATCCAAGCCAGATCTTCCGGAAAAAGTTCACGGCCTTCAGGGGTTACCAATCGGCCTCCCTTAAACGCGAAACCGGCCCAAGAGCCGGTCAACTTCCTGTCTTTCATGATTGCCCCTGGTCACGCCGATCGCGTGGAGGGGGCATCGTGCTGGAATCGGCAGAGCCAAAGCCGATCCTTCGTTGACATAATATACATTATGCGAAATTGCTTATCAGCCGTCTGAGCTGGATCTGGCTATGGATCACGTCTCACCTACCATCCCGGCCTCCTAAGGATCAGGGGGAAATTGAGGCATGAGCGACACCTACAACCTGGACAACCGTCCACCGTGCTGGGAACCGGGAACGCAATGCCCGAACAGCTGTGCCAGCGACCACTACCGGCGTGTGATCGACAACCACGTCGCGCTAACAGGCCCATGGGCTGGATGGCGGCTGGCAGGACGAGATCTGGTGGCCCCAAGTGGCGAAAGAATCCCAGAACGCAGACTGCGTGGCCTGCTGTGGCACGCCAATGCCGCTGATTTACGTGACACGTCACGAAAAAGGAATGCGGCACGTAAAGCCGGTCAGCGGTCGATGGTGAAAGTCGTTGTCGTAGACCTGGGCGAATGGCGCGAACGCCACTTCGGAACCAGCGCCGGGTAACAGCGTCACCGTAGGGGCTATGCCCCTACACCCTCAAGTGCCTGGTCGCGACGCCTCGAAACCCTTGCGGCACAAGGGTTTTAAAAGTCGACTTTCTGCAGAGCGGATCCACGGCGCCGTCAGATCGGGGCAACGCCCCTGCACCCTTATCGCAAGACAAACAGCCCGCCAACAATGAGGACTAGCGCAAAGGTCAAATTGATCGCGGCCATCTTGCGAGGCTTTGGCATATTCCGAAGATAGAGCCCCACACCGATAGCAACACCGCCTGCGACAACCACCACCATAGCCACCTTGGCGAACATGCCAACGACACCTGAAACATCAAACTGCATGCCTTTCTCCCCCTAGAAGAAAGGCCGGACTCTACAAGGTGGTGGTTGGTGGCGTCCACGTCTCGCCGGTATACGCGGGCGAGCGGGCGAACTGATCGGCGCGCTTACCTGGCTGATACCCAATCACAGAACCACCACCCTGCCCCTGTACTGCGCCCCGATCTGACGAACCGGCAGGGGTGCCAGCAGGGGCTTTGTACTCATGGTAGACGTTGAACGGCAGCGGCTTTTCCAGCAGCAATTCGCACTGAAAACGCGACATGTCAATTTGAAAACCCTCAGTGTTGAAGCATCGGCAACCCCGATCACTTGAAACACAGCCCGACAACGCTGGTGCAGGCTCTGTGTTGAGCGCGGCGTAGGTTTGCGCACCGGGAGTGAGGACAGCATCGGTAGACGCCGGAGAGGCCGGCACAGGGGCCAGCAAGCTGGCCTCCTTCTGTGCCGGCCCCTCCTCCGGCTTTTCCTTCCCCTTAGGCACAAGGAAATGCCACAACGCCCACAAAACCAGAAGGGTGACAACCAGTTTCGACAGACCAGCCAGCACCTTCTTTGGGATCTTGAACTTGTGGCTGGCCGTGTGAAGCGTGGCGCTTTTGTACTTGCCATAGAGATCCTTCGGATAGGACCAGATCTCTTCCTCCGCCTTCTCACGCTGGTTTTCATCGTATGGATCGACCTGGACACGCGGCCACTGCAGCACGCCCGCAGCCTGCAGACCCATGCCACGATTCATGTGGGTATGTGACCCCACAAGCGTGCGCACCTGATGATGGATCTTGCTCGGCCACTGCGTCAGAAATACGAGGTCAAAGCCCCGGTGGCGATGCGTTGACATTGCACGAATACGGAGGTCTGCGGACTCTCCCGGCTTGCCCGTCGAAGGAAACAAGCTGCCATAGCGCTCAAGCCCCGGCGTATTGCCGTCGGCGTGCGCTTCGTCATAGACGACATATGAGCCGTCCGGAAGCTTGGTCCAGTCGTTGTGTTCCGGCAGCTTTTCTACCCACGGAAATGCATCCGGATTTTCTTCAGTAGTTGAACCAGCAATGTTGGAAAAGAAGCGGCGCAGCGGCTCTTTTCCTTCAGCATGCGCCTTGCTATTGCGCTCGTACTCCTCGCGCATGATGAACATGGCGCGCAGGGACTTGCCGTTTCCCGGTTGCCCGGAAATCAAATACATCATTTCGTTGCCCTCTTGATTCCAACACGCGTGGCACCCATCGCCGCACGCGTGAGCATTGCTGTACCCATGATCGACAACGCTTCGCCGAACCCAAACAGCAACGCAACATTCAACACATCACCACCGATGCCGCCGATCTTGGAAGCTGCTGTGTTCATCGCAGTAGTGATCAACGGCAATGCCACGGCACCGGTAACCAGTGACAACCCTGCCCCGCCCAGCACACGGCCAACACCATCACCAAGCAAGTTTTTAAGGAGAAGCGATAGCCACTTAAGCATCCTTTGTCCCTCTCACGCCCGCGATGATGAACCCGGCAATGATGGCTGCCAGGGCGATGATTACAGGGCGCATGATCGTGCCGAACTGGCAGATCCCTTCAAAGGAAAATTCGGGGGATGCGCTGAATCCACCGAGCGAAACAGTGAAGGAAGCCGCAGATGGACAGGAGCCTCCACCAAGACCGGAGCTCCACGTCTGTGTCACATCGGCCGGAATCTCTTCCTCCCATGGAACCTCAGGGTTTTGAGTGTCTGGGTCATCGGTCTTTACCCATTCGATGAAGTCGCAAACGACCGTTGCCCAGCCGCAGAACGAAGGCCACGGTGAACCATCGTCTTTGGCCGTGTCATCTTCCATATCCGGAGCCGGCGACGGATCGGAGCCCGGCATCCCTTCGCGCTGTTCAATCTGCTGCTTAATGTCGTCCATCATCTGCTGAAGCTCAGGCGTCATGACCGGTCGACCCGTTCGGGGATCGGTCAACAACGAATTCACGACGTCAGGATGCGGTCGGATGGCGTCGCCCAAGCGTTCATCAGAAACAGGGCCTGCATCGGTACCCGGCGATACATTGGTGTAGCCATCCCAGCCAGTGGTAGGGCGCAGCACTAGCTGCACGGGCATGGAAAAACGACAGCTTTCCGTGCCAATGACTCGATAACAGATCAATCCATTGGAAGGTGACTGCTCGATAGCAATCCACCTGCTATCAGGATAGGCAGTGCCGGTGTATCGACTTTGAGCGTAGGGAATCAGGCCATCAATGGTGGGGGCACAGACCTTTTCCCGACACCAGCCTTGGCGGTCAAGTTGCTCCTTCGTACCGGGATCGATGACCTGGTCTTTCAGTTCGTTAATCGCCCACCCGGCGCCATCAATGATGCCTTCGACGGCAAGCGCAACTGCAGTGCCGTATACGCCACCACGAATGGCTTTGCGGCCCATGCTGCCGATCGTGCTTGAACTGACCGGGCCGCTGGACTTGAAGTACTCGCTCCCCGCAGCTACAGCACCTGCCTCCCCTAACCACTTATCCCATGTCGCATTGAACTCGGGTGTCTGCACCCAACGCGTACTGCCATCTGCGTTCTGACCCTGCCGATGCCACCCATTGGATTGAGGCGTAACACGCACCTTGCCAGCCGCGAGGGCATCACCCAACGCAACAACCAGCAGGAACGCCAGAACGAACCACCTCAGTCCGAGAAGGTGATGTACAGCGCGAGAATTCCGACGCATAAGACGAACCATCCCAACATATGACCTCCCAAGAAAAAGGGGGCCAAGCGGCCCCCTCCCCTGCGTCCTGGCATCAGCCGAAGATCGCGCCCTTCATCCACTTCCAGCCCACAGCAGTGGCGGCCGGGAGCAGCTTTGCCGCACCGATTGCGCCAACACCTGCAGTGATCAAAGCAATTGCAGCAACTGCATCACCAACGTCCATTTCTGGCTCCTTGTTTCTTCGTCAATCACGGGTTGTACGGCCTAGGAGTTTTGCTCCCCACGCCACCGCCAATGGAACAGCGGCAGCGCCGAGCAGCTGCAGAACATCGGCCATCGGAATGTCCGGCAGCAGGGTTGGGGCAGGCACCCACGCTTGCACCGCGCATGTGGCGGTCTGTGGGTCGAATTCGACGCACTGCAAGACGTGGGGCTGCGTAGGCATCGGTCAGGGCTTCGCCGAAGCAGATTTGACCAGCGCGGCGTACTTCGAGAAGTTGTGCACGCCCTTGTTGATGCCGACCATCGCGGCGGTATCCATGACGTACTCACCCACCGGCCATGCCGGCTGACCATCTTCCAAGCGCACGTCATACGGGTAGGCGAAACCGCCCGCCTCAACCTTCGCCTTCTGCTTGCGCGTGGTGTACTTGCGCTCCTTGCCGCTGTCATCTTCGAAAACGCCGCTGCGTTCTTCGACCTGGGCAGTGAGGATGGTTACTTTGATCAGTTCCATGGTTTTTCCCTTGGGTTACGCCCGCGATTACGGGCTTTTGATATGCCCCGATGGGGCGAAAAGAATTGCGGTGAGCAGTTGGGCCGTGTCCTCAGGACGCGGACACCACGGCGGCAACTTGGCCCGTGCAGTGCCGACGATCAGGCGCGAGAGCGTTGCTTCATCGCCACCACTGGCATGCAACATCGCGTTGATCATTGGCCCGTACTGGCGGCGGAAATGCATGACGGCGCGCGTGCAGTTGGCAAGCAGCTTTTCGGTGGCAATCCGCAGGCGTTGACCGATACCGCCGACGAAGTCGAGCAGCGGGTAAGCACCAACGAGATACGGCGCTGGATCAATCAGCATGTCCAACGGAAGCTCACGCCGATTGCTGGCATGAAACTCGCCCTCATAGCGCACCCATTCGGACGCCATGTCCCCCTGTTCCCTGCCCTTCTCGTATACGCGCAGCTGTTGCTCAGACTTGCGACTGCCGACATAGAAGGTCTTACCGGTGCGGTTGCCCATATCGTCGATCAGGCGGGCTTTTGGACGCTGACCCCGACGATCGAAACCGCCTTCGTTGTACCGATCGATAGCCCACTGAACGGGCCACTGGCCGAGGAAATCGTCTGCCGCGATATCGACGCGCGTGATGCGCGCATCGCAGATGCCCAGCAGTGAAGCGAGCGACGACCACCGCTCCGCATGGTCATCGCCACTGCTGGCTTCAAATAGGCGGCAGCCATCACCCGTCAGTTCCAGACGACCGGTGTGGGTTCCATCCTGCCGAATGGTGTTTAGGCCACCGAACTCCAACAGGCCCACATGCTCACCACCAGCACGCAGCGCGACGCGCCAGTTGTAGAACCGGCCACGCGATGGATCGCCCAATTCAAACAAGCCGGGGAAGAAGTGATCGGCCAATGCCTGGGCGACAGGTCGCACGCAGGAACCTACCGGGCCGTCGAGATCATCCAAAACCGCCTTGCGGTCATCGACCAAGCCATGAACATCAAGAACGGAAATCAAATCGAAAGAGGCAGCCAGCCAGTCGATCACTACCCCGATCTGTTCATTTTCACTGACTCCCCTGTTAGACGAGGGGAGTCCTACAGCCCCGGCCTCAACCATGGCGCATGCCCTCCCCAAAAACGACAGAGCGGCTGTTGCCGAGGACGGCAACAACGCGATACGAGCGACGGCCACGCAGCAGCGCGTTCCACCAGCGGACGCGCTCTACAGCCCATGCAACGTCATCGCCGTAGCGGCACTTCTGCTGCCAATCGCCATCACCGATGCGCTGTTCAATGACGTATTCCGGTTCCGGCATGGCGCGGAGCGCATCGACTTCCGCGTCCAGGTGCGATGACGGCGGCAGCGGTTGGTAGAAGCGCGGGCTGGCGCTGCGCACGCCGTAAGGAATCTGCCGGCTCATGAGCGGGCCCGCCGAATGGCGCGGATGCGGCGGCGACGGGCGCGGCGGCGAAAGTACTCAAGCCAGCCCTGCCAATCGGCAAAGATCAAAGCGCCGAACACTGGGTAAAGAACGGCCATGAAAGCCAGAACCCCAGCGAAGCGGTGCCACTCATTGGCAGTGATGACGAAGCAGGAGGGATCAGCCACCGCGCTTCCCCTTTCCAAGCAGACCGAACAACGCGAGCGGCACGACCGTAAAGAAGATGCCGCACAGCAGGAACGCGGCAACCTCAATCACGACTCACCTCCGCCCTGGAGACGGCAACGAGGCGAGCAGCGCGGTACGCGGAATCAACACGCGAATCGCGGCGGTCAAGGATCCATGAAATCAGCAGGACGGATCCGCGACCGAGGCAGAAGCCGCACACACCGCAGAGAGCAAGGAGGATGCTGGTCATGCCAGAATCCCCCCAATGGAACGGACGCCAAAGGGGGCGGTATGGATGTAAAACAATCCGGCATGTGGATTCCCACTACCACAGTTGTAGTAGCCACTGCATTTGTGTATGCGATCGGGATGATCAGCGCAGTGATCATTTTCAACCTGGACGTATCGTTCGTTTCCGACTCTAACTCTGAGAAGAGAGCTGCTTGGCTTGCGGCGTTCGGAACGATCGGGGCCGGTATCGCTGCAGGCATAATCAGCTGGAAAGCCGTTCAGTTTTCGCGATTGTCTGAGGTTGCGCGACGGGCGGAAAGCGTTCGGCAATCCCGCGCAAAGGTCGACGGTAGTTGCGCCCGTTTGGCGATTATTCGAAACAAGGCGAGTATTGGCACCTATCCAGCCCAGGTACTCAGGCAGGTCGATCGGCGCATAGAGATGCGTAGTAAAGGAGTTGAGTTGCCAGAGGCCATCCCGAACGCCTTCATGTTGGGACGCCGCGCAATGCGTACTCGCATCGAACTCACTCTGTCGAGAATCAAGCTGGTTCAATGGAGCGATGAGTTCAAGTCCGAGCTTGCAATGAGTGACTTGGAGCAAATCCAGAGGCTTGAGGTCGAGCTGCAGGCGTACCAGCAGTCCGCGCAAAGCCACATCGATGACCTCAAAGGTCCCGATTTTTTTTACAAGTACGACGAAGAGAGCGCGACGACCAAAATCGACGATCGCGCGAAGATCGATATCTACGATGCTGCTATCGATGGTGGTCTGAAAGGACTCAAAGAGAAGGCTACAAGCCTTGAAGCAACCGTCACTGCCGTAATGTCGCGGATTGATACGCGTATCGAAGCATTGAACGAGGAGCAAAGGTTGTTTGAGACGCAACTGATCAGAAAGAAGTAGATCGTTCCGGCCCGCGGCACTACGCCTAACGAGCTCGGGATGGATGATGGTCTTGCGATCTCTGTCCGTCACGGCCACTGCCCCCTCCCCTACACCCTAGAAGCCCGCACCCGGCTCTAGGGGAGGCCGGGGCGGGTGTCCACTATCGGTGGACAGTGCGGAAAGTACACTGGGGGTGGACAGTAGTCAACACAGGGTGGACACGATGGACTTCACAGAGCTTCTTGACCTGGCTAAGCAGGCGTCCGGTGCAACGTCTGACAGCGACCTTTCCCGCAAGCTGGGCGTATCCCGACAGTCCGTGAGCAACTGGCGAAACAGCAATAAATTCCCCGACACGATCACGTGCGCGACGATTGCCGGTATTACCGGCGTACCGCTGGCAAAGGTGTTGGGCATCGTGGGCGAAGCACGCGCCACGGATCAGAAAGAAAAGGCTGTATGGCGCAAATTGGCCGCTACCGCGATGGCCCTAGTGATAGGAGTCGGCCTCGCCTCCCCTGCGCACGTACAGGCATCGGAAACCGGTGTTTCAGCTGCACCGTTTATACATTATGCGAAATTGCATATTCCCATGCCATAGCGCGGCTCAGCTGGATCTGGCTATGGATCACCTCTCACCTACCATCGCGGCCTCCTAAGGATCAGGGGGAAATTGAGGCATGAGCGATACCTACAACCTGGACAACCGCCCACCGTGCTGGGAACCGGGAACGCAATGCCCGAACAGCTGTGCGAGCGACCACTACCGGCGTGTGATCGAGAACCACGTCGTGCTGACTGGCCCATGGGCTGGGTGGCGGCTCGCAGGACGAGATCTGGTGGCCCCAAGCGGCGAAAGAATCCCAGAACGCAGGCTGCGCGGCCTGCTCTGGCACGCACATGCCGCTGATTTACGTGACTCGTCACGAAAAAGGAATGCGGCACGAAAAGCCGGTCAGCGGTCGATGGTGAAAGTCGTCGTCGTAGACCTGGGCGAATGGTGCGAACGCCACTTCGGCGCCACCGCAGGGGCAACGCCCCTGCACCCCGAATCAACCTTCGCGGCAGCGCTGCCAGCCTCCGTGCGGTGAAGAAACCTGAGCCCAACCGTTAGGCAGTTTCCTAAAGGCCTGACCACCCACGCAAGCAAATCCCAGCGCCTTGGCGCCTGAGGTACCGAGACCGGGAAGCGTCACAACTTCAGTTGATGCGGACGGCCTGCCCACACGTACGGCCTCCGACTGAATCAAACGAGCCTCCATCCCTTGACACATGCTGTGGATGGCCGGATGAGGATGATTTCTGTACTGCTCACAGTTCATTGGCTCGGTACCCTTAGCCATAGAATTGTGAGCTGCTCTGGGCGTCTCGGTGACGCGCGGTGTTCCCCGGCCAGCAGCACTATGAATTTGCTGAGCTGACGCGCTACCGGCGAAAACCAACAAAACAACCCCAAAAATTCCCCTGTACATCCCCTGCTCCATGCTGGACGTGAAGGGGAATCATAGCGTCGTCGTCGGAGGCGTGTATCCGCTGATCGTAGTTGCCGGATTACGCGGGAACTGATCGCCGCGCTGGCCGGACGTGTATCCAATGACGGAACCGGGGACAGCAACGGCGCCGGCCTCACTCGCTCCGCTCGCAAAGCCAACGCCGCCGCTGCCCGGACTGAGGTTGTAGAGACGCTGTTCCCGAGTTGTATGGCAGCTCGCTGATGGTCTCGCCGACCTTGTTGCGTGAACAGCCGGAAACTGCACGTGGGCTGGTGCGCGCGGTGAACCGTGGCGTCATGGACACGCTCTGCGAGCCGCAGGCTGCCATCGACCTGCTGGTCGCACACGAACCGGAACAGAACGCCAGTGTCGAACTCGGCCGACTGATGGACACCGTGGATGACATGGGCGGCGCTGAGTGGATCGTCAAGCAGGGTGTGGGTGACATTGATCCGGAACGCATGCGTGCTGGTCTCACACTGACCACAGCACAACGCAAGCTCTCCCGTCTTCCGCAGCTAAACGAGGTATTCAATGCCGCATTCCTGCCCGACATCGGGGAGCGCATCCCTTGTGCACAGGGAACCACGGCACCCCCGGTCGAGAATTGATCTCCAACCGCGAGATCAATCTGATCGTTGCCTGGCAGGCCCATCGCAACGCTAGATGAGTCTCTCGGACGCCGCCGGCGTGTACGCCGGCGGTGGTTCTACGATGTCGTATACCGAGGCACTCAGCGCCCAGTACGGAGGACTTCATCTCCGAGTTTCACCAGCGCCATTGGTGACGATCAGCGGCAAAGCACGCGCAGTACATTTGCCAGCTTTTCGACCGCGATTTCCAGTTCGTGCGGTGTATGGGCCGCGAATCCCATGAGAAAGCCCGCCCTATGGCAGCTCGACGCATACAGTGCCGTCAACCCCAACAAATCGATGCCGGCGCTGCGTGCAGTCTCCACGACCTCAGGCTCGGGGATGTCACGAACGAAAACGCACGGCATCTGCATTCCGCCGGTGGGAACCAGTGGCTCCACGAAGTCAGCCAGATGCTCCCGCACCAACCGCGCCAACACGTCACGCCGCTCGGCATAGACGGCGCGCATCGTACGTACATGTGCGCCGAAGTGGCCGCCTTCGATGAAACGCGCCAATGTCAGCTGCGGAATCGGCGCGCTATGACCATCCAGCAAGGTGCGGGCCACAGTCATGGGCCTCACCAGTTGCGGCGGCAAAACCATGTAGCCAATGCGTAGACCGGGGAACAACGATTTGGTGAAGGTACCGATGTAGATCGTCCGCGCATGCGGATCGAGTCCCTGCACGCAAGCGGTGGGTTTTCCTGCGTAGTGAAACTCGCTGTCGTAGTCGTCTTCAATGATCCAGCCCTGGCACGCTCTGGCCCATTCAATGATGGCCAAGCGCCGATCCAGCGCCAATGTCGCTCCGGTTGGGAACTGGTGTGATGGCGTCAGAAACACCGCCCTGCCCGGCTCGCCGGATAACTTGCTTGCTTCGAGCAGAAGCTCGACCTGCATGCCAGCGGCATCCAGCTGTATCGGCACGCACTTCAATCCAGCAGCGTCGAACGCCTTGCGCGCACCGTGGTACATGGGATCTTCGACGAAGATTTTGTCTCCCGGGTCGAGCAACACGGTGGCGCACAGGGTCAAGGCCTGCTGGGAACTAGTCAGCACCAGCACTTGATCGGGAGTAGCACGCGCACCGCGTTCGAGATTGGCGTAATCAGCGATTGCCTGCCGCAGCGGCTCCATGCCCTGTGGCGGGCTGTGCAACAGGGATGCGGTGCCGTATTCCTTCAACACCTGACGCCCCAGACGCTCCCAGGTCTGGAGCGGAAAGCTGCGTGTTTCCGGCACACCGGGCGCGAAGGGGCGTGGTGTCACGAAATCGCGTACACCACCGCCGCCAAACATCGCGCTGCCCCGTTGGCTGAGACGCGGTGTTGTCCTGTCATCCACAGCGGATCGCCGACGTCTGCCAGAGCCCGGCAAGTGTTGAACCCGCTCCGACACGAAGCTGCCACTGCCCACCCGACGCTCGATGAAACCTTCGGCATGCAATTGGCTGTAGGCCGCCTCCACGGTGTCGCGGGAAACACCCAGCGATTTGGCCAGGGCACGCGATGCGGGTAACGGCCTACCCAAAGCAAGCGCGCCGTCGAGGATCAATTGGCGAAGGGCTCGCTGGAGACGCGCGTGCAGCGGCAGCGCCCCATGCACAGGGTCACCGATCCAGGCTTTTACGGATTCAAGTTGAGCGTGCTTGAACAATTGGCCGGCGCCTAATCGTAAAAGTGGCGGGGAACATCCAGCCATTTTGAACCTATAAATACGTTTCACAAGCCACTTGACCGATTTGCCAGGAGTCAGCGTCAACCCATGTCATCTTCACCCTCATCCCTTCATTGGAAAGATCTCACCCATCCCATCGTGGCCGGACTGATCTCGGTCATCGTCAACTACGGCGGCACATTCATTCTGGTGTTCCAGGCTGCGAAAGTCGCTGGCCTGAGTCCGGAGCTGACGGCCTCCTGGGTATGGTCGATTTCCATCGGCGTGGGCGTGACAGGGATTCTCCTGAGTTGGAGGCATCGCGAACCGATCATCACCGCCTGGTCTACGCCGGCTGCGGCATTTCTGGTCACAGCACTGGCAACTACGCCTTATGCAGAGGCGGTAGGTGCCTATCTGATCTCAGCAGCGGCATTTGTGGTGTTGGGGTTGTCGGGTTGGTTCGAACGTGTCATCCGTCTGATCCCGTCAGGTGTCGCCGCTGGACTGCTGGCAGGCATCCTGCTGCAGTTCGGCATCGGCGCGTTCGGCGGCATGAGCATTGATCCGCTACTGGTTGGGCTGTTAATCGTTGCCTACGTAGTGTTCAAGCGCTTCTCTGCACGCTATGCAGTGGTGGGCATCCTGGTGCTGGGGCTGGCCTTTCTGCTGATTCAAGATCGCACCGATCTGTCAGGACTGCATCTCAAGCTGGCCGCGCCCGTCTTCACCATGCCGGTGTTTTCGCTCAATGCACTGCTGAGCGTGGCGCTGCCGCTGTTCGTGATCACCCTCACCGGCCAATACATGCCCGGCATGCTTGTACTGCGTGGTGACGGCTTCAAGACCAGCGCCAATCCCATCGTGACGACGACCGGTCTCGGCTCCCTGCTAATGGCACCGTTTGGGTCGCACGCCTTCAACATTGCCGCAATCACGGCTGCCATCTGCACAGGACGCGAAGCGCAGGAAGATCCTTCCAAGCGCTGGATCGCCGGCATTGCCGCTGGCGTGTTCTACATTCTGGTTGGCGTATTTGGAGTGACGCTGGCGGCTGTTTTCATGGCTTTCCCGGCGACGTTCATCACCACGTTGGCGGGGTTGGCGTTGCTGGGCGCCATCGGCGGCAGCCTCGCCAATGCGATGGCCGACGCCAAGACCCGCGAAGCGGCCTTGATCACCTTCCTGGCGGTGGCTGCGAACATCAGCCTGTTGGGAGTTGGCGGTGCGTTCTGGGGACTGATGATTGGACTGGTGGCCTACGCTGTGCTCAATGGTCGGTTGCCGAATCCGTGGAAATCGGTTGCCAGCACTTCCAGTTGAGTACTGAAATACCCAGCCGTTCGGTGGGTTACACCCAACCAGCACCAGGATCGTCATGAACCGCTGCACGCATCCTTCTTCCACGCAATGGGTGAAGCTGCGTGCGTGCAAAGCGTAATAGCGATCAATATAGTCCGAGGCGCAAAATCACAATCAACCTGCCCTGCACTGTCTAGCGTGGCCTGCGCAGTCGACCCAACTGTGTCGCCCGAATAAGCATATGTTCGTATATTCCGTGAGATTCGAAGGAAGCTCGAGCCATCCTGTGATGCATCTGACAGATTGGCCGGAGATTTCCACATCGAATGCAAATCATCTGGAAAAAAGCCTCGGCTCCGCGCTGAGGTCGGAGATACAAAGAAAGTTACAGGCTGGCGCTCCCGTCCCTTTGCCGCGTACCAAACCGAGTAACGGCGTCAACATCCATCTATCGACCGGCGAGTCCCTCAAGGTCCTGGTGCACAACGAGATCGTAAAGAGCCGGATGACGCACGAGGCGCTGGCCAAGTCGCTGAGCATTCCCGCGCAGGCGCTGGACTTGGAGCACCCCGTGGACGTGGACCTGCTCTCCAGCATGGTGGCCGTCGTGGGCAAGCGGCTTGTCGCCTACATCTCCTAAACCGGCAAGCCCATCGCCATCTGATTCATCGCAGCCAGGCCGACCGCAGATGCTGGACAGCCATCACTAACAGCTTTCAGCTCTTGCCTCAGACACTTCCGCCAGATCGTCGGCAAATCGCATGGAAATCGTTGTTCCGATGCGTGCACTGCTCTCGGCACTAACCGTGCCTCCTGCCCGCTGGAGCAAGTCACGAACGACCGAGAGCCCAAGCCCGCTGCCCTGCCCGCGTGGCTTGGTAGTGAAGAATGGCTCGAAAAGATGCGCCAGCACATCGTCTTCCATGCCTGCCCCGGTGTCGGCCAGATCCAGCACCAACCGGCTGCCGTTCCTACGTGCCCGCAGGGAGAAGCAGCCGCCATCGGGCATGGCGTGATCCGCGTTCGCGACGACGTTCAAAATCATCAGGTCGAACTGCATCCGATCGAAGAATATCGAAGGCAGATTCTCATTGAGCGTGACTTCGACTCTCACATCCGGCCCCATCAATTGCCGAATCATCGGAATCAGCGCAGTCAACGCCTCGCCCGGATCGAACCACTCCTCCACGCCCTCCTCCTGTCGAACGAGCGACAGCAGCCGGCGAGTCAACAGGTTGGCCCGGCTCACCGCCGAATCGATACCGACCAGCGATTCACGCATCTGCGCCTCGCCGCCGGAGTGCAGCCCCCTGCGTACGTACCCGCCTGCCACTGACAGGACATTGCCGAAGTCGTGGGCGCCCCCACTTGCGAGCCTACCGACGGCTTCCATCTTTTGCGCCTGGACCAACTGTGCAAAGGTGCGCTCGCGCTCCGCCATTTCTTCCTTCAAGCGCCGGTTGGCGACATCCAATGCGTCCCCGCGTGTCTGCGCTTCCCGAAGGCTTTCGCGGAGGGCGACAGAGCTTCGGTCCAGCACGACAGCAATCATCAGAAAGATGGCCATACTGAAAGCCGCATCGCCCAAGAGTTCGACCGCCTTGCCCTGCTTTCCGATATCCACTGCTATCCCCAGCCCGAAGGCCGCGGCGATGCAGAGGAACATCAGCCACAAAGCCACACGCCCCACCGCTAGCGCAGCAATCGCCATCCAGATGGCCAGGACCGGCTGCTCGAACCGCTGCCCACCAAAACCTGCGACCAGGTAGGCGGGAATCACTGTCGCTGCGAACACTGCCAGCAACGCATGGGAGGCTGGCCTGAATTTCCCTTTGCGCACGAGCACCAAGCTCAATGCGGCGATGGCACTGACGGACAGGCCGAACACCATGCCGGTGACTTCACCCGGCCGCCACGGGATATCCACCAGCAACGCCCGATAGCACCAAGCGGCCGTCGGGAGCACCGCCAGCAGGAAGGAAACCAACTGAAGCATCGGCGCATTACGTCGATCCACCGGATCGACTACTGGCACATCCAGCACCCAGTGCAGCATGCTTCGCCATCGCTGCAGGCCCCTGGCCCACGCACTTACAGGCGACACCAAGACGTTGTTTTCCACTCTGCCTGCTCTCCCCATTGCACCCACTTGCTGGCTGCCGAATTGGTCAGCCCCTGCTCCCCACCATCAATCACAAATAAAACATATCTATTTGAAATTTAAGGTTAATAAACCTACCCAAGGATGTATTACTCACATCGTCCCTCACGCCAAAAAAACCAAACCATCTTCGAATCCTGGCATCGGCGAGGCCCGTTCTGCGCATAAGACAGCGCTTCTCATTAGGAACTGGATCACGGGGCCCTTCCTCTGCAAAGTTTACCGGCCCTCAAAGGCCACTGAGTAAGTATTTTGAAAGAGCGGTGCCGTCACTAGTCCTAATGAGTGCATCCAAACCCTTCGCTGCCTCGTATGACTTGGACACGATCACGAAGCAAGAGACAAGCACTAGACATGCAGATGCGCGGACAACTACTTGGACTTTCGGGCTGGGCCTTGATCACCTTCCTTGCCGCTGCGCTGGGCGCACGCGCCTCCATCTCTGCCGCCAGTTTCTACGCCAATCTTGCGCTGCCTGCATGGGCACCACCGGCTAGCCTGTTCGGGCCGGTGTGGTCCGCACTGTATGCACTGATGGCGCTGGCGGCATTCCTTGTCTGGCGCGAACGCGGTTGGGGCGCGGCAGCACCGGCCTTGATGCTGTACCTGCTGCAGCTGAGCCTCAACACCTTGTGGAGCTGGCTGTTCTTCGGCTGGAAACAAGGTGCGCTAGCCTTTGCCGACATCCTGCTCCTACTGGTGTTGATCGTTGCCACGCTGATTGCGTTCTGGCGCATTCATAAGCTGGCGGCCTGCCTGCTGCTGCCCTACCTCGCGTGGGTGAGCTTTGCCAGCGTGCTCAACCATGCGGTCTGGCAGGCGAATCCAGGGCTGTTGTAAGCAAGCGAATTCTGCAGCCTATGCACTGCATTGCACTTGCAGGATCACGCCGCGTTGGCATCTCCAAGCTGGTTTATCTGCGCGCATTCCACCACATCCGGTGGATCACGCATGCGCGCCAGCGCGATCATCGCGCGGCCAACGCTCAGGTTGCTGGTCACCATCGACGGCAGCGCAGCGCCTGCCAGCTGCATCAGCGGCCCGCCGAGCACATACAGTGGCTTCAACAGCCTATGGCGGGTGCCCGTGCCGGTAACCGGGCACACGCCACCCGGCCGCAGCATCACCGTCCGTCCTGACAGCTGCACCAATGCCTGTTCGGTCTCGCCCTTGATGCGCAGCGGCATGATGTGGCTTTCAGGGTTGGCGTGGGCACCTGATACATACAGGAACATGCCCTGTGGATTGGCTGCAAACCAGGTCTGCGCAACCGCCAGCGTGGTGTCCAGCGTGACTCGCCGGTACTCCTCTTCCGCAGTGCCAACCGGTGCCGCACCTGCGCAATAGAAGCAGGCATCGAAGCCAACCAGATCGGCGCGCCGGCGGTGTGCCTGCTGGAAGTCCTCCAGCACCAACTCCTCGGTCGCCGTCACCAGCCCGCCCGCACGCCGCACCAGCGCGACCGTGCGCTTGACGTGCGCGGAACCGGCGCAGGCCAATGCCACGCCCTGACCGACCAGCCCACTGGCCCCGGTCAACACGATCTTCAGGCGTCCGGCATCGTTCATCGCTTGCGTCCCGTGCGAACTAGAGTTTGACGAAGCGCTGCACTTTGCGCGCCAACCAGCCACTGAACACCAACGGTGCATCCAGCGCCGACACGCAGATGCATGGCACACCGGGTGCCGTTACCGGCTGGTGCTCGACGTCGCCATCCAGGTCTGCCACGTCGCCGGGTGCGAACAAGCCCAAGGCATCGTTGTACGAGCCGCGCAGGATCTGTGTGAGTTCACTGCGGCCATGACTGTGCATCGGCAGGCACTTGCCCGGCGCGATCTTCAGCATGATCAGGGACGGCATCTGCTTCGCACGGATGCAATGCACACCCGGCGCCATCCAACGCCAACGCAGGCTACCCAGCGAATCACCGAAGTAAGGGTGCAGCGATGCCGGCAGATACTCCGGGTCGGCCTGCGGGCGCTCTGGCGGCAAGGGGCGCTCTGGCGGCTGCTCCGGCATCGCGGTCGTGCTGGGCTCCATCAGCTGCGCCAGTATGGCAGCACGCAGCGTTTCGCGCCGCGCTTCCTCAAGCACGGGCTGGGTTTGTTCAAGCAATGCCGAGCCGACCGCTTCGGCTTCACGCAGGCGCTTGCGGCAGTGTGGGCACTGCTCAAGATGGACGCCGGCAACGATGCTCAACGGCGCCTGCAGGGCACCGGCGGCATAGCTCATCAAGGTCGATTCGTGCAGGTGGTGATGCGGATTCATGCCGCACCCCCGACCTTGGACTGCAGCAGCACGAACGCCCGCCGCAGATGTGACTTCACCGTTCCCAAGGGCATCCCCAACGCCTGTGCGATCTCGCCGTGGCTCTTCGCCTCGAAATAGGACATCCGCACCAGCCGCGCCTGCACGGCGGAGAGTTCGTTGATGCGTTGCCGCAGCCGTGCGTGGTCGGCGAACTGCTCGGCACTGCTGCGCTCAAGCACGTCGCTGGCAGCGGCGTCTTCCACGGCTGCCTGCACCAGCGTCCAGCTGCGCTCATGGCGCACGCGGTCGATATGCAGGTTGCGCGCGATGCGGTACAGCCAGGTGCTCAGCGCGCCCTGCGCCGGGTCGTAGTCAGCCGCGCGCAGCCACAGCCGCAACAGGCATTCCTGTGCCAGCTCCTCGGCCACTGCCGCGGGGTCGCCCAAGCCACGCAGGTAGACGCACAGGCGCGGCATGAAATGGTCGTATATGCGCATGAAACAGTCGCGGTCACGCAGCCGCGCCACACCGTCCATGTCGCCGGTCCAGTTCATTGGCTCTTTGCTCAGCTGCTGTGAACTGGACACGATCCGCGCGGTGTCGAAAGGGGAAGGGGCTTTGCCGGGGTCAGGGTACATCTGCGTGGGCGGCGTTGGAGTGAATGTGGTGTCCTTGCTACGCACGGCGGCGGCAATTGGATGCACTCGCTGCCTGCATCCAATCGCCGGCCCCGCGCGTAGGCAGTGCATTCGACGCCGGATGCCACCATGCGCATGCTCTGCCTGTTGTTGTGCCCGCCCTTGGCGGCATCGGCCACGCCGCTGTTGCGCAGCGAAGGCGTTGCCACCACCACGGCCGGCACCGTCGCCTACCGGGAAGTGCACTGGCAGCGCGGCGCCGGTGAAGCAGGCGAGCGCTGGGTGCAGTACCTGTGCCCCGGCGGCGAGCCCTTCGCGCGCAAGCAGTTGAGGGTCAGCGGCCCGGTTCAGGCACCCGGTTATCGGCTGGAAGACCGCCGCAGCGGCCAGGCGGCAAGCATCGAGATAACCGACAGCGGCGTGCAACTGAGCTGGAAGGAGGACACGCAGGCAAGAACGCGCACGCAGCGGCTGCCACTTCCGGCCGATGCAGTGATCGATGCGGGTTTCGACGCTGCCGTACGCAGCCACTGGCAGCGGCTGATGCAGGGCGAGCGCCTGGCCCTGCAGTTCCTGGTGCCCGGCCGGCAGCGTTACTACCCGGTGCAGGTGCAACGTACCGGTGCGGTTCGCTGGCAGGGCATGCCAGCCCAATCCATCGAGGTGCAGCTGGATGCCTGGTACGGGGAGATCGCGCCGCGCCTGTCGCTGGTGTACGCCGATGCCGACCGGCGCCTGCTGGAGTTCCGCGGCACCAGCAATCTGCGCGATGCCCGCGGTGATTACCCGCAGGTAACGGTGCGCTTCGCGCAGCCGGCGGTAGAGCGCCCCGCGTCGCAATGGCAGGCCGAGCTACAGCAAGCGCTGGTGCCACGCTGCGGGCCGGTGCCGGGATGACCAGCACCGAATCAGAAGATCACTGCATCCAATCGCAGCCGCGCTGCGTAGAGGATGCAAGGAAACTCGTCGAGAACGCTTCCATGTCATCCGCAGCGCCCCTTCCCCGCCGCCGTCTGGTCCTGCTGCGCACTGTCCGCCGCTGGTTCGATAGCGCCAGCGCTGACGAAGCGGCAATCACCGCGCAGCAAAGCGAACGTATCGACTGGATGCGCGCCCTGCCCTTCGCGGCGCTGCACATCGGCTGCCTGGGCGTGATCTGGGTGGGCGTGTCGTGGACAGCGGTTGCCGTCGCGCTTGCGCTATACGCAATCCGGATGTTTGCGATCACCGGGTTCTACCACCGCTACTTCTCCCATCGCACCTTTCAGGCATCTCGTCCGGTGCAGTTCGTGTTCGCGGTGATTGGAGCTTCCAGCGTGCAGCGCGGGCCGCTGTGGTGGGCCGCGCACCACCGGCATCATCATCGCCATGCCGATCAGCCCTTGGACCCGCACTCGCCACACACCGGTGGCTTCTGGCGCAGCCACATGGGCTGGTTCCTGACCCGTGGTGCCTTCGCCACCGACCTGCAGCGCATCCCGGACCTTGCGCGTTTTCCGGAGCTGCGCTGGCTGGACCGTTTCGACACCGTCGTGCCACTGCTCCTTGGCATTTCCCTGTATGCGCTGGGCGCAGCACTCGAACGCTGGGCACCGGGCCTGCAGACCTCGGGCATGCAATTACTGGTGTGGGGATTCTTCGTCTCCACGGTGGTGCTGTTCCACGCTACCGTCACCATCAATTCATTGGCGCACCGCTTCGGTCGCCGTCGTTTCGACACCCGCGACGACAGCCGCAACAACTTCTGGCTGGCGCTGATCACCTTTGGCGAAGGTTGGCACAACAACCACCACTTCTTCCCCGGCACCGTGCGGCAAGGGTTCCGCTGGTGGGAGATCGACCTGACTTGGTATGGCCTGCGCGCGATGGCAATGCTGGGCCTGGTCAAAGAGCTCAAGCCGATCCCGGCCTGGGTGCTGGCCAAGGCGAGGAACTGACATGCGTGTCGCAGTCATAGGTTCGGGGATCTCTGGGCTGGCCAGCGCCTGGTGGCTGGATGGCGAGCATGAAGTCACCTTGTTCGAAGCCAATGACTACCTCGGCGGTCACACCCACACCCATGCACTGCAGGTGGGCGGGGTGCCGATGGCGGTGGATACAGGCTTCATCGTCTTCAACCCGCTGCACTACCCGCTGTTGGGCGCGCTGTTCGATGAGCTTGGGGTGGAATCACAACCGACCACGATGAGCTTCTCGATGCGCAGCGAGCGCAGTGGCGTGGAGTACAACGCGACCACCCTTGATGGCCTGTTCTGCCAGCGCCGCAACCTGCTGTCGCCACGCTTCTGGGGCATGCTGCGTGACCTGCGCCGCTTCTACCGTGATGCACCGGCGTTGCTGGAGGGTGGCGACGGCCCAACCCTCGGCGACTACCTGCGCGACCAGCATTACGGCGAGGCCTTCGTCGAGGAACACCTGCTACCGATGGCATCTGCACTCTGGTCTTCGCCGACCGCAACCGTGCGGGATTTTCCGGCGCGTTACCTGGTCCAGTTCATGGCCAACCACCAGATGCTGCAGATCAGCGGGCGTCCACAATGGCGTATAGTGAAAGGCGGCTCGGCGCGCTATATCGACGCCATGCGCGCGCGTTGGCAGGTACGCGAACGGCTTGAATGCGCGGTCTGGAAGGTGGAACGCGAACCGGACGGCGTTCGGGTCCACAGCACCGCAGGTGTTGAAGGCTTCGACGAAGTAATCCTGGCCTGCCATAGCGACCAGGCCTTGCGCCTGCTCGACGATGCGGACCCGTTTGAGCAGCAGGTTCTGGGCGCCATCGGCTACCAGCACAACGAAGTGGTACTACATACCGACGCTTCACTGCTGCCACGCAATCGCAAGGCGTGGGCGGCGTGGAACGCGCACGTGCCGCAAGCCGCCGGCGCACCCTGCACGGTCAGTTACTGCATGAACCTGCTGCAGAGGCTTCCGGGCAATACGCCGCTGGTGGTGACGCTCAACGACAGCGCACGGATCGATCCTGCCAAGGTGCTGCGACACATGCGCTATGCGCACCCGGTGCATGACCATGCCGCCGTGGCCGCGCAACGGCGCTGGGCCGATATCCAGGGCCAGCGCCACACCTGGTTCGCCGGTGCGTATTGGGGCTGGGGCTTCCATGAGGATGGCATCCGCAGTGCCCGCCGCGTGGTGGATGCGCTGGCCGAGTGCAGGTCGAACGCATTCTGGCTGACACAGCCGGAGGCGACCGCATGAGCAACAGTGCGATCTATCTAGGCCATGTCGTACATCGTCGGCATCTGCCGCATCCGCATGCGTTCCGCTATCCCATCGCCCAGCTGTTGCTGGACCTGGATGAGTTGGACCAGCTCTTCGCGGGACGTTGGCTGTGGTCGGTGAACCGCCCCAACCTGGCTCAATTCCGTCGCAGCGACTACTTCGGCGATCCGGCGCAACCGCTGGCGGACGCAGTGAGAGACCACGCAGCGCCAGTGCTTGGTTATCGGCCACAGGGGCCGGTGCGCCTGCTCACGCATCTGCGCGTGGCCGGCCATGTGTTCAACCCGGTCAGCTTCTACTACTGCTATCACGCCGACGGCGTCACCCTCGACTGTATCGTGGCCGACATCACCAACACGCCGTGGAAAGAACACCACGCATACGTCCTGCCCCTCGCAACGGCAGGCACAAAGGGCCATGCGCTGCACTGGCAGTTCGACAAGTGCTTCCACGTTTCGCCCTTCATGCCAATGGATTGCTGCTACGACTGGCGCTTCACCGCGCCCGGCGACGACCTGCGCGTGCATATGCAGGTCTGGCGCAACGGTGAGCGTCAGTTCGACGCTACCCAATCCATGCAACGCCAGCCGCTGGATGGCGTCGGGCTGGCCAAGGTACTGGCCTGTTATCCGTTGATGACGGTGCAGGTCGTCGCTGCCATCCATTGGCAGGCGCTGCGCCTGTGGCTCAAACGCAACCCGGTCCACGACCATCCTTCCCTTGCCGAGAAATCCCGATGAACCAGATGAGCTCCTCGGTCGTCCTGCCGCAACCGGGCGCGCTGGATGCCCTGCTGCGACGCCGGCTGCTTGCCGAGTTGGCACCCTTGCATGCGGGTTGCCTACGCGTTCGCGATGCCTTGGGTGAGGTGGTGCTGGGCGATGCAGCCGCAGAACTGCAGGCCACGGTGACCATCGATGACCCGGCCTTCTATGGCAAAGTTGCCGCGCAGGGCAGCGTCGGCGCGGGCGAAAGCTATATCAACGGCGATTGGCGCTGCAGCGACCTGGTTGCGCTGGTGCGCATCCTGGTACGCAACCGCGATCTGCTCGACGGCATGGAGCGCGGCCCGGCGCGCATCGGCGGTTGGCTGCTGCGTGGCTGGAACCGGCTGCGTCGCAACAGCCGCAAAGGCAGCCGCCGCAATATCGCTGCGCACTATGACCTTGGCAACGATTTCTTCTCACTGTTCCTGTCGCCGGACCTGATGTACTCGTCGGCCTTGTTTGCCGATGAGAACACTTCCCTTGAAGCGGCTTCACGGCGCAAGCTCGACCGCATCTGCGAGCAACTGCAGTTGCAGCCTGGCGACAGTGTGATCGAGATCGGTACTGGCTGGGGCGGCTTCGCCGTGCACGCGGCGCGCAACTACGGTTGCCATGTAACGACCACCACTATCTCAGCCGAGCAACATGCACTGGCCACGCAACGGGTAGCCGAGGCCGGACTGCAGGACAGGATCACCCTGCTAATGCAGGACTACCGTGATCTTGAAGGCCAGTTCGACAAGCTCGTTTCGATCGAGATGATCGAGGCCATCGGCGCCGAGTACCTGGAAACCTACATGGGCACCTTGCAGCGTCTGCTCAAGCCAGAGGGCGTGGCACTACTGCAGGCCATCACCATCGAGGACCACCGCTACGAGCAGGCACGGCGCAGCGTTGACTACATCAAGCGCTTCGTATTCCCCGGCAGCTTCATCCCGTCGCTCACCGCCATCCTGGCGGCCAAGACGCGTGCCAGCGATCTGCAATTGCTTGCCCAGCAGGACTTCGGCTACTCATATGCGTTGACGCTGCGTGCGTGGCGGCAGCGCTTCATGGCGCAGCTGCAGGCAGTACATGCACAAGGCTTCGATGCGCGCTTCTGCAGACTTTGGGAGTTCTATCTCGCGTACTGCGAAGGCGGCTTCCTTGAACGCTCGATCGGTGTGTCGCATCTGTTGCTGGCGCGGCCCAGCTATCGCCCTGCCGGCAACTCCGGGCGGATCGGCTGAGATGCGCCGGCCCCTGCTCAATCTGCTCGGCAACCAACTGGTCTGGCTGTGCGCGGTGGCCGGCGCCGGTCGCGGCTGGCAATGGCCCGCGTTGCTCGCCTCGGCGCTGTACGTTGTCAGCCAGTTTGCCAGCGCCAGCCAGCCACGGGTCGAGCTGCGTCTGCTGCTGCTCGCACTAGTCTGTGCCTGGTTGGTGGACGGCGTGGCCGCGGCCAGTGGCCGCGTCGACTACGCCGCTGCGCCACTTGGCTGGATACCGCCGCCGTGGATCATGGCGCTCTGGGCTGCGTTTGCGATGACCTTGACCTCGTCGATGGCCTTCCTGCGGCGGAATTGGCTGTTGCCGGTGACTTTTGGGCTACTGCTGGCACCACTGGCCTATCTGTCCGCCGCGCGCGGTTTCGACGCTGTGCGTTTCGCCGCACCGGCATGGCAAGGCGTGTTGCTGCTCGGCGTCGGCTGGAGCGTGGCTCTGACACTGCTGACACTGTGCGCGCGGCATTGGTCCCGCACCAATCAACAGACGCTGGTAGGCACATCGCCATGAGCAAGCTACTGTGGGTACTGCTGTACGCCGTCGTGGTGATGAGCATTGGCTGGGCCTGGCAACGCCTCCACCGCAATATTGGCATCGTCGATGTGCTCTGGGCCAAGGGCTTGGCTGCTGCAGCCTTGCTGCTTGCGTGGCTTGGCGACGGTGCGGCATTGCCACGTATCAGCTTGGCGGTGCTGGGCGGGGTGTGGGGCAGCAGGCTCGCCCTGCATTTATGGCAGCGGGTGCGGCATGAGGCCGAAGACGGTCGCTACAAGTATCTGCGCGAGCACTGGCACAGCCATCAGGGAAAGATCTTCGGCTATTTCATTGCCCAGGCGCTGCTGGTTGTTCTGTTCGCCCTGCCCTTCGTCGCGGTGGCCGTCAATCCAAGCTCCGACGGATATGGATGGCTGATCGCAGCAGTGGCGGTGTGGCTGCTGAGCGTGACCGGCGAATCGGTGGCAGACCGCCAGCTTGCACGTTTCCGCGCCGACCCAGCCAACAAAGGCCGCACCTGCCGGCAGGGTCTGTGGCGCTACTCACGCCACCCCAACTATTTCTTTGAATGGCTGCACTGGTTCACCTATGTGCTGCTCGCAGTTGGCTCGCCGCTTTGGTCGCTGGCCTGGGCAGGTCCGGTGCTGATGTACCTGTTCCTGCGTTACCTGAGCGGCATTCCGTTCACCGAGAAACAGGCGCTGCGCAGCCGCGGCGAAGACTACCGCGCCTACCAGCGCACCACACCGATGTTCTTCCCCTGGTTCCCTCGCCCTGCCAAGGAGTAATCGCCATGAACGTAGTCACGCCTCTGGACCCTGTTTCCGACGCAGAAGCCGGCTTGACCGGCTGGGCCGAGCGCGGCTGGCTGCCGGATGCAGCCTTGCGCTGGGGTATCCGCCGCTTGTGCGCACAACGTCTTGCCGAGGAATCGGAAGAGGACATGCAGGCGCATTCCGAGCGCTTCAGCCGGCGCATCGCCGAACTGGCCAGCAGTCCGTTGGCGCTGCATGTGGATGCCGCAAACCGCCAGCACTACGAAGTGCCCGCAGCGTTCTTCCAAGCCTGTCTTGGCCATCGTTTGAAGTACAGCAGCTGCTACTACCGCATCGGCACCGAGACATTGGATGAAGCAGAAGACGCGATGCTGGAGTTGTACGGGGAGCGCGCCGGGCTTGCCAATGGCCAGCATATCCTCGAACTCGGTTGCGGTTGGGGCTCACTGACATTGTGGATTGCCGAACGCTACCCTGATGCGCGCATCACCGCGATTTCCAACTCCCGTAGCCAACGCGAGCATATCCTGGCCGAGTGTGCCGCGCGCGGCCTGGACAACGTCAACGTGCAGACCGTCGACGTCAACCAGCTGGAACTTCCGTCCGCCGCCTTCGACCGCTGCGTGTCGGTGGAGATGTTCGAGCACATCCGCAACTACCGACGATTGCTGGGCAATATTTCACGATGGCTGAAGCCTGATGGCACCCTGTTCGTACACATATTCGCCCATCGCACGCATATGTATCCGTTCGACACGGTGGGCGAGGACAACTGGATGGGGCGTCATTTCTTCACCGGTGGCTTGATGCCCGCAGCCGACACATTGCTGCATTTCCAGCGCGACCTGCAGTTGCAGCAGCGCTGGCTGCTGGATGGAAGTCATTACCAACGCACCGCCAATCATTGGTTGCAACGCCAGGACGCCGCACGCGTGCGCATCATGCCTGTGCTGGTGCAGACCTACGGCAGCGAAGCCGCTGCACGCATCTGGTGGCAGCGCTGGCGGATTTTCTGGATGGCCTGTGCGGAATTGTTCGGCTACGACGACGGCCAGCAATGGCTGGTGGCGCACTACCTGTTCCGTCCCCGCTGAAGAAGGACACGCACATGCGAAACCTCCCGCTTCTGTCGATGCTGTCCATCGCCTTGTTCGGCACTGGTTGCAGCAACCTGGACACGCGGCCGTTACCGCGCCCTACATCGGTGGACGTGCCGCGTTTCATGGGCGACTGGTATGTGATCGCACATATCCCATCGCCACCCGAGCGCGAAGCCTTCGATGCAGTGGAGAACTACGCGTTGAGACCTGATGGCCGAATCCAGACCACCTTCACCTATCGCAAGGGCAGTTTCCAGGCGCCGCTAGAATCAATGCACCCCATCGGCAAGGTGGAGGCTGAAGGCAATGGTGCAGTCTGGGGGATGCAGTTCTTCTGGCCGATCCAGGCCGAATACATCATCTCCTGGCTGGACGATGGCTACAGCCAAACCATCGTCGCTCGTACTAAGCGCGACTACGTCTGGTACATGGCGCGTACCCCACAAGTTTCGGAGACGGACTACCAACGCGCGGTGGAACGCATCAAGGATATGGGCTATGACCTGAGCAAAATTCGCCGGGTTCCACACACTGACCGCCTCCCACCTTCGATCGACTAAAGATTTGGGAGGCCGTCAGCGCCGAGACCGCCGCGGGGCTATTCATCAACCTGGTACGCGGCGAAGGGCTACTGGAATCGCTGACGCATCCATTGGTTGCAACTTGCTGTGATCCTCGGCGCCTATGGCAGCAAGAAATAGGAGGGCTCACAGCTTGAGTTTCAGGCGATCGTTCAGTCACTTGGTCTTGTTCGCGCCGCTTTCGTTCGACACTCCGATGGGGCCTCGGAAAAATGATGGTCACCCCGACCCTGTGAGAATTGAGCGTGTGCAGATTTTTGTGTAAACGGGATTCGGATTACAGCTGAGGGAGTCGCCCCTCAAACTGGATGGTAAATCGGTTCAGGGCTGCCTTCCAATCACGGATGAGCGTGTGCAGACTTTCGTGTAAGCGGGTTTTGGATTCTCAACCAGCAGCTTGGTCAACTGCTTTAGCAGGCCGCTCTCGCCGATCAGGTCCTAAGGTCTCCTGTAGTTAGCCAACAAGCTGCTCAGCAACTCGCTGGGTACTTCATGTTTGCGTGAACTCATGGTGTCTCCAGGTCAGATGGCAGTTTCCTGCCGGTGACCCGTTTACACAAAATCTAGGACAGGCCCCGCTCTCAAATCCCTCTTCCGCAAATACAGTGCCGGCCGCATCCTGTATCCAACGTCGGCTCAATGCCCGCGCGCCTTCCCAGCGCAGAGCAGTTTTGCTTGGAAAGGGACGGGAGGCCGCCTTGCTCACAGGCGCCTGAACAAAGCACTGGCGTTCACGCCGCCAAACCCAAATCCATTGGTCATGGCGAACTCCATCGCGGCCCTCCGCGGCGCGCCGGCGATGATCGAAAGTCCTTCGGCCAACGGATCTGGCCGATCGAGATTGAGCGTGGCTGGCGCGACCTGATCGAGCAGGGCGAGCACGGTGAAGATTGCTTCGATGCCGCCAGCCGCCCCAAGCAGGTGTCCGGTGCTGGACTTGGTGGCAGAGATCAGAAGATCGGGGCGGGACCCAAACAGCGCACGCATCGCGGCAAGTTCAGCCCGATCACCGACCTGCGTAGATGTCGCATGCGCGTTGATGTGATCGACCTGCGCCGGAGTAATGCCCGCCTGCGCCAGCGCGATCTCCATCGCCCGACGCGCCCCGCTGCCATCCTCTGGACCCGCCGTAAGATGGTAGGCATCGGACGTTGTGCCGTAGCCAACCAGTTCGGCCAGCGGTTTGGCGCCACGCGCCAAGGCGTGGTCCAACCGCTCAATCACCAGCAACCCTGCCCCTTCGGACATGACAAACCCGTCTCGCTGCTCATCAAAGGGGCGAGACGCTGCTTGCGGCGTGTCATTGAATGACGTACTTAGCGCCTTGGCAGCGGCGAAGCCGCCGAGGCTGACCCGGTGTATTGCCGCCTCGGCACCACCACACAACGCGATGTCCGCCTCACCGGATCGAATGAGGCGCGCTGCGTCCCCGATCGCCTGGACGCCCGCTGCACATGCCGTCACGGGCGCGCCCTGCGGGCCCTTGAACCCGTAACGGATCGAAGCCTGCCCCGCCGCCATGTTGGCTAGGAAGGTGGGCGCGGTGAATGGCGACAATCGCCCAGGCCCACGGCTATCAGTGGTGTGGACCGCATTGACAATAGATCCAAACCCACCGATTCCCGTCGCGATCACAGTGGCGGTTCGCAGCAACCCGCGCTCATCAGCATTCCGCCAACCCGCCTGCGCAAGCGCTTCGTGCGCAGCGACCAACGCAAACTCAACGAAACGATCCATCTTCTTGAGATCTTTCGGCGCGATGATGCCGCTGGAATCAAAGCCTGCCTCAGGATCTTGAAGGAGATCCGGCACCCGACCACCGACCTCGCAGCCGGTTCCCGCCGAGATATCGGCATCCAGCAACCCGATGCCCGAGCGTCCTGCCAAGAGGCGAGACCAGACGGTTCCCACACCGCAGCCGAGTGGGCTGACCACGCCCATTCCGGTCACCACAATGCGGTCTTTGTCAGCAATGCTCATGTGTCACTTCTCATATAAAAGGGTCCGGGCGAATATCAGGCACCGAGGTTATTCTCCGCTCGTACCTTGAACCAAATGGCATACATCGCCGGAAGGAAGACCAGCGTCATCACAGTGCCGGCGATGGTGCCGCCAATCAACGTGTAGGCAAGCGTTCCCCAGAACACCGAATGGGTCAGCGGAATGAACGCAAGCACCGCTGCCAAGGAGGTCAGGATCACCGGTCGCGCTCGGTGAACCGTCGCCTCGATGATGGCGTGGAAGGTGTCCATCCCAGCGTCTTCGTTCTCGTGGATCTGACCAATGAGGATGAGCGTGTTGCGCATCAGGATGCCCGACAACGCAATCAATCCCACCAGCGCGTTGATGCCAAATGGCTGCTGGAACAGCAGCAGTGTCGGCACCACGCCGATTAGCCCCAACGGACTGGTCATGAAGACCATGATCATCGCGGAGATGGACCGGACTTGCAGGATGATGATCAGCAGGGTGACCGCTAGCATGATCGGAAACAGCGGCAGCATCGCGCTCATTGCCTTGCCCGATTCCTCAATGGAACCAGCCTGGGTAATGGCGTAGCCCTCAGGCAGCGAGGCAATGAGCGGCTCAAGCTGCTTACTGATTGCGGTGGATACATCCGGTGGCTGCAATGCATCGTCAATATCACCACGCACGGTGATGGTGGGCACCCGATCACGACGGCGCAGCACCGGCTCTTCCATCCGAACCTCTACCGTGCCGATCTGGGACAGCGGCACGCGCTGGTCAGCAGCACCGACCAACGTGAAGTCCGCAATCCGCGCAGGATCCAGGCGTGTGTCCCCACCTGACCGAGCGACAACCTCGACGGTGCGGATGTCTTCACGGACCGCAGTGACGGGCACCCCGCTCAGGAAGAACTGCAACTGCTGCGAGACAGACGCAGACGTCATTCCCATGGCTTGCAGGCGGTCCTGATCGAGTGTGAAGTGCAGCGTTGGTGTGCGCACGCCCCAATCAGTGTTGACCGTGCGCATCATCGGGCTCGCGTGCAGCGTCTGCTCGACCTTGGTTGCAATCCCACGGATGACGTCCGGATCCGGACCGCTGACACGGTAGGCCACCGGATAGGGCGAGTAAGGGCCAAACACCAGCTGCGTCACGCGAACGCGTGCCTCAGGCGCCAAGCCCTCGGCAACCGCCTGGCGTAGCCTTGCTTTCAAGGCATCGCGCTGTTCCTGGCTGTCGGTGCGCACCACGATCTTGGCAAACGCGGGATCCGGCAGTTCCGGCGAAATTGCGAGATAGAACCGGGGCGCGCCCTGACCGATGTAGGCCGTGACGATCTTCGCCTCTTCCTGCCCAGCGAGCCACTGCTCCACCTTCCTGGTGGCCAGGTTGGTCTGTTCGATGGCCGTGCCGTAGGGCATCTGCACTTCGACCAACACCTCCGGGCGATCGGAAATGGGGAAGAACTGCTTCTTGACCAACCCCATGCCCACCACCGAGAGCACGAACAGCCCAATCACCGAACCTGCCGCAAGCCACTTACGCGCAATCACGTGCGTCAGGATCGAACGGAAACGGTTGTAGCGCGGCGTGTCGTAGAGACTGCTGTGCCCGCCTTCCACGATCTTGAGTTCAGGCAGAAGTTTCACGCCCAGATAGGGGGTGAAGAACACCGCGACCACCCAAGATACGATCAGCGCAATGCCCACGATCCAGAACATGTTACTGGTGTATTCGCCGGCGGTGGACCGGGCAAAGCCATTGGGCATGAAGCCCACTGCAGTCACCAAGGTGCCGGCCAGCATGGGCGCTGCCGTATGGCTCCACGCGTAGGCCGATGCCTTGACCCGGCTGTAGCCCTCTTCCATCTTCACCACCATCATTTCGATGGCGATGATCGCGTCGTCCACCAACAGGCCCAGCGCCAGGATCAGCGAGCCGAGCGTGATGCGGTCAAAATTCTTGCCGGTTGCGGCCATGACCATGAACACAGCAGCCAGCGTCAGCGGCACCGCGGCCGCCACCACCACACCCACTCGCCAGCCCATGCTGACAAAGCACACCAGCATCACTACCAGCAGCGCGGCGAAAAACTTCATCATGAACTCGTCGACCGACGCCCTGATATTCACCGCCTGATCGGTCACCTTGTCCAGCGCCATCCCGACCGGGAGCCCGTCATTGATCTTCTTGACCTCCGCGTCGAGTGAGGCGCCCAGATCCAGGCCATTCCAGCCGTCGCGCATCACGATGCCCAGCAGCATGGCTGGCTCACCACCGTTGCGGATCATGAAGGTCGAGGGATCTTCATAGCCACGCTTGACGGTGGCAATGTCCTGTAATTTAAGGGTCTTTCCCTGTGTAACGATCGGCGTATCACGGATCTTTTCCAGCTGATCCAGCGCGCCATCGAGGCGAATGAAAATCTGCGGGCCTTTGGCCTCGACCGAGCCTGCCGGCGTCAGGGCGTTCTGCGCGTTCAGCGCCCCAAACACCTCCTGCGGCGTGATGCCCAGGTTCGCCAACCGCTCGTGGGAAAGCTCCACATATATGCGCTCGGACTGCTCACCGATGATGTTGACCTTCTTCACGCCAGGCACGTGCAGCAACCGTTGACGCAGGGCCTCTGCATCTCGCGCAAGGGCGCGGAATGGTTCCCCCTTCGCTTTCAGTGCGAACAGAGCGAAGGTGACATCCGCGTATTCGTCGTTGACCATCGGACCGATCACGCCTGCGGGCAGGTTCTCCGCTTCGTCCGCCATCTTCTTGCGCGCCTGGTAGAACTCCTCCTGCACCTGCGACGGGGGCGTGCCGTCCTGCAATGTCAGCGTGGTGAAGGACAGCCCAGGCCGCGTGTAGGTTTCGCTGCGGTCATACCAGCGAAGCTCTTGCAGGCGCTTTTCCAGCTTCTCGGCGACCTGGTCCTGCATTTCCGTCGGCGTGGCGCCAGGCCAAGCCGTCACGATGGTCATGACTTTGACGGTGAACGCGGGATCCTCTGCGCGGCCAAGCTGGAAGAACGAGACGATGCCGGCAACGGATATCAGAAAGATCAGAAAGACCGTGATAGCACGCTCGCGCACCGCAAGCGCCGACAGGTTGAACCCACTCACTGACGGGCTCCGTTTGCAGCGGAGCGCATGGCCGTGTCGGCCAGACGAACCATCTGCCCCTCGCGGAGCAGATGTGCGCCAAGCGCCGCCACGCGATCCGAGGCTTTCAAGGTACCCTCGACCAAGGCTTGGTCATCGCCCAGCTGCTTGACGGCCACCGGCGTCCAATGAGCTTTGAGCGGCTCACCACTGATCACCCATACGCCGGTTCCGGTGCCGGGATCGAACAGCGCGCCCAGCGGAACCTCAAAGCCATCCGAGACGCCGGCAGGTATTCCGCCTGCAAGCTCGACCGCCACCGTTGAACCCAGCGGCAATGGGGTGTTGCCCTCTTCCAGTGTGTAACGGGCTTCGAAGGTTCGGGTGGCACGGTCTGCCGATTCAGAGAGCACGCGCAACCGTGCGGGGACCTTGCCGCTCCCCCCGAAAGGGGACGCTGAGGCCACGGAGCCGATCTGGGGACGCAGCGTCTCAGGCAATTGGACCACTGCCTCCCGATTGCCGGCACGGGCAAGCCGGGCGACGATCTGCCCCGCCGCCACGACTTGGCCAGGCTCAGCGGAGATGGCCATGATCACCCCATCAGCATCGGCAACGAGCGCGGTGTACTGACTGGCGTTACGCGCAACCCGGGCTTGCGCCTCGGCGGCTTTGAGCTGTGCCGATGCTGCGTCCGCCGCCGCTTTGATCTGATCGTAGGCCGATCGGGAGACAACGCCCTTAGCCGCCAGATCGCGATAGCGCACTTCATCCGCGGTGGCCTGCACGCTCTGCGCACGGGCGGCGATGACGGCCTGCTGCTGGGACGCCGCCGCCAGGTTCAGGTCGTTGGGATCGATCCGATAGAGCACATCGCCGCGTTTGACCGTCTGGCCGGTTTCAACAAGGCGCTCAGTGACTTTGCCGCCCACGCGGAAGGCCAGATCGCTCTGCACCCGTGCGGCGATGGTCCCCGTGAACGTGCGCGCGTTTCCCCCGCCCGGTTGCACATGGGCAACCCGGACGATGGGCGGCGCGGTCCGGGGATCGATGTCATCCGACGTTCCGCAGGCCGCAAGGAACAACGGAACAACGCAGGAGATGGCTGTGAGTACAAAACGGCGCCGCATACGGTCTTCCGGAGTGGGTTATCCGGAGGCATTCTGTTCCCAGTGACCGTTTAGGTCAATAGTCACTTTCGTTGCGGGGCAAGACTCCTGAGCACCAGGTCCTGCAAGGCCGTAGGCGATTCCGCATGCAGAGCCGACAGGTGTGGAAGCGTCACTGGGTTCAGATAGGGAACCAGGACCTGATAGACCGCGTGGCTGGTCGCTTCGAGCGGCGTCGCGCGCTCAAAGACGCCGGACGCGCGCCCCTCTTTCAGGATCTCTTCGATAAGCTGACGGATGCGGCCTTTGTAGGCCTGGGTCGAGGACCATTGATCCGTCGCGGCCGCCACGGCGATTTCATAGAGGCGGCGATCCTGGAGGAACAGGCGAAGACTGGCCTCCACGATTACGGTAAACAGCACCCGAAGCCTGTCAGGCGGGGCTTGAACCCCCTCCAGGGCCGCATGCACCTCGCCTTCGATCTGCGCCAGGCAATTGGTGCAGATGACCTCCCCGATGGCCTGCTTGGAGGCAAAAAACTTGTAGATGTACGCCTTGGAGAAGCCGATGGCCTTGGCCAGGTCAGACACGGTGGTCTTGTCGTAGCCGTAGTGACTGAAGTGCGCGGTGGCCGCCTCGATGATCTGCGTGCGCACGTCGTGCTCAGCGGGGCCGCGCCCGGCGTCGAACGCTGCGGAGGATGAAGTAGACATCGGTGAAGCGTAGCGCTGCGCGGTGACGCGGGCAAACAGTGACCAATCGGGTATGGGTTCACCCACGGCTGTTGTTGATTCCCATGCAGCTTCTCAAGTCGCCATCCGCACAGGGGCCGCGCGCTTTTCCGCACGGTTTACCAGTCAGGTCAGCAGCGCGCCAGGTAGCAGGAAGTCCGCCGTGACCAACAGGCCGTGCAGTAGATGGGCGGCCGGCTCATTCATCGTCGCCACCTGCTTCATGGGCGATAGCCACGGCGACAGGTTGAGGAAGGCGACGCCCATCGCCAACGTTGACCACACCCTTCGCACACCGCGCTTTGCGCCAGCCAGGCATACGCTGGGCTGTAGCCCTTGCCGGGCACTTTTACAAAAGTGCATCTGGCCTTCTTGCCCCCTTCCTACCCCCGATAACGCCCTCTAATCGTGAGCAAAGCTGTGCTCGTCACGGGTAGTATCCCAATGGATGCCGTAAGGCAGACCCGAAAAAGGTGCCGCAACCGGGCTGATGCCTCGTTCAGCTGTTCCGCCTCCAAGTGATTCTCAGGACGGTCGACCTACAATTCACCTGCGTTCGAGTACGCCAATGGAACCAGGGACAACGACAGCGTCCAGCCCATTACCGCCAATAACTTGTTCAGCGGTTTTTTCTCTCTAGTCAACAGGGATAGATTCCACTAGCGCGGGAGCTTGCAGACATCTCGCACCAGGGAACGCATCCAGCGATGCGCCGGGTCGGCATCAAGCCGTGGGTGCCAGAACAGCGAGATGGTGAAATCCTCAACCGGCACAGGCAGCTTGAAGCAGTGCATGCCATCGCTCAGACCGGCGGTGTGCTTCTCCGGCACCGTCGCGACGATGTCGGAGCCACGCGCAAGCGCGATCGCCGGCCCGAAGCCACTGACCGCCGCCACCACATTGCGCGCCAGTCCCATCCGTTCCAGTGCCTCGTCGACTACCGCCGCACGCAGACCGCGACGTTCGATAACGACATGCGCTGCTGTCACATAGCGCTGCGGCGTCATCCGGCCTTTCGACAACCGGTGCCCGCGGCGCACGACACCGACGAAACGGTCGCGGAACAGGCCCAGTGCGCGGATCTCCGGACCCATCGCTTGGGCGATCACGCCCGTCTCCAGGTCAACCGTACCATCGCGCAAGGGTGTGCTGTCCTTGTCCGGCTTGGCCAGGAATGAAAGCTGTACCAGTGGCGCCTCGTTCGATACGCGTGCGATCAGTTCGGGCCCGAAGGTTTCGGCGAAGCCTTCGGTGCTGCGGATCGCGAAGGTCCGCGCCAACGATGGCAAGTCCAGTTTCAGCGCAGGGCGCAACACCGCTTCCGCGTCGAAGACGACCTGGCGGACAGGTCCCCGCAATTCCAGAGCGCGCGGCGTGGGCACCAAGCCGCGTCCCGCACGCACCAGCAACGGATCGCCCGTCGCCTCGCGCAGGCGCGCCAACGCCCGACTCATGGCCGAACTACTCAGCCGCAGGCGCTTCGCTGCACCGACGACGCTGCCCTCGTCGAGCAGGGCGTCGAGGGTGACGAGCAGATTCAGATCGAGGTTGTCCATGGCGCTAGGAATAGCACGATCCTTCTCGACCAGACATGGCGCTCCATGCACTGATTGTTTTCGATCAGTGCGTCTTCCGCCTTGCCCGTGAGGAGCTCAGGCTTTCACACCATGAACACCCAACCGTCCGTCCCCCCCTCCTCCTCGGCCCCCTCCGGCGCGCTGGCCTGTCTCGCCTTGGTTATGCTGCTTTCCTCGCTGGGCACGAGCATCGCCCACGTCGGCCTGCCAACCTTCGTCCGCGCTTTCGACACGTCCTTCCAGTCCGTGCAATGGGTAGTGCTGGCTTATCTGCTGGCGCTCACCACGCAGGTTGTGTCGGCCGGGCGGCTGGGCGACCTGTTCGGCCGGCGTCGGCTCATGCTGCTCGGGATCGCAACATTCACCATTGCCTCGTTGGCTTGCGCCGCGGCGCCCTCGCTTTGGGTACTGATCGCCGCGCGTGCCGGCCAAGGTTTGGGCGCAGCGATGATGACGGCCTTGACGATGGCGCTGGTCGGCGAATCCGTGCCGAAGGAGCGCGCGGGGCGCGCGATGGGACTGCTCGGCACGACCTCAGCCGTCGGCACAGCACTCGGTCCGTCGTTAGGCGGTGTGCTGATTGGGATCTTCGGCTGGCAGGCGATTTTTCTCATCAACTTGCCGCTGGGCCTGCTGGCCGCGTCACTGGCCTGGCGCTATCTGCCACGCGACCAGAGCGCTGCCACGGCCTCGGGCTTCGACCTGCCAGGTTCGTTGCTGCTTGCCTCCGCGCTCGCGGCATATTCGCTAGCGATGACAATCCGACGCGGGCATTTCGGCGCGGTCAACCTTGCACTTGCAGTGGTCGCGGCCGTCCTCGGGCTGGCGTTCCTGATCGTCGAAACGAAGGCGCGCTCGCCGCTGGTGCAACCTGCACTGTTCCGTGAGCACTTGGTCGGCACCGGTTTCGTGGCCAGCGGGTTGGCGACGACGGTGGCGATGACGACCCTCGTGATCGGTCCCTTCTATTTGTCCGGCGCTCTGCACCTCGATGCCACCACGATCGGTCTGGTGATGTCGACGGGCCCGCTGGTCGCGGCGCTAGTCGGCGTACCGGCGGGTAAAGCGGTCGACAGCTTCGGCGCACTACGCATGACCGTGGTGGGACTGCTGTCGATGGCAGCGGGCGCGTTCCTACTCTCACGTATGACGATCGACGCCGGTGCGTCGGGCTACGTCATCGCCCTGGTCGTCCTGACCGGTGGCTTCGCCACATTCCAGGCCGCGAACAACACCGCCGTCATCACTGGTACCGCTCCGGGGCAGCGCGGCACCGTGTCGGGACTGCTCAACCTCTCGCGCAACCTGGGCCTGGTCAGCGGCGCATCGTTGATGGGGGCGGTCTTCATGCATGCCGCCGGGACATCGGTCATCACGTCGGCCAGCACGACTGCGGTGGTCTCCGGCACCCATGCGGTGTTCCTGCTCGCGACCTTGCTGGTCGCTATCGCACTTGCAGTAGTCGTTGGGCCCCAGGTACGCATGGCCGCCGCTTCCTTCACCCGCCCGCGCTGAACACGACGATGTCGAAATTTCCCAAGCACTTGCTGATCCCTGCCTACCTCGGCATCGCCTCTGAGGCGATGCCCGCTTTCGCCTCAGAGGCGCTCACATGGAATCGACGCTCACGCAACGCTTCTCCGGCACGATTCAATGGCTTTACAAGCTATTGCCAGATGGTTTTGCTGCCGGTGCGGTTGTCCGCCGTGGCAATCATGCCGGGCACAATTGGGGATTCCTTTGCCGCTACGTTTCGATAACGAGCCTTTCGATTCTTAATTACCCGTTGAGCCTAGGTGGCATTGTCAGCGGCGATAACGCGCCCTAGTCGGAAAGTAGGGTTCCCAAAACTACCTCGATAAACACCCCCAACGCCTCCCCCACCCTCTACTACTCGCAAGTGAAGGACACGGACACAACGGCTGAATCAAGCCAAGCTGCGGAGCAGCAAACCGAACCCTCACTTCTGCGTGCGCTCGATGTCATCGGACAAACACGTCAGAGAATTTTCTACTGCTCGTTTGGCCATCACAGCGCGGCAGGCTGCTGCTGGGTAACGCAATGCACCATGCCGCCGTTGCGGTACAGGTTGCGCACGTCGATGCCCACCACGGTGCGGCCTGGATACAGGCGCTGGAGAATGGCCTTGGCGACGGTGTCGTTGGGGTCCTTGTACTCGGGAACAAGCACCACGGTATTGCCAACGTAGTAGTTGACGTACGAACCCTTGTAGCCGAGTTCATAGCCGTAACTGGTGACCACGTCGCGCTGGGTCAGCGGCAGTTGTACGAAACGATACGGCGCCTCGTCGATGTCGGTGGCGCGGTACAACGCGGCCACGTCGGTGTCCGACAGACCCCATTCGCGCAGATCTGCTTGATTCATGGTGACGATGGTGTCCGGCGTGCCGAAGCGGGCGAAGCCGTCGATATGCATGTCGGTGATGTCTTCCTTACCGCCGGGTGCGCCATCCAGCCAGATGAACTTGGCCACGCCCAGTTGATCGCGCAGTACCTGCTCGAACTCGGGCTGGCTCAGATCCGCGTTGCGGTTGGGCTCACGCGTGGAACTGCGCGTGGCCATCAACACGCCACGCCCATCGACCTCGATCGCACCACCTTCCAGCACCACGTCGTTGAGGTCCAAGCTGGGAAGGCCGTGCTTGCGCGCCACTGCGCCGGGCACGCTGTCGTCCTTCCGGTACGGTGCGTCGTTGCCCCAACCGTTGAAACCCCAGTCGGTAATGGTCAGCTTGTCATCGCGGTCGTAGACAAAGACGGGGCCGTTGTCGCGCACCCAGACGTCGTCGGTAGGGCGGACCAGGAAGTCGACCTTCGCCAAAGACACACCGGCGGCCTGCAGGACAGTGCGTACCCGGGCTTTCTCGACGTTGTTGTAGACGATGATGTGAACGTTCTCGCTGGTGGCCAATGCACGCGTCATGGCCACCCAGGTCGACTCGATGCGGTCGCGGTAGGCACGGCCGTAGGTGTACTCATGCGGCCACTGCAGCCAGGTGCCTTCATGAAGCGAGGTTTCATCGGGCATGTAGCCGGACTGGGCATGGGCGGTTGCGGGCAAGGCGAAAGCAGAAGCGAAGAGGATGCTGGTCATCAGCGAAAGCCATTGGGTGCGGGTGGTGGCGGAAGTAGACATGGGGAACGCTCAGGTAATGGGCTGCGGACGGCGTATCGCCGTTGGGCAGGGCCTACCTTAGAGAGCGAACCTGATATCTACCTGACGGCCTCCCGCCGCCGTTAGCTAAAGGCGCAGTTCGGTGCGCGCCCCGCCGCCAGCACGGTTTTCCAGGCGTAGCTCGCCGCCATGCAGTTGTGCGATATGCCGGACGATGGACAGCCCGAGCCCGCTGCCGGGGCTGTTGGGGCCGGACACGAACGGTTCGCCGATGCGTTGCAGCAGCGCATCAGGGAACCCCGGGCCGCGGTCTTCGACAACCACGGTGCTCCCTGCGACGGTCACGCGGATCGGCTCGCCGTTCCCGGCTTTTGCCGTATGTACCAAGGCGTTCTCGATCAGGTTCCGCACGGCAGTCTGCACCAGCTGAACGTCGGCGTTCACCACGGATTCGATTGCGTGAAATTCGATCTGCGCATCCTCCGGCAGCACGGATTCGACCAGCAGGTCCAAGCGCACCGGCTCTTTCGATACAGGCGTGGTAGCGGTGTCCAGCCGCGTCAGCAACAACAGCTTGTCGACCAGGCGGGTCGCCTGGCCAGCCACGCGCTCAACCTTGCCAAGTATCTGTGCGGGCGCTTCGCGCCCATCCCGTGCCGATTCGCACAATGCCTGCAATCGCGCGACCGGCGTGCGCAGTTCATGCGCAGCGGCGGAAAGAAAGCGTTCCTGTTGCTGGAAGGATGCGATCGCCGGGCGCATTGAACGCCGCGACAGGAGAGAACCGACCACTATTCCGAACGCCGCAAAGCCCAGCGCAATCAGCAAGGTCGAGCGCACGAAAGCAGACTGCGCCGCATCGCGCGCGGTAGGGTCGCCCAACACCAGGATGATGGCCGCAGGACGATCACGCTCGTCGTAGGTTTCCTTGGCATACAACAGGAACGGGCGGCCGCGCCCGTCGCGGCCTTCCTGGACCGCATCGGTGCCGTCGCGTATCGCCGCTTCAGCGGTATCAACCGGATCGGCCAGTTCGAACTGCGGGTGGTCCGGGCGCAGCAGCACCGTCGCAGGCGTACCGTTGCCCACCACCCAGATATCGGCGCGCCCATCCAGCACGCCGGCTTCCTTGCGCAGCACTTCGTCATGGAATCTGCCGTCGGTATCGAACCAGGTGAGCCCGTAGACGGCAGTCGCGCGAAGCCGCAGGGTGGAGGTGATATCGAGCTGGGTCAGCCGGGCATGCGTCAGGATCGCCACCACGCACAGAGCGATCACGCAGAACAACCAGGCCAGGCTCCAGATCGCCGTCAGGCGCAGGTGCAACCGACGCAGCAGCTGGTCACGCGCGCGTGGCATCGGGGCTTTCCAGCAGATAGCCCGTACCGCGTACGGTGCGCAGCAACGGTGGATCGCCAAGTTTGCGACGCAGGGCGGCGATCAGCACTTCCTCGGCATTGGAGGCCGGCTGCTGGTCTTCGCCCCAACAGGCTGCGAGAAGGTCCTGTCGCGATACCACCTGTCCCGCGCGTTCGGCCAACAGCTGCAACAGCGCGAACTCCTTTGGCCGCAAAGGCAATGCGATGCCACCGCGGCGCGCCGCGCGCCGTGCCAGATCGATTTCAAGATCGACGATGCGGATCGTGCTGGGCCGGATCGCATTGCCACGACGGCCGATTGCGCCGACGCGGGCGACCAGTTCGTCCATCGCGAATGGCTTTACCAGGTAATCATCGGCGCCTCCGGCGAAGCCATCAACCCGGTCCTCGATCGAGTCACGAGCCGTCAGGAACAGTGCCGGTGCAACAATGCCAGTCTGGCGCCAGCGCAGCAATGCGTCCAGGGCATCGCCATCCGGCAAGCCGCGATCAAGTAGAAGGACATCGTAGGCATACGACTGCACGAAAGATTCCGCTTCAGCCAGGCCACGGGCCTCGTCGACCGCATGGCCTTGCGCGCGCAGCCGGCTGGCAACGGACTCGCGCAAATCGGACTGATCTTCTAGAACAAGCAGGCGCATCGCGGCAGGATACTGCCACGGATACAGGAATCCCAGCGCAGTTTCGATGCAGCAGGAATGGTGTTTCAGCGCTATGCCCCTTCCATACGTCTCGGGCACGCTACGGTGTGCGGCGGCGCATTATCGCTGCATCGGCGAGATGCCTCGCCCTGAATCGACCAGCGTCCCGCAGGCATTGAGATGTGCTCTGAGTTGGAACCGACCCACCCCGATGGCGAACGGCGGGAATGCCATGTTCTGCGGTGAAGCGGTGCCGGCCCAGCGCAACGGAACGACAACGACGATTCCCCATTACATCCCCTGCTCCGCTGGGCGCGAGCAGCAATGAAACGAGGGCGAGAGCAAGCTAATTTAGTGACGAATCACGAAATCAGGACAGGTCACCCGGTGTGCACCTCGCATGCACCTGCCGGCGAACAGGCGCAACCGCACAGACAGCATGGCGACGCCTGCCCATGGGTATTCAATCAGCAACAGTGTCGGTATGCCCAACAGCAACAGAACCCGCCCAATGCGTGCAAAGCCGAGGCTTGAACGGACGTTCAGGCGGCAACGATAGGTGCCCCACCCAGTGACAAGGCGAAAATGATCTGGGCCATGTAGTAAAGCGGCAAACCCCAGACCCGGTTGATGGAACCCGGCGCCACGAAACGGTCCCGGGCAACCGCGATATCCGAGAGCGCGAATATCAGCGCACCGCTCGCCAACAGCCACGCCCCGGAAGCGGCACTTACGGCAATCGCCAAAGTGCACATGGCGACAATGGCCATCACGTATGCGGTAACGGCAACGCGATAGAAGGTCTTCAAATGATGCCAAAGCCATACGAGAACCGAGATTCCGATACAGCTCATGAGAGCCAGCCCGACGATCAAAGCCGTGCCATCGATGGGGCGAAGTGCAAAAGCGCCAGAAAAAACGACATGAGCAAGAAGGAAGCTGGCGAGGCCGAGCAGAAAGACGAGGCTCTTTTGAGACAGTAGGAGGACGTCACCCACCCAGCTGAGCACAAGCGCTACCAGGATCAACTGACCATACGCTGATGCCGTTGCATCGAGTTGAACTGCCAGAGCCAAAAATGCCGTACTGGCTGCAGTCTTGAATATGGCCCTGCTGGCTTTCCAGCCGCGACATTCGGAGACCACCAGCGCGCCGCACGCGGCAAGACAAGCAATGATCGTGAAATCTGTTCCGGCCAAAATAATGCTCCGCGTTCTGTCCAACACCAATGTTACGCCGAGCCGCGAAGCGGGCTCGGCTTGAATCAGACGTTTGAGCTATCCTCCGGTCAAAGAGCAACCACTCGTGCCCCACAGCGTTTAGCCAACCCGCCAGGTCGCTGCCCCGATGTCCGAGTTTGATCCTGCCCCTGCTGACAAACTGCACCCGGGAATCGTAGGTCGGGCAACGATCCGCTGGCGCGGTGGCGAGCGACGTCCGGTCATTGACAGCGTTGCCGAGGAAGTCCCGGTTGCAATGCTCTACAACGGCACTCCCTTCTCCGTCATGATGACAACGCCATCGGACCTCGAAGACTTCGCACTGGGTTTTTCGATGAGTGAACGCCTGATTCAACATGCGTCTGAGTTTCTCGGCGTGGAAATCAGGCCGTGCATCGAGGGCATCGAGCTTTACATGCGGGTATCCAGCACGGCGCCCGCGGCGTCACTGTCAGCGGCTGCAGCGCGGTTGCTACCGGGACGCAGCGGCTGCGGGCTTTGCGGCGCCCGGCAACTTGAGGATGTCATGCGCATGACGCCGCCGATAGAAAGCCCCTCGACATTCCCCGTCGCATCGCTGCGATTGGCCCTGGCTTCGCTTGGCGGGATGCAACCGATGAACGCGATAGCGGGATCGACACATGCAGCGGCATGGGTGGAGCCAGACGGTCAAATCTCACTTGTTCGGGAGGACGTCGGGAGGCACAACGCGCTGGACAAGCTGGCCGGTGCGATGCGTCGGCAGTCTCTCTCGACGGATGCGGGCCTGCTTCTGATCTCGAGCCGGGCCAGCTATGAAATGGTAAGCAAAGCAGCTCATGCCGGGATGGCTGTTGTCGCTGCCGTCTCCGCGCCGACCGCCCTTGCCATTGATCTGGCCAAGGCCGCGGGCATCTGCCTGGTGGGTTTCGCCCGGCATGATGGATTCAATGTGTACTCGCATCCCGAACGCCTGCTGGGTTTCGAAGCGGACAACCGTATCTATTGAGCGGGCGATACTTCCCGATTCTGTCGCATTTAATGCTACCGGTGTCGAGGCCCAAGAAGAAGTCTCACGAACGCTTCGACGTCTGCATGTCTCCCTCCGGGCCCCGTTGGCGACATCGTGCGAACCGCTGGAGCTGCGCCCACAGACAAGGTGTTCGTCTACGGAAAATCACATGAAATCAACATTCCGGCGCTCAGTGTTGCATCCATGGCGAGGGGCATCACACCATGGGTCAAAGCCCTTCCGATGCGATGAATCCAGGCGCCGTTTTCGGCAACTTTCTCCGTAGCGAAGCACCATAGTGGCCGGCAGCAAATGTGCCAGGTCATGGCAAGTGAGGAAACGGTTTTTCGCGAAGGAAGCCGCGACAAGCCGCTCACCCTCCTCCCCCCTTCTTCGAAGTACCCAGACAAGCGAGGCATCGCCATGACCGAGAAGGACGTCCCCGGCATCCGGAAGTACGATGCTCCGGCCGGTGGTTGGGGGGCACTCAGGGCAACGGCCAAAGCAATCAGTGACCAGATGGCAGCCCCTGAGGCTGCGATTACGCTGTATCGGACAAACAAGCCCGAGGGCTTCGATTGCCCCGGTTGCGCATGGCCGGACCGTCACCACACCTCAACCTTCCAGTTCTGCGAAAACGGCGCAAAGGCCGTGACGTGGGAAGCCACCAAGAAGCGCGTCACTCCAGAGTTTTTCGCATCCAACAGCGTTTCTTCCCTGTTGGAATGGACGGATTATCAGCTGGAGGATCAGGGGCGTTTGACCAATCCAATGGCTTACAACGCCGAGAAGGACATCTACGAAGCCGTCGGCTGGGATGAGGCATTCCGTCGCATCGGGCAGATCCTGCGCGACCAGCCCGATCCGAACATGGTTGAGTTCTATACCTCCGGACGGGCCTCCAACGAGGCCGCGTTCCTCTACCAGATCTTTGCCCGGGAGTATGGGACGAACAATTTTCCTGACTGTTCCAACATGTGCCATGAAGCAACCAGCGTTGGCCTGCCCAAGTCGATCGGGATCGGCAAGGGAACCGTCTCGCTGGATGATTTCGACACGTGTGAGCTCATCATCGCGATAGGACACAACCCAGGCACCAATCACCCCCGCATGATGGGAACGCTTCACGAAGTCGCACGGCGTGGCGCTCCCATCATCGTCCTCAATCCATTGCGCGAGAGAGCGCTCGAGCGTTTTGCCGATCCACAGGACGCGCTGGAGATGGCGACCTTTGGTGCAACGGAGATTGCGTCGTCATATCTGCAACCACGGATTGGCGGAGACGCTGCGGCCCTGAAGGGCATCATGAAGGCGCTACTTGAGATGGAGGCCGAGCAAGGTGAAGCGGCCGGCATCCTGGATCGTGAATTCATTGAAGGCCATACCAACGGCTTCGATGCTTTTGCCGAGGATCTTCGCGCGACATCCTGGGCAGGCATCGTGGCTGAATCCGGCTTGCCTGAGGAGGAGCTGCGCAAGGTCGCGCAAGCCTATGCCAAATCCAACGCGACCATTGTCACGTATGGCATGGGCGTCACCCAGCACAGCACCGGCACCAGGAATGTCCAGCAGATTGCCAACCTTCTGCTCCTCCGAGGCAACTTTGGAAAGCCCGGCGCCGGCATCTGCCCTTTGCGCGGCCACTCGAATGTCCAGGGAGATCGCAGCGTCGGCATCACCGAGAAACCAAGCGCTGGCATGATTGATCGAATCGAGCAACGGTTCGGATTCCGCGCTCCCAGCCAGCATGGCCACGACGCCGTTGCCGCCATGCAGGCCATCATTGATGGTCGCTCACGCGTGCTCATCTGCCTCGGCGGCAATCTGGGGGTCGCACTACCTGATGCAGACGCCTGCTTCGCTGGCATGCGCAGGCTGGAGCTGTCCGTCCACATCGCGACAAAGCTCAACCGCAGCCATCTGCTGGTGGGCAAGAACACTTTCATCCTGCCCTGTCTCGGTCGAACCGAGCAGGACATCCAGAGCACCGGGCCCCAGGCGGTTACTGTGGAAGATTCGATGTCGATGGTGCATGCGTCGCGTGGAAAGCTGAAACCCGCGTCTGAAGAGCTCCGTTCGGAGCCGGCGATCGTTGCAGGAATGGCGAGCGCCACCTTGCCTGCAAGCCGCGTGCGGTGGATGGAGATGCTGGCCGACTACGATCTGATACGCGACGCCATCGAAGCGGTTTTCCCGGAATTCCTGGACTACAACGCCAGGATTCGCATTCCTGGTGGCTTCCGCCTTCCGCTGCCCCCGACTGAACGCATATGGCCCACTGCATCCGGCAAGGCGGAGTTTCTCCGGTTCTCGGGTGTCGCGGAGGATCCCAGGCCTGCGGATGAGGCTGTCCTGAAACTCGCCACCATTCGCAGCCATGACCAGTACAACACCACGATCTACAGTCTGGACGATCGCTACCGCGGGGTCTTCGGTCGGCGTGATGTGGTCTTCATGAACGAAGAAGACATGAACGACCGGGGCATCCAACAGGGGGATCGAATCCGGATAAGAACGGCGCTGGACAACGAAGGCGACAGAATCCTTGAGAACGTGATCGCCGTCAGCTACAAGATCTCCAGAGGGTCGGTTGCAACTTACTACCCTGAAGGAAACTGCCTGATTCCCCTGAACTACATTGACCCGACAAGTGGAACGCCGTCCTACAAATCGGTGCCGGTGCACATCACCTTGGCCTAGACCCTTCACTTGAATCGCTCCATGCGTTCGCCGCCAAGGTGTCGACCATTCCATGCATCACTCACCATTACTCACGCAATGAGTGAAAGTGGGTGCGTGCAAAGCGCAATACCGACCAATATATTCCCGGACACCCGCTAACAATCATCCTGCCGTGCGTGACTCGCGCAGCCGATCCGACTGCGTCGTCCGAATAAGCATATGTTCGTATATTCCGTGAGAACCGAGGGAAGCTCGACCCATCCCGTGATGCACCTGACGGATTGGCCGGAGATTTCCACCTCGAATGCACATCAGCTGGAAAGAAGCCTAGGCTCTGCGCTGAGGTCGGAGATACGAAAGAAGTTCCAGGCGGGCGCCTCGGTACCGCTGCCGCGGACCAAACCAAGCAATGGCGTCAACATCCATCTATCAGCCGGCGAGTCCCTCAAGGTGCTGGTGCACAACGAGATCGTGAAGAGCCGGATGACACACGAGGCGCTGGCCAGGTCGCTGAGCATCCCCGCCCCTTCACTCAAGCATGCGCTGGACCTGGAGCACCCCGTCGACGTGGACCTGCTCTCCAGCGTGGTTGCCGCCGTCGGCAAGCGGCTTATCGCCTACATCTCCTAGGTCGGCAAGTTCATCGCTCTTCCGTTTCCACCTCTGCCAGTTCGGCCAAAGCGTCGGCAAAACGCAGGGAAATCGTCGTTCCCCTGCCTAACTGGCTTTCCGCATTCACGCTACCACCAGCCCGCTGGACCAGGTCACGAACTACCGAAAGACCAAGCCCACTGCCCTGTCCGCGCGGCTTGGTGGTGAAGAATGGCTCGAAGGCGTGCACCAGCACGTCGCCCTCCATGCCCACCCCAGTATCGGCAAGGTCCAGCACCAAACGGTCATTGTCCCTGCGTGCCCGCAGCGAGAAGCCACCACCATCGGGCATGGCATGGTCCGCGTTCGCGGCCACGTTCAGGACCAGCAGATCGAACTGCATCCGGTCGAAGAACAGCGGCGGCAGATCGTCAGCGACCGTGACATCGACCTTTACACCCGGCCCCATCAACTGCCGGATCATGGGCATGAGCGCCTTCAGCGCCTCGCCCGGATCAAACCACTCCTCCACGCCCTCCTCGACACGGACCAGCGACAACAGCCGGCGCGTCAGCAGGTTGGCACGGTTCACCGCCGTATCCACGCCCTGCAATGATTCCCGCATCCGCGCCTCATTGCCGGAGTGCAGCCCACTGCGCACATACCCGCCCGCCACGGCCAGTACATTGCCGAAGTCATGCGCGACGCCACTGGCGAGCCGGCCGACAGCTTCCATCTTCTGCGCCTGGACCAACTGCGCGAAGGTGCGTTCACGTTCGGCCATCTCCTCGGTCAGGCGCCGGTTGGCCACGTCCAATGCATCCCCGCGTGCCCGCGCTTCGCGCAGGCTCTCGCGGAGCGCGACCGAACTCCGGTCCAGCACCACGGCAATCATCAGGAAGATGGCCATGCTGAAAGCGGCATCCCCCAGAAGCTCGACCGCCTTGCCCTGCTTCCCGATATCCACGCCTATCCCCAGCCCGAAGGCCGCGGCGATGCAAAGGAACATCAGCCACAAGGCCGTGCGCCCCACGGCCAGTGCGGCGATCGCCATCCAGATGGCCAGGACAGGCTGCTCGAATCGCTGCCCGCCGAAACCCGCGACCAGGTAGGCGGGGATCACCGTCGCTGCGAATACGGCCAGCAAGGCATGGGAGGCCGCCTTGAATCTCCCCTTGCGCACCAGCACGAAGCTCAACGCGGAGATGGCGCTGACGGACAAGCCGAACACCATCCCGGTAACCTCACCCGGCCGCCAGGGGATGTCCACCAGCAACGCCCGATAGCACCAGGCGGCCGACGGAAGCACCGCCAGAAGCAGGGAAACCAACTGGAGCATTGGCGCATTGCGCCGATCCACCGGATCGGCGACGGGCACATCCCGCACCCAGTGCTGCATTCTCCGCCATCGCTGCAGGCCCCAGGCCCACACGCTCACGGGTGTCGCCACGACCTTGTCTTCCACCTTGCCTGTTCTCCCCGTTTCGCCAAATCGTGGGCTGCCAGATCGACCAGCCCATGCTCCCCGGCGAGCATCATACGCAGCTGGAGTGACGGCTGATCTGCGTCGCCCGCACGGGCATCAGATCTGTCGCTGGCGGTTACAGGAGCAACAGATAGCCGATGCCACGTACCGTGGTGAGCGGCAACTCACACCCGGTACCGGCAAGCACCTTGCGTCGCAGGCGATAGATCAACATCTCAAGCCTGTGCAGGTCGAAATCCTGTTCATCGCGGCCGAGGTGCCCAATGACCGCCTCGCGCGTCACGACTGCACCCTCGGCGGCAGCCAGCACCGTCAGGAACAGCCGTTCACCTGTTGATAGGCCGACATCGGCGCCGGAAGGCGTGGCAATGCGCCACCCATTGGCAGTCAGGCACCAACCGGTCGTATTCGGCTCCCGCACTGGCGGCAGTGCCGCGGCTGAAGACGTTCGCCGCATGACGCTGCGTATCGTCGCGGCGAGCACTACAACTCCGACGGGCTTGGAAAGATAGGCATCCGCGCCCTGCTCCAATCCGTGGACATGGTCGTCCGCACCGCGCCGTCCGGTGAGCATGACGATCCCCGCGTTGCCCAACTTGCGCAGATGCTGCGTCACCGCGAAGCCGCTCTCGTCCGGAAGGCCGACATCCACAACGAACGCGTCGTAGGAGCGCAGGCTCAAGGCCCTGTACAGGGCCAATGCGCTGCCCACACCGTCCACCTCGAAACCCTCATCTCTAAGTCCTGGAATGAGGAACTTCTCCCGCAGCTCCTCCTCATCCTCCAGCACCATTACCGACCATCCGTTCATATCACGCTGCATACCTTCCCTTTGGTGCCACAAGTGCGAGCCAGTGCGTCCGCACCACCAATCCTTCTACCCCAAGCGGACGCCAAGTGATACGCCAAGCGCCTGCAGCTGCTGATGCATATGGTTTTCAACTTAGTGCAGAAATCCAACCGGCGTCCACTTCGGGTTGAATCGCCCAGGCTTTTGTAGACACTCTTCAGCCGTTTAGTGCGTACTGCCGTTCAAACTCTATCGGGGACAGGCCGC
>NZ_LDJI01000014.1 GCF_001431415.1 Stenotrophomonas humi | reverse complement strand
GTTGGCCACCACCGAGGTGAAACGGTTCTGGATCGCACCGAGGTCAGCACGCGTGCTGTTGATCGAGCTCAGCGCCTTGTCCACGACTTCCAGTGCCTGCTGAGCACCAAGCACAGTGCTCACATCGAGTGATTGCACGTTGGCAGCGGTGGCGGTGGCGGGGCTATAGGCCGCCGCGGCAGTTCCTGCCGGCCAGGTGGTGCCGGTGGCGTCACTGCGCAACAGAGCGATATCGGCAGCGGCAACGGCCTTGCCTTCCTTCACCGAGCTCAGCTTCATGGTGCCGTCGGCGTTGGCTTCGGCATATATGCCTGCTTCACCGATTTTCGCATTGATGGCCGAGGCCACGGCCTTTGCAGCGTCTCCGGTGTTGGTGCCAGCCTTCAGCTCGACGGTGCCGATATCCACGCCCATCACCTTGCCGCTGATGCGCGTGCCGTCGGCACCGGCAGCTGCAATAGCTGCAGTGGCACCGGTGGCGAAGGTGGCGGTGCCCAGTGATGCGGTTTTGGCATCGACCACCTTGTCGATGGCAATGGACTGGCCCGCATTGGCGCCGACCTGGAACAGCTGGCTGGAGAACGTGCCGTCCAGCAGCTTGGTGCCGTTGAACTCGGACTGCTTGGCAACGCGGTCGATTTCGCTGACCAGCTGCGTCACTTCTGCCTGCAGTGCCTTGCGGTCGCTGGCGGAGTTGGTGGCGTTGGATGCCTGCACGGACAGCTCACGCACGCGCTGCAGGTTGTTGCCGATTTCGCTCAGCGAACCTTCGGCAACCTGCGCCAGCGAAATGCCGTCGTTGGCATTGCGGATGGCAACGTCGGTGCCGCGGATCTGGGTGCCGAAGCGCTCGGAGATGGCCAGGCCGGCGGCGTCGTCCTTGGCGCTGTTGATGCGCGAACCCGACGACAGGCGCTGGATGGTGGTGGCCAACGAGCTGCCGCTGGTGCTCAGGTTGCGCTGAGCATTGAGCGACATCGTGTTGGTGTTGATGACTTGTGCCATGAGGAGAGGTCCTTGAGCAGTTGCACGTACGGTGGGTTAGGCGGTCCTGACGTGCTTCAGGAGCGACTCATGTCAGCGCTGCAACAGGCTGAGCACGTTCTGGGGAACCTGGTTGGCCTGGGCCAGCATGGCCGTGCCGGCCTGCTGCAGGATCTGGGTGCGGGTCAGCTCTGCGGTTTCCTTGGCGAAGTCGGTATCGCGGATGCGGCTGCGCGATGCGGACAGGTTCTCCGAGGAGGTCTGCAGATTGGCGACCACCGAGGTGAAGCGGTTCTGGATGGCACCGAGGTCGGCGCGGGTGCTGTTCACCGACTCCAGCGCCTTGTCGATGATCGACAGGGCCTGCTGTGCGCCTTCGGCGGTGGTGACATTCAGACCGTTGACGAAGCTGTTGCCGGCGCCGGTCAGCGTGCCGCCATTGGTGCTGGTCTGTACCAAGCCGAGATTGGCCAAGGTGGCCGGCGTGGCGGCCGCGTTGGCGGGGCCGGCGAAAGCGAGCGCAAACGCCTGGCCATCCTTGACCGAGGTCAGGCTGATCACACCGGCTTCGACCTTGGCCAGCACGCCGGTTTCGCCCAGCTTTCCGTTGATTGCAGCGGCCGTGGCGGCGCTGATCGATTCGCCGGCCTTGACCGTGATGTCGCCGATGTTGATGGCCGTCGGGGCGGCTGCTCCCGGTGCGGTGACCGAGATCTGCAGCTGCGAGAACGTGGTATCAGCCGTGGCCTTGTCCGCTGCAGCGAGCGACGTGCCGGTATAGACATTGGCAAAGGTGGCCGCGCCCAGCGAATCGGCCTTGGCATTGACCACGCTGTCGATGGCGATGGACTGCCCGGCGTTTGCGCCTACCTGGAACAGCTGGCTGGTGAAGCTGCCGTCCAGCAACTTGGTGCCGTTGAAGTCGGCCTGCTTGGCGACGCGGTCGATTTCGCTGACCAGCTGGGTGACTTCGGCCTGCAGTGCCTTGCGGTCGCTGGCCGAATTGGTGGCGTTGGATGCCTGCACGGCCAGTTCACGGATGCGCTGCAGGTTGTTGCCAACCTCCGACAGCGAGCCTTCGGCGACCTGGGCCAGCGAGATGCCGTCATTTGCGTTGCGGATGGCGACATCCAAGCCGCGGATCTGCGTGGTGAAGCGTTCGCTGATGGCCAGACCGGCGGCGTCGTCCTTTGCGCTGTTGATGCGCAGCCCGGACGACAGGCGCTGGATGGTGGTGGCCAGCGAGGTGCCGCTGGTGCTCAGGTTGCGCTGAGCATTGAGCGACATTGTGTTGGTGTTGATTACTTGTGCCATGGGTCGTCTCCCTTATGGAATCCCGGTGGTTGAAGCGAAATGCCGCCGTTGTTTTGTTTTGTCGGTCGTGCATCTCGCCGGTGCAAAAGGAATAACGGCGCACTGTCAACAACCTTTAGGCGGGGATTTGCTTTGGCCTGTTGCGGGCCACGCTTGGGCGTTCCCGTTCACAGGAGGGCCGTCAAGCAGATGCAGCGGATCCACCTGTGCGATGCGGAACCGGCTGTTTACGGAGCGCATTCAGGGTTTGGAAGAACGGCTGAAAGCGAGGAAAACCAAGCGCTATCGATGCAAAGTCCGCAACAGAGCAACGCAGATGCATCGCCCTGGTCGTGTAGGCGCGGCGCACTTATCGGCATCAATGCAGAACGCTTGAGCCCAAATGCAGAAAGGCCGCGATGCTGTGGCATCGCGGCCTTTGAAGTGAACAGGTCGGGGGAGATCAGCCCAGGCGCTTGAACAACGACATCTGCTGCATCTGCATGAAGATGGTCTGCGCCGCCTGCAGGGCGGTGCTCTCCAGCTGGTACTCGCTGATCGCTTCGGCGTAATCCAGATCGCGCAGCTGGGACAGGGTGCCTTTGATCGTCACATTGTTGGCCTCGCGCGTTGCCGAGGCATCGTCCAGTGTTTTCAGCTGGGCGCCGCCAGACGCACGGGCGTCGATCATGCGTTCGGAAGCACGGGCGACATCGCGCAGTGCGCCCTGCAGTTGATTCTGCTGCGCTGCCATCTGTGCAGGCGTTCCGGTGTCGCTGTTGAGGGCGCTGATCAAGCCGTCCAGCGTGGCGAAGATGTCACGGCTGGTCGCGGGCTGCACGTTGAAGCTGTCGCCGGCGGCGGCTTCGCCATCAATGTGCAGGCGCACGCCGTTGACCACCACGTCCTCGCCACTGGCTGTCGTGCCGGTAGCGGTGACGTTGCCGCCAGCGTCAAGCACCTCGTACTGATTAGCTGCCGTGAAGCGGATGCTGAAGGCGTTGCCATCCCAGCCGCCGTTGCCGTCACGGCCGACATTGGTCAGCACGGCCTTGCCGGTGTTGCCGACTGCGGCAGCACCATCCACCGCGCCATCGCCAGTGGGAATGCGCATGAAGATCTCACTACCGGGCAGGGCATCCCTGGCGTAGGTATCAGGTGCCACTTCGACCTGGCGCTGGGTCTGGTCGCCGTTGTAGACCACCTTGCCATTGATCAGGCTGAAAGGCGGGCTACCGTCCTGGGTGCCACCAAACAGGTAGCGCCCGGTGCCATCGGTTGCATTGGCCAGTGCCAGCAAGCCTTCGCTGATGGAGTTGATCTCCGCCACCAACGCTTTCTTGTCGGCGGCGGCAAGGCCTGGGTTGCTGGCATAGATGGTGAGTTCGGTTACCCGGCCCATCATGTCGTTGACCTGCGCCAGCGTGTTTTCCTGCAGACCCAGCCGGTTCTGCACTGTGCTGCCGTTGAGCTTCATCTGCTCCAGGGCGGCCAGGCTGCGGTCCAGGCCAACAGCGGTACCGGAGGCGACCGGGTCGTCCTTGGCGGTGATGATCTTTTTGCCGGTGGCCAGCTGCTGCTCGAGGTGCGCCAGCTTGCTCTGCTTGGAGAGCATCAGGAAGACCGATTGGTCGTAGATCATGTTGCTGGAAATACGGTTGTTCATCAGCCCACCGCGCGCAGGATTGTCTGGAACATGGTGTCCGCCGTCGAGATCAGCTGCGATGCGGCCTGGTAGGCCTGCTGCAGGCGGAGCATGTCTGCCGCTTCTTCGTCCAGATTGACGCCGGACACCGCATCACGGCCTGCCTGCGCGTTGGCGTTGATGACCTGCTGCGCCTGCAATGAATACTCAGCCGCGCGGGCGGCCGAGCCGACTTGCGTGGTCAGGCCACCCAGCGCACCGTTGAGCGTCACCGTGCCACCACTGAAGGCCTTGGCATCTTCAACGGCGGCAAGGCGCGAGGCGTTGCCGTTGTCGCTGGAGCCGGCAGGCGTCTTGCCGATGGTGAAGCTGTCACCGGCGCCGGGCTTGCCGTCCAGCACCACACTCCAGCCATTGGCGCTGATGGCCTGGCCAGGTGTGTACGGGAACGGGCCGGCGCCGTCGATGGTGTACTGGTTGGCATCGATGAACTCGATGCTGGCCGGATTGAGCAGGGCCGGATTGGCGGCATCGAGCACATCCAGCTTGCCCAGCACACCGGTGCCGGTGTTGGTCAGATCTGCAGCGCCCTTGATCGGGTTGGCGGCGGCAATGCGCGAAGGATCGGTGATGGCGACCGACAAACCGTTGGTAGCGGCAGCTGTGGGTTGCAGCAGGAAGCGATCATTCACTGCCGGCGTGCCGCCGACCACGAACTTCACGCCATTGACCACGAACGGGTCCGTTGCCGTGCCGGCGCCGGTCATCGGCACACTGGCGCCAGTATCTGCGCGGTTGGCTTCCCAGCTGGTGCCGTTGAACTTCAGCAGCAGGTTCTGCCCATCCAGCGCCGCAGTGTCGCCGTAACTTGCGGTCAGGGTGGCGCCGCCGGTGTTGCCGCTGTGTGCGGTGATCTTGGGTGGGCCGAGGGTGAAGAAATCGGTGCCCATGTCACCGTACAGATCCATGCCTTCGCGATGGGCCTGGTTGAACGATTGGGCCATGCCTACGGCGATGCGACCGAGCTCGGCCTGGGCCGGGTTCAATACCGTATCGCGTACTTCCAGCAGGCCGCCGATCTGGCCGCCCATGGCCTTGCTGTCGAGGCTGACCGTCATGCCCTGGGTCTTGATTGCCAGCTGCAGGCGCTCGGGCCGATACGGGTCGGTGGCGGTGGTGATCTGGGACGCATTGGTGCCGATCACCAGTGCCTGGCCGCCCGCCGAATAGACGTTCATGGCGCCGCCGTCCTGGATCACCGCCGTGCCGCCGGTGAAGCCCACCAGCTGCGAGATCAGTTGATCGCGACGGTCCAGCAGATCCGGCGCGGCAGTCGCGGCATTGCTGCCGATGGCGCCGTTCAGCTGGGCGATCTCCGATGCCAGCCGGTTGACCTCGGTTGCAGCCGAGAGCAGGCCGTTGTTGACCTCGTTGTTGAGCGAGTCCAGGTTGTTGGTGAGCTGCTTGAAGCGCCCGACCAGCGTGTTTGCGCTGTCCAGCACGTTGCGGCGGTCCGCCGCGCCCGATGCGTTGGCAGACAACCCACTGACCGAATCAAAGAAGTTGGACCACACCCCGGTGACGCCGGTGGCCGAATCCGAGAACAGCGCATCCACGCGGTCGGCCATGCCGGAAAGCTGCTGCAGCCGCGCCAGTTCGCCGTTGCTGTCGAGCAGGCGCGAGATGGCCAGTTGGTCGGCGACGCGGCGGATGTCGGTGATCTTGGTGCCGTTGCCGACGTCGCCGTAACCGACATCGGTGGGATTTCGCGTGGCGAAATCCACCTTCTGCCGGCTGTAGCCGTCGGTCTTGATGTTGGCCACGTTGTGGCTGACGGTCGCCAGTGCGCGCTGGAAGGCGAGCAGGGCACTGGTACCGGTGGAAAGAACATTGGACATGGACGTCTATCTCAACGACGGGTGGTGCCGGTCAAACCGGCGGTGCTGGCAAAGCTCTGGCCCATGCGCACGCCGGCATCGCTGATGGCGGCGACGGCACGTTCGATGGTGGGGCCGGCGGCAATGGCGGCGATCTTGGCGGCGTAGGCCGGGTCGGTGGCGTAACCGGCGCGCTGCAGGCCCTGTGCGAAGCCGCGCACATCGCTGCCGGCCTTGAGGGCTGCCTGGTAGCGCGGGCTGTTCTTCAGCATGCGCACGTAGTCGCCGAAACTCTCGCCGACCGAGCCATAGGCACGGAAGCTGGCGGTTTCGTTGCGACGCTGGCCGTTGACGTATTCGTGGGTGCCGGTAGTGGCGCGCTCGCCGCTCCAGCCGGTGGCCTTGATGCCAAACAGGTTGTGGCTGCTGTCGCCGTTGTCCCGGCGGATATGGCGCTTGCCCCAACCGGTTTCCAATGCCGCCTGTGCGACCAGGGCGCGCGGGTCCACGCCGAGCTCGCGCCCGGCGCGTTCGGCATGCGGCCAGATGCTTGCGACAAAGCCTTCTGGCGTGTGCGTGCCGAGCTGGTTCGCGGCCAGGTTGGCGGTGGTCGCATCCACGGCGTCACCGCGTTCGGCGGAGGTCACTTTGCTCCAGCGGTCGCTGTCCACCGCCCAGTCCGGAGCAGCGAGGGCATCGGTCTGCTGGTAGGGGTTGTGGCTGCCGAGTGCAGCGTGCAGGTCGCTGGTGTCGCGGCCGGCGATCAGATCCAGCGCCTGTGCCTGGGGCGTCATGTAGGCCGCACGTTCACTCGCGCCCAATACCTCCAAAGCGTCCACATCTGCCGGCGCATCGCTGTGCAGCGGCAATGCCGCTGGTGCCGGGGCGCCCAGCTGGTAGGCGCGCGCCGCGGCGGCTGGGCTGATGGTGCCGTCCAGCGCTGGCTTGCTGGCCGCATCACCACCGCCGAGCTGGCGCGCGATCATCGCCGACAGGCCAAGCCCGCGACCGCGGGTCATCGACTCGGCCATGCGCTGGTCGTACATCTCGCGGAACATTTTGTTCTCACCGGGAAACAACGAATCACCGAAACTGGCTTCACGCATGCTCTTGATCAGCATCTGCGCGAACTGACCTTCAAGCTGGCGTGCGACCTTGTCGATCTTGGCCGGGTCGTTGGCCAGGGTGGGGTTGAGTTCCAGTGGCGAGCCGCTGATACGCATGTCAGATCACCTCAAGCTCGGCGCTCAATGCGCCGGCCTGCTTGAGTGCTTCCAGGATGGCGATCAGGTCGCCCGGTGCAGCGCCGACTTCATTCACCGCGCGCACGATTTCATCCAACGTCGCGCCGCCGTCAAAGCGGAACATGCGGCTGCCTTCGTTGCTGGCAGTAATGGTGGACTGCGGCGTGACGACGGTCTGCCCACCAGCGAAAGCATTGGGCTGGCTGACCTGCGCCGACTCACTGACGGTCACCGTCAATGAACCGTGTGCGATGGCTGCCGGGCTTACGCGCACCTGCGCGCCAATCACCACTGTGCCGGTACGCGAATTGACCACCACCCGCGCCGGTGCAGTACCCGGGGACAGCTCCACATTCTCGATGCGGGCCAGCATGCCGATGCGTGCACCCGGGTCGGTCGGGGCCTGCACCGCGACGGTGACACCATCGACCGCGCGTGCGGCACCTTCGCCGAAGCTGGCATTCAAAGCGTTGACCATGCGCGAGACGGTGGTGAAATCGTTCTGGTGCAGGTTCAAGGTGATTTCGCCGCTGGCACCGAACACGTCGGGCAGGGCGCGCTCCACCGTGGCGCCGTTGGGAATACGGCCAACGCTGGGAATGTTGACGGACATGCGCGAACCATCTTTGCCCTGCGCGCCGAAGCCACCGACGATCAGGTTGCCCTGTGCGATGGCGTAAACCTGGCCGTCAGCACCCTTCAACGGCGCCATCAGCAGCGAGCCACCGCGCAAAGATACCGCGTTGCCAATCGATGACACCGTGATATCGATCGGCTGGCCGGGTTTGGCAAACGGCGGAAGTTCGGCATGAATGGCAACCGCCGCGACGTTCTTCAACTGCGGGTTGACGTTGCTGGGCACGTTGACGCCCAGCTCGCCGAGCAGGTTCTTCAGGCTCTGCACGGTGAAAGGTGCCTGGCTGGTGCGGTCGCCGCTGCCGTCTAGGCCAACCACCAGGCCATAGCCGACCAGCGCGTTGCCACGCACACCACCGACCTGGGCCAGGTCCTTGATGCGTTCGGCATGAGCGGGCAGGGCGCAGGCCACGGTCAGTGCAACGACTGCGCAGCGGAACAGGGAGAGAGTACGCATGGTCATGCTCAGAACGGCGCCAGCGCCGACGTGAAGAAACGACCCAGCCAGCCCATCGCGTTGGACTGCGCCACCGCACCACGGCCGCCATAGGCGATGCGTGCGTCGGCGACCTTGCTGGAAGAAATGGTGTTGTCCGGTGCGATGTCCGCGGCGCGCACGACGCCCTGGATCTGCACCAGCTCATCGCCCTGGTTGAGCCGAAGGTTCTTCTGCCCCTGCACGACCAGATTGCCGTTGGGCAGGCGCTGGATCACGGTGACGGTCACGCTGCCCTGCAGGCGATTGCTCTGTGCGCTGTTGCCCTTGCCGGCGAAGTCGCGTTCACCACTGGCCGAGGCCCCGAGGATGTCCTTGCCGCCCAGTGTCACCGGCGCACCGAACAACGTCGGCGTACCGATGTCGATGTTCGACTCCTTGCTGATCGCGGTGCTGGCCGTGGTGGTGGCGGTGGTGTTTTCGACCAGGGTGATGGTCAGCAGATCGCCCACGTCACGCGCACGCCGATCGCCGTAAAGATTCAGCCCCGGGCCGGCGGCGTAGATGGCACCAGCGGTGGGCGCGGCCGACGGCGCGATGATGGGTTGGATCGGCGCCATCGCCGGGTACGGACGCACATCGCCTGCCAGGACGCAGCCACCCAGCAGGGCGACGGCGATGGCGGCGGAAAGATGGCGCAGCAGAGTGGTGCGGCTCATAGCGGAATTCCTGGGCAGCTCAGACGTTGTTGTTGAGGTAGCCGAGCATCGAGTCGGTGGTGGAAATGGCCTTTGCATTCATCTCGTAGGCACGCTGGGTTTCGATCATCGACACCAGCTCTTCCACCACGTTGACGTTGCTGCCTTCCAGTGCGCCCTGCACGACGCTACCCAGACCATTGAGGCCGGGCGTGCCGTTCTGCGCTGGGCCGGAAGCGGTGGTTTCCAGGAACAGGTTTTCACCCTTTGCCTGCAGGCCGGCCGGGTTGATGAAGTCGGTCAGCGTCAGCGAACCGATTTCCACCGAGGCGGCCTCGCCGGACATCTTCACGCTGATGGTGCCGTCGCTGCCGATGGTCATCGACTGCGCGCCTTCGGGCACCTGGATGCCAGGCTGTACCGGGTAACCGCTATTGGTGACGACTTCACCCTGCGCATTGATCTGGAAGCTGCCGTCGCGCGTATAGGCGGAGGTGCCGTCCGGCATCATCACTTCAAAGAAGCCGCGACCATTGACCATGACATCGAGCGCACGGCCGGTCTGTTGCTGGCTGCCCTGTTCGAACGCTTTGGACGTGGCGACAACACGCACACCGGTACCGAGCTGCAGGCCCGTGGGCAGCTGCGTCTGTGCCGAGGATGAACCGCCCGGCTGACGCACCTGCTGGTACAGCAGGTCTTCAAAACTGGCGCGGTCGCGCTTGAATCCGGTGGTATTGGTGTTGGCCAGGTTGTTGGAGACAACGGACATGCGCGTCTGCTGCGCATCCAAGCCGGTCTTGGCGACCCACAATGCCTGATTCATGGAGCGGTTCCTCTGCTGCTGATGCCGGCCACGATGGCCCTTGCTGCAGTCAATGCATGGCGCGTGCCAAAAGAGGGTGTCGGGATGCTGGCGCGAGCGTTGGCGGAAGGCGGAAGGCCGAGGGCCGAAGTCTCAGGGCCGAAGCTGATACGAAGAGCGGAGACCAAAGCCCCTCTCCCGTTTACCGGAGAGGGGTTGGGGTGAGGGCACTCTTGGCTGCGGCAGACAATCCGACATCAAAGCCGAAGCCGAAGCAAAGAAAAAGCAGCCCTCATCCACCGCTTCGGGGCACCTTCTCCCGTGAACGGGAGAAGGGCAAAAGGCGAAAGGCGAAAGGCGAAAGCAAGGAAAGCCGAAAACCAAATTCCAGCAAGCGCTCCTCAGCCGTTCAATCGCAGCAACGAATTCGCACTGCGCGCGTTCTCGTCGCCGTGCTTGATCACCTTCACCTGCATTTCAAACTGGCGTTGCAGCTGGATCATCTGCACCAGCGCGCCGGCTGCATCGACATTGCTCGACTCCAGCATGCCGCTGTCCAGCGCCTTGCCCTGGCGTTGCGCAAAGGGCTGCTGTGGGTCGCTGTTGCGCATCAGGCCATCCAGTCCGCGCGTCAATCGATCGTCGGCGGCGTCCACCACGCGCAGACGACCAATCATCGCCATCGTCTGCGGGCCCTCGCCCAGCGGAATGATCGACAACGTACCGTCATGGCCGATTTCGATGGCCTGGTGCGGCGGGACCGCGACCGGATTGCCGTTGTCATCGAGCACGGCGTTGCCCTCGGCGGTGACCAGCTGGCCGTTGGGTGTCAGCGACAGCGCGCCACCACGCGTATAGGCTTCGCTGCCGTCACCGGACTGCACCGCCAGCCAGCTACCCGGCTGCAGCGACAGGTCCAGCGCATTGCCGGTGATCTGCTGCGCGCCCACGCGACGGTTGAAACCGGCGTCCACATGCAGCGCATCCACGCGCGATGGAAAGCCCGGCCCCTGGATGCGGAAAGCTTCGGTATTGGCCAGCGCTTCCTTGAAGCCCGGCGTGTCCGAGTTGGCCAGGTTGTGCGACACGGTTGCCTGTGCCTGCAGTGAAGCGCGGGCACCGGTCATGGCGACGTAGAGAGCTTTGTCCATAAGGCGGGGATCGGGGAACCGTGAGTGAGGGGTGACAGGTCAGGGCAGGTGGCAAGGGCAACGAGGAGCCGGGGATGGAAGAGAAAAAGCGCTGCGCGTCATGCAAACAGATGACGCTCAACCAGGTTTCATTCCCGGTCCCCAACCCTCGTTCCAGGCTTTAGCGGATATTGATGATCGTCTGCGTGATCTGATCCTGCGTGGAAACCATCTGCGCATTGGCCTGGAAGTTGCGCTGCGCCACGATCATGTTCACCAGCTGCTCGGTGAGATCCACGGTGGAGGCTTCCAGCGAGCCGGCCTGTACCTGGCCCAGATCGGATGTGTCCGGTGCACCGGTGCGCGGGCTGCCGGAGGAGAACGTCTCCGACCACAGATTGTTGCCCTGGTTCTGCAGGCCCTGCGGATTGTTGAACGTGGTCAGTGCCACCTGGCCCAGAGCCTTGTCATCGCCATTGGTATAGCGGGCATACACCACGCCTTCCTCGGAGATGCTGATCTCGTTGAGCTTGCCGGCCGCATAGCCGTCCTGGCGGGTGTCACGCAGAGCGAACTTCTCGCCGTACTGGGTGGAGCCAGTCACATCGAGGGTCAGATTGACCACGCCCGCGCCCGTGGTGGGGGTGAACGGGTCCAGCGTGATCTTGCCGCCGACAGGGCTGGTCAACGCACCGCTGTTGGAGAACTGCAGCAGCGTGGGTGCGCCGGCAGCCTGGCCATCCACGTAGTTGTGTACCTGCCACTCGTTCGGATTGCCGGTTTTCACGAAGTACGACGTCTGCGTGTGGCTCACGCCCAGCGAGTCATACACGGTGACGCCACCGGTGGAGTGGTTGTAACTGTTGGAGTCGGTCGGATCGAACGTGGCAACGGTCGGCTCGGCGGCATTGCCGGGCAGGGTGAATGCCATGTTGACCAGCGTGCTCTGCTTGGGCGGGCTGTCGGTGGTGAGCAGCTGCAGGTCAGTCAGGCTGCCATCGAACTTGGTACCGTCTGCGTTGGGTTTGAATACCTGCAGGCGTGCGCCCTGCGGGTTGACCACATAGCCGTTGTTGTCGGTCTGGAAATTGCCGGCGCGCGAGTACACACGCGCACCGTTCATGTTCATGGTGAAGAAGCCTTCGCCTTCGACCGCCAGATCCAGGCTGCGACCGGTCTGGTCGATGTTGCCCTGCGAGAACTGCTGGGCCACATTGGTCAGGCGCACGCCGGCACCGACCGCGTTGCGCGACAGGCCGTAGCTGGTCGAGCTGAACAGGTCGGCAAATTCGGCACGCGATTCCTTGAAACCGGTGGTGTTGACGTTGGCGATGTTGTTGGCGGTGACGTTCAGGTCGGCGTTGGCGGCATTGATGCCGGACAGCGATACGTTGAAGCCCATGGCGTTTACTCCTGCGGAATGCGTGGGTTGGCTCAGCTGATGCGGAGCACGTAGTCGAGCGGGGCGGTGCCCAGGCCCTTGAGATTCAGGTACAGGCCGTCAGCACCAACGGTCACGCTTTCCACCTCGGCCTGCACATAAGTGTTGAGCTTGCTCTGCGCACCGGAGCTGTCGGTATGGGTGGCGGTGATGGTGTAGCTGCCCGGCGGCATGCGCTTGCCATCGGCATCGGTACCGTCCCAGTCGAAGGACACTTCGCCAGCGGCGGTGGCCGGCACGCTCAGCTGGTCGACCTTCACGCCGTTGGCGTCGGTGATGTCGATCGTTACCGTGCCGGCGCCGGGCGCGGCAACGGTGCCGGTGGCGCCGCCTTCGGCTTCCAGCGACAGCTTGGTGGAGGGCACCAGTACCTCGTGGCCCACCAATGCCGCGCCACGCAGAATCTGGTCGCTGGACATCGATTGCTGGAAGCCTTTGACCGTGCTGTTGAGGTCGTTGATGCCCTGCACGGTGGACAGCTGCGCCATCTGCGCGACCATCTGGCTGTTGTCCATCGGCTTGAGTGGATCCTGGTGCTGCAGCTGCGTGGTCATCAGGCGCATGAAATCGGCCTGGTCCAGCGTGTCCTTCTTCTTGGTGCTGGTGGCGTTCGGCGCATTGAGGCCGAGCGAGCTGTAGAGATCGGTATTGACGCCCGTACTCATGGCGGCGGTTTCCTTCAGTGGTGGGCTCAACGGCCCATGGTCAGCGTGGCCAGGGCAAGTTCCTTGGCGGTGCTGAGCATTTCCACGCCGGCCTGGTAGTTGCGCGAGGTGGAGATGAGGTTGACCATCTGCGCCACCGGATCCACATCCGGTGCATAGACGTAGCCATCACCATCGGCCAATGGATGGTTGGGCTCGTAGCGCTTGATCGGCGGTGCATCGCTCTGCACGACTTCCTTGACTTGCACGCCGGTGAGGTTGGGATCGGTGCGGCTGGTGACGGCCTGGAAGATGGGTTCCAGCGGCCGGTACACCGCATCCGGCGAACCGGCGACGGAGTCGGCATTGGACAGGTTGGAGGCGATGGTGCTCATGCGCACCGACTGCGCCTTCAGCGCGGAACCGGCGATATCGAAGATCGGCAGGTTGCTCATGGCAGCACTCCTTACTGGCCGGTGATCGCGGTGAGCATGCTGCGCACCTTGGATTCGACGAAGCTCAACGACGCGCGGTATTCCAGCGCGGCGCGGCCATAGGCGGCGCGCTCGGTGTCCGGGTCGACGGTGTTTCCGTCCAGGCTGGGCTGCGCGGCTTCACGGGTGATCTGGAACGGATTGAGTCCGTCACCGCCGATGGCGTAATGCTGCTCCGAGGTGGCGGTCATCAGGCCATTGCCGGTTGCTCCCTGGGCATGGCGCAGGGCGGCATCGAAATCGAGATCGCGGGCCTTGTAACCGGGCGTATCGGCATTGCTCAGGTTGCTGGCGATCAGCTTCATGCGTTGCTCGCGCAACGGCATGGCCTGGGCATGGATGCCCAGGTAATCAGAAATCAGGTTGGCCATGTGGAACCTCCCACGGAACGTTGCCGGGGAAGTTGCAAGGCGCGTGCCAGTGGTACGGTCAGGGGCCGGGTGAGGGCGAGCTTTCAGCTCTGAAGGCCTTCAGGCCCGGCCTTCAAGCCGCCTCGGCCACATGTCGCAGCCGCGTCAGCACGAAGTCGGCCAGTTCATGCGGGCTGTATTTGGCCACGAACGCATTGGCCCCCACGCGCTCCACCATGGCGTTGTTGAATACGCCTGACAGGGAGGTATGCAGCAGCACATACAACCCGGCCAGGCCGGCATGGCGGCGGATTTCCGTCGTCAGGGTGTAGCCGTCCATTGCCGGCATCTCGATGTCCGAGATCACCATGGCGTAGCGCTCGGCAGGGTTTTCGCCGGCTGCGTGAATCTGCAGCAGATGGTCAAGCGCCTGTTTGCCATCGGAAAGCAGGGTCGCCGTGACGCCCAGCTGGTCGAGCACACTGCGTATCTGCTGGCGCGCAACCCGTGAGTCATCGACCACCAGCACCTGCATCGGTGGCGCATCGGCCGGCAGGGCCATCGAGGGGTCCAGCACCGCTTCACCGCGCAGCTGGGCGATATCGGCCAGCACGCTTTCCACGTCGATCACCTGGATCAGCTCACCTTGGAAGCGCGTTACCGCGGTCAGGTAGGTGGACTCGGCGCCCAGCTCCGGCGGCGGCTGGATGTCCTCCACCGCGATGTTGACGATCCGTTCCACGCCGCTGACCAGGAAGCCCTGCACCGAACGGTTGAACTCGGTGACCACCAGGTAGCCCGGCGACCGGTCCGCCTCCGGCTCGCGCTCCGGGTGGCCGATGGCCAGACCCAGGTCGAGCACCGGCACCGAACGCCCACGGACATCGGCCACGCCGGCGAACTGCGGCGGCAGGCCCGGTACCTGGAACAATGCCGGACGGCGCAGCACTTCCTGCACCTTGAATACGTTCACGCCAAAAAGCTGACGGCCGCCGAGACGGAACAACAGCAGCGCAAGGCGGTTGTGGCCAGCCAGTCGCGTGCGCTGGTCGATGCGGTTGAGCAGGTCTTGTGACATGCAGCCTGTATCGGCGGGCAGGGCGCGCAACTTGAGCGCCAGCCACATCGCGTTCTGGCACGCCGCTTGCCTGTGCAGGGGCGTACTTCATTGCCGGGAGGCTCTGCCTGCATGCGCCTGCTCCTATCTTTATGTGTGTTGCTGCCGGTTGCGGCCTGGGCCAGCACTTTCCAGCCGGTCGAGTCGATCCGTGCCGCTGCCTTGAGCACACTGGCACCGGGTGAAGAAGGTGATGCAGGGGTCGATGCCGGGCTGCGCCTGCCCGCGTGTCCGGCGCCTCTGCAAGCGCGTGCGACGGCCAACACCACGGTCGAGGTGTCGTGCCCGCAGGGCAGCGGCTGGCGTCTGTTCGTACCGGTGAAGGTGCGACGTGAGCAGCAGGTGTTGGTGCTCAATCGTGGCGTGGCCGCTGGAGAAACCCTCGCTGCGGCCGATATCGGTACCGTGAAACGCGACACCGCGCGGATCGCCGGGGCGGTGCTTTCCTCGCCGGAGGTTGCCATCGGCCAAGTGGCCCGTCGCGCCCTGTCGGCCGGCAGCCTGCTGTCCGCCGCCGACTTGGTGGCACCCCGTATTGTTCGCCGTGGCGATAATGTGGCCCTGGTGGCCCGTCGCGGTGGGGTGGAAGTACGTGTTGCCGGACGCGCCCTCGGGGATGCCGGGGCGGGGGAGAGGGTCTCGGTGGAGAACCTGTCTTCACGCCGGGTGATGCAGGGTGTAGCCGCGCCGGGTGGCGATGTGTTGGTTACCCGATAAATTTTGCTAAAGAACCGCCGGCCACTGCCGTTATCGTTTTTGAACCGAATCAGGATTTCCGTCACATGAGCCAGAAAATCGACGGTGGAATCGCAGCCGCAGCGCAACTGCGCAGCGTTGCAGTCAACACCAAGGTAGCCCCGGCCGGTGAAGCCAAGACCCAGGCCGTGCAGTCCGTGGACAGCGTGCGCCTGACCGACGAGGCCACCCAGCTGCAGGCCATGCAGCGCGAGCTGAGCACGGCCCCGGCCGTGGACATGGCCCGCGTGCAGGCCGTCCGTGAGGCACTGGAGAATGGCAGCTACCGGATCAACCCGGACGCCATCGCCTCGCGCATGCTGGACCTGGATCAGCAGCTGCGCGGATGAACCTCACCCTGGCTGATCCGTTGCAGCGGCTGAGCGATGCGCTGGATGGCGAGCAACAGGCGCTGGTCGAACACGACGTCGCCGCGCTGGTCGCCGCCACCGGCAAGAAGCTCGATGCCCTGCGCGAACTGGAACGGAACCCGCCGCTGCAGGAAGCCGCGCGGCTGAAGGAACTGGCTGAGCGCAACCACGCCAATGGCGTGCTGTTGTCGCGCCGTCGCCGCGAGGTCAACTGGGCATTGCGCCAGCTTGGCCGCAGCGAAGATGCTCCGGCTTACGACGCCAGGGGCCAGGCGCAGACGATGCATACCCGCCGCCCACTGGCGGTGGCCTGAGATATCGCAGCTGCCCGCCCCGAGCACGGGGCGGCAGGCACGCTGTCCATCCGGCTATAGTGACGGCCCATTCCCGCGCCGTGCCTGTAGCCGTGACCCAGTCCTTCAGCTCCCCACTTGTTTCCATGCCGTCCCAGGCCGTCCTGCGTGCGCTGGGTGAGCGGGTCAAGCTCGGCATTCTCGTATTCAACGGCAGGTTTGAAGTCAGCATCGCCAACAAGCTGGTGCGCGAGCTGTTTGGCGTGGATGAGCAGGGCGCCGCCGCCTTGGCGCGCAATCTGGAAGCGCTGCTGCCGCCGTTCGCCCTGCCGCAGTCGCGTGAAACCGGCACCTGGACCGGCAGTCTGCCGATTGGCGAGCGGGTCATCACCGTGCACCTTCACCACCATGCCGAAGGTGGCAACGAAGCCTTCCTTGCCATGTTCCAGCAACTGGAAGGACCAGAGGACTACGAGCGCGAGCTGCAGCAGCGTCATGCAGAACTGCGCCAGGCCTATCTGCGCCTGAACGGCACCCAGGAAAAACTGCTGCAGTCGGAGAAGATGGCTTCCATCGGCCAACTCGCCGCCGGCGTTGCCCATGAAATCAACAACCCCATCGGGTATGTGCACTCCAACCTGGGCAGCCTGCAGGAATACCTGCGCAGCCTGTTCACGGTGATCGAATCCTATGAGCGTGCCCTGCGCGCGCCCGATCCCAAGGCCTTGATCCATGAGATCGATGACATCCGCAGCCGCCTGGATATCGATTTCATCAGTCGTGACCTGCCGCAGTTGATGGCCGAGTCGCGCGAAGGCATCGAGCGGGTGACGCGCATCGTGCGCGACCTGAAGGACTTCTCGTACTCCGGACGCGATGAATCCTGGAAGCTGGTGGACCTGCATGCAGGTCTTGAATCAACCATCAACATCATCTGGAACGAGCTCAAGTACAAGGTGACGCTGGAGCGTCGCTACAGCGAGCTGCCGATGATCGAATGCCTGCCGTCCGAGTTGAACCAGGTCTACATGAACCTGCTGCTCAATGCCGGGCACGCCATCGCGGACCGCGGCAACATCGTGGTCAGCACCGGCGTGGATGGCGACGAGGTGTGGGTCGAGTTCCAGGACGATGGCGCCGGTATTTCCGCCGACCTGCGCCAGCGCATCTTCGACCCGTTCTTCACCACCAAGCCGGTGGGCAGCGGTACCGGACTTGGCCTGTCGATTTCCTACGGCATCATCAACAAGCACCACGGTCGCATTGACCTGGAAAGCACGGTGGGCGAGGGTTCCCGCTTCCGTGTGGTACTGCCGATCCGTCAGCCAAAGTAACCGGCCACGTCAACCGGGAATCGGGCATTCCGCGCTGCGGTCTTCCCGTTTCCCGGACCAGGCTTTCACACCGGAATGCCGCCGCGCTTTTCGTCATGCGTGCGGAAGGCCTGGCGGATATGCTCACGCAGCTCATCATCGTTCCAGGGTTTGGTCAGGAAGCGGTAGATGGAGCCACGGTTGATGGCGTCGGTCACGGTATTCAGATCGGTGTAGCCGGATAGCACCAGGCGAATCGTGTCCGGGTACAGCATCTTCACCCGGCCCAGGAATTCGGTGCCGCTCATGTCGCTCATGCGCTGGTCGGACAGGATCACCTGCACGTCATTGATCGCCAACAGGTCGAAGGCGTCGCGCACATTGCCGGCGGCCAGAATGCGGTAGCCGTCGCGGCGGAACAGGCGCACCAGCGAGCGCAGCACGTTTTCTTCGTCATCGAGCAGCAGCAAGGTGCGATCCGGCCGTGTCTCGGCGAATGCTTCCGGGCGCAGGTAGCGGCGACGCAACGTCATGCCGGCAGCATCGGCCGACATCGGTTCGCCGAACAGATAGCCCTGGAACACATCGCAGTCATTGCGCCGCAGAAAACCCAGCTGCGCCTGTGATTCCACGCCGTTGGCAATCACGGTCATGCCCAGCTGGTGGCCCATCGCGATGATGGCGCGACTGATCGCGGCCTCGCGGTTGGCGGCCGGCGCGCTCTTGATGAAGCTGCGGTCGATCTTGAGCTTGTCCACCGGGTAGCGCACCAGTGCGCTCAGGCTGGAATCGCCAGTGCCGAAATTGTCCAGACTCAGGCTGATGCCTTCATTGCGCAGGTTGGCCAGGGTTTCGTGGACGAAGTTGACGTTGTTGGTCAACGCGCTCTCGTTGATCTCCAGCGTCAGCATGCGTGCCGGCACGCCGATGGACTGCAATGCCGCCATCACTTCGGTGAAGAAGTTGGGGCGCAGCAGCTGCAGCGTGGAAACGTTGACCGCGACGTTGAAATCCTCGAAGCCCTGGTCACGCCACGTGCGCGCCTGGCGCAATGTCATCTCCAGCACCCATGCGCCGATCTGCACGATGATGCCAAGGCGTTCGGCGGTGCGCATGAAGCGCTCGGGCACCAGCATGCCCAATGTGGGCGACTGCCAGCGCAGCAGCGCTTCCATGCCAACCACATGACCGTCGCGGGCACTGACCAGCGGCTGGTAGCGCAGGCGAAGTTCACCGTTGTCGATGGCATCCACCAGCTGCCGCGAGATGATGCTCTCGCTATGCGCGCTGCTGGGTTTGTGCAGCACATGCACATGCACGGTGTTGCCACCTTCGCGGCTGGCCTGGTGCAGCGCGTCCTCGGCCAGGTCCAGCAGGCCGTTGGCGCTGGTGCTGTGCTCCGGGCACAGGCTGACGCCAATCTTGCCGGTCAGGAAAAGTGTGTAAGGCAGTACCGACAGCGGCAGCTCGATCTGCTGCCGGATCTGTTCGGCGATCTCTTCCGGCGACGCGGTATCGCTGTTACGTTCCATCGCCAGCAGGAATTCGTCGCTGCCGTGTCGCCACAAGCGTCCGCGGCCCGCCAGGAACTCCCGCAGACGCTCGGCGATCATCACCAGTGCCTGGTCACCCACTTCCGCGCTCATGTTTTCGTTGACCGAGGCGAAGTGGTCGATATCCAGGTGCAGCAGCATCAGCGACGGACCATGCCGGTTGGCGGCATCCACCATCGCCAGGAGTTCGGGGTTGCCGGCACCCAGGCGAACAGTGCGCGCATCCGTGCGATCAGGGCTGGGTTGGGGGCTAGGGCTCCACATATGAACGTTGTCCTGGTGTTCCGTCAGCGTGCGGGGGTGGTGTAGGGCAGGCGCAGATTGATGCAGGTGCCTTCGCCGGGTGCGGTTTCAATCTGCAGGCTGCCACCTGCACTCTGCGCGCGTTCGCGCATCACAATCATGCCCAGTCCGCGCGGTGCGGAGGGATCAAAGCCTTCGCCGTCGTCGACAACCTGCAGCAGCAGCTCACCATTGCGGCCATCACGCAGCAGCAGCGACACCTGGCTGGCACGGGCATGGCGCAGCGCGTTGGTCAGTCCTTCCTGGGCGATACGGAAGCATGCCTGTTCAACCTCATTTCCGGGGCGCTGGGCGAGGGTGTCCACGTTGAGCAGCAGCTCGACCGGGGTGGAACGAAACAGCATGTTGGCCTGCCAACGCAACGCTGCTTCCAGCCCGAGTGCGTCCAGCTGCGGCGGACGCAGCAGCATCGACAGGTTGCGCAGTTTGACGACCGTACTGTCGGCCAGTTCGATGATCTGATCGATGTCTTCGTGCCGGCGCGTCTGGTCTTCCTCATCGCGTGCGGCACCGGCGGCCAGCTTCATCGCGGTGATCGCCTGGCCGATGTCGTCATGCAGATCGCGGGAGATGGAGCGGCGCTCGTCTTCCTGCAAGGAGAACAGCCGGCCAGCCATGGCCTGTAACTCGGCGTTGCTGGCGGCCAACGCATCGCGGCCGCGCTCCAACTCGCTCAGGTCATGGATCACGAACAACCGGCATGGCAGTCCGGCATGAACCACGGGACGGGAGCTGACCGAAGCATTGAAAGGCGTTCCATCGGGCCGCTGCAGTCGCACCGTCACGGTGGTGGCAGTACTTTCGCCTTCGCCAACAGCGGTGAGCAGAATGCGGCCGATATCAGCCAGATCAGCCGTCCGCAGCATCGTCGCGGCCGCGGGATTGGCGTAATGCACCGCCTGAGCGCCGGTGATCACCAGGCCATCTCCCAGCGCTGCGCCCAACTGCTCGACAAAATGAGAGCTTTCATCCACGTCGTGCGTGCGCCGAAGATCTCGGCGTACCTGCCGCCGATGCCACAGTCCGATCAGGACAACCATCAACAGCAGCGCGATGGCGATCACAGTCCAACTCATGCCGACGTTCCCCATTCCCCTGTCAGAGCTGTCGTTGCCATGCCCTCGGTCAGCGCTGAAAGGGGCAGTGCACAAGCGTGGCTTGTGACGCTGCGCGGCCCGCGCAGTGGCAGGGCTGCAACGGGTGCGGGAAACGGTGTGACCGGGCCGGCATCCATGGGGGCGTAAGAGTTCGGGGCTAGCAAAGTGCCATCTTAACGAGTTGTACGGATGCGGACGACGGAATGCTCAATTCTGGGCTGTGCATGCCGTTATCGGTTTAGTCCCCGGTTTTTCGGGCATGGAGATAGAGCGCGTGGATCGCGGCGTAATTGCAAGCCTGCTCAGCCATCCGTTGGATGCGGCCGTAGTGCTGCTGGATACGGAAGGCCAACCCCTGGCAGCCAACGCGGCCGCCAGGGAACTGGGGTTGCCCGGACGCCTGTCACGCTACACCGGGCAATTGTCCGGCATCCGTCAACAAGCGGCAGCGAACGGGCCACTGGCTTGCCCATTGCCCGGCACACAGGCATCACAACAAGGCTGGTTGAGTCGGCTGCAGGCGCCATCAGGCGCTTCGTTGGGCTATCTGTATTCGGTCACCAGTGATATGGCCTCGGCAGACATGCTGTGCCGTATGGCGATGCAGTCGGCAGGCCATGAACTCTGGGATTGGGATGTCGCTGCCGATCGCGTCACCCATATCGGCATCAGCGCCTCAGAACAGGCGCCGCCGCTGGCGGGCTTGCTTGAGCAGGTTCACCCGGACGAGCGCGCCCTGGTCAGGCAGGCCATCGCAGCTCATCTGCATGACCCGGCGACGCCGTTCGCCTGCCAGTTCCGCCTGCGGGATGCGCATGGCCAGTGGCGCTGGGTAATCGACAAAGGCAGTGTGGTCACGCGGGGCGCGGACGGTCAGCCGCTGCGCATGGTGGGCACGCGCACCGAGCTGCCGGCACACCGGCCATTGGAAGAGGAATTCCGTTCGCAACTGGCGCTGTTGCAGCGGGCACAACAGGCCGCAGGCATGGGCAGTTGGGCCTGGGATTGCAGGCAGCAGCGGATGCACTGGTCGGCAGAGGTTGCCGCTGCCATCGGCTGGGACGGCAACGCGTTGCCCAGCGGCCGCGAGTGGTTGCGGCAGGTACCGGCGGAGGCACGTCAGCATCTGCTCCTCAGTTGGCGTCGTCTGCTGGCCGAACCGCAGCCGCTGTGCTTCGAGTTGGCCTGGGGATTGGATCCGCTGCTGCAGCAACAGCTGCGGGTGTGGGTGGAGCCCGAATGCGATGCCAACGGCAAGCTGTTGCGTGTGATCGGGCAGGTGCAGAACATCAGTGGCCAGCGGCGTACCGATGCGCTCATCCGCTGGCGCACGGAACTGCTGAATCGCGTCTCGGCGTTGGGCCGTATTGGCGGCTGCGAGATCGAGGTCGAGACCCGGGGCATGCAGTGGACCGAGGAGTGCTACCGCATCCACGGTCTACGCAAGGCGCCGATCACGCTGGACGAGGCCCTGGCGCTGTACACGCCGGACTCGCGCGACAGTTTCGAATCCGCCCTGCAGCGCATCGTCGATGGCGGTCTGCCGGAGCAGCTGGACCTGTGCTTCTACCGCCCCTCGGGGCAGCGCATCTGGGTGCAGGTGCTGATCGAACTCGACAAACGGGAAGGGCTGCCCGAGCGGCACGTCGTGCTGTTCCGCGACATCACCCGTGAACGCGAGGCGGATGAGCGGATGGAACTGCTCGCACATTACGACCTGTTGACCGGGTTGCCGAACCGTATGTTGCTACGCGAGCAGGCCTCGGAAGCGATCCTGGAGGCGCGCGATCGTGGCGCGACCCTGGCCATGCTGTTCGTGGATCTGGATGGCTTCAAGGCGATCAATGACACCTACGGTCACGCCACCGGCGATATTCTGCTGAAGTCCGCCGCCTCGCGTCTGCACCAGAACCTGCGGACCGCCGATCTGTTCGGCCGTTTCAACGGCGATGAATTCATCGTCGTGCTGCGCAACCTGGTGGAGCCGGAGGATGCGGGCCACGTGGCGCGCAAGCTGATCGCCTCACTGGCCGAGCCGCTCTATCGTGAAGACGTCACCCTGAAGGTAGGGGCGAGCGTCGGCATTGCATTGCTGGACAACAACCGCAGTGATTTCGACAGCCTGTTGCGTGCGGCCGATGCCGCCATGCATGCGGCCAAGGAAGCCGGGCGCAACACGTATCAGTACTACAGCCAGGATGCATTGGCGCGCACGCAGCGGCGGCTGGATATCGAGCATGCGCTGAATGGCGCCATCGATCGTGATGAGTTCAGTCTCGTCTACCAGCCATTGGTGCATGCCGTTGGTGACCAGCCGCCGTCGATCGAGGCACTGCTCCGTTGGGAAAGTGCACGACTTGGCCCGTGCAGTCCGGCCGAATTCATTCCCATTGCCGAAAAATGCGGTGAGATCATCCGCATCGGCGATTGGGTGCTGGATGAGGTGTGCCGGCAGGCGCGGGTCTGGCAGCAGGCAGGGCTGAGTTTTGACCGTGTCGCGGTCAATGTCTCGGCGTTGCAGCTGCGCGAGCGCGGTTTTGCCGAGCGTGTCATCGCACTGTGCAACCGGCATGGCTGGTCGCCCACGCGACTGGAACTGGAACTGACCGAATCGGCGCTGATCCGCGACACCGACGCCTTGCGACAATGTTTCGACGTGTTCGAACGTCACGGCGTGCCGTTGGCGGTGGATGACTTCGGAACCGGCTTCTCCAATCTGCATTACCTGAATCGCTTCCCCGTGCAGCGCCTGAAGATCGACCGCAGCTTCGTGCAGGGCATGTTGCATGACGCCGGAACGGCGGAAGTCACCCAGGCGATCGTGCATCTGGGGCATGCATTGGGCATGCGTGTGGTCGCCGAAGGCGTGGAGACACCGGCCGAGGCTTCGATGCTGCAGCGGCAAGGCTGCGACGAGCTGCAGGGCTACCTGTTCTCGCAACCCTTGCGTCCCCGCGAGATGGTGCAGTGGCTGCGCAGCAGTCAGGAAGGCGAGCCGGGCGCCCATGCGGCGATGATCGCGGTGCAGGGGATGGGGAATCTGGAAGCAAGGTGAGGCTGGTGCTGTTCTGGTGTCCAGCTCCTCGTTTCCGCAACACCTCGATTCCTGGCCGAAGAATGCCAGCCCATCACTTTCCCGTTCATCCGGGTCGCCGTGGCCCCGCCTTGATCGACCGGCATCCAGACCGTCGTTCTTTCTGACAAGACCAGGATCAGGCCCGCTGCAGCCCGGTAAGCGCTACGCATCCGGGAATTCGTTTGGGCAACAGGGCTGAAAGAGTGGCCGGGCATTGACTGGGTGCGCCCGGCTGGAGCCCAGGATGCACGGCGCTTGCCCAGCCAGGTACTCTGCTTTCTCCATCGGATCTGCAGACACTGTCGAGCGTCGATCTGCGCATGGATCGCCACCAATCAATCGATGCGTGTCGGGATATGAGGGCTGTGCTCGGCATGTGTCACGTGTCATGCGAACGGCGGGCAGCGACCAGGATTGCGTAGGCGCCAGGCAGGTAGCGAGCTTGCGGCGTTCCAGTCTGCGGATGCAGCGCGTGCGCGGCGCAGGTGCGGTACGGCCATCCTTCCCGCAGCCGCCAATCGTTGCGGGTGTTTGACCGGATTCGCGGCTCAATCCGCTGCTGCAAAGGCGTGCATGACAAGCCGCTGCGACGTCCTTTCTTTCCCCGTTCCCTGCGGCGGCTTCAAAGCGCCGACAGATCCCAGTCGATGCTGCTTGCCAGCCAATCCGGCATTTCAGGCGTCGTGCATTGTGTACGCAGCAGCGCGATTTCCTGTTGCGCGGCCTGCTCCAGTTGAATCAGGTGCTGCCTGCGCAGGGGGGCGATTGCAAGCGCTGCGGCAACGGGGGGCGTTGCCGATTCTTCTGTGGCTGCACCTGTTTCGGATGCATGTCCGGGCGTGATCGATAACGTCATGGCGGTTCGGGATGGACGCATGACAAAGCCCCGGTCATGAACCGGGGCTTTGCTGAAAAGCAGGGAAGGGCAGGATCAGAACAATTCCACCGTGCCGGCACCCATGCTCTGCTGCGTCACCGGCTTGTGCGGCGGACGCTCCCATTCGCTGCGCATTTCACGCAGGCGGCTGCCGGTACGCTGCAGGGCAGCGACCATTTCCCCGTCGAACACGCCGCCGTTACGGTGCAGCAGTTCCTGCAGGGCGACAGCCTCGCGGTTGATCGCGCCGAGCCGGTCCAGATGCGTGTGCACACCGCCCAGCGCCTGGGTGGCGATATCCTCGAACTGCAGGGCGCGCACGGCTTCGGCGACGCTGCCGTCGATGGCGCGGCCGCACTCCGAGATCTCGCGCATGCCTTCGCCCAGCGAGGCATTGATGGCCGCGACGTTGTCCAGCATCGAAGCCGCTTCCTGGCGCGCTTCACGCGAGCGGTCCATGTCGCGCGAGGCCATGTGCGATACCGTCTCGCGAACCTTGGCAATCGCGTCCTTGGAGCTATGTGCCAGCTTGCGGATCTGCTCGTTGAACGTGGTGGAGCGCTCGGACAGATTGCGCACTTCATCGGCGACCACGGCAAAACCACGGCCAGCTTCACCTGCACGCGCCGCTTCGATGGCAGCGTTGAGTGCCAGCAGGTTGGTTTGGTCGGCGATCGATTTGACGTCTTCGAGCAGGGCGAAGATGCCGTCCAGGTGCTGGGCCATCTGGTCGATGTGCTGCACAGTGTTGGAGCTCTGGCCGCTGACCTGTTCCAACGCTTCCACCAGCTGTTCCATCTGGTGGCTGGCGTGTTGCGCGAAGCGGGCGACGTCCAGCCCGGCGCTGCCTTCGTCACCGGTACGGTCGACGATGCGGGCCAGGGCCTGGCTCTGCTGGCGCGAGCGGCGGTTCATCGCGTCGAAGCTGCCGCCCAGCCCGCCGACGGCCTGGCGGATGAGTTCGCGGGCGCGCTCGATCTCGCTGCGCGAGCCGTCGATTTCATTGCTGACAAAGCTGCGCAGCTCGTTGAGCAGCTGGTCCTGCTCGCGCAGTACCTTGGCATGCTCGGGCGAACGCTGGGTCTGCGAGTGCACGCTCCAATAGGCGAACACCAGCCAGCTCAGCACCATGGTGGTCAGGATCGCCCAGACGGCGGCCGTTGGCCATGCAAGTGCAGCAGCAAGCGGCAGCAGAAAAGTGAGGGCCAGTGGGGCGGCCAGGCGGATTGCAATACGTGAGTACATGGACGTTCTCGGGAGAGTCACGAGTGCAGTATCGGCCGTAGGCCAAGCCTCTTTAGCACCACGATCACAATCGGCGAACGTTTACCGCAGCCCCGTGCGTGAACAGGGCTGCCTATCGAAAGGCCTCAGCGCAGGCGTCTTTCGATCGCTTCAAGCATGGTCTTGCGTGAGAACAGGAAGTCCAGATAACTACCGCCCAACTGGCGCCACAGCACCGCTGAACGGACGGCCGCCAGCAACAGGGCGCGGATTTCCGACACCACGGCGGCCTGGCCCAGGTAATGCGGGTTGCCCTGCACCATGATCTTCGGCTTGAGCTGGCTGATGGTGTCGGCGTACAGGCTGCCCAGTGCCGACAAAACGTCCGGATGACTGCTGTCACCCAGCTCCTGCGCGCGTGCCGCTGCGCGCTCGATACCGGCGGTCACCTTGTTCACGGTGGCGTCTTCACGCACGAAACGACGTTCCAGCTGCATCACCGTCAGCGCCAGGCGCGGGAGCAGGTCGTCCTTGCCTTGATTGCGGAAGTAGTCACGGAGCAGGCGCAGGCCAGCCTCGACCTGCATCGGGCTGCCATACACCGCGCCCGGCGAGCTGGCGTCGATGCGCATCACGCTGTCCATCGCGGTACGCACGATGGCGTTCTCCGAATGGCCGGTTTCAGCGATGCGGCGCACCTGCTGCAATGCCTGGGCAATGCCGGCCAGGGCAAGTACGCGGTCATCGATGGGAAAGCTCATGGGTTACCTCTCAAGGGGATACAGGGGCGCCCAAACGGCGCTCCAAAGGGGCATCGGTGGCGGCGATCACGGCGCCGCCCAGGCACTGTGCACCGTCGTACAGCACCAGCGATTGTCCGGGCGTCACCGCCCGTTGCGGGCGACTGAAACGGACATCCAGGGTGCCGTCATCACGCACCTGCACGCTGCAGGGTTCGTCCGGCTGACGGTATCGGGTCTGCGCGGTGCATTCGAATTGGCGAGCGGGTGGGGCGCCTGAAATCCAGTGCATGGTCTCGCTGCGCAGCCAGTTGGACTGCAGCCACGGGCTGTCGTGACCCTGGTCGACGTACAGGATGTTGCGCTCCACATCCTTGCCAACCACAAACCACGGAGCGGCGGGGCGGCCACGTACGCCGCCGATGTTCAGGCCCTCGCGCTGGCCCAGAGTGAAATAGAACACGCCGGGGTGACGCGCGATGACCCGCCCATCCGGATCGTGGATTTCACCTTCGCGCGCAGGCAGGTACTGGCCCAGAAACTCACGGAAATCACGCTCGCCGATGAAGCAGATGCCTGTGGAGTCCTTCTTGGCATGGGTGGGCAGGGCCGCCTCGCGGGCGATGCGCCGCAGCTCGCTCTTGTCCAGGTGGCCAATCGGAAACAGGGTTGCCGCCAGCTGCGACTGACCCAGCTGGTGCAGGAAATAACTTTGATCCTTGCTGCGGTCGGCGCCACGCAGCAGCTGCCAGAGACCGCCGGATTTGACCACCTGCGCGTAATGGCCGGTGGCGATACGCTCGGCGCCCAGTTCGCGGGCAGCATCGAGGAAGTGCTTGAACTTGACCTCGCGGTTGCACAGCACGTCCGGGTTCGGCGTGCGGCCGGCCGCGTATTCGGCCAGGAAGTGTTCGAACACGCCCTGCCAGTATTCGTTGGAGAAATCGCGGAAATGGAAGGGAATCCCCAACCGGCCGCAGACGGCCACTGCGTCACGGCGGTCATCCTCGGCACGGCAATGGCCGCTGCCGTCATCGGCCCAGTTCTGCATGAACAGGCCTGCGACATCCAGGCCTTGCTGGACCAGGGTCAATGCGGCGACAGACGAGTCCACACCGCCGGAAACGCCAACAACAACACCAGGACTACTCACAACACCTGCCTCAAGATCGATAGCGGATAACGCTGCCCGGCCAGCCAATCTGCGGCCGTCTGCCAGACCAGCGGGCTGCGCAGCCGCGCCATGTCAGCCTGCAGTTGCGCCGGCGTCAACCACAGTGCCTGCAAGATACCGTCGTCCAGCTGCTGCTCGGGGTGATGGCAAAGCGGCTCGGCGGCAAAGGCGAAGCGCAGGAACGGCGTGCCGTTGGTGGCGGTCCACTGGTACGTGCCGATGAAGCCGGTCAAGCGCACATCCCAGCCGGTTTCCTCGCGGGTTTCGCGCACGGCGGCCTCAAGCAGGCTCTCGTCCGGCTCCAGATGGCCGGCCGGCTGGTTCAATACCCGCCGGCCGTCCTTTTCCTCTTCCACCAGCAGCAGTTGCCCGGCGCGGGACACCACGGTGGCCACGGTGACGCGTGGCGCCCATCGCTGGGACTGCAAAGCATTCACGCTCAGTAATCGTCCTTCTTGGTCAGTTCCAGCTCAATGGCATCGGCGCTACGGGAAGCGGCATCGATGGCATCGGAGAGCTGCTCTGCATTGGCGTTGGCATCGATCTTGACCACGAACATGGCCAGGTCTTCCTGCTTCACCCAGCTGCCCATCTTGGATTCGTTCGAATCTTCCAGCAGGCGGTTGGCCACGGCAGCCGGGAACTGCGGAGTGGTGGACTTGTAGCCGGGCGACCAGATTTCACGGACGCGATGGCTGCCATAGGTTTCCACGCTGGAACGCACGAACACCATCTGGGTGCGGTCGCCTTCCAGTTCAAATACCAGACGATAGTCGCCGTCTTCGTCGACCTCGTACTTGTACTCCAGCGTATCGAGCAGGCGGCCGGTAGCTGCGTCCGGCTCGGCGGCAAGTGCGCTCCCTGCCGCGCCGGCCATCACGGTGGCCATTGCGATACTTGCCAGATACTTCTTCATGCGATCCCCATCGTTGGTTGGTTGTTTGATCTGTAAATTGTGCGGGGGCGAGGGGGGCTGCGTCCATTGGCAGGAGGGCAGGGCGGGAGGAAACGCTATAATCGGCGGATGCCTTCAACGCCCCAACATGAAAATGACCATGGCCTGCTGGTCGCCCCCAGCAAGCCCGAGCTCGCGCCGCCGCCGCAGTATCAGGTGATGCTGCTCAACGACGACTACACGCCGATGGACTTCGTCGTGACGGTGCTGCAGAACTTCTTCTCGATGGACATGGACCAGGCCACCCAGGTGATGCTGCACGTCCACACCCGCGGGCGCGGCATCTGCGGCATTTACAGCCGCGAAGTGGCTGAAACCAAGGTCGCCCTGGTCAACGAATTCTCGCGGATGAACCAACACCCGCTGCTGTGCACGATGGAGCGGGCCTGACCCCACCCCGTGCAGGCCGGCGGCGTCTGCTGGCCGCGCAAACGTTGCCCGGCACCGCGCGGATGACAGCTTCCTGCATCTGCCAGAACATCCCGCGACACCCTCTGGTGGCTGGGAAACAGCATCCCGTCCGGACGCGCAATGTCCTGCCATGACCACGCAATGGCGGGCTTTTCGTGCCCGGAAAGCTGAATGCAGGATTCACAACCCGCCAGATTGCCGTTTTTTTCTGACGCGGCGTGTACATCCGCGTCGCTAGGGTGCTGGAAAACCTGAAGCAAGGCCGCATATTGTCTTCAACCGCAACCGGAGTGCCTTATGTTCAGTAAAGACCTCGAGCAGACCATTGGTCAGTGCTACAAGCGCGCCCGGGAAGCCCGTCACGAGTACATGACGGTTGAACATTTGTTGTTGGCCCTGCTTGAAAACGCATCCGCGCAAGCCGTACTGAAGGCTTCTGGCGCCGACCTCGAGCGCCTGCGCGCCGAGCTGGAGAAGGCGATCAACGCGTCGGTATCGATCCTGGCCGAAGACGATGGTCGCGATACCCAGCCCACCCTGGGCTTCCAGCGGGTGCTGCAGCGCGCCGTTTACCACGTGCAGTCCTCCGGCAAGAAGGAGGTCACCGGCGCCAACGTGCTGGTGGCGATCTTCGGCGAGAAGGAATCGCACGCGGTCTACTACCTCAACCAGCAGGACGTGACCCGCCTGGACGTGGTCAATTACCTGTCTCATGGCGTGGCCAAGAGTGGCGAAGAGGCTGACTCGTCGGGGTCACTGGATGGCGAAAGCCGCGTGGAAGGTGCCGACAGCGAGGGCAAGGGCGATTCGCTGACCGAGTTCGCCAGCAACCTCAACGAGCAGGCCTTGGCCGGGCGGATCGATCCGCTGGTCGGCCGCCGCGATGAGATCGAACGCACCATCCAGGTCCTGTGCCGCCGCCGCAAGAACAACCCGCTCTATGTGGGCGAGGCCGGCGTGGGCAAGACCGCCATCGCCGAGGGTCTGGCCAAGCGCATCGTCGATGGCGAAGTGCCGGCGGTGCTGGCCGATGCGGTGATCTACTCGCTGGACCTGGGCGCCCTGGTGGCCGGCACCAAGTACCGCGGCGACTTCGAAAAGCGCCTGAAGAGCGTGATCGGCGCGCTGAAGAAGATTCCCAATGCAGTGCTGTTCATCGACGAGATCCACACCATCATCGGTGCCGGTTCGGCGTCGGGCGGCACCATGGATGCCTCCAACCTGATCAAGCCGGCGCTGGCGTCGGGCGAGCTGCGCTGCATCGGCTCGACCACGTTCCAGGAGTACCGCGGCATCTTCGAGAAGGACCGTGCGCTGGCACGCCGTTTCCAGAAGATCGACATCGTCGAGCCGACCATCAGCGAGACCTACGAGATCCTCAAGGGCCTGCGGCCGAAGTACGAGGCGCACCATAGCGTTACCTACGGTGACGATGCGCTGCAGGCGGCGGTGGATCTGTCGGTCAAGCACATCGGCGACCGGCTGCTGCCGGACAAGGCCATCGACGTGATCGATGAGGCCGGCGCGCGCCAGCAGTTGTTGCCCGAGGGGCAGCGCAAGGCGCACATCGACATCGAGGAAATCGAAACCATCGTGGCCAAGATGGCGCGGATCCCCGCCAAGCAGGTCACCGCGACCGACAAGGACGTGCTGCGTCACCTGGAGCGCAACCTGAAGATGGTGATCTTCGGACAGGATCCGGCCATCGACAGCCTGGCGTCGGCCATCAAGCTGTCGCGCTCGGGGCTGGGCAACCCGGAAAAACCGATCGGCAACTTCCTGTTCGCAGGCCCGACCGGCGTGGGCAAGACCGAGGTCACCCGTCAGCTCGCGCTGCAGCTGGGCATCGAGCTGGTGCGCTTCGACATGAGCGAGTACATGGAGCCGCATTCGGTCAGCCGCTTGATTGGTGCGCCTCCGGGCTATGTCGGCTTCGACCAGGGCGGCCTGTTGACCGAGAAGATCGTCAAGACGCCGCACTGCGTGCTGCTGCTGGACGAAGTGGAGAAGGCACATCCGGACATCTTCAACATCCTGTTGCAGGTCATGGATCGCGGCATCCTCACCGACACCAACGGCCGCGAAGCCAACTTCAAGAACGTGATCCTGGTGATGACCACCAATGCGGGTGCCACCCAGGCCGCGCGCCGCTCGATTGGTTTCACCAAGCAGAACCATGCCACCGATGCGATGGAGATCATCCGCAAGAGCTTCACGCCGGAATTCCGCAACCGCCTGGATGCGGTGGTGCAGTTCCAGCCGCTGGGCTTCGAGCACATCCTGCGCGTGGTGGACAAGTTCCTGATCGAGCTGGAGATGCTGCTGCAGGACAAGCACGTCTCGCTGTCGGCTACGCCGGCGGCGCGTGAGTGGCTGGCTCAGCACGGCTTCGATCCGGAAATGGGCGCCCGCCCGATGAGTCGCGTGATCCAGGACAAGATCAAGCGCCCGCTGGCCGACGAGTTGTTGTTCGGCAAACTGGTGGGCGGCGGCAAGGTCAGCATCGACGTGCGCGAAGGCGAGCTGGTGGTCGATACCCAGGCCGAGCCGGAGCACCTGTTGCCGGCCACGGTCGACTAATCCAGCGCTACCTGGGTTGAACCTGATGCCCGCATCCAACGATGCGGGCATTTTTCTTCGCAGGAGCGGCCGTGGCCGCGAAGCAGGGAAGTGCATCAGTCCTGGTGCATCCGGCAGCCCGCCGGTCCCGCATCTTCCGTACCAGGCACACCAACAGGTCGGATCGGCCTGGCGTCGCATTGCCTCCGGTTTCGTGGCCGAGGCCGCTTCCATGAAGATCCGGGGCATATCGCAGGCACGCAAAAAAGCCAGCCACGAGGGCCGGCTTTTCTGGCGAACGCCTTGTTTACCGCATTACTTCATGCGGTAGGTGATACGGCCCTTGGTCAGGTCGTATGGCGTCATCTCGACCTTGACGCGGTCGCCGGTCAAGATGCGGATGTAGTTCTTACGCATGCGGCCAGAGATGTGGGCGATGATTTCATGCCCATTTTCCAGACGAACACGGAATGTGGTGTTCGGCAGCGTCTCGCTGACGGTGCCTTCGAACTCGATGGAGTCGTCTTTCGACATGTAGTCCTGTGCGGTTCTGCGGACGGCCCTTCTGGGCCTAAGGGCGGGGATTTTACGCTGAGACGCGCAATCATGCAAAGTTTGCGTTAAGCGGTTACGGGTTCAGCAAGGAATGCGGCGGAAAGCTCGCCAAACCGGCCAGTCCACGAGCCCACCTCAGCCGGTTGCCGCACCAGCTCGCGGGCTTGGCGGAGGAAATCGGCTCGGGGCAGGTGCTCGGCGCCCATCCGCATCAGATGCGGGTTTTCGACCTGTGCGTCGATCAGTGGCCATCCCCAGCCGTCCAGGGTCCGCGCCAGCGCTGCCAGTGCCACTTTGGAGCCGCCGCTGCGGCCGCTGAACATGCTCTCCCCGAAAAACATCCGGCCGATGGCCACGCCGTAGATGCCGCCGACCAGTTGTTCATCGTCGAACACTTCCACAGAGTGCGCATAGCCCAGCCGATGCAGCTCCACGTAGGCGTGGTGCATGTCGGCGGTGATCCATGTGCCGTCCTGGCCGGGCCGCGGCGCCTGCGCGCAGACCTGCATCACCTCGGCGAACGCGGTGTCCGCACGTATCCGCCATGACGAATTGCGCAGTTCACGGCGAAATCGCGAAGACAGATGCACGCCGCCGGTGCGAAACACCATGCGTGGATCCGGTGACCACCACAGCAGCGGTTGGCCTTCCGAGAACCACGGAAAGATGCCACCGGCATAGGCATTGAGCAGACGCACCGGGCTGAGGTCGCCACCGACGGCGAGCAGCCCGTCCGGATCGCGCAACGCGAGTTCAGCCGGCGGGAACGGGGCGTCGCTGGCGTCGTCCAGCAGGAACGGGCCTTTGTTGCTCATGGCGTGTCCTGCGATTTGAAGGGGGAGTGGCGTTGCAGGGTTGCGTGATAGGCGCTGACCTCGGCGCGCTCGCGGGCGCACCAATCACGTAACGCGCTACGGAACTCGGGGTGCGCGATCCAGTGATGGCTGTGCACCTCGGTTGACAGGAAGCCGCGTGCAAGCTTGTGCTCGCCCTGTGCGCCAGGCTCGAAGCGGTCCAGCCCTTCGCGAAGGCAGTATTCGATGCCCTGGTAGTAGCAGGTTTCAAAGTGCAGGCCGGGCAGGGTGGCGCCGCCCCAGTAGCGGCCGTAAAGCGTGTCGGTGCCGCGCAGGCACAGCGCCCCGGCAATCGGCTCGTCATCCTGCAGCGCGAGGAACAGGACGAGCTGGCGCGGCAGCTGCGTCGCCAGATGGCGCAGGAATGGCAGCGTCAAGGCAGGTGAATTGCCGTATTCGGCGAAGGTCTGCAGATAGAAGCCATGCATGGCGCGCAGCTCGTCCGGGCTGGCCTCATCGCCGTGGCGCACGACGAAACGGATGCCGGCGCGACTGACCTTGGCGCGTTCCTGGCGGATGTTCTTGCGGTGTTTGTGGTCCATCGACGCGAGGAAATCGTCGAAGCTCCGCCATTGCGCTTGCCGCTGCCATTGAAACTGCACGTCGCTTCGCTGCAGCCAGTCATCGCCGAAGCAGGAGGCCTCTCCCGGCAGATGGAAGTTGATGTGCGCGGACGAGAGATGTTCCGCCTGCACGTGCGCAACGATGGCTGCGAGCAGACTGTGCCGATCCGCATCATCCCGAGCGAGCAGGCGCGGCCCGGTAACCGGCGAGTACGGCACGCCACCGAGCCACTTGGGGAAGTAGTCCAGCCCATTGCGCGCATACGCGTTGGCCCAGGCATGGTCGAACACGAATTCGCCGTGCGAGTTGTGTTTCAGATAGCCCGGTGCCGCTGCGATCAGTTCGTCGTCGCGCCACAAGGTCAGATGCTGCGGCTGCCAGCCCCATTCCGGGCGCAGGCAACCGTGTTGCTCCAGTCCACTGAGGAACGCGTGGCCAACGAAGGGATTGCTGCCGTCGTGTAGAGCATCCCAATCAGCGGCGATTACCTGCGTCAGTGACGAAAGCGCTTGAACCCGTGTGCTCATGGCTGCAACTGCAACACGTCGATGGTTGGCGGATTGAGCAGCCGTAACGGCAACCCGATTTCACCGACACCGCGGGTAGTGAATACGCGCACCGGCCCATCCGGCGTGCGTGCGAACTGCTCACCGCGGTCGAAGTCGTATTGGGTCGGAATCACTTTCCGGTACAGCCATGGGATGCGGATCTGTCCGCCGTGAGTGTGGCCGGCCAGCACGATGGCTGCCTCGGACGGACGCAGTTGCATGGCGCTGTCGGGGTTGTGGGCGATCACAATGGCGGGCCCCTTGAGGGCACCGGCTGCACGCAGGAATCCGGGGTCGTCCTTGCCTGCCCAGCGATCGCCAAGACCGGCCCATTGCCGGCCTTGCGCGTCAGTGATGATCTGGCCTTCGATGACCTTCACGCCGAGCGCGTGCAAGGCGTGACGAAGCGCTTGGTCAACATCCGGCCCGGGCTTCTGCTGGTCATGGTTGCCAAGTACTGCATATGCAGGAGCCTGCAGGCGAGCGAGCGGCGCGAACAGATCCTGCAGGTCACTGCCTTCGGGCTCGTAAGTCAGGTCTCCTGCGATAACCACCGCATCCACCGGCAAGGTGTTGATGCGATCAACCAAGCGTTCAAGAAACTGGCGGTTCTTGTATACGCCTAGATGGATGTCGCTGATTAACGCTATCCGGGCACTGGTCCCGGTGTCGCGCAAGACCGTTTGGTTGACCTGGATGATCTGCGGCTCGATGAAACGTGCCCACGCAAACAGCGTGCAGGCAATCAGCAACAGCGCGAGCAGCCATCGATGCTGGCCGCCGCGCCAGTGCCACAACAGCCATGCAATGGCGGGAAAGACCAGCCAGCTGCCGTGAAACAGCAGCTGCTTGATCAGTACCTTGTCCATGCCGGCTGTTGCGAGGTCAGGTGGTCAGGCGCTGTGCGTGTCCAGGAAGCGCTCGGCATCCAGCGCGGCCATGCAGCCGAAACCAGCCGAAGTGATCGCCTGGCGGTAGTGCTGGTCGGCGACGTCACCGGCGGCGTACACGCCTTCCACCGAAGTCTGGGTGGCGTTGCCGCCAAGGCCGGAGCGGATTTCCAGGTAGCCGTTGTTCATCGCCAGCTGGCCCTTGAACAGGTCGGTGTTGGGCTGGTGGCCGATGGCCACGAAGAAGCCGTGCGCCTCGATGTCGCGGGTGCTGCCGTCCTGGGTGGACTTCACGCGCACACCGGTCACGCCCATCTCATTGCCCAGCACTTCGTCGACCTGGTGGTGCCAGACGGTCTCGATCTTGCCGGCGGCCACCTTGGCGAACAGCTTGTCCTGCATGATCTTCTCCGCCTTCAGGGTGTCGCGGCGGTGCACCAGGTAGACCTTGCGGGCGATGTTGGACAGGTACAGCGCTTCTTCCACCGCGGTGTTGCCGCCGCCAACCACGACCACGTCCTGGTCCTTGTAGAAGAAGCCGTCGCAGGTGGCGCAGGCCGAAACACCACGGCCCTTGAAGGCTTCCTCGGACGGAATGCCCAGGTACTTGGCGGTGGCGCCGGTGGCGATGATCACCGCGTCGGCGGTGTACTGGGCGTTGTCACCGATCAGGGTGAACGGGCGCTTGGACACGTCGGCGGTGTGGATGTGGTCAAACACCACTTCGGTATCGAAGCGCTCGGCATGGGCCTGCATCCGCGCCATCAGGTCCGGGCCCATCAGTCCGTGCGCGTCGCCCGGCCAGTTGTCCACTTCGGTGGTGGTCATCAGCTGGCCACCCTGCTGCAGGCCGGTGATGACCAGCGGCTTGAGATTGGCGCGTGCGGCATAGACGGCGGCGGTCCAGCCGGCAGGGCCGGAGCCCAGAATGATCAGCTTCTGATGGCGGGTGGGCAGGGTCGGGGCGCTGGAAGTGCTCATGTATACTCGCGAAAGTCGGGGGTGAAGGCACGATCGCCGCATTGCGCAACCGTCCGGGCAAGCCCATAGAGTGGCGGTCGAGTCACAGTGAATCAAGGCACGTGAATGGAACTGCGCGGCCCGTTGGATGGCAAACCTTCCCTTGCTTGCATGTCACCACCGCCAACCGGCGGTTTTTTGGCGTTTCCTGTATCTGCGCAGTACAACAGTGTCTGCCGAGCGGATGAAACACCGCGTTCCGTCGTTTAATATCAATCACTAACCGTGCATTTCTAAGGTCTGGTCAAAGGTGGCGAAACAGGTCCCGGAACGTGGCAAGAACTCCAGCGTGGGCGCCAGCGCCCGCAAGCAGGCGGCCGCGATGGACAATCCGCGCCGGCATAAGCTGTGGCGCGATCTGGCGTTGATCGCCATCGCCCCGGCGCTGCTGTATCTGCTGGCAAGCCTTTTCACCTATTCACCCACGGACCCGGGCTGGTCGCAGGCCGGCTCGGTGGTCGCGCCTGTGCACAACGTGGGCGGCCGGGTAGGGGCTTGGATCGCCGATGTCATGCGCCAGTTGTTCGGCTACGTGGCTTACCTGATCCCACTGGTGCTGGCGGCGGTGGCGTGGATTGCGATGTTCGGCCTCAATCGCGAAGAGCGCGGCCAGGATGACCTGGGCCCGGCGCTGCGGCTGGTGGGCATCGTCGGTTTCCTGATCGGTGCCACCGGCTTTCTGTATCTGCGCCTGCCGCCAGGCGACGTCGCCCGTGCCGGTGGTGGCCTGGGTGTGCTGGTCGGCAAGTCGCTGCAGAGCGGTTTTGGACCGGTCGGCAGCAACCTGTTCCTGCTGGTGCTGCTGCTGACCTCGATCACCCTGGCAACCGGGCTGTCCTGGTTCCTGGTGATGGAGAAGATCGGCAAGTGGGTGTTGGCGCTGGGGCCGCTGCTGGCCAAGAAGACCGAACAGGCCAGCGAATGGCAGCAGACCCGCGTCATGCGCGAAGAGCGTGAGGAAGTGCGCAAGGTCGATGCCGAGGTGCGCGCCAAGCGCGAGCCGGTGAAGATCGAGCCGCGGCCTGCACCGGTGATCGAAAAGAGCGACCGCGCCAAGCGCGAGACGCAGATTCCGATGTTCCAGGGCGTCAATGGCGACGGCTCGGATATCCCGCCGCTGGCTTTGCTGGACGACCCCAAGCCGCAGCCCAAGGGCTATGACGAGCAGACGCTGGAAACCTTGTCGCGGCAGATCGAATTCAAGCTCAAGGATTTCCGTATCGATGCGGTCGTGGTCGGCGCCTATCCAGGTCCGGTGATCACCCGTTTCGAGATCGAACCGGCACCGGGCATCAAGGTCAGCCAGATCAGCTCGCTGGACAAGGACATCGCGCGTGGCCTGTCGGTCAAATCCGTGCGTGTGGTGGATGTGATTCCAGGCAAGTCGGTGGTCGGCCTGGAAATCCCCAACGTCACCCGCGAGATGATCTACCTGTCCGAGCTGCTGCGCTCGAAGGAATACGACAAGTCGGCCAGCGTGCTGACCCTGGCGCTGGGCAAGGACATCGCCGGCCGCCCGACCGTGGCCGACCTGGCGCGCATGCCGCATCTGCTGGTTGCCGGTACCACCGGCTCAGGCAAGTCGGTGGCGGTCAATGCGATGGTGCTTAGCCTGCTGTACAAGGCCAGTCCGAAAGACCTGCGCATGCTGATGATCGACCCGAAGATGCTCGAACTGAGCGTCTACCAGGGCATCCCGCATCTGCTGGCGCCGGTGGTTACCGACATGAAGGAGGCCGCCAACGGCCTTCGCTGGTGCGTGGCCGAAATGGAACGCCGCTACAAGCTGATGAGTGCGGTGGGCGTGCGCAACCTGGCCGGCTTCAACAAGAAGATCAAGGACGCCATCGACGCCGGCCAGCCGCTGATGGACCCGCTGTTCAAGCCGAACCCGGAAATGGGCGAAGCACCGCGTCCGCTGGAGCCGCTGCCGTTCATCGTCATCTTCATCGACGAATTCGCCGACATGATGATGATCGTCGGCAAGAAGGTCGAAGAGCTGATCGCGCGTTTGGCGCAGAAGGCGCGTGCGGCGGGCATCCATTTGATCCTGGCAACGCAGCGCCCGTCGGTGGACGTCATCACCGGCCTGATCAAGGCCAACATTCCGACCCGCATCGCCTTCCAGGTGAGTTCCAAGATCGACTCGCGCACCATCCTTGACCAGTCCGGCGCTGAAGCGCTGCTGGGCAACGGCGACATGCTGTACCTGCCACCGGGCACCGCGCTGCCGGACCGTGTCCATGGTGCGTTCGTCTCCGATGAGGAGGTGCACCGCGTGGTCGAGCACCTCAAGGCCAGCGGCCCTGCCGACTACATCATGGGCGTGCTGGACGAAGTGCAGACCATGGGCGATGGCATCGTGGTTGGCGCCACCGGCCTGCCGGAGGCCAGCAACGGTGGCGGTGATGAATCCGACCCGTTGTATGACGAGGCGCTGCGCATCGTCACTGAGACCCGTCGCGCATCCATCTCCGGTGTGCAGCGGCGCTTGAAGATCGGTTACAACCGTGCCGCGCGCCTGATCGAGGCGATGGAGGCGGCCGGCGTGGTCAGCCCGCCGGAGCACAACGGCGACCGATCGGTACTGGCACCACCTCCGCCGAAATAAACCTCCGGGCGGGCATTCACCTTTGAATTGCCGCCCATTCAGATTGAAAGAGGCAGACTCTGCCTCACTCCATCCATCCCAGATCACGACCCGCCATGAATGCTTTCCTGCGCCATTCGTTTATTGCTGTTGCCTTGGCCTGTACCGGCGTTGCTGCAAACGCCCATGCCGGTGCCCGTGACGACCTGAAGACCTTCACCACCGGCCTGCGCGGCCTGGACGGCCAGTTCTCGCAGCAGGTGTTCGACGCACGCGGCAAGTTGAAGGAAACCTCCGGCGGCCGCGTCGCACTGTCGGCGCCGCGCCTGTTCCGCTGGGAATACACCCGCCCGCACCCGCAGCTGATCGTCGCTGACGGTGCCAAGGTGTGGGTGTACGAGCCGGACCTGGAGCAGGCCACGGTGCGCGAGCAGGGCGCCGAAGAGCAGAACAGCCCGCTTACCGCGCTGATCAATCCGGCCCTGTTGGAGCGCCAGTACGATCTCAGCGAAGAGGCCGCGCCGCGCGACGGCATGCAGTGGCTTTCGCTCACCCCCAAGCGCGAGACCGAGGCCAGCTTCCAGTTCGCTGCCCTGGGTTTTGCCGCAGGTGGCCTGAGCCGCATGGAAGTGGTGGACGCCGTGGGCCAGCGCACCGTCATTGATTTCAGCGGCTGGAAGAAGAACCCCGGCTTCGCCGCAGGCACCTTCCGCTTCGTGCCGGGCAAGGACGTGGACGTCATCGGCGAACGCTGAGCCAGGCGCCGCAGGGCAGAAGTGCTGGCCAAGCCCTCTCTCTGCCGCATGGGGGAGGGCATGCAGCATGCTCGCCCCCACCGGACTTCGACGTTCCATTCCACGCACCGGCCGCGCTCTGACGCCAGATCAGGGGCGGACCACGAACCGGTCTTTGCCAGCGGTTTCCCTGAGCCTGCGCCGGAGCGGTGCCTTCGGCGCGAATCCGATCCTGCACGGGCCGGAGTCCTATTACTCATTCAATCTCCGCCGGTGATACCGCGCGGAGCAATGAAGTGGCCGCGTTAGAATGGCGGCGTGGCCAGATCCCGAAACATCTTCATAGACGACGCCCCTTCCGACCTGCTGAGTGTCGACAGGGAAAGCATGCGCCCGCTCGCCGAGCGCATGCGCCCTCGCACGCTGGACGAGATGGTCGGCCAGAAGCGCCTGCTTGCCGCCAATACCGCGTTGCGGCGTGCGGTTGAATCCGGCCATGTGCATTCGATGATCCTGTGGGGGCCCCCGGGCTGCGGCAAGACCACGCTCGCGTTGCTGTTGGCGCAGTATGCTGACGCCGAGTTCAAGGCCATTTCCGCCGTACTCTCCGGCCTGCCCGAAGTGCGCCAGGTACTGGCCGCTGCCGCACAGCGTTTTGCCGATGGCCGACGTACGGTGTTGTTCGTGGACGAAGTGCACCGTTTCAACAAGGCCCAGCAGGATGCTTTCCTGCCTCATATCGAGCGCGGCACGATCATCTTTGTCGGCGCGACCACCGAAAATCCCTCCTTTGAACTGAACTCGGCGTTGCTGTCGCGTTGTCGCGTGCATGTGCTGGAGTCGGTATCACCGGAAGATGTCGTCGACGCGCTGCAACGTGCGCTGGCTGATGACGAGCGCGGCGTTGGCGGACAGAACATCACCGTTTCAGCGGAGTCGCTGCTGGAAATCGCCCGTGCCGCCGATGGTGACGTGCGCCGAGCACTGACGCTGCTGGAAATCGCCGCGGAACTGGCCACGGGCGAGGGCGGGGAAATCACCCCGGAAACCCTGCTGCAGGTGCTGGCTGACCGTACCCGTCGTTTCGACAAGAACGGTGAACAGTTCTACGACCAGATCTCGGCGCTGCACAAATCCGTGCGCAGCTCCAATCCCGACGGCGCGATCTATTGGCTGGCGCGCATGCTGGATGGCGGTTGCGATCCGTCCTACCTGCTGCGCCGGTTGACCATCATGGCGGTGGAGGACGTCGGCCTGGCCGATCCGCGTGCGTTGGAAATGGCGATCAACGTGTGGAACGCCTATGACCGCATCGGTGCGCCCGAAGGCGATATCGCGCTGTCCAACCTGGTGGTCTACCTGGCCAGCACCGCCAAATCCAACGCCAGTTACATGGCATTGAAGGCGGCCCGCAAGGATGTGGCCGAGCTCGGTACGCAGCCGGTACCGATGCACCTGCGCAACGCACCCACCCGTTTGATGAAAACGCTGGGGTACAGCCAGGGCTATCAATACGATCACGACGTCGAAGGCGGCATCGCACTGGACCAGACCGCGTTCCCGGATGAGATGGGTGAGCGGGTCTACTACCACCCGGTGGAACGCGGGTTGGAGATCAAGCTCAAGGACAAGCTCGACCGCCTGCGCGTCGCGCGCGAGCAGGCGCGTGCCCAACGCAAGCCTGGGGCCTGATGCGCTGCCCCCAACGCACATCGGGAGAATGACGGCATGTGGCTTTCCTTCCTGGCCATCGGTGTCGGTGCGGCCCTCGGGGCATGGCTGCGATTTGGCCTGAGCCTGTGGTTGAACCCGATGACCGGTTCGGTGCCATTGGGCACGTTGGCGGCCAACCTGTTGGGCGGATATGCGATCGGGCTGGCCTTGGCGTGGCTGGCATCACGCCCGGATCTGGCGCCGGAGTGGCGGTTGTTCGTGGTGACCGGGTTGCTGGGCGGTCTGACCACGTTTTCGACCTTTTCCGCAGAAGTCGTGGACATGCTGCAGCGGCAGCACTTCGGCTGGGCCTTGACCACCATCGGGCTGCACCTGGGCGGTTCACTGTCGATGACGGCGCTGGGTTGGTGGACCTGGCGGGCGGTGCGGCCATTGATCTGAAAGCAGCATTCCAAACACCGGGACGATGCCGCATGATGCGCGCACCCTCGACCAGGAGCGTCAAAAACATGCCGCAGCTGCAAGCAAAAGGAAGGGCAGGCCTGTGGCCTTGAGCAGTACGTCTGACGTGGTGGAAACCGCTGGCGCCGTTGCGCCTGTCGCCCTGATTGGTGCCGATGTCGGCGGTACCTATGCCCGCCTGGGCTGGGCCGAGCTGGTTCCCGGAAAGCCCATCGAGATACGTGATTTCCGCAAATACGCCTGCGCCGAGCATCCCAGCCTGGCTGCGATTCTGCGCGACTACATGCAATCGCTGCAGCAGCAGACCGTGCTGCCACCGGTGCGGCACGCGGTGGTGGCCATTGCCGGGCTGTTGGATGGCGACACGTTGCTGAATACCAATCTGGCATGGCCGGTGTCACTGGCCGCCACCCAGCGTGATGCCGGATTGGAGCGGTTGGAACTGATCAACGATTTCGTGGCGGTCGCGCAGGCGATGCCGCATGTGGATCGCAATACGCTGCACCGCATCTGCGGTCATGACGATGAGAGCACCGGGCCGGCCCTGGTGCTCGGGCCTGGTACTGGCCTGGGTGTCGCATTGCGCCTGGGCGCAGGCAACAACCCGTCGGTGCTGCCCAGCGAAGCCGGCCACGCCGCACTTGCTGCAAATACCGCGCTGGAGCGCGACGTGGTGCAGCTGCTGTCGCAGCGGTACGAGCATATCGACAACGAACGCGTGTTGTCCGGCCCGGGCCTGATGGCGCTGTATGCCTGCCTGTGCGAACTGCGTGGCGCCGCCGTGCGCTGGCGTGACCCGGCCGAGCTGGTTGCTGCCAGCCGTGGCGGTGACCTGCTTGCACGGGAGAGCATCCAGGCGTTCTGCGGTTGGATGGGCAGCCTTGCCGGCGACCTTGCACTGACCTTCGGCGTCCGCGCGGTATACCTCACCGGTGGCGTTGCCGGCCATCTGGCCGCCGAACTGCATGACGGCACGTTCCAGCGCCGGTTCTGGAGCAAGGGCGCATTGTCGCCGGCCCTGCGACAGGTGCCGGTATGGCGTGTGGATCACGGCGAGCTGGGCGTGCTCGGTGCGCTGGCCTGGCATGCAGATCGGCTGGGTGCTGGCCTGTCCAACAACGCAACAGGAGCGTGACCCATGAGTACTCGCAGACAGTTCCTGCAGACCTCGATGTTGCTGGGCGCCGCCGGCGCCGCGCCGGGCTTGCTGGCCTCGCCAACGAGTGCATCCGGTGCGCGCGTGGTCTCCACCTGGGATTTCGGCGTGGGTGCAAATCAAGCCGCATGGAAAGTGCTGGCTGCCGGTGGCAATGCGTTGGACGCAGTGGAAGCTGGTGCGCGTTGGGCGGAAAGCGAGCTGTGCAATCACACCGTCGGCCGCTGCGGCAACCCGGACCGTGATGGGGTGCTGTCACTCGACGCCAGCATCATGGCCGGCGACGGCCGCTGTGGCTCGGTGGCGGCATTGAGTGACATCCTGCATCCGGTATCGGTTGCGCGCCGGGTAATGGAACAGACACCCCACGTGATGCTGGTAGGCGAGGGCGCCCAGCAGTTCGCCGTGCAACAGGGTTTCGAGCGCCAGCAGTTGCTGACGCCGGAGGCCGAGAAGGCATGGCGCGAATGGTTGAAGACCGAGCACTACGCACCGCAGATCAACGCCGAGCGCCGGGGCCGCCCCGGTGACAAGGACAATCACGACACACTGGGCATGCTCGCCATCGATGCCAATGGCCAGATGGCCGGCGCCTGCACCACCAGCGGCATGGCCTGGAAACTGCACGGTCGCGTCGGTGACAGCCCGATCATCGGTGCGGGCCTGTATGTGGACAACGAAGTCGGCGCGGCCACCGCATCGGGCGTGGGCGAGGAGATGATCCGCAACGCGGCATCATTCCTGGTCGTCGAACTGATGCGACAAGGCTTGTCCCCGGCTGACGCATGCCGCGAGGCCATTGGCCGCGTCGTGCGCAAGCGCCCGGAAGCCAGCCGCACCCTGCAGGTGTGTTTCCTGGCGTTGAACCGCCATGGCGAGGTTGGTGCATACGCCCTGCATCGCGGTTTCGTCTACGCCGTGTGCGATGCAAAGCGACAGGACGCGCTACTTGATTCGTCTTCGGTGTATTCGAGCACGCAGACGTGATGATGACCTACCTGCTGGAAATCGCCTGCAATTCCGCAGCGTCCGCGTTGGCGGCGCAGCAGGGCGGGGCGGACCGCGTGGAGTTGTTCGAGAACCTGGAGCAGGGAGGCACAACGCCGTCTTACGGCACATTGGCTGTGGCGCGTGACCGTTTGAGCATTCCGCTGTTCGTGTTGATCCGCCCACGCCCCGGCGATTTCGTTTACGACACGCTTGAGCGCGACATCATGCTGCGCGACATCGAGACCTGCCGCCGGCTCGGCTGCGATGGCGTGGTGATTGGTGCGTTGAATTCGGCTGGCGATATCGACCTGCCGCTGTGCCGAGAATTGGTCGCTGCCGCGGGCCCGTTGGGCATTACTTTCCACCGGGCATTCGATGCGGCACGGGATCTGCCCGCTGCGCTGGAGGATGTGGTGAGCCTGGGCTGCCAGCGCATCCTCAGTTCGGGTGGCGCGGCCAGTGCGTCGGAGGGCAGTGCGATGCTGGCCCAGTTGGTGAGGCAGGCCGGCGCTCGGATTCAAATCATGGCCGGGGCCGGTTTGAACGCACAGAACATCGCGCGGGTCGCCAAGCACAGTGGATGTCGGCAGCTGCACGCTTCCGCCAAGGCAGTGCGCAGTTCGTCGATGCGTTTCCAGAACCCGGCGCTGATCGGCCTGCAGAATGATTGGACACAGACAGATGCCGAGCGTGTCGCCGCATTGCGGCAGGCGCTGGAAATCGGCGTGCAGCTGCCCTGAGGGGCAGCGCGAACGCGCAGGAGCTACGTCTTTTCGAGGCGTGTGCGGGCGCCGGCGATAAGCATGTCCAACACCACTTCCATCTGCGTAGTGCCGTAGGTATCCACGCCCAGTTCGGCGATCCTGCTCAGATTCGTATACGCGACAGGTTGTGCATCGCGTAATGCGGCCTTGAGCGCGCGGGTACGAGGGCGGTCGCCTTCGGCCACCGCCTGTGCGGCATCGCGCGCATGGCTCAGTGACATGGAGATCAACATCGCCACCAGTCGCACGGCTGCTTCGTCCGCAAAGCCCGCGTCTTTCAGCCGTTGGAACAATGCTTCGCTGGGTTCCAATGCCCAGGCCGCGACGGAGCCACCGAACCACAGGTATTCGGCCAGTCCGCCCACGCTGCGCACGCCCTCGAAAAAGCCCATGCCGTAGATCCTGCAGGCGTCTTCCCAGCTGTCCGCCGCAGCGATGTCGGTACCGGAAAAACGTGCGGAGAACGCATCCATCGCCATCAGGCCCAACAGTGTCGGCTTGTCCTTGACGTGATAGTTGAGCGCCTTGCGATCCACGCTGAGGCTGTCGGCCAGCGACTGCATGGACAACGCATCGACCTCGATCAGGCGTGCCGCATCGACGATCTGCTGCAGGTCAAGACCCGCACGTTTGCCCGGCTTGCGTTGCGCAGTGGTGGTGGTCGGCTTGCGGATTCTGGGCATGAATCACTGAGAAGGCAGCGGGAGGTGATGTGATTGCGGCGCAGGGCCGCGCCCACTGTATCGCGTGGGTGCCGCCTGGCAGAAGTCAGTGGCCGGCCCAGCCCCGTTGATCACGGCATGCGGGGAGATGCTGCGGCCGCACTTGACGTCCTCGACCTTCTGGAATAGCGTCCGCCAAAACATTATTCCCGCGCGGGAATATAACTTCCAGAGGACGAGCCGATGAGCACCAAGGCAAGCGGCGTTACGACCCAGCCCAACAAGGTAGTGACCCGGGAGCGGTTGCTGGGCACTGAAAGCCGGTGGCGACGCCATGGCGAGCCCACCCCGGCAGCCGCCGATGACGCAGTGGATGACGGGGTGTTCGGACCGGGCTCGGTGGCCTGGGATGTGCTGCTGCACCCAGCCACCATCGTGTTCCAGACTGCCGCGCAGGCGGTACTGCAGTTCACCTACAAGCCCATCTACGCTGGCCTGCGTGACTGGGACCCGATGTCCCGCAAGGGCAGGGCGGGGCAGCTGACCCTTTTCGATGTGTTCGACCGCCACCAACGCAACTCCGGCATCCACGCACCGATGTGGTTGGGCGATACCGAAACCGCCAAGCGCGTGGCCCTGCATCTGGCGCGGATTCACGACAAGGTGAAAGCCGACCTCATCGACGGGGGCGAGCCTGCATTGGGGGGATATGAGGCCAACTCACCGCGGGAGTCGATGTGGGCTGCGTTGACCGAGCTGCACTCGATGCTGTGGTTGTACGAAGGCCTGGCATTTCGCAATGGCCGGCTGCCGCATCGGCTGCCGCCTGACAAGCGTGACCGCTTCGTGGGTGAGGTGGCCGAGTACTGCAAGTTGTTTCCGGCCCGCGAGGAAACATTGCCCCGCAACATGGCCGAGTTGCAGGCGTTGTACGAACGCGACGCGCGGCTGTTCGGCATGCCGCACTCCATCCATATCATCCCTGAGACCGGTGAGAGCTTTCCGCAGGTAGTGGCGGATTCCATCCGCAAGAATCACCATCGTTCGCAGTACCGGGTGAAGATCCAGCTGTTTCTGCAACGCAGGGTATTCCGTCTGCCGGTGTTGGCTGCGGTGTCGGGCAAAACCCGCCGCTCAATGGGTATTGGCCCATGGCAGGAGCGGGCGATTCTTGCAGCACGTTACGTATTGCTGCCGATGATCTGGTTGGCACAGCAGCCGCCGGTGGAACGCTATTTCATGCGGATGATGTGGGGCCCGGATGCGGTCAATTTGATCCAAGCAGCACGGCAGAAGCAGCAGTCAGCAAGACAGGCGCGCCAGTCCTCGTTGGTGAATTGACGCCCTGCTTCGGCGATGGATCCTGCGGCCGCAATGAAGCGCGTCGGTCCGCAAGGAATGTAATTCCGGAAGCCTGATTGGGCTCCTCACTGTGCGCGATACCTCGCCTGCAGGCTTTGCCATCTGCCTGAAAGGCGGCAGTCGAGGATGCGGGTCTCGCTTGTCCGGCCCTTGAAATATCTTCCGTTGGAGAGACTGAAGATGAGTACGTCGAACATCTACTGGCCAAACCCTGGCATCAGGCAATGCCTGCAGTGCCTGTTTGCCACCTGCGCATCGTTGCCGGTTGGCTTTGCCTGCGCTGCCAACAATGATCTCAGCAATGAAAGCGCGCCGGATAGTGTTACAACAGCACAGTCCACACCGTCCACAGCAAGCAGCGTGCCGAACGTCTACGCCACGTTTGATCGGCTGCGCGAACAGGGCACCTTGGTCAAAGTACCTTCCACCAAAGACACGCTGCTGCACGATGCCGGAGGCTTGCGCTCGGCGCTTGCCGAGCATGGCATCGGCGTGATGCTGATCAGCCTCAACAACGCCGCCTACGATCTTTCCTCGCCGGTGCCGGCGTCGCCGCAGCGCTACAACGGGCAGGATTTGACCGGCACCAGCATGCAGCAGTTGCTCGTCACGTATGACCTTGGCCAACACGGAAATGACCAGAGTCAGTTGATCCTCGGCGTCACTTCGATGGCGGCCAGCTGGGAGCCGCTGGGACCGCGGACCAAAGCCGCGCTCAGTCGGCTGGCCTATTACCGCACCTTCAACAACCGCCGATGGGAACTCAAGCTGGGCTATCTGAGCAACGCGCTGGAGTACATCGGTGTCTATACCGGCGGCTCGTTGGCTGGCGGGGCGCAGGGGCCAAACGCGGTGATTCCGTTCCAACTGGGGCTGGCGCGTCTGCCGATGGGCGCACCGGGGCTCAACCTGCAATACAACGGCAAAAACGGCTTCTACAACAAACTGGGACTGCAGCGCAGTACCAGCCCGGACGGCGCACAGGTCGAGGTGGACGCGCATTCGGGTGGATTCCGTTTCCGTACACCGCGCAGCAATCTGCTGCTCATCAATGAGGCGGGCATCAAGCGTGATGCCACGTCCAACCGACAATCTGTGTGGTTTCGCGTGGGGTTCATCCAGAACTACTCGGACTACAAACGCTTTGATGCGCCTGCGCGCAGTGACGCCAATCATGCCTTGTACGCCGCAGGCGATGTACAGCTGACTTTGCCGCCCAACCGCACGCTGCCGTTCCAGGGCTGGTACGCGGGCGCAAGCGTGCATTACGCACCGCCGGACAGGAATCTCTACTCCCGCTATTACGAAGCACGCGCCTACAGGATCGGCACGTTTCGCAATCGCCCGGTAGACATGCTGTCGATGACTTACAGCCATACCAGATTCAGCAGTGACGCCGCGGAACTGTATGCAACACGCGGACTGCCGAGCGAGAGCAGCACCTCGGCCATGACCGTGTCCTACATGACGCGCCTGCAAGCCGGCATGTATCTGAGTACCGGTTTGAGTCGTGTTTCCAATCCCACATTCAGTCCACGCATGGACGATGCGTTGAACCTGATGGTGGGGTTGAATCTATTTTTCTGAGTGGCTTGCGAAGCAGGAGCGCAGACCGCTTTTCCCGGCATGGCGCGTCTTCCCAGCAAGCAGGAGAGACGCCCTGTGAGTAGGCTTTCTGCTCCTGCGAAGACCATTCGCCTATCCGATATTCAAGGGCGGGGCGGGGGAGGGGTTGATGCCAGCGGTAGGACTTCCGGAAACGCAGGTGGCTGCGCGTGCTCATGCAACTGCCAACTGCAGGACACGATCAGCCTTGCCGGGGTGTATGCAAAATATTTAGTGATTCGTCACTAAATTTGACTGGGCGGTTGATGCCTTGGCAGCACAGTCCCGATCAGGCGGAACTGTGCTGTCGGCGTCAAAGGCGTCTGCTGCTTCACCAATCGGTGGGCGCATAGTCCTTCAGGAACTGGCCCCAGACATGCTCGCCGCTGTTGAAGCCGTGGATGATCGGGTCGACGATGCGTGCGGCACCATCAATGATGTCCAGCGGCGGGTGGAAGCGTTCTTCCTGCACCTTGCGTGCGGCGAGGCCTGCGGGGTCTTCGTCGGTCACCCAGCCAGTATCGACACTGTTCATATGGATGCCGTCGTTCTGGTAATCGGCGGCCGAGGTACGGGTCATCATGTTCAACGCGGCCTTGGCCATGTTGGTGTGCGGGTGCCGGGTGGTCTTGAAGTTGCGATAGAACTGACCCTCCATCGCCGACACGTTGACGATGTGCTTGTCGCGTTCGGGGGTGGCAAGCATCAGCGGCTTCAACCGCGCATTGATGATGAAGGGTGCGATGGCATTGACCAACTGCGTTTCCAACAGCTCTACCGAAGGCACTTCAGCCATGCGCAGACGCCAGGAATTGCTGTCGCGCAGATCCACCTGCTGCAGATCCTGATCCAGGCGACCTTCCGGGAACAGATGATGCTGACCCAACAGTTCATCTGCCAGCAGCGGCACCTGCGACAGTTCGGCGGCGCGGGTCAGGCCATCTGCACTGGAGCCTTGAGGTGCCGACAACGCAGCGGTCGATGCCACGGGCAGCAGATCAGCACTGCGCAGGCCTTCATAGTTGCCGATCAATTTGCGGATCGTCTCCGGCAACGCATGCACTGCTGCCGTTTCACCGGCCATCATGTGCGCATAGAACTGCGGCGGGCGGCGCACGGTCTGGCACGCGTTGTTGATGATGAAATCCAACCGCGTGCGCGTGGCCAACAACTCGCTGCAGAATGCCTCCACGCTGGGCGTATGGCGCAGATCCAGCCCATACACCTGCAGGCGGTGGCCCCAGACCGCAAAGTCGCGTTCTTCGGCATAACGCGCGGCCGAGTCACGCGGAAAACGCGTGGTCACGATCAACTCGGCACCGGCGCGCAGCAGCTTCAGACCGGCCTGGTAACCGATTTTGACCCGGCCGCCGGTAAGCAACGCTACTCGTCCGCGCAGATCTGCGGTTTCGGTGCGCTTGATGTAGTTCAGATCAGCGCAGACCGGGCACATCTGGTCGTAGAAATGGTGCAGCTGGGTGAACTTCTGCTTGCACACATAGCAGTGACGCAGCTCTGGCGAGTGCACCGGCTCTGCCAGCGCGGCGGCACCTTCGCCGTTGTGTGCGTCATGCAAACCCGCCGCGTGCGGTGGGAAATAGTTCGGCGTACTGAACACGGGCTTGCGTCGCAACGCACGGATGCCGGTTTGTTCAAGCAGCGCCTCGGCCTTGCGCACCTTCTCCTGGTGGCGCTCACGTGCCTGCTGCTTGAGCATCTGCCGGCGCGCTTTCGGCTCAGGGTGGTAGACCTTGGCCACCACCTGGTGCAGGCGCACGCGGTCGGCTTCGGGCAGCGTATCGAGCATGCTGCGATCGGCTTCGATTGCTTCCAGCAAGTCCAGTGCTTCGCGCAGGCGGTCGGTCAAGGGCAGGGCGGCGGAAAGGGGTGCGGCGATGGTGTTCAATTCAGATCCGGAAAGAGCGGCGGCGAGCCGTGGATGGACAGCAGAGCGATGACCGCTCAATGCGGGTCCATGCTGTAGCGGACCGGGTATGCCAGGTCGCCGGCAATTGTCCCCGATATCAGGGTATTGGCGCCAATGCAGGACTGATTTGGGCCGAGTGCGGGCAGCGGCGAGCTGTGCTGCCAAGCAACGGGCCGACACGTCATGATTTAGTGATTCGTCACTAAATTAACAGGCGGATTGGGGACGTCCCGCCAACCGCATTCGATACATTCGAAGCGTCTACCGCCCATGCATCGTTGTCCTGTGCGCACAGATCTGCTTCGCCGAGGACGTGGGCTCTCGGCGTTCCCGTTCCATACAATCCCCATGGGACTACAACGCCAGCCCAAGAGCTGACCGACTTCCTGTCTTTCCTGATTGCCTTTGGTCATAGCCGACCCAACTAAAAGTGCTTCTTCCTATGTCCTTATAAATCAATTATTTGCGTGAAAATTGAGTCCAAAAGTAACACTTTCCACTGACCATTCCTCCAACTAAATTTGATACATAAGCTGCGCTCCAACTGAATCGCCCAGGCTTTTGTAGACACTCTTCAGCCGTTTAGTGCGTACTGCCGTTCAAACTCTATCGGGGACAGGCCGCCATTGGACCAGTGTCGCCG
>NZ_LDJI01000013.1 GCF_001431415.1 Stenotrophomonas humi | reverse complement strand
TATCCACCGCCACGTGCGATGTGTATAAGAGACCGCCGTCAGCCCCCCCCCATCAAAACCCCTTCTTTGACCAATAGCCGCCCCTGCAGCACCAATGCGTCACACCGATCCACGATTGCACCACGAAGCTGCGCACTGGTACTCCGATAACCCAACTGACGAGCCAAATATCCGACCAACTCGTCGACAGAAGCTCCGAGATTCTCTTCGACGATGGCCATGAGGCCTGCATCAAGCTCACTAGGAGGCAAGTAATCCGGCCGCCGAAGCGTGGCGGATAGGACTTCACTCCTATCTCTGATAACCGGAACTTGGCCCGGGATCGATACGAATTCGCCCCCACCAGCTTCAATTCCACCCACTGCCACAGCACGAGCAATGGCTGCCTCGACGGCGGCTTGGATGCGCCCGCCGGATCGCTGGAGGCCCCAAAGCGTCCTGACACGCGTAACAACTTCCCCGCGATGAATCGGCCCCTCCGCCTCAACTACTTGCTGGACGATGGCGGCCAGCTTGTCCGTTGGCAATGCATGCAATTCGAACTGCTGGGAGGGAACAGGGAAGTTCGCTTCCGTATAAGCGATAGCACTCCCGAGCGGCTCGGAACGAACCAGCCCCACTTCCACGAAGTCACCACGCTCCACCGCGGTAAACTCGACCGGTACAGCTCTCCCTTTGATGGTCTCTGTGCCAGCGAACGGATCCGGCTCGGCTTTGGCAGCTTCAATGGCTGCCACGAGTTTTGCAAGCTCTGCCTCGGGACGTTGGAACCAATCCGCACTCCAAAGCCGATAGACGTTCCAGCCCTTGTCCCGAAGTGCGCTTTCACGCAACCGGTCGCGGTCTCGCGCACTCTTAGCAGCTCGGTAACTTTCTCCGTCGCACTCAATGCCGAGAACGTAACGCCCAGGGTGTTCCGGATCCGCCACAGCGATATCGACGAAGAAACCGGCGATACCAACGTGGGTATGCAGGTCATAGCCGTGTTCGCGCAGCGCTGCGGCGACCTCTTCCTCAAAAACACTTTGGCGGCTGGATTCTTGACCAGCTATCGCATTGAGTTGCCCCGTGCGCGCATAACGCATGAAGAGCTTGAGTGCCGCTGTGCCCTTTCCCCTCGCACGCTCCAAGTCGATATCCTCATCGGTGATGGAAGAGAACACCTCGCAGCGAGACTTTGCCCTACTGATGAGCACGTTAAGCCGACGCTCACCTCCGTCCCTACCAACCGGGCCAAAGTTCATGGTCACGTTGTTCTGCGCATCCCGACCATAGCCAATGGAGATGTAAATGACGTCTCGCTCATCACCTTGGATGTTCTCCAAGCTTTTGACAAAGAACGGCTCGGAAGGATGCGCTCCGAAGAACCCTTCGGTCTCGGGGTGCTGCCGACGAAGTAGCTCGACCTCATCCCAGATGGCGCGCCGTTGCTGGGTCGAAAACGTGGCGATACCCAACGAGAGGTTAGGAGTAGCGCGCGCATGATCAATCACAGCTTGGGCCACTGCCTTCGCTTCCAACGGGTTGGTTCGCGTATTACCCCTGTCGTAAATCGCACTTGGCAAGTGCTTGAAGCGCAACCCCACCCCAGCATCACTGGTATATGGGCTGGGAACGATGAACAGTTTATTCTCATAGAACTGACTGTTGGAAACAGCGATCAGTGACTGATGCCTGCTGCGGTAATGCCACCGTAGCATCCGCTCAGGCAAGCCTCTAGCGCGACAAAGCCCAAGGATGCTCTCCACATCCGCTGCCTGTGCGCCGTCCTCCTCGTTATCGCCCGCATCACCGAGCATCTTTGCGAAGAAACGAGTGGGTGGAAGCTGCCGCTCATCACCAACTACTACGAGTTGCTTGGCACGTGCTATCGCACCGAGCGCATCTACCGGCTGTACCTGACTGGCTTCGTCCACCACCAACATATCAAAGCTCAGGGCATCTGGAGGCAGGAACTGAGCCACGGACAGTGGGCTCATCATGAATACTGGCTTGAGCGCCTGAATAGCAGGCCCACACCGCTGCATGAGCTGCCTAATGGGCAAGTGAGCTCGTTTTTTCTCCATCTCGCCCATCAAAACCGCTGTAGGACCGGTCGCTCCTCCGCGCCGCGGGATTTGCCCATGATGGAACTTGATCGCCTCCAATCGAGCCAGCTTCAAACGATCTCTATCCAGCTGAACGAAGTTCTCTACCAGCTGGGATTGCTGTTGACCGTCAAAAGCAGCAAGTGCCGGTTGCCGCTTGACCATCTCTTCCAGAATGGTCTCGTGATAGGCGAGCTCAAACGTATTCTTGGCTGAGGCTGGCTTTAGCTCCCCGATAGCGATCAAATCGACGAAGGCTGCCAGCCCTCTCCTACGAGCTTCCTTGGCAACTGCCACATAAGCTACCCATTGCGGCAGGCCTTCCGAATTTTCCCTCCAGTTTGTGAGATGGTCAGCCAGCGCCCCAACCTGGACTTCCCCTGCCTGATCTGCGATCGCCTCGGTCCCACGGAACTGGAGGAAGTCAAACAACGACTGGATTCGTTTGGAAACCTCAACCGCTTCAGCAATAAGTTTCTGGCTGCGGATCAGCAAAACCTCCGGATCATCAATCCGCGCTGCCAGCTCCCGCAGATCCCCGTGGCTCTCCATCCATGTAAGCACGGCACGGAGCGATCCAATCTCCGTGACCGCGCCCTTCCAGCAAAGCCCGAACGCATGCGCCCCAGGAGTCTGTTCGAGAGTGGCCAACAAACGTTGAGCCACTTCTACATGTTGTATTGCCTCTAATGCCGCTTTCACCGTCAGCTGCGCGGCATTCTTCAGCGGGTGGCTGCGGTCAAACGCAGCTTTCCATGGCGCAAGTTTCTCTTCCAGCACCTGAAGCTGCACCCTTCCTAGGATCATCTCCTCTCCCCAAGGCTGGAGCCCTTGGGAAGACATGGCACCGTGAACAGGTATCAAATCCTGCTGCAAGCTGGTCAAAATCGGTTTCAGTCGCTTTGCAAGTTCAGCAACCATCGGACGATCGCCAATGTCGGCCAAGCGCTCACGCACTCCGGCCCCCAGAGGCCGCAGATTGCGCATCCAAGCGACTACCCCTCTGAGAAAGGGAACGTTCGAGCGCTCGCCCTGCCAATTCGTCCCAAAAGCTTCCAGTGCCTGAGAATCCCACTCAGCAATCTTCTTCTTTGCTAGCTGAGCATCCAGCAATGTATCGAGTGCATCCAACATCTCTTCCGCGGGAAGTTTCGGCGTCACCAATTGGGCTCTGACTTCGCGATTTGAACGCCGCCAATCACCGCTTAGCACACGGAGCCAGCTTCCTCCGCGCGTGGCGATATGCAGACGGGCATCCTCTAGGTTTTTATCCCAAACCGCTTCACGGAATGTTTGGGCGAGATGGGTCCGCGCGCCTTGATACTTATCTACCGCGTCCACTATCTCTTGGATGGCGTCTACGCCCCTATCCCATACATGGGCAACCAAAGCATCCCGCTCCATCTCGGGAATTGAAGTAGCCCGCTCTGCGATGGCGATCAGCTTAAACGCCAAATCCAACGTCAGCGGCGCCGTCTCGGATAGAGCATGAGCCAATCTATGAAGGTCCTGCTTTGAACGCTTCAGTGCCTCGAATGCTTGGGCAAGCGTGTAAACCTCCCCTCCCACTGTGAAGCTCGACAGCAGCGTTCGAAACGCTTCGACCGTGGTAGACCAATCAAGTCCCAAGGCCTCCGAGTCAGCAACCTCCGCCGCTTGCGCGACCGCCTCCTGAGCAGCTTCAAGAGCCGACACTAAGCCTTGCAAATCGGACGGTCGCTTCCACTCTTGGGCCAAGAGACCTTCGCGGCCGATTTCAGGTGCATCCACAAGCGCTCGTGACCTTTGTTCAGTGAAGGCAAGATCAGCGAATTTTTGAGGGCCTTGTAGATCCAACGCTCGGTGGTGTTCTCCGGCCGCGCTGATCCACGCGACCAGCACGGTTCTAATACTCTCAACCTCACCTACCAGACGGTCACGATCGTTGGGTAGGAGCCCGTCGATACCAACGCCGCTCCAAGCGTGTTGATCTGGGATTCCCATCACCTCAACACGTGCAACCAGATCGTGGACAAGAGCATCCCGGATCCCCTTGTCATGGTGCGTCCAGACCTTCGCCCCCTCAAGGGCCACCCGCTGAGTGCTGAAGCCCTGTCTGCGCAGACGAACCAACTGGCCTAAGACTTGATAGGGCGTCAAGCCAGCTGGACTTAGCGGCTCGTGAAGGCGAGCGGCATGCCCGTTCAACGCATCCCGTCGATCCCGGAGCTGGTCAATCAAAGGGCCGATTTCGCCATCGCTTGGGTTACCCAGCTGCCATGTCGATTTAAGCTCTTCAAGAACAGCACGTTTGTTCGCTTTGTTGCTATGTAGTTCCAAGCAAGCAACGCCAACACCCACAAAGTCCAATCGACGCTTGACCACCTCTAGCGCCGCCATTTTCTCTGCGACAAAGAGCACCTTTTTCCCGTCAGCCACTGCTGCGGAGATGATGTTGGCGATGGTCTGTGACTTACCAGTCCCGGGCGGCCCCTGGACAACAATGCTATTGCCTTGACGCACGTCGTGGACAACTAGTGACTGCGAGCTGTCACAGTCGACAACGTGGATCATTTCCCTCGGTGAAATGATCTCATCGATGTTCGCATCCTCGTCGGATAGCGATGCTCCCGGAAAACCATCCGATACCACACCCCGCAAGGTGGGAATGTTCTCCATTCCGCCAAGGCCCTTCCAGAGGTTCGGGTCCAGGTCGCGATACATCATGAATTTCGCGAAAGAGAAGAGCCCAAGGACGGCATCGTTGGGCAACACCCCCCACCCATCCTTGCCCTCCACCATTTCGGCAACGGAACCCAAGTAGCCATCTACATCCAACGCTTCGAATTCAACTATGTCAGGTAGTTTGAGCTCGTGTTCGCGGCGCAAGAAAAGCTGAAGGGATAGGTTGGCTTCAATGTCCTCACCGGTCCATTTGAGGTGGAACTTGTCCCCCGCGTTGCTTCGCTCAAGCAACACAGGGATGAGGATCAAGGGAGCATAGCGATCGACCTGCGGAGTCGAGGTTGCACGCCACTTCAAATAACCAACAGCCAAGTAGAGGACGTTGACGCCCTGATCCTCTTGCAGTGTCCGGGCATCGATGTGAAGGTCAACGAGCCGCTTCTGCAGCCCCGCCGACGTCATCCGAGTCGAGAGATGCTGATCCCAGTGCTTTGCCACCCTGCCTTGCTCATCCAGCTCGAAGTCGGGCTGTTCAATAAGCGCCTGATCTTCCACCGGCCCAGAAAGGAGTGCCTCGTCATCGACGTGCGGTATTCCTCCTGCTTCAGAAGGATCAACTCGACCCGGCTCGAAAGTGAAGCGCCTACCTTCTAAGACCAAGGTCTGGTAAATCGCCGTTGTCAATTCGTGGACCACTTCCACAGTGCGAGCACGTCCGCTGCGTGGAGTGTTCAGCAGCCGATTGCGAGTCGAAAGATCGAGCAATTCGAGCCGAGCCCGATTGATCCGGTCTGCCAAACTCCCCGCACCATGCAGCGCCGCAGCCTCCAAAGCCACCGCCGTCGATCCGCAATCAGCCTGATCCATCGTCCACTTCCCTTGGCTAAATGGGGACAGTTCTTGGCGTGCTGCCAGTCCTTCCTAGGATGTCGCCCCCTTGGCACCCGTCTATATTGCACGCATCCGGATAGGCCTTCCACAGATTGAGCTATAGGGGAGAAGCACATGAGCGGTCTCAAGAGCAGCGACATCCACTGGGTGGTCAACGCATACATCGGTGTCTCAGAGGGATTTTTAGGCGACTTTACTTATAGAAGTCATAAAGAGTTCTACCCGGCCTTCTGCGACCTGGAAATCGATCCAGAGGCGTTTCCGGGGACAACTCGAGAGCGCTTCATCAAGGTATTGGCGTCTTTACCGCCCATGGGCCAAGCAGCCGTCCTTCGGGGTGTGAGTAAAAAATACCCAGTAGGGTCAGCTGTTCAACGCACCCCCAGAATCTTTCAAGAGCTGATGGGACTCGCAGACCGATGCGTCAGTGGCACCTTGGTTGCCCATCCCAGCACCCGAATTACCAGTGAGCTGCTACAGCAACTCCTAAAGGATGCTTCGACTCTATTGGGTACCCAAGGACCAACCAGTGCTGTTGACCGCATCCATACAGCCCTTCATGCCTATCTGAAAGCAGCCTGCGATGAGCGGGGGCTACCCCTTCCTGATGATTGTGGCGTCACCCAACTCTTCAAACTGCTCCGCCAGAACCACCCCAATCTTTCCAAAGGACCACACGAGGCCACGATGACCCGAATACTGCAAGCATTGAGCACAGTCATTGATTCGCTCAATCCGGCCCGCAACCGCGGGAGCTTGGCTCACGCCAACGAGGAATTGCTAGGGCGCGAGGAGGCCGTCCTGGTAATCAACTCAGCAAGAACGATATTCCAATACCTTGATGCCAAGCTCATCCCGGCTGGCACGGGATCCAACGAAACAAGGCCTGCTGACATAAGCCAGTAACAGCATAGCGAGGCAGGACACTGCCTGAGCGCGAAGGTACATGCTAATTTCCCCGTATTAGACCGATCCAAAAGGTGCGGGATGAAGAAGCTTGGCGCGACCCTGCTGGTACTCGCAGCAGCTGTAGGAACTTCCACCGCAGCACCTTCTTCGGCATTGGCCGCATCAGCCGCGGCCAATGAGGCGGCCTACTCCGCCGTCGACCCGTTCATCGGCACCGGTGGCGAAGGCCACACCTATCCCGGCGCCACCGTGCCGTACGGCATGGTCCAGCTGTCGCCCGATACGCGCATCCAGTCACGCAAGGATGGCTATGGCTGGGCGGCGGGTTACCGCCATGACGACAGCACCATCGTTGGTTTCTCGCACACGCACTTTTCCGGCACCGGTCATTCGGACCTTGGCGACCTGCTGCTGATGCCCACCACCGGCGAACTGAAACTGGAGCGCGGCAATCCGGATCAGCCCTTGAGCGGTTACACCTCGCGCTTCCGTCATGCCACCGAAAGCGCGCAGCCCGGCTACTACGCGGTGACGCTGGATGACTCCAACGTCCGCGCCGAACTCACCGCGAGTGCACGGGTCGGCATGCACCGCTATACCTTCCCTGCCGGCAAGCCGGCGCATGTCGTGCTGGACCTGCGTACCAGCATGTACGACTACCCGGGCAAGATCCTCTGGTCGCGCATCCGCGTGCGCCCGGACGGCACGATCACCGGCTTCCGCGAGACGCGCGGCTGGGCGCCGGGGCGCCAGCTGTATTTCGCCCTGCGTTTTTCGCAGCCGCTCAGCGGCCATCAGTTGCACGACACCGAGCAGGACGTCCCCTACAAGGGCTTCCCGCCGCCGGGCGAGAAGAACCCGGAGCAACGCGCGCAGATCGAAGGCCGCCAGCTCGTTGCCGCATTCGATGTGGCACCGGCCGCAGGCACGCCGCTGCTGGTGAAGGTCGCCATTTCGCCGGTGAGCGAAGAAGGCGCGATCGCCAATCTGGATGCGGAAGCACCGGGCTGGGATTTTGATGGCATGCGCGCCGCCGCCAAGCAGCAATGGAGCGAGGCGCTGAGCGCGGTGGATGCACAGGGTAGTGAGGCGCAACGCACGCGTTTCTACACCGCGCTTTATCACACGCTGCTGGGGCCGACCTTGTTCATGGACAGCGACGGGCGCTATCGCGGCCCGGACAACGCCGTGCATCAGGCCAAGGGCTGGACCAACTATTCCACCTTCTCACTGTGGGACACCTACCGCGCCTTGCATCCCTTGGCGACGCTGGTGCAGCCACCGCAACGCACCAACGATTTCGTCAATTCACTGCTCGCCTCACGCCGCGAAAGCGCGCACGGCGTGCTGCCTGTGTGGTCATTCCACGGCCTGGAAACGTGGTGCATGATCGGCTACCACGCGGTACCGGTCATCGCCGACGCCTACATGAAGGGCATTCGCGGCTATGACGCTGACGAAGCCCTGCAGGCGATGGTGGCCAGCGCCAACTACGGCCCTTACGACGGCATCGCCCAGTACCGCGAGTTGGGCTACGTGCCCATCGACGAGGAAGGCGAAGCAGCCAGCAAGACGCTCGAATATGCCTACGACGACTGGACCATCGCGCAGATGGCGCGGTCGATGGGCAAGAGCGACGTCGCTGCAGAGTTCAACAAGCGTGCCGGCAACTGGAAGCATGCATTCGACCCGGCCACCGGCTTCATGCGCGCACGCAAGCGCGATGGCAGTTTCCGCGAGCCGTTCGATCCCAGCGCCAGCGGCTACGGCAGTGACTACACCGAAGGCAATGCGTGGCAGTACTCCTGGTACGTGCCGCAGGATGTTGCCGGCCTCGCCGCAGCACATGGTGGCAACGAGAAACTGATGGCACGGTTGGACGCGGTGTTCGAGGCCAAAGTGGATCCATCGATCTTCGCGCACATGGAAGACATCACCGGCCTGATCGGCTGGTACGCGCATGGCAACGAGCCCAGCCATCACGTCGCCTATCTGTATGCGCATGCCGGGCAGCCGTGGCGCACCCAGGCGCGGCTGAAGCAGATCATGGACACGCAGTACGCCGCGCGCCCCGACGGCCTCGCCGGCAATGATGACCTCGGGCAGATGTCGGCCTGGTACGTGTTCACTGCACTGGGCTTCTACCCGGTCACGCCGGGCAGCAACCAATACATCATCGGCCGCCCGTTCCTGCCGCGCGCGACGCTGAACCTGCCCAACGGCAAGCACTTCAGCATCGTCGCAAACGGGCTGGATGACGCGCACGCCTATGTGGGCAGCGTCACCCTCAACGGCAGGCCATTGGATCGCGCCTATCTGACACACGAAGAAATTCTTGCCGGCGGCGAACTGCACTTCAGCATGCAGGCCGAGCCCAACCGGGAGTGGGCGACGGATGCGACGAAGCTGCCGTATTCCATGTCGCGATGATCCGCAGCGGGCCCAGCGTCATGCGCTACATTCACGCGCATGACGCTACGCGCTTATCAACCTGCTGATGCCGCTGGCTGCCTGTCGGTATTCGACAGCAATGTGCCGGGGTATTTTGCGAGCGGCGAGCGCATTGATTTCCAGCGGTTTCTCGATGACCAGGCCATGCAGTGCGCTTACCAGGTCATCGAAGAACACGGGCGCATCCTTGCCTGCGGCGGCCTTTCCGTCAATGCCACGGGCATCGCCGGCTTCTGTTGGGGAATGGTGCTGCGCAGCCACCATCGCCAGGGACTGGGCCGGCAACTGGCCAACGCCCGCCTGCAACAGGCCTTGCAGCACCCGGACATCAAACACATCGCACTGAGCACCAGCCAGCACACCCAGGCCTTTTACGAACGCCTGGGTTTTGCGGTGACCCGGATCGTGCCCGATGGACACGGTCCGGGCCTGGATGCGGTGGAAATGCGGTTGTCGGTGGACGACAACCGCGCCGCTCTCAGCTGCTCGACAACTTCATCAACACCAACCCGCTGACGATCAGCACGGCGGCGCCGATACGCATCGCGCTGACGTGCTCACCGAGGAAGAAGATGCCGATCAGGAACGCACCCACCGCGCCGATGCCGGTCCAGATGGTGTACGCGGTGCCCAGCGGCAGGGTGCGCATGGCCACAGCCAGCAGCCAGAAGCTGGCGATCATGCCAACGATGGTGACGATGCTGGGGACCAGCTTGGTGAAACCATGGGACTGTTTCATCGCCAATGCCCAGACGATTTCCAGCAAACCCGCAATCAACAGATAGATCCAAGCCATGAAAGCCTCCTTGAGGGGGCCAGGCCGTCCTGGATACGTTCCCGTGCTGGGGGAGGTCGTCCTCCGATGGGCCGGCATTCTAGCCAACGGGGCCGGCAATGGCCTATCGCAGCCGCTGCCGGGTTACATGAGGTTCAAACCGCGGATCTGGCCGTATGCCGCACGCATACGCTACAATCGCCGCACACGACAGGATCTGCTCCGGTTTGTGTCCGGTCTGTGATCCACGGCGGCTGATGAACCCATCGCCCCTGCTTCCCCAGATCGAGAATGGCCGCGCACTGCGCGGCCAAACCGTCTCTATGGTGGCCCCGTCGGCCCCTCGCGACGCTAGGTCGAAAATCCCGCCAGGGCCGGAAGGCAGCAACGGTATCGATCGACGCGGGCGCCGAGGTCAGCCGGCGGGGCCACCGCCTTTTCGGCGATGCCCCTTGCTACCGTGCAGGCGTTGCCTGATGGAACAGCAGCCGCCACGTCGGGCCTTGCCGCCGCCACAGCGAACTGCGTTCAGCCCACTCCCCTGCCCGTCCCGCATCGAGATAGCGGCTGCGATAGCGCACCTGTGCGATATCCGGCGCCAGCAGCGCCACGGCAAATCTCTCTGCTTCGATCTGCACTCCCGCCGCTTCGGCAGGCAGGTGCTGCAGCATCTGCGCGCGCGTGTAACAGCGCCCGGAACGGCCGATCTCGCTGAACGCTTCGTCGAGCAGGGCATCCAGACGTTTCAGATCAGCGCGCACCGCCGGGTCGTGCAAGGCGCGCTCCAATGCGACCAGCTCCACGGCCACTGCCTCCGGGACGGACGGGCCGCCCCTCTTCAGGGCAAGTCTTCCAGCGCGACCTGCGGGGCCGTCGGATCGGCCAGGACGACGCACTCGCCAGGCATCGCCACGCGATGGCCGCGCGCGCGCAGCGCCCGCCCATCGGCGGCGCTGGCGTAGTGATAGAGCATCATCCGCGCCTGCGTGGCGGCGTCGTACTCGCGCTCCAGGTCGTCCACACCGGTGTGCGAGGGATTGCCGTGCAGGCCGCAGTCGTGCGCGATCAGCTCGTTGTCGCTGGCGTATCGCGCGAGCATTTCCGGAATCGGTCGGGTATCGCCGCTCCACATCACCGAGCCTTGCAGACGCAGGCCGTAAGCGGTCTCCGGCCAATGGTGGCGTACCGGAAACACTTCCAGGCGCACGCCTTCATGCCAGAACGCATCGCCAACGACGATCAGCTGGAACGCATCCCAGAAGTTGGCGCCACCTTCGGCCAGCACGTTCGGATAGTCGCCAACCCGCTTGTGCAGCAGCGGCACCACCGTGGCCGGCACGTACAACCGCACCTTGCCGCGCCGCTGCCGGTTGAAGAACGCATCGACGAACAACCGCTCGAAACCAGCCACATGGTCCAGATGCACATGGGTGACGAACAGCGCATCGGGCATCGCGCCGTACTGGGCACGGTAGGCAGTCAGTCCTTCGCCGCCACAATCGATGGTCAGCCACGGCCGACCATCGCGCTCGATCACCGACATCGGCGACCCCAACTCGACGGCCGAAGCATTGCCGACGCCCAGAAAACGCAACGCCCAGTTCATTACGTGCCCCGGTTCCAGGCCAGATCGTAGGCACGGCGCAACCGTGCGAAATCCTTCTCCACATCCTCGCGGCTGCGTTCGCCGCGCAGCTTGAGCAGCGAGCGCAGCAGGCGCTTGAGGTTGCTTTCGCGCCAGCGGGTAGCGGGAATGCGCATCACGCCGCGATCGAAGTCGATCAGCCAGCCGTGGCCCGTTGCGTCAAACAGGATGTTGTGTGCGTTGAGGTCGGCGTGATCCAGCCCCGCGCGATGGAAGCGGGCGATCAAGCGGCCGGTTTCCTCCCACGGCGCGCCACGGCCGGTCACCAGCGCGCGATCAGCCAACGAGCGTACGTTCTCCAGGCGCTCCATCAGGATCGCGGCACGATAGGTCATGCCGTCGCGCATGTAGAACGCAGCCAATGGGCGCGGCACCGGCAATTTGTGCTCGATGAGTTTGCGCATGAGGCGGAACTCGGCAAAGCTGCGCGCCCGATCCGGGCCACGCCACAGGTAGCGGTCACGGCTGAGCTTGGCGGCAACGCCGCCGCGCAGGTACTGCCGCAGCACACATTGGCCAAACGGCGCGTCGACGAACCAGGCGCCACCACGGCCGCCCTCGCCCACCGGGCGCGCCTTGCCGTCCCACTGCGCGGGCGAGAACAACCCGGGGTCGGCTTGCCGCAAGCGCTGGCGGTCGAACAGAATGGCACCGTATCCACGACCTTCGCGGCACGGCGTCAGAGCTTCATTGGCGTCGAATGCGACCATTCTCAGCGAGTCTAACAACACATGCCTGCATCGTCCTCCCCGCTGTGCCTCTTGCGCCTCTCGGCGCTGGGCGATGTGACCCACGTCGTACCGTTGGTTCACACCCTGCAGCACGCGCGGCCGGGGCTCGAGCTGCATTGGGTGATCGACAAGGCCGGCCACAAACTGCTCGACGGCCTGCCCGGCGTCACCTTCCATGTCTACGACAAGAAGACCGGCCTGGCCGGCATGCGCGCGCTGCGCGGCGAACTGCCCGCGGCACCGTTCGAGGCGCTGCTGCAGATGCAAGTGGCGTTCCGCGCCAATGTGCTTTCGGCTTTCATCCCGGCCCGGCGCCGCATCGGCTACGACAAGGCACGCTCGAAGGATCTGCACGGCCTCTTCATCAATGAGCGCATCCCTGACCGTCCCGGCATCCATGTGCTCGATGCCATCGGCAGCTTCTGCGAACCGCTGGGCATGAAGCAGACCGAGGTCCGCTGGAACCTGGCCACGCCGCCGGAAGCCCACGAATGGGCCAATGCCCAGTGGCAGGACGATAGCCGCCCGGTGCTGATGATCTCGCCGTGCTCCAGCCACCAACGCCGCAACTGGTATGCCGACCGCTACGCAGCGCTGGCCGACCATGCTGCCGCGCAGGGCTGGCGGGTGGTGCTGTGCGGCGGCCGCAGCGAGTTGGAACGCAACACCAGCGACGCGATCATCGCGGCGATGCAGCACCCGGTGCTTGACCTGGTTGGCAAGGACACACTCAAGCAGTTACCGGCGCTGTTGGCCCGCGCCGCGCTGCTGGTCACCCCCGACTCCGGGCCGATGCACATCGCCAATGCGGTGGGCACCAAGGTGCTGGGCCTGCATGCGGCCAGCAATCCCGAACGCAGCGGGCCGTATTCGGATCGCCGCTACTGCGTGGACCGCTACGACGACGCTGCACGCCGTTATCTAGACAAGCCGGCCAGCCAGCTGAAATGGGGCACCAAGATCGAATTCGACGATGTGATGTCGTTGATCACCGTGGACGACGGCATCGCCGCGTTCGAGCGCTATCGCGCCGATCACCCTCGCTGAGCCCCGTTCGCACCGCAACGTGAAAGGCCGCCCATCGGGCGGCCTTCGCGCATCACAGCCTGCACACCCCGCTCAGCCGACGCGGTAGTCCTGATAGGACTTCTCTTCCACGTAGCTGGAACCCAGCGCCAGATTGATGGCCTTCTTGATGCGCGCACGCTCATCGTTCTGGATGTAGACGCTGCGCGCCAACTGCACGAAGGCATCGTCGAAAGCCTGCGCCTTCTCCTTCAGGCGGATGTCGTCCTCAATGTCCCACAGCCGTTCGTTGACCGCCTTGAGGTCATCGCGCAGCGCGCGGATGTCCTGCGCTGCGGCCGGGTGCGCGGCCCAGGTACGGTCCAGCGCCGACAGCTCGTTGCGTACGTTGGTCAGCTTGGCGGCATCACTCATGCGCTCGGACTTGATCTGCAGGATCGAGATCTTGTCGAGCAGCTCGCCAAAGGAAACGGGGACAAGGATTTCGGACATGGGAGAAACCTGGGGAACGTGCCGCACAGTTTAGCCCGTCGCCGCAACCAACCCACCGCACCTGCATCGCGTCAGCGATGGCCACGGCCGATAGCGCGCCAACCTTCGTCCGTTGCGATGTTGTATCAGCCCGCTTTTAAACGATAATGAGTCTCATTTCCAAAAAAAGGACTCCCGACAATGCGCGTTGACTCCACCCACTTCCCGCTGGTCCGGCTGGACCATGCCCCGGAGAATGCTGACAACACTGAAACCGTGCTTGCCGACATGTCCGCGCTTCTGGCGCGCGAGCAACCCTTCGTCTATATCGCCAGCGGCGGATTCGACCAGGGGGAACCTGACATCGACGAGCGACGCCTGGTCGCCAGTTGGATGAAGGCGAACAAGCCGGCCATCGTCAAACTGATCAAGGCCCACCTGCATATCACCGCCAACGACGAAGAGCAGCGCAACGCCGAAGCATTCAGCAGATTCTTCGAGAATTTCTGGGGCTACCCGATGCTGATCGTCAGCAATACCGCCGAGGCCGAAGCCAAGGCCAGCGAGCTCCTGCGCTGAACCCTGCGTGCCAGCGCACTGACGTACTGAAATGAAAAAAGCCGCCCGAAGGCGGCTTTTTTCATGTACCTGGCGGAGAGGGGGGATTGATTCGGCGCTACGCGCCTCACCCTTCGGGCGGCTACGCCGTCCTACCGGCTGCGCCGGCGGTCGAACCCCACCGGTGCTTCTCATCCCCCGCCGCCTCGCTTCGCTGGCCATTTTGCGAACGGAAGCGCTGCGAACGTTGGCCCATGAAAAAAGCCGCCCGAAGGCGGCTTTTTTCATGTATCTGGCGGAGAGGGGGGGGGATTGATTCGGCGCTACGCGCCTCACCCTTCGGGCGGCTACGCCGTCCCACCGGCTGCGCCGGCGGTCGAACCCCACCGGTGCTTCTCATCCCCCCGCCGCCTCGCTTCGCTGGCCATCTTGCGAACGGAAGCGCTGCGAACGTTGGCCCATGAAAAAAGCCGCCCGGAGGCGGCTGTTTTCATGTATCTGGCGGAGAGGGGGGGATTGATTCGGCGCTACGCGCCTCACCCTTCGGGCGGCTACGCCGTCCCACCGGCTGCGCCGGCGGTCGAACCCCACCGGTGCTTCTCATCCCCCCGCCGCCTCGCTTCGCTGGCCATCTTGCGAACGGAAGCGCTGCGAACGTTGGCCCATGAAAAAAGCCGCCCGGAGGCGGCTGTTTTCATGTATCTGGCGGAGAGGGGGGGATTCGAACCCCCGAGGCGCTATAAACGCCTGCCTGATTTCGAGTCAGGTACATTCAACCGCTCTGCCACCTCTCCAGATGGTCCCGGCGAACCGGGGTGCGAATGATAAGGGGCATTGGCAATGCCGACAAGGGCTTTTTCACAGCCACGCTCCCAACCGCCGTTGCACGCAACCTTTCCAGTCGCCGACTCCGCCCCGCTGCGACGCTTGCCGTGCACGTCCATGAACGCGATGATGCGTTGCCATCCCGCCGAACCCTGGCCCACCTGGGCATCCATGATCGAATTCGGACACCTCAGCCACGTCGGCCTGCGTCGCCAGCTCAATGAAGACACCTACTACGGTGACGGTGAGTTGAGCCTGTGGCTGGTTGCAGACGGCATGGGTGGCCATGCCTGCGGCGAAGTTGCCAGCGCATTGGCGCGGGAAACCATCGTGCGCGAGATCCGCAACGGCACCGCGCTGACGCAAGCCATCCGCATCGCCGACGAAGAAATCATCCGCACTTCGCGGCGGCGCAACGACAGCCTGCCGATGGGCACCACCGTGGTCGCCGCACGGGTCCAGGGCAACCGCTTCGAAGTGGCCTGGGTAGGAGACAGCCGCGCCTACCTGTGGCGCGACGGCAAGCTGGCCCAGCTCAGCCAGGACCACAGCTACGTGCAGGAACTGATTGCACAGGGCAGCCTCACCGCCGAGCAGGCCCGCGCGCATCCTCACCGCAATGTCGTCACCCAGGCATTGGGCGTCACCGACCCGGCGCACCTCAACGTGGCCACGATGACCGGCGAACTACGCCCTGGCATGCAACTGCTGCTGTGCAGCGACGGCCTGACCGAGGAAGTGGACGACAACAGCCTTTCCGAAGCGCTGGCACATGCCGACTGCAGCGCGCAGGAATGCGTGGATGCACTGGTGGCCGCCGCACTCGATGGCGGTGGCTCCGACAACGTCACCGCCATCCTCGTGCGCTGCCACTGAGGTACAGCGGCGTTGCAGGAGCGCCTTCGGGCGCGAAGCCACCAATGTTCACGATCGACGTGGCAACCGCCATCGCGGCCGGCTCGTTGCACTTGTTGTCTGGCTGACGCCTCAACCGCCATGAGCTTCGCGGCCGTGGCCGCTCCTACGCCAGCCGCGGCTGACATCATTCACGCCGTCTCTGACGGCTCCGGTGCGCGCTCACCATCCCACCAGGCGTGGCCGCTCTTCTTGCGCAGCCGCGCCAACCGGGCCTCGTGCGCTTCCTGCTCCGATGCGGTCACCACCACGCGCGGTCGCGGCAGCAGCACCGACACATCAAACGTCTGCACCTTGCCGGCCGCATTCGTCGTGTTCGACTCCGGCTGACCAAAACCGATCTCCTCCTGCCCGGAGGTCAAGGCGATATAGACGTCAGCCAGGATCTGCGCATCGAGCAGGCCGCCATGCAGCTGCCGGTGCGAGTTGTCCACGCCCAGGCGTCGGCACAGCGCGTCCAGTGAATTGCGTTGGCCCGGGAAACGCTCACGCGCCATCGCCAGGGTATCGGTCACCGTCACCCGCTCGGCCAGGCGCCCCCTGCCCAGCAACGACATCTCGTTCTCGAGGAAGCCCATGTCGAACGAGGCGTTGTGGATGATCAGCTCGGCGCCGTCCACATAGGCCAGGAATTCTTCGACCACTTCCTCGAAGCGCGGCTTGTCGGCGAGGAAATCCAGGGTCAGCCCGGTGACTTCCTGCGCACCGGGTTCAAACTCGCAATCCGGCTTGAGATAGCGGTGGAAGTTATTGCCGCTGGGACGACGTTCCAGCAGCTCCACGCAGCCGATTTCGACCACGCGGTTGCCCTTCTTCCACTCCAGGCCGGTGGTTTCGGTATCAAGGACGATCTGGCGCATGGCTTACCTTCAGTTGCTTGCGGCGCCTTCGCGCGCACGGATTGCTGCATCACGGGCCAATTGGTCCACCCGCTCGTTGTCCGGATTGCCGGCATGGCCCTTCACCCAGCGCCAGTCGATCTTGTGGCGCAGGGTCGCTGCATGCAGGCGCTCCCACAGGTCGCGATTCTTGACCGGGTCGCCGCCGGACGTCTTCCAGTTGCGGCGCACCCAGCCCGGCATCCACTCGGTGATGCCCTGACGCACATACTGCGAATCGGTGGACAGCACGATGTCGCATGGCTCGCTGAGTGTTTCCAGGCCCGCGATCGCCGCCATCAACTCCATGCGGTTGTTGGTGGTGTGCTCTTCACCACCGGTGACCTCGCGCTCATGCCCTTTGTAGCGCAGCAGCGCTGCCCAGCCGCCCGGTCCCGGATTGCCGAGGCAGGCGCCGTCGGTATGTACTTCAATTGACTTCATGTGATCTCGTTGCTGATTCAGGTCGCCATCGGCCGGCGCCAGCCCACTTGGCTGGCTTTCATCGGCCCGATGAGCGCCTCGGTTCTCTTTTCTGCCTCCAGCACGCACAACGCGCGCAATGCCGGCAAGCTCGTCCCTGCCGTCGCACCCGTCTGGCTCCACAACGGCCCGTGGTGGCCAATCGACTGGCAACGCAGCCCCTGTCGCTTCAACAGTACGCGGGTACGCGCCACCGAAGCCGGCTGCGCGCCCTGCCACTGCCAATGCGCCCGATACGGGCTGTAGCGGTTGAGCACGGTCATCCACAGGCGCCCCCCCGGCATCAACACCCGGGCGCATTCGGCCAGCAGAACGTCCAGGTCGGCCGGTGCTGCGTGCTGGATGACGATGGCATTGACGGCCTCGCCCGGCAACGGCAGCGGCAACCCGCAGCGCAGTTCGCCCTGCCAGCCACTACCCTGCCCCCTCCGGTGCAGACGTATGCCGCGTCCGGCAGGCGGTTGATCGGGCACCCAACCCGCGCTGGGCGCCAACCACAACCAGGGTTGCGCCGGCACGCTGCGCAACCTGCCCAGCAGGTACTGATGCTCCCAATCCCGTATCGCCCACGCAGCAGGCATCTCAAACCATGGCGAGACTGACGCTTGACGGGGGGACGGGGCGGCAGGCATTTTCCAATTCTATGCGACTGACCGCCCTGCCTGCATTCCAGGACAATTACATCTGGGCGCTGCAAACGCCCGATGAGCGCACGATATTCGTCGATCCGGGCCAAGCCGGGCCGGTATTCGAAGCGGCCGCCCAAGGCATGCAGCCCGCCGCCGTGCTGCTCACCCACCACCACGACGACCACATCGGCGGCGTGGCCGAACTGCGCCAGCGCTGGCCGCGGCTGCGGGTGTTCGCCCCCGTGGATGAACGCATCGCTTTGGATTGTGAACGGGTCGCCGAGGGCGACCGGGTACAATCCTCCGGCTTCGATTTTTCAGTGATGGCGGTTCCCGGTCACACCCGGAGCCACATTGCCTACCTCGGCCACGGTCATTTGTTCTGTGGCGACATGCTGTTCAGCCTGGGCTGTGGACGCATGTTCGAAGGTACGCCCGCCCAGATGCTGGCTTCGCTCAAGCGAATGGCCGCCCTGCCCCCGGAGACACTGGTCTGCTGCGGGCACGAATACACGCTGGCCAATGCCGTGTTCGCGCGGCATGTCGATCCCACCAACGCGGCATTGCAACGCCGCCAGAAGGAAGTTCAGGACATGCGCAGCCGTTCTCGTCCCACTGTTCCCGCCGTATTGGCCAGTGAACTGCAATGCAATCCATTCCTGCGTACCGCCGATGCCCACATCCGCGACGCAGTCACCACGCGGCTTGGGCAGGCGCCCGCCGACGAGGTGGAAGTCTTCGCCGAATTGCGGCGGTGGAAAGACGGTTTCCGCGCGTGAGGCGGGCCAATCTCTGCCTGGCGCTGGGAATGCTGCTCGGCGTCAGCAGCGCCTCCAGCGCCCAGTCGTTACCTGCCACCGCCGGGCTGACCCAGAACGTCGCAGCACTCGGCGCGCTGCCGATCGACCCCGCCTCATTGCCCCCGGCCACCACCCGCAATGGCCGCGAGATCTTCGCCAACTTCCGTGAAGGCCTGGCCGCGCCGCAGTGCGATGCCGATGCCACCAGCCCACGCTGGCGCAAGCAGTTCGCGCATGCCCCCGCCCGTCTGGGCAATGTCGAAGACGATGCCCTGCCGCTGTTCGGCTACGTCGTCGACGAGCTTCGCGCCGCCAACCTGCCCACCGAGTTCGCGCTGATCCCGTTCGTCGAAAGCGGCTATCGCCCGGGCGCACGGAATGCCAGCGGACCCGCAGGCCTCTGGCAGTTCATCGCCACCACCGCGCGCAACCACCGCGTGCCGATGGAAAAAGGTTACGACGGCCGCCTCTCGGCGGTGGATTCCACCCGCGCTGCGGTGCGTTACCTCAAGACCCTGCACGGCATGTTCGCCGGTGACTGGCAACTGGCGGTGATGGCCTACAACGCGGGCGAATACCGCATCCTGCAGGCCCTGCGCCGCGGCGGCATGAACGCGCAGAACGCGCGCGCAGCCGAGCTGCCCGGCCTGTCTCCGATCACCTATGCGTACGTGGAAAAGCTGCATGCACTGGCCTGCGTACTGGAGCAGGCGGAGAAAGAGCCGGACCTGATGGCCTCGCTCAATCGACCGGTGCCGATCCTCAAGGGCCACACGCTGCCGGCCAACACCTCGCTGGCAAGCTGGTCGGCACAGAACGCACTGGATCCGTCGCGCATCGCACGCCTCAACCCGGCTTTGACCAGCGCACGCGCCGGCAGTCGCGTGCTGGCACCCACCCTGATCGATGACGGCAGCGCGCCAGCAACCGAAATGGTGGCCGGCGTGACTGAAAGCGCTGTCGCTCCGGCGACGAGCCCGGCCGCAGCAGCACCAGCGCGGGTACGCACGGTTGCATCGACCAGCAGCAGCGCACGCCGCCACACCGTCCGCAACGGCGAATCGGCCTGGACGATTGCCCGTCGCTACGGCATTTCGGTCAAGACGCTGCTGTCGTTCAACGACCTTGAAGCCAGCGCGATTCTTCGCCCGGGCATGGTGTTGAGGTTTGAAGACGTGCGCTGATTTCAGCCGTCAGCATGCACCTTGGAAAGCCCGGCCATGTGCCGGGCTTTTTCGTTTTCTGCTTTGCAAGGCCCTAGCGCGCTCTGCCTAACTGTCAGAGTCGACAATCCCACAGCCGGCCGTCCATATCCTGCCGTTGCAAACGGCGTCTGCGGTGCTTTGCGGCCGAGGCTGCCCGTACTGCGGGATCACGCATGAAAGGGGTTCGTGCGGTTGCCATGGAATCGTGCGGTGATGGAATTCCAGCGGCACCCGCTCCGCATCCATTCCACGCAGAACATTCATCCAACAAAAAACCCGGCCAATGGCCGGGTTCCTCGTTTCAATCAGCGCTGACGGATCAGAGCTGGGATTCCTGCACCTGCACCTTGAAGTGCTTGCGCATGCCATCGACATAAGCCTTGGCCGCAGCGGCGCCGTCAATCTGGCTGAGCTGCTGCTTGAGCATGGCCTGCTGCGGTTCCGGCACTTCGGCGATGTTGCCCGGCGTCACCTTAGTCACGGCGAATACGGCATAACGCCCGTCTTCCATCGCGACCTTGCCGTATGTGGGCTTGTCGGCAGCGGCCGGGGGCGCCGCGGCAAATACCGCCTGGTTGGCAGCCGCCGTCGGCATGGGTGCACCGCGCGGCAGGCCCGGGACCGGCAACAGCTGCAGCTTCTCCGCCGGTGCCAGCGCCTGCAGGGTCTGGCCTTCCTTCAATTTGGCCAGAAGCGCGTCAGCCGCCTTGTTCTGTGCTTCCTTGGCGCGGTTGGCACGCACGGCAGCAATCACCTGCTCGCGTGCCTGAGCCAGCGGCGTAGCCTGCTCCGGCGTATGCGAGGTAACGCGGATCATCACGCTGTGGTTCGGTGCGATCTCGATCGGATCACTCACCGTGCCATCTTCCACCAGCGTCTCAGAGAATGCTGCCTTCAGCACCGCCGGGTTGGAAGCGATGCCATTGGCGGTCGCCTCGGTGAACGGCCCCAGCGTCTGCACGGGCAGGCCCACTTCCTTGGCTGCCGGCTCCAGTGCGGTCGGATTCTTGTAGACCAGGTCGACCAGACGGCCGCTCAGATCATTGAAAGCACGCTCGGTGTCCGCCTGCAGCTGCTCGGCAGCCAGCTGGTCGCGCACTTCCTCGAACGAACGGCCTTCGCCGCCCTTGATCTCACGCAGCTGCAGCACGTGGTAACCGAATTCGGTCTTGATCGGGCCAACAATCTCACCGGCCTTCATCGCGAACAGGGCGTCTTCGAACGGCTTGACCATCACGCCCTTCTGTACCCAGCCCAGGTCGCCACCACCGGCCTTGGAACCGGCGTCATCCGAGTTGGCCTTGGCCAGCGCGGCGAAATCGGCACCCGGCAACTTGGCGTCGGCAGCCAGCTTGGCGGCCTTGGCTTCCGCCGCCTTCTGCGATGTCTCATCGCTACCGGCGGAGATCAGGATGTGCGACGCCAGACGCTCGTCGGCACTGACGAAGCGCGCCTTCTCTTCTTCATAACGGCTGCGCAGCGTAGCCTCATTGGCTGCGGCAACAGCAGGCATGTTCGCCGCATTGAGCTCGACGTACTCGATGGACACTGCTTCGCGCTGCAGGAAGTCTTTCGGGTGGGTGTCGTACCACTGCTTGATATCCGCATCGCTGACCGCCGCGGTATCGGCTTCGGCCACCGGCAGCAGGGCGAACTCCACGTCACGCGTCTCGCCCAGCAGTTTCAGCAGGCGCTCGGCCTCGCCCTTGGTGGCGAAACCCGACTGCGCCAGCGCGGTGGGAATGATCGACTGCTGCAGGCTGGTGCGCACCAGCTGCTCGAACATCGCCGGCGTACGCGGCGGCATGCTCTGCGCCAGCGCCATCTTGTATTGATCCGGGTTGAACTTGCCGTCGCGCTGGAAAGCAGGAATACCGGCAATGTACTCACGCACGGCCGCATCACCAATCACGATGTGCGCGTCTTCGGCAGCCAGGCGAACCACCTGCTCGTCGATCAGCTGATCCAGCACGACACGCTTGTTCTCGGTGCTTTCAAACTCGCGCGGATCGAAGTTTTCACCCTGCTGTTCCCGGGCATCCATGCGCGCCTGCTCGAAGCGCGTGCGGAAATCATCCACGCTTACTTCGTGATGGCTCCACAGGAAGGACATCGGCCACCACGAAGGTGCCGAGCGCCACCACGACGGCGGTGCCGAAACCTTGGCCACGTTCTGCGCGCCGACACCACCGAGGTAGCTGTTGTCGATCACGAACAGGAACGGAATCATCAGCAGGCCCATGATCACCGTAACGATCCAGCCTGAGGTCTTGTCGCGAAGTTTCTGCAGCATGGGAAAAATCAGGGCCTATTGGCGAGCCGGGCAGTGTAACCCGCTTCCCGCCCGAGTCCCAACTGGGCCACGGCCAGGTGCGGCGCAAAGAAAAAGCCCCCGGCTTGCGCCGAGGGCTTTTGAGACAACTGGCGGAGCGGACGGGACTCGAACCCGCGACCTCCGGCGTGACAGGCCAGCATTCTAACCAACTGAACTACCGCTCCGAGTTTTGACTCGTCCACCACCGGTAAACCGATGATGCGCATTCCGAGGAATGACTGGATAAATGGCGGAGCGGACGGGACTCGAACCCGCGACCTCCGGCGTGACAGGCCAGCATTCTAACCAACTGAACTACCGCTCCGCATTTAACCTGGTTTGTTTTCTCTCACCCGAGGGCTTGAGAAAACAACGCCCCCGATTGCTCAGGGGCGTGTATGAAGTGGCGGAGCGGACGGGACTCGAACCCGCGACCTCCGGCGTGACAGGCCAGCATTCTAACCAACTGAACTACCGCTCCACTTCTAACGCTCTTACTGGTGATGCTTGGTGGGTGCTGAGGGTTTCGAACCCCCGACCCTCTCCGTGTAAGGGAGACGCTCTACCACTGAGCTAAGCACCCCCGGTGAGCCGCTTAGTTTACAGCGTCCTTAAGGGCTTTACCAGCCTTGAACGCAGGATTTTTTGCAGCGGCGATCTTGATCTCTTCGCCGGTCTTCGGGTTGCGACCGGTGCGCTCTGCGCGCTCGCGAACCTGGAACGTACCGAAGCCAACCAGAGTCACCGTCTCACCCTTCTTCAGGGCCTTGGTGATCTCGGCGATGACTGCGTCAACCGCACGGCCAGCTTCAGCCTTGGACAGGTCAGCAGCGCCGGCGACGCCGTCGATCAATTCGGTCTTGTTCATTCTGTAAAACTCCCTTTGCGGTACATCCGCGGAATAGTTTGGTGGTCACCGCAGGTCTTTGGAAAGACAACGATGACCGGAAGATCATGCAAACACGTCAGCCATGAATCAGCAGGTACGTGAGTCGCACTTTTATACCAGCGCCTCCCTACCCGCGCAAGCTGAAAAGCCAGCAATGACGCGGGTTTCAAGGCATTTTGCGTTCACACTTCAGTGCTTGACGCGCGTAGTGGGAGCTGCCTTGGCCTTGCCTCGCACCGTGACACGCTGCGCATTCTTGCGCGCTTTCTTCGGCGCCAGCGGCGACTCCAGTGCGATGTCCAACACCTCGTCGATCCATTTCACGGGAACGATCTTGAGGTCGCGCGTGACATTGGCCGGGATGTCGACCAGATCCTTGCGGTTCTCATCGGGAATGACGACGGTCCGGATGCCACCGCGCAGCGCGGCCAGCAGCTTTTCCTTCAACCCGCCGATTGCAGTGACGCGGCCACGCAGGGTGATTTCACCGGTCATTGCCACGTCCGCCTTCACCGGCACCTTGGTCAAGGTGGAAACCAGCGAGGTCACCATCGCGATACCGGCACTCGGCCCGTCCTTGGGAGTAGCACCATCGGGCACATGCAGATGCACGTCGTGCTTCTGCAGGAAGTCCACGTCGATGCCAAGGGCTTCCGCACGCGCACGCACCACCGACAATGCAGCGGTTGCCGATTCCTTCATCACGTTGCCCAGCTGGCCGGTCAACGTCACCGCGCCCTTGCCCGGAATTAACGTTGATTCGACCTGCAGCAGCTCACCGCCCACTTCGGTCCAGGCCAGGCCGGTGACCAGGCCGATCTCGTTCTCGTCCTCGGCACGGCCGAAGTCGAAGCGACGCACACCCAGATACTTGTCCAGGTTCGTGGCATCGACCACCACCAGCGCCTTGGGCTTCTTGGCGCCCTTCCTGGTTGCCTTCTTCACCGGCTGCGGGCCGGCCAGAGCGAGCTCCTTGACCACCTTGCGGCAGATCTTGGCCACTTCGCGCTCAAGGTTGCGCACACCCGATTCGCGCGTGTAGTAGCGCACGATGTCACGGATGGCATCTTCCTCGATGACCAGTTCTTCAGCCTTCAAACCGTTGGCCTTGAGCTGCTTGGCCGCCAGGTAACGCGTGGCGATGTTGAGCTTCTCGTCCTCGGTGTAACCGGGGATGCGGATCACTTCCATGCGGTCCAGCAGCGGACCGGGAATGTTCAGCGAATTCGATGTCGCAACGAACATCACCTCGCTCAGGTCCAGGTCCACTTCCAGGTAGTGATCGTTGAATGCGTTGTTCTGCTCCGGGTCGAGCACCTCCAGCAGCGCTGAAGACGGATCGCCACGGAAATCCATCGACATCTTGTCGATCTCATCCAGCACGAACAGCGGGTTCTTGCTGCCGACCTTGTTGAGGTTCTGCACGATGCGGCCCGGCATCGAGCCGACATAGGTACGGCGATGACCACGGATCTCGGCCTCGTCACGCACGCCGCCCAGCGACATGCGCACGAACTTGCGGTTGGTGGCCTTGGCGATGGATTGACCGAGCGAGGTCTTGCCCACGCCCGGCGGCCCGACCAGGCACAGGATCGGCCCCTTCATCTGCTTCACCCGCGACTGCACCGCGAGGTATTCAAGGATGCGGTCCTTGACCTTGTCCAGACCGTAGTGATCCGCGTCGAGGGTGTCCTGCGCGGCCTTCAGGTCCTTGCGCACCTTGGTGCGCTTCTTCCACGGCACGCCCAGCAGCCATTCCAGATAGTTGCGCACCACGGCCGCTTCGGCCGACATCGGCGACATCTGCTTGAGCTTGTTGAGCTCGGATTTGGCCTTGGTTTCCACCGCCTTGGGCATGCCGGCTTCGGCGATCTTGCGCGCCAGTTCGTCCAGCTCACCCGGGGCATCATCAAGATCACCCAGTTCTTTCTGGATGGCCTTCATCTGTTCGTTGAGGTAGTACTCGCGCTGGCTCTTTTCCATCTGCGACTTGACGCGGCCGCGGATGCGCTTTTCCAGCTGCTGCACGTCGATTTCGCCATCAACCAAGCCGACCAGCATTTCCAGGCGGTCGCCGACCAACAGTGTTTCCAGCAGCTTCTGCTTGTCGGCCAGTCGCACACCGATATGCGCGGAGATGGTGTCGGCCAAGCGCGCCGGCTCTTCGATACCGGCCAAGGTCTGCAGCAGCTCCGGCGGCAGCTTGCGATTGGTTTTGACGTACTGCTCGAACAACGACATCAGCGAACGGGCAATCGCCTCGATTTCGCGTGATTCACGCGACTCGTTCGCTTCGATTTCGGTACCGTGGCCCTGCAGCGCGCCGTCCTGCTCGTAGACCTTGTCCACGCTCACACGCGACAGGCCTTCGACCAGCACCTTGATGGTGCCGTCGGGCAGCTTCAGCAACTGCAGCACCTGGGCCAGCGTACCAACCGTGTACAGATCCTCGGCGGTCGGGTCGTCGGTCTCGGCGGACTTCTGGGCCACCAGCAGGATGCGCTTGTCCGCTTCCATGGCGCGCTCCAGCGCCTGCATGGACTTGTCACGTCCCACGAACAAGGGGATGACCATGTGCGGGAACACCACCACGTCGCGTAGTGGCAGGACCGGCAGGTCGAGAACTTCGAGTTGGGACTGGGCCATGGGGGCGGGCTCCGCAGGTATCAGGAAGGGCCAAATAAAAAAGCCGATGGCCCCGTTATGGGGCCATCGGCGAGGTGTTGCAAGAGGCGCTGGAAGCTGAACGTGAACAGGCAACAGCCCAATTCATGCCCGGCTGCTGCAGGCTCAGTCCCCGGATGCGGCCTTGGCCGGTGCCGGTGGTGTTTCGTAGATGATGTACGGCTCGGATTTGTTCTCGATGACCGACTCGTCCACCACTACCTTGCTCACGTTTTCCTGTGACGGCAGCTCGTACATCGTGTCCAGCAGCACCGATTCAACGATGGTGCGCAGGCCACGGGCGCCGGTCTTGCGCTTGAGCGCCTTCTTGGCGATGGCCGACAACGCGTCCGGACGGAATTCCAGCTCCACGTTCTCCATCTCGAACAGCTTCTTGAACTGCTTGGTGATGGCGTTCTTGGGCTCGGTCAGGATCTGGATCAGCGCCGGCTCATCCAGCTCTTCCAGCGTCGCCACCACCGGCAGGCGGCCAACGAACTCCGGGATCAGGCCGAACTTGATCAGATCTTCCGGCTCGACTTCAGCCAGCACCTTGCCGATTTCCTGCTTGCGTTCGGCGCTCTTCACCTTGGCACCGAAACCGATGCTGCTGGTGTCCGAGGAGCGCTGCTGGATCACCTTGTCCAGGCCAGCGAACGCGCCGCCGCAGATGAACAGGATGTTCTTGGTGTCCACCTGCAGGAATTCCTGCTGCGGATGCTTGCGACCGCCCTGCGGCGGCACGCTGGCCACGGTGCCTTCGATCAGCTTCAACAACGCCTGCTGCACACCTTCGCCGGACACGTCACGGGTGATCGACGGGTTCTCGCTCTTGCGCGAGATCTTGTCGATTTCATCGATGTAGACGATGCCCTGCTGCGCCTTCTCGACGTCGTAATCGCACTTCTGCAGCAGCTTCTGGATGATGTTTTCCACGTCCTCACCGACGTAACCGGCTTCGGTCAGCGTGGTGGCATCGGCCATGGTGAACGGCACGTTGAGCAGGCGCGCCAGCGTTTCGGCCAGCAGCGTCTTGCCCGAACCGGTCGGTCCGACCAGCAGGATGTTGGACTTGGACAGCTCGACGTCGTCGCTCTTCTGACGGCTCTCGATGCGCTTGTAATGGTTGTAGACAGCAACCGCCAGCGTACGCTTGGCGCGATTCTGGCCAATCACGTACTGATCCAGGACCTCGAGGATCTCGCGCGGCTTGGGCAGCGAACTGCGTGCCGACTGCGCCTTTTCCTCAAGCTCCTCACGGATGATGTCGTTGCACAGCTCCACGCATTCATCACAGATGAACACGCTCGGGCCCGCGATCAGCTTGCGTACCTCATGCTGACTCTTGCCGCAGAACGAGCAGTACAGAATCTTGCCGCTGCTGTCCCCGGAACGACCTTGCCGGTCTTCGCTCATGCTTCGCTTACCCAGTTGCTCCCCCTCTGATCAGGGGGTTCGAATTCGAGAATAGCACAGGGCCGGAGGGACATCAGTCCCGTTCCGACCCTGCAAAAAATGCCGTACTTTCGGCCACTTGCGCCATCAGGACGGCTGGATCGACTCTTCCGGACGGCGCTCCAGCACCTGGTCCACCAGACCATAAGCCACGGCCTCGGCTGCGCTCTTGAAGTTGTCACGCTCGGTATCGCGCGCGATGACCTCCAACGGCTGGCCGGTGTGCTTGGCCATCACCTCATTCAGGCGCGAACGCAGGGTGAGGATTTCACGGGCATGGATGTCGATATCCGTGGCCTGGCCCTGGTAGCCGCCCAGCGGCTGGTGGATCATCACCCGCGAGTTCGGCAGCGCATAACGCTTGCCCGGCGCACCGGCAGACAGCAGCAGTGCGCCCATCGAGGCAGCCTGGCCGATGCAGGTGGTGCTCACGTCCGGCTTGATGTACTGCATGGTGTCGTAGATCGCCATGCCAGCGGTGACCACGCCACCAGGCGAGTTGATGTAGATGCTGATTTCCTTTTCCGGATTTTCCGACTCAAGGAACAACAGCTGCGCCACCACCAGGTTCGCCATGTGATCGTCGATGGGACCGACGAGGAAAATCAGGCGCTCCTTGAGCAGGCGCGAATAGATGTCATAGGCGCGCTCGCCGCGGCTGGTCTGCTCGACCACCATCGGAACCATGTTCAATGCTTTGGTTCGGTTGTCCATTTCGTGAGGCACCTATTCTTGGGAGGACACACCCCGCGCCGAAGCGCGGGGACGTAACGCCCGCCGATTACTGGCGGATGGCTTCCTGGAACGACAGCGCCTGCTCGGTGTGCTGTGCACGCTCGGCGATCCAGTCGATGACCTGCTCTTCCATCACGCGGTTCTGCAGGCCAGCCATAAGCTGGGGATCATTGCGGTACATCTCAATGACCTGGTCCGGCTCTTCGTAGGTGGAAGCGATCAGGCGCATGGTTTCGTTCAGACGCTTGGGATCCAGGCGCAGCTCGTTCTTGCGGGCCACTTCACCGACCAGCAGGCCGACCAGCACGCGCTTGGCAGCGGCGTCCTTGAAGCCTTCATGGGCATCGGCCGGGACCTGGCCCGGGTTGCCACCCTGGCGGCGGATGGCTTCCACCTGCTGGGCCAGCATCGAACGGGCTTCGTTCTCGACCAGACGCGGCGGCAGTTCGACCGAGGAATAGGCGGCGATCAGCTGCTCACCCACTTCGCGGCGCAGGCGGTTCATCAGCGCGCCCTTGAGCTCGCGCTCCAGGTTGGAACGGATGTCGGCACGGAACTGCTCCACATCACCGTTCTTCACGCCGAAGCTCTTGATGAAGGCAGCGTCCACTTCCGGGATTTCCTCTTCGGAAACCTCGGTGACCTTGACCGTCACCTGGACCGTCTTGCCGGCCAGCGCCGGCACGCGCCAGTCAGCCGGGAACTCGACGTCCAGCGTCTTTTCCTCGCCCTTGGCCAGGCCGATCAGGCCCTGCTCGATCTGCTCGAACATCATGCCCTGGCCGATGATGATGGTGCCCTTCTCGCTGCCTTCCGGCGGCAGACGCTCATCGCCGGCCTGCGACCAGGTCTCCAGGCCAACCAGATCGCCTTCCTGGGCGCCACGGGTGACCGGCTTCCAGGTGCGACGCTGCTGGCGCAGGTTGGTGATCATCTGATCGATGTCGGCATCGCTGATTTCAGCGGTGTGGCGCACCACGGTCAGCTTGGTGACGTCGACGTCGCCGAAGTCCGGGATCAGTTCGACGGTGGCCACGAAGTCGAATTCGCCTTCGCCGGCCTTGTCGATGCGCGGGTTGCCGGCAATACGCAGCTCATGCTCGCGCAGGGCGGCATCGAAGGTTTCACGCAGCAGGCCGTCCATCGCCTCGGCGCGCACCTGCGGCCCGAAACGCTGTTCGATCACCTTGGCCGGCACCTTGCCAGGGCGGAAGCCCTTGATCCGTGCGGTACGCGAGATTTCGCCCAGACGGCCATTGATGTGGCTCTGCAGACGGTCTTCCGGCAGCGAGAAGCTCAGGCGGCGTTCCAGGTTGCCGGTGGATTCGATCGAAGCTTGCATGTGGACTCCTGCCACCGGAGGCATCTGCCCCGGCACGATGTGATGGTTGAAACGGTTGTGAGTAAGCGGGTCTGCGCCGCAGCCCTTTAGTTTGGCCGATATCGCCCGTCACCGCCAGCAGTGGCGGGCAGGCAATGACATCAAGGAACGCCCAGGGCGGGCAGAGAGGACCGGGCAATGGTGCGAAAGGGGGGACTCGAACCCCCACGCCTTGCGGCACTGGAACCTAAATCCAGGGCGTCTACCAATTCCGCCACTTTCGCAAAGCCGGTTCAGGTCGCCATTGTTGCAGGCACGTCCGCAAAGCGGAAGCCGACAGCATGGCGGATAAAGAAAAGCCACCGGATCGCTCCGATGGCTTCAAACTGGTGGGCTGTCAAGGATTCGAACCTTGGACCTATTGATTAAGAGTCAACTGCTCTACCAACTGAGCTAACAGCCCTGAAACTCTGGGTTCGGATTCTACCCGTGAGGCGATTTCCGCACCAGCCCCAAAACACCGGGCTTACATAAAAAGGAAAAAGCCAGCAAATTGCTTTGCTGGCTTTTTGATTTGGTGGGCTGTCAAGGATTCGAACCTTGGACCTATTGATTAAGAGTCAACTGCTCTACCAACTGAGCTAACAGCCCTGAAAATCAGGAGGCGAATCTTACCGCACCCTTCTTTTTTTTGAAACCCCGGATTTCACACCGTTGTTTCTTTTTGTTCAGTGGGGTGGCTGAGGGGATTCGAACCCCCGACCACCGGAATCACAATCCGGTACTCTAACCAACTGAGCTACAGCCACCACTGAAAAACAACTTACCTACCGCTTGCACCAATTGGCGCGCCCGACAGGAATCGAACCTGTAACCGCCGGCTTAGAAGGCCGGTGCTCTATCCAGTTGAGCTACGGGCGCTCTGAACCGGATTGTCGCAATCCAACGCGCATTGAGTGCATCGGATGGTCGGGGTAGAGGGATTCGAACCCCCGACATCCTGCTCCCAAAGCAGGCGCGCTACCAGACTGCGCTATACCCCGGCGGTGAATCTCTCGGGTTACCCCGCGAAGTCGACTATTGTCGGAACTGCGGCCGAATCTGTCAACGACAATTTTCACTTCGATGGATGCGGGTATGCTTTTGCGCTGTACCTCTTCACAACCCGCCATGGAGCACGGCATGCGCAGCGGCAATCCAGCCCTTTCCGAATCTACCTTCCTCGATCTTGGCAGCGGCAGCGTGGTCTCACGCGGCGCCGATGCAATGACCATCAACGGCACCGTCAGCAAGACCAGCATCCTGTTGCTGCTTGCGGTGATCACGGCCGCTTTCGCCTGGAACAACACGCTCACCGACAGCGGTGAGCTGGCCGCCGCCGGCCGCCTGTATCTGTGGGGCGGCTTGATCGTCGGCTTCATCCTGTCGCTGGTGACCATCTTCAAGAAGACCTGGGCCCCGGTCAGCGCGCCGCTGTATGCGCTGGCTGAAGGTTTTTTCCTGGGTTCGATCTCGGCCATCTACGAAGCCCGCTTCAACGGCATCGTGTTCCAGGCGGTGATCCTGACCTTCGGCACGCTGTTCGCACTGCTGTTCGCCTACCGCAGCGGGCTGATCAAAGCCACCGAGAACTTCAAGCTTGGCGTTGTGGCTGCAACCGGCGGCATCGCGCTGGTGTACCTGGCGACCATCGTACTGGGCATGTTCAACATCCAGATCCCCTTCATCCACGAATCAGGCCTGATCGGCATTGGCTTCAGCCTGTTCGTGGTGGTGATCGCGGCACTGAACCTGGTGCTGGATTTCGACTTCATCGAAAGCGGCGTGGAAGCCGGCGCACCGAAGTACATGGAGTGGTACGGCGCGTTCGGCCTGATGGTCACGCTGGTGTGGCTGTACCTCGAGTTCCTGCGCCTGCTGTCGAAGTTGCAGTCGCGCAACTGAGGTTGATGTGATGCCGGAAAGAAAGGGCGCCGTCAGGCGCCCTTTCTACTTATGGCGTCGAGAACTCAGCTCGAACAGCCCCGCCCTCCCCTTTGCGTGGCAGAAGGCAGGGAGCAACATCGTGGCGCACCCAAAGGGATGATGCAGAGGCGCAAAAAAACGGAGCGCCTGCGCGCTCCGTTTCGTGTGCTTCTGGCGGTGACAGGCGCGATCAGATGCGGCTGGCAATGGCCTGGGCGAAGCTCATGGTGGTGCCGGTGCCGCCGAGATCGCCGGTCAGCGAATCCTTGGCTTCCATCGTGGCAACGATGGCCTTGCGCAGGCGCTCGGCGTTCTGCGGCTGCTCAACGTGATCCAGCATCTGTGCTGCTGCCAGCATCAGCGCGACCGGATTGGCCTTGCCCTGGCCAGCGATGTCCGGCGCGGTGCCGTGCACGGCTTCGAAGATGGCTGCTTCAGCGCCGATGTTGGCACCCGGGGCCAGACCCAGGCCGCCGACCAGACCCGCACACAGGTCGGAGATGATGTCGCCGAACAGGTTGGTGGTGACCAGGATGTCGAACTGCTCCGGGCGCATCACCAGCTGCATGCAGGCGTTGTCGACGATCATTTCCTGGAATTCGATTTCCGGGTAACGCGCGGCGACTTCACGGGCGACGTCCAGGAACAGGCCGGAGGTCGACTTGATGATGTTGGCCTTGTGCACGGCGGTGACCTTCTTGCGGCCGGTGCTCTTGGCCAGCTCGAAGGCGTAACGCACGATGCGCTCGGAGCCCTTGCGGGTGATGCGGGTGCCGGAGAACGCGGTCTCGCCGTCGGCGGACACTTCCTGGCCTTCGGCCAGGTAGGCGCCTTCGGTGTTCTCACGCACCGTGATCATGTCGATGTTCTCGTAGCGCGACTTGGTGTTCGGGAACGAGATGGCCGGACGCACGTTGGCGTACAGGTCGAACTGGCGGCGCAGGGCCACATTGATCGAGCTGAAACCGCCACCGACCGGAGTGGTCAGCGGGCTCTTCAGGGCGACCTTGTTCTTCTTGATCGAATCCAGCGTGGTCGCCGGGATCAGTTCACCGTGCTTTTCCAGCGCGACCAGACCCGCATCGGCGTATTCGTACTGCAGCCCGGTGCCGAGCTTGTCCAGCACGAACAGGGTTGCGTCCATGATTTCCGGGCCGATGCCATCGCCGCGGATGACGGTGATTGTCTGCGTCATTTTCTTGGTGTTCCGAACAGGGAGGAGAGAAAGCGCCCGTCCGGCGGGGTGCCCGGATTCCGGCGCGTTGTAAACAGTTTCAACTGTCAATTATGCCTGATCCCGCCCCCGCCCCCAAACTCGACCAAGGTCTGGGTTCAGCCGTGGCCGTGCCCGGCCGGGGCTTCGGCCGCGCCGCTTTCGAGCTGGTCCAGGAAGTCCACGGCCCGGCGCAGGTGCGGAATGACGATCGACCCACCGACCACCAGACCGACCGAGAAGGTCTCGAAGAACTCCTCGCGACTGACCCCGGCATCCTTGCACTGGGCCACGTGATAGCTGATGCAGTCGTCACAGCGCAGCACCATGGAGGCGACCAGGCCCAGCAGCTCCTTGGTCTTCACGTCGAGCGCGCCGGCCTGGTAGGTCTGGGTGTCCAGCGCGAAGAAACGCCGGACCACCTGGTTGGGCTCGGCCAGGATGCGCTGGTTCATGCGCTGGCGGAATTCGGTGAATTCGGCCAGGCGATCCTTGTCGGTCGACTCGCTCATGCGCCCTGCCCGGCCAGCAGCGGCTCCAGCTTGCCTTCACGATGCAGGGCCATCATGTCGTCATAGCCACCCACGTGGACGTCGCCGACGAAGATCTGCGGCACGCTGGTGCGGCGGGTGCTGGCCATCATCTTTTCGCGCGCGACCGGGTCCAGGTCGATGCGCACCTCGGTCCACGATTGCCCCTTGCTCTTCAGGAAGTTCTTGGCCGCCACACAATACGGGCAGACGGCGGTCGAGTAGATGGTGATCTCCGGCGCGCCGGCGGCGCCATTGGTTTCGTTGCTCACAAGGAAACTCCTGACTGGAAACAATGTCTGTATATGGTAGCGGCCGACTGGATTTTCGACGCTACCAACAGAACACTGCGGATTAACCTGTGCTTCACATCGCTTACTGTGTTCCCCGTCATTCTCCGCCCAGCCTTCTTCGGAGCCACCGCTTGCGCACGCTTCTGCTCGCCACCGCCGTCACCCTGGCCCTGGCCGTCCCGCCGTCCTTCGCCGACGACACCAAACTGCCAGACATCGGTTCGTCGGCGGGCGAGCTGCTGACCCCGGCCCGGCAGGCCGAGTACGGCGGCATGATGCTGCGTGAGCTGCGCAACTACGGCTACCTGCTGGACGACCCGCTGGTCAATGACTGGCTCGGCACCATGGGCACACGACTGGGCTCCAACAGCGCCCAGCCGCAGCAGAAGTACACCTTCTTCATGATGAAGGACCGGCAGATCAACGCCTTCGCCACGCTGGGCGGCTATATCGGCATGAACGCCGGGCTGGTGCTGACGGCCGAACGCGAGGACGAAGTGGCGGCCGTGCTGTCCCACGAAATCGCCCACGTCACCCAGCAGCACGTGCTGCGCGGCGTGGAACGCGCGCAGCGTGACCAGATTCCGATCCTGCTGGGGATGCTGGCAGCGGTGGTCGCCGCGCAGCAGGCCGGCGGCAACTCCTCCGGCGATGCCACGATGGCCGCCATCACCTCCGGCATGGGGCTGATGCAGCAACGCCAGATCAACTACACCCGCTCCAACGAATCCGAAGCCGACCGCCTGGGCATCCGCACGCTGGCCCGCAGTGGTTATGACGTGGATGCCATGGCAGGTTTCTTCGAACGCATGTCCGCCGCCATGCGCGGCAACCAGGGCGGCTACTCGACCCCGGATTTCCTGCGCACCCACCCGGTCAACATCACCCGCATCAGCGAAGCCAAGGCCCGCGCCGAGCAGATGAAGAAGGATACGGTGCTGCTGACCACGCAAACCCCGACCGGTGTCCGCCAGGAGCGGGTCAACCCGTCCGAGCCCGACACCAGCCGCGACCCGCTCGGCAACCAGGGCAACCCGCTGCTGCCGGCCGGGCTGCAGTTGACCCTGCCCGATGCCGGCTTGCCGCGTGGCGTGACCGGGCTGTTCGACTGGGCCCGTGAACGCCTGCGCGTGCTCAGCGCGCCGACCCCGTCGGAGCTGGTGCGCGAGTACGAAAACCTCAAGCGCAGCCAGAAGAACGGCCTGACCGACCCACAGCGCTATGGCGTGGCGATCGCCCGCCTGCGCGACGGCGGCGTGGCCACCGCACAGGCCGCGCAGGAGCTGCGGCAGCTGCAGTCCGAGTACCCCGACAACCTCTGGGTCGCGCTGGCACTGGGCGAGGCCGAATCCCGCAGCGGCCAGCATGCCGAGGCCAACCGCCGCTTCGATGCCCTGCTCAAACGCCTGCCGCAGAGCCGGCCGGTGGCATTGACCTACGCCAACGTTCTCAATGAGCAGGGCGGCGAAGCCGCCGGCAAGCGCGCCCAGGCGATGCTGCGGCCGCTGCTGGCCAGGAACAGTGACGACCCGGTGCTGCAGAGCAGTTTCGGCCGCGCCAGCGAACTTGCCGGTGACCCCACCCGCGCCAGCGAGGCCTATGCCGAGGCGGCCTATCTGAACGGGCGTCCGGAACAGGCCCTGATCCAGTTCCAGGCATTGCTCAAGCAGCCGGGGCTGGATTACGTAAGCCGCGCACGGGTGGATGCAAGGATCGAATCGATCATGCCCACGGTGCTGGAAATGCGCCGGCTGGGTGTGCGTGACCCGGACATGTCACGCAACTGACCGCATCCTGCATGGCCGGCAACGGCCATGTTCAGCCGATGTCACAAACCGGTCATCAAACCGTAGTCTACTGAGCGCATTCCCCCGCTTGATGGGCTTTACGGTAGCCACGACGTGCAGAAACGCATCCTGATTGTCGATGACGAACCCGCGATCCGTGACATGGTCGCGTTCGCCCTGCGCAAGGGCGAGTACGAGCCGGTGCATGCCGGCGACGCACTGGAGGCCCAGACCGCCATTGCCGACCGCGTGCCGGACATGATCCTGCTGGACTGGATGCTGCCCGGTACCAGCGGCCTGGAACTGGCCCGGCGCTGGCGCAAGGAGGCACTGACCCGCGATGTGCCGATCATCATGCTCACCGCCCGTGGCGAAGAGAATGATCGTGTCGGCGGCCTGGAAGCCGGCGTCGACGACTATGTGGTCAAGCCGTTCTCGGCGCGTGAACTGCTGGCGCGCATCCGCGCGGTGATGCGCCGCACCCGCGATGATGACGAAGACGGCAGCGTTGCCGTCGGCAGCATCCGCATCGACGGCGCCGCGCACCGCGTGTTCGCCGGTGACGTGCCGGTGCCGATCGGGCCGACCGAATACCGCCTGCTGCATTTCTTCATGACGCACCCGGAGCGGGTCTATACACGCTCGCAGTTGCTCGACCACGTGTGGGGCGGCAGCGTCTATGTGGAAGAACGCACGATCGACGTGCACATCCGTCGCCTGCGCAAAACGCTGGAACCGTTTGCCGCCGAAGACATGGTGCAGACCGTGCGCGGTGCCGGCTATCGCTTCTCCGCTTCCACCTGACCGGCCAGCTTCGCTTCCTGCTTGATGCTATAACCCGGGTTCCTCCTGCCAGTTCCACCTGCAATACCCCGAGAGCGCAATGCCCCGTCAATTCCGATCCGCCTGGTTGAAGACACTGGCCACCGTGGCCGTGCTGTTGCTGTTGGCTGGACTGGTGGGGTTGCTGATCGGACATCCGGCGCTGGCGGTGGCAGTGACGGCACTGGCGGTACTCACGTGGCACTACTGGCGATTGCGGCAGGTGTTGCTGCGGCTCACCGCACGCCAACGCTGGGAAACCTCCGAAGGCACCGGTGTCTGGAATGAACTGGACCGGCTGCTGTACCGCAACCAGCAGGAAATGCGTACGCGCAAGCGACGCCTGATCGACATGCTGCGCAGCTACCGCGCCGCGGCCGCCGCCCTGCCCGATGCAGTGGTGGTGGTGGACCGCAACACGCAACGTGTGCAGTGGTTCAACGAGGCCGCCACCAGCCTGCTCGGCCTGCAGCATCCGGCCGACATGGAAGCCGCGCTGGTTGAACGGCTGCAGCCGCTGCCACTGGCGCACTGGCTGGCCGGTGGCCGCAATGCCGAACCCATCCTCGATGCGAATTCGCCGGTTGACCCCGGCATCCGCCTGCACCTGCGGCTGATTCCCTACTCCGATCACCATTGGCTGCTGGTGGCGCGTGACGTCACCAAGCTGCTGCATCTGGAACAGGTGCGCCGCGACTTCGTTGCCAATGTCTCGCACGAACTGCGCACGCCGTTGACCGTGGTGCATGGCTACCTGGACATGATGGAGCCGGAGGATTTCCCCGATACCGGCCCGATGCTGTCGGAAATGCGCAAGCAATCGCAACGCATGGCACAGCTGGTCGAGGACCTGCTCACCTTGTCGCGATTGGAATCACAACAGCACACCGAACTGGAAACCGTGGCGATGACCTCGATGCTCGCGTCACTGCGGCGTGAAGCCGAGGCGCACAGCCAGGGCCGCCACACCATCACCGTTGAAGACAAGGCTGGCGTGGACCTGGCCGGCTCCAACAAGGAGCTGCACAGCGCGTTCTCCAACCTGCTGACCAACGCGGTGCGCTATACCCCGGCCGGCGGCCGCATCTCGCTCACGTTCACCCGTGAAGGCGAAGGCGCCGTGCTGTCGGTGACCGACACCGGTTACGGCATTCCCGCCAATCACCTGCCGCGTCTGACCGAGCGCTTCTATCGCGTGTCCAGCAGCCGCTCGCGCGAAAGCGGCGGCACCGGGCTGGGCTTGTCCATCGTCAAGCACATCCTTGGCCTGCACCAGGCGCGGCTGGACATCCGCAGCGAAGTGGGCAAGGGCAGCACGTTTGCCTGCCACTTCGACGCCGAACACGTACGCCCGCGTAGTTCCACCTCCACGACTGCCCCCACGGAAGACTTCCCGGCATGAACCCTCCCGCCCCTGCCCCCGTTGCCATCGCTTCCGATCCACTGCGGGACCCGGCGCTGTACATCAACCGGGAACTGTCACAGCTGGACTTCAACTTCCGCGTGCTGGCACAGGCGATGGACGAACAGGTGCCGCTGCTGGAGCGCCTGCGCTTCCTGTGCATTTCCTGCACCAATCTGGACGAATTTTTCGAGATTCGCGCCGCCGCGGTACGCCACGCGCAGGAGTTCGGCCTGCCGCCAGCGCCGGACGGCATGAGCCCGCAGGCGATTCTCAACGCCATCCATGATCGTGCGGCCGAGCTGGTCGACCAGCAGTACAGCTGCTGGAACGAAGTACTTCGCCCGGCACTGGCCGATGCAGGCGTCGGCATCCTCGCGCAGCGCTCGTGGACACCGCGCCAGCGCCGCTGGCTGCGAGCCTATTTCCGCAACGACATCATGCCGGTGCTGTCGCCCCTGGGACTGGACCCGTCGCATCCATTCCCGAAGATCCTCAACAAATCCCTGAACATCGTCGTCGTGCTCAAGGGCACCGACGCCTTCGGCCGCACCGGCCATCTGGCGCTGGTGCGCGCACCGCGCTCGTTGCCGCGCATCATCCAGTTGCCCGAATCACTGGGCGGCCCGCAGAACTTCGTGCTGCTGTCGGCAGTGTTGTCGACCTTCGTCGACGAGCTGTTCCCGGGCATGGAAGTCCAGGGCGCGTATCAGTTCCGTGTCACCCGCAACTCCGAGCTGGTGGTCGACGAGGAAGAAGTCGAGAACCTGGCGCTGGCACTGCGTGATGAGCTGGTCGACCGCGGCTACCGGCCGGCAGTCCGGCTGGAAATCGCGCATGACTGCCCCAAGCCGATCATGCAGACGCTGCTGCAGAATTTCGGCCTGCCGGAGAACGCCGCGTATCGCATCAACGGGCCGGTCAATCTCAACCGGGTGATCCAGGTCTACGACCTGCTGCAACGGCCGGACCTGAAGTACCCGCCGATGGTGCCGCGCGTGCTCAAGACGCCCGAAGGCATCTTCGAGATGGCCGCGCGCAACGACATCCTGATGCACCACCCGTTCGACTCGTTCAGCACCGTGCTGGAGCTGATCCGTGAAGCGGCGGTTGACCCGAACGTACTGGCGATCAAGCAGACCCTGTATCGCACCGGCAAGGACTCCGGAATTGTGGAGGCGCTGATCCTGGCCGCACGCAACGGCAAGGACGTGACCGTGGTGGTCGAGCTGCGCGCGCGTTTTGACGAAGAAGCGAACCTCGGCCTGGCCGACCGCCTGCAGGATGCCGGCGTGCAGGTGGTCTATGGCGTGGTCGGTTTCAAAACCCACGCCAAGATGCTGCTGATCGTGCGCCGCGAGGGCCGCAAGCTGCGTCGCTATGTGCATCTGGGCACCGGCAATTATCACAGCGGCACCGCGCGCGCCTATACCGACCTGAGCCTGATCACCGCCGATGCCGACATCGGCAACGATGTGCATCTGCTGTTCCAGCAGCTGTCCGGGCTGGCGCCGAAGATGAAGCTCAAGTGCCTGCTGCAGTCACCTTTCACTCTGCATCCGGGCCTGATCAAGCGCATCGAGCGCGAGACCAAACTGGCACTCGCCGGCAAGCCGGGCCGCATCATCGCCAAGATGAACGCCCTCAACGAGGCGCAGGTGATCCGCGCGCTCTATGCGGCCTCGCAGGCCGGCGTGCAGATCGATTTGATCGTGCGCGGCGCCTGCACCCTGCGCCCGGGCGTGGAAGGCGTCTCGGACAACATCCGCGTGCGCTCCATCGTCGGTCGCTTCCTGGAGCACAGCCGCGTCTATTGGTTCGGCAACAACGGTGCGCCGGAACTGTACTGTGCCAGCGCCGACTGGCTGGAACGCAACCTGCTGCGCCGGGTGGAAACCTGCTTCCCGATCCTGGACAACGACCTGGCCCGACGCATCTACCGCGACGTGCTGCAGAACTACCTGGACGACAACCTCAATGCCTGGGAGCTGCAGGCCGACGGCCGCTATCGCCAATGCGAGCCGGCCCCGGGCCAGCCCCCGCATTCGGCCCAGCAGACGTTGCTCGAAGGATTGTGAAAGCAGCAGTGAGAAAAGGCAGGAGTGAGTGAAGAAGGGTGAGGCGTGAGCGACGCCGCATCCCCACTCCTGCCGCCTTTCCCGCTCGCGCCATGCGAATGGGCCCGCCTGAGGAAACCGCAGGGCGGGCCATGCAAGCACCGCCCCCTTTCACCTCGCAGAGGCTAGGCAGATCGACGGCACGCCATAGGCGTGCCATCCGGTGAACACCCCCGAAGCTGCGGCAATGCGCCAACGGAGCTGAAACAACGGCGCGGTTGCCGTGGCCACTGCCGCTCCTCACGCCTCATTCCGTTGCACTCGCTACTGTCCCTTCACGTACTCCTGCCAGTACCATTCCGCCATGCCCCAGTCCTCAATGACCCCACCGCCCCTGCAGGACGGCGACCTGCTTGCCGCCATCGATCTGGGTTCCAACAGCTTCCACATGGTCATCGCGCGCTATCTGCTCGGGCAGTTGCGAGTGGTCGACCGTCTGCGCGAGACCGTGCGCATGGCCGATGGCCTGGATGGCAAGGGCGGCCTGTCGCCGGAGGCCCGCCAGCGCGCGCTCGAATGCCTGGCCCGTTTCGGCCAGCGCATCCGCAACATCCCGCCGTATCGCGTGCGTGCCTTGGCCACCAACACCGTGCGCCAGCTGCGCTCTCCGCTGTCGTTCCTGATGCCGGCCGAAACCGCGCTGGGCCACGCCATCGAAGTGGTCAGTGGCCGCGAAGAGGCCCGTCTGATCTATCTCGGCGTTGCCCACGCGCAGCCGCCCAAGCCGGGCCAACGCCGACTGGTGATCGACATCGGCGGCGGCTCCACTGAATTCATCATCGGCCAGGGCATGCAGACGCTGGAACGCGAAAGCCTGCAGGCCGGCTGCATCGCCAGCACGCGGCGTTTCTTCCCCGGCGGCAAGCTGAGCAAGAAGCGCTGGAAGGATGCACTGACCGAGATCGGCGCCGAGTTCCAGCCTTTCGCCAACAAGTACAAGGCGCTGGGCTGGCAGGAAGCGCTGGGTTCATCCGGTACGCACAAGGCGATCAGCGAAATCTGCGCGGCGATGAAGCTGAGCAAGGGCGCGATCACCGCAGAGGCACTGCCACAGCTGCGCGAAGAGCTGCTGCGCGCCAAGCACATCGACGACATCACTCTGCCCACGCTGTCCAACGAGCGTCGCCCGATCATCGCCGGTGGCGTGCTGGTACTGGAGGCCGCATTCCAGGCACTGGGCTTGCAGAAACTGCTGGTCAGCAAGGCCGCGATGCGTGAGGGCATCCTCTACGACATCATGGGCCGCGCCAGCGACAACGATCTGCGCGATGAATCGGTTGCCGCGCTCACCCTGCGCTATGGCATCGATGCGGTCCAGGCCGAGCGCGTGGAAGCCACCGCGCAACGTCTGTTCGAGCAGGTGGCCGACATCTGGAAACTGGATTCGGATGACGCCCGCATGCTCGGCTGGGCAGCACGCCTGCACGAACTGGGGCTGATGATCGCCCACAGCGGGTATCACACCCACGGCAGCTACGTGATCGAGCATTCGGATATCGCTGGCTTCTCGCGACAGGAACAGCAGATGCTGGCGGCGTTGATCCGCACACATCGTCGCGGCGTCCCCAAGAGTGCCTTCGAAGCACTGCCGGACCGCCTGCTGCTGCCGGCCAAACGCACCGCCGCGCTGTTGCGACTGGCGGTGCTGATGCACCGCGCGCACGAATCAGACCCGATCCCGACGCTGGAGCTGGCTGTCGACGGCAACACGCTGTCGCTGGTGCTCTCCAAGGACTTCATCGACGCCCGCCCATTGCTGCGCGCCGACCTGGTTGGCGAAGCGGAAAACATGACCGGCCTGGGCATCAGCTTCCGGCCGTTCGTGGCCTGACGCATAGCCGTTCCGACGTCGTTGCTACCCGGCCGGAGCAGTGGCCGGGGATGGGATTCCCGGTATACACGAAGCAGTGGCCCCGGATCCGCCTCGTCTGCCCGGGCGACGGATGCTGACCGGCCAAGCGTTATCCGGTGCTTTCCGGTCTGTCATGCAACCGGAACATTCCCGACATGCTGCCGCCACGACGCGCCCGCATCCTGCCGGAAAACCGGGAGGCTGCCATGCGCTACGCCATCGTCACCGAGACCTATCCACCGGAGGTCAATGGCGTTGCCTTGACCGTGCAGAGCCTGGAACAAGGATTGCGCCGACGCGGGCATGAGGTGGACCTGGTACGGCCACGCCAGGCGCAGGACACCGCCGCCGCGCACGAAGTGCTGGTACGCGGCGCCGCCCTGCCCCGCTATCCGGGCCTGCGCTTCGGCCTGCCGGCACCGCAGTTGCTCACGCGCCACTGGCAGCAACGCCGCCCCGATGCCATCTACATCGCCACCGAGGGCCCGCTGGGCTGGTCGGCGATGCGCAGCGCACGTCGGCTCGGCATTCCGGTGGCATCAGGCCTGCATACGCGCTTTGACGAGTACCTGCCCGATTACGGCGCGGCGTGGTTGCAGGCCGCCGCACTAGGCTGGATGCGGCGCTTCCACAACCAGGCCGATGCCACCCTGGTGCCGACCTACGAGCTGCGCCAGTTCCTGCAGGACAACGGCTTTTCCCACGCGCGGCAGCTGGCGCGGGCGGTGGATGCCACCCAGTTCGACCCGTGCCGTCGCGACCCCGCCCTGCGCGCGGAATGGGGCATCGAAGGCGCCGGACTGGTGGTGATGCATGTCGGACGCGTCGCGGCGGAAAAGAATCTTGGCCTGGCCGTGAAGGCCTTCCGCCGCATCCAGCAGATACGCCCCAAGGCGCGCTTCGTCTGGGTCGGAGATGGCCCGTTGCGCGAGAAACTGGCATACGAAAACCCGGACTTCATCTTCTGCGGCATCCAGCGCGGCGAAGCGCTCGCCCGTCATTTCGCCAGCGGTGACCTGTTCCTGTTCCCCAGCCTTAGCGAGACCTTTGGCAACGTCACGCTGGAATCCATGGCCAGCGGCTTGGCGACGGTGGCCTTCAACTACGGCGCAGCGCGCGAACACCTGCGCAGCGGACACAGCGGAGTTTCAGTGGAAAACGACGACAACTTCATCGCTGCCGCGGTGCAGCTGGCGGGCGACGATGAAATGCGCGCCACACTCGGCGCCAACGCCAGCCGGGCCATGCAGCGTCTGCATCCGGAGCAGGTCGTAGCCGAGTTCGAGGCGTTGCTGGATGAACTGGCCACCCGGAGACGCCCCCATGCCATTGCTGCCGCCTGAAGGTATCGCGGCCCGCGAGGCCCGCTGGTGCCGTCGCGCAAACCGCTACGGCCGCCGCCGTGGCATCCGCATCGTGTTCTCGAGCCTGAGTCGGCTCGGGGATGGCGTGTTCTGGTACATGTTGATGGGAGCGCTGGTGCTCGCCGATGGCCTCGACGGCCTGCAGGCGTCGGTGCACATGGCCGCCACCGGCGTGGTCGCGCTGACGCTGTACAAGGCACTCAAGCGCTGGACCCGGCGCCCGCGCCCGTTCGCGGCCGACCTGCGCATCCGTGCCTGGGTCGCACCACTGGATGAATACAGCTTTCCATCGGGCCACACGCTGCACGCGGTGTCCTTCACCGTGGTGGCGCTGGCCTACTACCCGTGGCTGGCACCGTTGCTGGTGCCGTTTACCGCCGGCGTGGCGATGTCGCGGGTGGTGCTGGGCCTGCATTACCCCAGCGATGTGCTTGCCGCCACCGGCATCGGCCTGCTGCTGGGCACCGCCTCGCTGCAGCTGTGGCCGCTGCCTCTCTGATCTGGCCCTACAATGCGTGGCATGACCACGTTGTTCATTTCCGACCTGCATCTGGACCCCAGCCGTCCAGCCATCACCGAGCTGTTCCTCCACTTCCTGCGCGACGAAGCGCGGCAGGCCGAGGCGCTGTATATCCTGGGCGATCTGTTTGAAGCCTGGATCGGCGATGACACCCCCTCCAGTGCCGCCGATGCGGTCGCCAGCGCCCTGCGTGACGTGCACGACGCCGGTGTGCCGGTGTACTTCATCCGCGGCAACCGCGACTTCCTGGTGGGCAACGATTACGCCGCGCGAGCCGGCATGCGCATCCTGCCCGACCCGGCGGTGATCGAGCTGTATGGCAAGCCGGTGATGCTGCAACACGGTGACCTGCTGTGCACCGACGATGTGGCCTATCAGGCGTTCCGTGCACAGACCCGCGACCCGGCCTTCATCGCCCAGTTCCTGTCGCAGCCGCTGGAAGCGCGTATCGCCTTCGCGCAGAAGGCACGCGCCGCCAGCCAGGCGCGTCAGTCGGAAATGAAGCAGGACGATCGCGGACAGTTCGAGACCGTCACCGACGTGGCGCCGGATGAAGTGGCTTCCACGTTCCAGCGTTACGGCGTGGAAACGATGATCCACGGCCACACCCACCGCCCCGCGATCCACACCGTGCAGGTCGACGCGCACAGCTGCACCCGCATCGTGCTGGGCGACTGGTACGAACAGGGCTCGGTACTGCGCGTGGATGCCGATGGCTTCCGCCTGGAAGCGTTGCAGGGCTGAGAACAGCCCGCGCAGCGCGGCCAAACGCAGGCTCGCCTTGGGCTGGAAGAGTTGCCCAGCCGGTACCATTCCAAAAAACAACAAAGGCCGGGATTGCCTCCCGGCCTTCGTTGTTTTTCCCGCACCTTCATCCGCCCATCGGGCGAACACGCCCGAGCGGTGAAAGCTTCAATCAGGGCGCTTCCACTGGCACCGCCAGATCCCGGGCGCAGCCCTTGAAGGTGTCCTTGCCCAGCACGAAGTCGGCGCTGAACGGATGGCGCAGGTCGGACATGCCATCAGAGCATTCGCCGCGTTTGATGGTCAGCTTGAATGCGCCATCGCCCTCACCGCCATGCACGATCAGTGCGCCGCCCTGCAACTCGCGCTTGCCTTCAAACGTACGCGGTGTGTCCATGGTTTCCGGCGTCGTGTACGACAGCTTGCCGCCTTCTGCACGCACACCCCAGAACGGCTCGGTACCCGAAGCCTGCAGCGTTGCCGGGAAATCCTCCGCCGGCACGACCGCTGCCGGCGCGTCGACGCCGGACGAGGTCACCGCTTCAGGCACCGGTTGCTTGCAACCGGCCAAGGCGACCAGCAATGCCAGCCCGAGATACATCTTCTTCATGAAACGCTCCTGGTTGCTTCCCTGTGGATTGTGCCCACCAGCGCGCGTGCGCGCGGTGAACGAATGGCTGGCTTCGACCACAGCCGTGGATCGGTAATGCCCACTGTGATGTAACGCACACGCGCGCCGCGCGCGATGCGACCGGCCACGGTGACATCCTCACCGCCGGCACGGATCAAGCCATCGACATGCAAGGTATTGGCACGATCGTGGTGCGACGCGCGCCATTGATAGGTGGGAATGTCCCTGGCCACATAACGCGCTTCGACTTCCTGCCGGCACAACGGCACCAGCTCACTGGCCTGTTCGACCGTGCGTTCGTCACTGGGTTTCTGGGCAACGGCAAGCAACGGCGACAGGGCGGACAGAGCGATCAGACAACGCAGCATGGCGGACACTTCCGGTGTGATCGAGCCGATGGTGGGATGCCCTGCCGGGCGCGTCAATCGGACCGTGGCACATCCCGCTGGCCTTGTTCAGTACCAGGTCTGCCTGGGCACAGAGGCGCGCGGGATCTCATCCCAGCCCCCGTTGCGGTTCTGCGGGTGGCGCTGCCGTCGCAATCCGGACAGGCACTGCACCTGCCCGGCTTGCAGGATGATCCGTCCGGAAAGGCAGGAGCGCATTTCATTGCCGACGTCGTGCGCATCCGCACGACGTCGTTGTCGCTCACCCGGCCTGCTCGACCAGATCCGCCAGTTCGTCCTCGTCGAAGCCGGCCAGCAGCCGCGCTTCGACGTTGAACGGCCCACGCAGGTAACCGTGTGCATATTCGTGCAGCAGCTCTTTGAAGCGGGTGCGCGGTTCGACACCGGCGCGTTCGCAGTACCAGCGGTACCAGCGCGAACCTGCCGCGACATGCGCCACTTCCTCGCGCAGGATCACTTCCAGCACATCGGCGGTGATCTCGTCGCCGAGCGATCGCAGCTTGGTGATCATGGCCGGGGTGACATCCAGCCCGCGTGCCTCCAGCACGCGCGGCACCAGCCCCATGCGTGCCAGACCGTCGTGCGCGGTCTTCTCGCACATTTCCCACAGGCCGTTGTGCGCTGGGAAATCGGCATAGTCGTGACCGTGCGCCAGCAATCGCTCGCGCAGCAGCATGAAGTGCCGCGACTCGTCGTCAGCGCAGCTCACCCAATCGGCATAGAAACTGCCCGGCAGACCACGGAAGCGATACACCGCATCCCAGGCCAGGTCGATGGCGTTGATTTCGATGTGGGCGATGGCATGAATGAAGGCGGCGCGGCCTTCCGGCGAACCGAAACCACGCCGCACCAGATCGCGCGGATGCACCAGCACCAACTGCGGCGGGCGACCGGGCGTGCGGATGGGTTCGGGGTCCGGCGCCTGTGCCGGCAGCTTCAAGCTGCCGGCACGGTAACGCGCGGCGAAGTGCTGGGTCAGTGCGACTTTCTCGAGCGGGTCGGTCGCGGCCATGCACAGGCAGGCGGCGTCGAGCAGCGAGAAATTCTTGTCTTCCAGCAAGGGAAGCAGCTTCTGCACAGCCTGCGGAGCGGTTGCCTGCCCCACCTGCTGATCGTTGGTTCCGGGCAGTTGTGCTTGTTGCGTTGTCATTGGCACTCACGCCTTGCAGCTTCGTTTGCCCCTCACCCCAACCCCTCTTCCGCTTGCAGAAGAGGGGCTTTGGGTGGTGCAGATCTGTTTGCGCCTCAGGCGCGGCGCAGCGTCTTGGCTTCGTCCGAACGCAGCTGCAGGATCCGCTCGAAGTAGCCTGGTTCGATGCCGGTGACGTACTTGCCGTTGAAGCAGGACGAATCGAACTCCTTCAGCTCCTGGTTGCCTTCGCGCACGGCCACTTCCAGGTCTTCCAGATCCTGGTAGACCAGCCAATCGCAGCCCAGGTGTTTTTCGATTTCCTCGACGCTGCGGTTGTGCGCGACCAGCTCTTCCGGCGCCGGCATGTCGATGCCGTAGATGTTGGGATAACGCACCGGCGGCGCGGCGCTGGCCAGGTACACCTTGCGGGCACCGGCGTCGCGCGCCATCTGCACGATCTGCTGGCTGGTGGTGCCACGCACGATCGAGTCATCGACCAGCAGCACCACACGGTTGCGGAACTCCAGATGGATCGGGTTGAGCTTGCGGCGCACCGACTTCTGGCGCTCGCCCTGCCCCGGCATGATGAAGGTGCGGCCGACGTAGCGGTTCTTGACGAAGCCTTCGCGGTATTTCACGCCCAGCACGTTGGACATTTCCAGCGCGGCGTCGCGCGAGGTGTCCGGGATCGGGATGATCGTGTCGATGTCGTGGTCCGGACGCAGGCGCAGGATCTTCTCGCCCAGCTTCTGGCCCATGCGCATGCGCGCCTTGTGCACCGACACGTTGTCGATCATCGAGTCCGGGCGCGCGAAGTACACGTACTCGAAGATGCACGGCGTCTGCTGGGTGTTGGACGCGCACACTTCGGTGAACAGTTCGCCACGCTCGGTGATCACCACCGCCTCGCCCGGGGCGACGTCACGCACGCGCTCGAAACCGAGCACGTCCAGCGCCACCGACTCGGATGCCACGATGTATTCGTCGCCTTCCACATGCTTGCGCTTGCCCAACACCAACGGACGGATGCCGTGCGGGTCACGGAAGGCCACCAGGCCCAGGCCCAGCACCGCGCTGACCACGGCATAGCTGCCCTTGCAACGGCGATGCACGCCGGCCACGGCGCGGATGGCCGCTTCCGGGGTGAGCATGCCCTGTGCGTCGAGTTCAAAGGCAAAGACGTTCAGCAGCACTTCGCTGTCCGAATCGGTATTGATGTTGCGGCGATCCGCTTCGAACACCTGGCGACGCAGCGCCTCTGTGTTAATCAGGTTGCCGTTGTGCGCCAGCGCGATGCCGTAGGGCGAGTTGACGTAGAACGGCTGCGCCTCGTCGGTGCCTTCCGAACCTGCGGTGGGATAGCGCACATGGGCGATGCCGATGCGTCCCTGCAGCAGTGCCATGCGGCGCTCATCAAACACATCCCGCACCAGGCCACTGGCCTTTTCCACACGCAGCCGCGTGCCGTTGACGGTGGCGATGCCTGCGGCATCCTGGCCGCGATGCTGGAGGACGGTCAGGCCGTCATAAAGCTGCCCGGCGACGTTCTGGTTGCCGACGATTCCGACGATGCCACACATGTTGCGCGATCTCCGCTGGGCGCAGGCGCCCGGTTAACGTGAAGGTGGCCGTGCCTGGCCGCGTACCTCGACCCGGATGGGATCGGGTTGACCCGGGCGCACCTGCGCCGGATCGATATTGGAGGGCAACGCCCTCGTCGGGTCCGCTGATGGGCCTGCATCCGGAGGTGTCAGTGGACCATTGGCTGGTCCGGCATCCACACCCGTCGGCGGCCATCTATTGCCCGCGTCTGCTTCGTTCGGTCCGGCATTATCGCCTGTGAGCACCGACTTCCCCAAGTCCATCAGCGCCTTTCCTGGCAACTCGGGCAACTCGGGTGCCTGCGGCAGCTTGCGCCGCAGCCAATCGACCGACGGCTGCAACCAGGGCAGCACCACGGACTGGCGCCAGGACGGCTCCTCAGTCATCGAGGTGAAGCCCATCAGCAGTACCGCCAATACCGCCAGCAGAACACCGCGCAGCGTGCCCAGACAAAGCCCCAACAGGCGGTCGGGGCCTTTCAGCAACACGGTCGAATTCACGACACCGCGCAGCATCCAGCTGACAAGCGCCATCACCAGCAAAGCGCCGATGAACACCAGCAGGTAACCGCCGATGTACTCGCCAGGTGAAGGCGCCATGCCGGCGGACAGGGTCAAGGCGGCCTGCTCGCCGAAGCGGAATGCGCTCCAGCCAGCGACCACCCAGGAGGCGACGCCCAGCACCGTGGCCAGCAGGCCACGGATCAGGCCGAACAGCGCCGACAGGGCGATGATCGCCAGCAGCACCAGATCAACCAAGGCACGCCCCCTGCGGACAGGCCCGCACGATGCCGCTCACCTCCAGGATTTCAGGCTGCATCAGGGGTGCGGACGAACCATGCCGGCAATGCCGACCTTCGCCGCGACCTGGGCCTTGAGCTGCTCGGCCTCGGCACGGTTGGCCACCGGGCCGACGCGTACGCGGTTGAGCGTGCCGTTGTCGGTACGCACCTGCTCGACGAAGGCGCTGAAGCCTGCCGCGCGGGCGCGGTCACGCAGGGCGTTGGCATCGGCAGCCTGGCCGAATGCACCCAGCTGCACGGCAAAGCCGACGTTGCTGGCGGCCGGGGCAGCCGGCGTACGCACTTCCGGCTTGGCCGGGGTGGCGGCGACGGGCTTGGGCGCCTCGGGCTTCGGTGCCGGCGGCTTGGGGGCTTCCGGCTTGGGTTCGGGGCGGGGCGCTACGGCGACCGGCTTGGCCGGCTCCGGCGGCAAGGCCTCGGTGCGCACCGGCGCAGTGGCTGGCGCGGCACTGGCAGTGCTGACAGCCGGGGTTGCCGATACGGCGGCCGGCGCGTCGGCGCTGGCATCGAGCACCACCACCTGGGCGTTGACGTCGTTGCGTACCTTGCCCGCTTCCAGGCGCACCAGTTCGGCCTGCGCGCGATCCCCATAAGGACCAATGCGCACGCGCCACGCCGGGCGACCGTTGATGGTGTCGGCCTGGCGGAAGCCCGGCAGGTTGGATTTCTTCAGGTGCGCGATCACCGCGTCGGCGTCGGCCTCGCTGGCATAGGCGCCAAAGTTGACCGCGTAGTTGCCTGCCGCCGCGGTTGGCGGCAAGGCGTTGCCCGATTGCACGGGCGCCGTGGCCGGTGCATCCGGTTGCGCTGCGGGCATGCCCAGCGCGCCTGCGGCCGAGGCCGACGGTGCGACCAGCGGCAATTCGCGGGTTTCAAACTGGTCATCACCAGGGGCGGCGGGCGCGGTCAACGGCACGTCTTTCGTACCACTGTCCGGCGCCGGCCCCTTGACCAGCATGGGCAGGAAAATCACGGCAAGCGCCACCAGAACGATGGCACCAATCAGTCGCTGTTTCAGAGGAGTATCCACAGATGGCGTACGAGCGGCGTGGCGGAATGCCTTCGCGATTATATGCGTGGCGTCCGGCGTGCGTTCTCAGTCAGCTGAACGAAGCATCGGCAACGCTTCGCCCACGGTATGGAACGAGCCGAAGACCAGCACCCGGTCGCCCTCGCCGGCCTGTGCCAGCGCGGCCTTCAAGGCCACTGCGACGGACCCGGCAAGTTCGGCCTTGGCGGCGTTGCTGTCCTGCAGGCGGTCGCGCAACTGCTGGGCGCTTTGGCCGCGCGCGCCGTCCAGCCCGGCCAGGTACCAGGCATCCACCTGTGGCTGCAGCGCCTGCACCACGCCGAGTGCGTCCTTGTCGGCCAATGCCGCATACACCGCCAGGGTGCGGCCGGTGACAGGCCGGGCGCTCAATGCCGCTGCCAGTGCACCGGCAGCCTGCGGGTTGTGGCCGACATCGAGCAGCACTTCGATGCCATTGCACTGGAACGACTGCAGGCGACCGGTCACCCGTGCCTCGGCCACACCCTGCGCCCACGCGGCATCGGGAACCGGCTTGTCCAGCGCGCGCAGGGCGGCGATGGCGGTGGCGGCATTGGTGCGCTGGATCGGCGCCCAGAGGGCGGGCTGCGGCAGTTCGATGCGGAAAGACACATCCCGCCAGGACCAGTGCTCGGCGTCGATGGGCTCGGCGAAGAAGTCGCTGCCGCCACGGATCGCGTTGGCGCCCAGCACGTAGGCGCGACGCAGCACGCTCGACGGCGGATCGGTCTCTCCCAGGATCACCGGCTTCCAGCCGCGGATGATGCCGGCCTTCTCGGCACCGATGGCTTCGCGGTCCTCGCCCAGCCAGTCGGCATGGTCGATGTCGACGGTGGTGATCACCGACACATCGGCGTCGATGATGTTGACCGCATCCAGGCGGCCACCCAGCCCGACTTCAAGCACCGCCAGGTCGAGGTTTGCCTGCTGGAACACCCACAACGCACACAGCGTGCCGTATTCGAAATAGGTCAACGGCGTGTCGCCACGCGCGTCCTCGACGGCGTTGAAACCGGCCACCAGGGTGGCGTCATCGGCATCCACACCATCAATGCGCACGCGCTCGTTGTAGGCCAGCAGGTGCGGCGAGGTGTAGGCGCCCACTTTCCAACCGGCAGCGCGCGCGATCGACTCGATGAAAGCAACCGTCGAACCCTTGCCGTTGGTACCGCCAACCACGATGTTGTACTCGGCCGGCCGCCCCAGCTGCATGCGCGCGGCGACTTCACGCACGCGGTCCAACCCCATCGCGATGGCCTGCGGGTGCTGCTGTTCGATATGGGCGAGCCACTGCTCAAGCGTGGCGGGACGTGCGGAAGACATGCGGACAGTTCTCTGGATCATGGGCCGGACTGCAACCGGCTGCGCGTTGCGCGCGGGAAAGGCGTCCATGATACAGCGGGACCGGGGATACCCCGGTGCCGGTAGTGCCGAGCCATGCTCGGCAGGAGGTTCATCGGCAAAGCCCGAAGCGCACCTCGCTAGCCCTCCCCTTGCCAGCGGCAAAGGGAGGGGGCAACACGGTGGAGTTACAGCGCGCGGTGCTTGGCTTCGCCGAAGAACGGGGTGTGGTGCGCGCAGTCGTTCAGGCGCACGACTTCCAGATGCTCCACGTCCGGGCCTTCGAGCAGGTTGAGCGTGGTCGGTGCCTGGCGGAAGGTCCACAGCTTGGAGATCGGCAGGCCTAGGATCTTGCACAGGATCACGCGGTTGACCGCGTCGTGGGCGACCACCAGCAAGGTGTCTTCCTCACCCAGACCTTCAGCGGCCTTGGCCAGCCCGCGCCAGCTGCGATCCAACACCTGCCGCAGCGATTCGCCGCCGGGCATCAGTACGGTGTCCGGCTCTTCGCGCCAGGCGCGCAGACGGGCGGGATCCTTGTCATTGATCTCGCTGGCGAGCAGGCCTTCCCACTCGCCGTGGGCGATTTCCTGCAGGTCCGGTTCGGTCAGCAGCATCGACTCACGATTGCTGCCCAGTGCGGCCTTGGCGGTGCTTTGCGCACGGCTCAGCGGCGAGGCGACGGCGCGGGTGATCTGCACGTCTGCCAGCCGCTCACCCAAGGCCTTGGCCTGGGCTTCGCCCACGGGCGAAAGAGGAATGTCGATCTGGCCTTGGTAACGGCCTTCGGCGTTCCACGGCGTTTCGCCGTGACGGGCAAGCAGGATGCGCATGCAGCATTTCCATTGTTGTGTGGGGCCCGCCGGGTGAATGCGGCGGGAGGCGCATCATAGCCCGGCCGCGCGACGAAGCCGCCCACGGTTACCTTCGATACGGATCAGGTGACTGGCAGCAGGGAACGGGGATTGGGGGAACAGGGAATGTAGGGGGTACGAACGGGAATGGGACAAATCCGGAGCGCAAGGAACTTTCATGCCCCAGCCCCCGTCCCATCAAAGCTTCTGACGCGGAGAACAAGGAACAGGGAATGAAGGGACACGAGCGGAAGGGAAATACATCAGCAGCGGGAGACCTTTCATTCCCTGCTCTCCATTCCCCTCTCCCCCCGCTGCGTGCCCGGCACAGGCGTTACCATGCCAGTCCCCTATCGGTGGCACGGTGTGACTTCCGCACAAGGGCAGCAACCTCCAGGCTCCCAAACGCGGCATGACCAGCACCTCCATTTCTCCGAAGCAATCCACTCCCGAGCTCTGGAACGAACGCCGCGACCGCTGGGCCGCGATGCTGCTCAGTGCGTTGCTGCACCTGCTGATGCTGCTGATCCTGCTGCACTCCAATCCGCCGGTGGTTTCCTCGCCACAGGGCTCGTCCGGGGGTGGTCGGGTCAAGGTCGATTTTGTCGGTGAGGCGCCACCGTCTCCACAGCCCCGGCAATTACAGCCCCAGCAGAAGCCCAGCATGACGCCCCGCTCCCAACCCAAACCGCCGACGCACCGCCGCAGCGAAGCCCGCAAGCCGGTGCCGGAAGCCCGCTACATCGAGCCGCCCAGCGAGCCGGAGCAGGAAGAGCAGCAGACGCCGACACAGGCACAGGCACCGGCCGCGCCACCACCGGCAGCCAGCCCCTCGGAGACCGTGCCACGCAGGACCCAGACCTGGACCGGACGCCCGCCCGGTTCGCTGGATAGAACCACCGCCCAGGACGACTCCGGACGCTCCGCAGGCCCTGGCAATGACAGCGGCAGGCGTGTCGACAGGAGCGCCGGTGAACCGGCCATGGAAGTGGGCGGCTACCAGATCATCTATGACCTGCTCAGCGAGGACAGACTGCGCGCCTGGATGGAAGGGGCCAAGGAAGTCGATGGCAAGAAGGAACTCTCCATTCCGCTGCCCGGCACCACTTACCTGATGGTCTGCCCGGCCGAAGTCGCACTCCGGCGCGGCTCCAGCAAGTGCCGCATGCTGCAGGCGGGCTCGCCGGAACTGAAGGACATCGGCGATGCCCGACAGTTCGTCATCGTGATGTACGTCTACCGCTATGGCGAGCTGCTCTGGCGTGGGCCGGGGCCCTACCGCTGAGGCCGGTCAGGCCTCTTTCCTCACACCTCGAAAACTAAAGAAGCCCGGGCAGTTCCCTGCCCGGGCTTCCGTTCAAACCGCCTGACGCACGCTTACTTCGACGCGGCGTCCATTTCCTTCAGCAGCTGCGGCGCCGGCGCCACTTCCTGCATGATCCAGCGCATGTAGCGCTCGTCCACCGAGATCATGCGGGTCATCACCGGATCGAACACCCAGTTGCTGGCAACCGATTCCCAGATGCCGTCGAACGCCAGACCCACCAGGCGGCCGTGCGCATCCAGCACAGGCGAACCCGAGTTGCCGCCGGTGATATCCAGGTCCGACAGGAAGTTCACCGGCACGCTGCCGATGCGCGAATCTTCCAGACCGCCGTAACGCTTGGCCTTGACCGCATCGATCAGTGCCTTCGGCGAGTCGAACGGATCAGCACCGGTTTCCTTGGCCACGATGCCTTCCAGGTCGGTGAAGGCCGGCTGCACCTTGCCGTCCAGGCCGGTGTAACCCTTCACGTTGCCGAAGGTGATGCGCAGCGACAGATTGGCGTCCGGATAGACGAACTCACCCTGGCTCTTCTTGTAGTCGGCGATCGCCTGCAGGAACAGCGGACGCGCCACCAGCTCCTCACCGGTACGCACCTTGCGCTGATGCTCGATCTCCAACAGCGCCGGCATCACTGCCACCGCGTACTGGATGGCCGGATCGGTGCTGGCTTCGAAGGCCGCCTTGTCGGCGGTGAACCACTTCAGGCGCTCGTCCAGGTTGCCCAGCTTGCTGCCATCCAGACGCGCTACCGCTGCATTCACCGCAGCGGTGTCGTTGCCACCCAGCCAGCTGTCGAACGCCGGCAGGTGCTGCGCGGCCGGCAGCTGTGCGTACTGCTGCAACCAGTACTGCTGGAACTGGCGGTCCATGGCCGCCACGTAGCGGCGATCCATCTGCTTCAGGCCGCCTTCGATGGCCGGCAGATCACGCTCCTGGTAACCCTCTTCGCGCTGCGCGTCCGGCTTGGCCTTCTCGATGGCCAGGCGGTACAGGCGCACCGCAGTGCCCAGCGTACCGGTGCGGTTGAGCATGCCCAGATTCAGGTCACGCGCCTGGTTGGCGCGGCCCTGCTGGCCCAGCGCCAACAGCTGCGCATGGGCATCCAGCGCCGGCTTGCCGGCAGCACCCTGCGTGCGCAGCCATTCCAGCACGGCGGTTTCCTCGCGCTGCTTGTGGGCCAGCACGTTGTTGCGCTTGAAGCCGTCCAGCTGGCCGTCGTAATTCTTGCTGGTGTTGTTCCAACCGGCCATGCTCGCGGCGTACTTCACCGCGATGTCCTTGTTGTCCTTGCTGGCGGCTTCGACCAGGGCGATCTGGTCCTTGTAGGCCTTGGCAATGGTCGGGTAGCTCCAGTTGGCGGTGTTCTCGAACTCGCTGACCAGCGCGTAGCGGTCGGTACGGCCCGGGTAACCGGCGACCATCACGAAATCACCTTCGCCCAGCGGCTGGTTGGCCAGCTTCAGCCAATGCTTGGGCTGGTACGGCACGTTGTCGGCGGCGAACGCGGCCGGCTTGCCATCCTTGCCCACGTAGGCGCGGTAGAACGAGAAGTCACCGGTGTGGCGCGGCCACATCCAGTTGTCGATGTCGCCACCGAACTTGCCGACGCTGCCCGGAGGCGCATAGGCCAGGCGCACGTCCTTGATTTCCATGTTCTTGAACAGGCGGTAGGTGTTGCCGCCGGAGAAGCTGTAGAAGGTGCAGCTGTAGGCGTCGTCGCTTTCGCAGTCCGCGATCAGGCGCTTCTCCAGGGCTTCCAGCGCCTCGGTGCGCTTGAGCGGATCGTTGCCGGCACCGGCAATGGCGGCCTTGGCCTGTGCGGTCACGTCGGTGATGTCGTCCAGCACGTAGATGCGCGCGTTCGGGCCGGCGCTCAGTTCGTCCTTGTAGGTCGGCGCGTTGAAGCCATCCTTGATCAGGTTCTTCTCGGCGGTCGAATTGAGCTGGATCGAGCCGTAGGCGCAGTGGTGGTTGGTGACCACAAGGCCCTGCGGCGACACGAAACTGGCGGTGCAGCCGCCCAGCGCAACCACCGCGCCCATCGGGTCACCGGTCAGGTTGGCCAGCTGCTGCGGGTCCAGTTTCAGGCCTGCCTGCTTCAGCGGGCCGGCGATCTCCGGCAGCTGCTGCGGCACCCACATGCCTTCAGCGGCCTGGGCGGCCTGGGCCATGCCCAGCCCGGCGACGATGGAAAACGCAAGCAAATTCACGCGCATGAGGCACTTCCGAAAGGTTGGAACGGCCGATTGTAACGATTGGAACCGTCCGCTTCCCCTGCCATCGGTCAGTACGGGGCCATTACGTCAGCAGGCCTATAATCGGCGCTCTTTTTCACACTGCGGTTTTCCTGCAATGGCACAGACGATGAAGGCGCTGGTGAAGCGCGAAGCGACCAAGGGCATCTGGATGGAAGAGGTGCCGGTGCCCACGCCCGGCCCGAACGAAGTGCTCATCAAGCTGGAGAAGACCGCCATCTGCGGCACCGACCTGCACATCTACCTGTGGGACGACTGGAGCCAGCGCACCATCAAGCCGGGCCTGACCATCGGCCACGAATTCGTCGGCCGCATCGCCGAGATCGGCCCGGGCGTGACCGGCTATGAAATCGGCCAGCGCGTGTCGGCCGAAGGCCACATCGTCTGCGGCCATTGCCGCAACTGCCGTGGCGGCCGCCCGCACCTGTGCCCGAACACCGTGGGTATCGGCGTCAACATCAACGGCGCCTTCGCCGAGTACATGGTGATGCCGGCCAGCAACCTGTGGCCGATCCCGGACCAGATCCCGTCGGAGCTGGCCGCGTTCTTCGACCCCTATGGCAACGCCGCGCATTGCGCGCTGGAATTCGACGTGATCGGCGAGGACGTGCTGATCACCGGTGCCGGCCCGATCGGCATCATCGCCGCGGGCATCTGCAAGCACATCGGTGCGCGCAACGTGGTGGTTACCGACGTCAATGATTTCCGCCTGAAGCTGGCCGCCGACATGGGTGCCACCCGCGTGGTCAACGTCGCCAACCAGTCGTTGAAGGACGTGATGAAGGAACTGCACATGGAGGGCTTCGACGTGGGCCTGGAAATGAGCGGCAATCCGCGTGCGTTCAACGACATGCTCGACTGCATGTACCACGGCGGCAAGATCGCCATGCTCGGCATCATGCCCAAGGGCGCCGGCTGCGACTGGGACAAGATCATCTTCAAGGGCCTGACCGTGCAGGGCATCTACGGCCGCAAGATGTACGAGACCTGGTACAAGATGACCCAGCTGGTGCTGTCCGGCTTCCCGCTCGGCAAGGTGATGACCCACCAGTTGCCGGTGGACCGTTTCCAGGAAGGTTTCGACCTGATGGAACAGGGCAAGGCCGGCAAGGTCGTGCTGAGCTGGAATTGATTGCCAGCAACTGACATGCGAAAGGCGCCGCAAGGCGCCTTTCGTGTATCTGCAGCCCTACGAATTCACGCGGGAGCGCATCAGGCGTCGGGCCGGAATGGTGGAAATGAGAAAGGCGCCTTTCGGCGCCTTCTCACGATGCATCAGATACAACGCATCAAACAAAGATCAGGGCACGTCCACCGACACGGTGAACACCACGCCCGGCTTGTAGGTGTCCGACTCGCGACGCAGCAGCGAAGCGTCCGAACCGAAGGTGTCGTAGTAACCCAGGGTCGCGGTCGCCGGGCCGAAGGCCTTGGACACCGAGATCGAGCCGTCGTAGTAGTCCGCACGGCGCGGCCATTCGTTGGCTTCTTCCTTGATGGTGGTGTAGCCGGCCGAAGCACCGATCGAGAAGCCGGTCTCGCCGATGTCGTAGCTGGCTTCCAGCGCGCTGTAGGTCTGTTTGGCGCCGCTGTTGCTGTAGTCGTTGGCATAGCCCAGCAGGCCGCTCACGGTGACCGGGCCGTTCCAGGTGACCTTGGCCAGGTATTCGTTGTAGTCGATGTCACCGTAGCCCGACGAGGCGTTCGTGTAGGTATAGCGGTTCACGCCCAGGTCGATGTTCCAGCTGTCGGACAGGTCCTTGCTCCAGCCGATGTTGTAATCGACTTCGAAGTTCGGGCCACCTTCACCGAAATCGACGTTGGAGCCCCACACGGTGGCGTACACGCCGAACGGTGCGGTGTAGGTAGCGCCGGCCTGGAAGGCTGGGCCATTGTCGGTCTGCGACACACCACGGAACACGTAATCGGTGGTCACCGCGAAGGTAGCGCTGAACGGGGAGGTGCTTTCCTCCTCACTGTCCTGGGCCCAGGCGGCAAACGGAACGGACAACAGGGCGGCGCAGGCAACGGCGACAAGACGCTTGTTGTGCATCAGGGACTCTCCAGGAAGTGGGGGGCACCGGATCGAACTGATCCGATTCACGAATTTTTAACCGCAATGATATTGCGATGCAACATCCGCGTGCCGCCCACTTCCCGTATTCAGCTCCCTGCGGCGGGGAATACCCCGTAACGACGGGCTGCCAGCCGGATGGACTCACCCGCCACGTAAGCCGGGCTGCCCGCCGGCAACTCGACCTCAAGATCCGTTGTTGCGCCGTCCAGACGGGCCCGCAGCCGCTGCCGCGCACCGCTGCGCTGCACCGTCCCCACCGTTGCCAGCCAGTCACCGCCGGCCTCGACCACCAGATCTTCCGGGCGTACGTACACCTCCAGCGCCTCGGCCACCGGCACCACGCCAGTGCGCGGCCAATGCACGCCGGCTACTTCCAGCGTTTCTCCGTGCAGCCGCGCCGGCAGCCGGTTGGCTTCGCCCACGAAGCCATAGACAAACGGGGATGCCGGCTGGTCGTAGACCTCGCCGGGCGTACCGACCTGCTCGATCCGACCGCGATTGAGGATGGCCACGCGGTCGGCCAGTTCCAGCGCCTCTTCCTGGTCGTGGGTGACGAACACCGTGGTCAGGCCAGTGCGGTCATGCAGTTCTCGCAGCCAGCGACGCAGATCACGGCGCACCTGCGCATCCAGCGCGCCGAATGGTTCATCCAGCAACAGCACGCGCGGCTCGATGGCCAATGCACGCGCCAATGCGACACGCTGACGCTGCCCCCCGGACAGCTGCGTCGGGTAGCGCCCGCCCAGCCCGTCCAGTTGCACCAGCGACAACAGCTCCTCGACCCGCGCCTGGATCCGCGCCTTCGGCCAGCGCGCGGCACCGCGCCGCACTTCCAGGCCGAAGGCGATGTTGCTGCGCACGTCCAGGTGCTTGAACAAGGCGTAATGCTGGAACACGAAACCTGCACGTCGCGCCTGCACGCTCAACCCGGTGGCGTCTTCACCATCGAACAGGATGTGGCCCTGCTCGGGTTGTTCCAGCCCGGCGATGGCCCGCAGCAGCGTGGTCTTGCCCGAACCGGAGGGTCCCAGCAACGCGAGCAGTTCGCCGCTGCGGATATCCAGGCTGACGCCATCGAGTGCGGCGAACGCGCCGAAGCGCTTGCCCAGTTGTTGGATGCGGATGTTCATCGTTTCACCTCAATGGCGATGCGCGGCGGCCAACGACTGACCGTGGCGCCATTCCAGGAAAGTCTTGACCACCAGCGTCAGCAGCGCGGTGATGGCCAGCAGTGATGCGCAGGCAAACGCCGCGCTGTAGGCGTATTCGTTGTAGAGAATTTCCACATGCAACGGCAGCGTGTTGGTGCGTCCACGGATATGCCCGGACACCACCGACACCGCGCCGAACTCACCCATCGCGCGCGCGCTGCACAACAGCACTCCGTAGAGCAGGCCCCAGCGGATGTTGGGCAAGGTCACCTTCCAGAACATCTGCCACGCATTGGCGCCAAGCGTCAGTGCAGCCAGTTCCTCATCGCTGCCCTGCTGCTCCATCAGCGGCATCAACTCGCGCGCGATGAAGGGGAACGTGACGAACACCGTGGCCAGCACGATGCCCGGAATGGCGAACACGATGCGCGGCAACTGCAGCAGCGTCTCGCCGAGCACCGGCAGATGCACGCGCACGCCATCCTCGATGAACGGCCAGAACCAGCCATCGCGCCCGAACAGCAGCACGAACACCAGGCCCGCCACCACCGGCGACACCGAGAACGGCAGGTCGATCAAGGTGACCAGCCAACGCTTGCCGGGGAAGTTGTGCTTGCTCACCACCCACGCCGCAGCCACGCCGAACACCAGATTCAGCGGCACCACGATGGCGGTGACGATCAAAGTCAGCTTCACCGCCGACAAGGCATCCGGCTCGCTGATTGCCACCCAGAACGCCTGCACGCCGCCGCGCAGCGCTTCGACGAATACCAGCAGCAACGGCAACAGCAGGAACGACAACAAGAACCCCAGTGCCCCGAGGATCAACAGCACCTGCACCCAGCCCGGTTCACTGGTCACGCGCTGGCGCGCATGCACGGCTGTGCCCTTCCCTGTTGTCACCGGCAACTCCAACACTTGTTCGTTCATCGTGCGCCCCGGCGCTGCAACCATGCCTGCAGGCTGTTGACCAGCAGCAGCACCACGAAGGACAGCAGCAGCATGGCCCCGGCAATGGCGGTGGCACCGGCGTAATCAAATTCTTCCAGGCGGATGGTGATCAGCAGCGGTGCGATCTCGGTGAAATTGGGCAGGTTGCCAGCGATGAAGATCACCGAGCCGTACTCGCCCACGCCGCGTGCGAAGGCCAGCGCAAAGCCGGTCAGCATCGCCGGCCACAACATCGGCACGACCACCCGCACGATGGTCTGCAAGCGGCTCGCGCCCAAGGTTGCCGAGGCTTCTTCCAGCTCGCGCTCGGCTTCGGCGAGCACCGGTTGCACGATGCGCACCACGAACGGCAGGCCCACGAACACCAGCGCGACGGTAATGCCCAACGGCGTGTAGGCCACCTTCAGCCCCAGCGGTTCCAACCATCGCCCGACCCAACCCTGACCGCCATACAACGCAGTCAGCGCGATGCCGGCGACGGCCGTGGGCAAGGCAAACGGCAGATCGATCATCGCGTCGAACAGACGCCTGCCGGGAAAGCGATAGCGCACGAACACCCACGCCACCCAGGTGCCCATCACCGTATTGAACGCGGCCGCCGCAAATGCGGTGCCGAAGCTCAAGCGCAGTGCCGCGAGCACACGCGGCTCGGTCCATATCTGCCAGACACCGCCGATGCCCAACCCTGCCGCCTTGAGGAACACGCCGGCCAACGGGATCAACACAATCAACCCCAGCCAGAACAGGGTGATACCCATACCAAGACCAAAGCCGGGCAGTACCCGGCGTTGGCGCCGCGTGCGCGGCAGCACTACGTCAGCACTTGTACTCACCGCTTACTTGCTCGCCTGGATCTGATCGAAGAGGCCGCCATCGGCGAAGTGCTCGGACTGTGCCTTCTCCCACGAACCGAACGCCTGACGAATGGTGACCAGCGGTATCTGCGGGAAGCGGGCAATGTCGGCACGGTCGGCGTACTCGGGGCTGCGCGGGCGATAGTAATGGCGCGCGGCGATGCGCTGGCCTTCCGGCGAGTACAGGTACTGCAGATACGCCTGTGCGACTTCACGGGTACCGTGCCGGTCCACGTTGCGGTCCACCAGCGCCACCGACGGCTCGGCCAGAATCGACTGGCGCGGCACCACGATCTCGAACTTGTCCGGGCCCAGCTCTTCCTGCGCCAGGAATGCCTCGTTCTCCCAGGCCAGCAACACGTCACCGATGCCACGCTGCACGAAGGTGGTCGTCGCCCCGCGCGCACCGGTATCGAGCACCGGCACGTTGCGGAACAGCGCGCGCATGTAGTTCAGCACCTTGTCGCGATCACCCTTGAAGATGTGGTCGGCGTAGGCCCATGCAGCGAGGTAATTCCAACGTGCGCCGCCGGAGGTTTTCGGGTTGGGCGTCACCACCGACACACCGCTGCGCAACAGGTCCGGCCAATCGCGGATGGCCTTCGGGTTGCCCTTGCGCACCAGGAACACGATGGTCGAGGTGTACGGTGCGCTGTTGTCCGGCAAGCGGTCTTCCCAGTTGCCCGGCAACAGCTTGGCCTTCTCGGCGATGGCGTCCACGTCATAGGCCAGCGCCAGCGTCACCACGTCGGCCTCGATGCCATCGATCACCGCACGCGCCTGTTTGCCGGAGCCGCCGTGCGAGGTTTCGATGGTGACGTTGTCGCCCTTGGTTTCCTTCCAGTGCTTGGCGAAGGCGGCGTTGAAATCGCGGTACAACTCGCGGGTCGGGTCGTAGGACACGTTGAGCAACTGAATGTCACGCGCAAACGCCGCACCTGCGCTCAAGGTCAGCAGGAAAGCCAGCGAGGCGATACCGGTACGGGCAAGAAAGGAATGCTTCACGAAGACTCTCCGTCAGAAGGAAACTTGCAGGCGTGAGAAAACGGCTTTTTCGTCCGGCAACCTGACGCCACCAGCGGCCGCGTCGAAGCTGCTTTGCAGGTAATTGGTCGCCAGCTTGAGGTTGGCCGTCAGGTACCAGTTCGCGCCCACCGTCCACGAGCGGATATGCGACGCCGAGGTGACTGGATCGGCATACAGCGGGAACGCGGCATCATCGATATCCAGTTCGCCATAACGTGCGGTGAGCTCGAACGCTCCCAGGCCACCGTTGATGCCGAACGGCCGTGACGGCGTCACGCCGCGATAGCCGGCGTCTTCACCGGTCAACACATAACTGGCCGTGGTCTGCCAGGCGCGGTGTTCCAGCTCCTTGTGCCGCACATCACGCGCGACTTCCTGCTGCGAGACGATGTACTCGGCCTGCAGGCCGAAGCTGTTGCGATAGAACCAACCCTGCGGTGACCAGCGCAGCGTGTCACCATCGGCGAGCACCGCACTGCGGTAGCTGAAGAACGTCGCCTGGCCGGGCGTGCGATAACGCGGCAGGAAGTTGCTGCCACTGCCGTGCTTCTCACCCGCGCTTGCGCCGAGGCCAAAGCCCAACCCGGCCCAGACGCTATCCCTGCCCTTGAACGGCTCGAAGAACACGCGCCCGGCGTACTCGAAATCATCGTCCGGATTGCTGGTCACGGCATCACGACCATCGACCGTGCCGTTGAACACGCCGATTGCGTAGCTGAATCTGCCCTTGGCCACTTCACCCTGCAGCTGCACGCCGAGGTCGCGATTGGGCGCCAGCTCACTGGCCAGCGCGCGTTCCACATCCACCAGCGCGGCGGATGACTGCAGACGTTCCAGCCCCACCGGCGAGGTGAACTTGCCCACGCGCACGATGTAAGCCGGATTGAAGCGCAGGTCGGCGTAGGCATCGACGATGCTGGCGCTGTCACCGGCAAACTCCGGGGTGAAGCGGTACGCCACCAGCTTGCCCAGCGAGCCTTCCAGCGTCGGCCGTGCGGTGCGCAGCAGGAAGGTGTCGTTCTGGCTGCTGTCGCCCAGGAACACACGCGCATCGCCCTGTAGCAGGCCACGCAGCTTCAGCTCGTAGTTGCCGTCGCCGGACTTGAACGAGGCGCCCTTCTGGTCGACGGTGATCTTCGGTGCGGCCTTGGCCGTGGCCACACGCTCTTCTTCCTGCAATTCCAGACGACGCTCAAGGATGCGCAGGCGCTGATCCAGATCGGCCAGGCCGGCACCTTCCACCGGCGCTCCCTCGGACACACCCGCCAGCCGCTCCAGACGCTCAAGGCGCTGCTGCAGCTGTTCGACACTGAGTTGCTGGGCCTGCACCGATGACCACGCCCCGCACGCCAGCCCGGCCAGGCTGAAGGACAACAGCTTCCTGGTCGGCAGGGTGAACGGGGGACGTCTGGCGGTCATCGGTGGCTCCTGTGAAGGGGATGGAGCGTCGATGCTGCGGGCGCACACCCGGTCGGAGAAATGACTTCGGGCGCGTCGCTTATAGCCATCGCGCATGACGCCAGCGCCAAGTGCAGGGGGCGGCTAAAATCGGGGTTCCTTTCCGTCCGCAAGACCCTGCCATGACCGCAAACGCGAACACCTCCCCGCTCACCCGGCACTACGCCGAGGAACTGGACGCCATCCGCGCGCAGGGGCTGTTCAAGTCCGAACGCATCATCACCAGCCCGCAGTCAGCCGAGATCACCTTGGACGACGGCCGCACCGTGCTGAACTTCTGCGCCAACAACTACCTGGGCCTGGCCGACCACCCGGACCTGATCCAGGCGGCCAAGGACGCGCTGGACAGCCACGGCTTCGGCATGGCCTCGGTGCGCTTCATCTGCGGCACCCAGGACCTGCACAAGCAGTTGGAGAAGCAGATTGCCGACTTCTTCGGCAAGGACGACACCATCCTCTACGCCGCCTGCTTCGACGCCAACGGCGGCCTGTTCGAACCGCTGCTGGGCGAGAACGACGCGATCATCTCCGACGCGCTCAACCACGCCTCGATCATCGATGGCGTGCGCCTGTGCAAGGCCAAGCGCTTCCGCTACGCCAACTGCGACATGGCCGATCTGGAAGCGCAGCTGCAGGCCGCCGACGCTGCGGGTTGCAAGACCAAGCTGATCACCACCGATGGCGTGTTCTCGATGGACGGCTTCATCGCCCCGCTCGATGAAATCACCGCGCTGGCCAAGAAGTACAACGCGCTGGTGCATATCGACGAATGCCACGCCACCGGCTTCCTTGGCGCCACCGGCCGTGGTTCGGCCGAAGTGAAGGGCGTGCTCGACAAGATCGACATCATCACCGGCACCCTGGGCAAGGCCATGGGCGGCGCGCTGGGCGGTTTCACCTGCGCCAGCGCCGAGGTGATCGAACTGCTGCGCCAGCGTTCGCGCCCGTACCTGTTCTCCAACTCCTTGCCGCCGCACGTGGTCGCCGCCGGCATCAAGGCGTTCGAGATGCTTGCCGCCGCCGATGACCTGCGCGGCACACTGGCCGAGAACACCGCGTATTTCCGCGAAAAGATGACCGCTGCCGGTTTCGACGTGAAGCCGGGCGTACACCCGATCAGCCCGGTGATGCTGTACGACGCGCCGTTGGCACAGAAGTTTGCCGAGCGCCTGCTGGAGGAAGGAATCTACGCGATCGGCTTCTTCTTCCCGGTCGTGCCGAAGGGCCAGGCCCGCATCCGCACCCAGATCAGCGCCGCGCACAGCCGCGTGCACCTGGACCGCGCCATCGATGCCTTCATCCGCATCGGCAAGGAGCTGGGCGTGATCAAGGGCTGATCAGTGCCCGAGGCGGAAACGAAACAGGCGCCCACCAGGCGCCTGTTTCATTTCAACACTGCAAGGCACGCGCAGGGCAAAGCCACGCACCACCGGGACCTTGGTGGTCAGCCCTTTGCGAGCATGTCCACCGCTAGATGCCCTGCACTACCGGTAATCAGTTCTTGGCGGCCCTTGCGGCCGGCGCAGCAGCCGGCACCGGTGCGCCCTTGGCGACACGGATACCGTTGGCCTTCATCCACGCATCGAACTGGTCAGCACTCATCCGGCTCTCGCCCTGCTGCATCAGGAAACGGTAATTGCCCAACGCGTCCTTTTCGGCGACCGGCCTTTCCACGGTGACCGTGACCGGCTTGTCGTCAGCTTTGCTCGCGTGTTTGCCCGACGAAGCACAGCCCACCAGGGCCACCACTGACAGCGTCACCAGCGTAATGCCTGACACACGAATAAGAGCTTGCATGGCTGCGATCCCGTTCAATACAGGGGGCCAGTCTAAACAATCACTCGAACAAGTGCAGCTACTACACTGAATTAATTGAATTAATTAGCGCATTCAGCTTGGCATTCATCGTCCCGCCAAGGCTTCCAACTCCGCCGCGTCGAGCTCACGCCACTGTCCTTTGCCCAGCTCGCCAAGCTGCACTGGCCCGATCGCCACCCGCATCAACCGCAGCACATCGAATCCAAGCACTTTCAGCAGCCGGCGGATATGGCGGTTGCGGCCTTCATCCAGCACCACTTCCAACCAGGCGGTACGCTCGCCGTGGCGCAGGATTTGCACCGAATGCGCGGCCAGATGCTCGTCGGCATCATCAACCCCCTCCTGCATGCGCGCCAGCTGCGCAGCGTCGGGCACCGCATCGACCTGCACGCGGTAGGTTTTCAGTGGCCCGGTGGCCGGATCGGTCAGCCGCGCCGCCCACTCCGGGTCGTTGCTGAAGAACAACAGGCCCTCGCTGGCCTTGTCCAAGCGACCGACCGGCGCCAGCCATGGCAGCCCGGCACCGTCAAAACACTGGTAGACCGTGTCGCGGCCGTGCTCGTCCTGCACGGTGGTGACCAGCCCGCGCGGCTTGTTCAAGGCGATGTAAAGCCGCCCAGCCGCTGCCAGTGGCTGGCCATCCAGCAGCACCTTGTGGCGCCCGGCCAGGATCGGGAACTCGGGGTCACGGATCACCCGCCCATCGACGCTGACACGCCCATCCAGCACCCGCCGCGCCGCCTCGCTGCGCGAGCACACACCGGCCTTGGACAGCACCCGCGCCAGACCATGACGCACCTGCGCCTCACCTGTGCCGGCACGGGAAAGCAAACGCCCGCCAGGTTTGGCCGGGCGGGCGTTTGAACGATACGGAGGCTTGCGTTGGGTCATTCGTACGGAAGCGGCTGGCCGCCTTACTTGACCTCGGCAGCCGGCTGCGCCGCTGGCGCTGCTGCTTCGGCAGGAACCGGACGCGCCTTGACCACGCGCACGCCGCGCGCCTTCATCCAGGCGTCGAACTCTTCGGCGGTCATGCGCTTGCCGTTCTGGCTCATGTCAAAACGCCACGGCGTATTGTCGAACTCGGTCTGCGGCTTGTAAGCGGCCGGGTCATTGGCGTTGATCGCACCACGGGCCGGAATGGCACTGGCCACGTTGTTGCAGCTTTCCACGCGCAGGCGCATCAGCACGCGATCCAGCGACTGCTCCTCGCTGAGGCCGGAGCTCAACACACCCGACGGCATGCCCAACTGGCCCGGGCGCACATACAGCTCGGAAGCCACCGGTGCGATCACCGTGGCCGGCAGCGGCGCGGCCGGGATGGCACTGGCCGAACAATCCACTGCTGCATGAGCGGCAGGCATGGCAGCCAGCACGACAAGACCAGCCAGAACAGTACGCAGCATTGAATTTCCATTAAGACAGGAGAACGCCGCGAGTGTAGGCAGCGCCCGCACCGCTTTCAACCGTTACGTGCAGCGCGGCCACGATCCATGCGCGCGGGCACAAAAAAACAAGGCCCGGCAGAAGCCGGGCCTTGCTTGTATCGCTACCGAAACGTCCGATTAGTTCTGGACGTTCAGCTCGGTGCGACGGTTCTTTGCACGACCTTCCGGGTTGTCCGAACCATCCGGGTTGGTGTTCGGAGCAATCGGACGGCTCTCGCCGTAGCCGATCGGGCCCTGCAGACGAGCAGCCGACACACCGTTGGTGGTCAGGTAGTCGTACACAGCCTTGGCGCGACGCTCGGACAGCTTCTGGTTGTAAGCGTCGGTACCCTTCGAGTCGGTGTGACCGGCAACTTCAACGCGCAGATCCGGGTAACGCTTCAGGATCTCGGTGGCTTCGCTCAGGATCGAGACGGCGTCCGAACGCAGGGTCGCCTTGTCGAAGTCGAAGTTCACGCCCTTCAGGTCGATCGAGACCGGCACCGGGCAACCGTCCGGACCAATGGTCTGGCCAGGCTGCGAGTTCGGGCACTTGTCGTCGCAGTTGTTGACGCCGTCACCGTCGTCATCCAGGTCGGCGCAGCTCGGGGCAACCGGTGCCGGAGCCGGCACAGCAGCCACCGGGGCCGGGCCCAGCGGAATCACGACGCCGACCGAAGCCAGCACGTCGCCGAACCAATCCTGCTTCTTGGAGTCGTTGCTGTACTCACGGACGCTCTGGTCGTCGAAGTCAGCGCGGTAGGCCAGTTCGGCACGAACGGCAACGCGCTTCTCGAACGTGGTCTGCAGACCGACGCCGACCTTGGCAGCCAGGTTGCCGTCCTTACGGTCAGCCAGGTCACCGTTGATCAGGTGATATTCCTCTTCAGCCTTCTGGTAACCCAGGCCTGCCAGCAGGTAGGGGTTCCAGCCACGGCCTTCCTGGATGAAGTGGCGACGCAGATCCAGCGAAACGCCGTACTGCGACCAGTTCTGATCCTGGTTGGCGTCGAAGTTCGGGTTCTGATAGTTCAGCTCACCGTCCAGCGACCAGTTCGGGCTGATGAACTTGCCCAGACCCAGCGTGGCGAACGGAGCGTCGTTGGTGCCACGATCACCGTCCTGGAAGTTGAAGCCGGCCGAACCGGTCAGGTACCAGCGGTCGTCGAATTCCTGAGCCGAAGCGGCCTGGGCAAAAGCCAGACCACCCAGCAGTGCGGCGGTAAGGATCTTCTTGTTCATGAAATACAGCTCCTTGTTTCGGGGGTATGAAACCGGTAGAGGCATGGTCCAGCACAGCGATTTCGTCGCGTTCAGAGACGGCCGTTTCCGCACGCCATCGGGGTGCACAGTATGCGCTGGCCCGTGAAGACGATGTTAACGACCATATAACAAATGGCGCAACCACCAGACCTCTACTTGTCCGGCTGGGCGAACCGTATACAGCTTCATCAAAGGGTGCAAGACCGTGCTGTGGCAGGCCTTCCGGCGTTTTTGCTGCATTGCGGTCGGTTTCACCCGAAAACCCCCGGAAACCCGGCCAACCCGCCGCCGTTACCGCCAGCTGAACCGTTTGCTGAGTATGATGATTCCGCTCCCCCGCACACGGAACTTTTCCGCATGAAAGCGATCGGTCTGACTCATTACCTACCCGTCAGCAACCCGGATTCCCTACTGGATGTCGAGCTGCCGGCGCCTGCCGCTCCGCAAGGCCAGGATCTGCTCATTCAGGTGCAGGCGATTTCGGTCAATCCGGTGGATACCAAACTGCGCGCTCCGAAGGCGGGGCAGGAAAGCCCGCCACGCGTACTGGGTTTTGATGCTGCCGGCACGGTGCTGGCAATCGGCCCGGACGTGACCGCGTTCGAAGTCGGCGATGAGGTGTATTACGCCGGCGACGTCACCCGCCCCGGCTGCAACGCACAGCTGCAACTGGTGGACGAACGCCTGGCCGGGCGCAAACCCAACACCCTGGACTTCGCCGAGGCTGCCGCGCTGCCGCTGACCACGCTCACTGCCTGGGAGCTGCTGTTCCAGCGCATGCCGTATCAACTGGACGGCAAACGCAACCTCGGCAAAGTCCTGCTGGTGATCGGCGGTGCCGGTGGCGTGGGCTCCATTGCCATCCAGCTGGGCCGACATGCCGGCTTCACGGTCGTGGCCACCGCCTCGCGCCCTGAAACCGTGGCGTGGTGCAAGCAGTTGGGGGCAGACCACGTCATCGACCACCGCCAACCGCTGGCGCCGCAGCTGCAGGCGGTGGGCATCAACCAGGTGGATGCCGCACTCAACCTGGCCAATACCGACCTGTATTGGCAGCAGTTGGGGGAACTGCTGGCACCGCAGGGCCATGTTGGCCTGATCGTGGAGCCGGCTGGCGAGCTGCGCATCGGTGATCCATACAAATCCAAATGCATCGGCATCCACTGGGAATTCATGTTCGCGCGGGCGCGCTTCCGTACCGCGGACATGATCGAGCAGCATCGCATCCTGACCCGTGCGGCCAGCCTGATCGATGCCGGCGAACTGCGTACCACGCTGACCCAGCGGTTGGGGCCGATCACCGCCGCCAACCTGCGTTTGGCCCATCAACAGATGGAGTCCGGGCGCACCATCGGCAAGCTGGCGCTGGAAGGCTGGGGCTGAAGCCCAGCGCCTCCACAACTGCAACACGCACAACGCGCGCGGCGTGACCGCGTGCGTCGCTGCTCATCGCTCACCCGCGCTCCCTGCGCCGCCCTCCCCGCGTGCCCTCCATGTTCACACCTGCTTTCGTCACCCGCCTGCTGCAACTGCTGCTGGGGCTGTTTCTGTTCGGCATCGCCTCGTCGCTGATGATCCGTGCCGGTATCGGTATTGCCCCCTGGGACGTCCTGAGCCAGGGCATTTCGCTGCGCAGCGGCTGGAGCTTCGGGTTGATCACCAACCTGGTCGGCGTGGCGGTACTGCTGATGTGGCTGCCGCTGCGACAGAAACCCGGGCTCGGCACGGTGCTGAACGTGCTGTTGATTGGCCCCAGCGCACAGCTCGGTCTGTCGATCCTGCCGCCGGTGAGCGGCCTGCTGTGGCAGGTTCTGGTATTCGTCGCCGGCCTGCTGCTGTTGGCCATCGCCACCGGGCTCTATATTGGTGCGAACTTCGGGCCGGGACCGCGCGACGGCCTGATGACCGGCCTGCACGCACGCAGCGGCTGGACCATATGGAAGGTGCGCACGCTGATTGAAGCCACCGCGCTGGCGATCGGTTGGTGGCTCGGGGGCAACGTCGGCATCGGCACGCTGGCCTTTGCCGTGTTGATCGGACCGCTGTGCGGCATCACCCTGCCATTGTTCGACCGGCGTGCTGCCGCCATGGCAACAGCACGCTGAGGCATACCAGCAAGCCTAGCGCCGCAGCCGCAGCACCTGCTCGCGGATGTACCAATCACGCAGCGCCACACCCGCAGCGGTGCGCTGCACCCGGGCAACGGACGCAGCATCCGGCATCCGCCCTTCCGCGGCGATGTGGCGGGGATCACGCCAGGCATGCAGCTTTGGCCCCACCAGCGGAAACAGCACCCCCTCCCGGGTATACAGGCGCTCGTACTGCGCCAACGCCTGACCGCCATCGGTCGGCCGCTCCCACAGATTCCTGCCGGTCGCGAAATAGCGTTCGCCCGGCAGGGCCAGCGATACCAGCGTCGGAATCAGGTCGCCATGGCCGGCAAAGGCGCGGACATCCGGCCCTTCTCCCGGCGGTGCGTAGGCCGCCGGCACCCGCAGATAGGCAAACACGCGATCCACGTCCACCTGTTCGGCAGGCAGGTCATAGCGGTAGTGCGAACGCAGGTTGTGGTCGCCAGCGGCGGCAACCAGGGTGCGCTCACCCAGCGGTCCTTGCCGCAGCTGCTGCAGGAAACCACCGAACTCGTCGGCCTGGTACTGGTACGTGGCCAGCATCTTCCGCAGCTCGGCCTTGTCGTCCAGCGCGCGTGGCCCGAGCCTGTCCGGATCGAGCGGCAGGTCCGGATGCGGGGTGTCCAGCTCGAACGGCGGGTGGTTGGTGGTGGTCAACAGCACCAGGAACAAACGTTCGCCACGCGCATCGGCCTGCGTCAGCAGTTCCTGGGCGAAGCGGAACAGATATGCGTCGTACAGACCCCAGTCGGTGCCGTGGGCGGCGGGGAAGCGTTTGCGGATGTCGCGGGCGTCATATACCTGGTCGAAGCCCTGCTGCGGCAGCGCAGTGCCCAGTTCACGCCAGTCGCTGCCGCCGCCATACAGAAATGCCGTGCGATAACCGGCCCGCTTGAACGGCAACGCGGCCGAGGTGTCGAAGGCCAAGCGGGCGTTGCGGCCATTGGCCAGCGGCGTGATCGGCGTGCCGAGCAGCAGATGCTCCAGCGTCGGGTGCGTGCCATTCTGTCCGGCGATGAAGTTGTCGAACTGATAACCGTGCTCCAGCTCGCCACGCAAGCGGCCGAGCAGATCATTGCCTGGGCCATCCGTGTACAGCAGGTCCTGGCCAAACGACTCCAGCAGACCGACCACCACATGCGGCGACTGGGCGACCGTGCGCGGCTGCCCCGGAGCAACCGGGAACAGTGCCGAGCGGATCCGACCGGGGTCACCGGAAGGCAGCCCGGCCGCCGCCGCTGCCTGCTCCAGGCTGCCAAAACCCAGCCGATGCACGCCCACCAGCGGATCAGTGGCGATGTCGGTTTCCTTGGCGCGGATCCGGGCAGCGCGGTACAGCGTCAGTGGTGCATTGAGCACCAGCGCATTGACGAACGGGTCGGCGGAAACCGTCACGTCGCGCCGCACCAGCGGGAAGGTGCTCACCGTGCCGCGCGCCAACAACAGCAGCAGCAGGCATTGCACGACCAACAACAGCACCTGCGCCCAACGTGCCGAGCCCGTCGGCCAGCGGGCGCCCAGCCAGCGCCCGACACGCGGCACGCCCCAGCCGAGCAATGCGCCCCCCAACACCAGCGCCACGACCCCCGGAATGACCGGGTAGTCGTCCCACACCGTTTGCAGGATCGCACCGGTGTCGTCCTCGAACATACCGAACACGATGGGATCGAAACGCGTCTTGTAGAACCCGTAATAGAAGTGTTCGCAGACCGCCAACAGTGCGAACAGCAGCAACAGCGCCACCAGCAACCATTGCGCTCCGCGCACAGCCTGCCCATGACGCCCACTCAGCCATACCGGGGCAGTCAGCAGCCCAACCAGCAGCGCGCAGATCGCGCCGGCCACCAGGTCATAACGCGCGCCCTGCAACAGCACCGGCCCCAGCAGTTCGGGGCCGCGCGAAGCGCCGGCGTAAGCCACCCACATGCCCAGGCGCGCAACCGCCCCAAGCGCCATGATGCCTCCCACCAGCATCCAGAGCCGCGGGAACAGCCGCTCGGCATGGGCCGGCGAAAACGCAGTATTCATTGACATCGGTCCCTGACAACAACAGACCGCCGGTCGGCGGCGGCGCGAATTGTAATCGGCTCGTCACATCCCGTCTTTAGCGCTCCGGCCACGCTGAGGATTGAGAAATTCCCGCATTGCCCCTCAGAATGGGCACATTCCATACGCAAGCGTATCCACCATGACGCCAGCCAACGCCTTCCCGAATCTGTTCGCGCCCCTGGACCTGGGTTTCACCCAGCTGCGCAATCGCATCCTGATGGGGTCGATGCATACCGGGCTGGAAGACCATGTCCGCGACTTCCCGAAACTGGCGGCTTACTTTGCAGAGCGCGCCGAAGGCGGCGCCGCGCTGCTGGTCACCGGTGGCTTCTCGCCGAACGTGGTGGGTTGGCTGGCACCGTTTGGCAGCAAGCTGTCGTGGCCGTGGGAAGTGGGCCGTCACCGCCAGGTGACCGCTGCCGTGCACAGCCATGGCGCCAAGATCTGCATGCAGCTGCTGCACGCCGGCCGCTATGCCTACCACCCGTTGCAGGTGGCACCATCGAAGCTGAAGGCGCCGATCAATCCGTTCACCCCGCGCGCGCTCACCGCACGCGGCGTTGATCGACATATCCGCGACTACGCCCGTGCCGCCAGGCTGGCGCGTGATGCCGGGTATGACGGCGTCGAGGTGATGGGCTCGGAAGGCTACCTGATCAACGAATTCATCGCCCCGCGTACCAACAAGCGCGATGACGCCTGGGGCGGTGACGCGGCCAAGCGCATGCGCTTTGCGGTGGAGATCGTGCGCCGCATCCGCGAAGCGTGCGGCCCGGACTTCATCATCATCTACCGGCTGTCATTGCTGGACCTGGTCGAGGACGGCAGCAACTGGGAGGAAATCCTGCTGCAGGCCAAGGCGATCGAAGCCGCCGGCGCCACCCTGATCAACTCCGGCATCGGTTGGCATGAGGCGCGCGTGCCGACCATCGCCACCTCGGTGCCGCGTGCGGCCTTCACCGGCGTCACCGCCAAACTGCGCCCGCATGTGAATGTGCCGGTGATCGCGGTCAACCGCATCAACATGCCCGACGTGGCCGAACGCGTACTGGCTGATGGCCATGCCGACATGGTGTCGCTGGCACGCCCGCTGCTGGCCGATCCGCAGTGGCCGGCCAAGGCCCGCGCCGGGAAACCCGAGACCATCAACACCTGCATCGCCTGCAACCAGGCCTGCCTGGACCATATCTTCGTCAACAAGCGCGCCACCTGCCTGGTAAACCCGCGCGCCGCGCATGAAACAGAACTGGTTTACCGCCCGACCAGCGCACCCAAGCGCGTTGCGGTGGTTGGCGCCGGCCCGGCCGGATTGGCCTGCGCCACGGTGGCCGCCGAGCGCGGGCACAAGGTCACCCTGTTCGATGCCGCCAGCGAGATCGGCGGCCAGTTCAACGTTGCCAAGCGCATTCCCGGCAAGGAAGAGTTCCACGAGACGCTGCGCTACTTCCGCCACCGCCTCGTTGATACCGGCGTCGATGTGCGCCTGGAAACGCGTGCCGATGTGGCGACGTTGAGCGGATATGACGAAGTGGTGGTGGCCACCGGCATCCTGCCGCGCAAGGTCGACTTCCCCGGCGCCGATCACCCGATGGTGGTGAATTACCTGGACGTGTTGCTGGGCCGGGTGAAGGCCGCCGACAAGGTTGCGGTGATCGGTGCTGGCGGCATCGGTTTCGACGTGGGTGAGTTCCTGGTGCACGAAGGCCCCTCGCCCGCACTTGATCCGGCGCGCTGGATGGCCGAATGGGGCGTTGACCCCGGTTTCGAGAAGCGCGGTGCGCTGGTCAAGCCGCAGCCCGAGGCGCCCGCGCGCAAGGTCTGGCTGCTGCAGCGCAGCCCCGGCAAGCCCGGTGCCCGTTTGGGCAAGACCACCGGCTGGATCCATCGCGCCACGCTCAAGGCCAAGGCGGTGACGATGCTCGGTGGCGTGGAATACCTGGGCGTGGACGACACCGGCCTGCGTATCCGTATCGATGGCCAGGAACAGTTGCTCGACGTCGGCAACGTGGTGGTCTGTGCGGGACAGGAGCCGCAGCGTGAGCTGGCCGATGCGCTGCTCGCTGCCGGTCGCAGCGTCCACATCATTGGCGGCGCCGACGTGGCCGCTGAGCTGGATGCCAAGCGTGCGATCGATCAGGGCAGTCGTCTGGCCGCAGCGCTTTGAGGTGGAAATCAGGGGAGATGGGTAAGGTGTTTGTACGAGAGGCAGCAAAGACCGAAGCCGAAACACCACTCCCCCCTTCCCTTCGCTATGCGAAAGGCAGGGGGCCCAGGCGCGCTGCGACGTACGTGACATTGGCCTCCTCCCTTGCGCGATAGCGCAGGAGAGGACTGAGGCAGGGTGTTCTTTCGGTTGGTCCCGCAGGGCCTTTGCCCTCACCCATTCCTCACTTCCTGTCACTCACTCTTCGCCTCGCGCCGGTTGCAAACAACCTGAATGTCAACAAGCCCCATTCAGGATGGGTTTGGGGTTCGCCCCCTAACTTGCGCGCTCTTCCGCTCACCCCCCAGTTCTGGTGAGCAAGGTGCGGCCTTCCCCCAATCTCATTGAGGGCCGCCCACGGGGCGGCCCCGATGCCACGGCCGCCTCCCCATAACGCCAAGTCTCAGTCGACCGGTTCCATGCTTTTCAGGAACAGGCGAGCTGCGGCCCACACGGAGCAAGGAGATTTATGAAACTGGCCTGGATTCTCTGGCTGTCGCAGATGTTGCCGCAGCCGGCCGCCGATTCACTGTGCTTGAGCACCACCGTTTACCTGGAAGCCCGCGACCAGACCCTGCGCGGTCAGCAGGCGGTTGCCGAAGTCGCCCTGCGGCGGCTGGACAGCGGCCTCTGGGGCAACTCGATGTGCCAGGTGGTGACTGCCCGCAAACAGTTCGCCCCGACCCTGGTCTCGCCGGGCACCCAACTGCGCAACAACGATGCCTGGGCAGAAGCCGTGGACGTGGCCTTCGCCGCCGAGCGCAACTGGGCCCTGCCGGTCGAGCAGCGCAAGGAAATCGTGCCGGGTGCCAGCCACTTCGCCGCGTTGTCCATCGCGAGCCCCAGCTGGCGCAATGCCTATCAGGTAGCGACCATCGGCGGTCATACCTTCTTCAAGGTACAGTCGCTGAAGCCGCGCGCTTCCTGAGCCGCGCAGCACGGATACCTGTCGCCACACCACGCAACGAGCTTGTGGCGATAATGCGGGAGTAACTCCACTCCCGAGGTATCTGATGAAGCTCTACACCAAGCCCGGCGCCTGTTCGCTGGCAGACCACATCGCATTGATCTGGTCCGGCCTGCCTTTCGAAGTACAGATCGTGGACTACGCGACCATGAAGTCGCCCGAATTCCTGGCCATGAACCCGGCCGGCGCAGTGCCGGTGCTTGAGGACGATGGCTGGGTGCTGACCCAGAACGCCGCCATCCTGCATTACATCTGCGACAAGGCACCGGCGTCCGGTCTGGACGGTGGCAGCGATGCACGCACCCGCGCCGAAGTGAATCGCTGGCTGTCCTTCGTCAATGCCGACCTGCACCCGGTGTACTACCCGATCTTCGGTTCGACCAAGTACCTGGAGGACGAGGCGGTCATCGCCCGCACCCAGCAGAACTCGCGCGACAAGCTCAAAGCGCTGTACCAGCGCCTGAATGATCGATTGGCGCAGGTCGACTGGTTGGGCGGCACCCCGCATCCGTCCATCGCCGATGCGTACACCTACGTGACCCTGCGCTGGGCGCGTGGTTTGAAAATCGACCTGGCTGGCATGGATGCGTTGGATCGCTTCGAGCAACGCATGCAGGCAGACCCGGCCGTGCAGGCTGCTCTGAAGACCGAAGGTCTGGCGTAAACCAAGAGCACACACTGAACTTTTGACGGGCCACCGGCGCAGACGCCGGTGGCCTGTTTTGTTTCAACGCCGCGTTGGTGTTTCGCCCGCGCTGCATTCCTGCAGCGAAGACTCAACGCACCGATAACGTGGTGAGCAACCGCGGCGTGTCGCGGTACAGCGCGGGGAAGTACTGTTTCAGCGCCTCCACTTTGGGCAGGTCGTTGACGCGGATGTACAAGGACTCCGGATGCAGCGTGAGGTAGTTCTGGTGATAGCCCTCCGCCGCATAGAACACCTTGCCGCCGTCCACCTGGGTCACCACGGGCGCCTTGAACACAGCACTGCGTTGCAGCTGCGCGATATAGGCACGGGCAGCATCGCGTTGCTCCGCCGTGTTGACGTATACCGCCGAACGATACTGCGTGCCACGATCCGGCCCCTGTCGATTGAGTTGGGTGGGGTCATGCACCACCGAGAAAAACACCTGCATCAACTGCCCATAGCTGACCTGCGCCGGATCGTAGGTCACCTGCACGGCTTCAGCGTGCCCGGTGCTGCCGCTGCCCACACGCGCATAGCTCGCGTTGGCCGCGCTGCCACCGATGTAACCCGAGACAGCGCTGTCCACACCCTTGATGTGCTGGAACACGCCCTGCACGCCCCAGAAGCAGCCGCCAGCGAAGATCACCTGTGCGCGCTTGATGCCGGGCTGACGCAGATCCGCTGCACCACTGGTCGCGGGAATGCTGACCATCGCCGACGAAGCATGCACGGGGCGGTCCAGGCTGAATATGGCAATCACCAGCAGTACCGCGATCATCGCGGCGATGCTGCCGGCAACCAGTTTGTCCATGACGAGTTTCATCGTTGGCCTCCGGGGCTCATCCAAACGTAAAGGCGTAGGCATGCACGCCGGGATCGAGGAATTCGATTTCGAAGGTGCGTTCCTGCACGGCACCGTTCTGGCGTATCAACTGGTACAGCCGGTTGCCGTCCACCTGGCCGCTGCCGTCAGCCGACACATCACCACCTGCCGATGCACCGGGCGCCTGTCCATCGATACGCACAATGAAGCGCACCGGTTTGCTGGCGTCCTGCGGCGCCAACACCAGATGCAGGTCACGCGCATGGAAGCGGAACGCGATGCGACCGCCGGCCTGCTGCAACTGCGCGTCTTCCTCGCCCACGATCCAACGTCCGTCCAACGCCCATTGATTGAGTTTCAATGTGGTCGGCAAGCGGTAGTCCGCTGCACGCCCTGCGTACAGCCCGCCGGGTGATGCGAAATTCTCTGCGCGTGCGCGCCCGACGTAGGTTTCCGGCGACTTGAGATTGTTCATGTCCGCCTCGCGTTCGACACCATCGCGCGCGGCTTCAGCCTTCATCGCCGGGGCAGCCTCACCTGGCAGACTGTTGCCGGCTTCGCGCAGCAGCTGGCGGATGATCTGCTCGGACTGCACATAGTTGCCTTCACCAAAGTGATGGGCACGGATACGCCCCTGCGCATCGATGAAGTAATGCGCCGGCCAATAGCGATTGTTGAAACCGCGCCAGATCGCGAAGTCGTTGTCGATGGCAACCGGGTACGTGACCTTGAGATCGGTGACTGCACGCTGCACGTTGCGCACATCACGTTCGAATGCGAACTCCGGCGCGTGCACTCCGATCACCACCAGGCCATGGTCGCGGTAGCGTTCGACCCACTCGCGCACATGCGGCATCGCGCGCAGGCAGTTGATGCACGAGTAGGTCCAGAAATCGACCAGCACCACCTTGCCGCGCAATGCCTGCGCATCCAGCGGCGGACTGTTGAGCCAGCCGGTGGCACCGGCCAGGGAAGGCAACATGCCTTCGACCGGCAACGCGGTCGCGGGCGGATCGTTCCCGGCCATCATCATCATTGAGCCACCCGCTGGCGCCTGCCCGGGAAGCGCATCCAGCAGGCCCTGCTCAAGCCTGGCCGTGCTAACCGTCGACAGCCGTGTCAGCACACCGGTGTCCCAGCCCATCGCAATGGCCACCACCGCCAGCAACGCGGCAATGCCGAGGCCGCGCCGGATCCATTCGCCCGCACCAAGGTGCCGCTTCAACGCGGCGAATACACGGCCGCCGATCCAGAGGGCCAGTGCCAGTGATGTGGCCGCCCCCAGCGCATAGGCCAACAGCAGACCGCTGGTGCCGACGTTGGCACCCTGCAGCGCGGCACCAGTGAGTATCAAGCCAAGGATCGGCCCGGCGCACGGCGCCCATAACAAGCCGGTCGCGATGCCGATCAACAACGATGTCCCCATGCCCGCACGACCCTCATCGGCCGATGCACTCAAACGAACGCCAAGCCGCTGCAATGGCGACAACAGCCGATTCGCGAATGCCGGCCACAGCAGCGCCAGCGCGAACATCGCCATCACCAGCAGCGCGATCCAGCGCCCGATCTGATTGGCCTGCGCCACCCATTGGCTGCCTACCGCCGCCAGGCTGGCTACCACCGCAAACATCAAGGCCATGCCGACCAGCAGCGGCAAGCCGCTGCGCAGGAACGGGTGATCCGAGCGTGCGAACACGAACGGCAGCACCGGCAGGATGCACGGACTGAGAAGGGTGAGCACACCGCCGAGATAGGCCAGCACGAGCAGGAACATGGGGAGTCCTTGTTGGAAGTCGAAAGCTGCGGGGCTCAGGCCGCCACGAAGTTCATGGCCACGCCATTCATGCAGTAACGCAACCCGGTGGGGCGCGGGCCGTCATTGAACACATGACCCAGATGCCCACCGCAGCGCCGGCAATGCGCTTCCACGCGCAACATGCCGAAGGTGGTGTCGCGATCCTCACCCACGGCATCGTGCAGTGGCGCCCAGAAACTCGGCCAACCGGTGCCGCTGTCGAACTTGGTCGCCGAGGAGAACAGCGGCAAGGCACAACCGGCGCACACAAAGGTGCCGCGCCGGTGCTCGTTGTTCAGCGGGCTGCTGAACGCACGCTCGGTGGATTGGCCGCGCAGCACCGCGTACTGCGCGGGGCTGAGCTGTTCACGCCATTGCGCATCACTGCGCATGATCTCGAACAACCGCTTCTGGGCCGGTGCGGCCGGTGCAGCGCCGCTGCAGGCAGTCAGGCCCAACACGCCGGCCGCTGCCGCCATGCAGCCGATGCCAAGCACATTGCGACGGGTGAGGGACATGGCCGTTCTCCAGCCTTGGGAGGATGTGACCATGCTGCGCCCTGCCCGATCAACGAATCCTCACGCAGAGTTAAATTTTCCGTTACACCTTGCATGCGGGATTCCGCCGACAATGCCAATCCCCTTTCCCGCCGGTCGCGCGCAACGATGAGCAGCGCCAAACGTGTCCTGATCGTCGAGGACGACATCCATATCGCCAACCTGCTGCGCATGCACCTGCGTGACGAAGGCTACGACGTCACCCACGCTGCCACCGGCGACGAAGGACTGCGCCTGCTCGAAGCCAGTCCGTGGAGCGCGTTGGTGCTGGACTTGATGCTGCCGGGCGTGGACGGTTTGGAAATCTGCAAGCGGGCGCGTGCCATGGCGCGCTACACGCCGATCATCATCACCAGCGCGCGCGCCAGTGAAGTACATCGCATCCTCGGTCTGGAGCTGGGCGCCGATGACTACCTGGCCAAACCCTTCTCGATGCTGGAACTGGTCGCGCGGGTCAAGGCGCTGCTGCGCCGGGTCGAGGCGATGGCGCAGAACGCCCGCATCGATGCCGGCGAGATCGAAGCGGCCGGCATCCGTATCGATCCCGTTGCCCGCACCGCGCAGGTGCAGGGCCGCACACTGGAACTCACACCACGCGAGTTCGACCTTCTGCATTTTTTCGTGCGTCATCCCGACCAGGTGTACTCACGCATGAACCTGCTCGACCAGGTCTGGGGCTATCAACACGATGGCTACCAGCACACGGTCAACACCCATATCAACCGGCTGCGCAACAAGATCGAACACGACCCGGCCAATCCGCAGTTGATCCAGACCGTCTGGGGCCGCGGCTACAAACTGGCCGGTGCCGGCGAGGACCGCACATGATCCGCCTGACGTTGTCACAACGGCTGTCGGTGGTGTTCTTCGGCCTGCTGCTGGTGTGCTGTGGCGCGCTCGCGTGGATACAGATGCGCAATACCCGCATGCACGAGCTGGAAACCGTGCAGCGTCTGTCACAAGGCCTGGCCGAACACATCGCACGCAGAGGTGAGTTGATGGACACGCGCGGCATGCGCGATGGCAACGTGCGCGCATTGTTCGGCAAGTTGATGGCGGTCAATCCCAGCGTCGAGGTGTACCTGCTCGACGATCAGGGACGCATCCTCGGCCACGACGCACCCGACGGCCACCTCAAGCGCGACCGCGTTGATCTTGCGCCGGTGCAGGCCTTGCTGCGAGGCGAGCCGCTGCCGATTCTCGGTGACGACCCCCGCAGCACCAGCACGCGCAAGGTATTCAATGCAGCACCGCTGTGGGTGCAGGGCCGCCAGGCGGGTTACATCTATGTGGTGCTGCTGGGCGAACAACGCGAAGCAGTGGCCGCCAACATCGCCGCCAGCTCAAGCCTGCGCACGGCGCTGTGGTCGCTGGCGATCGTCGCGCTGATCGGCTTGCTCGCAGGTGCAATCGCCTTTCGCTGGGTGACGCATCCGCTGCGTCGGTTGACCCGCCGCATCCAGTCCTTTGATGTCGATGCCGACAATCCAGCCCTGCCAGTGCCACCTGGCCCGCTGCGCGCCGTCGAGCGCGATGAGCTCGCGATCCTGCAGCACAGCTTCGGGCAGATGGCGCAGCGCATCGGCGATCAATGGCAGCAGCTGCGACAACAGGATCTGCAACGCCGTGAGCTGGTCGCCAACATCTCGCACGATCTGCGCACGCCGCTGTCTTCGCTGCACGGCTATCTGGAAACGTTGTCGCTGAAGGATGCATCGCTCAGCGCCGACGAGCGCCAACGCTACCTGTCGATCGCGCTGTCGCAGAGCCGCAAGGTCGGGCAGCTGGCGCAGGCCCTGTTTGAACTGGCGCGGCTTGAACATGGCGGCGTGGTGCTGGAGCCGCAGGTCTTCTCCCTGCCCGACCTGGTGCAGGACGTGTTCCAGAAACTGGAACTGTCCGCACAGGCACGCCGGCAGACATTGACCGCCGATATCCCACCGGGCCTGCCTGCGGTGGAAGCCGACCTTGGATTGATCGAACGCGTACTGACCAACCTGCTCGACAACGCCATCCGCCACACACCCGAAGCTGGCCATATCAGCGTGACCTTGCGTGCTGCCGGCGACGAGGTACAGGTCAGCGTGCTGGACAGCGGCCCGGGCATCGCCCCGGAGCGCCGCGCCAACCTGTTCATCACACCCCCGGCGCTGGGCAGCCAGCGCGCGGACAGTGGCGGACTGGGGCTGCTGATCGTGCACCGCATCCTGCAGCTGCATCACCGCCAGATCCGCCTGCTCGACAGCCGCGAAGGCGCACTGTTCGTGTTCTCGCTGGCAACTGCGCAAGCGCGCAACAACGCGCGGCCTGCCCTCTGACGAGAGCGGCCGCGTTCAACAGCGAAATCGAGCGCGCAGCCGGGCCAACCCAACGGCCGGCGGTTTCACCGGCTCATGCCAGCACCAAGGCGCGCGTCTCATCCAGCCAACGGCTGGCGAACGCTGGGCTCTTGGCCTTGCCAAGCGCGGTGGCCACTTCCGGCCACAGCTGCTCCAGGCCGACCGCGGTGCGACTGCGCTCGATCTTCAGCTGGATCAGATAACCCTTCAGCCCAAGGTGTTTGCGTACCGACTCAGCCATCCAGTCACGCAGCTGCTGGTAGCGCAACGGATCGTCACCCAGCTGCACCGTGACCGGCACATCCGGCGCGCGCTCGACGCTGCCACCGACGGCTTCGATCAGCGTCATCGAAATCAGCTGCGCCAGTACGTCTTCCGGCGCGCGCAGCCCCTGTGCCATCTGCTGCAGCTCATGCGCGTCGCGCTGCCCGTCAACCAGCAACAGCACCGAACGCAGTGCCGGCACCAAACGCAGCGCACGGTCTTCCATTTCACGACGGCCAGCAGCCGTCTTGGCATAGATCAACGCCATTCCCCCTCCCACAGTTGTGCATCGCAACCACGGCACGCGCCACCGACCCGGAGCCCCCGCCCCGGATCTGCTTACCTGTCCACGTGCCGCCCCCTTGCGATCGCTGCGCCTGCGGCCTGCGCTATTTCCCCAGCGCGCGGCGGATTTCATCCAGTGCGCCCGGGTCGTCCAATGTCGACAGATCCCCGGGGTCGCGCTGCTCCGCCAATGCCTGCAACGAACGCCGCAGCAGCTTACCCGAACGCGTCTTGGGAAGCGCGTTGACGATATGGACGTGCGCCGGACGTGCCACCGCACCGAGCGAGCTGGTGACGCGCTGCATCATTTCCGCGGCAAGCGTCGCCGTCTCCTCGGCGGCCGCGGCCTGCTTCAGGGTGACAAACACCAGCGGCACCTGGCCCTTGAGCTCGTCGTGCACCCCGATCACCGCCGCCTCGGCCACACGCGGGTGGCTGGAGATGGCCTCTTCGATCTCGCGCGTGCCGAGCCGGTGCCCGGCCACGTTGATCACATCGTCGGTGCGACCAAGGATGAAGGTATAGCCCTCTTCATCACGGATGGCCCAGTCCAGCGAGCTGTAGAGCAGTTCATTGAAGTGACTGAAATAGCTTTTGAGGAAACGCTCGTCGTCGTTCCACACCGTGCTCATGCAACCCGGCGGCAATGGCGGCTGGATCACCAGCACTCCCTTCTGTCCGGGCGCCACTTCCTCCCCGCTCTGTTCGTCGATGACCTTCATCCTGTAACCGAGGTTCGGGAAACCCGGCGAACCGAACTTCACCGGCTTCATGTCCAAGCCCGGCAACAACGTAAGTGCCGGCCAGCCGGTTTCGGTCTGCCAGTAGTTGTCGATGACCGGCTTGTGCAGTGCGCCGCTGATCCATTGCGCGGTGGGCTGATCCAGTGGTTCGCCGGCCAGGAACAGATACTTCAGCTCGGACAGATCATGCCGGTCAATGAAATCGACATCGTGCTTCTTCAACACGCGGATCGCGGTCGGCGAGGAGAACATCGTGCGCACGCCGTACTGCTCGCACAGCGCCCACCAGATGCCGGCGTCGGGGTTGATCGGCAACCCTTCATACAACAACGAGGTGCAGCCGCCGATCAGCGGCCCGTACACGTTGTACGAGTGGCCCACCGCCCAGCCCACATCCGAGGTGGAAAACATCACCTGCCCGGGCGCGCAGTCAAACACGGTGCGGATCGACTGCGCCATCGCCACCGCGTAGCCGCCCACATCGCGCTGCACGCCCTTGGGCTTGCCGGTGGTGCCGGAGGTGTACAGCAGGTAGCTGGGCTCATTGGACTCCAACCATTCCACCGGCACCTCCACATCGCCCACCTGCGCACGCAGCGCGGCATAGTCCTCATCGCGACCAGCGACCTTGGGCTCGGCCGCATCCAGGCCACGCGAAACAATCAACACTTTCGGTGGCGGACTCTGCGCCTCAGCGCATGCGGCATCCACCATCGCCTTGTATGGAATCACCTTGCCGCCGCGCATGCCTGCATCGGCGGCGATCAGCAGTTTGGGTTGCGCATCATCGATACGCAGCGCCAGGTTGTGCGCGGCAAAGCCACCGAACACCACCGAATGCACCGCGCCGATGCGTGCGCAGGCCAGCATCGCGAATACCGCCTCGGGCATGTTCGGCATGTAGATGACGACGCGATCACCCCTGCCGACATCAAGCTGCTTGAGCATGGCAGCGAATGCGTTCACCTCGCGATACAACTCGCGATACGTGATCTCGCGGGTGACATTGGTTTCGGTGGAAATGGCGACCAGTGCGAGCTGCTCGGCGCGCTCGGCAAGATGGCGGTCAACCGCGTTGTAGCACAGGTTGGTTTCGCCACCGACGAACCAGCGGCGGAACGGCGGGTTGGAGTAATCGAGGATCTGTTGCGGCGGGCGATGCCAGTGAATCGCCTTGGCCTCCTCGGCCCAGAATTCCTCGGGCGCCTCGATGGAACGGCGGTAGATCTGCTCGTACTGCATGACACCCTCCGGAAGCTGCCTGATCTGAGCCGAGCATAGTCAGCAGCCGTCATCGTTCTCCTTGCGTCTTTGGTCTTAAGACCAAAGGCGAAAGCGGCCCTCACCCCAACCCCTCTCCCGCGCGGGAGAGGGGCCAGTTCACTGCGAGCCGACGCATTCCGAGCCCTCTCCCGTGAGCGGGAGAGGGGTTGGGGTGAGGGCCGCTTTCTGCCTCAAAAAGGGCTTTCCGAAACAAACCCAAAAACCTCCCCCGTCACCGGATGCACAAACTGCAACCGGCACGCATGCAGCTGCACCCGTGCCGCCGGATCGGCCCCATACATCACATCCCCGATGATCGGATGCCCCAAGCTCGCCATGTGCAGCCGCAGCTGGTGGCTGCGTCCGGTCACCGGTTCCAGCTCGACCCGCGTGCGTTGCGCTTCCACATCCCGCGCCAGCACCCGCCACCGCGTCAACGCCGGCTTGCCGCGCTCGAAATCCACCATCTGTTTCGGCCGGTTCGGCCAATCGCAGATCAACGGCAACGCAACTTCACCGGCATCACCGTCGACCAATCCCTGCACCACGGCTTCATAGCGTTTGCTGACCAGGCGCTTCTCGAACTGACCCGACAACGCGGCCTGCATCGCCTTGCCGCGCGCATACAACATCAGCCCCGAAGTCACCTGGTCCAACCGGTGCACCGTCAGCGCATCCGGGTACAACGCCTGCAAGCGCGTCACCAGGCAATCCTGGTTCTCCGGCAAGCGCCCGGGCACGGACAGCAGGCCGGCCGGCTTTTCGGCCACCAGCAGCGCGCCGTCGATGTAATGCAGCGTGATTTCGTTGTTCATGCCATTCACAGAATTTGCAGCGTTGGTGCAGCGCCACGCGCGGCAGAAGCATCACCGGCATAGTCCTGGCCACCGCGTCTCCCACAAAAAAACGGGGAAGCCGAAGCTTCCCCGTTCATTGCATCACGTCGTACCGCTGCGGTTACAGCAGGTCGGCAACGCCGGCGCGCTCTTCTTCCAGCTCACCCAGGGTGATGTCGATGTACTTCTTGGAGAAGTCGTCGATCGGCAGGTCCTTGATGATCGTGTACTGGCCGTTCTCGGTGGTCACCGGGAAGCCGAACACCACGCCTTCCGGGATGCCATAGGAGCCGTCGGACGGCACGCCCATCGTCACCCACTTGCCGTTGCTGCCCAGCACCCAGTCATGGACGTGGTCGATGGCGGCATTGGCTGCCGACGCAGCCGAGGACAGGCCACGGGCTGCGATGATCGCCGCGCCGCGCTTGCCGACGGTCGGAATGAAGGTGTTGGCGTTCCATTCCTGGTCGTTGATCAGCTCGGCAACCGAAGCGCCGCCGCTGGTGGCGAAACGGTAGTCCGGGTACATGGTCGGGCTGTGGTTGCCCCACACGGTGAACTTCTCGAAGCTGTCCACGGTCTTGCCGGTCTTGGCAGCCAGCTGGCTCAGCGCACGGTTGTGGTCCAGGCGCAGCATGGCGGTGAAGTTCTTCGGGTTCAGGTCCGGCGCCGACTTCATGGCGATGTAGGCATTGGTGTTGGCCGGGTTGCCGACCACCAGCACCTTCACATCGCGCTTGGCGACGGCGTTCAGGGCCTTGCCCTGCACGGTGAAGATCTTGGCGTTTTCCAGCAGCAGGTCCTTGCGCTCCATGCCCGGGCCGCGCGGACGCGCGCCGACCAGCAGGGCCACGTCGACGTCCTTGAAGGCCACCAGCGGATCAGCGGTGGTCACCACGCCGGCCAGCAGCGGGAATGCGCAGTCTTCCAGTTCCATGACCACGCCCTGCAGGGCGGCCTGGGCCTTTTCGTTGTCGATTTCGAGCAGCTGCAGGATGACCGGCTGGTCCTTGCCGAGCATTTCGCCGGAAGCGATGCGGAACAGCAGGGCGTAACCGATATTGCCGGCAGCGCCGGTCACGGCAACACGTACGGGTGCTTTCATGGGGGTTTCCTCTGCTAAGAAGCGTGTCGTGGGGGTGAAGCCCTGCCACCGCGCGGGAGCGGCACCAAGGCCAGAATCAGAAACGGCCACCTGATGAATAGGTGGCCGTCGAGAACAATCAGGCGGCGAGGATCTTGTTCCACTCGGCGACGCGGTCGGCCTTGGCGGCCAGCACGGCGTCGGTGTCGCCTTCCAGGGTGATCTTGTTCAGGGCGTCGCCCTGCTTGATTGCGTCAACCACATCCAAGCCTTCAAGCACCTTGCCAAACACGGTGTGCTTGCCATCAAGCCAATCGGTCTTGATGTGGGTGATGAAGAACTGGCTGCCGTTGGTGTTCGGGCCGGCATTAGCCATGGACAGCACGCCGCGCTCGTGGCGCACGCCGTTTTTGGTCTCATCTTCAAAACGGTAGCCCGGGCCGCCACGACCGGAGCCTTCCGGGCAGCCGCCCTGGATCATGAAGTCGGCAATCACGCGGTGGAAAGCCAGTCCGTCGTAGAAACCGTGCTTGGTCAGGTTGACGAAATTGGCCACGGTCAGCGGCGCCTTGTCGGCGAACAGCTCGACCTTGATCAGGCCGCGGGTGGTGTCGAAATTGGCGATCAGGGACATGGGAATCCTTGTAGGAGAAGACATCTAGCGCTAGCCGCATAGGATACACCCGCCCTCGCCGGACTGAATCCCCCTGCCTTTGCCACCTCTGGCGGGGGGCCAGCTGAACGGGTTGCGAGCCACCAGGAGCAAGGACTTTTCCTGTTGGCAAAACATACCGGTATAATATTGGACTTCTTTTCCCCATTCACGGCACCGGCTGGCCGTCTTTCGCATGTCCATCGAAAATCTTCGCAACATCGCCATCGTCGCCCACGTCGACCATGGCAAAACCACCCTCGTCGACCAGCTGCTGAAGCAGTCCGGCACCCTGTCCGAGCGCACGGTGCTTGCCGAGCGCGTGATGGACAGCAACGACCAGGAAAAAGAACGCGGCATCACCATCCTGGCCAAGAACACGGCCATTACATGGAATGGCAACCGCATCAACATCGTCGACACCCCCGGACACGCCGACTTCGGCGGTGAAGTGGAGCGCGTGCTGTCGATGGTCGACTCGGTGCTGATCCTGGTCGACGCGATGGACGGCCCGATGCCGCAGACCCGCTTCGTCACCCAGAAGGCCTTCGCGATGGGCTTCAAGCCGATCGTGGTGGTCAACAAGGTCGACCGCCCGAGCGCACGTCCGGATTGGGTCATCGACCAGGTGTTCGACCTGTTCGACAAGCTCGGCGCCACCAATGAGCAGCTGGACTTCCCGATCGTCTACGCCTCGGGCCTGAATGGCTACGCCGGCCTGGAAGACACCGTCCGTGACGGCGACATGACCCCGCTTTACGAAGCGATCATGAAGCACGTGCCGGCACCGGAAGTGGACCCGGAAGGTCCCTTCCAGATGCGCATCAGCCAGCTGGACTACAACAACTTCGTCGGCGTGATCGGCATTGGCCGCATTCAGCGCGGCAAGCTGAAGAAGAACATGCAGGTCACCGTCATCGACCGCGAAGGCAAGAAGCGCAACGGCAAGGTGCTGCAGGTACTGGGCTTCATGGGCCTGGAGCGTGTGGAAGTCGAGGAAGCCGAGGCCGGTGACATCGTCGCCATCTCCGGCATCCAGGAGCTGACCATCTCCGACACGATCTGCCACCCGGACGCGCCTGAAGCGCTGCCGGCACTGACCGTCGACGAGCCGACCATCTCCATGACCTTCCAGGTCAACAACTCGCCGTTCGCAGGCAACAAGGACCTGTCCGGCGGCAAGTTCCTGACCAGCCGCCAGCTCAAGGAGCGCCTGGAGCGCGAGACCGTGCACAACGTGGCACTGAAGGTCGAGCAGCTTGAAGACGCCGACAAGTTCCTGGTCTCCGGCCGTGGCGAGCTGCACCTGTCGGTGCTGATCGAAACCATGCGTCGTGAAGGCTACGAGCTGGCCGTGTCGCGTCCGGAGGTAATCATCAAGGAAATCGACGGCCAGATGATGGAGCCGATCGAGCAGCTGGTGGTGGACGTGGAAGAAATCCACCAGGGCGGCGTGATGGAAAAGCTGGGCATCCGCAAGGGCCTGCTGAAGAACATGGAAAGCGACGGCAAGGGCCGCGTGCGTCTGGATTACATGATCCCGGCGCGTGGCCTGATCGGCTTCCAGAACGAGTTCAAGACCCTGACCCAGGGTTCGGGCCTGCTGTTCCACGTGTTCGACCATTACGGCCCGAAGGAACAGGGCGCCATCGCCAAGCGCCAGAACGGCGTGATGATCGCCAATGCCCCGGGCGCCACCCCGGCATATGCCCTGGGCCCGTTGGAAGAGCGCGGCAAGCTGTTCGCCGCCGAAGGCGACAACGTGTACGAAGGCCAGCTGATCGGTATCCACTCCAAGGACAACGATCTGACCGTCAACGCCATCAAGACCAAGCCGCTGACCAACATGCGCGCTTCGGGCAAGGATGACGCGATCAAGCTGACCCCGGCCATCAAGTACACGCTGGAACAGGCACTGGACTTCATCGAGGACGACGAGCTGGTGGAAGTCACCCCGAAGGAAATCCGCCTGCGCAAGAAGGCGCTGACCGAAAGCGACCGCAAGAAGGCTTCGCGCGGCGGCTGATCGGATTGACCAGCAATACGCCCTACAACCCGGATCCGCATGCGCATCCGGGTCTGGCAGCCATCGCGCTGCTGGAAGCGGGAAAGGCCGTACTGGCCTTTCTCGCTGCCGCTGGCCTGGAGATCTCCGGGCCAGCTCCACTCCGCAACATCATCAATGCCCTGATCCACCGCGTAGGTGGTGATCCCGAGAACGGCGCGTTCTCGTCGCTGCTGGGCATGATTACCCCCGACACTGTTCACCTGGGTGCCGCCGTACTGGTCGCATATGGCCTGCTGCGCGCGCTCGAAGCGTGGGGCCTGTGGCGCGCCAGGGCCTGGGCCTCATGGCTGGGCTGCATCTCCGCGGCGCTGTACCTCCCGCTGGACATCTACGCCATCATCAAACACCCCGGCTGGGCCTCATGGCTGCTGCTGGCGGTGAATGTGCTGGTCGTGTGGGTACTGGCGCGCGACATCGGCAAGCGTCGGAAACACTAGGCCGGCTCACGTCGCCGGGCACCCTGCGCGCGCCAGTGACAAGACCCGCCGCATCCGCTATCCGCCATCGCCCTGAACAGCGCGATCGTAATGCCTTGGGTGAACGTGACGCCCCACGCACGGACGCAGCAGGCCCGCCCGATCAGTACTTGCCCCATTCGTAGAGGCGAATCACGACAATTTCCGAAGGTTGCGTGAGCTTGAGATAGTCGACGATGGCGCCGCGTATCTCGCCCATTGCCGCGCTTGTCATATCCCAGCCCCAACCAAACGCCCGCCTGCGATACTCATTCATGGCGGCCGCCGCAGCACCCATCGGTTCCGCGCGGAGCGCCGCCGTGATGCGGCCGGCGTGCTTTCCATCCAGCACCCAGAGCCAAGGCGATACGTTCGTCGCCACCCCCTCTTCCAGCGACCTGAAGAACGCATCCTCAAACAGATGCCACCCCTCCCCGAGGGTGTTGAAGCCGACGATCCTGGCGCAATCCTCTCGCCAGGGCGGATCAGGTGTAGGAGGAAAACCAATGGGATACGGCAGCTCTTCCGCACTGACCGGCCAGTGATAGCGCGCCGGAAGTGTCGCTATTTCGAGTGCATCTGACATGCAGGAAAACCTGGCGGCAGTGATGGAAGACACGCATGTCGAACAGGCAACAGCTCGCCGGCCCCGGACGATCAACCTCCTGGCGAGGCCCCAGCAACGCTGTGCCGCCGGAAACCAAGGCAGCGGCTGGACTGCAGCCACCCGATCGCTCAGCCCGCCGCGATACCACTCTGCTTGCGCACAATGGCCATCGCGATCTCCAGTGACTGTTCGTAGTTCAGACGCGGATCCACACTGGAGCGATAGGCACGCTCCAGATCACGCTCGGTCAGCTCGCGTGCGCCGCCCGTGCACTCGGTGACGTCCTCGCCAGTGAGCTCAAGGTGCACGCCACCCAGGCGCGTGCCAGCGGCAGCATGCAGATCGAACGACATCTCCACTTCGCTGCGGATGTTGTCGAAACGCCGGGTCTTGTAGCCGTTGCTGGTGCTCTCGGTATTACCGTGCATCGCATCGCATACCCACAACACGCGTCGGCCATCGCGCTTCACCGCATCCAGCAGCGGCGGCAGTTTGTCGGCGATCTGCGACGCCCCCATGCGGTGGATGAAACTCAAGCGACCAGGCTCGTCATCCGGATTCAAGACATCCATCAGGCGCAACAGCTGATCTGGCTGCACCGTCGGGCCAACCTTGATCGCAATCGGGTTACGCACGCCACGCAGGTACTCCACGTGGGCACCATCCAGCGCCGCCGTGCGCATGCCGATCCACGGGTAATGCGTGCTCAGGTTGAACCAGCCATGTTGACGCGGCACCTGACGGGTGAGGCCCTGCTCGTAATGCAGCAGCAACGCCTCATGCGAGGTGTAGAAATCCACCCGGTTGAGGTTGTGCACCTGCGAGCCGGACAGGGTTTCCATGAAGTCCACCGCGTCACCGATCGAGGCAACCATCTTCTGGTACTCGGCCGCCAGCGGCGAATACCCCATCCAGCTGAGATTCCAGTACTCCGGATGGTGCAGATCGGCGAAGCCACCGTCGATCAACGCACGCACGAAGTTCATCGTCAGCGCAGAACGCGAGTGGGCGGCGATCATCCGCTGCGGATCAGGCAGGCGCGCTGCCTCGGTGAACTCCGGCGCGTTGATCACGTCGCCGCGATAGCTGGGCAGCGTCACCTCGCCGCGCGTCTCGGTATCGGCCGAGCGCGGCTTTGCATACTGGCCGGCGAAGCGCCCCACGCGTACCACCGGCATGCGCAGGCCGTGCACCAGCACCAGGCTCATCTGCAGCAGCACCTTGAGCCGGTTGGAAATCATCCCCGATTCGCAGTCGGCGAAATTCTCCGCACAGTCGCCGCCCTGCAGCAGGAAGCGCTTGCCTTCCTGCGCCTCGGCCAGCTGCTGCTTCAGCGCGAAGATCTCCCACGAGGTCACCAGCGGCGGCAGCCGCCGCAGCTCGGTCAGCGCCAAATCCAGCGCCCGTGCGTCCGGGTAGGTGGGCATCTGCAGCGCCTGCTTGCCACGCCAGCTGTCGGGCGCCCAGCTGGAATCCGTGGCGGCCGTGGACAGCGGGGAAGACAGGTTCATACAGGTACCGTTGTTTTGCAGGGAAAATGGAAAATCAGAGTCGGCGCGACTTGCGCGCACGCAGGCCGGCGTACAAGCCGCCCAGGCCCAACACCACGAACCACACCAGGCTCCACATCGGCATGCTCAGGCCGAGGAAGGTCCAATCAATATTGCCGCAGTCACCGGTACCGGTAAGCACCGTGCGGAACACTTCAAATGGCCCCATGGTTTCACTGAGAAAGCTCAGCGGCGGGCCACAGCTGCTACCCAGGTCCTTCGGCAACAACTGCACATACACATGCCGCCCGGCAATGCCGGCGCCAATGCCGGCCAGCACCAGCGTCAGAACGCCATATGCGGCGCGCCCGGCACGGCTGGAAGGCCCATGCAGCGCCCCCAGCAGGAAGCCGACACCCAGCGCCGCGAAGGCGATGCGCTGGTAGATGCACAGCGGACACGGCACCAGACCCATCTGGATCTGCGTGTAGATCGCAAAGGCCAGCAGCCCCGCACAGACCAGAAAGCCCGCCAGAAACTGGGCGCGAAAACTCCAACGCAGAGGATTCATCACATCAATCCGATTCAATAGTGCGGCAAGAGTAGCAGCCCGTTCCGCGGCTGGCAGCAGCGGTTGCAATGGCGACTTTACATAAGCAAAAAGCCCGACCTGGGCCGGGCTTCTGCTTCATCCGTTGCTGGATGAAAGTACGCGATTACTCAGCGACTTCTTCTGCAACAGCAGCCGGACGGTCAACCAGCTCGACGTAGGCCATCGGAGCGTTGTCGCCGGCGCGGAAGCCGCACTTCAGCAGACGCAGGTAGCCGCCCGGACGGGTGGCGTAGCGCGGGCCCAGGATGGTGAACAGGTTGCCGACGGCTTCCTTGTCACGCAGGCGGGCGAACGCCAGACGACGGTTGGCGACCGAGTCAACCTTGGCCAGGGTGATCAGCGGCTCGGCAACGCGGCGCAGTTCCTTGGCCTTCGGCAGGGTGGTCTTGATCAGCTCGTGCTTGAACAGCGACGCAGCCATGTTCTTGAACATTGCTTCGCGGTGGGCGCTGGTACGGTTGAACTTGCGGCCCGACTTCTGATGACGCATGGGACTAATTCCTTAGAAATGAATGGTAGGACGTTGGATTTCTCTGTCGCCATCCTGGCGTTGTTGCACGGACTGCGGATGGTCCTGACCGCCCCTCCTGGACGGCCGGCGCCGCGGCTTGTCAGCCGTCAACGCGGGTACTGCTACAACATTCCCCCGCATGGCTTGCCATGCGGGGGAACAGGTGTTGCTTAACCAAGCATGCCGTGAGCGGCGACACCGGCCGGCGGCCAGTTCTCCAGCTTCATGCCAAGCGACAGGCCACGCTGGGCCAGCACTTCCTTGATCTCGGTCAGCGACTTCTTGCCGAGGTTCGGGGTCTTGAGCAGTTCCACTTCGGTCTTCTGGATCAGATCACCGATGTAGTAGATGCTCTCGGCCTTCAGGCAGTTGGCCGAACGCACGGTCAGCTCCAGGTCGTCGATCGGGCGCAGCAGCACCGGATCCACGCCGTTGTTGGCCGGCTTGGCCGCACCGCGATCGCGGTGGGTGAAATCACCGAACACCGACAGCTGATCGCTGAGGATGTCGGCCGCGGTGCGGACAGCTTCCTCGGCATCGATCGTGCCGTTGGTTTCGATATCGATGACCAGCTTGTCCAGATCGGTACGCTGTTCAACGCGAGCCGCTTCCACCGAATAGGCGACGCGGCGAACCGGCGAGAACGAAGCGTCCAGAACCAGACGACCGATCGCACGGGTTTCTTCGTCCGGACGACGACGCGCGGCCGCCGGCTGGTAGCCGAAGCCACGCTCGATCTTCAGACGCATGTTGATCGATGCGTCCTTGGTCAGATGGCAGATCACGTGGTCGCCGTTGATCACTTCGACGTTGTGGTCCAGCTTGATGTCGGCAGCAGTCACGGTGCCCGGGCCCTGCTTGGACAGGGAGAGCGTGGCGCTGTCGCCGGTGTGCATGCGGATAGCCACGTCTTTCAGGTTGAGCAGGACATCCAGCACGTCCTCCTGCAGGCCTTCAAGCGTGGTGTACTCGTGAAGCACGCCGTCGATCTCGACTTCGGTAATGGCGAAGCCCGGGATGGACGACAGCAGCACGCGACGCAGGGCGTTGCCCAACGTATGCCCGTAACCACGCTCCAGCGGTTCGATCACGACCTTGGCGCGGGTCTCGGTAAGGCGTTCGATCTGCGGACCGCGAGGACGCAGAACCTGGTTTGCGGTAACCGTCATGTTGCGGGGTCTCCTGCGAACCTCCGGTGCAACCCGGAGGTTCTCCATTGTGAATTACTTCGAATACAACTCGACGATCAGCGCTTCGTTGATATCCGCAGGCAGGTCCGCACGATCCGGCACAGCCTTGAAGACGCCGCTGAACTTCTTCGAATCGACTTCGACCCACGACGGGCTGAGGTCGTGCTGCTCGGCGACGACCAGGGCTTCCTGGACGCGCAGCTGCTTGGCAGCCTTTTCCGACAGAGCGATCGCATCGCCGGCCTTGACCTGGTACGAAGCCAGGTTCACCGACTTGCCGTTGACCGTGACACCGCGGTGCGAGACCAGCTGACGAGCAGCCGGACGCGTCACTGCGAAGCCCATGCGGTAGACGACGTTGTCCAGACGGGTTTCCAGCAGCTGCAGCAGGTTCTCGCCGGTGTTGCCCTTCTTGGTCGAGGCCTTCTTGTAGTAGTTGCGGAACTGACGCTCCAGCAGACCGTAGATACGCTTGACCTTCTGCTTTTCGCGCAGCTGGGTAGCGTAGTCGGACAGCTTGCCCTTACGGGCGGTAGCGCCGTGCTGGCCGGGCTTCTGCTCCAGCTTGCACTTGGAGTCCAGCGCACGGGCCGGGCTCTTGAGGGAGAGGTCGGCGCCTTCGCGACGGGCGAGCTTACAGGTAGGACCGATATAACGAGCCATTTCTTATCGCTCCTTTAGACGCGACGCTTCTTCGGCGGACGGCACCCGTTGTGCGGGATTGGCGTCACGTCGATGATGTTGGTGATCTTGTAGCCGACGTTGTTCAACGAACGTACGGCCGACTCACGGCCCGGACCCGGACCCTTGATGCGGACTTCCAGCGACTTCAGTCCGTAATCCAGCGCAGCCTTGCCAGCCTTTTCGGCGGCAACCTGAGCGGCGAACGGAGTCGACTTACGCGAGCCACGGAAACCGGCGCCACCGGAGGTCGCCCAGGACAATGCATTGCCCTGACGGTCGGTGATGGTCACGATGGTGTTGTTGAACGAAGCGTGGACGTGGGCAACGCCATCAGTGATGACGCGCTTGATCTTCTTCTTGGTTTTTGCTGCTGCGGGCTTAGCCATTTCTTAGGTCCCTTACTTCCTGATCGCCTTGCGCGGACCCTTACGGGTGCGGGCGTTGGTACGGGTACGCTGGCCACGCAGCGGCAAGCCACGACGGTGACGCAGGCCGCGGTAGCAACCCAGGTCCATCAGGCGCTTGATTGCGATGCCGATTTCACGACGCAGATCGCCTTCGACAATGTACTTGCCGACTTCCAAACGCAGGCGTTCGATTTCCGGCTCCGACAAATCGCGGATCTTGGTGGTCGAAGCAACGCCTGCGACTTCGCAGACCTTCTTCGAACGGGTACGGCCGATGCCGTAAATGCTTTGCAACCCGACCCAGACGTGCTTCTGGGCTGGCAGGTTGACGCCTGCAATACGCGCCATGACGCGGTTCTCCAGCTGAGTGATGGCCGAATACGCACCTTATAGGCGCGCCAATCCGGCAGGATGGATCAAAAATGTTAACTAGCGATACAAACAAGGTCTCGGTTTGCTTTGAAGTCCTTGGAACACGAGGTTCCATGGACCCGGCGTGGGGAGTGTGCCCATGCTCCGGCGCCGGATGTGCTTGGCTCGAAGGAAAACCCTCTTGCCGCCCGCGCTACTCCCGCGCGGAACAACCACATCGCACCCCCACCCGAAACCGCTGCAGGGGCCGCCCTTCTGTTTGGAGACCTGCCCTGGGTGCCAGGGCGGTCAATCGCGCAATGAAGCGCCAAGTATAGCTGGTGAATCAGCCGCGTGCAAAACCACCGCGGTTGCCGCCCTTCAGGTTGGCCTTCTTGAGCAGGCTCTCGTACTGGTGTGACATCAGGTGCGCCTGGATCTGCGCGATGAAATCCATCACCACCACGACCACGATCAGCAACGACGTACCGCCGAAGTAGAACGAGGCATTGAGCTGGGTGCGCATGATTTCCGGCAGCAGGCAGACAATGACCAGGTACAGCGAACCGGCAGCGGTCAGACGGGTCAGCACGGCGTCGACGTACTCCGCCGTTGCCTTGCCCGGGCGGATACCCGGAATCAGCGCGCCCGACTTCTTCAGGTTGTCAGCGGTTTCCTGCGAGTTGAACACCAGCGCGGTGTAGAAGAACGCGAAACCGGAGATCAACGCAGCAAACACGATCATGTGCAGCGGCTCGCCCGGGCCCAGCGCGTTGGCAACCTTCTGCAACCAGGTCGCCGAGCTGGCCTGGCCGGACCACATGGCCAGGGTGGCCGGGAAGGCCAGGATGCTGGAGGCGAAGATGGCCGGAATAACGCCCGCCATGTTCAGCTTCAGCGGCAGGAACGAGGTCTGGTTCATGTAGGCATTACGACCACCCTGACGGCGGGCGTAATTGACCGTGATACGACGCTGGCCACGCTCGACGAACACCACGAAGTAGGTGAAGGCCAGCACCACCAGGACGATGATCAGCAACGAGATGAAGCTCATGTTGCCGTCACGGTAAGCCTCGACGGTGTGGATCACCGCAGACGGCAGGCCAGCAACGATGCCGGCGAAAATGATCAGCGAAACACCGTTGCCGATGCCACGCTCGGTGACCTGCTCACCCACCCACATCAGGAAGATGGTGCCAGCGGTCAGAGCGACCACGGCGGTGAACACGAACGCCATGCCGGGGTTGTAGACCACGGCTGCACCGCCCGGCGACACCTGGTTCTGCAGTGCGAGCGCGATACTGCCGCCCTGCACCACCGCCAGGAGCACCGCGCCGATGCGCGAATACTGGGTGATCTTGCGACGGCCCGATTCACCTTCCTTCTGCATCGCCTTGAGCGCGGGGAAGATATGGACAGCCAGCTGCATCACGATGGACGCCGAAATGTACGGCATCACGTTCAACGCGAAAATGCTGAAACGGTGCAGGGCGCCGCCCGAGAACATGTTGAACATGTCCACGATTCCGCCGCCCTGCGCCTGCATCAGCGCAAGCATGGCATCGGGATTGACGCCCGGCACCGGCACATAACAGCCGATGCGATAGACGAGCAATGCCCCGAGTACGAACAGAAGACGCTGGCGAAGTTCCGTGAACTTGCCCATCCCGCCCGCGAGGTTACCGATGCCAGCTTGCGCCATGTTCCAGTTACTCCTGTACGCTGCCGCCGGCAGCTTCGATCGCAGCCTTGGCGCCGGCGGTTGCCGTAACACCCTTCAGGGTGAACGCCTTGCTCAGCTCGCCCTTCAGGACGATCTTGGCCTTCTTGGCAGTCGACGGGATCAGCTTGGCAGCACGCAGTGCAGCCACGTCGATCTCACCGGCTTCCAGACGATCAAGGTGGTAGGACAGCACTTCTGCGGTGTCCTTGGCCTTGTGCGAGAAGAAGCCAATCTTCGGCAGACGACGCTGCATCGGGGTCTGGCCGCCTTCGAAGCCAGCCTTGATCTTGCCGCCGCCCTTACGAGCGAACGAACCCTTGTGGCCGCGGCCGCAGGTCTTGCCCAGGCCGGAGCCGATACCACGACCGACGCGGGTACGCTCGGTGCGGGCGCCCGGTGCCGGGCTCAGTTCATTGAGACGCAAAGTCATGATCGATTACTCCTCAACCTTGACGAGGTAGTGAACCTTGTTGATCAGACCGCGAACCTGCGGGCTGTCCTTCAGTTCACGCACATCGTTGAGCTTGTTCAGGCCCAGGGCACGCACCGACAGGCGGTGACGCGACTGGGTGCCACGCAGGCCGCGCACCAGGCGCACCTTGACAGTCTTGGACTCAGCCATGGTTGAGATCCTCCACCTTCTTGCCGCGCTTGGCAGCAATGCGAGCCGGCGACTGCACGCCAGCCAGACCCTTCAGCGTTGCACGGACCAGATTGATCGGGTTACGCGAACCCACAGCCTTGGCCAGCACGTTCTTCACGCCAACAGCTTCCAGGACGGCGCGCATGGCACCACCGGCGATGACGCCAGTACCTTCCGAAGCCGGCTGCATGAACACGCGAGCAGCGCCGTGACCATCCTTGACGGTGTGCCACAGGGTGCCGTTGTTCAGGTCAACGCTGATCTGGTTCTTGCGAGCCTGCTCCATCGACTTCTGGATGGCGACCGGCACTTCACGCGCCTTGCCATAACCAAAACCGACCTTGCCTTCGCCATCGCCGACCACGGTCAGAGCGGTGAAGGTGAACTGGCGACCGCCCTTGACGGTCTTGCTGACGCGGTTGACCGCGACCAGCTTCTCGATCATGCCGTCGTCGACTTTCTCTTCGCGGTTACGGTCGCGATCGCGACCCCGCGACTGACGTTCTTCTGCCATGTTGATTCCTTGATTGATTGGGTATGTACGGCTCGGGGCCGCTTATGGTTGTGAAGTGAAGCGTTGACTCAGCGGCGGCTACATAAGAACCGCGACCGCCCGGCACATCCCGTGCCGGCAGGCAGGAAGGGGCACAAGGCCCCTTCCCTTTATTGCTTAGAACTGCAGACCACCCTCACGGGCGGCATCAGCCAGCGCCTTGATGCGGCCATGGTAGCGGTAGCCCGAGCGATCGAAAGCGACCTTCTCGATACCCGCGGCCTTGGCGCGCTCGGCGATCAGCTTGCCAACCTTGACGGCGGCTTCGCAGTTCTTGCCGCTCTTCAGGCCTTCCTTGACTTCGGCCTGGGCCGTGTTGGCAGCAGCCAGCACCAGCGAACCGTCGGCGGTGAAGACCTGTGCATACAGGTGCTGTCCGGTACGCAGGACCGACAGACGCGCGACACCCAGGGTACGGATGTGCGAACGGGTCGACTTGGCGCGACGCAGACGGGCGATGTTCTTGTTCATGTTCTTTATCCTCGAAAGCTGAAAACCTAAGAATTAGGCCTTCTTGGCTTCCTTGCGAATGATGACTTCACCGGCGTACTTCACACCCTTGCCCTTATAGGGCTCCGGCGGACGGAAACCACGGATTTTGGCGGCGACTTCACCAACAACCTGCTTGTCCGAACCCTGCACGACGATTTCCGTCTGCGTCGGGGTCGCCAGCGTGATGCCTTCCGGCGCCACGAACACGACAGGATGCGAGAAGCCCAGCGACAGGTTCAGGTCCTTGCCCTGCATGGCAGCGCGGTAACCCACGCCCACCAGCTCCAGCTTCTTCTCGAAGCCTTCGGACACGCCCTGCACCATGTTGGCCAGGATCGAACGGACGGTACCGGTCAGCGCGTCGAAGGAAATATCCTTCGGATTCAGCGAGACGACGCCGTTGTCGACAGTGATTTCAACGCCAGCGGCCTTCTTCAGCGACAGCGAGCCCTTCGGGCCCTTGACGCTCACGGATTCCGGCTGGATGTCCAGTTCAACGCCCTTGGGCAGGTTGACTGGCTTCTTGGCTACACGGGACATAGTGGACTCCTTCCCTTAGGCCACGAAGCACAGGACTTCGCCGCCGACGCCCAACTGGCGCGCCTGCGCATCAGTCATGATGCCCTTGGAGGTGGAAATGATGGCGATGCCCAGGCCATTCAGGACCTTCGGCAGTTCAGACTTGCCACGGTACTGGCGCAGGCCCGAACGCGAGAAGCGCTTCAGGGTCGCGATGACCGGCTTGCCTTCGAAGTACTTCAGGACGATTTCGAGTTCGGCCTTGTTGTTTTCGATCTTGGTGACGCGCAGATCGGAAATATAGCCTTCTGCCTTCAAGACCTCGGCGATTGCCACCTTGATCTTGGACGACGGGGCTTTCACCGTCTGCTTGCCAACCGCGGCCGCATTCTTGATGCGTACCAGCAGGTCGGCGATGGGATCAGTCATGCTCATGTAAGTACCTTTGAGTGCACCGATATCCGCTTTCGCGAAAATCTTGTGTTGTCCTGGGATGGGCCAGGCCCCCTACTCCACCGGCCAGTTTCTGGCAGGCAAGGAGCGGAATTATACGACAAAGAGTCCGACTTGCGTCGGACTCTTTGAAATTCACCTTCAGGTTGCCCTTCAGGTGTCCCGGCCGGGCCTTGCGACCCGGCGGGAGCCGGTTATTACCAGCTGGCCTTGCGCAGGCCCGGAACGTCACCACGCATGGTGGCTTCGCGCAGCTTGTTGCGGCCAAGGCCGAACTTGCTGTACACGCCACGCGGACGGCCCGACAGTTCGCAACGGTTGCGGTGGCGACACGGCGACGAATCGCGCGGCAGCTTCGACAACTTGATCACGGCGTCAGCCTTCTCTTCGTAGCTCGCGTCCACCGAGGACACGATCTTCTTCAGAGCCGCACGCTTGTCGGCGTACTTCACTGCCAGCTTCTTCCGCTTGATGTCGCGGTTGACCATTGAGGTCTTTGCCATTTCGGTTTCCTCGACGAATCAGTTACGGAACGGGAACTTGAACGCTGCGAGCAGCGCCTTCGCTTCCGCGTCGGTCTTGGCGGTGGTGGTGATGGCGATATCCATACCGCGGATCGCGTCGACGGCGTCGAAGTCGATTTCCGGGAAGATGATCTGTTCCTTCACACCCATGTTGAAGTTGCCACGACCGTCGAACGAACGACCCGACACGCCGCGGAAGTCACGCACGCGCGGCAGCGAGATGTTGATCAGGCGATCCAGGAACTCAAACATGGTGTCACGACGCAGCGTGACCTTGCAGCCGATCGGCCAACCATCACGGATCTTGAACGACGCCACCGAGACGCGCGACTTGGTGACCACCGGCTTCTGGCCGGTGATCTTGGTCATGTCGGCGACGGCGTTTTCAAGCACCTTCTTGTTGGTCGCAGCTTCACCGACGCCCATGTTCAAGGTGACCTTGACCAGACGCGGCACTTGCATCGGATTGGTGTAGCCGAACTGCTTGGTCAGCGCCGGCACCACTTCGTCCTTGTAGAACTTTTCGAGACGGGAATTCATCAATTCATTCCTCAGGCGTCAAGCGCCTCACCGCTGGAGCGGAACACACGCAGTTTGCGTCCATCCTCCAGCACCTTGAAGCCAACGCGCTCACCCTTGCCCGTTGCCGGGTTCAGGACTGCCACGTTGGAGATATGGATCGAAGCTTCGCGCTCGACCACGCCGCCGGCAACACCTGCCTGCGGGTTCGGCTTGGTGTGGCGCTTGACGATGTTCACGTTGGCGACGACCACACGGTCGCCGTCGACGCGGACGATTTCGCCCTGCTTGCCCTTGTCCTTGCCGGCGTTGACGACAACTTGGTCGCCCTTCTTGATACGGTTAGCCATGATTATCTCCTGGCGCTCACAGAACTTCGGGAGCGAGCGAGACGATCTTCATGAACTTCTCGGAACGAAGTTCACGGGTCACCGGCCCAAAGATGCGGGTGCCGATCGGCTCTTGCTTGTTGTTGAGCAGGACCGCGGCGTTGCCGTCGAAGCGGATCAGCGAGCCATCGGCGCGACGCACACCCTTACGGGTACGCACCACGACGGCGTCATACACTTCACCCTTCTTGACCTTGCCGCGCGGAATTGCATCCTTGACGGTGACCTTGATGATGTCGCCGATGTGGGCATAACGGCGCTTGGAACCACCCAGCACCTTGATGCACATCAGTTCCTTCGCACCGGAATTGTCGGCGGCATCGAGGTAGCTCTGCATCTGGATCATGAGTCAGATCTCCTTATTCAGCCGCACGCGTGATGACTTCCACCACGCGCCAGTTCTTGGTCTTGGACATCGGAGCAATCTCAGTCACGCGCACGACATCACCTTCTTTACAGGTGTTGTCGGCGTCGTGTGCGTGGAGCTTGGACGAGCGCTTGATGTACTTGCCGTACAACGGGTGCTTGACCTGGCGCTCCACCAACACGGTGACCGTCTTGTCCATCTTGTTGCTGACGACACGGCCTTCGACCGTGCGCAGCGCTTTCACTTCAGTATTTTCGCTCATAGCAGCCATCCTTACTTCGTGCTGCCGATCAGGTGCTTGACGCGAGCAATCTCGCGGCGCACCCGGCGGGTTTCGTGGGTCTTCGGCAGCTGGCCGGTGACCTGCTGCATACGGAGCGAGAACTGCTCCTTACGCAGGTCGGTCAGGTGGGCCTTGAGATCGTCAGCCGACTTCTCGCGGAGTTGTTTGATGTCCATCAGCGCACCGTCCGGGTTACGAAAGTGGTGGTCACCGAGAGCTTGGCAGCGGCCAGGCGGAACGCCTCGCGTGCCACTTCCTCGGTAACGCCCTCGACTTCATAAATCATGCGGCCCGGCTGGATCTGAGCGACCCAGTACTCCACGCCGCCCTTACCAGCACCCATTCGAACTTCGATGGGCTTCTTGGTGATGGGCTTGTCGGGGAACACGCGGATCCACATCTTGCCGCCGCGCTTGACGTAGCGGCTGATCGAGCGGCGAGCCGCTTCGATCTGACGCGCGGTCAGCTGGCCGTGAGCGGTTGCCTTCAGGCCGTACTCACCAAAGCTGACAGCATTTGCGCTCCAGCTCAGGCCGTCGTTACGACCCTTGAACATCTTGCGGTATTTGGTTCGCTTGGGTTGCAACATTGCCGTTACCTCGCTTCACGAGCCGGACGCGACGGACGGTCGCCACGGTCGCCGCGATCGTTACGATCGTTGCGCGGGCTGTCGTCCTGCTTTTCCTGGCCAACCTGGGAGAAATCGAAGATCTCGCCCTTGTAGATCCAAACCTTGATGCCGATGATGCCGTAGGTGGTGCTGGCTTCAGCGAAACCGTAGTCGATGTCGGCGCGCAGGGTGTGCAGCGGCACACGGCCTTCGCGGTACCACTCCGAACGGGCGATTTCTGCACCATTCAAGCGGCCACCCACGTTGACCTTGATGCCCAGGGCACCCAGACGCATCGCGTTGCCGACCGAGCGCTTCATTGCACGGCGGAACATGATGCGACGCTCCAGCTGCTGCGCGATGGACTCGGCAACCAGCTGTGCGTCCAGCTCCGGCTTGCGCACTTCAGTGACGTTGATGTGCGCCGGGACGCCCATCATCTCGCTCACTTCCTTACGCAGCTTCTCGATGTCCTCACCACGCTTGCCGATCACCACGCCCGGACGGGCGGTGTGGATCGTCACGCGTGCGGTCTTGGCCGGACGCTCGATCAGGATCTTGCTGATGCCGGCCTGTGCAAGCTTCTTGCGCAGCATTTCGCGAACTTTCAGGTCGGCTGCCAGATAACCAGCAAACTCGGCCTTGTTGGCGTACCACTTGGAGTTCCAATCCTTGGAAATACCGAGGCGGATACCAATCGGATGAACTTTATGACCCATGGTCTTTTCCTTTCCGCTTACTTGCCGGCGGCCACAACCACAGTGATGTGGCTGGTGCGCTTGAGGATGCGGGTACCGCGGCCTTTCGCCCGCGCCATGAAACGCTTCAGGGTCGGACCTTCATCAACCATGATGGTCTTTACCTTCAGCTCGTCGACGTCAGCGCCCTGGTTGTTTTCGGCGTTTGCGATTGCCGACTCCACGACCTTCTTGATCAGGAGTGCGGCTTTCTTGTCCGAAAACTTCAGCAGGTTGACTGCACGCTCGGCCGGCAGGCCACGCACCTGGTCAGCGACCAGGCGAGCTTTCTGCGCAGAGATGCGCGCGGTGCGCAGGATTGCTTTCGCTTCCATTGTCATCTCTCCTTACTTGCCCGACTTCTTGTCGCCACCGTGACCCTTGAAGGTCCGGGTGACGGCAAATTCGCCGAGCTTGTGGCCGACCATGTTCTCGTTGACGAGAACCGGGATGTGGTTCTTGCCGTTATGCACGGCAATGGTGATGCCAACCATTTCAGGCAGGATCATCGAACGGCGCGACCAGGTCTTGATCGGCCTTTTACTACCCGCAGCGGCCTCCACCTTCTTGACGAGGTGGTGATCGACGAACGGGCCCTTCTTGAGTGAACGTGCCATGGTCGATTAGCCCCTACGATCGCGGACGATGAATTGCTGAGTGCGCTTGTTATGGCGCGTCTTGTAACCCTTGGTCGGAACACCCCACGGGGTGACCGGATGCGGATTACCCTGGCCGGCCTTGGCTTCACCACCACCGTGCGGATGGTCAACCGGGTTCATGGCCGCACCGCGGACGGTCGGCTTGACACCGCGCCAGCGCTTGGCACCGGCCTTGCCGAGCTTCTCGAGGTTGTGCTCGTCGTTGCCAACTTCACCAATGGTGGCGCGGCATTCGACCGGCACCTTACGCATTTCACCCGAGCGCAGACGCAGGGTGGCGTAGATGCCTTCACGAGCAACCAGCTGCACGGCTGCACCAGCAGCACGAGCGATCTGAGCGCCCTTGCCCGGCTTCAGCTCGATCCCGTGGACGGTGGTACCGACCGGGATGTTGCGCAGCGGCAGGGTGTTGCCGGTCTTGATCGGTGCGTGAGCACCGGAGATGACCTGGTCACCCGCCTTCAGGCCCTTCGGGGCGATGATGTAGCGGCGCTCGCCGTCGACGTAGCACAGCAGGGCGATATGAGCGGTGCGGTTCGGATCGTATTCGATACGTTCCACGCGCGCCGGAATACCTTCCTTGTTGCGCTTGAAGTCGATCAAGCGATAGTGCTGCTTGTGACCACCGCCCACGTGACGGGTGGTGATGCGACCGTGGTGGTTACGACCACCGGACTTGCTCTGCGGCTCCAGCAGCGCTGCATGCGGCGCGCCTTTGTGCAGATCGGGGGTGACCACACGCACGGCCGAACGACGGCCGGGGGAAGTGGGTTTGAATTTCATCAATGGCATGGGATGTACCTCAGGCCTTGGCCGTTACATCGATGGACTGGCCATCGGCGAGACGCACATACGCCTTGCGCCAATCGCCGCGACGGCCGGTGCGGTTACGGAAGGACTTGTTCTTGCCCTTGACGTTCAGCACGTTGACCGACTCGACCTTGACGTCGAACAGCTGCTCAACCGCGGCCTTTACATCGGCCTTGGTGGCTTCGTTCGAAACTTCGAAGACGTATTGGTTGGAGATTTCCTGCAGGCGCGCGGTCTTTTCAGAGACTCGCGGAGCGCGCAGCACGCTGAAGATTTTTTCGTTGCTGCTCATGCCAGCCACTCCTCGACCTTCTTGACCGCATCAGCGGTGATGACGACCGTGTCGGCACCGACCAGCGACACCGGGTCCAGGCCCTGCACGTCACGCACCTGCACGTAAGGCAGATTGCGGGCCGACAGGTACAGATGCTCGGAAGCCTCTTCGGTGACGATCAGCGGGCGCTTGCCCACTTCCAGGCCAGCCAGCTTGGCGATCAGAGCCTTGGTGCTGGTCGCTTCGACATCAAACGACTCAACGATGGTGATACGGCCCTGACGGTTCAGCTCGGACAGGATGGCGCACATGGCGGCGCGATACTGCTTGCGGTTGACCTTCTGGTCGAAGCTACGCGGCTTGGCCGCGAAGGTGACACCACCGCCGACGAAGATCGGAGCGGTCAGGGCACCGTGACGAGCGCCACCACCCTTCTGCTTCTTCGACTTCTTGGTGGTACCAGCCACTTCAGAACGTGTCTTCTGTGCCTTGGTGCCGGCGCGAGCGGCGTTGCGATAGGCAACGACGACCTGGTGAACCAGATCTTCGCTGAAATCGCGGCCGAACACGGCTTCGGAGACCGAGACCTTGTTGTTGCTACCCGTGATAACGAGTTCCATCGTCATCTCTCCTTATGCCTTGCTAGCCGGACGCACGATCACGTCACCACCAGCTGCGCCAGGCACGGCACCGCGGATGGCAATCAGACCACGCTCGACGTCGACCTTGACCACTTCCAGGTTCTGCGTGCTTTGCTGCACAGCACCCATGTGGCCGGACATCTTCTTGCCCGGGAAAACGCGACCCGGGGTCTGGCGCTGGCCCAAGGAACCCGGCGCGCGATGCGACAGCGAGTTACCGTGGGTTGCATCGCCCATACGGAAGTTGTAGCGCTTGATGGTGCCCTGGAAGCCCTTACCCTTGGTGACGCCCTGGACGTCAACCGTCTGGCCGACTTCAAAGATGTCTGCCTTGATTTCGCCACCGACGGCGAAATCGCCGATCTGGGCGTCTTCAACGCGGAATTCCCACAGGCCACGGCCCGCTTCCACCTTCGCCTTGGCGAAGTGGCCGGCTTCCGGCTTGTTGACCAGCGCAGCGCGACGGGCGCCGACGGTCACCTGCACTGCGCTGTAGCCGTCAACTTCGACGGTCTTGATCTGCGCGATGCGGTTCGGGGTTGCTTCGATCAGGGTCACCGGGATGGAGCGGCCATCTTCAGTGAAAACGCGGCTCATGCCAGCCTTGCGGCCCACGAAGCCCAACGAATATTTCTTCGTCATGGTCGTAGTCCTCAGGTCAGCTTGATCTGAACGTCGACGCCGGCAGCCAGTTCGAGCTTCATCAGCGCGTCCACGGTCTTGTCGTTGGGGTCGACGATATCGAGCACGCGCTTGTGCGTGCGGGTCTCGTACTGGTCACGCGCGTCTTTGTCGACGTGCGGGGAGACGAGAATGGTGTAACGCTCGATCTTGGTTGGCAGCGGGATCGGGCCACGCACTTGCGCGCCGGTCCGCTTGGCCGTTTCAACGATCTCGCTGGCCGAACGGTCGATCAAACGATGATCGAACGCCTTCAACCGAATCCGGATCTTTTGGTCCGCCATGACGGTGTTCCTATAGGTCTAAAGAGCGACAGGCCTGGCCTCTGTGTGTGCCAGACCCCATGAAAACGACGGTCGGCGCGCGAGCACCTCCCGTCAACGAGAATCCCTTCAAAACAGCAAGGCGGCCCGGTTTCCCGGCCCGCCCCAGACACGTTCAAACGCGCAGAAATCACCCCGACTTACCGGAGTGACCCACGCGACCTGTCCTTGTCTGGCGAATACGAGGCGCGTCCTGCCCCTCCTTTCGCTGGTTGCGAAGCACACGATAAACGTGACCTTCGCGAGTGGTCGTGCATTCTGTCAGCATTTTCTGGCGCGTGCAAGTCGACCCCCTGACGGGTCACCAACGCTTCAGCTGGCGGCAAGCCTGAGAGGCTTGCCGCACCTGGCTCGCGCTATTCCCGCACGGCCGTTTCGGCCCGCTCCGCCTGCAGCAGGCTGTTGAACAGCAGCTTGAATGAGGCATGGGTCTGCGCGCGGAACGTGATGTCGGTGCCGAAGAAGGTCAGCCGCCCGGCCCCCACATCCGCCTCGGCCGCCAGCACCCCACCCTGCAGGTGCTCCTGGCCCCAGGCCCAGCCGCTGCGCAGTGGCGTGGCCGATTCAAAGTGCAGCAACGGACGGATATCCGCCCGGCCGACAGGCAGATCGAACACCGGCGCATTATCCCAGCGGCCGTCGGAGAAGTAGACGTCCAACTGCGACGGAAGGCCCCAATTCAGCGAACGACCCTTGTCCACCGCCACCTGCAGCACGCTGCCGGGGATGTAGTACTCGCGCTGGCTCAGCGGCTCGGAGCGACCATCCGCCCCCGCCTTGCGCAGATGGCTGGACAACGGCAGCCCCAACGCGACCGCCAGGCCACTGGACGAACCGGTCGTCACCACGTGCCCACCCTTCTGCAGGAAGTCCCGCAGCACCTGCGTCGCGGCCTCACCCTCCAGCTCGCCCAGCAGACTGTGGAACTCCGCCGGCACGGTCGCAGCGGCAGGAGACGCCGGCGTGCGCCCGGCCTTGCCCTCGATGGCAAGCGCCTCCGGCAAAGGCAGCGCGCCACTGGGCAGCATCAGCACGTCAAACCGCTCACGCAGGTTGCCGGCGAGGATCTGCTGCGGATACAACACTTCGTAATCAAAACCGAAGTTTTCCAGTACCAGACGTGTCCAGCCGGACACCATCGAGCCGCCGTAGCGATCCCACAACGCGATCCGCGGCGCACGCACCGGCACCGCACCAGCCAAAGCCCCCTTCCCCGCCACTGCGGCGGCGACGCCGGTTTCATGCAGCGCCGCGACCAATGCATCGCGGTTGCCCGCCGGGACGAAGTACGCCCCATCCTGTACCGGGAGGCGCTGCACCGGGACGCCCGCCTTCAGCAGGCGATTGACGGCGATGACCGCATTGTTGACCCGAGGATCCAGCACCCAACCCGTAGCGGAGTCGGGCAGCGAGGCATCCGCAGGCACCATCAGCGCACCCACGGCCAGCGGCTCGAACTGCCCATCAAAACCCTGCAGCACCCGGTCAAAGGCAACGCCCATCTGCAAGGCCAGGGTCCAGCCTGCCGAGTCATAAGGCGCGATCGGCGGACCACCCGGGTACTCGAAGTCCTGCGGATGATCCTGCGGCTCGAACATGTCGCGCACATGCGGCCGGAATGCCTGATCCGCACGCACCACGAACGAGCCCGCCGGGTACGCCTTGCCGCCCACCTTGAAATCCGCGCGGGCACGCTGCACCTCGACGCCGGCCAACTGCAGCGCGTTGATGAAGGCAATCGCGGTCGGCAGATCCGCCTGGCTGGCCGGGATGATGTAGCCGCGCGCATCACGCTGATCCGGGCGCTGCAGCATCTCCGCCACCTGCGCCTGGGTCAGCTCACTGGACTTGCCGGCGGATGCGGCTTTTGCGCGCTCTGCAGCCGAGCCCAGCGCCGCCGGACTGGCCGTCCAGCTGTCACGACTGCCGCGCTCGATGGAATTGCGGCCCATGCGATAGATGTTCCACAGCAGTTGCTCGCGGTTGCGCGAGGCGTAATCCAGCAACGCCCAGTTCGCGGTGAGGCTGTAGTCGATGGACTGGCGGAAATGCCAGGTCTGCGCGGCGACCGGCGCAGGCAGGTTGCTGTCCGGCAACTGTCGCTCCGGCAGGAACGGGATCTGCATCGGCGTCGGGTTGCCGGTGATCTCGGTCAGCACGCCCAGCATGTTGTGGAAGTACGGCATGGTGCGCAGGCCGCCATTCCACCAGGTCGAATACACGCTGCCGCCCTTGGATACCGCCCCCGGCTTGTTCTCCTGCAGGTAGCGCAGGTTCATCGCCGCGCCCAGCGCTTCCAGCCCGACCGGGATCATCGCGTCGATGTTGTAGTTGTACGGATCGCGGTACGGCGGAATCACGATCACCGTGCCCTTCGGCGAGGTCTGGTGATGGTTGTAGACGATCTGCGGATACCAACGGGTATACATGGCCCGGTTGAGATTGCGCGTTTCCTGCAGCGCCGCCATGTAGAAGTCGCGATTGTTATCGTGCCCGGCGTACTTCTGATAAAGACGCGGCGGCTTGTCGAGCACGCGCTTGGCCGGCACCGGCTCGCGCATGTACCAGTTCGAATACAACTCCTGACCATCGGGATTGGCGTGCACCAGCAACACGATGGTGTCGTCGAGGATGCGTCGTGTTTCAGCATCATCACGGCTTGCCAGCTGCCACACCGTTTCGATCAACTGGTGTGCGCCAACGGTTTCATTGGCATGCAGGCCGCCGTCAATCCACACCACCGCCTTGCCCTGCGCAGCCAGGGCGCGTGCGGCAGCATCACCATCGCGTGCGCGCGCCAGCCGCTCGGAAATGCCACGGTATTCCTCCAGTCGCGCCAGGTTGGCCGGTGAGGAAGCGATCAACATCAGCTGCGCGCGACCTTCGGATGTCTTGCCCAGCTCCACCAGCTGGAAGCGGTCCGAGGTGGCCGCAACCTGACGGAAGTACGCCTCGGTCTGCGTGTAGTTGGCGAGCATGTAGTCATCGCCGATATCGAAACCGAAATGCGCCTTCGGCGATGGCACCGCTGCCTGCAGCGAACCCACCCCCAGCACGACCAACAACATCGCGCATGCGCAACGCCGCAACACCTTCAATCGAATCATTCCCCGCTCCCTTGCTTGCCTGGCACCTTCACGCCACGACCAAATGTGAGTCATCCAGGCATCACCGCTTCAGCGCACGACGCCCATCCAATCAAGATAGCCCACGGCGAATGTTCCGCTATCGCAAAAGATGAATGGACAGATCCGGCAAGCTCGCCCGGGCAACCCGTCAACGCAGACCGGCCCGCGGATCTCCCGTCACATACTGCGCCAACGACCGCGGAGGCCGCGTACCCCCACCACATGCGCACAAGCAGCAACTCAACCCGGCATCAGCTGAATTCAACAGACAAAAAAAGGGCGACCCGAGGGCCGCCCTTCTTTCAACACGTTGCTCCCAAAGGAAGCGCGGCGTTATCAGGCAATGATCTTGGCAACCACACCGGCGCCGACGGTACGACCGCCTTCACGGATTGCGAAGCGCAGGCCTTCGTCCATTGCCACCGGGTTGATCAGGGTGACGGTCATCTTGACGTTGTCACCCGGCATCACCATCTCGACGCCTTCCGGCAGCTCGCAAGCGCCGGTGATGTCGGTGGTACGGAAGTAGAACTGCGGACGGTAGCCCTTGAAGAACGGGGTGTGACGGCCGCCCTCGTCCTTCGACAGCACGTACACTTCGGCGTCGAACTGGGTGTGCGGCTTGATCGAACCCGGCTTGGCCAGAACCTGGCCACGCTCCACGTCGTCACGCTTGGTGCCGCGCAGCAGCAGACCGGCGTTGTCGCCTGCCTGGCCCTGGTCCAGCAGCTTGCGGAACATTTCCACACCGGTGACGGTGGTCTTCTGGACCGGACGGATACCGACGATTTCGATTTCTTCGCCGACCTTGATCACGCCACGCTCGATACGACCGGTCACCACGGTGCCGCGACCCGAGATCGAGAACACGTCTTCCACCGGCATCAGGAACGGCTTGTCCACGTCGCGCTCCGGCGTCGGGATCCAGCTGTCCAGTGCGTCGACCAGCTTCAGGATGGCCGGCACGCCGATTTCGCTCTGGTCGCCTTCCAGCGCCATACGAGCCGAGCCCGAGATGATCGGGGTGTCGTCGCCCGGGAAGTCGTACTTGCTCAGCAGCTCACGCACTTCCATTTCCACCAGCTCGAGCAGCTCGGCGTCGTCCACCATGTCGGCCTTGTTCAGGAACACGACGATGTACGGCACGCCGACCTGACGCGACAGCAGGATGTGCTCGCGGGTCTGCGGCATCGGGCCGTCAGCGGCCGAGCACACCAGGATCGCGCCGTCCATCTGGGCGGCACCGGTGATCATGTTCTTGACGTAGTCAGCATGGCCCGGGCAATCGACGTGGGCGTAATGACGGTTCGCGGATTCGTACTCAACGTGTGCGGTCGAGATCGTGATACCACGAGCCTTCTCTTCCGGAGCGGCGTCGATGGCCGAGTAGTCCTTGAACTCACCACCGAAGCGCTCTGCACCGATCTTGGTCAGCGCGGCGGTCAGCGTGGTCTTGCCATGATCGACGTGGCCGATGGTGCCGACGTTGACGTGCGGCTTGGTACGTTCGAACTTACCCTTGGACATGGCTGCTTCTTCTCGGTAACAGGTTGGTTATGGCGCTATCGGCAAGATGGTGCTCACGAAAGGAATCGAACCTTCGACCTCCTCCTTACCAAGGAGGTGCTCTACCGACTGAGCTACGTGAGCGAGTTTTCTATTATGACATGTTTTCAGGATCGTTCAATGGAGCGGGAGACGGGAATCGAACCCGCACCATCAGCTTGGAAGGCTGAGGTTCTACCGTTGAACTACTCCCGCACCGGGAACACACATCACAACATTGAAACTGGTGGAGGGAGGTGGATTCGAACCACCGAAGGCGTAAGCCAGCAGATTTACAGTCTGCCCCCGTTGGCCGCTTGGGTATCCCTCCGCTCCACCCCTTTTTTGAGGACCTTGGCCTAAACGGTCAGGGGTGGGAGAGCGCGCTATTCTGGTGATGAAGGCCGATACTGTCAACAGAAATCTTCACATCTGATGAAATATTTCTGCCTTCGCGCGGCACACACATCATTCGCCAGGCATCTTCAGCTTTTCGCTGTCGAAAATGGCTACGTGCGGCACGCCGTCAGCACCAATCCAACCGCGATACATGCCCTCGGTATTGAATGGCGTGGAAGCGCGGCCGTCAGCGGAAAGCACGATGGCGCCACCGTCACCACCCAACTCCGGTATGCGCTTGCCGATGACTTCCTCGCCGGCCTGCGCAGGGCTTTCCCCCAGGTACTGCATGCGGGCGCAGATTTCATGCGCGACCGCCAAGCGGATGTAGAACTCGCCCCAGCCCGTGCCGGACACCGCACAACGCGTATTGGCATAGGTGCCAGCGCCGATGATGGGTGAATCACCCACCCGCCCGTAACGCTTGTTGGTCATGCCGCCGGTCGATGTACCTGCAGCCAGCTTGCCTTCCGCATCCAATGCCACCGCACCCACGGTGCCGAAGTGCTTTGCGGTTTCCAGATCGGCATGCGCCTGACCGTTCGCCTCTTCCTTGAGCGCACGCTGCAGCTGCTGCCAGCGCTTTTCGGTGCGGAAGTAGGAAGGATCTACCAAGGGGATCTTCTGTTCGGTGGCGAACATCTCCGCGCCCTCGCCCACCATCATCACGTGCGGCGAGTGCTCCATCACCGCGCGCGCCAGCAGGATGGGGTTGCGCACCGTGTGCACGCCAGCCACCGCGCCCGCGCGCAGGGTAGCGCCATCCATCAAGGAGGCATCCAGCTCGTTCTTGCCGTCATGGGTGAACACCGCACCGCGACCGGCGTTGAAGGTGGGATCGTCTTCCAGCACGGTGATGGCGGCCGTCACCGCATCCATTGCCGGCTTGCCCGCCATCAACGCCTCGTGACCTTTGCGCAGTGCTTCGGTCAATGCCGCGCGTGCAGCGCGCTCCTCTTCCGGGCTGAAATCCTTGCGCTCGACACCGGCACCACCATGGATGACCAGCAAGGGCGAGGACGCCGCCACCGCTGCTCCCGAAGACAACGACGCCAGGCCCAGCAATACCGCAGAAGTCAGCTTCATGTTTCTTCACTCCGGAAAGGAACCCGATTCTAGGCGCCTCGCTGATGACCTGAACAGACGCGCATGAAAAAGGGGCCGAAGCCCCTTCCTGCCATTGCTGTGCGCGCGTCGCTCAATGCGGCCGCAACTGCAGTTCGCCGTCCACCACGCTAGCCACGGCGGTGAAAGCGGCGTTGTCGACCTTGAAGCCGTCCAGGTGCAGACGGCTGTCAGCCCCCACCCCGGTCACGGGGATGGCGCTGAAATCCAGCGACTCACCGCTGCTCAACCGATTGGCGGTATGACGCGGCATCACCAGCCAGGCGTAACCGCCGTTCAACGAATGGACGCGACCACGGCCATCTGCTTCCACGCATAGCGCGGTATCCTCATCCACGCCGATACCGACGATGTCGCTTTGGCCTTTTTCCTGCGCGGCGCGGGCGACGAATACGATCAGTCGGCCAAGCCGATCACGCTTGGCGAAGTGCGTATCGGTGACCACGTTGGACAGGTACGGCATGGTCAGGAAATCCTTGTCCATGGTGACTTCGCTGCCCATCGGATCGTTCATGGCGGCATGCGAATCGACGCTTCCGCCATCCAGCGCGCCATAGGCATACCGCCCCAGGATCGCCAGACCGGCACTGGTGCCACCGATGGGCTTGCCAGCGCGGATGTGCTCGTTCAATGCGGTGTTGAGTGCGGTGCCTTTCCAGAAGCGGATGTAACGCGACTGGTCACCGCCGGCAATGAAGATCGCATCAGCGCCGCGCACTACGCGCAGCACAGCCGGATCGTCCGCAGCCTTGCGGCTGTCGAATACCAGGGTCTGTACCGCGGTGACGCCGCCGATGTCGTTGTAAATCTCTTTCTGCAGTTCGTCAGCGCCGGAGGCACGCAGAACCACCACGCGGCCGTGTCCGGCGCGTTCGATCCACCAATGGAAGGCGTCCGGCGCGAAGTCGCCACCGCCCATCAACATCATCGCCGCCTCGGTCTTGCCCGGCCGCGGCGCAGCGAGATCGCCGATTTCGTAGTAGCGGTAACCTGCCTGCGGAACACCGCGCACGTCCTGCGCAATCGCAGCACTTGCAACACCGCCAAGCAGTATCAAAAGAAACCATCGTCCAAGCAGGGAACTCTTACGTTTCATCGTGTTTCTTTATCCGCAGCTGTAATCGCTTACAACCCTAATGCCAGACTTTCCGGCAGTGGTCAAGGATGTGAAAAAGGTGTTAGATGCGGCAACCCCTTTCACATTTTCTGACTGGGGCAACCGGCACCTCCTGAGGCGCTGGACCGGGATTTTCCAGAGCACTTTTCATCAGAGAGCTGATTGCATGCGTAAACACGCAATGGTGTGTTCAATCCAGCTGGCCTTGCTGGCCATGTCTGCCCCCGTCCTGGCCCAGACCGCATCTGGAGGCCAGCCCCAGCAGCTGGACACCGTGCAGGTCACCGGTTCGCGCATTCCGCGCGCACAGGTGGAGGGTCCGGCGCCGATTACGGTGGTGACGGCCGAGCAGATTCAATCGGCAGGCTTCACCTCCGTCCCCGATGTACTGCGCTCGCTGAGCCAGAACGGCGGCAGCACCCAGGGCCAGCAGAACACCACCGGCGCGCAGTCGACGCCGGGCGCGCAGGCCGTCGATCTGCGCGGCCTCGGCCCCAACCACACGCTGGTGCTGGTCAACGGCCGCCGAATCGCCGACTTCCCGCTGCCACTCAATGGACGCAGCAACTTCACCGACGTGGGCAACATTCCGCTGGGGATGATTGATCGCGTCGAAGTACTGACTGGCAGCGCATCCGCCGTGTACGGCTCCGATGCGATGGCCGGCGTCATCAACTTCATTCTGAAAAAATCCACCGACGGCACCACCATCGATTACCGCTATGGCGATACCAGCCGTGGTGGCGGTGAATCGCACAAGCTGACGCTGACGACCGGCTTCGAGCGCGGCAGTTTCAGCGGTATCGTCGGCGTGGAGCTGTTGAACAAGCGCCCGCTGTGGGGCACCGAACGTGGCGTGCAGGATTCGACGCTCGACTCTCCCGCCGCCGAGCGTCGCCTGCCCCGCCTCACCGCGCAGCTGATGAACTGGGATGACGACGAGAACATCGCGCCGTCCGACAATTGCGCAGCGATGTCCGGGCTCAACGAAGGCACCACGGTACTGGCCGAGAACGACTACGGCCCGTACTGCGGCAGCGAACGCGCCATCGCGTATCGCACCATCGAAAACGAACGCAAGGGCGCCAATGCCTATGGTTCGTTCGAGTACCGTTTCTCCGACAACCTGTCCTGGTTTGCCGACGTGCAGCTCGGCCATCAGAAGGTCAGGCTGCTGACCGGCACCAACGGCAACGACGTGGCCAGCGATCACATGGGCTGGGAATTCCACGATCCGGCATCAACCAACAACTATCGCAACAAGGTCTTCTACAACGCCGGCACCGACCGCCTTGAATTGTGGTCGCGCCAGTTCACGCCGGAAGAAGTCGGCGGCCTGAAGAACCGCATGAACACCACCACCCAGAAGACGATGGCCATCACCACCGGCCTGAAGGGTTATTTCGCCGACGCATGGAACTGGGAAGCGGCCTACAACCACTCCGAGTACAAGGCCGAGGTGCAGATGCCGCGCATCAAGGCCGAGGCCGCCAATCGCCTGTTCCTGGGTGAGCGGCTCGGTTACGACGATGATGGCTATGCCATCTACAACCCCGACCCGGATCGCCTCTTCACCCCACTGACGACCGCCGAGTTCGCCTCCATCGCCGCGATGTCCACGTTCCGCCCCAAGGCGAAGAACGACAACCTCAGCTTCACCGTGGACAACTCCGCGCTGTTCACGATGCCGGCCGGTGATGTCGGTTTCGCCGGTGCCGTCGAGTACGGCAAGCAGTCCTACCGCATCAATCCCGATCCGCTGGCACTGACGGAAGATGCGTATTACGGCCCGCGCTATGGCGATGGCAGCGGCGACCGTGACCACTGGAGTGCTGCCGGCGAATTGCGCGTGCCGCTACTGTCCACGCTCGACGCCAGCCTCGCCGGCCGCTACGACCGCTACAGCTACGGCAACAAGGATCCGGGCAAGTTCACCTACAGCGCAGGCCTTGAATGGCGCCCCATCGACACGCTGCTGATCCGCAGCTCGTACGGCACCGGCTTCCGTGCCCCGGATATGCATTACCTGTTCGCAGGCAACGATTACTACCGCACCCGCTTTGCCACCGACTACTACCAATGCCGCACTGCCGAGCCGGGCGTCACTGATGGCTACTGCTACGACGATGGTAGCTATGACGGCAGCACCTTCGACGTCTACAGCGGCAACATGGAACTGGACGTGGAAACCAGCAAGTCGTTCTCCGCCGGTTTCGTCTGGTCACCGGTGGCCAATTTCGATCTGGCGGTGGATTACTACAAGATCCGCATCGAGAACCAGGTGCAGACGCAGGATCGTGAGAAGCTGCGCATCGACGAAGCCAACTGCCGCCTTGGCGTTACTGACAGCGGCGCTTCGGTGGACATCAATTCACCGACCTGTGTGGACGCCCTGGCTCGCGTCATCCGCGATACGGATGGCAACATCACCAGCGTTCACTTCAGCCCGATCAACATCGCCAATGAAGAAACGTCGGGCATCGACGTGACCGCGCATTACCGTCTGCAGACCGCCAGTGCCGGCAACTTCAGCTTCAGCGGCAACTACAACTGGACGCACCGCCACACGCGCCAGCAGTTCCCGGGCGATCCGAGCGAAGACATGCTCGACGTCAGCTTCAGCGCCACCACTCTTCCGCGTACCAAAGGCAACCTGGGCGTGAGCTGGGACAAGGGCGCATGGGGTGCGAGTATCTTCGGCAACTACCTGGGCCGCGTGGCCAACTACGACAACGATGCATGGACCGACTCCACCTGGCGCTTCAATGCCGGCGGGCGTTATGACATCAACGACCATCTGCGCGTCTCGGTGTCGATCAACAACCTGTTCGACAAGATGCCGCCGAAGGACGCTACCTGGTCCAACTATCCGTACTACGACACGTCGTGGTTCGACAGCATCGGCCGCAGCTATTTCGTGCAACTGACCTGGAAGCTGGGCGGCAGCGCACTGTAAGCCCCATCACCCCGCTCCACCCACAAAGCCCGCCGCATGGCGGGCTTTGTCCATTGAACGAGCGCCAATCTCACACTGCAGGAACTCCCGGCCGGGAAATTAGGAATCCGCTGATGTGCGCATCGAGATGCGCTTCCTAGCATGCTCCGATGCATCGCTTCCTCCCCAGGCGCCCCGCTGTTGACGCCCCATTGGTGGCGTACTCCGTGTTGCTGCGTTGGCTGTCAGTGTGCGGTTTGCTCTGCCTGCTGGGGGCGGCCGCTTTCTATCTCGCAGCGCAGTTGGGTGAGGCCACTTCGCAGCATCGCCGTGACATGAACGCTGCGGCGTATCACGCGCAACTGTACTTCGATCAACGCGAGGCATTGCTGACCTACCTCGCCGATGCCGTCGTCACCACCCCAGCACGGAACACGGCAGCGTGCTCTGCAAGCAATGTGGAAGGCCTGCACTGCATGTCACTGGGCAGCACGGCCGATGGTTGGCCGCTGCAGCTGTTGCTGCCGGCAAGGACCGAAAGCACCCTCGATGCACTGGGCGCGCGCTTGTTGCATGCCAGCTCCGATCTCGGTGTCCCGATGCGCTGGCTGCATGTCCCGCAGCACGATGCGCCACCGCTTCCGGAACTGGATCCCGCATTGCTGCAGCGGCATGCACTCGCGGCACGCGACGCGAGCAAGGTGTTCTGGGTGACATCGCCGTCGGAGAACGCGCCGATCAACCTCTACCGCGCCGTTGGCGGCAGTGCCGGCCCGGACAGCTGGCTGGTCCTGGTACTGGACTCAACCGCCGTCGCCCACGCCATCCAGACCCGCGGTGGCGCCAATGTCACCCTGCTGAATCCACACGACCGCCAGGTGCTCTCCCGACCTGCAGACGCCCCGCTGCCGACAGCCTGGCTGGACGCACATCGCCAGGATGCGTTCTCTGTCGTCTGGGAACGCGGCTTGCCGCGAGGCCTGGTGTTGTTCAAAGGCATCGGCCAGGACGGCTGGCGGCTGGTCTATCACCTGCCAATGGCGCGACTGATGCGGGAGCTCGGTGGCCACATCGCAACCGCATTGCTGCTGTGCCTGCTTGCAGCGATCTTTTTGTGGACGTTGCTGCGCCGGGTTGACCGACTGCTGATCCAGCCCGCGTACAAGCAGCACCGCCAGCTGCTGGAAAGCTTTGACTTCGGCGCCACCGTGATCGACATGGCTCCCATCGGCATGTGCGTACTGCGCTGCAGCGATGCCAAGGTGGTGCTTGAGAACCAGCGTGCCCGCGACTGGCTGGGAAGCGACACCCGCAAAGGTGACTGGAACGGCTCCTGGCGACAGGTCCATAGCCCGGACGCAGCACACGCCTGCACTACGGTCGATTTCACTACGCAGGGCGGCCAGCAGCTGCAGATATTGTTCGCGGCCACCCGTTACCACGATGAAGATGTGCTGCTGTGCACCTTCAACGACATCAGCCAGCATCAGCAGATGCGCGCGGCATTGGAAGCCGCGCGCGCCGCTGCCGACGCGACGAGTCAGGCCAAGAGCGCATTTGTCGCCACACTGAGCCATGAAATCCGCACGCCACTGTACGGCATGCTGGGCACGCTGGAGCTGTTGATGCGTACCCCGCTGGATGCCAGGCAGGCACAGTATCTGCGGCTCATCCAGCAGTCGTCATCCGTACTGCAGCAGCTGATACGCGACACGCTGGATGTCTCCCGCATTGAGTCCGGCCAACTGGCGCTCACCGAGGCTGCCTTCTCGCCGCTGGACCTGGCGGAAAGCACACTGCGCGCCTACGCGGATTCAGCCATGCGCAAGCAGCTGCAGATTCTGGTCTGCACCGATCCCCATCTGCCCGCGCTGGTGCGGGGCGATGCCGACCGCATCCGCCAGGTGCTGGGCAACCTGCTCAGCAATGCCATCAAGTTCACCGACAGCGGACGTATCTTTCTGCGGGTACGCCTGCTGGAATGCCTGGACGGCATCGCTTCGATAAGTTGGCAGGTCACCGACACCGGCACAGGCATCGCCGCGTCGGAGCAGGCGCGTCTGTTCAAGCCGTTCGGGCAACTCGACAGCCAGGCACGCGGTGAAGGCAGCGGCCTGGGGTTGTCCATCAGTGATCACCTGGTGCGGTTGATGGGCGGCGATCTACGCCTGGTCAGCGAGCCCGGATTGGGCAGCAGCTTCAGCATGATCCTGCCATTGCCAGTGGCTGACGGCAGCGATGATGTCGTGGCCGGGGGGGATACGCCACATCTTCAAGCCCACCCACCGGTCTACGTCCGCGCCTCCATCCCGGAGCTGGTGGAAAGCGCCTGTCAGTGGCTGCAGCGATGGGGAGCCGTTGCGCGCCCCTACACTGCTGCCACCGTGGCAGGCGCCACCGATGCAATTCTTGTCGACAGCGACCCGCGTGACAGTGTCACCCTGGCTTGGCCGGGCGGGCGCGTTGTCGCCTTGCCGGAAGCAGCGGAGATGCCGAGCCAGGATGCATCCCGCCCAAACCAACTGACGGTGACATTGTTCAGCATCCGCGCCATCGCCCAAGCGGTTGCCGAGCTGCAGGGCCGGGCGCATCCGGCAGCCGCCGCCGCTACGCCGCAAGCTGCGGATGCGCCGGGGCTGCGTGTGCTGGTGGTCGAGGACAACCCCATCAATCTGCTGCTGCTGAAAGAGCAGCTGAGAACACTGGGGTGCTGTGTCGCCACTGCCCGTGACGGGCGTGAGGCATTGGCCTACTGCGAGACCGAGCAGTTCGATGTTGTGCTGACAGACCTGTGCATGCCGGAAATGGATGGCCTGACCTTGACCCGAAAACTACGTGAGCGCGGCTTCACCGCTCCCATCCTTGGCGCCAGCGCCGATGCCTCCGATGAAGACCGTGCGCGCGCGCTTCACGAAGGAATGAATGACTACCTGCTCAAGCCCATCAGCATCGAAGCACTGCACGATGCGTTGCGCAACGTACGGAATCAGGTACCCGCATGAGCCGCGCATCCTGCGACATCCGAGCTCCCCCATCGCGTTACCACGGCCATGGTGCATCCCGGCAGATGCCGACGGAACAGCGCCACGATCAAGCCCGCGCGATCAACGCTTCTCCTTCAACCTTCCAGCCAATCGGCTGCTGCGCGCACACGTTGCGGGCCTCATCGAGGTACGAGCATTGGACCTGACCGTCACCGATCCGCGCGCCACCTCCATCGTGATTCCCGCAGCGATACGCGAGGTCTTTCTGCCCGCGATGCGCAGTGATCAACGACGGTTGGCGACCGCTGTACGGCTCCAACGTCTGGATCTGATACAGCAGATGCTGCATCGCATTCGGGGTGCGTTGATGATTGTCTCGGCATATCACCTTGTCGACACCGCCTGGGTGATCGAGGACGCCATCACCAAGGGCGCTGCGCCCGAAACATGCCTGGAGTTCACGGGCCGGTTTCTGGCAATGCTGGATTCAGCGCTTCTGGGCCTGGAAACCACTGAGCGGCAACGTTCCGATGCCTGTTCCCCGCTGCCATCCGCCTGAAGAGCACCCGCATGAAGATCATCATCGCCGATGACCACCCCATCGTCCTGGCCGGTGTCCGTGACGTGATCGCGGACGAAGCCGGCCTGGACATCATTGGCCAGGCGCTCTCGCCGAGCACCTTGGTGGAGATGATGCGGGCACTCACACCGGACCTGGTGATCTGTGACTACAACATGCCAGGGAACGGCCCGCTGGGGGATGGCATCAAGTTGATCTCCTACCTGCGACGCCACTTCCCGAGCTGCAAGGTGCTGGTGCTGACAATGATCTCCACACCGTCGATGGTCGAAGCCATGTACCGGGCGGGAGCCAACGGTGTCGTGCGGAAAAGCGGCGACCTGCTGGAGCTGCGGGTGGCGTTGTCCGCGCTGCGGTCGCGGCGTGTCTATCGCCCACGACAATCGCCCGAGGAGCAGCTGCAGGCACTGAAAAAAACGGACACGGCGGCACTGTCCCCCCGCGAGCTCGAAGTCATGCGCCTGTTCATCAACGGAAAAAGCGTGAGCGATATCGCCAGGCAGTTGAACCGAAGCAGCAAGACCGTCAGCACGCAGAAGATCAACGCCATGCGCAAACTCGGCACTCAGAGCGACCAGGACCTCATCGCGCTCTGCCTGGAATCCGACTTGTTCCGTTGAACGCCGCCACTCCGCACGTTCTCCACAGCGCATGTGGAGACTGTCGAGGGAAACATGTGGATAAGCCCCGCCAGCCGTTGCCAGACAAGGCTTTGCGAGAAGCGATCATTTTTTCACCAGTCGCCGAATGCGCGGTCGTCAGCAGATCCCGCGTCATCCACCGGGTTTTCCACACACCATGTGGAGCGGAGTGCGGGAAAGATGTGGATAACCGCGCACAAGCCAGACGCATCAAGGCTTTACGAATCCTGCTCAATTTTTCGCCAGCGGCGGGACCGGGCCACCTTGCTGCCGACGAGCACCCTCCGGCATGTTCTCCACAATGGATGTGGAACGGGATGCGAGGAAGATGTGGATAAGGCGCAAAACTTCCACTGCAACAATGTCTTGCAATGCATGGTCAAATTTTCACCAGTAACGGTGGTGGAATGGGTGCCGTAGCGCCCGGCCGCATGCTTGGCAGCGCAATCCCCGGTTCCAACACGGCAGCGCCGCAGGCTGCCGGCCACTGCATGCCGTCACTTCAGCGCGGGAGCCGCGGAAGCCAAGAGGTTTGCAACACGGCGACTGGCGCCAGGTCGCAATTGCGTGCCCGCCCGTTCCGGAACCGCTCCTTGCGCCATGGCTCGAGCCATTCCCACGACGAGCCCGGCGCCAACGGACCACCGGGCAACCCGCAGGCGATGCCATGGCCCAGATGCAACAAAGCCCCGCGATGCGGGGCTTTGTTGTGCAGCTACAACGTTGATTGAATCAGACGTTGAAGCGGAAATGCAGGATGTCACCTTCCTGCACGCGGTATTCCTTGCCTTCCAGGCGCAGACGACCTGCTTCCTTGGCACCCGCTTCGCCGCGGTACTTCATGAAATCCTCGAAGGAAATCGTTTCGGCGCGGATGAAGCCCTTCTCGAAATCGGTGTGGATCACTGCGGCCGCCTGCGGCGCGGTAGCGCCCTTGCGGACGGTCCATGCACGCACTTCCTTCACGCCTGCGGTGAAGTAGGTCTGCAGGCCCAGCAGGCTGTAAGCGGCGCGGATGACGCGATTCAAGCCCGGCTCTTCCAGCCCCAGATCGGCCAGGAAGGTGTCGCGGTCCTCATCATCCAGCTGCGACAGCTCTTCTTCGATCGCTGCCGACACCGGCACCACTTCGGCACCCTCGGTGGCGGCACGGGCGCGCACGGCGTCCAGGTGCGGATTATTCTCGAAGCCGTCTTCCAGCACGTTGGCGATGTACATCACCGGCTTGAGGGTGAGCAGGAACAGGTCACGGACCAGCGCCTTCTCTTCTTCATCCAGGCCTGCTGCACGACCGGCCTTGCCGTCGGACAACGCGGCCTGCAGCTTGGCCAGCACCGGCTTGCGTGCCGCCGCATCCTTGTCGCCGCCCTTGGCAGCGCGCTCGGCGCGGTTCAACGCCTTCTCAACGCTGTCCAGGTCGGCCAGCGCCAACTCGGTATCGATCGTGTCGATGTCCGACAGCGGATCCACCTTGTTGTTGACGTGGATGACGTCGTCGTTGTCGAAGCAACGCACCACGTGGGTGATCGCATCGACTTCGCGGATATGTGCCAGGAACTTGTTGCCCAGGCCTTCGCCGCTGGCAGCGCCCGCCACCAGGCCGGCGATATCGACGAACTCAACCGCGGTCGGCACGACCTTCTGCGGATTGATGATTTCGGCGAGCTGGTTCAGACGCGGGTCCGGAACCGGCACGATGCCGACGTTCGGCTCGATCGTGCAGAACGGGAAATTGGCCGCAGCGATACCCGCCTTGGTCAGTGCATTGAACAGGGTCGACTTGCCCACGTTGGGCAGACCGACGATGCCGCATTTGATACCCATGCTAACTCCACGATTCGAGATTCCGGCTTGCGCTCTCCACCAGGCCTTCGCCCGTGAAACCGCAAGCCGCAAGCCGCAATCATGGCCGGGCGGTATGCAACCGCTTCATGGCCTCATTGAAATCACCTGCCACCGCCAGTGGCATCACGTCGATGGCCGCATCGATGGCCTGGTCCATCAGTACCGCATCCTGCGGCGAAGGGCGGTTCAGCACCCAACCCACCACGCGGTCCTTGTGACCGGGATGACCGATGCCCAGACGCAGACGGTGGAACTTGCCGTGGCCAAGCAGACGGATGGTGTCGCGCAGGCCGTTCTGGCCGCCGTGGCCACCGTCGAACTTGAGCCGCGCCACGCCGGGCGGCATGTCCAGTTCGTCGTGTGCGAGCAGGGTCTGCTCCGGTTCGATCTTCCAGAACCGCTGTGCAGCGGTGACGGATTTGCCGGAGAGATTCATGAAGGTCGCCGGCTTGAGCAGCCACACCGGCTGTCCGCCGATATCGACCTTGGCAACTTCACCGAACAGCTTGCTTTCAAGCGCCCAGCGCGCGCCCTGCCGCTCTGCCAGGGCCTCAACGAAATGAAACCCGGCATTGTGCCGGGTCCGGGCGTGTTCGGGTCCGGGATTGCCCAGACCGACGATCAATCGCAAGCCAGTCATCTGTCAGATGCATCCGCTGTGCCCGCCCCGGAGGGCGGGCACAACATGCCGATTACTCGGCCGATGCTTCTTCTTCAGCGCCAGCAACCTTGGCGATGACCACTGCGTCGTCGTGGCCCTTGCCCAGCTTCAGCGCCGGGATTTCCACGCCGGCCGGCAGCTTCAGGCCCGACAGGTAGATGATGTCGCCAGCCTTCAGCGCGCCCAGGTCGACTTCGATCGACTCCGGCAGGTCCTTCGGCAAGCAGGCAATTGCCACTTCCTTCAGTTCGTGGGTGACCAGCACGTCGGCAGCCTTGCCAGCCGGCGAGGTGTCTTCGTTGATGAAGGTCAGCGGCACCGAAGCGTGCAGCACTTCGTTGTCGTTCACGCGCTGGAAGTCCAGGTGCATGACCAGCTGCTTGTACGGGTGACGCTGCATGTCACGCAGCAGCACCTTGTGGATGGTGCCGTCGAGGTTCAGGTCGATGATCGACGAATAGAACCAATCGTTGAACTGGGCCAGCCAGATTTCGTTGTGGTTGAACTGAACCATCACCGGCTCACGATCACCGCCGTAAACGATACCCGGAACCACACCGGCGTGACGCAGGCGGCGGCTCGCACCCTGACCTTGCATGTCACGACGGGCGACTTTGATTTCGTGGGACTTTGCCATGTTGACTACTCTAGGTTGATGCAACGCCTCGCGACGCTGCGTAAAGACTCTTCCGCGACCAGAAGAGCCCGGTGCGGTCCCCAGCCGAAGCCGGAGACCGGAAAATCAATCCACGTACATCGAGCTGACCGACTCACCGAAGGCGATGCGGCGCATCGTCTCGGCCAGCATTTCGGCCACGCTGATCTGGCGGATCTTGGGACAGACGCGAGCCACTTCGGAAAGCGGAATCGTGTCGGTCACCACCAGCTCGTCGAGCTGGGAGTTGTTCAGATTGTCCACCGCCGGGCCCGAGAGCACGGCGTGGGTGCAGTACGCGGCGACCTTCAGCGCGCCACGCGCCTTGAGGGCAGCAGCGGCAGCACACAGGGTGCCGGCGGTGTCGACGATGTCATCGACCATCACGCAGGTTTTGCCTTCCACGTCGCCGATGATGTTCATCACGGTGGCGACGTTGGCTCGCGGACGGCGCTTGTCGATGATGGCCAGGTCGGCATCATCCAGGCGCTTTGCCACGGCACGGGCGCGTACCACGCCGCCGACGTCCGGGCTGACCACGATCAGGTTGTCCGTGCCGTAGGCGCGCCAGATGTCAGCGAGCAGCAGCGGCGAGGCGTACACATTGTCCACGGGCATGTCGAAGAAGCCCTGGATCTGGTCGGCGTGCAGGTCGACCGTCAGGATCTGGTCGGTGTTCACGGCCGAGAACATCTTTGCGGCGACCTTCGCCGTGATCGGCACGCGCGAGGAGCGCATGCGGCGATCCTGGCGGGCGTAGCCGAAGTACGGCACCACCGCGGTGACGGAAGCGGCGCTCGCGCGCTTGAGCGCGTCGATGATCACCAGCAGCTCCATCAGGTTTTCCGCACTCGGGGCGCCGGTGGACTGGACCACGAACACGTCCTGCTTGCGCACGTTTTCCTGGATCTCGACCTGCACTTCGCCGTCGGAGAACTTGGAAACCAGCGCCTTGCCCGGCCTCACCCCCAGTTCCTTGCAGATGCTCTGCGCAAGGTGTTTGTTGGCATTGCCGGAAAAGACCAGCAGGTTCGGGGAATCTTGCATGACAGCTCTCTCGGGCGGGGGCGAGTAGCGGAAGGATCGGGATTACAGCAGTGATGGCGCGTGTTGCGGTTCGCGCACATCCGTTGTGCTTACAGCCTCGGGGAAAGGAGTGGCAGGGGCGGTAGGATTCGAACCTACGAATGCCAGGATCAAAACCTGGTGCCTTGGGCCTCTTGGCGACGCCCCTGCATCAAACAATTCCCGTCGTATCCAGTGCATCAAGCAGTGGCGAGCGATCAACACCCGCAGCTACCCATGCCCGCAGTTCCTTCGGCAATTTCGCCAGAGCCTGCTCTGCAGCAGCGCGCGTGGTGAACTCGACGAAACAACCGCTTCCCGACCCCGTGAGCCGTGCCCGACCAATACCTGACAAGGCCTGGAACACCGCCTCGATGGCGGGTTCACGGCGCCGCAGTACCGGCTCGAACGCATTTCCGAGGACGGTCCCGGAAGCGAAGTCCGCTATTTTCACGGGCGCAGCATCCCGCGTCAAATGCGGCGAACGAAAAAGTTCAGCCGTGGGCACGTGAACACCCGGATCCACCAGCACATACCACGCTGGCGGCAGGTGGATTGACTGCAGTTTTTCACCCACGCCTTCGGCCCAGGCGCTGCGTCCGCGCGCAAATACCGGCACGTCGGCGCCCAGCTGCAGGCCAATGGCCGCCAGTGCGTCCTCATCCAACCCCGTGCCCCACAGCGCATTCAACGCCACCAGCACGGTCGCCGCATCGGACGAACCACCACCGAACCCACCGCCTGCGGGAATTCGCTTCTCAACCCGGATATCGGCACCTTGACTGCAATTGGAGGTAACTTGCAGGGCAATCGCTGCACGAACGACCAGATCTTCGGATTCCGCCACCCCCGGCACCGAAGGGCCGTCGCGATGTATCCGGCCGTCTTCACGCAGACGCAGGCCGATGCGGTCCCCCCAGTCCAGCAGACGGAATACGGTCTGCAGCTCGTGGTACCCGTCCGGTCGGCGGCCGGTGATATGCAGGAACAGATTCAGCTTGGCCGGCGCTGGCCAGTACGACCACCCCGCCACTTCGACCGCCGTCATTGTCCGCCAGCGCCCCATTCATCCACGATCAGACGCACCTTGGCATCGCCGTTGACCGCCTCGATACGGCGTGGCAACGATGGTCGGCCTGCTTCGGCCGGGTACCAATCCAGGTAATCAACCTGCCAGCCCTGCTGGCGCAGAACGCGCGGACGGCCGTCCGCATCGAAACCCTGGTGATCTGGCGTACCCGCTCGTTGCGCCGGCAGACCGCGCACCCAGTCGGGCAGTTGTTCGACCGGGATCTCCCAGCCGGTGGCCTGCAGCAGCACCTGACTGGCGTCATCACCGCCGCGCGGACCACCGTCCAGACCCTCCAGCCGCACCTGCTGTCCGGCGCCGCCGGTCAACTGCCAGCTCTGCCGGGTGACCGGCGCCGACAGGCTGACCCGGTAGCTTTCATCCTGCTGCTGCCAGTCGATGCGGCCGCTGCCGCCGTTGCGCCCTTTGCTGATCGCAACCCGGCCCTGGAACGACCACGCCGGCTGCGCGCGCAGCACGGCCTGTCGCGCCTGTTCGGCCGCCCGGGCCTGCTCGGAGACACGCTCCACTTCCGCTGCCACCGGCGCTTTCTGCCGCGTGGATACCGAACTACAGGCACTCAGCGCGCCCGCCACCAGCAACACCAGTGGCGCTCGCCACATCATCGTGTTCATACGCCAAATTTCTCGATCGCACGCTGCAGCGCGCGGTTGTCCGGATCCAGTTTGCGGGCCTCGTCGAAGAAGCGTCGCGCCTCCTCCTTGTTGCCCATCACCCACAGCACTTCGCCAACATGCGTGGCGATTTCCGGATCCTTGTTCAGGCCCCAGGCACGGCGCAGATGCACCAGCGCCTCTTCATTGCGGCCCAGCCGATAGAGCACCCAGCCGTAACTGTCGACGATGGCGGCGTTGTCCGGCTCGGCCACGCGCGCGCGATCGATCAGCTCCAATGCTTCCTGGTAACGCTGCGTGCGGTCGGCCAGCGTGTAACCCAGCGCATTGAGCGCGGCGACGTTCTCCGGCTCAGCCACCAGGATCTTGCGCAGATCCGCCTCGGCGCGCGGCACGTTGTCATTGCGTTCCCAGGACAGCGCGCGGGCATACAACAAGGCGCTGTCGTCCGGATACGCTGCCAGACCACGGGCCAGCACGTCCATCTCCGCCTCGGCATTGTCGTCGCGCTGCCGCAGCTCGGCTTCGAGCAGATAGGCATCGCGACGCAGATCGTCGTCCACCGCCGCATCGGCCTGGATGGCGTGCACTTCGACCGTGGCCTGCGCCTTCTCGCCCAACAGATACAACGCATTGACGGCGCGCAACTGCGCCTCGCCACGCTGCGGGCCGCCCGGCACGCTGTGGTACCAGTCCACGGCTTCCTGATAGCGCTTGAGGTATTCGGCAATCTTGCCCAGCAACAGGCGCTGGTCCGGATCCGGTTTGCCGGCCTTGGCCGAGATGTCCTGATACAACGCCAACAGCGCCGCGTCATCCTTCTGCTTGGCCAGCAGCGAGGCACGCATGCCCCAGGTCTGCAGATTCTGCTCACCTACCGCCAGCACGCGCTCGGCGGCCTTGGGCTCGCCAAACAGGTCGTAGGTGATGGCCAGCGCGTTGCGCAGCTCTTCATCCTGCGCCGCCTTGGGCTCGACGTTCCTGAGCAGGACAAGCGCCTCATTTTTGCTGCCGGACTGGTTGAGCTGGGTGGCGTGCAGCAGGACCACGCGCGGCTCGTCCGGGAAACGCTTGACCACTTCACCGACCATGCGCCGCGCCAGCTCAGGGCGCTCCATGCGCAGCGCCAGGCGGCCGAATTCCTGCCATGCCTCGAGATCCTCGGGAATGGCATTGGCGTCGACCAGCTCACCCAGTACCTGCGCTGGCACCGCCGGATCACGGCCACCGGTCGCCAGCGCCAGCAGCGCGTAGCGCCAGGCACGGGGTTCGGAGGAATGCAGTACCGCCAGCAGTTCCTTGCGCGCCAGACGGGCATCCCCCTTGCGCATGGCCAACGAAGCCCGGGTGGCACGCACGGCTACCGCGCGCGGATCGCGCTGCGCCCAGAGCGCCAGCGCCTGGCTGGCACCGGCGTCGTCGCCGGCCAGCATGGCGATGCGGGTGGCCCGTTCGGCCAGCCCGACATCTCCCTGCGCCTCCTGCGCCGCCTGCAGGTACCAGCGCGCCGAATCGGCCAACTTACCAGCCTGCAACGAAAATTCCCCGGCCAGCACCGGAGTCATGGGGCCTGCCGCCTCAGCCGCCGCCGGGGTCTGGGCGGTCCGCGCAGGGGCCGCCAGCACCGGGAAAACCGGCAGGGAAAACAACAGAACGCTGCATATGCGATGGAATACGGGCATCTGACGCGACCGGGCCGTAAAATGGCGGCCTTCAACAGCCAGCAGCTTATCGCAAGCAACTGAACAGATGACCTTGTGGGTGCTCGGACTGAATCACCAGACTGCGCCGGTGGAACTGCGCGAACGGGCTGCCTTTGGCGGTGAGGCTTTGCCGCGCGCGATGGATTCACTGCGCGGTGCACCGCAGCTGACCGAGGCGGTACTGCTGTCCACCTGCAACCGCACCGAGCTGTACGCGGTGGCCGAGGACAGCCAGGCCCTGGCGCAGTGGCTGGAGCAGCATGCCGGCAACCTGCAGGGCTACCTGTACCAGCACAGTGAAGGCGAGGCGGTACGCCACCTGTTCCGCGTGGCCACCGGGCTGGACTCGATGGTGCTGGGCGAACCGCAGATCCTGGGCCAGGTGAAGGATGCCTGGGCGCGGGCGCATGACAGCGGCATCATCGGCCACCAGCTCGATCGCCTGTTCCAGCAGACCTTCTCGGTCGCCAAGCGCGCACGCACCGATACCCGCGTGGGCGCCAATCCGGTGTCGGTGGCCTCCACCGCCGTGCGGCTGGCGCAGGACTCCTTCGCCCGGATGGATGAATCCACCGTGCTGCTGGTCGGCGCCGGCGAAACCATCGAACTGGCTGCCAAGCACTTGAGCGAAGCGCGGGTGAAGCGGCTGCTGATTGCCAACCGCACCCTGGCCCACGCGCAGGACCTGGCCACCCGCCATGGCGGCGTGGCCCTGCCCCTGAGCGAACTGGAACGGCACCTGGGCGAAGCGGACGTGGTGTTCTCGGCTACCGCGGCCCGCGAGCCGGTGATTCTGGAAAGCCACGTCACCACCGCCCTGCGCTCGCGCAAGCACAAGCCGATGTTGTTGTTCGACCTGGCGGTGCCGCGTGACATCGAGGCCGGCGTGGGCAAACTGGCAGACGCTTACCTGTACAGCGTGGATGACATGGAACGGGCCGTGGAGGAAAACCGCCGCAGTCGTCGTGAAGCCGCCGCCGAGGCCGAGGCCATCATCGATCTGCAGGTTGGCCGCTACCAGGACAATCTGCGCGCCGCGCAGCTGCAGACCCCGATCCGCCAGCTGCGCGCCTTTGGCGAAGCCTCCCGCTCTGAACTGCTGGCCAAGGCACGTCAGCAGCTGGTCTCCGGCAAGGACGCCGACGAAGTGCTGGAGCAGCTGGCCCACGGCCTGACCAACCGCCTGCTGCATCCCCCGACCGCTGCCCTGCGCCAAGCCGCGCTGGACGGCGACACCGACCTGACCCGCGCCGCCGAGCGCTTGTTCCCGGCCACACCCGGGTATCAACACCCTGTAGTGAGGACCGATGACGCCGACCCTGCGCCGTAAGTTGCTGGCACTGGCCGAGCGCCGTGAAGAACTGGAACGCCTGCTCTCCGAACCGGCAGTAGTCGCCGACAACGAGCGCTTCCGCAATTTCTCCCGCGAGTTCTCGCAGCTGGAGCCGGTCGCCAACGCGCTGGCGGCCGAAACGCGGGCCAAGGAAGACCTGGCCTCGGCAGAAGCCATGCGTGCCGACCCGGAACTACGCGAACTGGCGGAAGAGGAAATCAGCGCCGCCCAGGCCCGCCTGCAGGCGTTGGACGAAGAACTGGCGCTGCTGCTGGTGCCTCGCGACCCGCGCGACGAGGGCAACCTGTTCCTGGAAGTACGCGCCGGCACCGGCGGCGACGAAGCGGCGATCTTCGCCGGCGACCTGTTCCGCATGTATGCCCGCTATGCCGAGCGCCAGGGTTGGAAGGTCGAAATCGAATCCGACAACCCGGGCGAGCACGGTGGCTACAAGGAAGTGGTGGCGCGCGTGGTCGGTCGTGGTGCCTATTCGCGCTTGAAGTTTGAATCCGGCACCCACCGCGTACAGCGCGTGCCCGCCACCGAATCGCAGGGCCGCATCCATACCTCCGCTGCCACCGTGGCCATCATTCCCGAGGCCGACGATGTGGAAGAGATCGTCATCAACCCGGCCGATCTGCGGGTGGATACGTATCGTTCCTCCGGTGCGGGTGGCCAGCACGTCAACAAGACCGAGTCGGCGATCCGCATCACCCACATGCCGAGTGGCGTGGTGGTGGAATGCCAGACCGAGCGCAGCCAGCACGCCAACCGCGACAAGGCGATGAAGCGATTGAAGGCGCAGTTGCTGGATGCCGAACGCAACAAACAGGCCGCCGCACAGGCAGAGTCGCGGCGGTTGCAGGTGGGCAGCGGTGATCGCAGCCAACGCATCCGTACCTACAGCTTTCCGCAAGGGCGGATTACCGACCATCGCGTCGAAGGCCTGACCCTGTACGACCTGCCCAACATCATTGAAGGCGACCTGGATGCACTGGTGAGCCGCCTGCAGCATGAGCATCAGGTGGACGAGCTGGCGCGGTTGGCCGAGGGCAGCTGAGCGAAGCGGGTTTCGCTTGACTTGGTATCGCATGGCCCTGGCTTCACCCTTTCACTGCGCGAAAGGGACGGAACGGAAGCAACCGCAGTGGTTTCCCGCTCATCCTCGTCTTCCACAGAACGAGATGAGCCAAGCAAAAGCCCCTCAGGCGCGGCAAAATCACACTCATTGCACTCACCGCAGCCTGATCCGATGCCTCATCCCCCCAGCGAACGCGAGCAGCTGCGTGCCGCAGTCACCCGCCAACCCGCCGACTTCATCGCCTGGGTGATGCTGGCCGACGCCGAACTTGGCGAAGGTGATATCGGCGCCGGTGAAGCCGCCGCACAGCGCGCATTGCAGCTGCGTGCCGACCACCCCGAAGCCCTCGCCCGGCTCGGCCGTGCGCGCTGGATGCAGGGCCGTCACGACGAAGCCGCCGCGCTGTTGCAACGTGCCTGCCAACTGGCGCCGCAACATCCCGGCATGGCACTTTGGCTGGGCCATGTCCTTGAAGACGCCAACCAACCGGAAGCGGCCGCAGACGCCTACCGTCGCGCGCACCAGCTGGCACCGGACGAGGCCTACATGGCTGCGCAGCGGCTGAACTGGCAACGTCGTCTATGTGACTGGCGCGAGCTGGATGGCCTGTCGCGACAGGTACGCAATGCCGTCGCCCAAGGCAATCCGGCAGTGGAACCGTTCGCCTTTCTCAGCGAAGACGCCAGCCCCGCCGAGCAGCACGCCTGCGCCCGACAACGCGCGCAGGTGCTGGCACAAACCCTCCCCCGCCTGCCCGTGGCCCACGTGCGCGGGCACGGCCCGTTGCGGATCGGATTCCTGTCCAACGGCTTTGGCGCGCATCCCACCGGGTTGCTGACGGTGGCACTGTTTGAACAGCTGCGCGCGCAACCGCAATTGCAGGTGCATCTGTTCGCGCTGAACGCCGATGACGGCAGCGGCATCCGCCAACGTCTGCAGGCCGCTGCGCACACGTTGCACGATGTCTGCGCGCAGCCACATGTCGCCATTGCGCGCCGCATCCGCGATGCCGGCATCGACGTGCTGTTCGACCTGCGAGGCTGGGGCGGTGGCGGCACGCCGGAAGTGCTGGCGATGCGTCCAGCACCGATGCAGATCAACTGGCTGGCCTACCCCGGCACCTCCGGTGCGCCGTGGATGGATTACGTGCTGGCCGATGATTTCGTGCTGCCGCCGCAACGGGAGCCGGCCTTCAGTGAAAAGGTGCTGCGCCTGCCGCGCGCGTTCCAGCCTTCGGACAACACGCGCGTCGTTGCCGAACCACCCTCCCGCCACGAATGCGGGCTGCCGGAACAGGGCGTGGTGTTCTGCTGCTTCAACAACAGCTACAAGCTCAATCCGCGCAGTGTTGGTCGGCTGCTGGACGTGCTCAAGGGCGTGCCAGGCAGCGTGCTGTGGCTGCTGTCCGGGCCCGGCAAGGCTGACGACCGGCTGCGCGAGGTTGCGCAGCAGAACGGCGTGGAAGCGTCGCGACTGGTCTTCATGCGCAAGCTGCCGCATCCGCAGTACCTGGCGCGCTATCGCCACGCCGATCTGTTCCTGGACACGCATCCCTACAACGCACACACCACGGCCTCTGATGCACTGTGGGCCGGCTGTCCGGTGCTGACTGCACCCGGCGAGACGTTTGCTGCCCGCGTGGCCGGCAGCCTCAACCACTACCTCGGGCTGGACGACATGAACGTGGCCGATGATCGCGCTTTCGTCGATGCGGCCATCGCCCTGGGCAATGATCCGAGCGCACGACTGGCACTGCGCCAGCGGCTCGCAGAGGCGCGCGACCGCAGCGGGCTGTTCGACATGGCCGGCTATGCGGCGGACTTCTCCGCGCTGCTGCAACAACTGGCCCGCGCGCGTGGCTGGCAGGGCATCGACGCCGGCTGACACAGCGCTGCGGTAGGCTCGGCACTTCCAGACCGGGGGTACCCATGGCCAAGCTCAAGCGCAAGGAATACGAACAGCTGCTGGAACCCATGCAGCTGGAACTGGCCAACATGGCACGCTGGGCCCAGCAACGTGGGCAGCGGGTGCTGGCCCTGTTTGAGGGCCGTGACACCGCCGGCAAGGGCGGTGTGATCCAGGACCTGGCCGAGCACCTCAATCCGCGCCAATGCCGCGTGGTCGCGCTGCCCAAGCCGACTGATCGCGAGGACACCCAGTGGTATTTCCAGCGGCATACCGCGCACCTGCCGGCCGCTGGCGAGATCGTGTTGATGGACCGCAGCTGGTACAACCGCGCCGGCGTGGAAAAGGTGATGGGCTACTGCACCGACGCGCAGTACCAGGCCTTCCTCAAACAGGCACCGGTGTTCGAGAAGATGCTGGTGGACGACGGCATCCTGTTGTTCAAGTACTGGCTGTGCGTGGACCAGGAACAGCAGGAAAAGCGCTTCGCCGAGCGCCGCGAAGATCCACTCAAGGGCTGGAAGCTGTCACCGGTGGACTTGCAGTCACGCCTGGCCTACGACGATTACACGCGGGCGCGCGAGGCCATGCTGCAGGCCACGCACAGCCGCCATGCACCGTGGACGCTGGTGGATTTCAACGACCAGAAACGCGGCCGGCTGACCTTGATCCGCAATCTGCTTGACCGCCTGCCGGACACGCATATCGACGAACCGTTGGTGGAACTGCCGCCACTCAAGGGCAAGCTGAAGAAGGAGAAATTCGGCGTGGTGAAGCCGCTGCCTTCGATCGCGTTGAGTACCGGCGTGCCGTAAGCGTTCTCGTACGCAGAACTGCATCACGGCCCGCATCATCCGATACCCCACCGCGCGTCCCGGATGCCACGTGGGCTTACGCGGATTACAAGGGCCGAAACGGTAGAGCGCCCTCCCCCCTCTGCCGCGGGCGGGAGAGGGGCTTATTCTTCGCGACCGGCTTATGCGGCCTTGCCACCGGCGGCGCTGATCGCCTGCTCGATCTCATGCGCGTTGACCGGCCCGAGGAACTGCTTGGCGACCTTGCCGTCCGGGGCAATCAGGTAAGTCATCGGCAAGCCGCGCGGGGTGGCGAAGTCCTTGGGCGGGTTGTAGGTATCGATGATGGCGATGGGATAGGCGACCGGGTGTTCCTTCAGGAAGGCCTGCATCTCATCCAGCTCGATGTCCTCATAGGCCAGCCCGATCACTTCCACATTGCTGCGCATGGCATGCAGGGCCGACAACTCCGGCATTTCCTGCAGGCATGGCGCACACCACGTCGCCCAGAAGTTGACCACCACCCACTGCCCGCGATGACTGGCCAGATCGTAGGACTTTCCATCCACGGTCGGCACCTGCAGTTGCGGCATGTCAGCGGTCTGTTGCACGGCACCCGGCTGGGCCGGTGTTGCCGGGGCAGCGGTCTGCGGCGGGCCAGCGGGTGCCGGTTCGGGCGCAGCGTCGGGTTGCGCTGGCTTGCAACCCGCCAACAACAGGGCCAGCAGCGCAAGGGGAAGCAGCTTGTGGGTCATCGTGGATCTCCAGTGTTCGTGTAGATGTCATCCACACGGCGTTTAAGCAGTTCGCGCAACGGTACGCGCAGTTCGTCCAGCGCGCGGCAGGCTGCCTGGCCCAGGTCGTCGTCGCGGAAAGGCAGGTACTCCTCGGCCACGGGAATACGCAGTTGTGAGCTCTCGTACAGCTCATGCAGGGTGATGCGGTCCAGGTCACGCGCCAACAGCCACTGGCCCTGCTCGTCACGACGCAGCAGATCGATGCTCTCCATCTGCTCAAGCAGCTGCTGCAACAGTGAATCGGTGAGCATGGGTTCCAGCGTCAGCATCTGTTCTTCGTCCAGTCCCTTGCCCTGCTCCCGCGCCTCACGGAAGCGCCCAAGCAGACGCAACAGGCCATACAACTCTCCGCCCTGCGGCAAGCGGAACGCCACCGGCTGGTAACGGAATGCCGCGATGGACGAGGCCAGCGAGGCGCCCAACAGCACCGACACCCAGCCCAGGTAGATCCATAGCAGCAGGATCGGCACGAAGGCCACCGTGCCGTAAAGCTTCTGATAGGACTGGAAGCTGCCCAGGTACAGCCCCATGCCCCACTTCACCAGCTCCAGCATCAATACCGCCAACATCGCGCCGGGCACCGCGTGGCGCCACTTCACGGTGTGGTGCGGTACCACGCGGTAGATCAGCATCACACAGGCGAACTCGATCAACACCGGTGCCAGGCGCAGGCCCAGATCGGCCAGCCAGCGGCCCTCGGTGGTGCCGAACAATGGCAACGACAGCACCTTGGCCGAGACCGCCAACGAGGCAGCGGCCAGCAGCGCGCCCAGTGTCAGCACCGTCCAATAGACCAGGAAACGGGTGAGCTTTGGCCGCGCCGAGGCCACCCGCCAGATACGGTTGAAGGTCTGTTCGACGCTGTTGAGGGTGATCAGCAACGACGCCACCAGGGCGATGAAACCGGCGGCAGTCAGCTGCCCGGCGCTGGCCGAGAACTGGCGCAGATAGCCTTCGGCCGCACGTGCCGCCGAGGGCACGAAATTGGAGAACACGTAGTCACTCAGCGCCTCGCTCCAGCGGTCGAACATCGGGAACGCCGACAGCACGCCAAACACCACGATGGCCAGCGGCACCAGCGCGAACACGGTGGTGTAGGCCAGCGAACCGGCCGCCTGGAACAGGCGGTCATCCAGGAAACGGCACCACAGGAAGCGTGCAAAGCTGATGTTCCGCGCCCGGTCCCGCACGCGTTCCATCCATAGATTGAGGGAGTCCAGTGGTTCCATGCGGCAAGGGTACCCGATGCAAAGCGCGGCCCGCATCGCCGATACTGCCGGCTCCTGCGTGATGATTGGATGGTGTGATGGCGGAAATCCTGGTGCTGTACTACAGCCGTGGTGGTTCGGTGGCACGGCTGGCCCGGCAGATTGCCCGCGGCATTGGTGAGGTCCCCGGCATGAGTGCGCGCCTGCGTACGGTGCCGCCGGTGGCCGCTGTCACCCAGACCAGCGCGCCCCCGGTCCCCGACGATGGCGCCCCCTACGTCGAGATCAGCGACCTGGCCGAATGCGACGGGATCGTGCTGGGCAGCCCGACCCGCTTCGGCAACATGGCCGCACCGGTGAAGCACTTCCTGGATGGTTTGGGCGCCGAATGGGTGAACGGCACCTTGGCCGGCAAGCCGGCAGCGGTGTTCACATCCACCGCCTCGATGCACGGCGGCCAGGAATCCACCCTGCTGTCGATGCAGATCCCGCTGCTGCACCACGGTTGCCTGATCGTCGGCATCCCGTTCACCGAGCCCGCACTCAGCCACACCACCACCGGTGGCACGCCCTACGGTGCCAGTCATGTGGCCGGCGCGCAGGACGACCCGCAGCCCAGCGACGACGAGGCCCACCTGGCCCGCGTGCTCGGCCGTCGCGTGGCCGACATCGCCAAGCGGCTGGCGCAATGACGTCGCGCGCGCGGGACCTCGCGCTCGGCCTCGCATTGCTGTTGCTCGCTGCCCTCTACGCGTGGTGGTTCCGTAGCGACCGCCATCTGCCGGCGGTGCTGCTGGTGTTCGTGGCGCCACCGCTGCTTCTGCTGGCCGGCGTGGCGCTACAGCGCGCGCCAGCCCGGTTCTGGGCCGGCGTGCTGGCCCTGTTCTGGTTCAGCCACGGCGTGATGAGCGCCTGGGTGCATCGCGATGCCCTGCTGTACGCGGGGATCGAGATCGTGTTGTCGCTGTCGATCGTGGCGCTGGTCAGCGTGCCGGGCATGCGCGCGCGGTTTGCCAAGAAGCGTAGCCCGTAAACCCGCGCCGGTAGTGCCGAGCCATGCTCGGCTGGAGCTTTCCCGGCAAGGCCCCGCCGAGCATGACTCGGCGCTATCGCGTCTTTTCACTCACTTCTGCCATCCGGCTTTATCATGCGCAGCATCGCGGCACGGCGCCGCACGCAGTCACCGCAAGGATTTATCGCAATGATGGAAGAACTCCTGGTCGTCACCACCGGCGGCACGATCGACAAGATCTACTTCGACGACAAATCCGATTACCAGATCGGTGACCCGCAGATCGGCATGATCCTGCGCGAGCTGGGCGTGACCTTCCGCTTCAACGTCATTCCGATCCTGCGCAAGGATTCGCTGCATATCAGCGATGACGACCGCGAGCTGATCCGCGCCACCATCGCCGCCCAGCCCACCCGCCACGTGCTGGTGACCCACGGCACCGACTCGATGGTTGCCACCGGCAAGGTGCTGCAGACCATCCCCGACAAGACCATCGTGATGACCGGCGCGCTCAGCCCGGCACGCTTCCGTGGCTCGGATGCGGAATTCAACATCGGTTGCGCCATCGGCGCGGTGCAGTCGCTGCCGCCAGGCGTTTTCATCGCCATGAACGGCCGCATCTGGGACCCCACCCACGTGCGCAAGAACGTGGACGCCAATCGCTTCGAGGCCGTCTGAGTTGGCCAAGGGCACCCGCGCCAATGCCGCTCTGGACAAGGCCGGGATCGCCCACGGGCTGCACGCCTATGACTATTCGGCCGACGTCGACAGTAAAGGCCTGGCTGCGGCGCAGGCGTTGGGCATCGCGCCGGAGAGGATGTTCAAGACACTGATGGCGTGGGTGGACAAGCAGCCGGTAGTCGCGGTGATCCCCAGTGACCAGCGCCTGTCGCTGAAGAAACTTGCCGCCAGTTGCGGCGGCAAGCATGCACAGATGATGGAAGTGGCCGAAGCCGAGCGACGCAGCGGCTACAAGGTGGGCGGCATCAGTCCGTTCGCACAGCAGCGCCCGGCCACCGTCGTGTTTGCCGATGAGGTGCGGCAGCACGCGTCGGTGTACATCAATGCCGGCCAACGCGGCCTGCTGCTGGAGATCGCGCCGGTCGATGCGCTGCGCTTCCTGCAGGCACGGTGTGCGGACATCCGCGAGGGTTGATGCCCGCCCGGGGATCGAACGCCGCCGAAACGACAGCGGCACCGCAACGGCGCCGCTGTCACCACTACCGCATCAGAACGTAACCGACCAGCTGTTGATACGACCGGTATCACCACTTGCCTTGTCGTTGACCCGCAATTTCCAGGTGCCGTTGAGCGCCTCGCTGGACAGGTTCACGTTGAAGGTCTGCTTGATGTTGTCAGCGCTGCCGCCGGCATAGTTGCTCAGCACGTACACGCTGCCATCAGGCGCAACCAGGTCCACCTTCAGATCACCCTTCCAGGTGTGGCTGATATCCACCGCTACCGGCGTGGATGCCGGCGCATTGCCGCTGCGCCCGGACACAGCGATGGCACTTTCAACCGTCGCGTTGTCCACGATGTTCACCCCGGTGGCATTGCTGTACGTCTGCGAACCACCACCGCCACCGGTCCCCCAACTGGCCTGCAGGCTCACGCCGGAAAACGCCGAGTAGGCCGACAACATCACGTGGTACGTGCCGGCCACCGGCGTTGCGAAGCTGCAGCTCTCCGCGTTGCCACTCTTGTAGGGCCGGCAATCGTAAGTGGAGGTCGTGGGCTGGCTGCCGGCACGCACATACAGATCGGCATCACCGCTACCACCGGAACTGGCGATGACCAGATTGGCAGCCCCAGCGGGCACCTGCACGGTGAAGAACTGCGTGCTGCCCGCCGCACCGGACAATCCGGTCACCGGCACGCCATTGTTCAGATCACCGCCCGGGCCCGGTGGCGTGCCGCCATTGACCGCATCAACCACCGCCTTCGCATTGAGGATGCCTGGGCCGATGCTCTGCGAGGGCGTGGCGGGGAACGCCGTCACATTGGCCTTGATCAACGCCTCCACCTGGGCCGGCGTTTTGGGGGTCGTCGCCTGCGCCTGGATCAACGCCACGACGCCGGCAACATGTGGCGTCGCCATCGAGGTCCCGTTGTAGGACGCGTAGGTCTCCGTGCCCGGCGTGGTGCTGCCGGTATTGAGCGTGGACAGGATGCTTGAGCCCGGGGCGGCGATATCAATCAACGCACCGTAGTTGGAGAAGCTCGAGCGCGCGCCCGTACTGGTGGTGGATGCCACCGCGATCACGTTGCTGCAGTTGGCCGGCGAGGCATTGGAGACATTGGTGTTGTCATTGCCGGCGGCGATGACCAAGGTAGTCCCGCGACTGACCGCCCCGTTGATCGCGCTCTGCGTGGTCGCGCCGCAGGCACCGGAGCCACCAAGACTCAGGTTGATCACTTCAGCCGGATTGGCATTGGCAGGCACACCCGACACGGTGCCGCCTGACGCCCAGACAATGGCGTCGGCGATATCCGAGTCATAACCACCGCAGGTACCCAGCACGCGTACCGGCACGATCTTGGCACCATAGGCCACGCCTGCAACGCCCTTGGCGTTGTTGGTCACCGCTGCGATGGTGCCCGCCACGTGGGTGCCATGCCAGCTCGACCCCTGCGCGGCATGTATGCCACCGCACTGGTTGGCCGTCACCCAGTCACCCGGATCGCTGGGGTCGTTGTCACGACCATTGCCATCGTTGGACACCGTGGTGTCAGCAATGAAGTCATAGCCGGGGAGGATGTTGGCGTTCAGATCACTGTGGTTGGTGATGCCAGTGTCCAGCACCGCAACCACCGACCCGGCACCGTTGGTCACATCCCATGCCTGGTTGGCCTTGATGCCGTACGTCCCCGAGTACCCCCACTGCTCGCTGTAGCGGGTGTCATTGGGGGTCAGGTTGATGGTGTTCAGCCGATCGACTTCGACGTACTCAACATTCGGATCCGCCGCCAGCTTGCGCATCAACGTCTCGGCTTCGACGCGATCCAGGGCGGCATCCACGCTCACTACATCCGGGCCGACGGCCAGGCGCCGTAGTCGCTGCACATTGAGCGCTTTGCCGGCACGCGCAGGCAGCACCCGCGATGCGGCGGACAGGCTCTGCTTCAGCGCGGTTTCACCCGCCAGCTGACGGCTGTCCTGCCGGTACTTGACGATGAAGCGCTGGTGCGTGGGCGCGGATTCCAGTCCGGCCAGATACACCTCGCCGGCAAAGGCCGGCACACACAGGAGCAGTGAAGACAGCGAAGCAGTGCCAACCACCACCACGAACCTACGGCCAAGCCTACGGTGCGATTTGCGTGACATTGTTGAGCCCTTCTGCATTGGGATGCCGCGAACGCGGCGTCAGTCCAGCCCGGGCTTTCAAGTATCGATAACGCTGTTGCCCGGGTAGAACTACCCGGACCAGTCCCCTGTCACCGATCCGTGGTCGGAGAGTAAATGCCGGATAAACCCCTGCCAAGAGCGTTTCAAAGGAAACTTTCACTCATGCAAAATCCCCATAAGTGCCTGTTTCAAAACATAAATGCGATTTGCGTCACGGATCGTCGGGCATAAAAAAGCCCATCCAGGCATGCCGCCTGGATGGGCTTGGAAACCTTTGCTGCCTGTTCCGACTCAGCCGTCCAGGCGTACCAACCAACCATGACGATCCGGCTGGCGGCCGTACTGGATGTCGGTCAGTTCCTTGCGCAGCGACATGGTCACTTCACCGGCCGGCGCGCTCAGGTCGCCCACCGAGAAACCTTCGCCCTTGAGCTGGCCGATCGGGGTGATGACCGCAGCGGTGCCGCAGGCGAACACTTCGGTGATCTCGCCGGAGCTCACGCCCTGCTTCCACTCGTCGATGGTCACCTTGCGCTCCTCCACGGTCATGCCGCGGTCGCGCGCCAGCTGCAGGAGCGACTCACGGGTGATGCCTTCCAGGATGCTGCCCGACAGCGCCGGGGTGACCAGCGTGTTGGTCTTGCCGTAGACCAGGAACACGTTCATGCCGCCCAGCTCTTCCAGATACTTGCCCTCGACCGGGTCGAGGAACAGCACCTGCGAGCACCCCTGTGCCTGTGCCTGCTGCTGCGGCAGCAGCGATGCGGCGTAGTTGCCACCGCACTTGGCCGCGCCAGTACCGCCCTTGGCCGCACGCGCGTAGTCGGTGGACAACCAGATGGCGACCGGTGCCACGCCCTTGGCGAAGTACGGGCCGGCCGGGCTGGCGATCACGTAGAAGCTGGCCTTGTGCGCGCCACGCACGCCGAGGAAAGCTTCGTCGCCGATCATGAACGGACGGAAGTAAAGGCTGGCTTCGTCGGCATCGGACACCCAGTCCTTGTCGACGGCAGTGATCTGCTTGAGTGATTCAACGAAGATGTCCACCGGCAGTTCCGGCAGCGCCAGGCGGCGGGCCGAACGCTGCAGGCGCGCGCCGTTGGCTTCCGGGCGGAAGGTCCAGATCGAACCGTCGGCGTGGCGGTACGCCTTGATGCCCTCGAAGATTTCCTGGCCGTAATGCAGCACGGCAGCCGCCGGGTCCAATGCGATGGGGCCATACGGGGTTACCGCCGCATCGTGCCAGCCGGTGTCCTTGTCCCAACGCACGGCCACCATGTGGTCGGTGAAGTACAGGCCGAAGCCGGGCTTCTCCAGAATCTTGGCGCGCTCATCGGCGCTGCGCGGGTTGGCCGAACGGGTGACATCGAAGCTCAGGGAAGACTGGGACACCGGGTAATTCCTTCCAGATTGCGGGATGGGCACCGGTGTCGATACGGCCACCGGTTGATTGCAGGTCAGCCTCGGCGTCCTGCAGTTTTCCAGTCGATACCGGTACTGCAGGAGCGAGCCAACCCTTACAGCATGCCAGTTTCCAGGCGCGCCGCCTCGGACATCATGTGACGCCCCCACGGCGGATCGAACACCAGGTCGACGTCGGCCTGGGCCACCGTCGGAATCATTTCCAGTTTGCTGCGTACGTCGTCGACCAGGATCTCACCCATGCCGCAGCCGGGTGCGGTCAAGGTCATCTTGACGTCGACCTCGCGCTGGCCGTCCTCCAGATGCTTGATGTCCACTTCGTAGATCAGCCCCAGGTCAACGATGTTGAACGGAATCTCGGGATCGAAACAGGTCCGCAGCTGCTGCCAGACCAGCTTCTCGACATCTTCGTCGGCTGCACCTTCAGCCAGTTCCAGCCCCGGCGGCGGTTCCTTGCCGATGGCATCACCATCCTTGCCGGCGATACGGAACAGATTGCCTTCGACGAACACGGTATAGCTGCCGCCCAGTGCCTGGGTGATGTAGCCATAGCTGCCAGCGGGCAGGGTCACGCTATCGCCCTGCGGCACCATCACGGCCGGGCAATCACGCTCAAAATGGACGGGTTCACTGCTACGCGAATACATGTGGATCGATATGGGGACGCGGGGGCTTCCCGCAAGGTGCGTCATTTTATCCGACTGGGCGCCTTCCCCGCTGAAGGGCTATGCTGCGTGACCTGTTTGGGAATACCCATGTCCTCTGTTTCCTCGTCGGCGCGCGCCACTCATCACTGGCTTTGGCCACTACTGTTGCTGCTGGGGAGTATCACCATCACCGTCGCGTGGCTGCTCGCCGCGCTCGCCACCGGCACCCAAGCCGGCTGGATGGCGGTATTGGCCGCACTGGAAGCCGCATGGATGCTGCGTCTTGGCACATTCCGCGCCGGCCCGGCACGGGTCGCCATCGCCATCGCGGCAACACTGCTGATCGCCATTGCCGCCAATTGGGCGATCGCTGCCGCCTATATCGGTGGCCCGATGGGACTCACTCCATGGGAATCAGCGTTTCGTATGGGGCCACATCTGGCCTGGACGTTGCTGTCCCTGGCCAACGGCCTGGCCGAAGGCATCTGGCTGGTCATCGCCCTGTTGGTGGCCTGGCGTTCGGCGCGCTGAGCGCGTGGGCTTGATCGCAGTTGGGTAGGCCGGAATGCGTTGCGCTTTTGCTCGCTGCGAGCACCGTGGATGTGGCGTGTGCTGACTGAACCCCACCGCTGTTCATTGCCGCTCCAATCAGTCAGAGTAATTTTGGTTACACAAAATTGCACCCATGTGTAACCAAATGTCATTTTCGGCACATTTTTCTGTGCTGGAGTGGCACATCCAATAGAGTTAAATATTCGTAATTTCTTGACTCCCCTGCACCAACACTGCGGAGTCAAATGTGAGTATCCAGCCTCTGAGTCACGCAATTCGTCGTGCCCTGTTGCCCATGTCCACCGCCGCCCTGGCGCTGGGAGCGGCCGGCAGCGTCCTCGCTCAGGACACCCCTCCCAAGGAAGAGGCCACCAACCTGGACCGCATTCAGGTCACTGGTTCGCGCATCAAGCGCGCCGATCTGGAGACCTCCAGCCCCGTTTTCACCATCGACCGTCAGAACATTGAAAGCTCCGGTGCAGCCACGGTCGGCGAATTCCTGCAACGCACCCCGGCCATCGCCGGTGCGGCCACCAATCCCCAGGTCAACAACGGCGGCGGCGCAGGCGCGGCCACGGTCGACCTGCGCGGCCTGGGTGTGAACCGTTCGCTGGTGCTGGTGGATGGCAAGCGCTGGATCGGCACTATCTCCAACGCCAACGGCGCAGTGGACGTGAACTCCATCCCGATGGCACTGATTGAGCGCGTCGAGGTGCTGAAGGACGGCGCATCGGCCATCTACGGCTCCGACGCCATCGGCGGCGTGGTCAACTTCATCCTGCGCAAGGACTTCGAAGGACTCGAAGCCAGCGCCTTCTATGGCATTTCCTCGCGCGGCGATGCCGACACCCAACGCTTCGATGCCACCTTCGGCATGGTCGGTGACCGCGGCCGAATGATGCTGGGTGCCAGCTACGACAAGGAGGATTCGGTCAGCGCCGCCGACCGCACCTATTCCAGCCAGCCCTACCAGCTGTATGCCGGTGAGCACGGTATTGGTGGCACCAGCCGCATCCTGACCGGTCGCTACGTGGTGCCGCGTGCCTCGGCCACTGGCGTGGACCTGACCGACCCCAACTGCGGTACCGGGGCAAACGTGACGTTGACCCGTATCGATGGCCGACCTGGCAGCTCGCAATCGGATTTCCGTTGCTTCAACGCAAACACTGACGTCTACAACTTCCAGGCCGACGGCAACCTCAACCTCACTCCGCAGGAACGCACCGCGCTGTTCCTGAGCGGCAACTACCAGCTCACAGACAACATCGAAGCCTTCATGCTCGGTTCGTGGCTGCGTACCGAGTCCTCGTTCTTCATCGCGCCACTGCCGTTCGATGGCCGTGCCGCTGTGGACAACGTACCGATCAGCAAGGACAGCATCTACAACCCGTTCGGCGTGGACATCACCGATGCACGTCTGCGCCTGCGTAATTTCATCCCGACCCGCACCACCCGCTTCGAGACCGAGACTTACCAGATCACCGGCGGCCTGCGCGGTGTGTTCGGCGACAGCAGCTGGAGTTGGGATGCCTCCTACGGCTACGGTCGTACACCGCAGTCTTCCGCGGTACGCGGCTATCTTTACAGCCCGGGCCTGACCGATGCCCTTGGCCCGTCGATGATCGACCCGGCCACCGGCAATCCCATCTGTGTGCGCACGCCGGGCAATGCCGCCACCGCCATCGCCGGCTGCTTGCCGGTCAACTTCCTCGGTCCGCCGCCGGATGCAAGTACGCCGGCTGGACAGGCCCAGCTGGCCGCGCTGGAACTGATCAACCCCACCATTCACAGCAGCAACGAGAATGACCTGAAGGTCTTCAATGCCAACGTCACTGGCGACTTGTTCAGCATGCCGGCCGGCGCGGTATCGCTGGCCGTCGGCGTCGAACGTCGCGTGGAATCGGCCAGCTCCAGCAGCGACTTCCTGACCATCATCCCGCCGGGAGAAACGGTCTGCCTTATCACCCAGGAAGCCTGTACGTTCGGCGATATCTCCGGCAAGTTCGACGTCAACGAAATCTATGCCGAGGCCTTGATTCCGTTGTTGGCCGACATGCCGTTCGCCGAAAAGCTCAACGTTTCGCTGGGCACACGCTATTCGGATTACTCGAACTTCGGCGGCACCACCAACTCCAAGATCGGCGTGGAGTGGAAGCCGTTCGCCGACCTGCTGGTACGTGCAACCTACGCGGACGTTTTCCGGGCCCCGACCATCGGCGACCTGTACTCACCCACTGTACCCAGTGCCAGTACCTACACCGACCCCTGCAATGGTTACACCGGCGGGAATCCCACCGCCTGCGCAGGCGTACCGACCGACGGATCGTTCCGCCAGAGCAACAACCAGGTGACATCGTTCCAGGTCGCCAATTCCGCACTGGTGCCGGAAGAAGGTGATGTGCTCACCTATGGCTTCGTCTACAGCCCAAGTTGGTTGGAAGGCTTCAGCGTCACCGCAGACTACTGGCGGGTGAAGCTGGAGAAGTTCATCACCAACCTGCCGGAAAACGTGCTGCTCAACCAGTGCTTCAACTTCGGTCGCTTCTGCGACACGTTTGTTCGTGATGACGCGGGCGATGTGGCACAGATGACCAACATCACCGGCAACTTCGGCACGTTGGAAACCTCCGGCATGGACCTGGGCTTCCGCTATATGTTCCCGGAAAGCGCGTGGGGCAAGTTCAGCTGGAACCTGGACACCACCTACCTGGCCAAGTACGACGTGCAGTTGCTGGCCGGCGACCCCAGCAGCAACGTCGGCGCGTTCCCCGGCATACCGGAGAGCACCGGACTGGCCGGCACCTTCGTCGACAATGCCTCCTCCGGCTTCGGCAACATGGCCCGTTGGCGTGCGCTCAATGACCTGAGCTGGTCACGTGGCAACCTCAGCGCCAGCCTGACCACGCGCTACGTGCACCATGTGTACGAAGCACCGGACGTGGCTGACGTCACCGACCCCGGCTATGTGGCCAAGCGCCGGGTACCGTCCTTCACCCAGACCGACTTCCAGATCGGTTACCGCTTCGAGGATCTGAAGAACAGCTCCATCCAGATCGGCGTGCGCAACCTTACTGACCGCCAGCCGCCGTTGATCTATTCTGGCTTCAACGCCTCGACGGACATGCGGACCTACGATGCAATCGGCCGTTTCTACTGGATGCGCTGGACTGCCCGCTTCTGACCCTGAGTCAGCACCACCGGCATCCGCCGCGGCACCTGCCGCGGCGGATGTTCAGGGCAGCCACCTGCGCCACTACATCCGCACTTACGACAACAGCCTGCCGGCGGACCTGTGCAGCAAGCTGATTGAATCCTTCACCACGCTCGCACGATTCCAGCAACGCAACGGACGCGGCATCCGCGCAGGGCTGGACGACAGCGCCTGGACCGAGCTGGATGTCAGCAAGCTTTCCGACGCTGGCTTCCTGGCATTCTTCCGGCAGCTGATCAGCCAGTCGCTGCAGCGCTACAACGCCGATGTCGGTCTGCCCATCGCAGTACCTGACAGCCCGCTGTTGAGTCCATTGATCCTCAAACGCTACCGCGCCGGCGACGAGGAAAAATTCCAGACGCACTTCGACTCGATCAATGACGTCTGTGATCGCTACCTGGTGTTTCTCTGGTACTTGAATGATGTGGAGGAAGGCGGCCAGACCTGGTTCCCGGGGCTGCATACCGGAGTAGCACCACGCGCAGGACGGCTGCTGATGTTCCCCCCCTACTGGATGTATGCCCACCAGGGGCAGGCATCGCCGCATCAGGACAAATACATCCTGTCCACATACCTGCGCTTCCCTCAGCGTCACTCCACTCCGTAGCCATAGCGCTGCAGCCATGGAGTCAGTGCGGCCAGGGTGGCGTCGGTGAAGTACGCCCGATAGCGCTTCCAGCGATCAACCGCGTTGGCATTGATCGGCTGGATCACCTGCGCGTAGCTGGGTGTATTGATGCGTCGCGTACGTGCCGCCGACGCATGATGGGATGCCAGCTGTACCGGCTCCATCGACAGCGACAGGAACCCCATCAAGGCTTCCAGCTCCGCTTCCGGTGCCCGCACCAGATCCTCGTAGCGCAGTACATGCACCCGCGCCGGCGCCCGCTGCCGCTGCGCGTCCCACCAGGCCATCACTGTGGCGTAGGTGTTGGCGGTGGCTTCCAGTGAGGCAAATGCGAGTGCGCCACCATTCATGCCGAACGCCTGCATGTGGCAGCTCAGCACACAGTCGCAGGGATGACGCAACAGCAGCAGCCATTGCGCCCGCGGAAACAAGCGCGCCACGTAGGGGAGCCGCGTCATCGTCAACGGGTACTTGTCGATCAGGCGACCGCTCGGGTGCACGTAGCGGCGCACTTGCTGCCAATAGATATCCCGGGCATGCGTGATCTGGGCTGACGTCAGCAACGCCAGCGATTGATCCAGGTCAGTGTCGCGCCAACCGGGTCGGCCGCGCAGGTATTCGATCGCGACTTCGAGCGCCGGCCGTTCATCCAGCACATCCAACTGCGGATGAGCGTCGAGCATGCGTTCCAGCAGTGTCGTGCCGGAGCGCGGAAAGCCGACCAGAAAAACCGGGTCCTCTGGCTGCATGTCTTCCACCGGCGCATTCCATGCCTCGGGGGCACGGTGCTGCAGACGCTGCTGCAACCAGCCCAGAACGGCGGGCAGTTCGGTGTCTGGCATGCGCTCCAGGAATGCCTGGGCTGACGCGTCATGCGCGAGCGCCAATGCCGTCATGGCCTCATCGGTTGCCCCCGCCGCGTCGTGGCACTTGGCCTGCTCGAAGCGCAGCTGCGCCTGCATCGCCAATGGCAGGGGCTGCGACAAGGCCGGCAGCAGGCGCTCCATCGCCTCGCTCAACTGCCCTTGCCGGCGCAGCACCCGCGCCGAGGCCAACGCCCACATCCCGCCGCTATCGGCGGCGACCATGTTCAGCACGCTCGCGGCCTCATCGATGCGATTGAGCCGCTCAAGCAACAAGGCAAGGCGAACGCGCGATTCGCTGTCCGCCGGCGTCGTTGCCAGCAGCTGTTGATAGAGCGCGAGCGCATGTTCATCGTCGCCTGCCTGTGCCCACAGCCAGGCCAATGCGCGTTGCTGGTCGATATCCAGCGTATCCGCATCGATGTCCGCAAGGCACAGCGCCAGATCATCGAACCGCTCCAGCTCCATCAACGACTGTGCGTATGCCAGACGTACGTCCGCCGCGTCCGGCTCGCATGCGAACGCCTTCGCCAGCACACGGTGCGCATCGACAAAACGCCGCAGCCCGAGCCAGGCAAGTCCCTGTCCCAACAGCACGGCGACATCATCACCCACCAGACTACGTGCATGCTCGAAGGCGCGGTCGGCGCCAGCATGGTCACCACACTCCAGGCAGGCATTGCCCAGATTGATCCAGGTTTCCGGAACGCGTGGCTGCCGCTGCGCCGCTTCCTCGAACAATGCGCGGGCCGCTTCCGTCTTGCCTTGGTGTGCCAGGGCCAATGCCAGCAATTGCATCGCGACAGCTGCATCAGGCGTAACGTCTATTACACGTCGCATCAGCACTTCCGCTTCCCGGGCCTGTCCTTGCTGGAGCAGCTCAAGCGCCTGATCAAGTTGAATCCGGGTCACTGTCACGCCTCTTCAGTTACGGAAGAAATCATCATCGCGAAATCGCAATAACGGACTATCGGAATGCAAATTCAGGTACGTCGACCATCCTCATGTATGAGCAGCATAGAGCTGTCCGGAAACCTGGCAACTCTCTCCCAGGCGCGGCCTTTCTCAGCCCCTCAAATCACAGGGGCAAGCGAGGACATTCCGGAACTGCCCGGCCTGTCCGGGCTTCTTTTTTCATCACTATTTCACATGTGTTTCCGCGAACATGTGCACGGCGATTCCGCCTGCGCCACGCCCTTTGCATTCATGGGCCGCTAGGCATCCATCTGTTGCTGCAGTCTCCGCTCTGCCCACCCGCCATTCCACCGCACCGCCGGCTTCCCCGCCACGCCAGCTATGGAAAAACAGTGAGAATCGAGCATCATCTTCTGCATGGCGCCCAGTCCTTGGATCTGCATGCGCAGCAACAGGCGAATGTGCATGCCATTGTCGGCAACGGTCGTGGCTCACGCCTGTCGATTCCGAACGGCTGGATCAGCATCAGTCTGGTACTGCGCGGTGTGCTTGAGCTGGCCAGTGGTGATACGCCCTGGCAATTGACCTCCCGTCATCAGCAACTATGGCTGGACGGCGGCGTGCGCCTTGTCAGCCGCACTCCTTGCTGGTGGCTGTGCGTGACAGCGCCGGCACAGCTTTGGCGTGAACTGCCGCACAGCTCCCCATGCGATACCAGTCTGGTCCCCGTGGAAACCCACTGCCCCACGCAACTGGCCCGACCCCTGGTGCATATCGCACGTACCCGCTGGTTCAAGAAGGACAGCGATGCGGGGGAAGTGGTCGACACCATGGTCTGGCTGCGCGATGCCATCGTCGAGCACCAGGATGCGCAGCATCAACAGATGGATCGCTGCAGCGGACGCACCGCATTGCGCCGGCACCAGACCTTGCTGCGGCTGCTCCGTGTGCAGCATCTGATCCGCTGCAACGTCGATGACCGCATCGACCTGACCCGGCTTGCCGCCATCGCCAACTACTCGCCCACCCATTTGATCCGCGTGTACCGCGAGGTATTCGGTGAGACCCCTTGCGAATACGCCACGCGCCTGCGTCATCAGCGCGCGTGGGAGCTGGTGCGTTCCACCGACATGTCGGTCTGCGAGATCGCCGACGCACTCAGCTTCGAAAGCGAGAGTGCCTTCTGCCGTGCGTTCAAGCACGCGTTCGGCTGCACCACCAGCGAAGCGCGGCGCGGTGCCCGCGCAATGGTGTCAGTGCACGGGCACCTCGGCCTGAGCTCCGACGACGCGTTGCAACTTCGAACCAGCGAGCCGACCCTGGTGCTGTGAGGACGGGCTCAATGCCCGCCATCCAGCGCCTTCAATTCGCTGACCAGTGAACTGGCTGCTTCGGCCCCATCGCCATACAGCATGCGGGTGTTGTCCGCGTAGAACAGCGCATTCTCGATCCCGGCAAAACCGGTGCCCTTGCCGCGCTTGATGACGATGGTGTTCCTCGAATTGACCACGTCCAGGATCGGCATGCCGTAGATCGGGCTGGTCGGGTCGGTTTTGGCCACCGGGTTGACCACGTCGTTGGCACCGATCACCAGCGACACGTCGGTGACGGCGAACTCGGGGTTGATGTCGTCCATGTCGGTGATCAGGTCGTACGGCACGCCGGCCTCGGCCAGCAGCACGTTCATGTGCCCGGGCATGCGCCCGGCCACCGGGTGGATGGCGAACTTCACCTTGACCCCGCGTTCGATCAGGCGTTGCGCCAGTTCCCAGATCTTGTGCTGTGCCTGCGCCACCGCCATGCCATAGCCGGGCACGATCACCACGCGTTCGGCAAAGGCCATCATCGCTGCCACATCCGCCGCTTCGATCGGCTTCTGGCTGCCACTGATTTCCGCACCCTGGCCGCCGCCACCGAAGTTGGAGAACAGCACACCGCTGATCGGCCGGTTCATCGCCTTGGCCATCAAACGCGTCAACAGGATGCCGGCGGCACCGACCATCATGCCGGCGATGATCAGCGCCTCGTTGCCGAGCACATAACCTTCAAAAGCCACCGCCAGACCGGTGAATGCGTTGTACAGCGAAATCACCACCGGCATGTCCGCACCGCCGATCGGCAACGTCATCAACACACCCAGCGCCAGCGCCACCACGAAGAAGGCGATGATCGCCACCGGCTGCAGGCTTGCCGCAGCCCAAACGCCCAGCGCCACCATCGCCACGGCAACCAGCAGGTTGAACACCTGCTGGCCCGGAAAGGTGACGCGCTTGTCCAGGCGGCCGTCGAGCTTGGCCCAGGCGATGACCGAACCGGACAACGACACCGCGCCAATCGCCGAACCGATCACCGCCAACGCCAACACCGTGGCCGAAGGCTGCCGCGCGGCCAGGTCGGCGATGGCCTGCGCGCTCCAATGACTGGTATCACGGTTGGCTACATCCGAAAAACGCAGCAGTTCCACCGCGCCGATGGCAGCGGCCGAGCCACCGCCCATGCCGTTGTAAAGCGCCACCATCTGCGGCATGTCGGTGATGGCCACCTTCTTGGCAGACACCCACGCCAGCCCGGTGCCCAGCACCAGCGCCACCAGGATCAAGGCGATGTTGTGCAGGCCTGGCAGAAAGAAGGTGGCAATGGTGGCGATCAACATGCCCAGCCCGGCCCAGTGGATGCCGCTACGTGCGGTTTTGGGCGATGCCATGCGCTGCAGGCCCAGCAGGAACAGCGTTGCTGCCACCAGATAACTCGTATTCACCAGCACCAGCATGCTCATGCACCCGCCTCCGGAATTCCGTGTTCTTGTCTGCCAACCTGTTTGTCCAGGCGATGGTGTTCACGCATCTCGATGGCGGTTTTCAGCAGGCCGATCATGCCCAGGCCGAAAGCCACCAGACCCAACGAAAGCTGGCTCAGCGCCGTGGAGTCGACCAATGCCGCGCCCAGCAACCCCAGCACGATTGGGACCAGCGTCTGCAGCGCGATCAGCCAGAGCATGAAGTGACCCTTGCGCGGATCCTCCCACACCTTGCGGGAAACCTTGTTCTGCGTCTTGGTGGGATCCTGCAGCGACGCCATGCCAATGCCCACACCGGCATACAGCAAGGCGCTGTTGTAGGCATCGAGCATGCCTTCCATGCCGTTGAAGAGCGGCCGCGCCGCGTACGCCAGGGCCACCAGCAAGGCGGGATACTGCAGATAACTGAGCCACTGGAAAACCTGACGCGCATCCCGCCGACGCGCGGTCGTAGCAGACGCCATCGCGCTCATTGCCCCTTCCCGTCCGGCTTCTTCGAGCTTTTGAACATCTCCAGCATGCGCTCGGTGACCACATAGCCACCGGCGGCATTGCCTGCGCCCAGGGCCACCGCGATGAAGCCGATGGCTTTCTCCAGCGTGGTATCGGCATGGCCCAGCACCACCATCGCGCCAATCAATACAATGCCGTGGATGAAGTTGGAACCGGACATCAACGGGGTATGCAGGATCACCGGCACCCGCGAAATGATCACATGGCCGGCAATGGCTGCCAGCATGAAGATATACAACGCCACGAACCCATCGCTCATTGCTGCTCTCTCCGAGGCTGGAACGGCCTGCCCGGCATCATAACCATGCTGGTCAAGGCGATGCGACCGTTGCGGTGTCAACCAATCCGGCCCTCGCGCGTTAACACCCCCAGTAACGACCGGAACGCTACCCTGTGCTGGTGACCAGCCCGCCCCTGACGTCCATCGCCCCACCTGCCTCGCTGGATGCTTTCCTGGCGGGGATCGGACCGCGTGCGTTCCGCTTCGCCGAAGCCGGCCTGCGCCAGCGCGACGATGCGCTGGACGCGGTGCAGGACGCGATGGAACGGATGCTCGGCTACCGCGAACATCCGTCCGAAGAATGGACACCATTGTTCTGGAGCATCCTGCGCCGCCGCATCATCGACCTGCAGCGCCGTCGCAGTTTCCGCCTGAAGTTCTGGGCACCGCAGGAAGAGCAGGACCAGGACAGCGCCATCGACTGGGCGGACCACACCGCCGGCCCGGCACAACAGCATGAGCAGCAGCAGGATTACGCCCGTCTGGTGCAGGCACTGCGGCAGCTGCCGGCACGCCAGCGCGAAGCCTTCGGGCTGCGCGTGCTGCAGGAACTGGACGTCGCCACCACGGCCAAGGCCATGGGCTGCTCGGAAGGCTCGGTCAAAACCCACCTGTCGCGCGCGCGCGACGCTTTGCAGAAACAACTGGAGGCCACGCGGTGAATCGCATGCCCACATCCCCGCACGACGATTTCGACCAGTCGCTGCGACAACTGCAGCAACATGCCGAAGGCGCACTCTCGCCTGCCACGCTGTCACAGCTGCGGCAGGCACGCCTGCAGGCCACCTCAGCCCATACGGCAAGCTCGCCCTGGCGCCGCCGGGGCTGGTGGTTGGCGACCGCCTGCTCGGCGGTCCTGGCGGTGACGGTCGCAGCGCGCTTCAACAACATCGCGCCACCGGATCTGCCCAGCAACACCGTGGCGGCAACCGGCGACGACACCTCCGATGACACCCTGCTGTTCGACGAAAGCCCGGAGCTGTACCTGTGGCTGGGCTCGGACGGCGCCCTGGCGATGGAATGAACACCATGAAGACCCTGACAGCCCGCCTGCTTCTGCCCTTGTTGATGGCCCTGGCCAGTGCGCCTGCCCTGGCACAACAACCGCTGCCGGAATGGGACCAGCTCAGCCCGGCGCAACGCGAAACCCTGGTCGCCCCCATGCGCGACCGCTGGAATGCCTCGCCCGAGCGCCGCCAGCGTATTTACGACCATGCCCGCAGCTGGCAGCAGATGACGCCGGAACAGCGCGAACAGGCCCGTCGCGGCATGCATCGCTTCGAGCACATGGCACCGCAGCAGCGCCGCGAGGCGCAGGCCTTGTTCGCCAAAATGCGCGGCATGGACAAAGAACAACGCCAGCAACTGCATGATCAGTGGCAGAAGATGACGCCGGAACAACGCAGGCAATGGGTGGAGGCGAATCCGCCACCGTCGCGGTCACCGCGCTGAGGGGTTGCTGCATCTGCGGGCCGGGGATTTTCGAGGGACGTGTTGGGTTTCATTTGGGGTGAACATCAACCTCGCCCCTGAGAAACCCATCTCACACCGGTGGGATTTCCCCACCGGCCGGCCGCGCTGGCCACACCGTCTTCGCCAGCAATTCGTCGTTCCAATCGAACTGCAGCGCGCCATCCTTCAGAAACAGCGCGACGAAGTTGTAGACGTTGCGTGCGTACATCTCGCTGGCATGCACGGCACCCATGCTGGCCAGGTCCAATGGCCCGGCAACGATCACGCCGCCCGTCTCCACGGTTTCACCTGGCCGGGTTGCCTCGCAGTTGCCGCCGGTTTCCGCTGCCAGATCCACGATCACGCTGCCTGGACGCATACCGTCCACCATCGTCGCGGTGATGATCTTCGGTGCGGGACGACCCGGCACCGCAGCGGTGCAGACCACCACGTCCACGCCCTTCAGGTGTTCCGCCAGACGACGCTGCTGCTCGGCGCGCTCGTCATCGGTCAGTTGCCGGGCATAGCCGCCTTCGCCTGCGGCGCTGACGCCCAGGTCCAGGAACTTGCCGCCCAATGATTCGATCTGCTCACGGGTTTCCGGGCGGACGTCGAAACCCTCCACCTGCGCGCCCAGCCGCTTGGCCGTGGCCACCGCCTGCAAGCCGGCCACGCCTGCACCGACAATCAACACCTTGGACGGGCGGATGGTGCCGGCAGCCGTGGTCAGCATCGGGAAGAACCGCGGCGCGAGCTGCGCGGCGATCAAGGTCGCCTTGTAACCGGCCATGCCGGCCTGCGAGCTGAGTACGTCCATCGCCTGCGCGCGCGTGGTGCGTGGCAGGCGTTCCAGTGGAAAGGTCTGCAGCTGGCGCGACTGCAGGGCGCTGCTGCGCTCGGGTTCGGCCTGCGGATGCAGCATGCCGACCAGCGTGGCGCCCTGCCTGAGGCGTGCGATCACCGCCGGCGGTGGCGTCTGTACGCACAGCACCAACTCGCCCTGCTCCAGCGCGTCGTCAATCTGCGCGCCTGCATCCAGGTAGGCCTGATCGGGGAACCCCGCCGACTGGCCTGCGCCGGGCTGCACATGCACCCGTGCGCCAGCGGCCAGCAACTTCTTCACGGTTTCCGGCGTGGCGGCGACGCGCCGTTCGCCGCTTGCGGCTTCTTTCAACACCCGTACATCAACGGCCATTCCGGTACCCGATGCGCAGTGGATCAACACCCGGATCGTAGCAAAGCCGAAGCCGCGCGGCAGATTGCCTGCCGCACGCCGGTCAGTTGGTCGGTGCGGCCTGCGGCTCCAGGCGGTCGATCACGCCCTGCATGGCGCTGTCGAAGGCGCCGTCGTCCACATGTGGACGCAAGCGGCCCAGCCGCACCATTACCGCCAGTTCTTCCGGCGAGGCCACACAGAAGCGGATGCCACGACGGCTGACGAACAACAAACGCGAGGAGATCGGGCTCACCCAGGACAGCTTGCCGGCCTGCATCTTGCCGTCCTTGTCGATGAAGTCCAGCCAGGTGCCGATTTCCATGCGACGGAAACGCTCGGCATCGGCGTCATCGAAATCCTCGGCCTTGGCGCTGCTGCCGAACTCGATGGCAGGTGCCTCCTGTACCGGTGGGCTTGGCAATACCACCTGCGGCAGCTCGGGCAGCGCGCGCTCCAGTTCAGGACGGGCCTCGGCGATGGCCTGCAGGGTGTCGTGCAGGGCATCGATGGCACTGCTGCCACCGTCGCCGTGCAGGCCCACGCTGGAAAACACCTTGCGCAAGGCTGGCTGGCTGGCCTGCAACCACGGCTTGCCGACAATATGACGGCGCGCCTGTGCCACTTCCTCCAGCATGTCATCGGCCAACTTCAAGGCCTCGCTCACACCTTCGCCTTCGTCACCTTCGCGCAGCAGCGTCATCGTCAGATGATGGCTCCATGGCTGGCGCAGGAAGTCATTGATCGCCTTGGGCAGCGGCGCACCCTCCACCCGCTTGTCCAGCTCGGTGCCGGCGCGGCTGCGCGCCATTTCCAGCTTTTCCTGGCCACGCTGGGTTTCAGCGGCGCGGCGCTCGGCAATCTCGATGCGACGGCGGTGCTGGGAGAGGAACTCGCGGAATTCTTCTTCCAGGGTCAGGAAGATCGCCAGGTTCTCGTTGAACTCGGCAGTCAACCTTTCAATGATTTCTTCGACCTTGCCCATCAGCGCGCGCTCGGCCTGGCTTTCGCCGGCATTGCCTTCACAGGCTTCGGCCAGCGAATTGAGCAGCTTGCGGGCCGGGTGGGTCTTCTGCACGAACATGCGCCGGTCCAGCATGGCGACCTTGACGAACGGCACCACCAAGCGACCGATCAGTTCACGCGAGCGCCCTTCCAGGTCGCGCTCGTCCAGCATCACGTCGAACAGCATGCCAACCAGGTCGATGGCGTCCTCGTCCTGCGGATCCAGGTGCGCCTGTGCCGGATCGACACCCAGACGGGTGGCGCCGGACAGCACTTCACTCTTGAGCCGCTGCGCCAGTGATTCGCCGTCTTCACCAACTGCGGCACGCAGCGTGGCGCTGGGCGTGGCCTGCAGCAGCGACAACACCGACATCATTTCGCGCTGGTTGAGCGAGCGTTGCTGGGCGTTGGCGTTGTTCAGCGCAGCGCCTGCGGCGTTCACGCCTTCGCGGGTCTGGCGGGTCTGCGCCAGCAGTTCATGCAGCGCTTCGAGCACCACGCTCTGATGGTTGCCAAAGCCGCCGTCCTCGTCAAAACCACCGCCTGCCGCTGCGCCACCACCGTCGTGGCCAGCGGCACCGGACATGCTGCTGCGGCGCTGGCTCCAGCGTTCGGAGAAACGCTGCGCCCACATCGGTGCGTGCCCGGGGTCCTGGCTGTCGTCGTCTCCCGGTTGCTGTTCGGCAGCCGACGGGCGGGCCGGCGCGACGCGGCGCGGTGCCGGTACTTCCGGGGCGGCACCGGCCTGGGCCAGACGCTCATCCACCGATTCGTACAGCTTGCCGATGCCGGCGGCGAACTCGCGCTCGCACAGCTTGAACAGCACCAGCCGTACTTCCGGGGCCAATTCGCAGGTATAGAACGCTTCATGCACGGCCACACCGATGTGCTCGGGGCCGATGGGGTTGGTGTCCGCGTCCAGCGCAGGCACACCACTGATCCACGCCAGACGGTGATCCAGCCGCGCCAGCACCTGCTTCCAGTCACGTAGCAGCACGGTGGCGAAATTACGCACCGCCAGACGCGATTCGAGAATGTGCTCGGGCACCAGGCTCAGGCCACCGTCGCTCTGCCCGGCCAATACGCTGTCAGCCGACAACGGCGTACCGGCCTCCAATGCCGACCAGGCCTGCTGCAGGTGGCTGCCAAAGCGGCTGGCGATTTCTTCCCGGCGCCGGCGCAGCTCGCGCATGCCGTCCAGGAAGGCCAGCTGCGACGGACCGGCGGTCTCGGCACGGTCGAACAGGACGTCGTCAAAGCCGGCCAGCACCTTGCCAAAGGCCTGCGCCAGCAACGGCAAGGCGGCCTCGCGGGAAAGTGCCAGCAGGTTCGGGTTACGGCCGGGCTGACCGGCGGGATGCGGATTGGAGTTCATGCGCAAAGGCTCCACACCCTGTAAGGCGCTGGCATTCTGGAAAACGGATGGTTGATTGCAGACGCGGCCCCTGAACCCGCGTGCGCATGGTAGGCGGAGAAGCTGAACAGGGTCAGTGATGCAGTGCGCACTTCATACCTCGTGGCCGGCATGCCGGCATAAGCCGACATGCTAAGCGTGCTGCGGGATATTGGCGAATCCTGCGGTATTCAGCCGCCTGACGGAGTGCACAGAATTGGCTCCCAAAGCCGTCATCGGGCCGCCATGGCGGCGGCGTCTATAATCCATGGCCGTGTTTCCCCCTCGGTGAGTCATGCCCGACAACTGCTTCATGCAAGCGCTGGACCAGCGCCTTTCGGTCCCGTCCAGACAACTGGGCGAACCTGCCCCGGACCCGGCCACCCTGCTGCGCATGCTCCAGTCCGCGGTGCGCGTGCCCGACCACGGCAAACTGGTGCCTTACCGTTTCCTGCAGCTGCGTGGCGACGCGCGTCACGCATTGGGTGAGTTCCTGGCCCAACGCAGCCGCCAGCGCGACCCGCAGGCGGCCGAGGCGGCGGTCGAGAAGGACCGCCTGCGGTTTTCACATGCGCCCCTGATCGTCACCGTCATCGCGCGCCTGCAGCCTGACCACAAGGTACCCGCGCAGGAGCAGCTGCTGACCGCCGGCTGTGTGTGCTTTGCGCTGCTGCAGGCCGCGCAGGGTGCCGGCTTCGGTGCGCAGTGGCTGACCGCGTGGATGGCCTATGACGTCGAGGTCAGCCGCCATCTGGGCCTGATTGAGAACGAACGCATCGTCGGCTTCATCCATATTGGCACCCCCAAACTGGAAGTCCCCGACCGCGAGCGCCCGGATCCGGCAGCGCTGCTGCAGGACTGGCAGCCGTGAGCACCCTGCCGGTACGGCAGCCGCTCTATCTGATCGACGCCAGCCTCTATGTATTCCGTGCCTGGCACTCGATGCCCAACGAGTTCCAGGACAACCAGGGCTGGCCGGTCAACGCGGTGCATGGCTTTGCACGCTTCCTGCTGGACCTGCTGGAGCGCGAGCGCCCGCGCCACATCGCGGTGGCGTTCGACGAAGCGCTGGACAGCTGCTTCCGGCACGCGCTGTACCCGGCCTACAAGGCCAACCGCGACCCGGCCCCGGATGAACTGCGCCGCCAGTTCGCCCACTGCAAGGCGCTGTGCGCGGCATTGGGCCTGGACGTGCTGGCCGATCGCGAGTACGAGGCCGACGACCTGATCGGCAGCGCGCTGCAGGCCGGCCACCAGCACCGTCTGCGCGGGGTGATCGTCTCGGCCGACAAGGATCTGTCGCAGCTGTTGCTCGAACACGACGAGCAGTGGGACTACGCCCGCAACCAGCGCTGGGGAGCAGCCGGGGTGAAGGCGCGCCATGGCGTGCATGCGCACCAGATGGCCGACTACCTGGCGCTGTGTGGCGACGCGGTGGACAACATCCCTGGCGTGTCCGGCATCGGCACCAAATCCGCAGCGGTGCTGCTGGCCCATTTCGGCAGCCTGGATGCGCTGTTGGAGCGCATCGACGAGGTGCCGTTCCTGCGCCTGCGTGGTGCCGCCACCATGGCCGTGCGCCTGCGCGAACAACGCGAGCAGGTGTTGTTGTTCCGGCAATTGACCACCGTTGCCGTCCACGCGCCGCTGCCGCACGCACAGCCCGCCTTCGTGCGCAGCCCCGCCGATGCCGACATGCTCGGCGGCCTGTGCGAAGCACTGCGCTTCGGCCCGCTGACCCGGCGCCGGCTGCTGGCCGCCGCCGGACTGGAATCCCCCTCCTCTCCCGCCAACGAGTTCGCATGAGCCATAACACCGCAGAACCCCGCGTCGTCTATGAAGGCAAGTACCAGCGCATGGTCGTGCGCGGCACCTGGGAATACAGCGAGCGCACCCATGCCGGCGGCCTGGCCGCGATCATCATCGCGGTGACGCCGGACGACGAGGTGCTGTTCGTCGAACAGTTTCGTGTGCCCCTGCAGGCGCGCACCATCGAGATGCCTGCCGGCCTGGTGGGCGACATCACCGCCGGTGAGTCCATCGAAGTTTCAGCAGTACGCGAGCTGGAAGAAGAAACCGGCTGGACCGCCGACCACGCCGAAGTGCTGATGATCGGCCCCACCTCGTCCGGCGCCAGCAGCGAGAAGATCGCCTTCGTGCGCGCCACCGGCCTGCGCAGGATCGGCCCGGGCGGCGGTGATGCCAGCGAAGACATCACCGTGCACGCCATCGCGCGCAATCGCGCCGCAGCGTGGCTGGTGGAAAAGATGGCCGAAGGTTACGAGCTGGATGCCAAGCTCTGGGCCGGCCTGTGGATGATCGAACACCACCTCGACGGGAGGCCGCGTGGCTGATTCCGGCCTGCAGATCTCAACCGCGCTGCTTGGCGCGGACGATCCGCCAGTATTCACCGCGCACCACCCGCACGGCACTTCACCGTTCGTACTGCTGGCCGATCATGCCGGGCAGCGCCTACCGGCATCACTGGACGAACTGGGGCTGCCGCAGGCCGAACTGGATCGCCATATCGGCTGGGACATCGGCATCGCCGGCACCACCCGCGCATTGGCGAAGCGGCTGGATGCCTGGGCCATCGAACAGACCTACTCGCGGCTGCTGATCGACTGCAACCGGCCGCTGGCTTCGCCAACGTTGATTCCCGAAGTGAGCGACGGCACGGCCATTCCCGGCAATACCGGCTTGAGTGATGTGCAGCGCGAGCAGCGCATCGCGGCAATCCACACTCCGTACCATGCCCACATCAATGCCGAGCTGGATCGCCGCCGCGATGCGGGCATTCCCACATTGCTGGTGATGATGCACAGCTTCACCCCGGCGATGAACGGCTTCCAGCGCCCCTGGCATGCCGGCGTGCTCTATCACCAGGACACACGCTTCGCCCATGCGCTGCTGCAGGCACTGCGTGATGAAGGCGACCTGGTGGTCGGCGACAACGAGCCGTATTCGGTGAACACCACCAGCGACTACGCCGTACCCATGCACGGCGAAGCGCGCGGCCTGGTGCATGTGGAGCTGGAGATCCGCCAGGACCTGATTGCCGATGCGCCCGGCCAGGAAGCCTGGGCAGAACGCCTGGAACGCATCTTCCGCACGTTGCAGCCCGCACTGTTGCAGCTGCAGTGATCGGGCCTTCGCTGCACGCCCGCCAGCAGCAAGCAGTCCGTACCGCTGGAGAAGAACGTGCCGTTGGCCTTACCCCCGGCCAACGGAGCGGCTCAACCAGCGTTCGGCTCAGCCCGCCACGGAAACGGCCGGTAGGCGTGAATCTGCAGCGTTGCACCGAGTTCCTCGAAAGGTGCCTGGACTTCGCCACAACGCACGCGGTCCAGGTGCTGCCCCAGCGCCAGCGGCAACATACGGCAGCGCGCCAAAGCTTCACCCACCGGAATCGCCAGCAGCGTCGCCACCCGGCTTGCAGCGCCCTTCATGTGCTCGGCCGGACACGCCACCAGCACCACGTCAAACGAAGCGAAGATGCCCGGGCCAACGCCCATGACCTGCGCGGCATCCTGCTCGGCAGCTGACGCTTCGCCCAGTGCTTCATCCATGCCGGGAACCTGCAGAAAAGCATCGTACTCGGCGTAGTAATCCAGCGCGCGGGCATAGTCTTCCAGCGTGGACAACGGACGCTGCCGCTTCTGCACATCCAGCACGTCGGCGAACGTGGCCGGCTCCAGGAACGGAGACAGTCCAAGCCCCCGGGCAGCGACGGCCACTTCATCGTCCTCGTCCCAGGCCTCCTCCTCGCTGGGCGGCAACCAGAAGCGTGCGGCAAGCGCGCCGCCATCGGTCGCATGCACCCAGCCATAGCGCTCCCAGACCTGCCCGTCGTCATTGCAGGCGGCGATGGCGTCCAGAGTCTGGCGGAGATCCAGCAGTTCGATCATGCGTCGTTGCGCAGGCAATCCGGGGGAGCGCAGTCTACCCGCGCCGGGCGCAGACCCAGCGCGACGACCATGCCCAGCAGTGCGAACGCGGCCGCGCCGTACTGCGCGTGGACCAGCCCCTGCAGCGCTTCGGCACTGCTGGCGGCCTGCGTGCCGCGCGCCGCATTGGCCAGCATCACCAGCAATGCCAGGCCCAGCGCGCCACCGATCTGCTGCGCGGTCGCCGCCATGCCCGAGGCCACGCCCTGCTGGGCGGCGGGAACCCCCTGCCCGGCCACGATCCACATCGCCGTCCAGGTCATGCCCTGACCAAGACTGAGCAGCACGATGCCCGGCAGCAACGGCCAGTAACCGGCACCGTAAGGCAGTGCCAGCGCCACCGCGGCGATGCCAAACGCGCCGCCGGCCAGGCCCCAGGCCAGCACCTGACGCGGCGAACGGCGGGCCAGCATGCGCTCGGCAACAGTGATGCCGAACGTGCACACCAGCGTCGGTGGCAGGAACGCCAGGCCGGCCTGCAGCGGACTCCAGCCGTAACCATCCTGGTAATACAACGCCAGGAAGTAGTACTGCACCCCGAAGCTGCTCATGAACAGCATCGTCAGCCACATCGCCGCGCGCAGACCCGGCACACGCAGCAGCGCGAAATGCATCAGCGGATCGGCACTGCGCTGCTCGATGCGCACGAACGCAACCAGCAGCAGCACCGACAGCAGCAGACAGCCCAGCGTCAACGGCGTCAGCCAGCCCCATTCCGGCCCCTGCACCAGCGTGGTCACCAGCAGGCTGCCGCCCAGCGTCACCGCCAGGCAGCCGGCCAGGTCGAACGAACGACCGCGCGCGCGCAGCCCGTCCGGCGGCAGCCAGCTGCCACCCAGCAGCGCGCAGGCCGCCGCGATCGGCACGATCACCAGCAGCACCGAGGCCCAACCGAAGTGCTGGGTCAACACGCCACCGAGCAGGGTGCCCAGCGCCAGCCCGCCGGCGCTGGCCATGCTCCAGATCGCCAGCGCGCGGTTGCGCACCGGGCCTTCGGCGTACAGCGTGTTGATCAGCGCCAAGGTGGCCGGGAACAGCAGCGCCGCGCCGATCCCCTGCACCGCCCGCGCCGCCACCAGCAGCCACGCACTGCTGCTGAAACCGCCGACCAGCGAGGCCAGCGCGAACAGCACCATGCCCAGCCGGTAGAAACGGCGCTTGCCGAGCAGGTCGGCAGCGCGGCCGCCCAGCAGTAGGCAACCACCGAAGGCCACGGTGTAGCCGCTGACCACCCATTGCAGCTGCTGGGCATTGATCTGCAGCGCACGCCCCATGTCATGCAGGGCGACGAAGATGATGGTGGCATCCAGGGCGATGATCAGTTGTGCGGTGGCCAACAGCGCCAACGCCAGCCGGGGATAACGAAGAGGCGGCATGAAATGGTCCGTTCAGTGGGGAGCGGCAGTGTCATTGATGCACGCATTCGCATAAACCATGCATCATGGATTTCTGCGATGATTTTCCGCATGAATGATCTTCCTTTCGATCTCAATGCGGTACGGATGCTGGTGCAGGTGGCCGAGGCCCGCAGTTTCACCACCGCGGCCGGGCAGCTGGGGCTGAGCCAATCCGGGCTGTCGCGGGCGATCAGCCGGCTGGAAGCCGGGCTGGGCGTGAAGCTGCTGCAGCGGAACACGCGCAACGTCGGGCTGACCCCGGACGGCCGCCAGTTCGTCGAGCAGGTCACGCCGCTGCTGTGCGGGCTGGACGACGCCCGTCGCCAGCTCGGTGACCGCCCGTGCACACCGTCCGGCACACTCAAGATCACCGCACCCTCGATGTTCGGGCGCAAGGTACTGGTGCCGCTGGCCGGGCAACTGATGGCGCAGTACCCGCAATTGCAGATCGAAGCGGTGCTGAGCGACCGGCTGGTCGACCTGTTTGAAGAGGGTTTCGACGGGGCACTGCGTACCGGCCCGATCGCCGACCAGCGCATGATCGCGCGGCGGTTGCGCCCCTTGCGCTGGGTGACGGTGGCCAGCCCGGCCTATCTGGCCGAACACGGTGCGCCGGACCGCGTGCAGGCACTGCACGACCATTGCTGCCTGGCGGTGCGCAACCTGCGCAGCGGGCGGCTGGTGGATTGGCAGTTCCGCGCTGCGGACGGGCAGCTGCAGGAGTTCACGCCACCGGCGCGGATGGTGTTCGACAGCGGCGATCCACTGGTGGAAGCCGCGCTGGCCGGGATCGGCATCGTGCAGGTGATGGATTTCGCGGTGGCCGATGCATTGGCCGATGGCCGCCTGCAGCGCGTATTGCAGGCCGCCGAAGGACGCAGCCGCGAGCTGTCGTTGATCTACCCGCCGTCGCGGCAATGCTCACCCAAGCTGCAGGTGCTGGCCGACGCACTGCTGGCCGGGGAATGGTAAGGCCGGCGCCATGAACAGAACGGGCGGCCTGCGCCGCCCGTCCGTACAACATGAGCGGAGTACTCAGCCGGCGAAGGAATCGGTGGCGCGCACCAGCGCATCCACGTTCTCAGCCTCGAATGCCGAATGGCCCGAGGCCGGCGAGATCTGCAGCTGCGCCTTCGGCCAGGCCTTGTGCAGCTCCCATGCGTTGGCCAACGGGCAGACCACGTCGTAGCGGCCGTGCACGATCACGCCGGGGATGTGCGCGATCTTGTGCGCGTCGCGCAACAGCTGGTCTTCCACTTCAAAGAAGCCACCGTTGACGAAGTAGTGGTTCTCGATGCGCGCGAACGCCAACGCGAACTGCGGGTCTTCATGGCTGTTGATGAAATCGTCATCCACATGCAGGAAGCTGGTCGCACCTTCCCACACGCTCCAGGCCTTGGCCGCGGCCAGACGCGTCGCTTCGTCGTCGCTGGTCAGGCGGCGGTGGAAGGCGGAAATCAGGTCGTGACGCTCCACCGCGGGAATCGGCTTGAGGTAGTGCTCCCACGCATCCGGGAACAGACGATTGGCACCTTCCTGGTAGAACCACTCCAGCTCCCAGCGGCGCAGCATGAAGATGCCGCGCAGCACCAGTTCGGTCACGCGCTGCGGGTGGGTTTCGGCATAGGCCAGCGCCAGGGTGGAACCCCAGCTGCCGCCGAACACCTGCCACTGCGCGACTCCCAGCTTCTCGCGCAGCTTCTCGATATCGGCGACGAGGTCCCAGGTGGTGTTGTCCACCAGATCGGCGTGCGGCGTCGAACGGCCGGAGCCGCGCTGGTCGAACAGGATGATGCGGTACTTGGCCGGGTCGTGGAACCGGCGCATGTTGTCCGAGCAACCGCCACCCGGGCCACCGTGCAGCATCACCACCGGCTTGCCGTCCGGGTTGCCGCACTGCTCGAAATACAGCGTGTGGCGACCATCAACCTGCAGCGTGCCGGTTTCGTAGGGGGTGATTTCGGGGTAGAGCGTGCGCATGGCAACCTCGCGGAAAACGGATTGGCTAGTTTAGCGCAGCCCTGTTTTCGTGATGTTTGCAGAGTGCTTGCAGTGGATTGCCTGGCTGGGCTCCTTACCCGCCCCCCATCTCGCAGAGGAGGGAGGCACAATTCAACGTTACTGGTAACTCGCCGGCGTAATCCGGTCCAGCAACAGCAGGCCATCAAAACGTTGTCGCGCTTCGGGCAAAGACAACGTCTCCCGATAATCCATGCTCCACAGGCGCGACGCCGGATCGACCTCGCCTGGCAATGCACCGGCATGCAGGTCAACAAACACCGCGCCACTCGGCGATGCAGCAGTCAATGTCGGTTCCAGCACACCCGACCCGGCCGGCACCTCGATCACGCGCTGATCCACATAGTCCAGGTAACGCCCCTGGGCACCGGCGAAATGCAGCACGTAGGTCTGCGCCTGCAACGCCGCAGGCAGTGCGCGGGTGACGTTGTCCACCGGCGGCAGTCCGCCCGGATGTCCGTCACGGTAACCGCCCAGCCGATTGAGATGCGCATAGTGGCCCCACACCACCACCTTGCGCCCCGGATAGGCCTGCTCCATCAGCCACTGCAGGTTGCCGGCCATCACCGGGTCATGTTCATCGAACGGCCTGCGCTGCCACGCCACTTCGGCCATGCGCTGCAGGCTGGCGTTGACTCGCCGCCAGAAGCCGTCGCTGCTGAAGACATCCGCACCGTGCGCGCCGGCCGGCGCCGGCAGCAGGCTCTCCAGCCATTGTGCATCCCGCAGGAACTGCGCCTGCTCGGCAACGTCAGCCTTGAGCAAGTGGCCGTCGAGCAGACGCTGTGTCTGGTCCAGATGACGTTCCAACCGGAGCGTCTGCGGCGCATCCAGCGGTTGCCGCGAAAGATGCGCGCGCAACTGCGGTACAAGCTCCTTCCTCGACAGGCTGCCACTCAGGCGCCCATCCAGCCCCGCCAGCTCCAACGGTCGTGTGCTGCTGCGTTGCGCATCCAGGTAATCGAACAGCGGCCACACCTCGGCGCTGTTGGCATACATGTAGAAAATGTTGCCCGGCGCCAACTGACGCACCGGTTGACGCAGGCGCCACAAGCGCGCCACGTCGAAGAAGCCGCTTTCCAGCACCAGCACATCAAAGCCCTTGTGCGCATGCAGATAGCGCACCACGCGGGCCTTGTAGGCATAGACGTTGCCCTCACCGTGGGTGAGCTCGTCCAACATCACGATGCGTTTGTCGCCGATGGCGGCGCCCAATGGTGCCAGGTCGGCAAAGTCATCCTGCGCCGGAATGTCCGCGCGCAACGGATGCAGTGGCGCATCGGCGGCACATGCCGCAACAGTCAGGCAGGCCAGCAACAGCGCCAGCAGGGTTGCGGCACTCGGCAATCGATTCATCAAGCGTCCACGGTGGCTGAAGGCGTCCCGATCCTAGGTGCGCGCTTGGCCCGTTGTCACGGCAGAAACGAGGTTTTGGTGACCGACAACTGCAATGTCCCGCACCCTGACGCATTGCTGCACGATGCACGTGTCCATGCATCCATCAAAGACGCGCCACCACCACGACGGCGCGTCATTGCATGACGCCATGCAACGGCAGATCAGACAGCCAGACGTCCCAGCGTGACCCGATCGCGCTGCTCCATATCCTGCACGGTCTGCACCTCAACAAAGCTGGCCTGTTCCAGCAGTTCGCGGATCGCCTGCCCTTGATCCCAGCCGTGCTCCAGCAACAGCCAGCCACCCGGAACCAGATGCTCATGCGCACCGCCGATGATTTCACGGATCGCATCCAGGCCGTCCGCCCCTGAAGCCAGCGCAGGCGGCGGCTCGAAGCGCAGATCGCCCTGCTGCAGGTGCGGGTCGTCGGCCGCGATGTAGGGCGGGTTGCTGACGATCATGTCGAAACGGTCGGCACCCAGCGCCGTGTACCAGTGCCCGCGGCGGAACCAGACGTTCTCCAGCCCGTGCGCCTGCGCGTTCTTCACCGCCACGGCCAGCGTTGGCCCGAGCACATCGGTCGCCATCACCGTCGCCAGCGGGCGCTCGCTGGCAATGGACAGCGCCACCGCCCCGCTGCCGGTGCCCATGTCGGCCACCCGCACCATGTCGTCGGCCGGCAGGCGTGCCAAGGCCTGCTCGACCAGCAACTCGGTCTCCGGGCGGGGAATCAGGGTGGCGACGTTGACTTCGAGATCCAGTGTCCAGAACCCACGGCGGCCGACCAGATAGGCCAGCGGATGGCCCTCGGCACGACGCTGCAGCAACAGCTCGAAGCGTTGGCGGTCCGCGTCGGCCACCGCGTCGGTGGCATGGGCGAACAACCAGGCGCGCTCAACGCCCAGGGTGTGGAGCAGCAACTGCTCGGCTTCGTGGCGGGCTTCCTCGCCCGGCAAACGGGCGGCGGCTTCCCGCAACAGCTCGGCAATCTTCACCGTGGACACTTCACTACCCCTTCGCGGGAAATTCCTGGACGGCGAGGATAGTCACCCCGCCCCGCCCTGCCTACCGCCCGGAGATCATTCGGATAAAGCCTGCCTATGCCAGAGCGTTCAGCTTGGCGAAAACCCGGCTTGGAAACCCGGCAAAGCCCCCGATATCGGGTAATGCGATCCACTGATGGCGATGATTGATAGTCAATATCTATTGATTCGATGCATCCAATTCATTTGTCTTATTAGACACAGCCTATTAGTCTTGGCTTCAACGATTCACCCCGCCCCTTCAACCAAAAGGAAGCAACATGTCCCTTATCAACACCCAGGTTCAGCCGTTCAAGGTCAATGCGTTCCACAACGGCAAGTTCATTGAAGTCACCGACGCCTCGCTGAAGGGCAAGTGGTCCGTGCTGATCTTCATGCCGGCCGCATTCACCTTCAACTGCCCGACCGAGATTGAAGACGCCGCTGACAACTATGCCGAGTTCCAGAAGGCCGGTGCCGAGGTCTACATCGTGACCACCGATACCCACTTCTCGCACAAGGTGTGGCACGAAACCTCGCCGGCCGTGGGCAAGGCCAAGTTCCCGCTGGTTGGCGACCCGACCCACCAGCTGACCAACGCTTTCGGCGTGCACATTGCCGAAGAAGGCCTGGCCCTGCGTGGCACCTTCGTGATCAACCCGGAAGGCGTGATCAAGACCTCGGAAATCCACTCCAACGAGATCGCTCGTGACGTGTCCGAGACCCTGCGCAAGCTGAAGGCTGCCCAGTTCACCGCCGCACACCCGAACGAAGTGTGCCCGGCCAAGTGGAAGGAAGGCGAGAAGACCCTGACCCCGTCGCTGGACCTGGTCGGCAAGATCTAAGTCCCAGTCAGCCGTTGGGGATGAACCAGATACCTGGTTCATCTCCATGGCACTCCCACCCCGCCCTCGCGGCGGGCGTGGGGGTGAACCGCAGCGAGTTGATGCCAGCCAGCACCACGCCCGCAAGCCGAACAGCCCGCTGCGGTTCACCCCTACTTCTATCGGCGCCCCGCTTGCCGCAGCGGCGTCACACCCCCGCTTTGCCTCAACGAAGGAGATGCTCATGCTCGACGACAGCCTCAAGACCCAGTTGCAGCAGTACATGGGCCTGCTGCGCCAACCGCTGCGCCTGATCGCCTCACTCGATGACAGCGCCGCCAGCCAGGACATGCGTGGCCTGCTGGACGACATCGTGGCCGCCGGCAACGGCAAGATCACGCTGGACGCGTCCGGCACCGATGCGCGTCGCCCCTCGTTCGTCGTTGCCCGCGAAGGCCAGGACCATGGCGTGCGTTTCGCCGGCCTGCCGCTGGGCCATGAATTCGAATCGCTGGTACTGACCCTGCTGTGGACCGGTGGTCACCCGCCGAAGGTTGCCGAGGAAGTCCTGGACAGCATCAGGGCGATTGATGGCGAGTTCGACTTCGACGTCTACATGTCGCTGACCTGCCACAACTGCCCGGACGTGGTCCAGGCACTGGCGCTGATGGCGATCATGAACCCGAAGATCCACACCACCGTGATCGAAGGCGGCACCTTCCAGCAGGAAGTGGAGCAACGCCAGGTGATGGCGGTGCCGATGGTGTTCCAGGGTGGCGAAATGTTCGATTCCGGCCGCATGAGCCTGGAGCAGATCATCGCCAAGCTCGACACCGGCGCCATGGCCCGCGAAGCGGAGAAGATCAAGGCCAAGGATGCGTTCGATGTGCTGGTGGTCGGCGGCGGCCCCGCCGGCGCGGCCGCAGCGATCTACGCGGCTCGCAAGGGCATCCGCACCGGTGTTGCAGCCGAACGTTTCGGCGGCCAGGTGCTGGACACCATGGCCATCGAGAACTTCATCTCGGTGCAGCACACCGAAGGCCCGAAGCTGGCCAGTGCGCTGGAAGCCCACGTGCGTGAGTACGAGGTGGACATCATGAACCTGCAGCGCGCCACCAAGCTGGTGCCGGCCGGTGCCGATGGCCTGGTCGAAGTGCAGCTGGAAAACGGTGCCTCGCTGAAGTCGAAGACCGTGATCCTGTCCACCGGTGCGCGCTGGAGGCAGATGAACGTGCCCGGCGAGAACGAATACCGCAACAAGGGCGTGGCTTACTGCCCGCATTGCGACGGCCCGCTGTTCAAGGGCAAGCGCGTGGCGGTGGTGGGCGGTGGCAACTCGGGCATCGAGGCGGCCATTGATTTGGCCGGCATCGTCAGCCACGTCACCGTGCTCGAGTTCGACAGCAAGCTGCGTGCCGACCAGGTGTTGCAGGCCAAGCTCAACAGCCTGCCCAACGTGAAGGTGGTGCTCAACGCACAGACCACCGAAGTGCTGGGCGATGGCCAGAGGGTCACCGGCCTGGTCTACACCGACCGCGTCGGCGGCGACTCGCACCGCGTGGAGCTGGAAGGCATCTTCGTGCAGATCGGCCTGCTGCCGAACACCGAATGGTTGCGCGGTTCGGTGGAACTGAGCGGCCGTGGCGAAATCATCATCGACGACCGCGGCCAGACCAACGTGCCGGGCGTGTTTGCTGCCGGCGACTGCACCACGGTGCCGTACAAGCAGATCATCATCGCCATGGGCGCCGGCTCCACCGCCGCACTCAGCGCGTTTGATCACCTGATCCGCAGTTCGGCGCCGGCACCGGTTGCGGCGGTGGCTGAGACGGCCTGATCCAGGGCCATCAGCAAGAAACGAGGAGTGGGAGGAAGCAGCTGCGGCCTCCCACTCCTTCCGTCGTTGCTGCGACATGACAGGAGTCCGACATGAACCTGCGTGACTTGAAGTACCTGGTGGCGCTGGCCGAGCACAAGCACTTCGGTCGCGCCGCTGCATCCTGTTTCGTCAGCCAGCCCACGCTCTCCACCCAGATCAAGAAGCTGGAGGAAGAGCTGGGCGTGCCGCTGGTCGAGCGCGCACCGCGCAAGGTGATGTTGACTCCAGCCGGGCGCGAAGCCGCCGCGCGTGCGCGCAGCATCGTGGCCGAAGTCGAGCAGATGAAGGAAGCCGCGCGACGCAGCCGGGATCCGGAAGCCGGCACCGTGCGTCTGGGCATCTTCCCCACGCTTGGCCCATATCTGCTGCCGCACGTGGTACCTGCGATCCGCCAGCGCTTCCCGCAGCTGGAAATGCTGCTGGTCGAGGAAAAGAGCGACGTGCTGATGGCACAGCTGCGCAATGGTCAGCTTGACGCGGCGGTGCTGGCCTTGCCGATCAACGACGAACAGCTGCACGTCGAGTTCCTGTTCGAGGAGCCCTTCATGCTGGCTGCGCCGGAAGGCCACCCGTTGACCGCGCATGCATCGCTGACACTGGATGACCTGTCCCACCAGCGCCTGTTGCTGCTGCAGGACGGGCACTGCCTGCGTGACCAGGCACTGGATGTCTGCCACCTGGCGGGCGCACTGGAGAAATCCGAATTCCAGGCCACCAGCCTGGAAACCCTGCGACAGATGGTCGCAGCCAACGTGGGTGTCACCCTGCTGCCGATGCTGGCAGTGAAGCCACCGGTGGCGCGTTCGGAAAACATCCATCTGATCCCGTTCAAGGGCGAGCCGGTACCCAACCGTCGTATTGCCATGATCTGGCGCCGCAGCTCGGCGATGGGCGAATTTCTGGAGCAGCTCGCCCAGCTGTTCAGGCAGTTGCCGGCAGGTTTGCTGGAGTTACCGCCAGCGACGGCCTAAGCGCGAACAGCCCCCTCCCTTTGCCTGTGGCGAAGGGAGGCAGAAGCCGCGTTCATCGCAATCGGTCAGATTGTGCCCCCTTCATCGCGGCCAAGGGGAAGGCTGGCAAAGGCTGCCTTTCGGGAGTCCATCAACCTGAACACTCCCTACCCCCACATTGCATCCGGCCCTGACCGGCCCCATGATCGGTACAGGGTCGCAACCGGCCCGTGTTACCAGCACAATAGTGACCAGGCGGCGCCGACAAGGCGTCGCCTTTTGCTTGCTTTTTCAATAGTTTTTTCAACAGATAAGGAACATCCAATGACCAGCCACAGCGGTCTGCCGCCATCCATCATCGTTTCCAGCCGCGACCTGGCCCGCCTCGAGGCCATGCTCGACTCCCCGGCCCTGAGCCGGCACCCCGCCGCCGTCGCTCTGTCCCTGGAGCTGGAACGCGCGCAGGTGCTGCCGCCGGAAGAAATCCCCGCAGGCATCGTCACCATGCATTCGCGTGTGGATTGCATCGACGAACTGCACGACGAAAAGCATTCCCTGACCCTGGTCTATCCGCACGAGGCGGATTTCGACAAGGGCCACGTGTCGATCCTGGCACCGGTTGGCAGCGCCCTGCTCGGCCTGTCGGTTGGCCAGACCATCGATTGGACTGCGCCCGGCGGCCGTCAGCTGCGCCTGCGCGTCACCGCCGTCCACTACCAGCCCGAAGCCGCTGGCGACCTCAACCGCTGAGCGCATCGCGCCGGCACCGCTGTACAGGAACACGCAATGACCCAGGCCCCCTCCAAACTCGCCCAGCTGCGCGAACTGTCCGTCGTCGTCGCCGACACCGGTGACTACGACGCCATCAAGCGCCTGCGCCCGGTGGACTGCACCACCAACCCGACGTTGGTGAAGAAAGCCCTCGACCTGCCGGTGTACGCCGGCCTGATCGAGCGCGAGTTGCAGTGGGGCCGTGCTCAAAGTGGCGACACGCAGGACATCGCCAAAGCGGTGGTGGATCGCCTCACCGTCGGCGTCGGAACGATGCTGGCCGAGCTGGTGCCCGGCCGCGTGTCCACCGAGGTCGACGCCGACCAGGCGCACGACACCACCGCCACCATCGCCAAGGCACGCGAGTTCATCGCCATGTATGAAGCGGCCGGCGTGCCGCGCAGCAAGGTGCTGATCAAGATCGCCGCCACCTGGGCCGGCGTGGAAGCCGCGCGCGTGCTGCAGGCCGAAGGCATCGACTGCAACCTGACGTTGATCTTCAACCCGACCCAGGCCTTGGCCTGCTCGGAAGCCGGTGCGTTCCTGATCTCGCCGTTCGTCGGCCGCATCCTGGATTGGTATGTCGCCAACGGCCAGACCCCGGCCAGCATCGACGAAGACCCCGGCGTGCAGTTCGTGCGCGGCGTGTATGCCGAGTTCAAGCGTCGCGGCTCGCCGACCGTGGTGATGGGCGCTTCGTTCCGCTCCACCGCGCAGATCGAAGCGCTGGCTGGCTGTGATCGCCTGACCATCTCGCCGGACCTGCTGGAAAGGCTGGACGCCGACTTCGGCGAACTGCCGCGCAAGCTGGCGGCCGGTGCTGCAGAAGCGACGTCGGCTGCCGCGATCGATGAAGCCAGATTCGACGCGGATATGGCGGCCGATCCGATGGCGACCGAGAAGCTGGCGACCGGCATTGAAGCGTTTGCCAAGGATCTGCAGACCCTGCGTCAGCGCATTGCGGACGAGTTGGCCGGCTGACAGCCAAAGCAATGCCTGACGCCTGCCTTCTCCCACCGGGAGAAGGTGGCCGAAGGCCGGATGAGGGTTCGTGCGAAGCCTGGTGGCATCTGCTTGCTGGAGGCTTCGCCCCTTACCCTCACCCCAGCCCCTCTCCCGCAGGGAGAGGGGCTTTAGAAAATCCCGAGCGCCAGGCCTGCTGCCAGCAGTGCCCCCAACTCCCTTGCACGCTCCAATTCTGCTTCCGGCAACAGCTTCGCCGCCGTGATCGCCTCAGGCGTCTGTGCATGTGTGCAGACCAGCACCGGTTCGGCGACTTCGCGTAAGCGCAGGCCGGTCGCAATGCGCTGCAACTGCGCGATGGTGGGACGCCCATCCGAACCGGCACACACCAGCAACGCATAGGGCTTGCCTTCGCAGCGCCCCAACAGCGGGTAATAGTTGCGGTCAAAGAAGTCCTTCATCGCACCGCTGATCGACGCCAGGGTTTCGGGCGTGGCAAACACCACCGCATCGGCACCCAGCACGTCGTCCGCGCCAGCATCTGCCGCATGCAGCAGCGTGACCTGCAACGCGTCAGCCCCTTCTTTTCGTGCAGCGCCTGCCAATGCTTCCGCCAGCGCGCGCGTAGCGCCGGTAAAGCTGTGCCACACCACCAACAGTCGGCGCGGTGCGGCACTCACAACTCAGGCATCCAGACCAATCGGGCAACTCACGCCGGTGCCACCAATGCCGCAATAGCCGTTGGGATTCTTGGCCAGGTATTGCTGGTGGTAATCCTCGGCGTAATAAAACGGCGGCGCCGGGAATGCGATCTCCGTGGTGATGTCGCCGTAACCGGCAGCATGCAGCTGCTGCTGGTAGGCATCACGGCTGGCCAGTACGGCATCCAACTGCGCCTGGCTGTGGCAATAGATGGCCGAGCGGTACTGCGTGCCGGTGTCGTTGCCCTGGCGCATGCCCTGGGTCGGATCGTGGTTCTCCCAGAACGTGCGCAGCACCGTCTCCAGTGTCACCTGTGCCGGGTCGAACACCACCCGCACCACTTCGGTATGCCCAGTAAGCCCGGAACACGCTTCCTCGTAGGTCGGATTCGGCGTAACGCCGCCCTGGTAGCCCACCGCCGTGGTCACCCCCCCCGGCAGCTGCCAGAACTTGCGCTCAGCACCCCAGAAGCAACCCATGCCAACATCCAGCACCTGCAGGCCGGCAAAGTCGCCGCGCAACGGCTGGCCGTTGACGAAATGTACGTTGTGCAACGGCAACGGCTCATCGCGCCCCGGCAACGCTTCCTCCGGGCGTGGCAGGCGCTGCTTGAACGCGCCGATGCCCAGCAGCCCTTGGCTGATTCCCAACATGATCAATTCCTCACATAACGTGTGTGTGCGATGCCCGCCTGCGCCCGAACCCGTTGCCGGGCAGGAACAAGCGTTCAGGCCGGCAGGAAACCGGGCGCTTCATCGTCATCGGAAATGGGGTCGGCGGGGCCGGCGTCCAAGGCCAGTTCGGCGACGACTTCATCGGCTTCGGGCTTTGCCATGTCCGGCACGCATACCCGCAGCATGCCGAACAGCGGCAGCTCGCCGCCAGCGCCAAGCAGCGATTCGCCGAACACGAAGGCCGGGATGCCCGCGTCCTCCAGCGCATGTTTGACCAGATGCGCATCGAACAGGTTGTTTGTCTGGTAGACCAGTTGCATCGAGATCTCCTGGGCGGTTCAGAACGGCCGGATCAACCCGTCGGTCGCCGCCACGTGCTCGGTTTCCTGGGCGCCCGCCTGTCGCCATTCACGCATGGCCGGCAGCTCAAGCAACGCCCGTTGATAGTCGCCAGCCTCGCCCTGCAATGCCACCCCATAGCCATCAAAGCGCACCGCGACCGGGGCGAACATGGCGTCGACGATGCCGAAGTCCCCGAACAGGAACTCTCCGCCACTACCTTCGCTCCGGCGCAGATCACGCCACAGCGTCTGGACACGGTCGATGTCGCGTTGCGCGGCTGCGTCCCAGTGGTAGGCATCAGGCGTGCGCCGGCTGTTCATCGGCAACTGCGAGCGCAGCGCGACGAAGCCGGAGTGCATCTCCGCCGCCGCTGCACGGGCCTGGGCACGCTGTCGCAGGTCCTGCGGCCAGCCACGGCCGCCGAGCCAACGCTCATTGGCGTACTCGCAGATGGCCAGCGAGTCCCATACATGGACCTCACCATCGCGCAGCGCCGGCACCTTGCCGCTGGGGGAATGCCGGCCGATCTCGGCGACGAATTCCGGGGTGTCCAGCGCCAGCCGGACTTCGTCGAAATCCACGCCAAAGTGCCGCAACAGCAACCAGGGCCGCAGCGACCAGGAGGAGTAATTCTTGTTGCCGATTACCAGAACAGGCCGATTCATGGGCGTTCAAGGGCGGGACGGCCCTCCAGCATAGGCCCATCCAAGGCACGTCGGGCCCGGCTCGGCTAAACTTTCGCCCTACTATCTGAAACGAATGCCGCGCCCCCCCATGTCCGAGAACACGCCTGCCGCCGACGCCACCCTGGAAACCACCCCGGAGAAGCGCGATTTCATCCGCCAGATCGTCCGCGAGGACCTGGCCAGCGGCAAGCACACGGCCATCAAGACCCGCTTCCCGCCCGAGCCCAACGGCTACCTGCACATCGGCCATGCCAAGTCGATCTGCCTGAACTTCGGCATCGCCGGCGAGTTCAGCGGCGTGTGCAACCTGCGTTTCGACGACACCAACCCGGCCAAGGAAGACCCGGAGTACGTGACCGCGATCCAGGACGACGTGCGCTGGCTGGGCTTTGAATGGAACGAGCTGCGTCACGCCTCGGACTATTTCGAGGCCTATTACCTGGCGGCGCAGAAGCTGATCCGTGACGGCAAGGCCTACGTCTGTGACCTGTCGGCCGAGGAAGTGCGCGCCTATCGCGGCACCCTGACCGAGCCGGGCCGGCCGTCGCCGTACCGCGACCGCAGCGTCGAGGAGAACCTGGACCTGTTCACCCGCATGCGCGCCGGCGAGTTCCCGGATGGCGCGCGTACCGTGCGTGCCAAGATCGACATGGCCAGCGGCAACATCAACCTGCGCGACCCGGCGATCTACCGCATCAAGCACGTCGAGCACCAGAACACCGGCAACGCGTGGCCGATCTACCCGATGTACGACTTCGCCCATGCGCTGGGCGACTCGATCGAGGGCATCACCCACTCGCTGTGCACGCTGGAGTTTGAAGACCACCGCCCGCTGTACGACTGGTGCGTGGACAACGTCGACTACGCGCACAGCCCGGAACTGACCCAGCCGCTGGTCGACAAGGGCCTGCCGCGTGAAGCCGCCAAGCCGCGTCAGATCGAGTTCTCGCGCCTGAACATCAACTACACGGTGATGAGCAAGCGCAAGCTGATGGCGCTGGTCACCGAACAGTTGGTCGACGGCTGGGACGACCCGCGCATGCCGACCCTGCAGGGCCTGCGTCGCCGCGGCTACACCCCGCCAGCGATGCGCCTGTTCGCCGAGCGCGTTGGCATTTCCAAGCAGAATTCGCTGATCGATTTCAGCGTGCTAGAAGGCGCGCTGCGTGAGGACCTGGACAGCGCCGCCGCGCGCCGCATGGCGGTGATCGACCCGATCAAGCTGGTGCTCACCAACCTGCCCGAAGGCCACGAAGAAACCCTGACCTTCAGCAACCATCCGAAGGACGAAAGCTTCGGCACCCGCGACGTGCCGTTCGCACGTGAGCTGTGGATCGAGCGCGAAGATTTCGCCGAAGTCCCGCCGAAGGGCTGGAAGCGTCTGGTACCGGGCGGTGAAGTGCGCCTGCGCGGCGCCGGCATCGCCCGCGTCGATGAGGTGGTCAAGAACGATGCCGGTGAGATCGTCGAGCTGCGTGGCTGGCTGGACCCGGAATCGCGTCCGGGCATGGAAGGTGCCAACCGCAAGGTCAAGGGCACCATCCATTGGGTCAGCGCCCAGCATGCGGTGGAAGCCGAAGTCCGCCTCTACGACCGCCTGTTCTCGGTGCAGAACCCGGACGACGAATCCGAAGGCAAGACCTACCGCGATTACCTGAATCCGGAATCGCGCAAGGTCGTCACCGGCTACATCGAACCGGCCGCCGCCCTCGCCGCGCCGGAGCAGTCGTTCCAGTTCGAGCGCACCGGCTACTTCGTCGCCGACCGCCGCGACCACACCGCAACCAAGCCGGTGTTCAACCGCAGCGTGACGTTGCGCGATACCTGGACGGCCTGAGGTAACAGCAGGCACCTGTAGAGCCGAGCCCTGCTCGGCTGGAGCGTTCCCGACAAAACTCCAGTGCAGCATCGCTGCGCTCTACAGTGCGGCCTGCACAGCGTGTCCGAACGCCTATTTCTTCCCCGGCTCGACCACGCTGCTGCGCCAGACATCCAGAAACTGCCGCCGCTTCAACGCATCCAGATACACCAGCAAGCCCGGGCCCAGTTGAATCGGTCGCAGGTTGCGCGCGGGATCACCGTCGCGGCCATCACCGCGAATGATCGGCATCAGCCGCGCTTCGCGCGACAGGACCTGTTGCCCTCGCGGCGACAGCAGATAGTCCAGAAAGCGCTTGGCTTCGGCCGGATGCGTGCTGGTGCGCGGAATAACCGCCGTGCGCAGCACCACCAGCGTGTAGTCCTCCGGCTCGATGATGCCCAGCGGCGCACCGGCATCGATGCGCGCCTGGGCATACGAACCCAGCACGTTGTAGACCAACGACAACTCCCCCTTGCTTACCTTGTCCAGCAGCACGCCGGTACGTTCTTCGCGCACCACGCCGTTGTCGCCCAAGGCACCCAGCAATGCGCCCGCAATGCTGCCGCGTTGCGCATCCTGGGTTGCCAGCAGGTAACCCACGCTGCTGCGTTCGATGTCATAGGTGCCCACCTTGCCACGCAGCGGCGCCCCCTCCGCACGCAGCAGATCCAGCAGCTGACGCCGTGTATGCGGCACCTTTGCCGCAGGCAGCGCGCGGGTGTTGTAGACCATTGCCACCGGCTCGTAACTGATGCCGAATGCTTCGTTGCGCCATTTCGCCCAGGCCGGCACGGCCTCGGTCTGCAGCGAGCGATGCGGCAGCGCATGACCGTCATTGACCAGCTTGGCCTGCAGGTCCATGCCGCTGGAAATCAGCAGATCCGGCGAAGCCGGCCCTTGTCGATCATGCAGGTAACGGGTGTACAGATCCTGCGCGACGATGTCTTCGTAGACCACCTCGGTGCCAGGATGCAGGTGCTGGTAATCGGCAATCACCACCGCGAACACTTCGCTGTCGGTGGTGCCGCTGATGCGCAGTTGTTCAGTGGCCGTGCCGCGCGCCGGGAAGCGCTGCACATCGCCCGGCGCGGCCAACGCCGGCAGGGCGAACATCGCGACCGCGATCACGGCGAACAAGCGTTTCATGCAGCACTCCGGGGCAGGCGAATGGTGGCGACCAGGCCGCCCTGGGGACGATTGGCAAGATCAATGCTGCCGCCGTGACTGTCGACAACACGCTTGACGATGGCCAGGCCCAGGCCCGCGCCCCCTGGCGGCGCATCTTCACCCCGGCCAAAGCGCTCGAACACACGCTCGGCATCGGCCGCGGTGATGCCCGGGCCATGATCGGCAATGGTCAGCACCGCATGTGCATCATCCATCGTCAACGCGATCTGCAACGCGCCATCGCCCCCATATTTGAGGGCGTTGTCGACCAGGTTCTTGATCGCTTCACGCAGCAGCAATGCGTCACCATTGACCTGCACCGCCGCGTTGGTCATCGCCAGCTGCACGCGCGGTGCACGGCCCGCCTGTGGCAGGGCTTCATGCAGGGCCTGGTGCACGGTCTCGGCCAGATCAACCGGCTGGAAACGCTGCAGGTTCGAGCGATGGATCACGCTGGCATCGCTGAGCAACTGATTGAGCAGGCGGCTCATATGCGCGGCGTTGCGCTCGATGGCCTGCAGACTGCGCCGCATGTCGCGCGGATCGTCATCGTCCACCGCCAACTGTGCCTGTGCGCGCAACGCCGCCAACGGTGTGCGCATCTGGTGCGCTGCCTCGGCCATGAACGCGCGCAGGGTTTCGTTGCTGCTGGACAGACGCTCCATGAAACGATTCAACGCTGCCACCATCTGGTCCATCTCACGCGGCACGCGCGCGTCCAGTGGCTTGAGGTCGGAGGGCTCGCGCCGTGACAGCTCGCGTTCCACGCGTACCAGGGGCCGGAAAACGCGGTGCACGGCAAAGGCCACCAGCGCCAGCAACAATGCCGACAACAGGCCGATGGCCAACAACGCGCGGTTCACCATGTCCTGCGCCAATACCTCACGGGCACGGCGGGTCTGCCCCACCTGTACCTGCACCTCGCCCTGTGCCGAAGCGGCGGCGAAACTGCGCGTAACCACCACAAAGCGCACGGTCTCACCGCTGTACGCCGCATCGAACAACTGCGGCCGCGCTCCGGGTCTGCGTGGTGCCGCCGGCAGATCACCGTAACCGGTGATCAAACGGCCCTGACTGTCGGCCACGCGGTAGAACACCCGGTCCTCTTCCGCCATCGACAGCAGGTCCAGCGCCGCATAGGGCAGATCCACCTGCCATTGCCCTTCGACCAGCGCCACCGAGTCCGCGATGGAAAGTGCCGAAGACACCAGCAGGTGATCGAAGGAACGGTTGGCGGCGCGTTGGCCGTAGTCACGGGCGGCGAACAACAACACCACCGCGAACACCGCCAGCAGCACACCCAGATACAGCATCAGCGTGCGCCGCAGCGATGCCGGCGCGCTTCGCTCAGTCCGTTCCATCAGCAATACCGTCGCTGGATTCCAGCATGTAACCCACGCCCCGCACGGTGGTGATGCGCAGCGGTGCGCCAGCAAGTTTTTTGCGCAGGCGCCCGACATACAGCTCGATGGCATTGGGGCCGGCTTCGTCGTCGAAACCGAACAGGCCATTGCCGATCTCATCCTTGCCGACCACCTGACCCAGCCGCCCGACCAGGATTTCGAGCAGGCGGTATTCACGGTTGGGCAATTCGATCTGCTCGCCGTCCAGGCTTACCCGGTGCGCGGCGTTGTCGAACTGGAAGCCGCCCACCTGCACCACTTCACTCGCCTGCCCGCGCGTGCGCCGCAACAGCACCCGGCAGCGCGCCTCGAATTCGCGGAAATCAAAGGGCTTTCCGAGGTAATCATCGGCGCCGACATCCAGCGCCTGGACACGGTCCTCGATGCCGTCGCGCGCGGTCAGCATCAACACCGGTGTACTGTCCCCGCGCTCGCGCATGCCGGCCAGCACGCGCAGGCCATCGAGCTTTGGCAAGCCGATATCCAGCACCACCAGATCGAAATTCTGGTACCGCAGCACGCTGGCTGCCGCCAGACCGTCGGCCTGCCAGTCCACGGCATGGCCACTGCGACGCATGCGACGGATGATCGCGTCGGCCAGATCCGGATTGTCTTCGACCAGCAGCAAGCGCATGGGGCAAGGGGGCGTGGGGAGACGCGAATGCTAACGCGCTGGCGTCCCCAGCGCCGCTGCACTGGCCTTTTCGCTGCAGTGCACAAACCGCTGACAGGCGGATGACAGCTTGCCACCTCCAGACTGCGCCCACGCACCGCCCGGTGCCTTTCCCCAAGCGCCCGATGCGCACCAAGGAGGGTTCATGAGCTCCCACATTGCATGCTGGCGCAGCGGCGCTGCCCTGACGTTGATGGCACTGGCCGCACCGGCGGTCGCCGCCGATGAAGAACGCCCGGTCAGCGCGACGGTCGGCGGTCGCCTGCACCTGGATTTCGCCACGTTCGACAACGATGGCCGCGGCACGCCGAACAAGGACGACACCGAAGTACGGCGCGCCTGGCTGGATGTGTCCGGCAAGTTCTTCGTGGTTGATTACAAGCTGGAAGCCGACTTCTCCGGCGACCGCGTCGAGGCCAAGGATGTCTACATCAGCCGCAGCTTCGGCGATGCCGGCCGGCTGACGGTCGGCCAGTTCAAGCAGTACTTCTCGCTGGATGACCGCACCGGCTCCAACTACGGCAGCTTCCTGGAACGCGGCAACGCGGGCACCACGCTGGCACCGCTGTACCGACTGGGCGCGTCATGGCAGGCCAACCCGGGTGATTTCACCTGGGCAGCCAGCATCTACAGCCTGGAAAGCATCGATGCGTGGCAGGTAAAGGGCCGTGCTGCCGGCGGCCGCGCCACCTGGGCACCCAGCCCGAGTGCCGGCGACGTGCTGCACCTGGGCCTGTCGCTGGCGCGCGAGTCCTATGACAACCCCGGCGCCAACGGCGTGCCGGCATTGCGCATCCGCCCCCGTCCTGCCGGCCACCTGTCCGATGAAAGCCGCCTGACGCTGGTGGACTTCTCCGCCGGCCGCGACACCGACGTCAACAAGTGGTCGCTGGAGTACGCGCAGGTGCGTGGTCCCCTGTCATGGCAGGGCGAGTTCAGTGGCGCCACCTTCGACGATGGTGCCCAGCGCGGCGACGTGATGGCCGGCTACGGCATGCTGAGCTGGTTTGTCACCGGCGAGTCGCGCAGCTATGACCGCAAGACCGGTCGCTTCGCCCGAATCAAGGACATCCGCCACACCGCCGGCGCCTTTGAACTGGCGCTGCGCTACGACCAGATGCGCGGTGCGCAACATCTCGATGGCCGGCCCGACCTGCGCCGCGGCAGCACCGAAGCCTGGACGCTGGGCGGCAACTGGTACCTGCGCGACAACCTGCGCTTGATGCTCAACGTGATCGAAAGCCACAACCGCGACCGTCTTGCCGACGTCACCGTCGACCGCACGCGCGCGGTGACCGGCCGCCTGCAGTTCGACTTCTAAGCCCTTCCCCCTTTTCTCTTTCCACAAGGAGTCTGCAGATGATGCTGACCATCCTCGGCTTCGGCATGGTGCTGACGTTCATGTATCTCATCATGAGCAAGCGCCTGTCGCCGCTGGTCGCGCTGATCACCGTCCCCATCGTCTTCGCCCTGCTCGGTGGCTTCGGTGCCGGCCTGGACGAGATGATGCTCGATGGCATCAAGAAGATCGCGCCCACCGGCGTGATGTTGATGTTCGCCATCCTCTACTTCGGCGTGATGATCGACGCGGGCCTGTTCGATCCGCTGGTGCGCATCATCCTGCGCATCGTCAAGGGCGATCCACTGAAGATCGTGATGGGCACGGCGGTGCTGGCGATGCTGATCTCGCTCGACGGTGACGGCTCGACCACCTACATGATCACCGTCTCGGCGATGCTGCCGCTGTACCGGCGACTGGGCATGAATGCCTTGAACATGACCTGCGTGACCATCCTCGCCGGTGGCGTGATGAACCTCACGCCATGGGGCGGCCCGACCGCACGCGCCGCCACCGCGCTGCACGTGGACCCGGCCGATGTATTCATCCCGCTGATCCCGGCAATGGTGCTGGCCTGCGCCGGCATCCTGCTGCTGGCCTGGTACCTGGGCATGAAGGAACGTCGTCGCCTGGGCGTGGTCACCTTGCCGCACGGTGGTTCGTGGATGGATGCCAGCGTCTCCGATGACGGCGATGCGCTGCCCACCGTGGAAGATGCCGAAGACACCAAGCGTCCCAAGCTGCTGTGGGTGAACCTGGTGCTGACGCTGGCGCTGATGACGGCCTTGGTGATCGGCCTGCTGCCGATGCCGGTGCTGTTCATGGTCGGCTTCGCCGTCGCGCTGGTGATCAACTATCCGAACCTGGCCGAGCAGCGCCGTCGCGTGGTCAACCATGCGGGCAATGTGCTGTCGGTGGTGTCGCTGATTTTCGCTGCGGGCATCTTCACCGGCATCCTGTCCAACACCGGCATGGTCGATGCGATGTCGCGCGGGTTCCTTGCCGTGATCCCGGATGCATGGGGGCCCCATCTGGCAGTGATCACCGCGTTGGCGTCGATGCCGTTCACCTTCTTCATGTCCAATGACGCCTTCTACTTCGGCGTGTTGCCGATCCTGTCCGAGGCTGCGGGTCACTACGGCATCACCCCGGTGGAAATGGCCCGCGCCTCGCTGGCCGGGCAACCCGTGCACCTGCTCAGCCCGTTAGTGCCTTCCACCTACCTGCTGGTCGGCCTGGCCAAGGTGGATTTCGCTGACCACCAGAAGTTCACCCTCAAATGGGCAGTGGCGATCTCACTGTTGTTGATGGCCGGCAGCCTGCTGTGTGCCTTGTATCCGCTGGCCGCTTGAGCGGCCCTGCCTCGAACCGGAGCTTCACATGACTCTTCGCATCGCATACGTCACCAGCGGCATGGGCAGCGTGGGCACTGCCATCTGCCAGACCCTGTCCCGCAGCGGCCACACCGTGGTCGCAGGCTGCGCACCCAATTCGCCCCGCAAGGCCAACTGGCTGCGCGAGCAGCGTGAGCTCGGCTTCGACTTCATCGCCTCCGAAGGCAACGCCACCGACTGGAACTCGACCAGCGCCGCCTTCGCCAAGGTGCGTGCGGAGGTGGGCGAGGTCGACGTACTGGTCAACAACTCCGGTGGCAGTCGCGACATGCTGTTCCGGCAGATGACCGTTGACGACTGGAACGCGGTGATCGCCTCCAACCTCAACTCACTGTTCAATCTCACCAAGCAGGTGGTGGATGGCATGGCCAGCCGTGGCTGGGGCCGTATTATCAACATCGGTTCGGTCAGCGCACACAAAGGCCAGATCGGCCAGGTCAACTACGCTACCGCCAAGGCGGCGATGCACGGTTTCAGCCGCGCATTGGCCAACGAAGTGGCAACGCGCAATGTCACCGTGAACACCATTTCGCCCGGCTACATCGCCAGCCAGTCGATCAGCAGCTTTCCGCCGGATGTGCTGGATCGGCTGGCTGCCTCGGTGCCGATCCGGCGCCTGGGCACACCGGAGGAAGTCGCTGCGCTGTGCGCATGGATGGCCTCGGATGAGGCCGCCTACGTGACCGGCGCCGACTATGCGGTCAACGGCGGCCTACACATGGGCTGAGCCCTGGTTTCCTCGCCTCCTCAAGGCGACGCCGCGATGTTCTGCATCGCGGCTTTTTTTGCCAGCGATTTACTGCCAGTCATCACAGATGCGCAGGGTTTCCCGGGTGCCGTCAAAAACCTTTCATGTTGGCTTCGCATAGTGGCTGCGCACGTGTTTCACGCGCCTCCCCCTTATGCCACGGATCGACATGCAACCCCGACTTCTGACCCTCGCAGTACTCGCCGCCCTGACCTCCGCACCGCTGTACGCTGCCACGCCCGCGCAGGGCGATGCCAGCATCGATGCAACCTCCGCGCTCGCGGCAGGCAGCGCACAGACGCTGGATGCGATATCGGTGATCGGCCAAGGCGAAACCCGACAGGTGCAGCGCATCGGCGAAGTCGACAAGCAGGTGCTGCCGCCCGGCACCAGCGGCCAGAAGATCCTCGACCGCCTGCCCGGTGTATCGGTGCAATCCAACGATGCATTCGGCGCCAACGAAGAGTCACAGACCATCAGCCTGCGTGGCTTCGACAAAAGCCGCCTGGGCTACACGCTGGATGGCATCCCATTGGGTGACAACAGCTACGGGAACTACAACGGCTTGAGCATCTCGCGCGCGCTGATCGCCGAAAACCTGGCGGGCGCCGAGCTGGCGCAGGGCGTCGGCTCGTTGGGCGTGGCATCCACCAGCAACCTGGGCGGCACCATCCAGTACTTCTCCAGCGATCCGTCTTCCGTATTCGGTGGCCGTGCCAGCATCACCCTGGGCGATGACAACCAGCGTCGCGGTTACCTGCGTGTGGATACCGGCGAACACAATGGCTTTGCCGCCTACGTCTCCGGGGTTCATCAGGATGCGGACATGTGGGCCGCGCCGCATCAGAACCAGACCAGCCGCCAGTTCAACGCCAAGGCGGTGTGGAACGTCGGCGACAACCGCTTTGGCGCGTTCGTCGCCACTTCGCGCACCAGCCAGGCCAACTACGCGTATCTGTCCAAAAGCATGCTGGAGCGCGGCCTGGGTTGGGACTGGAACATCTATGCACCTGACTGGGATCGCGCCGTTGCCGCCGCATATTGCGCACCGGCCACCTTCAATGCCGAACGCTGTGCGTTCAGCGGCGGCGTCAACAGCATCGACGATGCCTACTACCAGAGCCGAGCATTGCGCGACGACAATCTGTATTCGCTGGATGCGGACCTGCGCGTGGGTGAACAAGGCCGCTTGAAGCTGCTCGCCTATCATCACGAAAACCGTGGCCAGGGCCATTGGTGGGCGCCGGGCCAGCCATCGCATCCCGGCACCGACAGGATGCTGCCCATCTCCATCCGCAGCAGCAACTACAGCATCAACCGTCAGGGCCTCACCGCTGCGTTGTCATGGACGCTCGGCATCCACGAGCTGGAAGCAGGTCTGTGGTGGGAGCAGAACGATCATCACGTGGAGCGCAATTTCTACTACATCGATGGCCCGTTCCTGGACGACACCTACCTCACCGATCCGGATCGGCGTTTGTTCGACCAGGACTTCGATATCCGCACACGTCAGTTCTACGTGCAGGACCGCATGCGTTTCATGGACGACCGCCTGACCGTGGACGTGGGCATCAAGAGCCCCAACACGCGCATGCGTGCCAACGCCAAGCCCGGTACCGAGGCACGCTATGCATCCGGCACGCTGACGGCCAAGGAATCGGTACTGCCGCAGGCCAGCATCGGCTTCAAGCTCAACGGCAACAACGAGCTGTTTGCGTCCTACTCGGAAAACATCGCCGCCTTCGTCGGCGGTGGCAGCGGTGGCCCGTTGCAGGTCACACCGGAATCGTTCGCCGCCAGCGCCGGGCTGGAGCCGGAGAAGTCGCGGACCTTCGAAGCCGGCTTCCGCACCTTCGGGAAGCACTACCAGGCCTCCCTCGCCGCCTACGACGTCACCTTCGACAACCGCCTGCTCTCGCTCAATCCCTGCACTAGCATCGAAGTGGGCACGCGTCCGGAATGCATCACCCGCTTCATCAACGTCGGCTCGGTGAAGAGCCGTGGCGCCGAGCTGACCTTCATCCTCAAACCGATGCAGGGACTGCAGTGGTACAACGCGCTGTCCTGGAACAAATCCACCTACGAGGACGATTACGTCTCCGGCGGCGCATTGGTGCCGGTCGCCGGCAAGATCACCGTCGACACACCACAGCGCATGGCCTCCAGCGAACTGAGCTGGAACCACGATGGCTGGTTCGCCAGCCTGCGTGGCAAGTACACCGGCAAGCGCTACTACACGTACACCAATGACCAGTCGGTGCCGGGCGTGACCACCTTCGACGCCGGTTTCGGCTACACCTTCGGCACCGGCCTGGGCCTGCAGGACCTGAAGGTGTCGATGAACGTGACCAACCTGACCAACAAGCGCTACGCCGGCCAGCTCAGCTCGTTCGCCCCCTCCGATCCCAACGGCACCCGCTACGCCATCCATGCCAGTGCCCCGCGCCAGACGTTCATCACGCTGAGCGCGGGGTTCTAAGGACCTGATTGACTTGAAGCCCCTCTCCCGCCCCGCAGGAGAGGGGTTGGGGTGAGGGCGTTTGTGACGGAACGCAAACCCAAGCCACACTGCCATCCCACAGCCCTTGCAGCTGAACAGATCTCACCCATCCAGTGAGGCCAAAGCCCCAGTCCGATACACTGGCCGCCGTTTTTGTCCAAAGGTCGGTCATCGTCATGCTTCACGCGCAGGTTCATCTCACACTTCCCGTCTGGATCCACGATGCGGTCGACAGCCAGCACGCATATACCAGCGATGCGGAAAAGGTGGCCCTGGCGATCGAACTGTCGCGACTGAACATCGAACACGACACCGGCGGCCCGTTCGGTGCGGTGGTGTTCGGCCCGGACCATCGTGTCATCGCCGCTGCAGTGAACCGTGTGGTGCCACACGCCACCTCGCTGGCCCATGCCGAAAACATGGCCTACATGCTGGCCCAGCAGAAGCTCAATACGCCGCGCCTGAACGCGGAGCTCTCGCCCATCACCCTGGCCACCTCGTCGCAGCCGTGCTGCCAGTGCTACGGCGCCACCGTGTGGGCTGGCATTGATCGCCTGCTGATCGGCGCCAGCGCCGCCGACGTGGAAGAACTCACCCCGTTCGATGAAGGCCCGCTGCCGGCTGACTGGGTGGGCGAGCTGAACAAGCGTGGCATCGAAGTCGTGCAGGGCCTTCTGCGTGACGAAGCACGCGTCGTGCTCGGCAACTACGGCCGCAACGACGGCGCACGTTACTGATCTGCTAGCCCCTCTCCCTCCGGGAGAGGGTTGGGGTGAGGGTTCGTACGTATCCTCATCTCGCCCCTGCGGGGCACCTTCCTCCCGACGGGAGAAGGAACCTGCCCCGCTCCGCTCAACACCAAGGATTTCCATGACTGGCCTGCTGTGCTACTGCCGCCAAGGCTTTGAACCGGAGCTGGCCGGCGAACTCAACGAGCGTGCCGGTGCTGCCGGCATTGCCGGCTATGCACGCACACAGCGCAACGATGGCTATGTGGTGTTCGTCACCGACGAGGCCGCCGCGCTGGACCAACGCCTGCCGTGGCGCGAGTTGATCTTCGCCCGTCAGAAGCTGCAGATACTGGCCGAACTGCCGCAGCTCGATGCCAGCGACCGCATCACCCCGATCATCGCCGCATTGGAAGGTCAGCAACGTTTCGGCGACCTGTGGGTGGAGCACCCGGATTCGGATGCCGGCAAGCCGCTGGCCGGGCTGGCGCGCAGTTTCGGCAATGCACTGCGCCCGGCGCTGCGCAAGGCCGGCCTGCTCACCGACAAGACCAACACCAAGCTGCCACGCCTGCACATCGTGTTCGTTGATGGCACCCACGCGTTCGTCTGCGTCGCCGATACCCGCGACAGCGCGCCATGGCCGCTGGGCATCCCGCGCCTGAAGCTGTTGTCCGACGCGCCGTCGCGTTCGGCGTTGAAGCTGGAAGAAGCCTTGCTGGCCCTGCTCACACCGGAGGAACGCGAAGCCCTGATGGTGCCCGGCATGCGCGCGGCTGACCTGGGCGCGGCACCGGGCGGCTGGACCTGGGTGCTGACCCGCCAGCACCTGCGCGTCAGCAGCATCGACAACGGCCCGCTGCGCCAGCATGTGATCGACACCGGCCTGGTGGAACACCTGCGTGCCGACGGTTTCCATTGGCAACCGGAAGTGCCGTTGGACTGGATGGTCTGCGACATGGTCGAACAGCCCCGTCGCGTCGCCGAGCGCATGGCCACCTGGCTGCGCGAAGGCTGGTGCAAGCACGCCATCTTCAACCTCAAGCTGCCGATGAAGAAGCGCTGGGATGAAACCAAGCTGTGTCTGGACCTGTTCGCGGATCAAGCCGGCAAGTCGCTGACCATCCGTGCCAAGCAGCTGTACCACGACCGTGAGGAAATCACGGTCTTCGTCACGCCCGCACGGCGCTGACCACAACGGGGCCTGCACGGCCCCGGGCTCCATCGCGACATCGTCTACACCGGGCCGGGTTCACCATCATGGCGTGCCCCGCACCGGAAGCCGCCATGTTCCGCTCGTTCATGCTGCTCACACTGCTGCTGATCACCAGCGGCTGCAGCGTTCCTGCAGCCACCTCGCCACCCGTCGCCGGAACTGCACCAACACCGCCCGCCGCAACGCCTGTGGTTGTCGACCAGAGTTGCCGTACCGATGCCGATTGCACGGTCAAGAACGTCGGCAACTGCTGCGGTTATTACCCGGCCTGCGTCAACGTCGCCAGTCGCACCGACCCGGCTGGCGTGCAGGCCAGCTGCCAGGCCAAGGGCATGATGAGCGTCTGTGGCTTCGCGGAAATCAGTGGCTGCAGCTGTGTGAAAGGCCAGTGCGCAGCCAACCGGGACGCAACGGATGCACGACGCATGCCGCTGCAGACTCCACCGAGCGACAAACGCTGAGCTGCCGCGCCGACCGACGCGGTTGCCTTCGCAACCACCGACCGCTTCGCTGCAAGGCTCTGGCACACTCGCCCGGGTCCTGAAGCGGAGAATGTCGTGATCGTCTGCCATGCCGTAATGAAACGAACGGTTGTTGCGCTGTGCCTGGCGATGGCCGGCAGCGCCTGCGCTGCCCCAGCCTTTGTCGTGCGTGACCATGTCGGTGATGGCGTTTTCACGACCGGCATCGAGGGCCCTGCCACCGGCGCGGACGGCGCTCTGTATGTCGTCAACATCGGCAAGGACGGCACCATCGGCCGCGTCGATCCCAACGGCAACGCCGCATTGTTCGTCACGCTTCCCGAAGGCAGCATCGGCAATGGCATCCGCTTCGGAACGGACGGCGCGATGTTCGTGGCCGACTACCCTGGCCACAACATCCTGCAGATCGATCCGGCAACCCGCGTGATCAGCGTGTTCGCGCACCTGCCCGACGCGCACCAGCCCAACGACATCGCACTGGCGCCGAATGGCACGTTGTATGCCAGCGACCCGGATTGGGCCAGGCCCGACAACGGCCAGCTCTGGCGCATCGACCGCGACGGCGGCGTACACCTGCTCGAAAGCGGCATGGGCACCACCAACGGCATCGAGGTCAGCCCCGATGGCCGTCACCTCTATGTCAACGAAAGCGTGCAGCGCAACGTATGGGTCTATGACCTCGACGCAGGGGGAAAGCCCTCCAACAAGCGGCTGCTGATCCGCTTCGACGATCACGGCATGGACGGCATGCGCAGCGACATGGACGGAAATCTCTACATCGCCCGCTACGACGCCGGCGTGGTGGCCGTGGTTTCACCGCAAGGCGAACTGCTGCGCGAGGTGCCGCTGAAAGGCCGCAAACCGACCAATGTCGCCTTCGGCGGCGCCGATGGCAGGCAGGTCTTCGTGACCCTGCAGGACCGGGGCGCGGTGGAGACCTTCCAGGCCGACCGCCCCGGACGGGAATACGGCCTGCAGCACGCCGGCAATCGCTGAGCCGGCCGCCCGTCTCAATCCGTGCCACCGGGATCGGGCATCCTGTGTGCTCATGGGAGGACACCGATGCACGCAATCGAATTGAAGGACCCGGCCACATTTGGCGATGAATTCCTGCGGCTGACCCTGCTGCAGGGCTTCCAGTCGCTGACCAAACGCGACCTGGAACTGCTGATCTTCATACTGCTTGAGCGCGACGGTGCGATCGACCGCAGCGCTTCCAACACCGCCGTGGCGTTGCAGCTGCGGGTGACACCGGCAAAGGTCAAAGGCCTGCGGCGGGATGGTTATGCCCGTTGGCGCGCCCTGGTGCCGGAGGAAGGCGACAACGCCCTGCAGCGCATCGTCGCCGCCGCGCTGACCGAGGCCAACCTGCGCTCGGGCGTCAAACACGTCACCGAGCGCAGCCGCAAGGAAGGCTTCCTCGCCATCCGCATCGAACACCCGGACGACGCGCAACGCTTCGAACAGGCCATCCTCGACGTGGGTGCCATCCCGGTCTACGAGCGCAACCGCGAGGTGGTGGCCGTACGCTTCGACACCCTGCTTGCCATCGCCGAACGCTGGAACTACCTGCAGCCGGATCCGCAGGCCACGCTCGACGCACTCAGGAAGCTGGCGCCGACCTCGGAAGAAGTGGCCGACCTGCTGAAGAAGGACATCAAACAGCTGCGCTGGGACGACCTGCGACGCGCCTTGAACAGCCTCGGCGCGAAGGCGGTCAGCTCGACGGCGGAAGGTGGCTTGAAAGGCCTGCTGAAACTGGTGTTCCCCTTCATTCCCGGCTGAAAGCCGGCCTTCAAGCACACCTGGTTACCATCCGCGTTGTTCCCCTGCGCTGCACGGATCACCGTCAGCCGTCACTTCCCGTAATTCGATGGAACCGACCATGACCGTCCCCGCACTTCGCCCTGCCCTGTCGCTAATCATCACCGCGATGCTGCCGCTCAGCATCGCTGCACAGAACGTTCAACCTCCCACGCCTGCCGTCAGTTCACCGCTGCTCGACACTCCGGCCAGCGTACGCGAGCAGCCCCTTGCCACTGGCAAGGTCACTCACTCGGTGCAGATCCAAACGCCCCCGGGCCAGGCCCAGGTGACCGTGCGTTCGGTGCAGGCGGACAACGTGGTCGGCAATTACCGCATCGATTTCGCTGCGATGGATGTCAACGGAGACGGCTTCATCAGTCGCGAGGAAGCGCAGGCCAATCCCGCGCTGGCCGCCGAGTTCAACGCCCTCGACAGCACCCGTCGCGGCAAGTTGTCACGCGAACAGCTGGCCGGTTGGCTGAAGCCGTAAATCACACTGATCGGTGCAGGAGCGCCCTCGGGTGCGAAAACTGTATGACGTCAGAGAGGGCCGGCTTCGCGCCCAAGGCGGCTCCAACGGGGACACATCGGCTTACAACCCCGATGCGCGCTTCCAGAACAGCGACAGCAGTGGCGGCATGCGCCCGGCCAATCCCAGCAACGCACCGCGCGCCAGGGTCAGGTGCATCTCATCGTTGGAGAACACCTTGTTGATCGCATCGAAGCTGTAAGCGGCAACGGTGTTCTCACTGCGTCGCGTCCGCGCCCAGCGCTGCAGGCGATGCGGTGCACTCCAGTCCTGCCGACGCTGCATGGCGGTGCGCACCATGTCGCGCAGCGCCGCCACATCACGCAAACCCAGGTTCACCCCCTGCCCCGCCAGCGGATGCACCACATGCGCGGCGTCGCCCAGCGTCATCACCCGCCCGGCGACATACGCTTTGGCCAACTGCCGGCGCAGCGGAAATGCCGCGCGCGGTGATGCCACGCGCATCTGACCCAGGCGGCCTGCAAAGGCGTTGGTCAGTTCGCGGTTGAAGCTTTCATCGTCCAACCCCAGCACGCGCTCGGCGTCGGCATCGGGCAAGGTCCACACGATGGAACTGCGGTGTTTTTCGTACGGCAGCACCGCCAGTGGGCCGGTATCGAGGAACCGCTGCCACGCGGTGTCTTCATTCGGCAGTTCGCTGTCGACGTAGGCCACCACGCCGCGCTGGCCGTAGTCATGCCGCGATACGTCCAGCCCGGCCAGGGTCCGCAGCGTGGATTCGGCACCATCGGCAGCGATCGCGATGGACGCCTCCACACGACGACCGTCATCCAGTCGCAGGCGCACGCCCTGCGCATCCTGCTCCATGGATTCAACCCGCGCCGGGCAGTACAGCTGCACCCCCGCCGCCGGCAATGCGGCCCACAGCCGGTCCACCAGCAGGCCGTTCTCGACGATCCAGCCCAGCGCACGCCGGCCCAGGGTATCGGCATCGAATGTCAGGTCGCCGCCACCACCGGCATCCCAGACCCGCATGCGCCGATAGGCGCGTGCATGTCCGCGTTCCACCTGGGACCACACACCGAGCGAATCCAGCAGCGCGGCGTTGTCGGCCGCAAAGGCGAACACGCGCAGGTCCGGGCGTTGCGGCGACCATTGCTGCGGCTCTCGGCCTTCCACCAAGGCCACCTGCAGGCCTTCCTGCGCCAGTGCCAACGCACAGGCACCGCCGACCACACCACCGCCGACAATCACCACATCCCATTGTCCGCGGCGGCTCATTGCACTTCACTCCTGCACAGCTCGGGCACCTGCCCGCGGAAACCCATCGCACCGCCCACCAGGAAGGACTGCACCGGCGTGGCCTGCGCGGCGGCAACCAGCCCCAGGCTGCGCAGCGGGCGCATCAGCGGCGAGCCATTGCTGGTCAGCCGCGCCAAGCCATCGGAGAACGCCAGGGTCTGTTCGCGGTCGGGCCCGCGCCGCTGCACGTAGGTCTGCAACAACGCATCGGAACCTGGATCCAATGCCGCTTCGCCGATCAGTTCGGCCAGGGTCAGCGCGTCGCGCAGGCCCAGGTTGAAACCCTGCGCTCCGACCGGGTGAATGGTCTGCGCGGCATTGCCCAGCAACAGCGCGCGCTCACCGACCAGCTTCTGCGCCAGCACCTGGATCAACGGATAGGCGCTGCGCGGGCCGCTTTCCAGCAGACGTCCGGCACGCCAGCCCACTGCGTGCTGCAGTCGTGCCAACCAGGCTGCGTCGTCCAATGCCATCACCGCATCGGCCTGATCGCGGGCTACACCATGCACCACGCCGTAATGGCGGTCGCCGCGTGGCAGCAAGGCGGTCGGGCCGGTGTCGGTGAAACGTTCGTAGGCGCTGCCGTCAGGCACCTTGGCCGGGCGTACCCGCGCCACGAACAAGGTCTGCTGGTAGTCATGCTCGACCACCTCGATGCCCAGCACCTGCCGCACCGCGCTGCGGGTGCCATCGGCGCCTACCACCAGGCGCGCCTGCAGACGGCGCTCGCCGCCTTCGTCGGCAATCAGCACCTCACGACGCCCATCGCTGCTCGTGCCCAGCCCAACGAACTTCGCTGGGCGGTAGCGAGTCAGCTGCTTCAGCTCACCCAGGCGGGCTTCAAGCGCCTCGCCAAAATCGCGTGCCACCACCACCTGGCCGAAGGCATCCCGGTCGTAATCCTCGGCGCGCATCACCACCCGGCCGAAATCACCGGCACGGCTGACATGGATGCGGCGGATCGGGCCGCCCGGGTTGGTCAGGCGCTGCATCACGCCCAACGCGGTCAGTGCATTGACCGTGGCTGCGGCAAAACTGAGGTTGCGCTGGTCGAACACCGCCGGCAATGCGCCGCCGGGAGTGGCCTCCACCAATCCCACATCCAGTCCCAGCCGGTCCAGGGCAATGGCCAGGCTGGCCCCGACCAGCCCGCCGCCTACGATCACTACGTCATGGTTCGCACTCATGCGGCCATGATAAGGGTTCGCCCGCCTGCGTCAGCCCTGCTCATGCGGCGCTGCAACCGCAGGTTCACGCCTACTGCGGCTAGAATGGCCGCCTGATTCCGCCGAACCGATCACTGTCATGACCGCCAACGCCCAACGTGCTTTCGTTCTGTCCCTGCTCGTGCTGCTGATGGCAGGCACCCGCATCAACCATTTCGCGCCGATCCCGGATGCGTCCTGGGCGGTGTTCTTCATCGGCGGCTTCTACCTGCGCAGCTGGACCCGCTGGGCCTTCCCGCTGCTGATGGCGCTGGCCGTGGCCGTGGATTGGGCGGTGATCAGCAGCCAGGGGATGAGCTTCTGGCAGCACTACTGTGTCTCGGCCGCCTATTGGATGCTGATTCCGGCCTATTTCGCCATGTGGGCAGGCGGCATGCTGCTGCGCCGTTATTACAAGGCCGCCAGCTGGCAGTCGCTGGGCATGCTGGCTGGCACCCTGATCGGCTCGGTGGCGCTGTGCCACCTGATCGCCCAGGGCAGCTTCTACTGGATCAGCGCTTCGGTTGCCGAACCGACCTTTGCCGGCTGGGCCAAGAACTACGCCGATTGGCTGCTCCCGTACCTGCGCACCGCTGCGCTGTATACCGGCGCCGCCGCACTGGTGCAGGTGGTTGTCGAAGTGGCCGGCAAGCAGTCGACCACCGACCGCGTCGCCCACTAAGGGCGGCACTGCACAATGGGTAACCGCCTTTCCAAGATCTACACCCGCACCGGCGACGATGGCAGCACGGGCCTCGGCGATGGCAGCCGCACCGGCAAGGATTCGGCCCGGGTCAACGCCTACGGCACCGTTGATGAGGCCAACTCGGCCATCGGCGTGCTGTTGGCGGTGAACCTGCCGGAAGATGTCCGCGCGCTGCTGACCACCGTCCAGCACCAGATGTTCGATCTGGGTGGCGAACTGTGCATTCCCGGCCACGCCGCGATCCAGGCCGAGGACATCGACGCACTGGAACGTCACCTGGACCGCTACAACGACGATCTGCCACCGCTGAAGGATTTCATCCTCCCAGCCGGTGGCGAAGGGGCATCGCGCTGCCACCTGGCCCGCACCATCGTCCGTCGCGCCGAGCGTGAAACGGTGGCGCTGGCGCGAGTGGAAACGGTTCGGGGCGAAGCCGTGCGTTACCTCAACCGCCTGTCGGATCTGCTGTTCGTGCTGGCCCGTGTGCTGGCCCGTGCGGATGGCCACGGCGAAGTGCTGTGGAACCACGAACGCCGTCGCGGCTGATGATCACCGCGGCTCATCGCCGCGGATTGCCGCATCTGATGCTTTGGTAGCAACCGCCGCGCAAAGGCCTGCGCGGCCGGTTACAGTTCGGCCATGCTCGTATTCACCCACCCCGCCTGCCTGGGCCACGACCCGGGCGCCGACCACCCCGAATCCCCGGAACGCCTGCGCGAGGTGGTCGCCGCGTTGCGCGGTGAATTCCCCGATCAACTGCAATGGCGTGAGGCGCCGCCGGCCAAGTTGGGCGAACTGGCACGGGTGCATTGCCGCGAGCTGATCGACGATGTCCTGCAAGCGCAGGCACAGCCCCTGCGGCGCATCGACCTGGATACCTTTACTTCGCCCGGCTCGGCCAGTGCCGCCCTGCATGCGGCCGGCGCCGGCGTCGCCGCCGTCGACGCGGTGATGTTGGACGACGGCTCCCGGCGCGCGTTCTGCGCGGTACGCCCGCCCGGCCACCATGCCACCGCCGACACCGCGATGGGCTTCTGCCTGTTCAACAACGTGGCCGTCGCTGCGGCCTATGCACGTGACAAATACGGGCTGGAGCGCATCGCCATCGTCGATTTCGACGTGCACCACGGCAATGGCACCCAGGCGATCTTCGAGACCGACCCCAAGGTGGCCTACTACAGCACCCATCAATCCGGGTTGTTCCCGTACTCGGGCAGCATGCGCGAGCGCGGCGTAGGCAACATCTGCAACATCCTGCTGCCACCTGGCAGTGGCGGCTTCCGTTTCCGCAATACCTGGGCCGACGACATGCTGCCGCAGATCGAGGCGTTCCGGCCGCAGCTGCTGCTCATTTCCGCCGGTTTTGACGCCCATATGCGTGATCCGCAGGCGGACCTGATGGTGGAAACCGAGGATTTCGGCTGGCTGACGACCGAACTGGCCGGCATCGCCAACCGCCATGGCAATGGCCGGGTGGTGTCAGTGCTTGAGGGCGGTTACGACCTGCAGGCGTTGCGCGAATGCAGCGTGGCGCATGTCCAGGCACTGCTGGACACCTGACCCCGGCTCAGCGGCCAATGCCCCACCTGCCGACCGGCTGCGATCATGCGCACCGGCCTTCACCAGACGACGCAGGTGATAGCCGTCATCGAGGTCAATGAACCCGAACCGGCTCCCCACAGCAGCCTTCATTGCCCCCATGCAGGCGATGGGGCAAGCTAGCGACCGTTTTCCCCCGAACCCGAACCGCGTGCGCCGAGCCTTCCGCCTGCTTCCGTTACCCTTGGGAATCGCCATCTGCCTGCCAGCGATGGCCGATGATAAACCGCTGAACTGGGGCCTTTGCCCAGCGACGGAAGTCCTGCCCGCCTTCAGCGAAGCGCCCAAGGCCGACCCGGCCGCTGCCGCCAGCCGCGAGCAGCTGCCCACCGATATCGAAGGCAACGAGCTCAGCGGCACCAGCACCATCCCCCAATACCAGGGCAACGTGGTGCTCAAGCGCGGTGACCAGTTCATGGGCACCGACAACCTGCGTCTGGACACCGAGAGCGGTAACTACATCGCCGAAGGCAATGTCCGTTACTCGGATACTTCGATCCGGATGATGGCCGAGCGTGCCGAGGGCAATCAGGAAACCGATACCCACAAGATCAGCAACATCCAGTACCAGCTGGTCTCCCGGCGTGGCAATGGCGGTGCCGAATCGATCGACCTGCAGGGTTCGGTCGGGCAGATGCACCACTCCACCTACACCACCTGCGATCCCTCGCAACCGGTGTGGAAGCTGGTGGCCCCGCAGATCGAAGTGGACAACGAGGCCGGCTTCGGTACCGCACGCAACGCGGTGCTGCGCATTGGCAAGGTGCCGGTGTTCTATGCGCCCTGGTTCAAGTTCCCGATCGACGACCGCCGCCAGACCGGCCTGCTGTACCCCAAGCTGAGCATGTCCGGCCGCAACGGCTTCGACTATGCACAACCGATCTATTTCAACCTGGCACCGAACTACGACGACACGCTCACTCCGCGCTACATGAGCAAGCGCGGGCTGATGCTGAACAACGAGTTCCGCTATCTCTATTCCGGCGGCCGAGGGCAGCTGGATACCGCCTACCTGCCCAACGATTCGTTGCGCGACAAGGATCGCGGCAAGGTCCAGTTCAGCGGCTACCACAACATCGACAGCCACTGGCAGGCACGCGCCAACATGGCCTGGGTCAGCGATGAGCGCTACATGGAGGATTTCGCCAACCGCCTGCTCGGCGTGACCGCCTCCAACCTGCAGAGCACCGCCGGCCTGTACGGCTCCGGCCGCAGCTGGACCGCCGGCCTGATGGCCGACCACTGGCAGCTCACCGATTACACGTTGACCGAACAGTCCCTGCCCTACAGCCGCCAGCCGCGCCTGTTCGGCACCTGGGATGAAAGCTATGGCAACTGGTTTGAAACCGGGGTTTACGCAGAAGCGGTGCGCTTCACCCATGACGACATCCATCAGAAAACGATCGATGCCGATGGCGAGTATGTCCGGACCGGCACGGTGACCGCTCAGCCCGGCGGCTCGCGTCTGGACATCAAACCGTACATCTCGATGCCGCTGGCCGGCGCGTCCTGGTACATCACCCCGACCCTGGCCTGGCGCTACACCGCCTATGACCTGGAGCGCGGCCTGGCCGACAGCATCCGCCGGCAGAACCTGCAGGCCGCTGGCATCGATCCGAGCACCGCCACCCCGGAACAGCTGCGCGGCAACACCTCGCCCAGCCGCAGCGTTCCGATCGGCAGCATCGACATGGGCCTGTTCTTCGACCGGGAAACCAGTATCGGGGGCAGGTCCTATCTCAACACCCTGGAGCCACGGCTGTTCTACCTGAACACGCCGTACCGCGACCAGGACGACATGCCGTTGTTCGACACCCGTGCCTTCACCTTCAGCTGGGGCCAGTTGTTCCGCGACTCGCGCTTCACCGGTGCTGACCGCCAGAACGATGCCAACCAGCTGACCACCGCGCTGACCACCCGCTTGATCCGCCAGGAAGATGGGCGCGAGAAGCTGTCGGCCAGCATCGGTCAGATCACCTATTTCGAGGATTCACGGGTCACCCTCACCCCCAACGACGCGATCGTGCGCGACGGCAAATCCGCGTGGGTGGCTGACGTCAACTGGGCTGTCACCGACCGCTGGACCCTGGGCAGTACCTACCAGTGGAACCCGAAGTACCGCAAGGAAGATCTGGCCAGCATCCGTGGCCGTTATCTGTTCCCGAACGACGGCATCATCAACCTGAGTTACCGCTATCGCGGCAATCCCAGCACCAACACCGATCAGCTCAAACAGGTGGATTTCTCCTTCCTGTACCCGATCAACCCGCGCTGGAGCATCGTCGGCCGCTACTACTACTCGCTGCTCGAAGCCGACAAGAAGCCGCTGGAAATCATCGGCGGTGTGCAATGGGACAGCTGCTGCCTGGCCGTGCGTGCGCTGGCGCGCCGCTACGTCAAGAACCGCGAGGGTGACCTCAACAACTCCTTCCAGATCGAGTTCGTGCTCAAGGGCCTGAGCTCGGTTGGACAAGACACGGACCGCACCTTGCGCCGTGCTATTCTCGGGTACAACCGAGACGACCTGTACCTCGTACCGCCCAGCAACATCCAGGCGATCGAGGACGACTACGATCCGAATCTGATTCCATGACCAAAACCCTTCCCGCAGTCCTCGCCACTTTGTTGGCGTTTTCCGGTGTGACTGCTCCGGCAGCCGCCCAGCAGCAGAACCAGCCGCTGGATCGCATCGCCGCCATCGTTGATGAAAACGTGATTCTGCAGAGCGAACTGCAGCGCGCGGTCAACAACATCAAGGGCCAGTACGCGGGCCGTGAGGCCCAGTTGCCGCCGGACAGCGTGCTGGAGCGTCAGGTGCTGGAGCGCCTGGTGCTGGTCAAGCTGCAGGTAGCGCGCGCCGATGGCAGCGGCATCCGTGTCAGCGACGAAGAACTCAATCACGCCATCGCCAGCATCGCCCAGCAGAACGGCAGCGATGTCGACACCCTGCGCCAGCGCCTGGCCCAGGACGGCATCGGTTTCTCCGATTTCCGCAACTCGGTGCGTGAGGAAATCATCACCCAGCGCCTGCGCCAGAGCTTCGCGCAGAGCCGCATCAGCGTGAGCGAGGGCGAGGTTGATGCCGCCCTGGCCCAGCAGAACGCCGGCGGCGCGCAGTACCACCTTGCCCATATCCTGGTTGCTCTGCCCGAAGGCGCAAACGCCGAGCAGATCGCCACCGGCCAGAGCAAGGTGGACGGCATCAAGAACCTGCTGGACAAGGGCGAACTGGATTTCGCCGCCGCGGCTGTGCGTTATTCCGACAGCCCCAACGCACTGGAAAGTGGTGACCTGGGCTGGCGCAGCCTGGATGAGATTCCCAGCGCCTTCTCCAACCAGATCAAGAACATGAAGTCGGGCGACGTACTGGGCCCGATCCGCGGCCCCAGCGGCTTCCAGCTGCTGAAGCTGGTGGAAGTACGTGACGGCAATGCCGGCGGCGATGCCCGCAAGGTCACTGAATTCCACGCCCGTCACATCCTGATCCGCGTCACCGACCAGGTCAGCGAGGCAGCCGCCAAGGCCAAGATCGAAACCCTGCGCGCGCAGATCGCCGGCGGCGCCGATTTCCAGACCGTGGCCAAGGAATCCTCGGATGACACCAACAGCCGCGGCCAGGGCGGTGACCTGGGCTGGTTCCCGGCCGATGCGTTCGGCCCGGACTTCGGCAAGCAGATTGAAGGTGTGAACGATGGCGGCGTGACCGCTGCGTTCCGCACCGATGCCGGCTGGCACATCGTCCAGCGCGTTGCGACGCGCCAGACCGACGTGACCGATGACAACAAGCGCGCCCAGGTGCGTGAGCAGATCGGTCGCCGCAAGCTGGATGACGAGTACAACCGTTTCCTGCAGGAACTGCGTGGCGAAGCCTACGTCAGCTTCCGCAGCGGTGACCGTGCCGAAGGCACGGCTGAACCCGCCAAGCCCTGATCGATGATTCCCCAGCTCGCTCTGGTTCCGGGCGAGCCTTCCGGGATTGGCCCGGAACTCTGTGTCCGACTTGCCCAACAGCCGCGCAATGATTGCCGGCTGTTGGCGTTTGCAGACCCGGATACGCTGCGCGCGGCGGCTGCCGCACTGGCCCTGCCGCTGCAACTGCTGCCTGAAGACTCACCCGCCCGCGCGCCGGGCGACCTGCCTCTGCGCGCGGTACCCAACGCCGCCCCCAACCGCTTCGGCACGCCCGACCCGCGCAACGCACGCGCGGTGATCGACGCCCTGCTCGGCGCCGGCCAGGCCTGTCTGGACGGCAGCCTGGACGGCGTGATCACCGGCCCGGTGCACAAGGCGGTGATCAACGAGGGCGGCATCGCCTACAGCGGCACCACCGAATTGCTGGCCAACCAGGCCGGGGTGGAAGTGGTGATGATGCTGGCCAACGACATCGTCCGCGTCGCCCTGGCCACCACCCACCTGCCGCTGCGCGAGGTGGCCGACGCGATCACTGCCGCCGGTCTGAGCAAGGTCATCCGCACCACCCATGCCGCGCTGCGCCGCGATTTCGGTCTGCCGCAACCGCGCATCGCCGTGCTCGGCCTGAACCCGCATGCCGGCGAAGACGGGCATCTGGGCCGCGAGGAGCTGGACGTGATGATCCCGCTGCTGCAACAGCTGCGCAGCGAGGGTCTGGACCTGATCGGCCCGCTGCCGGCCGACACCGCGTTCCTGCCGGCCAAGCTGGCCGGCTTCGACACCGTGCTGGCCATGTACCACGACCAGGGCCTGCCGGTGCTCAAGTACAGCGGCTTCGAGCAGGCCACCAACATCACCCTCGGCCTGCCCTACCCGCGCGTGGCCGTGGACCATGGCACCGCGCTGGATCTGGCCGGCAAAGGCATCGCCAACCCCTCCAGCCTGTTTGCTGCCGCTGTTTTGTGCGCCAGGCTGGCTGCACAACGTAAAATCCCCCAATGAATTCCTCACATTCCCCGCGCACGGGCAGCGGCTTCACCGCTCCGGCGAAGAAGCAGCTGGGCCAGCACTTCCTGGCTGACAAGTACTACGTCGAGAAGATCGTGATGGCGGTTGACCCGAAAGGCGACGACCGGCTGGTCGAAATCGGCCCGGGCCAGGGCGCCATCACCTTCCCGCTGCTGCGCCGCCACCCGAAGCTGACGGTCATCGAGTTCGACCGTGACCTGATCACGCCGCTCACCGAAGCGGCCGCGCCGCTGGGTGAGCTGACCATCGTCCACCGCGACGTGCTGCAGGTGAACTTCACCGAGCTGGCCGCTGGTGGGCAGATCCGCCTGGTCGGCAACCTGCCCTACAACATCTCCTCGCCGATCCTGTTCCATGCACTGGACCACGCTGCGGCGATCTCGGACATGACCTTCATGCTGCAGAAGGAGGTGGTCGACCGCATGGCTGCCGGCCCGGGCAGCAAGGTCTACGGCCGCCTGAGCGTGATGCTGCAGGCCTGGTGCGAGGTCGAGGCGCTGTTCGTGGTGCCGCCGGGCGCGTTCCGGCCACCACCGAAGGTGGACTCGGCGGTGGTGCGCCTGGTGCCGCGCGATCCCACCAGCGTGGGCATCAACGACCGCAAGCGCTTTGCCGATGTGGTCAGGGCCGCCTTCGGCCAACGCCGTAAAACCCTGCGCAATGCGCTCAACGGCGTGATCGACGCGGCCCAGTTCGAGGCCGCCGGCGTGCGCAGCGACGCCCGTGCAGAACAGCTGGAAGTTGCCGATTTCATCCGCCTTGCCAATCTGCCGCACGCTTGAACGCGGCAACTGCGCATTCCGATCACCTGCTTTTGCTTACACTCCCCGCATGGAAGATTCCCGCCACTACGCGATCGAGATCGAGGTCTCCCCTCGCTTCATCGACGAACAGTCGGCCCCTGAAGACGGGCGCTTTGCGTTCGCCTACACGATCCGCATCCACAACAGCGGCACCATGCCGGCGCGGCTGATCAGCCGCCATTGGCGCATCACCGACGGCGAAGGCCGGGTCGAGCACGTCGACGGCGATGGCGTGGTCGGCGAGCAGCCGCGGCTGCGCCCGGGCGAAGAGTTCCGATACACCTCCGGCATCATGCTCGGCACCGAGCGCGGCACCATGCAGGGCCACTACGACATGGTCGCCGACGACGGCACCGAGTTCGCCGTGCCCATCGCGCCGTTCGTACTGACCATTCCCAGGACGCTGCACTGATGGCGACCTGGGCAATCGGCGACCTGCAAGGCTGCTACGACGTCACCCAGCGCCTGCTGGAGAAGATCAACTTCGACCCGGCCGTCGACAAGCTGTGGTTCTGCGGTGACCTGGTCAACCGCGGCGGGCAATCGCTGGAGACGCTGCGGCTGGTGCATTCATTGCGCGACCAATCGGTCGTGGTGCTGGGCAATCACGACCTGTCGCTGCTGGCCATCGGTGCACGCAGCGATGAGGAACAGCGCAAGGTCAACCAGGACCTGCAACGCATCGTGCTGGCCGAGGACCGCAACGTCCTGCTGGATTGGCTGCGCCTGCAGAAGCTGGTGCATGTGGACCGCGAGCTGGGCTGGATGATGTTCCATGCCGGGCTGGCACCGAAATGGACCGTGGCCCTGGCCGAGAAACATGCGCGCGAAGTCGAGCAGCAGCTGCACGGCAACGGCTACCGCAAACTGTTCCGCAACATGTACGGCGACAAGCCGGCCTGGTCACCGGGCCTGAGCGGTTACGACCGCTCGCGCGCCATCATCAACATGTTCACCCGCATGCGTTACTGCACCCCGAGCGGGCGCATCAGCATGGAGGACAAGGGCACGCCCGGCACCCAGGCACAGGGCATGTACCCGTGGTTTGAAGTCCCGGGTCGGGTGGAACGCGAGTTGAAGATGGTCTGCGGCCACTGGTCGGCCCTGGGCCTGACCATCACCCAGGGCGTGCACGCCATCGATACCGGTGCGGTGTGGGGCGGCAAGCTCACCGCACTGCAGCTGGACAGCGAAGATCTGCGCGTGGTGCAGGTGCCCGGTCGCGACGTACCGGCACCGGTGCCGGGCGCACAGCCGCCACGCAAGCCGCGTGTGGAAGCCAAGCCAGAGGCCAGGACCGAGCCGCGTAGCGAAACGCCCAACAACGAGCGCAGCGGCGAGCAACGCCGTCGCTCGCGCCGTCATCGCCCGCGCGGAAGGAGCGGCAATCCCAACAACAGCACTCCCACGCCAGACAGTAACGGTCCGGCTGCATGAGGCTGTGGCCATCAGCACTGACGCTGATGGTCATTACGCTGCTTGCGGGCTGCCGTCCGCAGATGGACGGCGCGCAGACCAGCCCGCCGCCGCAGGCGGCAATCGAATCAGCAGTACCTGCCGTCGTTTCGCCGCCACTGGTGGCGGCAGCACGCGCGCAGATCGGCGTTACTACCCACTACGATCCGGCCTACTTCGCCCTCGGCTTTCCAGGCGGCGACCCGCCGTCTGATCGCGGTGTCTGCACCGATGTGGTGATCCGCGCCCTGCGCACGCAGGGTATTGATCTGCAACAGCGCATCAATGACGACATGCGCGGCGATTTCGCCGCCTATCCGCAGTTGTGGGGATTGTCGCGACCAGATCGGAACATCGACCATCGCCGCGTGCCCAACCAGATGCGCTGGTTCCAGCGACAAGGCTGGGAGCAACCCCGCAGTGATCAGGTTGACGACTTCAGCCCCGGTGACATCGTGGCGTGGAAGCTCAATGGCAATGGCCTGCTGCACGTCGGCATCGTCTCGGATCGGCGACTGGACGATGGCACACCGCTGGTCCTGCACAACATCGCCCGCGGCACGCAGGAGGAAGACCTGCTGTTCCGGCACACGATCATCGGGCATTACCGACCAGCGGCTTGATGGTTCTTTTGTTGGGGCGCGATGCGCAGAAGCCCTTTCTCCTGCCCAGCCCTCTCCTTCGCCTGCGGCGATAGAGCGCGACCGAGGCCGCTGCTACCGCCGCAGGTAGTGCACGAAGCGGAACCCGAACGCGTGGCGCTCATCGGCCGCATGCGCTTGGCTGTCCACTTCCCGCCAATGGGTAGGGTCGACTTCCGGGAAATGCGTGTCCGCGGGCACTTCGGTATCCACCCAGGTCAGATAGAGATCCGTCGCCTGGTCCAGCAGCAGACGATAGATCTCACCGCCGCCGATCACACAGAGTTCGTCTGCCCCCTCTTCCGTCACGAGGGTTTGCGCCTGCTCCAGCGAAACCACTGCACGCATGCCTGCAAACGGCACCTGCCCGCTGCGGGTCAACACTAGATTGGTGCGACCCGGCAGGGCGCGTCCCAGTGATTGCGCAGTCTTGCGCCCCATCAATACCGGCTTGCCCACCGTAAGCGCCTTGAAGTGCTTCAGGTCATCCGGCAGGTGCCACGGCAGCTGGTTGTCGTGACCGATACCGCGATTCCGGTCGAGTGCTGCGATCAGAGACAGTTTCATGCAGCTCACTCAACCTTCCGAACCGGCAGCTGTCAGGCCGCAATGGATCTGCATTCTGTCGATGGCAGCGAGCACGCCCTGCTCGATCGTTGTCTGCTCAAGACGCTCGAACTTGATCCAGGCGAAATGCGTTTCCAACGGAATCATCCATTGCGTGATCAACGTACCCTGACCATTGGACAACTCGGTCCGGTAAGCGGGGTGGGAGTCCAATACCGTCCACTCACCCGGCTTCACCAGTTGCAGTCGCGTATCCACCATCAACGTGGCTGCCGCCAAGCGCTCGATACCCGGTTTGGAGTTGAGGCCACCAATACCGGGAGAGCATGTCTGCGTAACCGCTGCCTGAGCAGATTCCGCTTCCGGCCCATTGGTCAGACGCAGCACGCTGCTGAGCGCCGGGTTCGGGTGTTTCTCGTTTGCCGGCTCCACCGAGAAAGTGATCTGTTCGGGCAATTCAAAACTACCGGCCGGACCACGTGCAACGTCAGCCGCGGCCACTGTCGGCAGTACCCCCAGGAAAGCGAATGCACCGCGACAAAGCAATGTCTGCAGCTTACTGCCTGCCGCTTTGCTCATACCGCCACCGGCGCCTTGATCGCCGGATGCGGGTCGTAGCCATCGATGTGGATGTCATCGAAACTGAAACCGAACAGGTCGGTCACTTCCGGGTTCAACCACAGTTTTGGCAACGCGCGTGGTTCACGCGACAACTGCTCGCGGGCCTGCTCGTAATGGTTGGAGTACAGATGCGCATCGCCCAGCGTATGCACGAAATCGCCTACCCCCAGGCCGGTTGCCTGCGCCACCATGTGCGTCAGCAGCGCGTAGCTGGCGATGTTGAACGGCACGCCTAGGAAGATGTCGCCGCTGCGCTGGTACAACTGGCAGCTGAGCTTTCCATCCACCACGTAGAACTGGAACAGGTTGTGGCACGGCATCAGCGCCATCTGCGACAACTCGCCCACGTTCCATGCACTGACCACCAGCCGGCGCGAATCCGGGTTGCGCTTGATCTCATCCACCAGCCACTGCATCTGGTCGATCGAGCCGCCATCGGCAGTGGCCCAGCTACGCCACTGCTTGCCGTACACCGGGCCGAGGTCGCCGTTGGCGTCGGCCCATTCGTCCCAGATGTTGACCTTGTTGTCCTTCAGGTAACCGATGTTGGTGTCGCCCTTCAGGAACCACAGCAGCTCATGGATGATCGAGCGCAGGTGCAGTTTCTTGGTGGTGACCAGCGGGAAGCCCTGGTTGAGATCGAAGCGCATCTGCCAACCAAACACGCTGCGCGTGCCGGTACCGGTGCGATCGGACTTCTCACTGCCATGCTCGAGTACGTGCTGCAGCAGATCCAGATATTGCTTCACGCCTTCTCTCCGGTGGGCAGAACAGGTTGCAGTACCGGGGCACGGCGCGACATCAGCAACAGGACCACGCCCAGTGCGATCAACGGCAGGCTCAGGATCTGCCCGCGGGTCAGCCAGTCGAAGGCCACGTAGACGCCGTTGTCGGGCATGCGCACGAACTCGACCAGGAAGCGGAAGCTGCCGTACATCAGCGCGAACAAACCGGATACCGCATAGCGCGCGCGCGGCTTCATCGAGAACGCCCACAGCACCACAAACATCACCAGCCCTTCCAGCAACGCTTCATACAGCTGCGAGGGATGACGGGCGTACTGGTTGAGCAGGCCGGCGGCGTAGTCCTGCTGGATCTGCGCGGCGGACATCAGCTGCTGCATGGTCGGCAGACCGGCCGGGATATCCTTCAGCGGCGCGTGCGGGAAGACCACCCCCCACCCGGCATTGGTGAACTTGCCGTACAACTCGCCACCGATGAAGTTGCCCAGGCGCCCAAAACCCAGGCCCAGCGGCACCAGCGGTGCGACGAAATCGATCGTGTCGAAGAAATGCAGCTTGTGCTTGCGCGTCCACCACCAGCCGGCCGCCATCACACCCAGCAGGCCACCGTGGAAACTCATGCCGCCTTCCCACACCCGCAGCAGGATCAGCGGGTTGTGCAGGAAATCGGAGGTGGCATAGAACAGCATGTAACCGATCCGCCCGCCCAGCACCACGCCGAGCATCGCGTAGAACAGCAGGTCGGAGAAGCCATTGGCATCCACCCCGGGCAAGCGCCCGGCGGCGATCCGTCTGCGCCCCAGCCACCAGGCGGCGGCAAAGCCCAACAGATACATGACGCCGTACCAGTGCACCTTGATCGGCCCCAGTGAGAAGGCAATGGGGTCTATGTCATGGAGATAGATCATGCAGGTGCTATCCAGCGAAACGATTGCCTATTCTCAGGGCAGCCTCCCCCGGGCTCAAGCCATGCCATCAGGTCAGCCCTTGCGGGGTTCAGCCCAACAGCTGCGGCCGGTCCGGCAATTCATTGCCCGAAGGACGCGAGGGATCCGGCGGGAAGTGCAACGCCAGCAGCTGTGAAACCTCGGCAACCGCCGCCAGCACCGCCGCTTCGCGGTCACCCTGCTGCAGTTGTTGCCGCAGGTGGTCGCACACCTGCTGCCAACGCGCCGCGTCCACCACCTCGCGCAGGCCACGGTCGGCCACGATCTCGATGGCGTGGTCGGCCAACAGCAGATAGATCAACACGCCATTGTTGGCGCGGGTGTCCCAGGTCCGCAGGACGGCGAAGGCGTGATCGGCGCGTTGTCGTGGGCTGACGCCCTGCCACAGCGCCGACAGCGGCAGATCGGATTCAACCGCGAACATCACCTGCCCATCGTGCAGCCGTTCTCCATCGGCAATGGCGTGGGCGATGCGATCCAGGCTCGGCTCGGGAAACGCCGCCTGCGCCGAAGGTGCAAACAGATGCCGCCAGCAACGCATCACCAACTCCCCGAGGCGCCACCGCCTCCCGAACGACCACCGCCACCGCCCCAGCCGCCGCCTCCTCCGAAGCCACCGCCGCCGAAGCCTCCACCGCCCCCAAATCCGCCCCCCCCCCAACCCACCCCTCGCCCGCAGCCCCCGCGGGAGGCATTGCCGA
>NZ_LDJI01000012.1 GCF_001431415.1 Stenotrophomonas humi | reverse complement strand
ACGAGGCACGCGCCGATGTCTTCCAGTACATCGAGATGTTTTACAACCCGACACGGCGACACGGTTCCAATGGCGGCCTGTCCCCGATAGAGTTTGAACGGCAGTACGCACTAAACGGCTGAAGAGTGTCTACAAAAGCCTGGGCGATTCAGACCGACATTACATCGGCAATCGGAAGCGGGCCGAGACCGAACAAGTATGCCACTACGAGTTCATCTGCACGGAATTCAGGCGGATCGGCACCAAGCGTCTTGAGCGGCTCGGGCACGTTATGGGTTCCTTGGGAAAGCCCACCATACGGTGCTTGGTGGATAAGTTGTATAACCGTGCCCACGGGCCCGTCTATCTGGTAGTTTGACCTAAAAATGACCTTCCTCGCTACCATCAAAGGCAAGCTCGCTGATCGCGCTGCAGAAGGCATTGCGGCGTCCCTCACTGTTCTACTCGTTTGGGCGGCTTACCAAGTCGCCCCTGCAGTTTTACCCGCCATAGAAGCAGTTACATCCAAGAAAGTACTGCTCGCCCTGTTAGTGACATCGTTGGTCCTAAATTTTGTGTTCGTATTGGTAGCTTTTTTCTCGTCAAAGAAGGCAGAGTTTCGCATCAAGTACGGGATCTACTGGGATCGTGAAAAAAATCCACATTGCCCGGCATGCAAGATCCCGATTGGTGGCTACGCCGAATACAGTGCGGGTAAAGGCTACTACTGCAAGCCATGCAACAAGATTTTTCGCCTAACAGACGTTGCTGGCAAGGACATTGATCCAATGCAGGCTGTTTCCGAGTTGTAGGTCTAATATTTCGTTCAAGGCGAAGCCGCTTCGCGGCTCGCCTGAACTCTGGCGTTGAACGTCCGCTCCTGGCCGGAAGCGGTCAGTGGTGTCGCGGAACGGAATATGTACACCCTCCTGCTGGTAGACACTACCTGCTTCCGCCGCTAGGGATCCTGAAAAGGGCATTAGCCATAGTCTGTACATGAGGCGCAGTCTATGGCTATCCGTAAAACACAGCCCATCAGTCGCAATTCACCGCATCGCCAAATATACTATCCCCCAGTACAGGATATGAGGCCGGCCGATGCCGCACTCGCCGGAAGAGAAAAAGAAGGTCCTGGCTCGGGTCAAGCGTATCCGGGGCCAGTGCGATGCACTGGAGCGGGCGCTGGAAGCCGGTGCCGATTGCAATCCGGTGTTGCAGCAGATCGCTGCCATCCGGGGTGCCGTCAACGGGCTGATGTCCGAGGTGATGGAGGCGCATCTGCGTGAGGAGTTTGGTCAGCCGGCGCGCTCGGAAGCGCAGCGCACCGCGCGCGTGACCGAGATGTCTGCCCTTATCCGTTCCTATCTCAAGTAATCGCGTGGCGCATTGCGTCGCGTTTCCCCATTTCGCAGGAGAAGAATCATGAAATCACGTGCCGCCGTTGCCTTTGGTCCGGGCCAGCCGTTGCAGATCGTCGAGATTGATGTCGCACCGCCCAAGCAGGGCGAAGTGCTGGTCAAGATCACCCATACCGGTGTCTGCCATACCGATGCGTTCACCCTGTCCGGCGATGATCCGGAAGGCCTGTTCCCGTGCGTGCTCGGCCATGAAGGCGCCGGCATCGTGGTGGAAGTGGGTGAGGGCGTGACCTCGGTGAAGCCGGGTGATCATGTGATCCCGCTGTACACCGCCGAGTGTGGCGAATGCCTGTTCTGCAAGAGCGGCAAGACCAACCTGTGCACCTCGGTGCGAGCGACGCAGGGCAAGGGCGTGATGCCGGATGGCACCAGCCGCTTCTCGTACAACGGCGAGCCGATCTACCACTACATGGGGTGCTCGACCTTCTCCGAGTACACCGTGGTGGCCGAGGTGTCGCTGGCCAAGGTCAACCCGGAAGCGAATCCGGAGCACGTCTGCCTGCTCGGCTGCGGCGTCACCACCGGCATCGGCGCGGTGCACAACACCGCCAAGGTGGCCGAAGGTGACAGCGTTGCGGTGTTCGGCCTCGGTGGCATCGGTCTGGCGGTGATCCAGGGTGCACGCCAGGCCAAGGCCGGGCGCGTGATCGCCATCGACACCAATCCGTCGAAGTTCGAATTGGCCAAGCAGTTTGGCGCCACCGATTGCGTGAACCCGAAGGATCACGACAAGCCGATCCAGCAGGTGATCGTGGAGATGACCGGTTGGGGCGTGGACCACAGCTTCGAGTGCATCGGCAACACCAACGTGATGCGTGCGGCGCTGGAATGCGCGCACCGTGGCTGGGGCCAGAGCGTGATCATCGGTGTGGCCGGCGCGGGCCAGGAAATCTCCACCCGTCCGTTCCAGCTGGTGACCGGCCGCAAGTGGATGGGCACCGCCTTCGGTGGCGTGAAGGGCCGCAGTCAGCTGCCGGGCATGGTCGAAGACGCGATGAAGGGCGACATCGAACTGGCGCCGTTTGTCACCCATACGATGGAACTGGACAAGATCAACGAAGCCTTCGATCTGATGCACGAAGGCAAGTCGATCCGTTCGGTCATTCACTACTGAGATGAGTACGATGTTGAATAAAGATGTACTGGCCGCAGCGTTGAATGGCATGGGTGACGCGCAGGAAGCGCGTGAGGCGATCGAGCGGCTGCAGGCACAGGATCTGGTGAAGATCGATCAGTCGATTCTGTCGTCGTTGAGCCATGCCTGGAAGAAGGCGGGCTTCGTTACCACAGGTGTGTTGCTCGCAGCGCCTGACGAGTACGAGGACATCCCGGAGTCGTTTTATGCATTGCGCATCGGCGTGCTGGCAGACGAATCGCGCATCGAAGTGAAGGGCAGCCTGGAGGCGTTGAAGACCTGCGAGATCCGGTTGCCGTCGGCATCGGGAGGTGGCTGAGATGACGGCCGAACGTATCGAGCACCGCGCCTGTTTCGGCGGCTGGCAGGACGTATACCGGCATACGTCCACGGTGCTGGGCTGCGAAATGACGGTGGGTGTTTACCTGCCGCCACAGGCCGAACACGGCCCGTGCCCGGTGCTGTATTGGCTCAGCGGTTTGACCTGTACCGAGCAGAACTTCATCACCAAGGCAGGCGCACAGCGTTACGCCGCCGAGCACGGCATCATTCTCGTTGCGCCGGATACCAGCCCGCGCGGTGACGGCGTGGCCGACGCCGACAGCTACGATCTCGGCAAGGGTGCCGGCTTCTACCTCAACGCGACGCGTGAGCCCTGGGCGAAGCACTACCGCATGTACGACTACATCGCCGACGAGTTGCCGGAATGGGTGCAGGCGAATCTGCCGGCCAGCGACGTGCGTGCGATCAGCGGTCATTCGATGGGCGGGCACGGTGCATTGACCATCGCGCTGAAGAACCCCGGGCGCTACCGCAGCGTGTCGGCGTTCTCGCCGATCGTGGCGCCATCGCAGGTGCCGTGGGGGCAGAAGGCGTTCACCGCCTACCTCGGTGAAGACCCGGCCGCATGGGCGCAGTACGACGCGACGGCACTGGTCGCCGAGGCGAAGGAGCGCTTGCCGATGCTGGTCGACCAGGGCGGCGCGGACGAATTCCTCGACAACCAACTGCGCCCGCAGCTGCTGCAGGCTGCCTGCGATGCGGCCGGTCATCCGTTGGAGCTGCGTATCCAGCCCGGTTACGACCACAGCTATTACTTCATCAGCAGCTTCATCGGTGAGCACATCGCACATCACGCAAAGGCGATGCGCTGATCGTCGCCATCTAGATGCCCGTCATGCAGGCTGGGGGTTCACCCCGGCCTGCGAAGGTGCCTGCAACACGAAATCCGTGTAGGCATAGCGGGAATCGCGCAGCACGGTTTCCCCTTGCGTCAGCGCAAGCGCGCGGCCGAACATCGGGCCAGCGCTCACACAGGTGTGGAATTCGCCATTCTCGCCGCAGGCATCAATGCCCGGGGGCAAGGCTTCCAGCAATGAAGGGTCGAACGCACGGCCGGCGAATGTAGCGTCCAGGTGCTGGGTATCCACGCAGCACAGATGTGCGCGCAGGCCACCGTCGATCATCTCCCGTGCCAGTGCGCGGGTATCGCGGCCGAACAACGGGAACAACGTCTTCCAGCCCAGTGCGTCGTACTGCTGTTCGCGCCAGCGGCGGATGTCCTGCAGCAGCAGATCGCCGAAGGCCAGCGTCTCCAGCCCGGGCCAGCGTTGACTGGCTTCGTGGAGGGTGGCGGTCATGCGCTGCAGGTACAGCGTGTTGTCGCAGGTCTGTGGAATCCACGAGGGCAGCAGCGGCAAGCCGGCAGCATTGGCCTGGGCATGCAGCACGTCTGCGCGCACGCCCTGCATCGACGAGCGCTCATGGCCTTCGGTGAGGGTGGTGAGCAGCGCGACCACGTGCACATCGTCGCGCTGCTGGAGTTGGTGCAGTGCCCAGGCGGCATCTTTGCCGCCGCTCCAGGACAAAAGGACAGGGGTACTCACGGTGCTTCAGCGGACGTCGCGCAGTTCCCAGTGGTTGCCGGCCAGCAGCCGCAGCCGCTGTTTGAATACATCGCCGGGCAGGCTGGTGGTGGCCTGCAGGTTGATCCGCAGGTCGGCCTGCTGGCCGGTGACGGTGGCCTTCGGGTCGGTCGCGGCCAAGGACGGATCGACATCGTCCGGTTCGTCCTGCACGGACTTCCAGCGGTCGAACAACTCGGTGGTGCGCAGCGCGGCCTGCAACTGCTCGGCAAACGCCTCGGCGCCACTGGCGGTGAAGGACAGGCGCGGATCGCTGCCCCGGGCCTTGGCCGGGTCCGGGAGGGAAATCGAATAGAGCACGGACATGCAGGTTCTCCTTGAGGGGTATTCAGCCTAGCGCTGCGGGCGTTGCGAAATCGTGGAAACCGGCGCCGCTTCAACCAAAGGTATGGAGTTCGTCGGCAAAACCAATGGTCACCGCGCCCTTGCCGACGTTGACCATGCCGGTCAGGCTCATCACCGCTTCCATCAGCGCCACGCCATGGGCATCACAGGTGGTGCGCAGCTGCGCGTAGCCGGGCAGGGCGCGCAGTTCGTCCAGCGGGCCGCCGTAGCTGACGCACACCACCGGCGTCATCAGGCCATGGCTGACGCGCTTGCCGACGAAGTCGAACAGGGTCTGCACGGCATTGTCGAAGCCCTTGATCTTGGCCACCGGCGCGGTCTCGCCACGGTAGCCGTGCAGCACCGGTTTGATGTCAAGTGCGCTGCCCAGTGCGGCGCTGAACAGGCCGACGCTGCGGTCACCCTTGTGCCGGGCGCGTGCGCGCATGTAGTACAGGTCGCGGGTGACCATGTAGCCGTGCACGTTGCCGGCCACCTGCTCCAGCCGCTCGCGCATCTGCTGCACGGTGGCGCCGGAATCGCGCATGCGCACCGCCTCGACCGCGCTCACCGCCTGGGCGGCGAACAGGTTCTGGGTGTCGATCACGCGCAGGCTGAAGGGCGAGTTGAAGCCGGCGGCCTGCCGGATCGGCTTGTATTCGTTGAGGATGCTGTAGCCGGCCTGCACCGCGTTGTCATACAGCGGGCTGCGGGTGCGGGTGATGGTCAGGCAGAACACCTGGTCGAAGTCGGTGACCAGCTGTTTCAGGAACAGGTCGCGGATCTGCTCGGCGGTGTAGGGAATGGTCTCGGCCTCGGCGCCCTGGTCGCTGAGCGGGCCCTGCAGGAAGGCCAGCGTGGCGGCTTCGTCCCGTTGGTCGGGCAGCACGGTCTGGCCGATACGCACGGCAATGGGCAGCAGCACGATGTTGTTCTGGTGCAGGTAGTTCATCGGCAGGTCGCATGCCGAGTCCACCACGATTCCAATCCGCATACGGAGCCCTCTCCTGATCCGATGTTGTCTGGGGCGAAACCCTATCGCAAAACGCGGGGCTGGGGCGGAGTTCGTGGGCCGGGTCGCACTTGGGATGTGTCCTATTTCACGTCCGACTCATATCCACGCGCTGTGCGGCCCATTAAGCTAGCGCCCAAGCAACCAGTGCCAATGGCCGTGTTGCGACGGGATTGGCAGGGGATGTTGCTGCCTGAAGACAGGCAGTGAGGCGGGGATGCAGCAATGGAAACGGTAGAACGGGTGGTGGACTTCTGGCGCACCGCAGGGCCAAAGCGCTGGTTCTCGCGCGATGACGCCTTCGATGCTGAGTTCCGCCAGCGCTTTGAAGGCCTGCATTGGCTGGCCGCACGGCGCGGCTGCGAGGACTGGTTGCAGTCGGCCGATGGCGCACTGGCGCTGCAGGTGCTGCTGGACCAGTTCCCGCGCAACTGCTTCCGTGGCACCGCACACTCTTACGCTACCGACGGGCTGGCCCGGCACTACGCCATGCGCACCATCGAGGAAGGCCTGGACCGGGAACTGACCCCGCAGCTGCGTGCCTTCATCTACCTGCCGTTCGAGCATTCCGAGGATCCGCAGGATCAGGACCGCTCGGTCGCCATGTTCGAGGTGCTGGGCGACCTGGAATACCTCAAGTTCGCCGAACTGCACCGCGACATCATCCGCCGCTTCGGGCGCTTCCCGCACCGCAACGCGGTGCTGGGCCGGATTCCGACACCGGATGAACTGCACTTCCTGGCCGAAGGTGGCTTCGCCGGTTGAGTCATCACCGGTGGGCATTGGCGCCAACAAAAAACGCCGGCATTGCCGGCGTTTTTCGTTGCAGCGATGGCACGCTCGATCAGTACTTCGGCACGCTGTTGTCGACTTCTTCCGACCAGGCATCGATGCCGCCGGTGACGTTGAACACATTGGTGAAGCCCAATGCCAGGAACTGCTCGGCTGCCTGGGCGCTGCGGCCGCCACGGTGGCACAGGAATGCCAGCGCGGTGTCCTTGGGCAGTGCTTCGAGCTTGGCGCGGTTGTCGCCGTCGAAGGTTTCGAACGGGGCGTTGATCGCGGCGATGGCGCGCTCGTCGGCCGGGCGCACGTCCACCAGGGTGAGGCTGCCCGCGCGCAACTGGTCATCGGCACTGCGAACGTCCAGCGCCTGCACCGGCTTGGGTGCATTGGGGTTGTTGATGGCCAGGCCCTGGCCACGGATGTCGTCCACCCAGTCAATGGTGATGCCTTCGGCGCGACGTGCGCTGGCGGCGTCGAACTGAACGCGCAGGCCGTTGGACTCAGCGGCGATGGCGTTGGCGTCGAGCGGGGCCAGCTGGAAGTTCGGCTGGAAGCGGGCATCGATGCTCAGCTGCAGCGCGGCGCCGGGGGAGTCGGCCAGCGCGCCCTTGAGCATTTCCACTGCCGCCGGGGTGACGGTGATGGTCGGCGGGGTACGGTCCGGGGCGGCCAGGCCGAGCAGGCTGCTCAGCTCACCGCTGCTGGCCATCTGCAGGATGATGTCGCTGCCGCCGATCAATTCACCGTCCACGTACAGCTGCGGAATGGTCGGCCAGTCGCCGTAGGCCTTGATGCCTTCGCGGATTTCCTGGTCGGCCAGCACGTTGACGTGGGCGAACTCAACGCCCAGATCCTGCAGTGCACCGACAGCCTTGGCCGAAAAACCGCACTGCGGCATGGTCGGCTGGCCCTTCATGAACAGGACGACGCGGTCGGCGCCGAGGAGGGTTTCAATGCGCGCGCGCAGGGCGGGATCCAGGGACATCATGTACTCGTGGAAGTGGTCTGGGACAAAGGGCGATTCTACGCTGCGTGGCATCATGGGGCATGACTGTCACGCAAACTCTGCATCGCATTCCCGCCCGTCCGTGGCGTTGGGTGCCCTGGTTGGTTGCTTCACAACTGCTGGTGGTGCTGGTCTGGTGGCAGTTGGGCTGGGCTTGGGGGCTGGTCGCGCTGCTGGCCAGCCATGCGTTGTTCGTGGTGCCGGTATTCCTGCCCAACAGCCGCTTCTATGCGCCGGTTCTCAGCCGCGTGCCCGGTGCGGCGGTGTGGCTGACCATCGATGACGGTCCGTCGGAGGAAACCCCGGCCGTGCTGGATCTGCTGGACAGGTACGGTGCCAAGGCCACCTTCTTCATGGTCGGCGAGCGTGCCGCCGCGCGCCCGGAGCTGGTGCGCGAGGTGCTGCGGCGTGGGCACGGGGTGGCCAACCACAGCCAATCGCATCCACAGGCCCGCTTCTGGGCGCTGGGGCCGGGGGAGATGGCGCGTGAAATCACTGCCTGCCAGCAGGTGCTGGCCGATATCGCGGGCACGCCGCCGCGCTGGTATCGCTCGGTGGTCGGCATGACCAATCCGTTTGTCGCGGCCGCGCTCAAGCGCCATCAGCTGACCCGGGTGGGCTGGAGCGCACGCGGTTTCGATGGTGTTGGTTGCGAGCCACAACGGGTGGTGCAGCGTATTGCCCGCAACCTGGGGCCCGGTGCGATCGTGCTGCTGCATGAGGGTGCGGCCCATGGCCACAACCTGGCCATCATCGAAGGCGTCCTGCAGCAACTGCGGGCCAAGGGTCTGCAGGCACGCCTGCCACAGGGAACGGCGTAGACTCGCGTCCCGTTCCCGCCGTCCCCCGGATCACCGCCCCATGCCTTTTTCCCGACTCGGTCTGTCCCCCCATGTGCTGCCGGCGCTGCAGGACGCGTTGCAGCAGGCCGGGTATGCACAACCGACGCCGATCCAGCAGCAGGCGATTCCGTTGATCGTGCAGGGCCGTGACCTGGTGGCGCTGGCACCGACCGGCTCGGGCAAGACCGCCGCTTATGTGCTGCCGGCGCTGCAGCGTTTCGTGCTGACGCCACCGCGCAAGCCGCGTGTGTTGGCGCAACTGGTGCTGGTGCCTACCCGCGAACTGGCACAGCAGGTGGCCGATGTCTTCACCACGTTGGGTCGGCACCTTGAGCGCCAACCGCGTGTGGTGTGCGCGGTGGGTGGGGTGTCGATCAATCCGCAGATGATGTCGCTGCGCGGTGGCGCCGATGTGGTGGTGGCCACCCCCGGGCGTTTGCTGGACCTGCTGGCGCACAACGCGCTGTCGTTGCAGCAGGTGCAGCTGCTGGTGCTGGATGAAGCCGACCGTCTGCTGGATATGGGCTTTGGCGATGAGCTGCGGCAGGTGCTGGCCGAGTTGCCGGTGCGCCGGCAGACGCTGTTGTTCTCGGCAACGTACCCACCGGATATCGCTGCGCTGGCTGATGCGGGCCTGCAGCAGCCGCAGCGGGTGGAAGTGGGCGAACAGGCGCAGCCGGACATCGAGCAGCGGGCGTTTCGCGTCGACGCTGATCGCCGCACCGCGTTGCTGCTGTCGTTGCTGGAAGATCCACGCTGGACGCAGGTGCTGGTATTCGTCGGCAGCCGTCGTGACAGCGACCGCCTGGCCAGCCATCTGCGCACCGCCGATGTGAACGCGCAGGCACTGCACGGCGATCTGTCGCAGGGGCGGCGCATGCGCATGCTGCAGGCGTTCAAGGACGGCGAACTGCAGGTGCTGGTGGCGACCGATCTGGCCGCGCGCGGCATCGACATCGCGCGTTTGCCGGTGGTGGTCAATTACGAATTGCCGCGTTCGTCGGATGACTACCTGCACCGCATCGGACGGACTGGCCGTGCCGGTGAGAAAGGCCTGGCCGTGAGCTTGGTTGATGCGGCTTCGCTGGCGCATTGGCGCTTGATCTGCAAACGCAATGCGCTGGATGTGGTGGTCGAGGAACTGGCTGGCTTCGAGCCTCGGGAAACCGCACCTGCCACGTTGCGGGTGGCCGATGACAACGGCGGCATCAAGGGCCGCAGGCCGAGCAAGAAAGATCGCCTGCGAGCAGCCGCGGCGGCAAACACGGCAGCAAACACGGCAGATTGAACGTGCGCTGGTTCCTGCGCGGCACGGTTGCCGGTAACGCGGCGCGACGGGCCGCGGGGCTTTGCCGGCGCGTTTCTTGCTGAACATGGCTGTGCACTACCTTCCCTCAGCGCGGGGGCCTCAAACAAAAAAACCCGCACTCTGCGGGTTTTTTCTGTCGGGGCGGCGGCACGGTCGATTGCCGGGATTGCATCCCGGTCTCCCGCGTTGCCGCTCCAGATCAATCTTCGAAGTCGCTTTCCGATGCGGTCGCAGCTTCCGGTGCATTGACCGGGCGCGGGGTGCGCTTGCCGGGCTTGCGCAGCACTTCGACGAAGAACTGCTTGTTGCCGGCGGTGACCAGTGCATCCACGGCGCGGGTCAGTTCGGCGAACACCACCGGCTGCGCGGTGGCTTCGTCCACGCCGACCTTGCTGTCGAAATCCCAGAAATCGGCGCCGGCCGGCAGTGCCTTGCCGCGTTCGCGCTTGATGTACTTGCGGATGTCGTGCTTGCTGGCTTCCAGCAGGCGGTCGGGGTGCTTGCCTTCGATGTCGAGGCGGTAGGTTTTTCTCACGGGAATCTCGTTGATGTGCCGGCCAGGGCGGTCGGCGGAAAGGGAATGGCGCAATTATCAGTGCAAACGGCTGAGTCGGGGCTCAATCGCGCCGCGCGACCAGCAGCCAGTTGTTGAATGGGGTGTTGCCGTACAGCGGGCGGGTGCTGACCGACAGCCCGGCCTGCTGCAGTTGTGCCTGTACCGTGGCCACGTCCAGGTAGTCACGCGGGCGTGAACGCATCCAGCCGATCAGGTTGGCGGCCCGGTCGGTCAGCCGCGACATCACGCCGCGGCGGCTGTGGTCAGCCTCGGCCATGCGGATCACCAGCCGCCCGTGCACGCCCAGCATGCCGGCCGCGCGCTGCAGCAGGACCGGTTGGACAGCGGCGGGCAGGTACTGCAGCACGTCAAGAAGGGTCACGTTGCCGTGGTGCTCAGGCACTGTGGCGAGCAGGTCGACGTGTTCGAAACGGGTCTCTGCCAACGGTGCGCGCTGCGCGGCGATGCGCGCGCGCTGGATCTTGGAACCATCGTTGTCCACGCCCCGGTAAGGCATCAACTGGCCATCGCGGCGTAGTGCATGCGCCAGCAGGCCCAGCCCACAGCCCATGTCGAGCAGGGGCGCGCTGCTGCCGCGCAGGGCATCCAGTACGCCCGGGTAGAGCGGATCGCTGCGCAGTTTGAACAAGGCGTAGTAGTAGTCGCCGCGGTGCCCCCAGGGCCGTTGCGGGGCGAAGGCGCGGGCGATGGCACGCGCCTGCTCCGCTGCCATGGCCGGATGCCGGGCGGGGCTGTTCACCCGTCTGCTGGCGTCTGCAGCAGCTGCACCGCCACCGGCAGTGCCTGCTCCGTCCAGCGCTGGTACATCAACGCCGAGGGATGCAGGCCGTCTTCGACCAGCATCGCCGGGTTGGCGCCATCCTCGCGGCTGGTCGGGGTGATATCGACAAAGGCCACACCGTAGTCGCCACAGCAGGCACGGGCGGCTGCGTTGAAGTCGTCGATCTCGCGGGCCACCTGTGCGGCGTCGCGGTCGTGTGCCTGGGCGTAGGGCGTGAAGCCCCAGTCCGGCGTGGACAGCACCAGCACATGGCCGGGGTGCTCGCCGGCCAACGCGATCGCGCGCTGCAGCAGCTGTTCGAACTGTTGCCGGTACTCGGCCAGCGGGCGGCCACGGTACTGGTTGTTGACGCCGATCAGCAGGCTGACCAGGGCGAACGGGCCCTGCGGCGCGGCCTCGTCGATGGCGGCAGCCAGCTCGTCGGTGGTCCAGCCGGTGGTGGCGATGACCTGCGGATCATCCAGGTCGATGCCCTGCGCGCGCAGGGCGGCGGCCAGCTGGTAGGGCCAGGTGCCGGACGCCGGCACGCCTTCACCGATGGTGTAGGAGTCGCCCAGCGCCAGGTAGCGTGAGGAGGTTGCGCTGAGGATAGGGTCCATTGCGCGGTCAGGCTCGACGCGACTTCAGCGGTACCACCTTGGTCACCGCCTCGGCACGCCGGGCCAGCAGCTTGTCGATGCGGCCGAACACCTCGCGCATCACGCTGGCTTCCGGCAGCAGGGTCACGCGGAAGTGGTTGCGGTAGGGCACGTTGAAGCTGGAGCCCGGTACCACCAGCACGCCTTCTTCCTCCATCAGCTGCAGCGCGAAATCGTGGTCGTCAAACCCCTGCGCGGCCGGCCCGATCACTGCCGGGAAGGCGTACAGCGCACCGGACGGCACCACCAGCGACAGGTGCTCGCTGGCTTCGCAGGCCTCGATCACCGCGCGGCGGGTTTCATACAGACGACCGCCGGGTGAGCACAGTGGGCTGATCGTATCCGGGCCGCTGACAGCGGCTTCGATGGCGTACTGGCCCGGCACGTTGGCACACAGGCGCAGGGCGCTGAGCAGGTCCAGCGCGGCGCGGAATTCACCCAGACGCTCACTGGCACCGGACAGCAGCATCCAGCCCACACGCCAACCACAGGCGCGGTGCACCTTGCTCAGGCCGCTGAAGGTCAGGCACGGGTGATCGCCGGCCAGTGGTGCAACCGGCTGGAACTGCGCGCCGTCGTAGAGGATCTGGTCGTAGATCTCGTCCACCAGCAGCAGCAGGTTGTGCTTGCGGGCAATGGCGACGATTTTTTCCAGCAGCTCGCGCGGGTAGCTGGCGCCGGCCGGGTTGTTGGGGTTGATCAGCACGATGGCGCGGGTGCGCGAGGACACCAGCGTCTCCATCTCCACCGGATCGGGCAGGAACCCGTTCTCCGGGCGGCAGCGGTAATAGACCGGGCGGCCGTCATTGAGGATGGTGGCCGCCGACCACAGCGGGTAATCGGGCGAGGGGACCAGCACTTCGTCGCCCGGATTGAGCAGCGCCCGCAGCGACAGGTCGATCAACTCGGACACGCCGTTGCCGAGGAATACACGGTCGGCCACGGCATCGGGCACCCCACGGCGGGCATAGGCGGCGGCGATGGCTTCACGCGCGACCGGCAGGCCCTGCTGGTGGGTGTAGGGATCGGTGCGGCCCATGTCATCGGCGATGGCGCGCTGCAGGTGTTCCGGTGCACGGAAACCAAAGGCGCCGGGATTGCCGATGTTGAGTTTGATCAGCTTGCGGCCCTGGGCCTCCAACTCGCGGGCTCGTCGGGCAAGTTCACCACGGATTTCGTAGCGCACTTCGGACAGACGTTCACGGGTGACGAGCGGTTTGGAGGGGGTTGACATTTCGACAGGGCCGTCATGGGCATGGAAGCCGCATGTTAGCTGAATTGTTGCGCTGCGGGGCGACGGTTCCAATGCCAACCAATGGGGATATTCGAACAAAAGCAGTGCTCGCGAACCCTCCCCTGCGCAGCGCGCAAAGGAGGGGGCCGCGAAGCAGAGGCACAGACCCTGGTTTCACCAACGGTGAAGGGGAGGGGGTCTTTGCCGTTGCCCCAATCCCATTCCACTGCCCCGGCGTTTCCTCAAGCCCACCCCGGTAGAATTGCCGGATGACTGATCCCATCGATTTCAACGCGCTCCGTTACATCGGCTGGCCCTGGCCCGGCGCCCCCGAGGACCCGGCCTGGCAGGCGATGTTTGCCGCCCATCCGCAGGCGCGTCCGGCACGCGTGATCGAACAGCACCGCTCCGGCTATGTGGTGGCCGATGCGCCCGAGGCCAGCATGAAGACCGAGTCGCCGCCGGAATGGCAGCGCCCGCGCTTTCCCAGCCATGAGCGCGCAGCGGTGGGTGACTGGGTGCTGCTCGATGGCATCCGCATCGTCGCGTTGCTGCCACGGCGCACCTCGATCAAGCGCGGCGCGGCCGGTGAGCATTACCACCAGCAGGTGATCGCGGCCAATATCGACACGGTATTCATCGTCTGCGGGCTGGATGCCGACTTCAATCCACGCCGCATCGAACGCTACCTGCTGCTGGTCGGTGGCGGTGGTGCCGCACCGGTGGTGGTGCTGACCAAGGCCGACCAGACCGAGTACAGCGAAGACGCGCTTGCCGTGCTGGAAGACCTGGCCGCGCAGCAGATTCCGCTGCTGGCGATCAACGGCAAGGACCCGGCCAGCGTGGCGGCGTTGATGCCGTGGCTGCAGCCAGGGCACACCATCGTGCTGGTGGGCTCGTCCGGCGCCGGCAAATCCACGCTCACCAATACGCTGCTGGGCCATGAGCGCATGAAGACCAACACTGTGCGCGTGAATGATTCGCGTGGCCGTCACACCACCACCTACCGCGCGCTGATGTCGCTGCCGACCGGTGCCTGCCTGATCGACACACCCGGCATGCGAGAGTTGAAGCCGACCGGCGAGGAAACCCTGGCCGAAGGGGGTTTTGCCGACATCGAGGCGCTGACCCTGCAATGCCGGTTCCGCAACTGTGCACACCAGCAGGAGCCGGGCTGCGCGGTGCAGGAGGCCATCGAGCGTGGCGATATCGATGAAAGCCGCTTGCAGAACTATCTCAAGCTGCGCGAAGAAGTGGCCAACGCCGCCGCCAAACTCGCGCAGCGGCAGGCCGAGCAGGCTACCGAGCGCAAGAGCACCGGGCGCGGCGCGCAATGGCGGCCGATAGGGAAGGGCAAGCGCCGTTGAAGCGTTGGAGAAGGCTGTGATTGCTTCCTTCTCCCGCACGCGGGAGAAGGTGCCCCGAAGGGGCGGATGAGGGCAGGCTTCTGGCATTTGGTGTTGGCTTCGAATCACGTTGGGCTGGCAGTCGTAATCCGGCTCAGGCTCGCCCCTCACGCGGAGATGGCATGGACCACCACGACCCCGACATTTCCCATCACGCCGCACTCGATGCGCGTCTGGTGGCGGCGGTACGCGGTATCCGCCTGCTCACGTTGACCAGCTGGCCGGCGTCGCATCAGGCGCCGTTCCTGCAGAGCGTGGCGCGCGGCAAGCCGTTGCTGCCGCAGGTGGCTTACCCGAAGCAGGATTTCAGCGAGGCGCGGCGTGAGCTGGCGGCCATCGACAACGCCGTCGATGAAACCCACCCGCTCGGCGCGTATCTGCGCGATTCGGTACGCAGCTGGGATCTGGCCGCAAGCCTGCTGGAAGTGCTGGGCACGCCGGCGGTGGACCACTATTCCAGCCAGTTGTTCGGTGTGCCCGAGCAGCCGATGCCGGGCAATGGCCCGACCACGCGCGAGGCCGCGCGCCACTTCATCCAGATCGCGCAGGAGCTGGACCACGAACTGCTGGCGCCGGAAGAAACCGTGCCGGTATCGGCTACCGCGCTGCAACTGCAGCTGCAGTCGGATCTGGACGACTTCTTCGACGCCCGCATCATCACCGTGGAGCTCGATGCCGATCTGATCGCCAAGGCTGCCGCTGGCGCCACCCGCATCCGCCTGCGTACCAGTGCGTGCTTCAGTGCCTACGACCGTGCGCAGCTGTTCCACCACGAAGCACTGGTGCATTCGCTTACCGCGCTCAATGGGCGTGACCAGGTGGTGCTGCCGAGCCTCGGGCTGTCCTCGCCACGCATTACCGCCACCCAGGAAGGTCTGGCGACGTTTGCCGAACAGATCACCGGCAGCATCGACATCCAGCGGCTCAAGCGCATCAGCCTGCGTATCGAGGCGATTGCGATGGCGCGCGAGGGAGCGGATTTCATCGAGGTGTTCGATTACTTCCGCGACGCAGGGCAGACGGCAGAGGAAAGCTTCTCGTCGGCGCAGCGGGTGTTCCGTGGCGTGCCGACCACGGGCGGTTCGGCGTTCACCAAGGACACGGTGTACCTGCGCGGCATGGTGTCGGTGCACACCTTCTTCCGGCAGATGCTGCGTGAGGACAAGCTGCGCAACTGTCGTTGGCTGTTCGCCGGCAAGATGACCCTGCACGACGCACAGTCGCTGGCACCGTTGTTTGAAGCCGGCGTACTGGCGCCGCCGCGCTGGTTGCCGCATTGGCTCAACCGCGCCAACGGGCTGGCCGGTGCCTTGGCGTTTTCGTTGTTTGCCAACCGCATCCGCATGGACCAGATCGGCGAGATGTAAGGCGCGGCTCAGGGCGTGCCGAGCAACCCGGTGATGGCGCGTTCGCCGCTGCCCATCGCCAGGGTCCAGCCGAGCATGCCGTGGCCGATGTTGCAGCACAGCCCGTCGCCCAGGTCGCGGATGATCGGTGACGACCATGGCGTCACTGGGCGCAACCCGGCCCAGCTGCTCTGGATACGGTCGTAATCGGCCGCCTCGGGCAATGAGGCGCGTGCCATCGCGATCAGTTGCGCCAGCCGCTCAGGTTCGGGCGCGGGGTTCCAGTCATTGAGATCGGCCAGCCCGGCCACGCGGATGCTGTCGCCCAGGCGGCAGAACACCAGCTTGCGCTTGGTGTCGGTGATGCTGACATGCGGCGCGTTGGCGCCCAGTGGCGCGGTGAACGAGTAGCCCTTAATCGCCATCAATGGCATGCGCATGCGCAGCGGGCGCAGCAGCGCGGCGCTGTCGATACCGGCGCAGACCAGCACGCGCGGTGCCTGCACACGACGGCCATCGCGCGCCTGCAGCAGCCATTGTCCGTTCCTGCGTTGCAGCGATTGCGTGTCGAAATCGAAGTCGGCCTGCACGCCATGCTGCCGTTGCAGTACCTCCAGCAATCCCTGGCTGAAGCGGTAGGGATCGCCGGCTTCTTCCTCGGGCGAATACACCGCACCGGCCAACCACGGCGCACCGGCCAGCGCCGGCTCGATGGCCACTGCTTCGGCGGCATCCACCAGGCGTTGCTGTACGCCGTACGGACGCTTGAGCGCGATCATCGCCTCGGCACCGCGCACGCCTTCCTGCGTGGGGTACAGGTGCAGCTTGCCGGAGATGACGTGGTCGAAATCGATGGGATGCTGCTGCAGCAATGCCTGCATTGCCTGGCGTGATTCCTGCGCCAGTTCCAGGGTGGCCAGGGTGTTGGTCTTCAGGCCGCTGGCATTGGCCTGGCGCAGGAACGCCAACCCCCAGCGCATGAAGTCCGGGCTGGCCGACCAGCGCGTGCGGAACGGCCCATTGCGCCCGAATGCCATCTCCGGCAGCTGGCCCCACGTCGCGGGGCCGGCCATCGCATCGGTATAGGCATAGCTGAGCTGCGCACCATTGGCGAAGGATGTACCCAGCGCCGGGCCGGCATTGCGGTCCACCAACAGCACCGAGCAACCGCGCCGGGCGGCGGCATAGGCGCTGGCCAGACCAACCACACCGGCGCCGATGATGATCAGGTCATGGCCGGTGGAAACGGGAGCTGCAGCGGGAGAAGTCATGGGCAGACAACACAGAGCGAGCGATATCGCCCATTGTCGCGCTGACCCGCGCACTTGGTGCGGGTGCAGCGCACGGAACCGGCCCTCAGTGTGGCCAGAAGTTGAGGAAGCCGGTGATGATCAGCGCGTTGATGAAGTCGATGAAGAACGCGCCCACCAACGGTGCCACCAGGAACGCACGCGGCGCCGGCCCATAACGCTGTGCCAGGCGACGCATCACCGCCATTGCATTGGCAGTGGTGCCGAGCATGAAGCCGATGAAGCCGCCGCCCATCACTGCTGCGTCGTAATCACGGCCCATCAGCCAGTAGATCGGCACCGCGAACAGCGCCACCACCGACACCTGGATGATCAGGTTGACCAGCAACGGCAGGCCCATGCCGGCCAGTTCCCAGAGTTTGAGGTCCATCAGTGCGATGGCCAGGAACAACGCCAGGCAGATGTTGCCGATCAGATCGGTGGTTGGCACCGACAGCTTGATCCAGCCGGTGTAGTCGTCAATGTTGCGGATCACCGCGCCGACCAGCATTGCGCCGATGTAGGTGGGCAGGGTCAGGCCAATGCCCTCGAAGCCCTTGCCGACCCACACGCCCAGCCACATTGCCATCAGCAGCACGACGATGCTCTTGAGCGCATCAAACTCGCGCGCCGACTCGCTGGGGTAGCGCACGACCACCGATTCTTCGGCAAGCTGCTCGGCTTCGGTGACCTTCTTGTTGGGGTGCTGCACCTTGAAGCGCTGCATCAACACCGTGATCACCGGGCCGCCGACCAGGCCGCCGCAGATGATGCCGGCCATTGCCGCGGTCACTGCCAGGCTTTCGGCGCCGACCAGTCCGGCTGCTTCGAAGTGCGGTGCAAACGCCAGGCCGGTGGCCGGGCCGCCGGTGAGCGTGGCCGAGCCGGCCAGCACGCCGAACATCGGATTCAGGCCAAACAGCTTGGCCACGCTGATGCCGATCAGGTTCTGCAACACCGCGAACACGCTGGCGATCAGCAGGAACAGCATCACCTGCTTACCGCTGACACGCAGCAACCGAACGCTGGCATTGATGCCCAAGGTGGTGAAGAAGGCCACCATCAAAGGTGTCTTGAGCGTGGTGTCCAGCTCGAACAGGGTCACCTGCTGGCCATGTGCCCACCACACGGCCAGTGCGACCAGCAGGCCACCCACGACGGGTTCCGGCAGGTTGTAGCGGCGGAAAACGGGAATGGCACGACACAAGGCGTAGCCAGCGAACAGGGTCAGGCCGGCGAAGGCCACCGTCTGCACGGCATCAAGTTGGATCATGGAGCGGGTACCTCAACCAGCGGGACACGGACTTTGTCCGGCTCAGGGGACAATATCAATAGCGGGCTGTGGTCGTTGTGCGGTGGAGGCTGGCGCCGGAACCGGATTCAACACGGGTTTCGATGCAGCTGAATACGCTGTTTTGGTGGGACTTGGGAGCCCGCCAGCAGGGTTTGCTGCCTGCACTTTGCGGATGCAGGTGTTTACGCCAGCTTGTAGCGCAGGCCGCTTCTGCTCCCTCCCTTTCGCGTCAGCGAAGGGGAGGGTTGAGCTGGGGAGGGCGGTTTTGGGTCTACTGCCTGCAACCCCGCCTCGACGTCACTCAATCGCGCTGCGGGCGCTTGTAGGCGATGCAGTCCACTTCCACCTTGCAATCCACCACCATGCGGCTCTCGACACAGGCGCGGGCCGGCGGGTTCTCGCCGAAGTAGTGCTTGAACACGCCATTGAAAGCATAGAAGTCACGTGCGTCATCCAGCCATACGCCGCAGCGGACCACGTGCTCGGCGCCATAGCCGGCTTCTTCCAGGATCGCCAGCACGTTGCCGATGACCACATGCGATTGCTCGGTGACGGTGCCTGCCACCAGCTCGCCATCGCGCATGGGGACCTGGCCGGACACATACAGCCAGCCATCGGCTTCGACCGCGCGCGAGAACGGCATGTGCTGCTTGCCCTGGCCAACGCCACCTTCAGCGCCGTAGCGTTTGATGTCACTCATGGATGTTCCTCGATGTTGTTGCCGGATGGAGATTCAGATCGCCGGTGATGCTTCTGGCGTGATGAAACGCCCCGGGTGGGCGATGACGTTGCGGCCGTCATAGGCGAGCCGGCCGTTCACCCAGACCGCCTCAATGCCTTCGGCAGCGCGGATCGGGTCGTGGAAACTGGCGGTATCACGTACGCGCGCGGGATCGAACAGCACCAGGTCCGCGCACCAGCCCTCGCGGATATGGCCGCGTGCACCCATCGAAAAGCGCGAGGCGGGCAGGCCGGTCATCTTGTGCACGGCGGTATGCAGTGGGAACAACTGTTCGTCACGGGCATAGTGGCCGAGCACGCGTGGGAAGGTGCCCCACAGGCGCGGATGCGGGCGGGGATCGCGCGGCAGGCCGTCGGAGCCGATCATCGTCAGCGGATGACTGAGGATGCTGCGCACATCGGCCTCGTCCATGCAGTGATACACCGCACCAGCCGGTTGCAGGCGGATGGCGGCGTCCATCAGTGGCAGGTTCCAGTCGGCGGCGATATCCGCCAGCAGACGGCCACCCTGTGCCGGCTCGGATTCGGACCAGGTGATCAGGATGTCGTAGGCATCGGTGACCTGTTTCAGGTCCAGGGTCGAGGCGCTGGCGGCATACGGGTAGCAATCACAGGCCACGTCCTGATCACTGGAGGTGGTCTGCAGGTAGTCGAGCACTTCGCGGCTGCGGCCCCAGTTGTCGATGCCGGCGCATTTGAGGTGCGATACGCGCACGCTGGCCTGCGGGGCGCGTGCGGCGTCGAACGCTTCTTCCATCGCCTCGAGGATGCCGGCGAATTCATCGCGCAGGTGCGTGGCATACAGGCCGCCCTGGGGCAGCTCCAGCGCGAGCTCGCTCACTTCGGACGCAGCCGCGCTGTAGGCCGATGCATAGGCCAGGCCGCTGCTCAGGCCCAGCGCGCCCTGTGCCAGACTGTGGCGCAGCTGCGTGCGCATGGCGATGATCTCGTCCGCCGTGGCGGTGCGGTCGAGCCGGTCCATGTGGTTCTGCCGCAGCGCGGTATGGCCGACCAGTGCGGCAACGTTTACCGCCGGTCGCGCGCGCTGTACCGCGTCCCGATAACTGGCGAAGTCGGGATAGCGGAAGTCGCTGGCGTCGCCGAGCAGGTTCATCGGGTCCGGTACGGCATTGCGGATGCGTACCGGGCTGGCACTGATTCCGCAGTTGCCGACCACCACGGTGGTCACGCCCTGCGACAACTTGCTGGCCATGTCCGGATTGCGGATCACTTCCAGGTCGTCATGCGTATGCACATCGATGAAGCCCGGTGCCAGTGCCAGGCCGCGGGCATCGATGACCTGCGCGGCGTCGCCGTCGCACTGGCCAATGGCGACGATGCGGCCATCGCGGATGGCGACATTGCCGAGCACGCCCGGCTGGTCGCTGCCATCGAGAATCAGGGCGTCGCGGATCAGAACGTCATGCATTGATCAATCACCCAGCGGCAGGCGCGAGTCGCCGCCACGGTGGCGGTCCAGGGCCAGCTTGATGCGGCGCAGGTGCTCGTGGTTGGCATTGGCGCCGTTGAGCGCGGTGGTGGTGGCCAGCACGTCGATGGCGAGCATCATCGCGTAGCGCGACGCCGAGGGCTTGAACACGAAATCGGTTTCCTCGATCTGGATCGGCAACAGCCAGTCGCTGCGCTCGGACAGTTCGGTATTGGCCTGGGTGATGGCGCCGACACGCGCACCATAGGTGCGGGCGATGTCCACCGCCGAGACGATCTCCGGGGTGATGCCGCTGACCGACAATGCGAGCACCAGGTCGTCCGGGCCGAGCGTGGCGGCGATGATCTTCATCATCAGCGCGTCGCTGCAGGCCGCCACCGGTCGACCAAAACGTACCAGCCGGCTTTGCATTTCCTGCGCGAACACGGTCGAGCACCCGCCCAGGCCGAAGATGTGGATCATCCGCGCGCTGCACAATGCATCGGCCAGGCCCTGCACCACGTCTTCCTTCAGGTTGGCGATGTTGTGGCGCAGGCTTTCCTGGATGTCATCGCAGATCTGCGCATACAGCGCGGAAACCGGCGGTGCGTTCTGCTGCTCAAGGAAACGCTTGCCGACCGCACTGGCAGACGCCAGACGCGCGCGCAGTTCGCGCACGTGCTCGCAGCCCAACGCCTTGGCAAACCGCGAGATGGCGGCGGCGCTGACTTCGGCGCGTTCGGCCAGTTCACTGACGCCGTACTGTGCAGCGGCGTCCACGTCGGCAAGGATGGCCGCGGCAATGCGTGCTTCCACCGGGCTGAACTCGTGCCGGCGCTGCCGCAGTTCGTAGACGATATCGAACGTGTTCTGGGACATGGTTCAAATCACCGTCGAGAGGGCCATCACCAACGACAGGGCGATGACGGAGATGAGGGTTTCAAGCACGGTCCAGGTCTTGAAGGTCTGGGCCACGCTCATGTTGAAGTATTCCTTGACCAGCCAGAAGCCGCCGTCGTTGACGTGCGACAGCACCACTGAACCGGCACCTGTGGCCAGCACCAGCAGCTCCGGGTGGGCGTAGCCCATGGCCGCGGCGATGGGTGCGACGATGCCCGAGGCGGTGGTCATGGCCACGGTGGCCGAACCGGTGGCCACGCGCATCAATGCGGCCATGGTCCAGCCCATCAGCAGCGGTGAAAGCTCGAAACGCTGCGACAGGCCGATGATTTCGCTGGCCACGCCGGTGTGCACCAGAATGCCATTGAGCCCGCCGCCGGCACCGACCAGCAGGGTGATCGCAGCGGTGGGTGCCAGGCACTCCTGCGAGAACTTGAGGATGTGCTCGCGGGTGAAGCCGCGCATCAGGCCCAGGGTGATGAAACTCATCAGTGTGGCCAGCAGCAGCGCCACCACCGAGTGGCCGATGAAGCGCAGGCCATGGTTCAAGGGCGAGCCGGGCGTGGCGATCTGGTCGGCCCAGCCGCCCAGCAGCATCAGCAGCACCGGCAACAACAGCGTGGCGATGGTGATACCGAAGCCGGGCAGCTGGTCATCGGGAATGCGGCTGTGGCCGTCGTCCAGCAACGCCGCTTCCATCGGGTTGTGTGCGGGCAACGTCACACGCGGCGCGACGAACTTGGCAAACACCGGGCCGGCCAATGCGGCGGTGGGCAGGCCGACAATCAGCGCATAGAACACGGTGCGCCCGACATCGGCGCCATACGCGCTCACCGCCAACATCGCCGCCGGGTGGGGGGGCACCAGTCCGTGGACAACGGACAGGCCGGCGACCATCGGCAGGCCTACCAGCAACAACGGCACGCCGGTGCGGCGGGCGACGTTGAGCGCGATCGGAATCAGCAGCACGAAGCCGACTTCGAAGAAGATCGGCAGGCCGATGCAGAAGGCGATCAGCATCATTGCCCAATGCACGTTCTTCGGCCCGAAGCGGGCGATCATGGTGCGCGCGATGCGCTCGGCGCCGCCCGACTCGGCCATCATCTTGCCGAGCATGGTGCCCAGCGCGACGATCAGCGCGATGTGCCCCAGGGTCTTGCCCACGCCCTGTTCGTAGGCCGGCAGGATCTCCGGCGCGGGCATGCCGGCCAGCAGTGCAAGGCCCACCGAAACCAGCGTGACGCTGATGAAGGGGTTGAGGCGGAAGCGGGCAATCAACACGATCAGCGCCAGGATCGACAACGCGGCGTAGATCAACAGCAGGTTTCCGTCGGTCATGCGTACAGGCCCCGGGTGTCGGCGGTCAGAACTGCGTGGAAACGGCGCCGATGACGCGGTGTGCGTCATCAACCACCAACAGGTGGCGCCACTTGTCGAAGGTCAGGCAGGGGTGGGAGATATCGAAGCACAGCAGGTCGCCCACGCGCAGGTCATCGCCGTCGCGCACGTCGAGGAAAGCGTGCTGGTCCATCATCGCGCTGATCTGCCAATGCGCCGGGGCATTCACCGGTACGGCGTTGCCGGGGCGGTGATGCAGCGCCGGTACCGGGAAGCCGGCATCGAACGCGGCATCGCGCTTGCCCAGCGCGATGATGGCCTTGCCGGATTCCGGCAACGACTGCACATACGCCCACAGCCGCAGCGCCGGTCGCAGGCTGCTACCCATTTCGCGTGCGACGGGATTGCTGGCGTGGATGCGCCGGGCCGCCTGCCGATAGATGCCGACGTCGTGGGTGAGGTAGCAGCCCGGGCGCAACACCACCTGCGCATCCGTGTTGCCTGCCAGCGGTGAGAGTTCTTCGGCCACCACATCAAACCAGGCCGAGCCGGCACCGGTGAGAATGGCCGGCAACTGCGCAAAGCCGCCTGTGGCGTGGATGGCCTGCCATTGCGCCAGACTGCGCTGCAGCACTGCGCGCACGCCGGCTTCGTCCTTGGCCACGCCTTCGTAGACTTCCACGCCGACCAGTGCAACGGCATCGGGCCAGCGGCTGATTTCGTCCAGCACCGCGTGGGCCTGCGCGTCATCGCGGACACCGGTACGGCCACCGGCAGCGCCGATTTCCAGCAGCACTTTGATCTGCTGGCCGCGCGCGTGGAAATGGCGGCCCAGCGCGGCGACGTTGTCGGCGCTGTCCACCACACAGGCAAACCAGAAGCCGGCATCGGCGGCCTGTAGATTGGCAATCAATTCAAAGTTGCCCTTGCCGACCAACTGGTTGGCGAGCAGCACACGACGCACACCGTGTTCGTAGGCGGCCACCGTCTGTGGCGCGGTGGCCAGGGTGATGCCCCAGGCGCCGGCATCGAGCTGCATCTGGAACAGCGCCGGGCTCATGGTGGTCTTGCCGTGCGGCGCCAGCTGGCAGCCGTAGGCCTCAGTGAAGCGGCGCATCCATGACAGGTTGTGGCGGAGTGCTGCCTCGCTCAGGACGGCAACGGGCAGGCTGACCTCTTCATCCAGCAGGGATGCCCCCTGCGCGGCGACGCTTGCCGGCGTCCACGGGCCTGCGCTTGGCAGGCCTTTGCCGACAAGGAGTGTTTCGGATTGAAAGTAATTTTCCCGCACGAATCACTTCCTGTTGTTGGGCCATCAGAAGCTATGAGGGCCTATTGTGTAACACAGGAGAGGTTGCGTGAAAATTATTTTCTCATCATGCCCCGGCTGTCCGGCGTGGAATCGGGCAGGGCAGCGGTCAGAAATCGAACTGAATCCGTCCAGCGAGCACGCCGGTGTGGTCCAGGGTTCGCCCGCCGGGTGCATCGCGGCGGCGGCTGTCGGTCCAGTCCAGCATCAGCCTGACGTACTGCGGAGCGTACCAGTTGACGCCAACGGTCCACGCCTCGGCGGCGCCTTGCAGCCGGTGCAGTGGCCATTGGCGGCCCTGGATGTGATCGTACTGCACCTCCAGTTCCCACGCGCCGCTGCTGCGCGCCGGCTTGATCGGGCCGAGGCGGCCAACTTTGACATCGTAGCTCGGCGATTCGCCAGTGAGGACCCAGCTACCCAGCACATAGCCGGACCGGGCCTCGCCGCGCTGCTGGCCGTCGTTGTAGCAGACGTTGCCGTACTCAACTTGCCAGGAGAACGAACCGTGCAGGCCAGCCGATTCCACCGCCAGCTTGGTCACCGCCACATCGCGACCGCTGTGGAAATCGATCAACGGGAGACGGCTGTTGTCAGCGAAGTAGCCGGCCGTGCGCGGATGTACGCGCAGCGGCGCGGCGCCACGGGTGCCGGGGTGGTCGTATTCCTCCCGCGCGGCGGTCATGCCCAGGTGCAGTACGTGGCCGGGCGAATATCGGGCGGCATAGCCCAGGCGGGAGCCTGCGGCATGGCCTTTGTGTTTCCACGCGTCAATGCTCTCCAGGCTGTACGCGCTGGCGCCCCAGAACCAACCGTCGCGATGACCGGTGGCACCGACACCCAATCGGTAGCCCGGGGGCAGGGTTTGCATCAACCAGCTGCGTTCAATGGTGGGCGCGTGGTTCGAGCTGATTCTGTCGTCGAGGTGGGAGATGGGCTGAAACTGCCCCAGCAGCAGCGTTGTGTTGCCGATGCTACGGGCTATGTATGCATCGCGGGCGACGGGTCGGTGCCCGGCGAAGTCGGCCTCGAATTTGTAGTCGACGATGTGGAGCTTTCCGAAGACGGCCAACCACGCCGCCCGTAGATCATCGCCATGGCATTCGGGTTTGCCTCGCGCATCATTGTCGAAATGGGCGAATTGGTAATGCAGGCGACCGCTCGCCTTCAGCGTGACGTCGTCATTGGCCTGCGCGAGGCAGGTCGCCAACAGGGGGAGCAACAGCAAAGGGGTGCGCGGGTATCGAGAGCGGGGCATGGCATATCCGTATGTGCGAAGTGGCGCGACGTTAGTGAGTCGCTCCACAGGCATCCCATTGCCCTTTGGTACTAAGTCGCAGTTACGTTTCTGGCCACGGCTGGGTGGACTGGTCGGCGCGCCTTTGCTGGCGCTGCGTTTGCGGCTGCGTTGCCGTCACAGCGCGTGAAGGTTGCGCATCCTGATTGGTCAAACCACATGGCGTTGCGCCACCTCAGTACGGCTGCGGCAATGCGTTTTCCACTGCATGCATTGCAGGGGAGAACAGATCCGCGCAGCGCTTGTTTCCACTTTGCTCCAGCGGTGAGCGGTTGCGTCGTTGATGCGGCGTTCGCTCGCGAAGGAAGGGCAGACCAAGGGGAGTTGGCTGGGGAAATTCCAGCACTGGCATGTTCCCGACTTGCCGGGATTCCACTGTGCGGAATCCCTGTCCATGTACGCCGCCAAATCTGCGTGGTCATGCAGCATCCGCATGGCCTGGAGCTGGCGTATTTCCAGCTGAAGCGCGAAGCGGCCGTCGTCAGAAATCCAATTGAATGCGGCCTGCGAGTACGCCGGTGCGGTCCAGCGTCCTGTTTGCGGCCTCGTCACGCCGCTCGGTGTCGGTCCAATCCAGCATCACCCGTGCGTGCTTGCGTGCGTACCAGTTCACACCCACCGTCCATGCGTCGGCCGACAGGTCGCGCGGCCACTGCTTGCCTTCGATGTGGTCGATACGGGCTACCAGTTCCCAGGCACCACTGTCGTGTGCCGGCTTGAGTTGGGTGAAGCGGCCGGCCTTGGCATCATATGGGCGGGTTTCCCCGGTGAGCAGCCAGGTGGCCTGCAGATAACCGGACGTGACCCGCGCGCGCTGCTGGCCATCGTCATAAAGTGCGCCGCCGTATTCGCCCTGCAGTGACAGGCCGCCGTGCACCGCAGCCACCTCCAGTCCGTACTTGTCCACCGACACGTCACGGCCGCTGTGGAAATCCACCAGGTTCAGGCGGCTGTTGTCGCCGAAATAGCCGGCCACGCGCGGCTGCACCCGCAGCGGCGAGGCACCGTTGGCGCCGGGGTTGTCGTAATGCTCGTGGGCCAGGGCGGCGCCCAGGTGCAGCACATGGCCAGCCTCGCGCCACGGCGCATAGCCGGCGCGGCCACCCGCCGCACGGCCCTTGGTTTTCCAGGCATCAATGCTCTCCAGGCTGTAGACGCTGCCGCTCCAGAACATGCCCTGCTGGTATCCATTCACACCCACGCCGAGGCGGTAGGTGGGGGCCAGGGTCTGTGCCAGCCAGCTGCGCTCCACCGCCGGGATGTGGTTGGAGCTGCCGCGGTCATCCAGTGTGAAGAACTGCTTGAACTGCCCCGCGGTGACCGTGGTGTTGCCGAAGCTGCGGGCGACATAGACATCACGCGCCACCGGGCGTTGGCCGGCCACCTCGGTTTCCAGCTTGTAGTCGAAGCCGTAGAACTTGCCCGACACCGCCAGCCATGCTGCGCGCAGGTCGTCGTTGGCGCGTTCGTCGGTGCCACGGTCATCGTTGTCGAAGCGGGCAACGTCGTAATGCAGGCGTCCGCTGAATGTGGCGGTCACGTTGTCGTCGGCGTGCACCACCGGTACTGCGGCCAGCAGCAACAAGGTGGCCAGCGTGTTGCGTTGGCGGAAGGTGGGCATCCGTTCTCTCTCCGGTACCGGGTTGTTGAAGTGGCCGGACGATATCAGCCTGCCGCCAGCCACCAATAGCGATTTGGTACTAGGGTGCAGGCCGTCGCTGCGTGCCACACTGGCGTCATGGGCCTGGCCAAGCTCCTTGTAGCAGACGACCACCCGCTGTTCCGTGCAGCGGTGCTGCATGCGCTGCGTGAAGGCATCTGTCTGGGACAGACCCTGGAAGTGGACAGCGTCTCTGCGCTCACCCAGGCGCTGGATGAACACCCGGACGTGGATCTGGTCCTGCTTGACCTGGCGATGCCGGGTGCGCGCGGTTTCTCTTCGCTGGTATGGTTGCGCGGTGAGCGGCCCGACATTCCGGTCATCGTGATCTCCTCCAATGACCATCCCCGCGTCATCCGCCGCGCGCAGCAGTTTGGTGCGGCCGGCTTCATTCCCAAGTCCGCGCCGGTGGAGACCATCCGTACCGCCGTCAGCGCCGTGATGGCGGGCGATACCTGTTTCCCGGCGCAGGCCGCCGCCCGTTCGGAACGCGACGCGCTCCTGGCCGCGCGGCTGGCGCGGCTGACCCCGCAACAATTTCGGGTGCTGATGAGCGTGGCCGACGGTCTGCTCAACAAGCAGATCGCCTACGAACTGGGGCTGGCGGAGAACACCGTCAAGGTGCATGTCACCGCCATCCTCAAGAAGCTGGAGTGCAACAGCCGCACCCAGGCCGCGCTGCTGGTGAAGGCGTTGGAGCCGGAAGGTGAGAGCGGATTGCCTGGCGAGTATTGAACTGCTTTCAGCCAGAAAAGCCATCACCGCGACCGCTGATAAAGATGCGTCATCAACGAACGCAACGCCGATGTGCGCGCCTGCTTGGACAGGAAGCCCCAGCCGCGCTCGCCCGCAAGTACGCGCAGCGCTTCATCCTGCTCGGCGGTGAACAGGATCACCACCGGTTCCCGCTGCCAGCGCTCTGCCAGCAGCGGCAGCAGTTCCGGGCCGGTGGTGGCACCCAGGCGCACGTCCAGCAACAGCAGGTCCGGTGCATTGCCATCGGTCGCAGCTGCCAACGCCTGTTCGGCGCCGCCGGCGAACGCCACCTGACAGGCCCAGCGCTCCAGCAGCAGCTGCGTCGCCTGGCTGACCCGGGTGTCATCGTCGATGCACCACACCCGGCAGCCGGCCAGCAATGAATCCACCTGGGGTTCTTCAACCGGCGTGATTGGCTTGCCCATGGGTTGCTGGGTGAGCGGGTTGCCGCACGGAACGCGTACCGAGAACACGCTGCCATGCTCCGGCCGCGAACGCAGGCCGATGCGGTGGTCGAGGAGACGGGCGATGCGCTCGACGATGGCCAGGCCCAGTCCGGTGCCACGCTCCTGGCCACTGCCGCCGTCCAGGCGACGGAATTCTTCGAAGATTTCCTTCTGCCGCGCGCGGGGAATGCCGGGGCCGGTGTCATGGACTTCAATGCGGATATGCGCGCCGTCGCGGCGGCAGCCCAGCACGATGCGGCCGCGTCGCGTGTAGCACACAGCGTTGGACAGGAAGTTCTGCAGGATGCGCCGCAGCAGCGCTTCGTCGCTGTGCACCACGGCCGAGGTGGCGATCCGTTCCAGCGTCAGGCCGCGCGAGGCGGCCAGAATGCCGAACTCACGCGCCAGCGCTTCCAGCAGCGGGTCTAGCGCAAAATCGCGGATGCGGGTTTCCAGCGCGCCGGACTCCAATCGCGAAATATCCAGCAGGCTGTTGAGGATGCCGTCCTGCGCGGCCAGCGCGCTGTCGATGTTGTCGGCGATATCGCGCGTGCCGGAATCAGCATCCGGCAGGCGCCCGCGCAGCACCGACAGGAACATGCGTGCCGCATTCAAGGGCTGCAGCAGGTCATGCACGGCGGCGGCAACGAAGCGGGTCTTGGAGCGGTTGGCGTCCTCGGCTTCGCGCTTGGCCTCGGCGAGGTCACGGGTGCGTTCGTCGATGCGGTTGCTGAGCGTGTCGGCGAGCGAACGCAGGTCACGTGCCGCATTCTTGTACGCGGTGATATCGGCATAGCTGGTGACGAAGCCCCCATCGGGCAGGGGATTGCCTCGGATTTCGATGACGCTGCCATCGCCGCGTTCGCGCTCGTGCATATGTGGCTTGCCGGAGCGCAGATGGTTGAGCCGTCGTTCGATGGCCTCCTCGATGGGCCCGGGCCCAAGCAGGCCGCGCTTGGCGTTGTAACGGAACACGTCGGCAATGGGCCGCCCCACCTGGATGAAGCCCGGCGGGAAGCGGAACAGTTCGATGTAGCGGCGGTTCCAGGCCACCAGGTTCAGTTGCGCATCCACCACGCAAACCCCTTGCGGGAGGTGCTGCAGGCTGCTGCTTTCACCGTAATCGGCGGTGTGCGCAGCCTGCACCAGGCCGTCCTGCGCGGTACGCAGTTCCTGGGCATGATGCGTGACCAGCCGCTCCAGCTCCCTGCGGCTGCGCTCGCGCAACTGCGCCAATCGACGGCGCTGCCACACCACGAAGCCGAGCAGCGCAAGCACCAGCAGGCCGGCGGTGATGGCACCGGCCATGGTGCGGGCCGCGACGATGCTGTCGCGGGTTGGGCGCAGCAGATTCAGCGTCCAGCCCTCCGGCGACAGTGGGCGCGATACCCAGATGACATCACCCACGTCGGGCATACGCACGCGGCGCACGTCGCCGCCGAGGTTCTCGATCAGCCGGTACTCCAGCACCTGGCGCGGCACCTGACCGTACTGGCGGGTGTTGGCCAGCCGGCGGCGGGTGACATCGTCCAGTGCGTGCAGCATGCGGTAGCGCCATGCGGTCTGGCTGGACAGGAAGATCACCCCGCTGTCATCGCTGGCAAACACGCTGCCCGGCGCTTCGGCCCAGGTGGTTTCCAGTGGCCGCAGCACGACCTTTACCACCACCACGCCGATGGCATGACCGGCATCGTCGCGTACGGCCTGCGACAGGAAGTAACCGGGCACGGAGGTAGTGACGCCTTCCGCGTAGAAGGTGGCACTGCCCTCGCGCATGGCGCGCTGGAAATAGGGGCGGAAGTTGTAGGAGTTGCCCACATTGCTGGAGCCGGCGACCTGCCAGTTGCTGGCCGCCAGTGCCAGCCCGTTGCGGTCGAGCACGGTGAGGGTGGAGGTGGCCACTGCGCCGTTGACGCGCTCCAGCTTGCGGCTGATGCGCTCGGCATCGGCCGGGCTGATAGCGGTCTGGGCGAGCACCGCACGGATTTCTGGGTCCAACGCCAGTACTGCCGGCAATACGCGGTGGCGTTCGATCAGCGCCTGCAGCGCATCGCCGTGCAAGCGAAGTTGCTCGCGCGCCTGCGCGGCATCGGCAAGCAGGCTGCGCCGTTCCAGGTGGCGCATCACCGCCAGGCTCAGCAGCGCGATGACCACCGCCGCGAGGCACAGCAGCATCAGGCTGGAACGGCGGCGGGAGGTGTGGAGGAAGGGCATGCGGGCGATGGTCACGCAGTTGCGGCCGATTCTCCACTGCGGGCGGTGGGAGGTCGCGCCATCCTGCGCGCTGCCGGATGGTGCCGGCAGCCAATCGTGGCGCGGCTTGCCGGCCGGGGCATCCGGAGAGGTCGCGGAAACGTCCTAATACCAATGGATTAGCTAGTACCAATGCGCTATCGGCGGCATGGCCACAGGCGCGTAAAACACGGCCGAAGCGAATCGCCGTCGAGGTATCCCATGCACATTTCAACCGATGCCATTGCAGCATCCCCCGTCCGTCTGCCGTTCTACCGGCAGCTGTACTTCCAGGTGTTGCTTGCGATCACCCTGGGCGTTCTGCTCGGCCATTTCGAACCGGCCTTCGCCGAGACGCTCAAGCCGCTGGGCGATGCCTTCATCAAGCTGGTGAAGATGATCATCGCACCGGTGATCTTCCTGACCATCGTCACCGGCATCGCCGGCATGACCCATCTGCGTGCGGTAGGCCGCGTCTTTACCAAGGCGATGATCTACTTCTTGTTCTTCTCCACGCTGGCACTGGTGGTGGGTCTGGTGGTGGCGAACGTGGTGCAGCCGGGCGCCGGGATGAACATCGATCCCGCCGGGCTGGACCAGACCGCAGTCAATGGCTATGTGCAGAAGTCGCACGAGTTGACCCTGGTCGGCTTTGCGATGGACATCATTCCCAAGACGTTGCTGAGCCCGTTCGTCGGCGACAACATCCTGCAGGTGTTGTTCGTGGCGGTGCTGTTCGGTATCGCGCTGGCATCGGTGGGCGAGAAGGGCAAGCCCATCCTCACCTTCCTGGAAGGCTTGACCGCTCCGGTCTTCAAACTGGTGCACATGCTGATGAAGGCCGCCCCGATTGGTGCCTTCGGTGCCATCGCCTTCACCATCGGCAAGTACGGGCTGGGGTCGCTGGTCAACCTGGCGTGGCTGGTCGGCGCGTTCTATCTGACCTCGCTGCTGTTCGTGGCGGTGATCCTGGGTACCGTGGCCCGCCTGTGCGGCTTCTCGGTGTTCAAGCTGGCGCGCTACCTGAAGGCCGAGCTGCTGCTGGTACTGGGCACTTCGTCGTCCGAGTCGGCGCTGCCCTCGCTGATGGAAAAGATGGAGAAGGCCGGCTGCAGCAAGTCGGTGGTCGGGCTGGTGGTTCCCACCGGTTACTCGTTCAACCTGGATGGCACCAACATCTACATGACCCTGGCTGCGCTGTTCATCGCCCAGGCCACCAACACGGACCTTACGCTGGGCCACCAGATCGCCCTGCTGCTGGTGGCGATGCTCAGCTCCAAGGGCGCCGCCGGCGTCACTGGCGCCGGCTTCATCACTCTGGCCGCCACGTTGGCGGTGGTGCCCGAAGTGCCGGTCGCCGGCATGGCGCTGATCCTGGGCGTGGACCGCTTCATGAGCGAATGCCGCTCGCTGACCAACTTCATCGGCAATGCGGTGGCGACCGTGGTGGTATCGCGCTGGGAAGGTGCCTTGGATCAGGAAAAGCTGGCCCAGGCCTTGGGGCGCGAAGGAGAGGCCCTGCCGGCGGTGATCGCCGAAGGTTGACCGCGTGTGTGGTTCCGCGGGGCCTGCCATGGCAATGGCGAGGCCCCGCGGACTTTTTCTGCCGATCGCATAACGGTCATGCACACGCCAGATACTGCAAAACCCGTGCTACATGCGCTGCAGAATTGTGCGGTTGCAGCATCACTGCGATAGCGTAGCGACAGGTTCAGCCTGTCCATCGGCGTTATCATCCCCGGTTCCTCTCGCCCATTCAGCCCTTAAAAAATCGATGTCCAACGAAGATTTCAAACAGGCCGCCCTCGATTACCACCGGATTTCGCCGCCGGGAAAGATCAAGGTCACCGCGACCAAGCCGATGTTGACCCAACGCGATCTGTCGTTGGCCTACTCGCCGGGCGTGGCGTATGCCTGTGAAGCCATCGTCGCCGACCCGGCCCAGGCCAGCGAGCTGACTGCACGCGGCAACCTGGTCGCCGTGATCACCAACGGCACCGCCGTGCTGGGCCTGGGCAATATCGGCCCGCTGGCCGGCAAGCCGGTGATGGAAGGCAAGGGTGTGCTGTTCCAGAAGTTCGCCGGCATCGATGTGTTCGACATCGAAGTCGATGAGAACGACCCGGACAAGCTGGTCGACATCATCGCCTCGCTGGAGCCGACCTTCGGTGGGATCAACCTTGAAGACATCAAGGCGCCGGAGTGTTTCATCGTCGAGCGCAAGCTGCGCGAGCGCATGAACATCCCGGTGTTCCATGACGACCAGCACGGCACCGCGATCATCGTCGGTGCAGCGGTGCTCAACGCCATGACCATCACCGGCAAGAAGATCGAAGAGGTCAAGCTGGCCACCACAGGCATGGGCGCGGCGGGTATTTCCTGCGTCAACATGCTGGTGCAGCTGGGCCTGAAGCCGGAGAACATCCTGGCCTACGACCGCGATGGCGTGATCCACACCGGCCGCACCGATCTGGACCCGGAAAAGGCGCGCTATGCGCGTGATACCGACAAGCGCACGCTGGCCGAGATCGTCGATGGCGCTGATATCTTCCTGGGCCTGTCGGCCGGCGGCATCCTGAAGCCGGAAATGGTCGCCTCGATGGCGCCGAACCCGGTGATTTTCGCGCTGGCCAACCCGTACCCGGAAATCCTGCCGGAGGACGCCAAGGCGGTTCGCCCGGACGTGATCATGGGTACCGGCCGTTCGGATTACCCGAACCAGGTCAACAACGCGCTGTGCTTCCCGTATCTGTTCCGTGGCGCGCTGGATGTGGGCGCCACCGGCATCAACGAGGAAATGAAGATCGCCTGCGTGCGCGCCATCGCCGCGCTGGCCCGCAAGGAAGCCTCGGATCTGGGCACCGCTTACGGCGGTGATACGCCGAGCTTCGGCCGTGATTACCTGATCCCGCGCCCGTTCGACCGCCGTCTGCTGGTCGAGCTGTCGGCTGCGGTGGCCCAGGCGGCGATGGATTCGGGCGTGGCGACGCGCCCGATCACCGACATGCCGGCCTACCGCGAGAAGCTGGCCCAGTTCGTCTATCGCACCAGTCTGTTCATGAAGCCGGTCTATGACCGCGCCCGCTCGGACAAGCAGCGCGTGGTCTACGCCGAGGGTGAAGAAGAAGTGGTGCTGCAGGCCGTGCAGAACGTGATCGACGAGGGCGTGGCCTTCCCGATCCTGATCGGCCGCCCGGACGTGATCGAAGCCCGCGTGGAGCGCCTGTGCCTGCGCATGAAGGCCGGCGTGGACTTCGAAATCACCAACATCAACGACGATCCGCGCTTCAACGAGTATTGGCAGTACTACCACGAGATGACGGGCCGCAAGGGCGTCACCGTGTCGGCTGCCAAGAACCTGATGCGCTCACGGCCGACCCTGATCGCGGCAGTGATGGTGGCCCGTGGCGAAGCCGACGCGATGTTGTCGGGCCTGGTGGGTCGCTTCCACAAGAAGCTCGGCTACGTGCGCAGCGTGATTCCGCTGGAGTCCAAGGTCAGCTCGACCTCGGCGATGACCGGTGTGATCAACAACCAGGGCGTGTTCTTCTTTGTCGACACGCACGTGCAGGAAGATCCCAGCGTCGAGCAGATCGTCGAATCCACGCTGCAGGCGGCCTTCCGCATGAAGCTGTTCGGCATCGAGCCGAAGATCGCGCTGCTGTCGCACTCCAACTTCGGCAGCCATGATTCCAAGGACGCGCTGAAGATGCGTCAGGTGCGCGAAGCCCTGCTCAAGCGCAACCCGCGCCTGAACGTGGACGGCGAAATGCAGGGCGACACCGCATGGGACGAAGCACTGCGCGCCAAGCTGCTGCCCAACAGTACGCTCAAGGGCCGTGCCAACCTGTTCGTGCTGCCAAACCTGGAAGCGGCCAACATCGCCTACAACCTGGTACGCGTGTTCACCGACGGCGTGGCCATCGGTCCGATTCTGATGGGCATGACCAAGCCGGTGCACATCCTCACCAGCAGTGCCAGCGCACGCCGTGTGCTGAACATGACCGCGATTGCGGCCGTGGATTCGCAGATCCGCAAGCAGATGGAAGCGGATCGCGTGGGTTGATCGCTTTCTGGAATGTTTGAACAGCAAAAGCCGGCGTATCGCCGGCTTTTGCTTTTGCTGCTGCGGGCTGTTGTTGGGATTGCTGACACCAGCGCTTCCTGGAGATCGCCACCATGCCGCGTCGTGGCGTGCCTGGCAGTCGCCGCCGCGCATGGTTTGGCATCGCGATGGCTGCTGCTGTTATGGAGCGAGGCGTTGCTCCGATCCACAACAGGGATTCACATCTGCGGGACAGCCTCGGCACTTGCAGCAATCCTGGGCCGGTACGATGAGTGCTGTCGAAGCCACGGCTGCTGCCTAGAGCTGCGCGAGTCGCTGGCCTTCAACGATCTGCAGCACCAGTTTGCGGGTGGCCGCACGGCAGGTGCGGTAAGCCATCAGCAGGCGGCGTTCATGCGGGTCGTCCACCAGCTCAACGCCGCTCTGCGGCGGCGCCGGAATGACTTCCAAGCCGTTGCGACCAGTGGCCAGCCATTCAAACGAAACATCGGTGACCATCGCGATCGTGATCATGCGGGTGGTGCACGGCATGATCCCGGTGGGGCTTTCCCAGTTGCCTACGGCGCTGCGGCTCACCTTGAGCTGGCTGGCCAGTTCGGCCTGTGTCATTCCCTTCTTGCGACGGGCCCGGCGAATACGATTGGCGAGATGATTGGGCATCGTGTCTCCTCCCTGAGTTGTTGCGATGAGTGATTGAGCGAGTTCTTGCGAAGTGTGCGTGAGCTAGTGAGATCGTTGGAGATTGTGTCACGCAAAGCGGGAGCTGTGTCACCGAAACTGACCTTTTTGGTCAGGATTACTGACGTAGATACATGAGAAGCGTTCTCGCTGGGCGGGATAGCTGCGTGCCAGCTGAAGTGACGTGCCGTGGCCATTGAGCCGATGCGGCGCTTCGGCCACATTCCCTGCATGTGCTGATTTCCGGGGGGGCAGGGGTGCCGCAATCGTTGTTTCGTGAAGAGCTGCTGCGAGCCAAAAGCAGCCACTGGTTGGGGCCTGTTTCGCTGGTGCAGCCGCTGGGCTGGGGACTGCTCACTTTTGCAGCAATCGCGTTGGCCAGCATCGCCGTGCTGTTCATCAGTCTGGCCAGTTACACGCGGCGTTCCACGGTCAGTGGGCAACTGGTGCCCGAGCAGGGCTTGATCACCGTGTTGGCACCCGCCACAGGGCTGTTGTCGTGGCTGGACGTGCAGGAGGGCGAGCGGGTGACGGCCGGCGGCGATCTGGCCCTGGTGAGCATGCCGCGCGCGACGTTGCGAGAGGCCAGCATGAGCGCGGCGGCCGAGCACCGTTTGCAGCAGCGGCATAGCGCGCTGCAAGCGTCCCGGGAGGCGACGCAGGGCCAGTTGCAGGCGCAGTCGAAAGGGCTTGGGGGGCAGTTGGCAACGGCCCGGGGCGAGCTGCAACAGATCGAAGCGGAAGTTGTTACCCGGCAGCAGCAGAGCCGCATTGCCGGAGAAACCCTGGAGCGCCTTCGGCGACTGGAACACGGCACGTATGTCAGTGCACTGCAGATCAAGCAGCAGGAAACGGCGGTGCTGGAGTACACCGGGCAGATGCAGGCGCTGCAGCGGCAGGCAACCGCAACGCGGCGACTTATCGCACAGCTTCGGCAGGCACAAGGCGAGTTGCCGAGCCAACACCTGGCGGGCGAGGCGGGGTATCTGCAGGCGCTGGCGCAATTGGAGCAAGAACGCATGCAGGCCGGTGCCGATGGCGCATTGCTGGTCAAGGCGCCGGTCACCGGTGTGGTGACGTCACAGGCAATCAAGCCCGGGCAGGCGGTGCAACAGGGGCAGGTACTGATGAGCCTGTTGCCGGGCGATGGCCGGTTGGAGGCCGAACTGCTCGTGCCCAGCAGCGCCATCGGGTTCATTGCACCGGGCGATAGCGTCCGCCTGCGCTATCAGGCGTTTCCGTATCAGAAGTTCGGGCACCACGAAGGACGGGTTTCGCAGATCAGCCGCAGTGCATTGAGTCCCGCCGAGTTGTTGGGGAAGGGCCGACAGGAGGGGGAAGCCTTGTACCGCATCAGCGTGGTGCTGGCGCGGCAATCGGTGACGGCATACGGCAGGCCGGAGCCACTTATGCCGGGAATGGTGCTGGAAGCTGATGTCATGGGGGAAAGACGACGATTGATCGAATGGATGTTCGAGCCGCTGTACGCGTTGAAAGGAAAGCTGGAAGGCGCGGGATGAGATATTCCCGGGTAGCGTTTCAGACTGCGGGAGTTCACCGCAACATGCAGCGTGTCGCCTTGGTGCGAACTTATGATGAGCGGATGCCTTCAACACAAGAACACTCGTGAAGTGGCATCTGCTGGTTTGGAGGGAAACTCTCAGGATCTGCTTCAATGCGGCTGATTCATTGGTCCAACAACAAGGAAGAAGGAATAGGGATGCTCAAGATGCGGATGGGTGCACTGGTAATCGCGCTTTCGCTTGTCATGGTTTCGACAGTACATGCCAAAGAGGAACGCGCCGTATTGCCAAGCGCGATGGTGGCTGGACCGTGCGTGGAGGGCATCTGCGAGTACCGGTTGCAGAATGGCATGCGGGTGTTGTTGTTCCCGGACGCAAGCAAGCCGACCGTGACGGTCAACCTTGTCTACGGCGTGGGCTCGATGCATGAGAACTACGGTGAGACCGGCATGGCGCATCTTTTGGAGCACCTGCTGTTCAAGGGCACGCCGAAGCATCCCGATATTCCTGGGGAGATGCAGAAGCGCGGGGTGAGCAATAACGCGACCACATCGCTGGATCGCACCAACTATTTCGGCTCCTTCCCAGCCAACGACGAAACCCTGGATTGGCTGCTGGCGCTCGAAGCGGACCGCATGGTCAATTCGAGAATCGCCAAAACGGACCTTGACAGTGAAATGACTGTCGTCCGCAATGAGATGGAAGCCGCTGACAACAATCCAGGTGGCGTGCTGATGAAGCGCATGCGCTCGGTGGCATTTGACTGGCACAACTACGCCAACATGCCGATTGGCGCGCGTTCGGATGTGGAGAACGTGCCGATCACCAATCTGCAGGCGTTCTACCGTACCTGGTATCAGCCCGACAACGCGGTGTTGATCGTGGCCGGTCGGATCGACAGCACAATCGCTCTGCAGCGTATCGCCACGCATTTTGGCCCGTTGAAGAAGCCGCTACGCACGCTGCCCGCCCTGCATACAGTGGAGCCGACGCAGGACGGAGAGCGCGAGGTGACGGTCCGCCGTGGCAGCGATCTGGCAATGGTTGCTGCCAGCTATCACGTTCCTGCATTGGCGCAGGCCGACAGCGCCGCGCTGGCGGTGCTTGCCGACGTACTGGGAGACAATCCGAACGGCCGCTTGTACAAAGCGCTGATGGAGCCAAAATTGGCTGCATTCGCGATGGCGGCCAGAGAGAGCTTTCGCGACCCGGGCTTGTTCACTGTGCTCGGCGTCCTGCCCAAGGACGGTGATGCGGGAAAGGCAGAATCCGAACTGCTCAGGCAGGTTGAATCCATCGCCGCGCGACCGATTTCCGATGAAGAAGTGGCGGCAGCCAAGCAGCGCATCGGCAACGGCCTGGAGAAACTGACCAGCGACGTCAACGCGGTGGCGATGGCGTTGTCCGAGTTTCAGGCGGCCGGCGACTGGCGCTTGTTGTTCGTGCAGCGTGATGCCATTGCAAAAGTGAGCGCCGTCGACGTCAACCGTGTCGCTGCGGCCTATCTGAAATCGAGCAACCGCACGCTGGGGCGTTTCGTTCCGACAGCGGCGCCGGATCGCGCGGTGATTCCGGCAGCGGCACCCGTCGCCAGTCTGGTGGATGGCTATGTCGGTAGAGCGGTGGCTGATTCGGGCGAAGCGTTCGAGGCCACGCTGGAGAACATTGCGGCCCGAACCGAGACGTTCACCCTGGGCGATCGTTTGAAGGTATCGCTGCTGCCGAAGAGGAACCGGGGGCAGACGGTGACGCTGGCGGCGATCTTCCGCTTCGGCGACGAGAAGACGATCACCGGGCGTAGTACTGCGGCGACATCGGTCGGCCCGATGTTGATGATGGGCAGTACGACGATGAGCCGGGCGCAGATTGCGGCCCGCTTTGATGCGTTGGGTACGCAGGCGATGCTGGGTGGTGTTGCGCAAAGCGCGACCATTCGGTTGGATGGAAAGCGCGACACGTTGGCCGAAGCCTTGGCATTGGCCGCCGATGTCCTGCGTAATCCCGCATTCCCGCCGGATCAATTCGAGCAACTGCGGCTGCAGGCGGTGACCGGGGTGGACTTCCAGCGAAAGGAGCCGGGCGCGCTGGCGTCGATGGCCCTGGCGCAGTACTTCGATCCCTGGCCGAAGGGGCATCCGCTGCATGTGGACTCGTTCGACGAATCGCTGGCGAAGCTGCAGGCGCTGAGTATCGAGGATCTGCGAGCCTTCCATCGTGATTTCTACGGAACCGCCGAGGGCGAGGTCGTGGTTGTCGGGGACTTCGACGCGGTTGCGCTCAAAACGCAGCTGCAGACGTTGTTCGCGGATTGGAAGTCGCCCGCCCCGTATGCGCCGATTGCCACCCACTATCGGGAACGTGCGGCGCTTCGGGAAAGTCTCATCACGCCCGACAAGCCCAATGCGGTGTTGTTGGCGCGACAGAACCTGTCACTCAATCTGGCAGATGTCGATTTTCCAGCCTTGAGTATCGCGGTGGGAATACTGGGCGGTGATCCGCTCAAGGCGCGTCTGGCGAGCCGGATTCGGCAGAAGGATGGCCTGAGCTACAGCGTTGGCGCGGGCCTGCAGGCCGATGAAAGCCGCACCGGCCGTGATGACAACGGCAGCCTCAGCATTCAGGCGATTGCCGCGCCGGAGAACGCAGGCAAAGTCGAGGCGGCCGTCCGTGAAGAGCTGGTGCGTCTGTTGGCAGATGGCGTGACCGAGCAGGAGCTGCGCGATACGGTTTCTGCAAGGTTGATTGCGCGTGAACAGTCGCGCGCCAATGACAGTGCGGTGGCGGGTTTGCTCGGTAACCAGTTGTACTACGGGCGCAGCATGCAGTTCGAGGCAGCGCGTGACGCTGCGTATCGCGCCTTGACGGTGGAGCAGGTCAACGCGGCCATCCGCAAGTACCTCAAGCCCGAACAGTTGAGCGTGTTTGTGGCGGGTGATTTCAAGTAAGGGAGAAACAGGGGCTGCCGTTGGCCGCCCCTTGTCATGAAGACGATCATTCAATCCGAGGCGGCCGAATGCGGTTTGGCTTCACTCGCGATGGTGGCCGATGCACACGGACTGCACATTGACTTGCTGGAACTGCGGCGACGCTTTCCGCTGTCGTTGAAGGGCGAAAAGCTCAGTCATCTGATTGGCATCGCGCAGCAGCTTGGGTTCTCCGCGAGGCCGTTGCGGCTGGACATGGACGACCTCGGAAAGCTGAAACTGCCGTGTGTTCTGCATTGGGATCTGAACCACTTCGTTGTGCTGAAGAAAGTCGGCAAGTCGAAAGTGGTGGTGCTGGACCCGGCCATCGGTGAGCGGAAGCTGTCGGCGGCGGAGGTGTCTGATCACTTTGCCGGCGTGGCGTTGGAGCTGTCACCGACCGCGGATTTCACCCCGCGCAATGCCAGCCCGTCGGTGAGCGTGCGGCAGCTTACTGGACCAGTCCGCGGCTTATGGCAGGTACTGGGGCAGATCGTCGCGTTGTCGCTGGCGCTGCAGGTGTTTGTGGTGTTGGCGCCGTTCCTGATGCAGTGGGTGGTCGACCAGGTGCTGGTGTCTGCTGACCGCGATCTGCTGACCGTGCTTGGCCTGGGCTTTGGCCTGGCGCTGTTGCTGCAGGTAGGCATCGGTGTGTTGCGTGGCGCTGCAGTGGTTCATCTTTCCTCGCGGCTCGGCCTGCAGTGGATGGGCAATGTGTTCGCGCACCTGCTCAGGTTGCCGCTGGATTTCTTCGAGAAGCGCAACCTCGGCGACATCACCTCACGTCTGTCGTCGGTGCAGGCCATCCAGCGGACCTTGACCACCAGCTTCGTCGAGGCTTTGATCGATGGCTTGATGGCGGTCGTGACGCTGGCCTTGATGCTGGTCTACAGCTGGAAGCTGGCACTGGTGACGGTACTGGCCGTGCTGTTGTACGCCGTCGTTCGCACGTTGGCCTGGCGTCCGTTGCGCGATGGCACCGAACAGCAGTTGGTGACGGCGGCGAAACAGCAGACGCACCTGCTCGAGTCACTGCGCGGCATGCAGAGCTTGAAAGTAGCTGGCGAAGAATCGCGCCGCCGCAGTGCCTATGAAAACCTGATGGTGGACACGGTCAATCGCGAAGTGCGGCTGGCGAATCTGGGCCTCGGGTTCAATGGCGCCAGCCAGCTGCTGTTCGGCGTGGAACGCATCGCGGTGATCTGGATTGGCGCGTTGCTGGCCTTGGACAACGTGTTCTCGGTGGGCATGTTGATTGCCTTTCTGGCCTACAAGGATCAGTTCGCCGCACGCATGAGCGCGTTGATCGACAAGTGGCTGGAATTCCGCATGCTGCGGTTGCATGGCGAGCGTCTTGCCGACATCGTGCTGACCGCGCCGGAGGATGACGCGGGCAGCATCGAAGGCTTTCCGCCGGAAGATGCACGCATAGAGGTCGAGAATCTCTGTTTCCGTTACGCCGATGGCGAGCCGTGGGTGCTGAAGGATTGCAGTTTCAGCATCACGCCAGGGGAGTCGGTGGCAGTCATCGGTGCGTCGGGTTGCGGCAAGACCACGCTGGTCAGACTGCTGCTGGGGCTGCTGCGGCCTACCTCCGGCAGCATTCGTATCGGCGGGCATGACCTGCACCGATTGGGGGCGCGCAATGTGCGTGCCATCGTCGGTGCGGTGATGCAGGACGATCAACTGTTCGCCGGCAGCATTGCCGACAACATTGGTTTCTTCGACCCGGAATCCGATCTGGCCCGGGTGGAGGTCGCCGCGCGTCTGTCGGCGGTGCATGAGGACATCATGGCGATGCCGATGGGGTACCACGGCCTGATCGGTGACATGGGCAGTGCGCTGTCGGGTGGGCAGAAGCAGCGGATCATCCTGGCCCGCGCGTTGTACCGGCAGCCCAAGCTGCTGTTCCTGGATGAGGCAACCAGCCATCTGGACGTGACGAGCGAGCGGCTGGTCAACGATGCCGTGCGCAGCTTGCGGCTGACCCGGATGATCATTGCCCATCGACCGGAGGCCATTGCCAGTGCGGATCGGGTACTGGTGATGGAACAGGGCCGGATCGTGCAGGAGCTCCACCCGCAGGCCGAACCGGCCGCTGCGACGGCGGACGCTGAACCGCCGGGTGCGCCGCTGTCGGCGTGAACGCCGCGCTAGCGGGGGCAGGTCCGGGCCGGAGCCGGCCTGCCAAACGGCCCGCATTGCCTCGCCACTGCTAGAATTGCGCGTCCTGGTTTTCCCGTGAATGACGCCATGAGCCATACCGCCACCGCCCCGGCCAACGCCGAGAAGCGCTACAACGTCCACCGCGCCGACCTGCCGCTGAGCTGCCCGACGCCGGAAATGGCGCTGTGGAACTCGCACCCGCGGGTTTATCTGCCCATCGAGAACGAGCCCAATGGCGAGTCCGCGTGCCCGTATTGCGGCTCCGTGTTCGTGCTGGTCGACTGACCCGGATCGATGCGCCGCCTGACTGTGGTGCAGTTGCTGCCGGCGCTGCACTCCGGCGGTGTCGAACGCTCGACTCTGGAGGTCGCCCGCGCGCTGGTGGCTGCAGGCCATCGCGCCATCGTGGTCTCTGCGGGCGGACGGCTGGTGCAGCCATTGCTGGACAGTGGCGCCGAGCACCTGACGCTTGATATCGGGCGCAAGTCGCTGCTGACATTGCGGCACGTGGCATCGCTGCGGCGTCTGTTCACTGAAACCGACGCGGACATCGTGCATGCGCGCTCGCGCCTTCCGGCGTGGTTGGGTTGGTATGCCCTCAAGGGCATGCCTGCGGCCAGCCGCCCGCACTGGCTGACGACGATGCACGGCCTGAATTCGCCAGGCCGCTACAGCGGCATCATGGTCAGTGGCGAGCGGGTGATCTGCGTGTCACAGACCGTGCGCGAGTACCTGCTTGCCAACTATCCCGCAACGGATCCAGCCAAGCTGCGGGTGATACCGCGCGGTGTCGATGTATCCCAGTTTCCGCGTGTGGCACGTACGGACCGTCGCCCGCGTCTGGAGGTGGCACGGCACTACCCGCAGCTGGCCGGCGCTGGTCCGCTGCTGCTGCTGCCCGGGCGCGGGACACGTCTGAAGGGGCACGCGCATGCGATTCAACTGCTCGCGACCCTGCACCAACAAGGCGAAGACAACGCGGTGCTGTGGATGCCCGGTGCGCGTGAGCCGGGGCGTGAAGCGTACGTAAGCGAGCTTGAACAACTGGCGCAGCGCCTGGGCGTCGCCGGCGGCGTGGCGTTGACCGAGCCGACCAGCCGTATCGCCCAGGCTTACGCCGCCAGCGATCTGGTACTGCAGGTCTCGGACAAGCCGGAGGCATTCGGGCGCACGGTGGTGGAGGCCCTTTCCGTGGGGCGCCCGGTGCTGGGCTGGAAGCACGGTGGCGTGGGCGAGTTGCTGACCCAATTGCAACCGGCGGGGGCAGTGACATTGGGTGACGAGGCTGCCTTGGCAAGGACGGCATTGTCACTGCTGCGGCATCCGCCAGCACTGCCGTCACGCATTCCCTTCACTTTGCAGGCAATGCAACGCGCGACACTGGACGTCTATGGCGAACTCATTGGTTGAGCCGGCAGGAAACATGGCGCCCCAGCGGCTGCCGGGGCGTTGGGCGTCAGCGTGGTTGCTCGCTTTCGTTGCGTTGTGGCCGGCGCCGGGTGTTGCCGAGGCGGTGCTGGTATCGGGCGCTTTGTTCACCGTGGTGCGTCTGCTGCAACTGCATGCCAATGGTGGCATTCGGCCGCTGCTGAGCATTCCGGCATGGGCGCTGACCGGCGTGCTGTTCATGGCCTACTGGCTGCCGCAGGCGGTTTCCGCACTGGACGCGGCCGACCCGGGAAGAAGCTGGGCAAAGGTGGCCGCAGCGCTGCGCTATCTGCCTTTCATGTGGTTGGTGGCCATTGCCGTTGCGACACCGCAGCGGCGAGGCCGGACCTTCACGGGATTGGCCGTGATCATCGGCATATGGACGCTGGATGCATTGGCGCAGGGACTGCTCGGTACCAGCCCATTGTTCTGGTCCATGGACCAGCTCAAGTGGCTGATCAACGGGCATAGTTTGTGCAGCGCTGAAGAAGCTGCCGCAGCAGACCGTCTGTCTGGTGTGTTCGGACCCTGCAATCTCAAGTTCGGCCAGGTGCTGGCGACGATGTCACCGTTCCTGCTGTTCTTCGTGGGTACCCGCTGGGGGCGTTGGGGCTGGCTGTTGACGGCGCTGCTGGTTGGCGTGGTCCTGGTACTGGCCGGCTCGCGCGCATCGTGGATCACCTATGCATTGATCGTGCTGTTCTCGGGCTGGCGACTGCTGGGGGCGAAATGGATGACGTTGATGCTGCTGGCTGGCGTGATCGGCCTGGCGGCACTGGGCATGGGTTCATCGCAGGTGCGCGAGCGCTTCTCACGCACGGCACTGGTGTTCAGCGGCGATGCCGATGGGCTCAATGAAGCCTTGTCCGGTCGCAGCCAGATATGGGGCGCAGCGTTGTGCATGGTGCGCGAGCATCCGATCAACGGCGTGGGTGTGCGTGACTTCCGTCTGGCGTACGCAGGATGTGATCCGATGCCGGAGCGTACTGCCGTGTGGGGCGCCAGTCCGGCCTTGCACGCACATCAGGTCGTGCTGGAAATCCTCGCTGAAACCGGTGTGCTGGGTCTGCTGCTGTGGCTGGCTGGGGCCGCCATGGCCATGCGTGCCTGGCGCTATGCAGGCACCGAAGCGCGCGCCCGCGCGCGTCCGGCGGCTCTGGCGTTGGTTGCCACCGTGTTTCCGTTGAACACCCATCTGGCGTTCTATTCGACGTTCTGGGGCGGGGTGACGGTGCTGCTGGCCGCGTTGTTTGCCGGCGCGTTGCTGGCAGAAGACAGGAGTGAGTGAAGAGCAAAGAGGCGGTAGCAACTGCACCCCCTGCTCGATTCTCCCTTGTGCTGTGCGCAAGGGGCGAGGCACCTCCTGAAAGGGGCGGGACTCAGCCCTCGTTGTTGTTTTTACTCGTGTCTCACTTCCCTGGCCTCCATGCCATCCAGCCCCGGCCTGTCGCTCCGCTCACTTCCGCTTGCTATAGAAGTCACTGAGGCCTTCTGGCTGGCGCTTGAAGCGACGATGGATCCACAGGTACTGGGCGGGTGCTTCGCGCACCATGTCTTCGATGGCGGCGTTCACCTGCGCGGTGTCGGCCACGACATCATCGGACGGGAAGTCCGGTAGCGGCGGGGCGATCCTGAGCACATAGCTGCTGCCGACACGGCGATGGAAGAACGGCACCACCGCGCAGCCGGTCATGCGTGCGAACTGGTGGGTGGCGGTGATGGTTGATGCCGGCATGCCGAAGAACGGCACGAACACCGAGTCCTTGCCACGCATGTCCTGGTCCGGCGCGTACCAGAGCAGACCGCCCTTCTTCAGATGACGCACTGTCGCGCGGATGTCTTCATTGGCATACATCGCGCTGGCATAGCGCAGCCGACCACTCTTCACCGCCCACTCCATCACCGGGTTGCGGTATTTGCGGTACATGCCGGCAAGCGGTACGTGGTCGCACAGCAGCCGGCCGCACATTTCCAGCGTCATGAAATGGCCGGAGATCAGCAGCACGCCACGGCCTTCGGCCTGCAGCGCCTTGAGCTGTTCCAGTCCTTCGATCCGCACCTGCGGGCGGATGGCATCGATGCTGCCCCACCAGGCCCGTGCGAACTCGAAGATACCCACGCCAAGCGCATCGAAGCTGTCCCGCAGCAGGCGTTGGCGCCACGCTTCATCCTTGTCGGGGAAGCACAGCCTGAGGTTCACTTCGGTTGCATGACGCCGGCTGCTTGCCAGGTGCAGTGCCAGCCAGCCAACGCCACGACCCAGCGCACGCTGCAGGGTCCACGGCAGGCGTGCGGCCAGCATGGCAACGCCCAGCAGGGCGAAGGTCGGCCAATGCCGCGGCTGCAGCAGAGAAGGGCGGGTGGCGGTGGAGGGTGAATCGGACATGCGTCGATTCTAAGCCACCGCCTGCCTTCACTCACTTCCCGCGTTCTCCCGTATCCTTCGCCGATGCGCAAGGATCCCGTCGAACTTCTGCTGCGCGGTCTCTATTCGGCCGTGTTGTATCTGCTGTTGCCGATCACCGTGTACCACTTGGTGTGGCGCGGTTTCCGGGTACGCGAGTACTTCAAGCGCTGGGACGAGCGCTATGCCTCCTATCCAGAGAGTGGCGGGCAGCCACGGGTGTGGCTGCATGCGGTATCGGTGGGGGAGGTGAATGCTGCCGCACCGGTGGTCAATGCGCTGCGCGAGCTGCGCCCGGACATCCGCTGGATCATCACCACCATCACCCCCACCGGCTCGCAGCGTGTGCGCACGCTATGGGGTGATGCGGTGGATCACGTCTATCTGCCGTATGACGTACCGGGCAGTGTCACCCGTTTCCTGTGCCACTTCCGGCCCAGCCTTGCGCTGATCCTGGAGACCGAGTTGTGGCCGAACATGCTGTTTGGTTGCCGTGACCGTGACATTCCGGTCTACATCCTCAACGCGCGACTGTCGGCACGCTCGTTGAAGGGCTATCGCCTGTTGAAGGCGCTGGTCGGGCGTGCGTTGCGCACCGTGACCTGCGTGGCTGCGCAGTCGCAGGATGACGCGCAGCGTTTCATCGAGTTGGGTGCGCGCCCGGAACAGGTGCGTGCGCTGGGCAACCTGAAGTTCGACATTCGCCCGCCGGACCCGACGGTCGTATTGGAAGCATTCCGTCAGCATGTGCCTGAGGGCCGACCGGTGTGGATCGCGGCCAGCACCCATGAAGGCGAGGAGCAAGCGGTGGTGGATATCCACACGCAGCTGTTGAAACGACATCCCGACGCCTTGCTGCTATGGGCGCCACGTCATCCGGAGCGCTTCAGCCGGGTAGAGGCGTTGGCACGCGAGCAGGGCTGGGGGGTCGCCACGCGCCGCGCACAGCAATGGCCCGCGACCGACAACCAGGTCTTCGTCGTGGATACGCTCGGCGAGCTGATGGTGTTTTTTGCCTGCACACAGGTGGCCTTCGTCGGCGGTAGCCTGCAGGCCATTGGCGGTCACAACCTGCTGGAACCTGCGGCCATGGGAACCGCGACGGTGACCGGCCCGCACCTGCACAACTTCGCCGAGATATCGCGGCGGATGAGTGAGGCCGGTGCACTGCGTATCTGTGCCGACGCGCCCGCCGTCGCGGCAGCAGTGACCGAGTTGCTTGAGGATGTGGCTGAGCGCGAGCGCATGGTGCAGGCCGGGCGCGCGCTGGTGGCCAATGGTCGTGGCGCGTTGCAACGCACGCTGGAACTGATCGGGCCGACGTTGCCACCGCCCTTGTAAAGCACACAACCACGGTACGCTGGAGCTTTGCAGAGAGACCATTGCCGGGCGTGGTTCGGCACTTCCGCTTCTGCTCTGCCGGGCACACGCCGGTGCCGCGTCCAGAAACGAAAAGAGCGGGCCGAAGCCCGCTCTTTTCGTTGGTTGCAGCGACTGCTTACTGTGCGCTGGACGACTGCAGCTTGGCGCTGGCGTCCTGGGTCAGCAGGCGGTTGATGTCCTGTACTTCGGCAATTTCCAGATCACCGATGGCCTGGCTCAACTGCAGACGGGCCAGCAGGAAGTTGTAACGCGACTGGGCGTAATCCAGCTGCGCCTGGAACAGGGTGCGCTGGTTCTGCACCACGTCCAGCACGGTACGGGTACCGACTTCCAGACCGACCTGCGATGCGTCGTACGCGCTCTGCGCCGAGACCACCGCCAGACGACGTGCTTCCACTTCGCTGATGCCGGCCACCAGGGCCTGGTAGGCGTTGCGGGTGTTGCGGTCGAGGGCGCGCTTCTGCTGCTCGAAGGTGTCCTGCTGGATATCACGCTGGGCCAGTGCCTGACGCACGCGCGACTGGGTGGCGCCGCCAGCGAAGATCGGCACGTTCAAGGTCAGGCCGATCGAGTTGCTGGTGGTGTCCGGGGTCAGCGAGCTGCCGCCGACGCTGTCGCCCCACTTGGCGTTCTTGCCCCAGCTGCCGCCCAGTGACAGGGTCGGATAGTGGGCGCCACGGGCGGCGGAAACGTTGGATTCGGCGGCGCTGACCTGCAACTCCTGCGACTTCAACGCCGGATTGCGCGAGATCGCATCGGTGACCAGCTGGTCAACGTTGCCACGGTTGGCCGGCAGTTCCGGGCGGAAATCGGTCGGCAGGCCGCGTACGTCGCGCACCGGCTGGCCGGTCAGTTCGGTCAGGGCCTGGTAGGCATCTTCCAGCGCGTTGCGGGCCAGGATGGTGTTGGCGCGTGCCTGGTCGTACTGGGCACGGGCTTCGTGCACGTCGGTGATCGGGGCCAGGCCCACTTCCAGGCGCTTGTCGGCGTAGTCGAACTGCTTCTTGGCCGCCGCTTCGTTGGTCTCGGCAGCGGTCAGCGATTCGATCGACACCAGAACATTGAAGTAGGTGGTGGCGGTGCGCACGACCAGGTCGTCGTTGGCCGAATCCAGCGTGAAGTCGGCGGCCTGGCTGATATCGCGCTGCGCACGCAGGGTGGCGAACTGGCCCCAGTTGAACAGGGTCTGGCTGCCGTTGATGCCGTAGGTGCGGCTCTTGCTGGTGGTGCTGCCGCTGACGCCGTCAGCCTTTACGCGGGAGCGATCCAGCGATGCCTCACCATTGACCTGCGGGAGCAGCGCTGCGCGCGCCTGCACCTGGCCTTCCTTGGTGTAGAGCCGGTTGGACTCGGCTGCGGACAGCTGCGGGTCACCATTGCGGGCCATTTCGTAGACCTGCAGCAGGTCGGCGGCGTGAGTCGTCAGCGGGGCCAGTGCGATTGCCAGCGCAAGGGTGAGGGATCGGCGGATCATTGCGGCTTCCTTGGACGTTTTTAGAGTTGGAATTGCGGTGCGGGGGCGGCGCCCTGCAGATAGTCGATATCGGTTTCAAACAACGACTTGCTGCTGCCGTCGGCGTTGACCAGCAGTGCTTCCATCACCGGGGACCTGCCCTGGATGACGAACAGGCGGCCACCCGGACGCAGCAGCTTGAGGAACTGGCTCGGTACGGTTTCTACCGCACCGGTGATGCAGATGGCGTCGAATTGACGCTGAGTCTGCCAGTTCAGCGCATCGGCCACTTCAATACGGACGTTGCTGCCGAGCTTGGCGGCATCCAGGTTCTGGCGGGCGCGCTCTGCGAGCTCCGGCTGGATCTCCAGGCTGAGCACTTCGCGGGCCAGCTGGCCCAGGCAGGCGCTGATGTAGCCGCTGCCGGTGCCGATTTCCAGCACTTCATCACCCGGTTGCAGATCCAGTGCCTGCAGCGTGCGGCCTTCAACGACCGGCTTCATCATCTTCTGACCATGCCCCAGCGGCAGCTCGACATCGGTGTAGGCCAGCGCACGATGGGACTCGGCGACAAAGGCTTCACGCGGCAGGCGGGCCAGCACGTCCAGAACGCGGATATCCAGCACCTCCCAAGGGCGGACCTGCTGTTCAACCATCATTTCGCGGACGTGGGAGTAATTGATCGTCATGGGAAGCTCATCATTCCAGCGCAGTGGGCTGGCCATTTTAGCGGTTAGTACGCGGCAGGTGCGGCCAAGCATCGCCGTGCGGTGTCGGGGGTCGGAGTGCCGGAAGTCATCGGGACCACCAGTTCATTCAGCTTGGTGGGCCGGGCTCAGCGGGGTTCATAGGCCCGCAGGAAGAAATCGACGCTGGCGGTGATGTGGGCGGCCGCATCGAGTTGTCCCGGTGCGGCACACAGGCCGCACATCATGTGCGTGTGCACTTCACCCTTGATCAGGCAGAAGAACTGGCGCGCGGCCAGGTGCGGGTCGTCAATGGCCAGCTCGCCACGGGCCACCCGGGCGCCGAGGAAGTCGGACAGCGCGGTCTCGGTACGCGCCGGGCCGGCCTGCCAGAACATCTGGCGGATGCGGTCGTCGGTATCCGGGGTCATCATCATGCGCTGTGTGGCGATGGCCGCGTCGCTGCTGATCAGCGTGAAAAACGCATGGCCGATGCCCAGCAGCTGGTCACGCAACGGGCCTTCGCTGTCGGTGACGAACAGCTCGTCGGGCATCATCTCCACGCATTTGGCCTGGATCGCCTCGGTAAAGAGCGCTTCCTTGTCACCAAAGTGGCTGTAGACGGTAAGTTTGGACACGCCGGCACTGGCAGCGATACCGTCCATGCTCACGCCATTGAAACCCTGTTCGACGAACATCTCCTTGGCCGCGTCCAGAATGGCCGCACGCTTGCTCAGGTCTTTCGGGCGGCCCGGACCAGAACTGCGTACCGCCGGTTTCACGGCGTCATGGGAGGGAGTTTTCGAAGACATCGTTCAATACTAGACCAGCTGGTTCGATATTTATACTATACCGCGTCGTTCAGTAATGGCGCCGAAAGCTCGCCGCCTCCTTCCCCTTGCGTTCGCGACCCTACTCATGAACAACCTTCGATGGATTGGCAGCGGCCTGTTGTTGGCCTTGCTTGCCGCTTGTGGCAAACCCGAAACCGCGCCGGCGCCGGCGCTCCCCGTGTTTGTGGTTCACCCCGATGGCAGTGATGGCATGGCGGTGGCCGCGTATCCGGGCGAGGTGCGCGCACGCGAAGAGGCGGCGCTGTCGTTCCGTGTGGGTGGCAAGCTGCTGCGCCGTGAAGTGGATGTCGGCCAACGGGTGAGCAAGGGCCAGCTGCTGGCTGTGCTGGACGTCGCCGATTACGAGCTGCAGGCACGTGCGGCGCAGGCGCAGTACGCCGCGGCCGAGGCGGATCTGGTGCGCGCCCGCGATGAACACAAGCGCTATGCAGCGCTGGCCGAGCAGCAACTGGTCAGCCGTTCCGCGCTGGATGCGCAGACGGCGGCGCTGAAAGCGGCGCAGGGCCAGGCCGATGCAGCCCGTGCCAATCTGGATGTCAGCCGCAACCAGGCCGGTTATGCGCAGTTGCGTGCGCCGGAGGCCGGCATGATCGCCAGCCGTGAGGCCGAGGCCGGGCAGGTGGTCGCCGCCGGTCAGACCATCTATGCACTGGCTGCCGATGGCGCGCGCGAAGTCGCCATCGCCTTGCCGGAAAGCACGATCCGCGATTTCAGTGTGGGCCAGGCGGTCCAGGTGGAACTGTGGAACCAGCCGGGCAAGCACCTGCCGGGCAGCATCCGTGAAATCGCCGCCGCCGCTGATCCGCAGACCCGCACCTATGCGGCGCGGGTGAGTCTGGCGCCGGAAGCGCTGAGTGAAGTGGAGCTGGGCCAGAGCGCGCGCGTTTTCGTCAGCCATGGCAAGGACGGTGTGCTGAACGTGCCGCTGGCGGCGGTACAGCCGGGCAAGTCGGATCAACAGGCCAGCGTCTGGGTGGTGAACCCGGCCAATGGCACGTTGCAGGGACGTGCGGTGACGTTGGGCACCTATGGCCCCGAGCAGGTGCCGGTGCTGCAGGGCCTGAAGGGCGATGAGTGGGTCGTCGCCGCCGGTGGTCATCTGCTGCGCGAAGGCCAGCAGGTGACGGCGGTGGACCGTAACAACCGCCCGGTCCTGACGTCGGCTCCGGCCGTCAAAAAAGGGGAGTGAGGCGTGCGCCGCTTCAATCTTTCCGAATGGGCGTTGAGCAATCGCCCGCTGGTGTTGTTCATGATGATCGCCATGGCGGTCATCGGTGCGTGGTCGTACAAGCACCTGGGGCAGTCCGAAGATCCGCCCTTCACCTTCAAGGCGATGGTGGTGCAGACGATGTGGCCCGGTGCCACCGCCGAGCAGGTATCCAAGCAGGTCACCGAGCCGATTGAAAAGGCGTTGATGAACACCGGTGAGTTCGAGTTCATCCAGTCGTACTCGCGACCGGGCGAATCGCAGGTGATCTTCATGGCGCGCGATTCGATGCGCTCCAAGGATGTGCCGGAGCTGTTCTACCAGGTGCGCAAGAAGGTAGGCGACATCCATTCGCAGTTGCCGGCCGAAGTGATCGGCCCGTTCTTCAATGACGAGTTCGGTGACACCTTCGGCAACATCTACGCGCTGACCGGCAAGGGCTTCGACTATGCGTTGATGCGCGATTACGCCGACCGCATCCAGCTGGAACTGCAGCGGGTGGACGATGTCGGTAAGGTGGATCTGCTCGGCCTGCAGGACGAGAAAGTATGGATTGAGCTGTCCAACACCAAGCTGGCCACGCTGGGTGTGTCGATGCAGCAGGTGCAGCAGGCGTTGTCGCAGCAGAACGCGATGGCACCGGCCAGCTGGTTCGAGACACCCACCGACCGTGTGCAGCTGCGCATCACCGGCCAGTTCAAATCGGTGCAGGAGATCCGCGATTTCCCGATCCGCGCCGGTGACCGCACCGTGCGCCTGGGCGACATTGCCGAGGTCAAGCGCGGTTTTGCCGACCCGGCCTCGGCCAAGATGCGCTTCATGGGCGAAGACGCCATCGGCATCGCGGTGGCGATGAAGAACGGCGGCGACATCCTCAAGCTGGGCAAGACCCTGGATGAGCAGTTCGCCCAGCTGCAGAAGACGCTGCCAACCGGCATGGAACTGCGCAAGGTGTCCGACCAGCCGCATGCGGTGAAGGATTCGGTAGGCGAGTTCATCAAGGTGCTTACCGAGGCGGTGGTGATCGTGCTGCTGGTGAGCTTCTTCTCGCTGGGCCTGCGGACCGGGCTGGTGGTGGCGGTATCGATCCCGTTGGTGCTGGCGATGACGTTCTTCGTCATGCATCTGTTCGACATCGGCCTGCACAAGATTTCACTCGGCGCGCTGGTGCTGGCGCTGGGCCTGCTGGTGGATGACGCGATCATCGCGGTGGAGATGATGGCCACCAAGATGGAGCAGGGCTACGACCGATTGCGTGCGGCGAGCTTTGCCTGGGAGTCCACGGCGTTCCCGATGCTGACCGGCACGCTGATCACCGCCGCCGGCTTCCTGCCGATCGCCACCGCGGCATCGAGCACCGGTGAGTACACGCGCTCGTTGTTCCAGGTGGTGACGATTGCGCTGGTGGTGTCGTGGATTGCCGCGGTGCTGTTCATCCCGTACCTGGGTGACAAGATGCTGCCGGACCTGCACAACCCGCAGCCGCCCAAGCCCGGCAGCCTGGCCGCGCGCTGGCATGCGTTGCGCCTGCGTTGGGCCGACCGCAATCCGGCACTGGCCAACCTGGTCCGTCCCAAAGAGCTGTCGCACGACCACGACCCGTACAAGAGTGCGTTCTACCAGCGCTTCCGACGTTTCCTGGATGCCTGCCTGCGGCGCCGTTGGCTGGTGATCTTCGCCACCATCGGCTTGTTCGTGTTCTCGCTGGTGATGTTCCGTTTCGTGCCGCAGCAGTTCTTCCCGGATTCGACCCGCCCCGAGCTGATGGTGGATATCGAACTGGCCGAAGGTGCGTCACTGACCGCCACCCAGGCGCAGGCGCACAAGTTCGAGTCGCTGCTGAAGCAGCGCAAGGGCATCGCCAACTACGTTGGTTATGTGGGCAGTGGTTCGCCACGTTTCTACCTGCCGCTGGATCAGCAGCTGCCGGCCACCAACTTCGCCCAGTACGTGGTGCTGGCCGATGACATCCATGCGCGCGAGGAAGTGCGCGAGTGGTTGTTGAAGGAAGTGGTGCCGAAGTTCAACGATGTGCAGTTGCGCGTGACCCGCCTGGAAAACGGTCCGCCCGTGGGCTACCCGGTGCAGTTCCGCGTGTCCGGTGAACATATCGAACGTGTCCAGGCACTTGCCCAGAAGGTGGCGGACAAGGTGCGCGAAAACCCGCACACCACCAACGTCAACCTCAACTGGAGCGAGCCCAGCAAGGTGGTGCGGTTGGTCGTGGACCAGGACCGTGCCCGTGCGTTGGGCGTGAGCAGCGCGCAGCTGGCGCAGTTCCTGAGCAGCTCGCTGTCGGGTACCAGCGTCAGTACCTACCGCGAAGGCAATCGCCAGATCGGCATGCTGCTGCGTGGCCCGGATGATGAGCGCGCACGCCTGGACATGCTGGGCAGCCTGGCCATTCCGACCGAAAGCGGCAAGCCGGTGTCGTTGTCACAGGTGGCGCGCCTGGAGCATGTGTTCGAGGACGGCATCATCTGGCATCGCGACCGCCTGCCGACCGTCACCGTGCGCGCCGATATCGGCGACGGCATGCTGCCGGTGGGAGTGGTCGAACAGATCCTGCCGACCCTGGAAGACATCCGCGCGCAGCTGCCGGACGGTTACCTGCTGGAAACCGGTGGCACGGTCGAGGATTCGGCGCGCGGCCAGAACTCGATCAAGGCCGGCATGCCGCTGTTCCTGGTGGTGGTGGCGACACTGTTGATGTTGCAGCTGCGCAGCTTCTCGCGGGCGGCGATGGTATTCGTGACCGCACCGCTGGGCATCATCGGTGCCACCTTGTTCCTGCTGATCTTCCGCGTGCCGTTTGGTTTCGTGGCGATGCTGGGCACCATCGCCCTGGCGGGCATGATCATGCGCAACTCGGTGATCCTGATCGACCAGATCCAGCAGGACATCGACGCCGGCCATGACCGCTGGCACGCGATCATCGATGCGACGGTGCGGCGCTTCCGGCCGATCGTGCTGACGGCGCTGGCCGCGGTGCTGGCGATGATCCCGCTGTCGCGCAGTGCGTTCTACGGCTCGATGGCGATCTCGATCATGGGCGGCCTGATCGTGGGTACCGTGCTGACGCTGGTGTTCCTGCCGGCGCTGTATGCGGCCTGGTTCCGGGTGCGCCCGGACGAGGCGACCCACTGAGTCCGCCGCTGGCCTGATTCATCCCTGTGAAGGGGTGAATCGCACGGCGGAATGCTAAATTGGGACAGCCGGCCGGCTGGGGCCGGCCACGCCTGGGGAGGCAGGGTTGTCCCGTAGTCCGTCCAATGCTGGTGCTCGCCGTTCCCGTGCCCTGTGGTTGGCGCGGACGCTGGGCTGTTGCCTGTTGCTGCTGATCGTCGGTGCAGGGCCGTTGGCCGCCGCAACCCGGCACACCGTGGCCGGTTGGGGGATGGAGCAAGGGTTGCCGCACAACCTGGTGCAGTCGGTGGCGCAGGGCAGTGACGGCTTCATCTGGCTGGGCACCTGGGAGGGCGCGGTTCGTTTCAACGGCCGCAGCTTCACCGTCTTTGACCGCCAGAACACGCCAGGCGTGGAGTTGTCCGGGGTGCAGAGCATCCTGGCCGAGGCGGATGGCGCGATGCTGTTTGGCACCATGTCCGATGGGATCTACCGCTACCACCGTGGCCGCTGGGAAGCCGTGGGCGGGGAGGCAACGCGCCATCTGCCGGTCAGCGCGATGCTGCGCGATTCCTCCGGCGCGCTGTGGATCGCCTCGGCGGAACGGTTGTTGCGGCTGATGACATCCGGTCAACTGATCGATGCCGGCGCTGAAATGGGGTTGCCGAGGGTCCCGATCACCGCGTTGAGCAGTGACCGCGATGGCGCCCTGCTGGTGGCGACCGAACACGGCGTCCACCGCGTCTGGAAGGGCAGGCTGGCCCCCTGGAAGGCGACGGCCGGCTGGGTGGTGCGCGACCTGGTCGACGATACCCAAGGTGGCTGGATCGTGGCGGCAGACGACGGCATCCATTGGCTGCACGGGGATGGGCGACAGGAGCATCTGCTGGCGGGCGAACGGGTGGACTCGGTACGCCGAGATGCCAACGGCGCGTTGTGGATGAGTCTGTCGGCCGGGCGCCTGGAGCGCTATGTCGACGGCCACAGCGAGCGCATTGTGATCCCCGGCCAGGTCAGTCCGGCGTTGATGATTGACCGCGAGGGCCTGGTCTGGGCCGGTAGTACCGATGGCCTGTTCCGGGTGGACGAGGGCGCGGCACGCGGCCTGACCCACGCCGACGGACTGGGCTCGGATTACGTACGGGCGGTGATCCAGTCCGACGATGGTGTGGTCTGGGTTGGCCATTCGGAAGGCTTGAACCGGCTCCAGGGCGAGCGGGCCGTGCCGGTGCGCCTGGTATCGGGCAGCGGACGTGACGCCTCGGTGCTGGCGCTGGCCTCGCACGGCGACGAGGTCTGGGCCGGCACGTACAACAGGGGCGTCTACCGGCTCGATGGCAGTGGCCGGGTGCGCCAGCAGATCATCCTGCCCGGGGCGTTGCAGCCTTTGGTGCGCGCGCTGCGGGTGGATGACGATGGCACCGTTTGGATTGGCAGTAGTGATGGCGTGTACCGCTACCGCGACGGCGAGTTGCGCCACTACGGCGAGGAGGAAGGGCTGCCGGGGTTGGCGGTGCTTTCGCTCTACCGCGATCCGGCAGGGGTGCTGTGGATCGGCTGCAATGGCGGTATGGCCGCAATGGGCGCCGATGGCCGCCTGCAGGCGTGGTCGGCGGACGGGGATTTCCCGGCGCGCTACGTTTTCGATTTCCTCGGTGACGCCAACGGCGATCTGTGGATAGCCACCGACCACGGACTGCTGCGCAAGCGCGGCCTGGACTTCACTGTGTTCGACCACCGCAACGGCCTCCCGCGCGACAAGTTGTTCCGCATCATCGATGACGGCAATGGGCATCTGTGGTTGTCCAGCAACCAGGGCGTGTTCCGGCTGGAGCGTAGTGATCTGGTGGCGGTGGCTGCCGCCGCGCGCAGTCATCTGGCGGTGCATGTGGTCGACCACAACGACGGCATGCCCAGCAGCCAGGGCAATGGCGCTTCGTCACCGGCCGGGTGGATGACGCGCGAAGGCCTGCTGCTGTTCCCCACCGCCGGTGGCCTGGCGTTGATCGATCCGGCGCGTGCCGATGGCTATGTGCGTCAGCGCAAGGCCCCGATGGCGATTGAAAGCGTCGAAGTCGATGGCACGCCGCAGTCGGTGCGGGTGGCCTACGACCTGCCTGCCGAAGTGGAGCGCATTGCCGTGGCCTATGCCGGGCTGGGTTTCCGCGCGCCGGACAAGATGCGTTACCGCTACCGGATGGAAGGCTTCGATGCCGACTGGGTGGATGCCGGCAGCCGCACCGAAGCGGTGTATACCAACCTGCAGCCCGGCAGGTACCGGCTGCGGGTTCAATCCATCGCGTTGCCGTTGGATTGGGACAACCGCGAGCGCGTGGGGGAAACCAGCATCACCTTCGACATCGCCGCACCTTACTGGCAGCGGCCCTGGGTGTTGCTGCTGGCCGCTGCGACGATGGTGGGCCTGCTGTTGTTGCTGATCAGTTGGCGCACCGCCAGCTATCGCCGGCGCCAGCGTCTGCTCAATACCGAGATCGGTGCACGCACGCAGGAGCTGCGCGAGAAGAACCATGCGCTGGAACAGGCCGGGGTGGAGCGCGACAACCTGATGCAGCGCCTGGAATACATGGCGATGCATGATGCGCTGACCGGGCTGCCGAATCGCCGCGCAGGCGATGCCCATCTGCAGCAGATGCTGGGCGAAGCCGCGCGGACTGGTACTTCATTGAATGTGGCGCTGCTGGATATCGACCACTTCAAGCATGTCAACGACCGTTTCGGCCACGAAGCCGGTGACCGTGTACTGCGTGAAGTGGCGGGCCTGCTGCAGCTGCAGTTGGGGGCAGGGCAGTACGTCTCGCGTTACGGTGGTGAGGAGTTCCTGATCGTGCTGTGCGGCATGTCGCTGGACAAGGCGGTGATGCTGCTGCAGGAATTGCGGATGCGCCTGGCGCGCCTGCGTCTTGAGGAAGTGGACCCGGACATCGCGATCTCCGTCAGCATCGGCGTGGCGGCGTTGGGCCAGGATCAGGACACGATACGTACCTTGCTGGCCGCAGCCGACCGGCATCTGTATCGCGCCAAGCGCGAGGGCCGCAACCGGGTGCTGTCGTGACAGCTGCTTCGGCTGCATGACGATGTGGGCCGGAGTACTCCCGGCCCACGCTCGTGCATTGCTCAGTACAGCCCTTGCGCCAGCATGGCGTCGGCCACTTTGACGAAACCAGCGATGTTGGCGCCATCCACGTAATTGACGCTGCCGTCGGCGCGAATGCCATGGTGTACGCAGTTGGCGTGGATCTCTTTCATGATCACATGCAGGCGTTCATCCACATCGGCGTGACGCCAGGAAAGACGCAGCGCGTTCTGGCTCATTTCCAGGCCCGATGTCGCCACGCCACCGGCATTGCTGGCCTTGCCCGGCGCATACAGGGTGCCGGCCTGCAGGAATACATCCACCGCTTCCAGCGTTGATGGCATGTTCGCGCCTTCGGCAACGCACTGCACGCCATTGCTGACCAGGGTGCGTGCGTCGGTTTCGTCCAGTTCGTTCTGGGTGGCGCAGGGCAGCGCGATGTCGGCCGGGATGTGCCACGGGCGGCGGTCCGGGAGGAACTCGAAACGCGCGTCGCCAGCCAGTTCGGCCAGGCGACCGCGACGTTCGTTCTTCAACGTCATCACCTCGTTGATGCCCAGCTCGTCGAAGCCATCGCGCGCATACAAGGTGCCGCCCGAATCGGAGAAGGTGAGCACGCGCGCGCCGAGTTCAGCGGCCTTGATCGCGGCGAACTGGGCAACGTTGCCAGAGCCGGACACCAGCACCTTGGCGCCATGGGTTTCGCGGCGCGCGTGATGCAGCATCTGCTCGACGAAATAGACCGTGCCGTAACCGGTAGCCTCCGGGCGCATGAGGCTGCCGCCGAACGCCAGGCCCTTGCCGGTGAAAACACAGGAGGCATCGTTGCTGAGCTTTTTCATCATGCCGGCCATGAAGCCGACTTCGCGTGCGCCTACGCCGATATCGCCGGCCGGCACATCGGTATCCGGGCCGAGGTGGCGGTAAAGCTCCAGCATCAACGCCTGGCAGAAACGCATCACCTCGCCATCGCTCTTGCCCTTGGGATCGAAGTCCGAGCCGCCCTTGCCGCCGCCCATGGGCAGAGTGGTCAGTGCATTCTTGAAGGTCTGTTCGAAGGCCAGAAATTTCAGGATCGACAGGTTCACCGACGGGTGGAAGCGCATGCCGCCCTTGAACGGGCCGATGGCTGAGCTGTGTTGCACGCGCCAGGCGCGGTTGACGTGGGTCTGGCCCTTGTCGTCGGCCCATGCCACACGGAACTGAATCACCCGCTCCGGTTCGACCAACCGTTCCAACAGGCCGTGCTGCGTGTACTTCGGGTTGCGTTGCAGGAACGGCCACAGGCTGTGGCTGACTTCCTTCACGGCCTGCAGGAACTCGGACTGGTTGGGGTCGCGCTTGGCCACATGGGCCAGGAAGTCGTCGGGGCTACGGTAGTTCAAGTGCATTCCTCTCAGGAGGGGGATCTGAAGCGACAGATCCAAGAATGAAAAGCAGAACGGTTTGTCCACCCGGCGGAAACGTGCCGCCAATCAATTGTGTGCGGCGCGGTTGGGGTTGCGCCGGCACAAACAAAGACGCGGCCAATGGCCGCGTCCGCTTGCAACTAGGTGAGCTGCGCAAGCACGGCCTGCGCGGCTTGCTGCGTGGAAAGTGCCTGCCCTTGCGCGGCGAGATCGGCCGTGAACTGGCCTGCATCGAGCGCGGCGCTCACTGCCGCTTCAATGGTGGTCGCTTCGGCTTCCAGCCCCAGCGAATGGCGCAGCAGCATTGCCGCGCTGAGAATGGTGGCGTACGGGTTGGCGATGCCCTTGCCGGCGATGTCCGGTGCCGAGCCGTGGATCGGTTCGAAGATGCCGACCTTGCCTTCCTCGCCCAGCGAAGCGGAGGGCAGCAGGCCCAGCGAGCCGGCCAGCATCGAAGCTTCGTCGGTGAGGATGTCGCCGAACATGTTCTCGGTGACGATCACATCGTAGGCGCGCGGCTTGGAGATCAGGTGCATGGCCATCGAATCGACCAGCTGGTGCTCCAGTTCGACGTCCGGGAACTCCTCGCGGCCGATGCGTGCGGCGATGTCCCGCCACAGACGGGAGGTTTCGAGCACGTTGGCCTTGTCCACCGAGGTCAGCTTGCCGCGACGTTGCTGCGCCAGGCGGAAGGCGCTGCGCAGCACGCGCTCGATCTCGACCGTGGTGTAGCGGCACAGGTCGCTGGCGCTGTCGGCATCGCGGGTCTTGTCGCCGAAGTAGATGCCGCCGGTGAGTTCGCGCACGACGATGAAGTCCACGTCCCTGAGCAGCTCCGGCTTGATGGGCGAAGCATTCAAGGCGGCAGGATGCGTGCGCACCGGGCGCAGGTTGGCGAACAGGCCCAACGCCTTGCGGATGGCGAGCAGGCCTTGCTCCGGGCGCACCTTGGCATTGGGGTCGGACCACTTCGGGCCACCGACCGCGCCGAGCAGAACCGCGTCGGCCTTGGCACAGGCATCAAGGGTGCTGGCCGGGAGCGGCTCGCCGTGGTTGTCGATGGCGATGCCGCCGATGTCGTGTTCGCTGAAGGTGAAGCTATGGCCGAAGCGGGCAGCGACGGCCCTGAGTACGTCGACGGCGACGGCGGTGATTTCAGGACCGATGCCGTCACCCGGCAGTACGACGATGTTGGCTTGCATGTAAGGGTTCCGGTTGCTGTTTTGTTTTTTGAAGCCCCTCTCCCTGCGGGAGAGGGGTTGGGGAGAGGGTAGGGGGCAGTACGCTGTTTGGCCGTGTGAAGCTTGCCTTACCCTCATCCGCCCCCTACGGGGCACCTGCATTCGGCACTTCCCTGTGCCTCACCCTAGGGGCGGCTGCGCCGTGCAGTCCGACAATCCTGCCGGGCTGTCTCCCGAAGGGAGAAGGACTGGAGTCTCACGCTACCAGCGCAGCCTCATACCGCGCGATCTCATCGGCACGGCCGAGCAGCCAGCCCAGCTGATCCACGCCTTCCAGCAGGCAGGTCTGCGAGAAACCATCCAGCGGGAACGAATAGGTCTTGCCGGACGACGTGCGCAGCTCACGTGCAGCAACGTCAACGGTCAGCTCGTCGTCCGGGTTCTGCATCAATTCCTGTACGTCGGCTTCGTCCAGCACGATCGGCAGCAGCCCGTTCTTCAGCGAGTTGCCACGGAAGATGTCGGCGATCTCGCTGCTCACGATGGCGCGCAGGCCCAGGTCGGTCAGTGCCCAGGGCGCGTGCTCACGCGAGGAGCCGCAACCGAAGTTGCGCCCGGCCAGCAGGATCGCGCGGCCTTCGTTCTCCGGCTTGTTGAAGGCGAAGTCCAGCGTCGGCGTGCCATCGGCCTGCCAGCGCCAGTCGTTGAAGGCGTTCTTGCCCAGTCCTGCGCGTTCGGTGGTGGACAGGAACCGCGCCGGAATGATCTGGTCGGTATCGATGTTGGTCTGGCGCAGCACCACGCTGCGCGAGGTGATCGTGGTCAGTGCGGCCATCACGCCACCTCCTTGGCAAACAGATCGCGGGTATCGGCAACGCGGCCATTCACCGCTGCCCATGCAGCGCTCATCGGCGAGGCCAACAAGGTGCGCGACCCAGGGCCCTGACGGCCTTCGAAATTGCGGTTGCTGGTGCTCACCGCCAACTGGCCCGGTGCGACCAGATCGCCATTCATGGCGATGCACATCGAACAACCCGGTTCGCGCCATTCCGCGCCGGCGGCGCGCACGATCTCGTGGATGCCTTCGGCTTCGGCATCGCGCTTGACGATCTCCGAGCCCGGTACCACCAGCATGCGTACGCCATCGGCGACCTGACGACCGCGCAGCACCTGTGCCACTTCGCGCATGTCGCTCAAGCGGCCATTGGTGCAGGAGCCGACAAACACAACGTCTACCGGCGTCCCGATCAAGCTGTGGCCAGCCTCGAACTTCATGTAATCCAGTCCCTTCTGGGCGGCTGCATCGTTGGCGGCCGGAATCGGCGCATCAACGGCAATCGCGGTGCCCGGGTGCGTGCCCCAGGTCAGGGTCGGACGGATGTCGGCAGCATCGATATGCACTTCCACATCGAAGCGTGCGCCTTCGTCGCTGCTCAATGAGGACCAGTACGCCACGGCCTTGTCGAAGTCGGCGCCCTTGGGGCCACGCGGGGTCCTGGCGACCCAGTCGAAGGTGATCTGGTCCGGTGCGACCATGCCGGCGCGTGCGCCGGCTTCGATGGACATGTTGCACAGGGTCATGCGCTGCTCCATGTCCATCGCGCGGATCGCCGAGCCACGGAACTCCAGCACATGGCCGGTGCCACCGTTGACGCCGATCACACCGATGATGTGCAGCACCACGTCCTTGGCGCCGACGCCAGGCGCAACCACGCCATCAACCGTGATCGCCATGGTTTTGGCTTTGCGCTGCAGCAGGCACTGCGTGGCCAGCACATGGCCGACTTCACTGGTGCCGATGCCGAACGCCAGCGAGCCGAACGCGCCGTGCGTGGAGGTGTGACTGTCACCGCAGACAATGGTCATGCCGGGCTGGGTGAAGCCCTGCTCCGGTGCGATGACATGGACGATGCCGCGGCTGGCCGAGGCCATGTCGAACAACTCGATGCCGTACTCGGCACAGTTTTTGGCCAGCATGTCGACCTGCGCTTCAGAGGCCTTGCTGGCATAGGTGAACCTGCCATCGGCGCCTGCCGGGGTGGTCGGCGTGGAGTGATCCATCGTCGCCTTGGTGCGTTCCGGGCGGCGCGGTGCGATGCCGCGCTCGCGCAGTTCGGTGAAGGCCTGCGGCGAAGTGACTTCGTGGATCAGGTGCAGATCGATGTACAGCACGGCGGGCGCGCTGTCGGATTCAGGGACGACGACGTGCGCGTCCCACAGTTTGTCGTACAGGGTTTTGGGTGCGGAGCTCATTGTCTATTCCGTTGCCTATGTGCCGTCGCGCTCAAGCGCTGACGGCTTCCTGGGTCTGCACGCTTTCGCGCTGGCGCAACAGACGGTTGGTGACATCCAACCAGGCCAGTGCGCTGGCTTCGATGATGTCACGGCTGGTGCCGGTGCCTTCCAGGATTTCGCCTGCGTGGCGCACGCTCAGGTTGGCTTCGCCGCGCGCATCGGCACCAATGCCGACGCTGTGCACGTGGTAGCTGTCCAGGGTGAGCTGCACGCCGGTAGCGGCCGACAATGCCGAGAACAGCGCATCGACCGGGCCATCGCCCTGTGCGGTTTCGGCGACGCGGTTGCCTTCCGGATCGGACAGCTCGACCAGCGCGTTGGCACGGCTGCCGACATCGCTGATGGTCATTGATGCCAGGCGGTAACCGTCGCTGCTGGAGGTGCCCTGCATCAGGGTCTGCAGGTCGGCGTCGGTCACCACGCGCTGCTGCTCGCACAGGGCCTTGAACTGCTCGAACACCAGCTTCAGCTCTTCCTCTTCCAGCCAGTAGCCCAGCGCACGCAGGCGTGCCTCGACTGCAGCGCGGCCGCTGTGGCGGCCCAGCACCATCTGCGAGGATTCCCAGCCCACGTCTTCCGGGCGCATGATTTCGTAGGTGTTGCGGTTGCGCAGCATGCCGTGCTGGTGGATGCCGGACTCATGCGCGAACGCATTGGCGCCGACGATGGCCTTGTTGCGCTGGACCGGCATGCCGACCAGGCGCTGCAGCAGCTGCGAGGTGGGCACGATGCGCTGGGTGTCGAAGCCGGTGTCGAAGTTGTAGAAGGCGTTGCGTACCTTCAGCACCATCGCGATTTCTTCCAGCGCGCAGTTGCCGGCGCGCTCGCCGATGCCATTGATCGACCCTTCCACCTGGCGCGCACCGCCTTCGATGGCGGCCAGCGAGTTGGCTACGGCCAGGCCCAGATCGTTGTGGCAGTGGGTGCTGAAGATGACCTTGTCGGCACCGGCGGCATTGCCGATCACGTGCTGGAACATCGCGCGGATTTCTTCCGGCGTGGTGAAGCCAACGGTGTCGGGCAGGTTGATGGTGCGCGCGCCTGCAGCGATGGCGACCTGGGTGATTTCGGTCAGGAAGTCCAACTCGGTACGGGTGGCGTCTTCTGCCGAGAACTCGATGTCATCCAGATAGCCGCGCGCCATGCTCACATGCTTGTGCACCGATTCCAGCACCTGCTCCTTGCTCATGCGCAGCTTGTGCTCGCGATGCAGCGGGCTGGTGGACAGGAATACGTGCAGGCGCGGGCGCGCTGCGGCTTCCAACGCCTTGACCGAGGTTTCGATATCGCCGGCCAGGCAGCGCGACAGCACCGCCAGCACCGGCTGTCGTACCTCGCGGCCGATCAGCGCCATGGCTTCGCGGTCGGACTGCGAACTTGCGGGGAAGCCGGTTTCGATCACGTCCACGCCCAGTTCCGCCAGCGCCCTTGCCATCACCAGCTTCTGTGGCGGCGTCATGCTGCAGCCGGGTGATTGCTCACCATCGCGCAGGGTCGTGTCGAAGATGGTAATTCGCGGGGTATTGTTGGTTGGAGTATTCACCAGAGGGTCTCCTCGACTGCGGCGGTAACGGAAATTTGGGGGGATTCGGATTTGGAGCTGCGCTGTGTCGATGCAACGACACGGCTTCTAAGTCGTTCGGCGTTACGCCGTCGAGGTTTGCGTGGTGGGCTGGGGCGTACTTCAGACAGCAATGTCGACAATACCGTGGCATCGATGTTGCCGCCGGATACCACGGCACACTTGCGCTTGCCGGAGACGCGGCGGCCTGCGGCCAGCGCCAGCGCGCCGGCGCCTTCGGCAATGATGTGTTCTTCCAGTGCCAGGCGCACCAGCGTCTCGCGCAGCTCGGCTTCGCGCACGATGACGATGTCGTCCAGCAGGCTGGCGCACAGGCGGCGGGTGATGAATCCGGGGATCTTGACCTTGACGCCGTCGGCCAGGGTGGGCACCGGATCGATTTCGTTGATGTCGCCACGGATGGCGCGGGCCATCGAATCGACGCCTTCCACCTGCGCACCGATGATGCGCACGCCTTGTGACTTCAATGCCAGTGCCACACCGGAGGCCAGGCCGCCGCCGCCGATCGGCACGATCACCACGTCCGGCGCATGTGGCGCCAGTTCGATACCCAGCGTGCCTTGCCCGGCGATCACATCGGGGTCATCGAACGCAGACAGGAAACGGTAGCCATTCTGTTCGGCCAGTTCGCGGGCGAAGGTGAAGGCTTCGTCGTAGCTGGTGCCGTGTTGGCGTACGGTAGCGCCCCAATGCTGGACGCCGGCGATCTTGGTGGCCGGTGCACCATGCGGCATCACCGTGATCGCCTGCACACCCAGACGATGCGACGCCCAGGCCACGCCTTGGGCGTGGTTGCCGGCCGAGGCACAGATCACCGGGCGCTCATCGCCACGTTCCAGCGCCGCCAGCATTGCGTTCAATGCGCCGCGCACCTTGTAGGAACCGGTGCGCTGCAGGTTTTCCAGCTTCAACCAGGTGCCGAACCGCTCGGCGTAATGCAGTGGGGTAGGCGGCAGAAAACGGCGCAGGCGTGCCTGCGCGGCCAATACGTCGGCAACGCTGACGTTAAACGCGTCAGCGGGTGTTGCAACTGCGACGGCGCGGCCACGGTCAGGCATGTACGTGGCCGTCACCGGATACGAGCGAACCAGCTGTCGACTGTTCGCGTCGAAGAAGACGCCTCCGTTGCTTGCGGCGGCGTACTACCGGTACGCCACTTACGTCGCTGCTCATACGCTGGCACCTGCTACCGGTACCAGTCGCACGGATTCGCAGTCGTAGACTTTCTGCAGCTGGTGGCACAGCGTTTCCGGCGGGCGCGTGCCATGGATGTCCATCTGCACGTGCCAGCGGCCTGCATCGTCGGCATTGCGGTTGCCGGCGATGTTGCTGGGGGCAAAGCCGCGCCGTTCGACCATGCCGATCACGCGCACCAGCGCGCCTTCGGCAGGCTTCAGCACCAGGTCAAGCCGGTATTGCATTGGAACTCTCCTGCGCTGCCTTGGCATGGGCTGGGTTGCTGTCCAGCATGGTGCTGTTGGCGTTGTTGGGTGGCACCAGCGGCCACACGTTGGCACGTGCGTCGATGGAGACATGCAGGAATGCCGGGCCGGGTGTATCCAGCATGGCGGCCAGGGCATCCTCAACCTGCGCACGCTGGGTGATGCGGGTGGCGGGAATGCCGAACACCTGCACCAGCGCGGCGAAATCCGGGTTGTCGGACAGGTCGATCTCGCTGTAACGCTCGGCGAAGAACAGCTCCTGCCACTGGCGGACCATGCCCAGCGAGGAGTTGTCCAGCAGCACGATCTTCACCGGCAGGCGACAGCGGGCAATGGTGGCCAGCTCCTGCACGTTCATCATGAAGCTGCCGTCACCGGAGACCAGCACCACGGTGCGGTCCGGGCAGGCAAACTGCGCGCCCATCGCTGCCGGCAGGCCGAAGCCCATCGTGCCCAGCGCGCCGGAGGTCAGGTGGTTACGGGGGTGGTTGAAGCGGCAGTGCTGGGCCACCCACATCTGGTGCTGACCGACATCGCAGGCGATGACGGTATCCGGCGGTGCCACTTCGCTCAGCCGCTTCAGCAGCGCCGGGGCGTAGATGTCATGACCGGGGGCGTCGTAGCGTGCGGCGAACTTTTCACGATTGGCGGCACAACGTGCACGCCAGCTGTTGCAGCTGCTGCGGATGCTGGTCAGTGCCTGCAGGCCGGTCTTGACGTTGCCGGGGATGGCGATATCGACGGCGCGCAGCTTGGAGATCTCGTAGGCATCGGCATCCAGATGGATGACGCGGGCGAACGGCGCGAACTCGGCCAGCTTGCCGGTGGCGCGGTCATCGAAACGGGCGCCGACCACGATCAGCAGGTCCGACTCCTGCACTGCCATGTTGGCGGCGCGGGTGCCGTGCATGCCCAGCATGCCCAGGTACTGCGGATGATTGGCCGGCAATGCACCCAGGCCACGCAGGGTCAGCACGGTCGGAATGCCGGAGGCTTCGACGAAGTGGTGGAACTCGCCAACCGCATCGGCCAGACCGATGCCGCCACCGCCGTAGATGACCGGCTTTTCGGCGGAAGCAATCATCTCGACCGCAGCAGCCAGGCGTTCGGCAGAAGGTGCAGGCACCGGATCCACCGAGGCCGGCACATGCTCGGGCAGGTGCGAGGCATCGCCCAGCTGCACGTCCTTGGGCAGGTCGATCAGCACCGGGCCGGGCCGCCCTTCGCGGGCGACACGGAAGGCTTCGGCAACCACGTGTGGCAGCTCATCAACGCTGCGTACCAACCAGCTGTGCTTGACGATCGGCATGGTCATGCCGAACACATCCAGTTCCTGGAACGCATCGGTACCCAGCAGCGGGGTAGCGACCTGGCCGGTCAGGCACACCATCGGTACCGAATCGAGCATGGCGTCGGCAATGCCGGTGACCAGGTTGGATGCACCCGGGCCGGAGGTGGCCACGCATACGCCTACCTTGCCGCTTGCGCGGGCATAACCATTGGCGGCAAGCGCCGCGCCCTGCTCGTGTCGTACCAGGATGTGCTTGAGGCTGGAGTCCACCAATGCGTCGTAGAACGGCATGATGGTGCCGCCCGGGTAGCCGAACAGCGTTTGCACGCCTTCGGCTTCCAGAGCCTGCGTCAGCCAGCGTGCGCCGTTACGGGGCGCACCGGGGGTGGAAGTGTTCATGCAGCGACCTTTGCCAGTTGCGGGTGGGGGACCGCGGATTACGCAGTCTGACCTTGCAGCCAAACCATCTTGGCGCGCAGTTCCTTGCCAACCTTTTCGATCGGATGTTCCTTGTCGGCCTGCTGGAACTTCTTGTAGTTGGGCAGGCCGGCTTCGTACTCGGCTTCCCAGTTCTTGGTGAAGGTGCCGTTCTGGATGTCGGTCAGCACGTCCTTCATGCGTGCCTTCACCGAGGCATCGATGACACGCGGGCCGCTGACGAAATCGCCGTACTGCGCGGTCTCGGAGATGAACTCCAGCATGCGGGTGATGCCGCCTTCGTAGAACAGGTCGACGATCAGCTTCAGTTCGTGCAGCACTTCGTAGTAAGCGATTTCCGGCTGGTAACCGGCCTCCACCAGGGTTTCAAAGCCGGCCTGGACCAGCGAGGAAGCGCCACCGCACAGCACGGCCTGCTCGCCGAACAGATCGGTTTCGGTCTCTTCCTTGAAGGTGGTCTTGATGATGTTGGCGCGGGCGCCGCCCAGGCCAGCCGCATAGGCCAGCGCGAACTGCTCGGCCTTGCCGCTCTTGTCCTGGTAGACCGCGTAGATGCACGGCACGCCGCGGCCGATTTCATACTCGCGGCGTACCAGTGCGCCCGGGCCCTTGGGTGCAACCAGCACCACGTCCAGGTCGGCGCGCGGCTCGATCATGCCGAAATGCACGTTCAGGCCGTGCGCGAACAGCAGGCAGGCGCCCTGCTTCATGTTCGGGGCCAGCACTTCGTTGTACAGCTTCTTCTGCACCATGTCCGGGGTCAGTACGGCGACCAGGTCGGCGTCTTTCACGGCTTCGGCAGGTGCCTTGACGGTGAAGCCGTCGGCCTGGGCCTTGACCTCGGTGGGGCCGCCGGCACGCAGGCCGACCACGACATCAAAACCAGACTCACGCAGATTCAGTGCATGGGCGCGGCCCTGGCTGCCGTAACCGACGACGGCGATTTTGATCTGGGGCAGTTCGTTGGTGCTCATGGTGTCTCGATTCCTTGCAGTGAAAAGAAAAACGGCCGTCGCGTCAGGACGCGTCGGCCGGGTGGGGCAGGGCAAACACCATGCACGCCGACGCGCTGCGCGGGGCATTGCCGGACGGAGTTTTCAGCATGGTGGTGTGATTTGAGAACATGGTTTCAGATGAAATAGAGGCTGGAAACGAAAAACCCCGCACCGGGGTCGGCGCGGGGTCTTTTATCGAATCTGGCTGTTGTTCTGTTACGCGCCAGTTCGCCCCGCACCTGTTGGCTCGGTAATAAGTACGAGTACAAGCAGCGACGCCGCGGCGGAGGCCGGGGTCGAAGTCAGGCGGGCGGTGGTGTTGTGGCGTTGCAACATGAGGTCGAGATAACCATCTGCGCGATGGGCCTGTCAACGCTTGCAGGTGTGATTGTCAGGAAATCCTTCGCAAGCCGCATTGCAGCGGCTTGGTTGCGACTGAAACCTAGCGGCCCCGGGGGAGCGCGGCGGCCACATTGCGCGGAAAACAGCGCCGGAAGCCTGATTTTCAGAGCAATCCGGCAATCGGTGATGGGATCTCGTCGCTTTCAACGGTTTGTCAGATAGAGGGCTGCTTTGGCGCGGTCCAGGGCGGGGGCTTTCATGGCGCTGATATCGGAACTGAAAATGGCTGTGACGTCGAAGGGCGGTTGTGAATGGTCGGGCGCGGGCCCGGGCCGGCAACTGGTGCAGTTGATGGGGCGCAACGAGGGGCTGCCGGTTCCCCTGATCTATCGCAAGGGCTGGGCGCTGCTGGGCTATCTGGCGGTTGAATCCAATCGACTGCATTCACGCACGATGCTGGCGACCCTGTTCTGGCCGGGGCTGGGCGAGACCAGTGCGCTGACCAATCTGCGCCAGGTGCTGAGCAATCTCAATCGCTATTGCAGCCAGGAACTGGGGGCTGGCGTGCTGTGCATCGAACGCACCCGGGTCGGACTGATGCGCGACGCGCAGCCGATGTTCGACATCGATCTGGTGCGGAGCGCGCCTTGCCGGCTGCTGCAGATGTTGCCTGAGCAGCGCAACTTCCTCGACGACATGGAGGATCTGGGGGGAGTGGACTTCCTCAGCTGGTTGGAGACCACACGCCAGGAAATGGAGCGGCAGCTGGTGGACGCGACCGAGCGGTGTTGCGACGAGTCATTGGAGGCAGGCGAGTGGGAGCACGCCGTGGTGCTGGCACGTGCGCTGGTCGAACGTGATCCGTGGAGCGAGGCGCATGCGCGCCGGATGATGCGTGCGCATGCAGGTATCGGCATGCCGGCTTCGGCATCCCACGTTTATTACCGCTTCGAGGCCTTGCTGCGCGAGGAACTGGGTCTGGACACGGCGGTGGAGACCCGGGAGTTGCTGGCACAGATCCACGCTTCTTCACAGCCACAGCCACAGCCACAGCCGCCGGCGTTGGTGAGGTCGGCTTCCGCTTGAGGGGGCGTCGTCTATCAGCAGCGAGGCCCGGCAGACGTGACCGGTGTGAGGGACCGTGCACCTGCGCATCAGGCAGAAAGGCGTAGTCCAGTTCCGGCTCGCTGCCAAAGGATGGGGCCGGGGTCGGGGCATGAGCTATCTTTCGGGGAAGTCCCTGTCAGGTTCGCCTCATGCTGCGTACGACTCCGCTCCTGCTCCTGCTCGCCGGCATCCCGTTGCTGCCTGCCCAGGCTGCCGATCGAATCACCGGCCACGAATTCGCTACCCGCTCGGAGGTGATCGCGCCGCATGCGATGGCTGCCACCTCGCAACCATTGGCCACGCAGATTGCACTGGATGTGATGAAGGCTGGCGGCTCCGCAGTGGATGCGGCCATAGCCGCCAATGCCGCGCTGGGCTTGATGGAGCCCACCGGCAATGGTGTTGGCGGAGACCTGTTCGCGATCGTCTGGGACCCGAAGACGCAGAAGCTGCATGGCTACAACGGCTCGGGTCGCTCGCCACGGTCGCTGACGCTGGCCGAACTCCAGCGCCGTGGCCTGAAGGAAATTCCGGCCACCGGGCCACTGCCGGTGTCGGTGCCCGGTGCGGTGGATGGCTGGTTTGCGCTGCACGAACGCTTTGGGCGCAGGCCAATGGCCGACAACCTGGCCCCGGCCATCCGCTACGCACGCGAAGGTCATCCGGTGGCCGAGGTGATTGCCTACTACTGGGATCGCTCGGTGCCGAAGTTGTCGCCGCAGCCGGGCTTCAAGGCGCAGTTCACCATTGAGGGCCGTGCACCGCGCAAGGGTGAGATGTGGCGCAACCCCAACCTGGCCGACACCCTGCAGAAGATCGCCGACGGCGGCCGCGATGCGTTCTACAAAGGTGAGATCGCCCACACCATCGACACCTTCTTCCGGGCCAATGGCGGTTATCTCAGCTATGAGGACATGGCCGCGCATCAGGGCGAATGGGTGGAGCCGGTGAGCAGCAACTACCGTGGCTACGATGTGTGGGAGCTGCCGCCCAACAGCCAGGGTATCGCCGCGCTGCAGATCCTCAACATCCTTGAAGGCTACGACTTCTCGAAGATCCCGTTCGGCTCGGCCGAGCATGTGCATCTGTTCGTCGAGGCCAAGAAGCTGGCATTCGCCGATCGTGCGCGCTTCTATGCCGATCCCGCGTTTTCACCGGCACCGGTGCAGCGATTGATCTCCAGGGAGTACGCGACCCAGCGCCGCGCGTTGATCTCGATGGACAAGGCGTTGAACGAAGTGCAGCCGGGCACGCCGAAGCAGCTGGAAGAGGGCGACACCATCTACATGACCGTGGCCGATGCCGACGGCATGATGGTGTCGTTGATCCAGTCCAACTACCGTGGCATGGGCAGCGGCATGGCGCCGCCGGGGTTGGGTTTCATCCTGCAGGATCGCGGTGAGATGTTCGTGCTGCAGAAGGGCCACCCCAACGGTTATGCACCGGGCAAGCGGCCGTTCCAGACGATCATCCCGGCCTTCATCACCAAGGACGGCCAACCATTTGCGAGCTTCGGGGTGATGGGCGGCGCGATGCAGCCGCAGGGGCATGCGCAGATCGTGATGAACTTGGTGGACTTCGGCATGAATCTGCAGGAGGCAGGCGACGCGCCGCGCATCCAGCACGAAGGTTCCACCGAACCGACCGGGCAGGCGACCGCGATGCGCGATGGCGGCGAGGTCAATCTGGAGACCGGCTTCCCGTACGAAACGGTACGCAGCCTGATGCGCAAGGGCCATCGCGTGGTTTTCGCCGACGGCCCTTACGGCGGCTATCAGGCGATCCAGCGTGATCCGGAAACCGGGGTGTACTACGGTGCTTCGGAAAGCCGCAAGGATGGGCAGGCGGCGGGGTATTGATCGCCGTGAACGAGTAGGCGCAAGCGCCTCTTCGCAGCCCTCCTCTGCGCGAGACGCAAGCCAGTGAGCAGAGCAGGCGCGCGTGCAGCACCTGCTCCGTCCCTTTGCCGCCGGCTTTCCGCCGCCTGCTTTTAGCCACCGGCGAAGGGAAGGGCGGGAGAGGGGGAGCCTTCTACGTTGGCTTCCTCCCGGCAGACCCCAACAGCTTCCAAGCTACCGATCACCGCCAGCCACCCGCTCAGCTTCAACCCGCGCGTCCTCCTGCGCGGCCTGTTCGCGCTCGATCCACGCCTCGATGATGTGCCGTGTACGTTGCGCAAGGCGCCGCTGCCGGTTGTATTCGGCATCCAGCACCCGGTACAGCGACACCATCACCAGCAGCATCAACAGTGCGAACGGCAATGCAGCGATGGTGATCATGCCCTGCAGCGCTTCCAGTCCACCGGCAAGCAGCAGTACGGCGGCGATCAATGCGACCGCCACGCCCCATACCAGCTTGCGGGACAGCGGCGGGTCGCCCGCTTCGTCGATTGACATGCTGGCCAACACCAGCACCGCCGAATCGGCCGAGGTGACGAAGAAGATCACCAGCAGCACCAGTGCCAGCCCGGACAGCAACAGCGAGGCCGGCAGGCTGTCGAACAACGTGAACAGCACCGTTTCATAGCCATTGCCCAGCGCCTGGACCAGATCGACGTGGCCGAACAGCTGCGCCCACAACGCCGTGCCACCGAATACCGAGAACCACAGAAAGCCGAGCATGGTCGGGGCCAGCACCACGCCCACGACGAACTCGCGCACGCTGCGGCCACGCGACACACGCGCGATGAAGGCGCCGACGAATGGCGCCCATGCAATCCACCACGCCCAGTAGAAAATCGTCCAGTCGGCCACCCAGGTGCTGCCGGAGAACGGCGACATGCGCAGGCTCATCGTCACCAGCTGGTTGAGATACGAGCCGAGCGTGGTGGTGAACGTATCGAAGATGAAACCGGTGGGGCCGAGCACCAGCACCGCGGCCAGCAGCAGCGCGGCGAGTGCCAGGTTGAAGTTGGAAAGCCACTTGATGCCGCGGTCCACGCCGCTGGTGGTGGAGAGCATGTACAGCACGAACGCCACTGCGATGACGGTCAGCTGCAACGGTACGCCATTGGTCAGGCCGAACACGCGGTGCAGGCCCGCCGCAATCTGGATGGTGCCGAAGCCAAGCGTGGTGGCGACACCGATGGCGGTGGCCACCACCGCTGCGATGTTCACCATCTGGCCAAACCAGCCACGATGGTGGCGGCCGATCACCGGCTGCAGCATGTCACTGATCAGCCCGCGGCCATTGCGGTTGTACTGGAACCAGGCCATCGCCAGCCCGATCAATGCATAGATTGCCCACGGATGCAGCCCCCAGTGGAAGAAGGCGTAGCGCATCGAGGCGCGTGCGGCATCCATGCTGAGCGGCGTGAGCCCTTCCGGGGGGGTGACGAAATGCGACACCGGCTCGGCCGCGCCCCAGAACACCAGACCGATGCCCATGCCCGCGGCGAACAACATCGACAGCCAGCTGGCACGGGAGAAATCCGGCTCGGCATCCTCGCCGCCAATGCGCAGGCTGCCGAAGCGGCCAAACGCCAGGTAGGCGAGAAAGGTCAGGGTGAGGAACACGATCAACAGATACATCCAGCCGGCGCCACGGACGACATGCACCAGCGCGGTCTGCACCACGTCGTTGAAGGGGCCGGGCGCAAGGCCGGCGATCAGCACCAGTACGGCAACCAGCGCGATTGAGATACGAAACACCATGAAGGAGCTTCTCCGATCAAAGGGATTGAGGGAGGCGAGCCTGGGCTTGCAAAGAAACCGGCGACATCCGGGCACGAGCCGGACAGGGCCGGTGAAAGGCAGAGGACAATCAAGTCGACATGCTGCCACTTGATTTTACTGAACAGCACGTCACGGTTCCGTTAGGACAGCATGACGCGCTGCATCGCGCTGTTGTCATTGCTTTGTGATCTAATGCCGCCCGAAGCGGGGGTACCGCGGTCAATTGACCACGGTTGAGACATACCCTTCGAACCTGATCCGGCTCATACCGGCGTAGGGAAGCTTCGTATGCCGGCAGTCGCTGGGCCCATGATGGGCTCGTGTTGACCGGCGTGCGCCTTCGCTTCGTTCCGTCATGCGAATCCCTCGCAGACACCCGCACCGCAAGTGCGGGGATTAACAGGACGATTGCCGATGAACGCACAGCCCAGCCTGCAGCAGCAGGCCCAGCAACTTTCCGAATCCGTGACCCGGCCGATCCCCGGCTCGCACAAGATCTTCGTGCCCGGCTCACGCGCCGACCTGCAGGTGCCGATGCGCGAGATCGTGCAGAGCCGTACGCCGACCTTGTTTGGTGGCGAAGAGAATCCGCCGATCACCGTGTACGACACGTCCGGTCCGTACACCGATCCGCAGGCCACCATCGATCTGGCTGCAGGACTGGCGCCGTTGCGCGCGCGCTGGATCGAAGAACGTGGCGATACCGAACAGCTGACTGGCTTGAGCTCGGCGTTCGGACGCTCCCGCGAAGACAACGCAAAGCTCGACGCGGTGCGTTTCCCCAGCCGCGTGCTGCCACGTCGTGCGATCGGTGGGGCCAACGTCACCCAGATGCATTACGCGCGGCGCGGCATCGTCACCCCGGAAATGGAATACGTAGCCATCCGCGAGAACCAGCGACTGGATGCGGTGCGTGACGCGGGCCTGCTGGTCCAGCACCCGGGGCAGAGTTTCGGCGCCAACATCCAGACGATCATCACCCCGGAATTCGTGCGCGATGAAATCGCGCGCGGTCGCGCGGTGCTGCCCAACAACATCAATCACCCGGAAAGTGAGCCGATGATCATCGGCCGCAATTTCCTGACCAAGATCAACGCCAACATCGGCAACAGCGCCGTCTCCTCGGGCATCGCCGAGGAAGTGGAAAAGCTGGTGTGGGCGATCCGCTGGGGTGGCGACACGGTGATGGATCTGTCCACCGGCAAGCACATCCACGAAACCCGCGAGTGGATCATCCGCAACTCGCCGGTGCCGATCGGCACCGTGCCGATCTACCAGGCGCTGGAGAAAGTGGATGGCCGCGCCGAGGAACTGAACTGGGAGATCTTCCGCGACACGCTGATCGAACAGGCCGAGCAGGGCGTGGATTACTTCACCATCCATGCCGGCGTGCTGTTGCGGCATGTGCCGCTCACTGCCAAGCGCGTGACCGGTATTGTCTCGCGTGGTGGTTCGATCATGGCCAAGTGGTGCCTGGCGCATCACAAGGAGAATTTCCTCTATACGCACTTCGAAGACATCTGCGACATCATGAAGGCCTATGACGTGTCCTTCAGCCTCGGCGATGGGCTACGTCCGGGCTGCATCGCCGATGCCAATGACGCCGCGCAGTTCGGCGAACTGGAAGCGCTCGGAGAGCTGACGAAGATCGCCTGGAAACACGATGTGCAGACCATCATCGAAGGTCCGGGCCATGTGCCGATGCAGCTGATCAAACAGAACATGGAAAAGCAGCTGCACGAATGCGGTGAGGCGCCGTTCTACACACTCGGGCCGCTGACCACCGACATCGCGCCGGGCTATGACCACATCACCAGCGCCATCGGTGCGGCGATGATCGGCTGGTATGGCACCGCGATGCTCTGCTACGTGACGCCCAAGGAGCATCTTGGCCTGCCCAATCGCCAGGACGTGCGCGACGGCATCATGGCCTACAAGATCGCCGCGCACGCGGCCGATCTGGCCAAGGGCCATCCGGGTGCGCAGGTGCGTGACAACGCGCTGAGCAAGGCGCGCTTCGAGTTCCGTTGGGAGGACCAGTTCCACCTCGGTCTCGATCCGGAAAAGGCCAAGGAGTTCCACGACGAAACCCTGCCCAAGGACGCGCACAAGCTGGCCCATTTCTGCTCGATGTGCGGCCCGCACTTCTGTTCGATGAAGATCACCCAGGACGTGCGAGATTACGCCGCCGAGCAGGGCCTGGAAGAGGCCGGCGCACTGGAGGCGGGGATGGCCGAAAAGTCGGCGCAGTTCCGCGAGCAGGGCGCACAGGTGTACCGCATCGAATGACCTTTGCCGGCCGCAGGCTTGCCCTCCGGGCGGCCTGTGGCGGGCGGTTGACGCAGGTCAACGGCAGGGCGTGCTAGCGTTCTTCCGTCCACAACTGGGGAGGTTGTCATGAAGCTTCGATCCATAATCCACCTGCTCTCTTTGTCGCTGGTGCTGGCGCTGGCCGCCTGTGCCAGTACCCCGCGTGTCAGCAGCCAGGCCGATCCGGCCGGCGAGTTCGGGCGTTACCGCAGCTTTTCGTTCTTTACACCGCTGGCGCTTGAACAGAACGGCTACACCACCATCACCAGCAACCGGATCCGCGATGCGGTACGCACGCAGATGCTGGCGCGTGGCTATGTGTATGACGAGGCCAATCCGGACCTGTGGGTGAACCTCAACGCCTACCTGCAGGACAAGACGCGCGTCACCACGATGCCGGAAGTGGACTACGACTATTACTACAGCTACCGCGCGCGCAGCTATGTGGCCGTACCGTACTGGCGCGACCGCACCGACGTGCGCCAGTACACCGAAGGCACGCTCAACGTGGATGTGGTGGATGCCCGGCAGAAACGGCTTGTCTGGGAAGGTGTGGCGGTTGGGACCGTGGGCCGTGCCACGCCTGAGAAGCGGGCCGCACAGATCGATGCGGCGGTCGCCGCGATCTTCGACCAGTACCCGTACCGTGCGGCGGGCCTCGCCCGCTAAAGGGGCGGCCGCATGCAGTCACGTTGTTTATTGTCATGCGTGCACAGGGAGGCGCAGCCATGCCGTCGCACTTGAGGTGGATCGTGCAGGCACGGCGGCATCCGTCTGCCTGGCTGCTGGCCGTGCAGCTGCTTGGGGTGTTGCTTTACCCGACGATGGAGCACACACCGGCCGGCCGCGCGCTGTTTGGTGCGTTCGGCATGGCGGTGCTGGGGCTGGCGGTATGGGTGGTGCGGCGCAGTCCGTTGACGATCTGGCTTGCCTTGCTGCTGGCGGTTCCCGCCGTGATCTTCTCGGTTGCCGGTGCGGTGTTCGATCAGCCGTCATTGATGACAACGGCGCAGGTGTTCGAGTGCCTGCTGTATTTCTACACGGCCTGCAGTCTGACGGCCTACATGCTGCAGGACCATAAAGTCACCCGCGATGAGTTGTTTGCTGCAGGGGCTACTTTCACCTTGTTGGCGTGGGCATTTGCCTTCGCGTATTCAGTCTGTCAACAGTGGTACCCGGGCAGTTTTGTGGCTGCCAGCGAGGGGAGTTTCAGGAGCTGGATGGAGTTGCTTTATCTCAGCTTCAGCTTGTTGTCAGGGGTAGGCCTGAGTGATGTCGTGCCGGTGCATCCGCAGGCACGTGCATTGGTCATGCTGGAGCAGTTTTCAGGCGTTATGTATGTTGCGTTGGTGGTATCGCGACTGGTGGGTTTGACCATTCACAAAGCGTCGAAAGACTGAACGCCAGATAAAAAAATCGCGCCCGAAGGCGCGAATCATGCAGCGATTATGTGAATTCCGTCGGCGAGAGAGAGCCTGATGTCTTCCGGTGTGAGCACACCGGCAACTCCCTTAGAGTAATATTCGTTCCAGTTGGAACATTTGCTCTTTGCGTCGATGACTTTTGCTGATGTTGGCGATTGGGCGCTTTATTTTTTCGCATGTTGGACACCGGAGTTGTGTCTGGCCTGCGTTCTTTCCTGATCGTAATGCAGACAGTCGACAACTCGAAGCCGGAAGCTGATCGGCTCAATATCGGCGCATGCGTGGTACTGCTTTCCTCTCGTGAGGTGCATGGCCCCAACGCACGCAAAGTGCAGCGGCTGACCCCGAAGAGCCTGGGTGTGTTGCTTGCGCTTGCGCGGCGTGCGGGTCAGGTAGTAACGCGCGATGAGTTGTTTGCCGATGTGTGGCCGGACACCATGCCGACCAACGACGTACTCACCCAGGCGGTAACCCAGCTGCGCAAGGTATTCGCAGCGGCCGACGGAGGTGATGACAGCACCCCTTATATTGAGACCATCGCCAAGACCGGTTATCGGTTGTTGGCGCCGGTGGTGTGGGATGACGTGGACACCACCGGTGCCACGATGGAAGGGAGCGAAATTGCTGCGGAAGCTGCGCCGCGCAGCGACGCGGCATCGACAATTTCAACCAAGCCCGCCCGCGAGCTGCGTCGCCGGCTGCGCCGCCACGTACTGCTGGCCGTCGGCCTGGTGTTGTTGACCAGCACGGTGGTGATGGCATGGCTGTTATGGGGCCGCATGTCGCCGGAGGCACCGACGGACGAAGTGGATGCCAGTGGAACCCGGGTGGTGGGCAGCCCCGCGCGGCCCTATCGACTGATCACGTCCAATGCGGCGTTCGAGACCAACCCCACGTTGTCGCCTGATGGCGCGCTGGTGGTGTTTGCCAAAGAGGCGGAAGGGCGTTCCACCTTGTGGATACAGAGCACCGGCAGCACCCCGCCGGTTGCGCTGGTTGCTACGCCGGCCGATGCATCTGACCGTTTCCCGGTGTGGTCACCGGACGGACGTCAGATCGCGTTTGCACGCTTCCTGCCGCATGCCGGCTGCGAGGTGTTGCTGGTGTCGGCCACCGGTGGTGATGCGCGTCGCGCAACGCGCTGCGATGGCACCGACATGCTCAGTTTCAGTTGGTCGACAGATGGCCGCAGCCTGCTGTTTGGCTCGATGACCGGTGCCTATGCCAGCCGCGGTATCCGCACACTGGAGCTGGCCTCCGGGCGTTGGTCATCGTTGTCATACGAAATGGGAGCCGATGATTCTGACTACGCGCCGCAGTATTCGCCTGACGGCAGCAGGATCGGTTTTGTCCGCAATCCGCAGGTAGGCGATCTGTGGGTGATGGACGCCGACGGCGGCAACGCCAAGTGGCTGACCAACGATGCCGCCGAGATCCGTGGCTGGAGCTGGCTGCATTCGGATGAGATCGTGTTCGGCCGACGGGTGGACAGCGAATCGCGCCTGTATCGCCTGGATGTCGCCACACGGACCCTGCGTGACATGGGCGTGGACGATGCACGCAACCCGACGGTGTCACGCCATGGTGGCAATCTGGCTTTCATGCGTGACCGGCCGCAGTTCGGTCTGTTCCGGGTTCCGTTGAAGGAAGGTGCTGGCCAGCGCGTGCGCTTGTTTGCTTCCTCCGGGCGTGATTCACAGCCGATGGTATCTCCGGATGGCAGCCAGCTTGCCTTCACGTCGGACAGATCCGGCACCTTCGCGTTGTGGTGGGGGCGGTTGGCCGAGCCTGATTCGTTGCGTGTGGTGGAGGGGCTGCGCCCGGAAGCGCGGCAGCCGATGGATTGGTCTGGCGATGCTCGAAGTCTGCTGGTAAGCGGGCGCGACGCCGATGGATTGCCCGGCATCTATGAAGTGATGCCGGAGGACGGGCGCTGGAAGAAGCTGGCTGTGCCGGTGCGCGAACCGCTGCAGGCGATCTATGGGGGGACGCCAGGAACGCTGCTGGTTGTCGAGCGTGGCGATGAGGAACGGATGTCGCTGACATTGTTCGACCGCACGCAGACGCCATGGAAGCGTTTGGCCTCGTTGGAGGGGGTTTCGCAGGCGCGGTTGGACCGTGCCGGCGATCGTGTCCTGTTCACGCGGCTTGGCAGCAGCGGTTTGTGGCAGGTCAAGCCGGATCTGGCAGCGGGCAGCATCCTGCCGGTGAACAAGGAAGTGCCGACGCGCTGGCGTTACCGCACCTGGGCGGTGACCGGCAACGGTACGGTCGGATACATGAGTATCGGCGCCGGCTGCGCCAGCCAGTTCAGTGTGATTGTCGGGGACGGTGCCAGCCGATGCCTGGATACGGACAAGTTCAGTTCCGGCAATGGCATGAGCCTGGCGCCCGACGGCAGCGCCGCATTCATCGCCCTGGGCATTGCTGAAGGTGCCGACATTGGCGTGATGCGAGTGCCCAAGCGCGCGCCGCGAAGCGTGCTTGGCGTCGGCAAGTGGTTGCCGTGGCTGGAAAAACCGCTTTCGTAGTTCTTTCGTAAGAGGCTTCCGGAATCTTTCGGAGCAATCTCGCAGGATCTTCCTGACGCTGCCGGCCAGACTTGGCAAAACCATCGCCCATTGAAGGCAAAGAGATGGTGCAGCATGCGACAGGTTTCCTGGGTGGATCGGGGGCAATCGGTTTCGTTCGAGAAGGCAGAGGACGGTCCCCGTCCGTGCTGCGTGGGGGTTGCCCGCCTGGGCAGCCTGCAGACATCGGGCACGGTGTTCACGGTATGGCTGCAGTTGCGTGGCACCACCTGGGTGGAATCGAAGGAAGGCAAGTTCCGTTTGCGCCAGCGCGAGTGGATTGCCTTCGAGAAGGAATCCCGCCCGTTGATCCAGGCCGGTCGCGATGGCATCTGTATCGGCGTGAGCCTGGATGCCGATGCGTTGCGCATGCTCGGCACCGTGGCCGACTGCAGTGTCTACACCGGGCGTGGCCGGATGAGCCTGGCCGAGGCCCGCATGGCCCTGCGTCTGTGGCGTGAGGCCCAGGATCCGGGCAGCAGCGTGCATCAGCTGCGGCCGTTGTTGTTGCACCTGGCATCGTTGCAACGTGAATTGTCCGGCACCGTGCAGCGTTGCCCAGGCCGATCGCGCATGCGCAAGCGCCAGGTGTTTGGCCGCATGCAACGTGCGCGCATGTACCTGGAAGGCAACAGCCACCGCGTGGTACGCATCGGTGAACTGGCGGAACTGACCAACTTCTCCAGCTGGTACTTGTCCAAGACGTTCCAGAGCCTGTATGAAGAAAGCCCGCAGTCGCTGTCCGCGCGCCTGCGCCTGGAACGTGCGGCGATGCTGTTGCGCGATACCGACATGATGATCGGCGAAGTGGCATCTGCCAGCGGCTTTGACAACTGTTGCAGCTTTGCGCGTGCATTCCGCGCCCGCTTTGGTACATCGGCAACGCGTTATCGCGACATGCCCGAGATGCTGAAGCCAGATTCGGCAAAGTTTAAGGGCGGTTCGCGCAAAACAAACGAGGCTGCGTGAACGTAACGTTCAGGGGTGTTTAACACACCACTAACGTAATCGGAGAGATTGATGAATTTTCGTACTCCCGCTGTGCGGCTGGGCTTGCTGCCGGCAGGCATCGCGCTGGCGCTGACGCCGGCTTTCGCTTCGGCGCAGGACGCCGCTGCCGGTGCCACCACTCTTGATCGTCTGGAAGTTACCGGTTCGCGCATCCGCTCTGTGGACGTCGAAACCGCTCAGCCGATCTTCACGGTGTCCTCCGAGGACATCAAGCGTTCGGGCCTGGTCAGCGTTGGCGACATCCTGCAGAACCTGACCGTGTCGGGCACCCAGACCTTCTCCAAGGCTGCCGTGCTGGCATCCAACCCGGAGCAGGGTGGCCAGTACGCAAACCTGTACAACCTGGGTGAAATGCGCACCCTGGTGCTGGTCAACGGCAAGCGTTGGAGCTCCAGCCTGGCTGGCTTCACCGATATGTCGACCATCCCGAGCTCGCTGATCGAGCGTATCGAAGTGCTGAAGGACGGCGCCTCCGCCATCTACGGCTCCGACGCGATTGCCGGCGTGATCAACATCATCCTGCGCAAGGATTTCGACGGCGCTGAAGCTTCGGTCTATTACGGCCAGAACAGCGACGGCGACGGTGCCAAGACCCAGTACAACCTGACCCTGGGCGCAGTTGGTGAGCGTTCGTCGATCATGCTGGGCGCTTCCTACACCAAGGAAGATCCGGTGTGGGCAAAGGACCGTGAACTGACCCGCTACACCTATGGCCCGCGCCACGCGGAAGACGGCCTGAGCCCGGCCGGCCAGTGGGGTCGTTACACCGATCCGGTCACCGGCAAGGTGATGGTCATCAACCATCCGGGTGGCGTCGGCGCTGATTCCAGCGATCCGAACAACTACCACGAGATCAATGGCGATGATTATTACAACGCCACTGAGCAGATGATGTTGAACCAGGGTTCGGAGAACAAGTCGGTCTTTGCCGCTGGTACCTACGACATCAACGACAACATGCGTTTGAAGTCGACCGTGATGTACTCCGAGCGCGACTCCAAGCGTCAGGTCGCTGGCTACCCGTTGACCGGTACTTCGCAGAAGAACTTCCCGGTTGCCCTGAGCAAGGACAGCATCTACAACCCGGTCGGTGCTGATATCACCAGCTGGGGCCGTCGTATTTTCGAGCTGCCGCGCATCAGCGAGAACAACGTCAAGTCGTTCCACTTCGACGCAGCGTTGGAAGGCACCTTCGATTTCAACGACCGTCCGTTCGACTGGGATGTGGGCCTGAACTACAACCAGTACGACGTGACCGAAACCAGCAGCGGCAACATCAACCTGCTGGCACTGCAGAAGGCCCTGGGCCCGTCGTTCATCAACAGCGCAGGTGTGGCGCAGTGCGGTTCGCTGGCCAAGCCGATTGCATTGGGCACCAATGCAGCGCTGGGCCAGTGCACCCCGTTTGACGTCCTGGGCGGCGCTACCGCTGCTACCCCGGAAGCACTGAAGTACATCAATACCCTGCTCAATGCGACCTCGCAGAGCAAGAGCAAGCAGTACTTCGCCAACATCACCGGTGGTCTGTTCGACATGCCGGGCGACGCTGGTGAGCTGGCCTTCGCTGCTGGTTACGAGCACCGCGAAGTCAGCGGCTACGACCACCCGGATGCACTGTCCGCCGCCGGTTACACCACCGACCTGGCTGCTGGCGCCGCTTCGGGCAAGTACAAGGCCAATGAGTTCTACCTGGAGTTCATGATCCCGCTGCTGCGCGATCTGCCGGGTGCCAAGGAGCTGTCGCTGGATATCGCCAGCCGCTACTCGGACTTCGACAAGTTCGGCGACACCATCAACAGCAAGTTCAGCCTGACCTGGCGTCCGATTGAAGACCTGCTGGTGCGTGGTACCTATGGCGAAGGCTTCCGTGCCCCGACCATGGACGACACCTTCGGTGGTGGCTCGCAGACCTTCGACCGCTTCACCGATCCGTGCGATGCACAGTTCGGCATGCTGAGCGATGCCGGCGTTGCCGCGCGTTGCCAGTCCGAAGGCCTGGCTTCGACCTACCGCCAGACCGATGCCGCCGGCAAGCCGGTCACCGCACGTGACACGCAGGCCAATGCTGCGTTCCAGTCGGGCGTGGGCAACGACCAGCTGCAGCCGGAAACCAGCAAGACCCGCACCGTGGGTCTGGTGTACAGCCCGAGCTACGTGCCGGGTCTGGACGTTTCGCTGGACTGGTACAAGATCACGGTTGATAACGTGATCACCGCCGTGTCGGCCAACTACGTGTTGGGCCAGTGCTACCAGAACGGCGTTGCGCAGTTCTGTGACCAGTACAGCCGTGATGCAACCACCGGTCAGGTCACCAGCCTGAGCCGCGGTAACGCCAACCTGGGCTCGCTGGAAACCGAAGGCTACAACTTCGGTGTCCGTTACCGCCTGCCGGAAACCGCCGTGGGCACCTTCGGTGTCAACCTGGATGCCAACTACCTGAGCGCGTACCGTCAGCAGTCGACCAAGGGTGCGGAGTGGGACAACTACGCCGGCTATTGGAACTTCCCGCGCGTGCGTGCAACCCTCGGCCTGAACTGGGCCAAGGATACGTTGTCGGCTAACTGGGGCATGCGCTACTACGGCGGCTTCCGTGACTATTGCTACGACGAAGGCATTGAGTGCAACGAGCCGAACTACCAGACGCCGAACGGTGGCTGGGGTGGTGGCGAAGGTGCCAACAAGAAGGGTGCGATCGTTTACCACGACGTATCTGTCACCTGGCAGGCTCCGTGGGACGGCAGCGTGACCATCGGCGCACGTAACGTGTTCGACAAGCAGCCGCCGATCACCTACTCGGTGAGCAACAGCAGCGCCTCGCAGATCGATCCGATGCTCGACTACGACCGCTTCCTGTTCATTCAGTACAACCAGCGCTTCTGATCCATCGAAGTTCTGTGCGACACGACAAAGGGTGGGCCTTCGGGCCCACCCTTTTTCTTTGGCGCATTGTTTGAACGACGATCAGGCGATTGCGCGGGGTGCCCGCGCATGCCTGCCGGGCTTCCCTCGTGGGTGCTCCCTCAGCACGGCATGACTGCAATCGATATCAAGGCCCCATCCATGCAGCGCGGGAGCGTCCGGCAAAAAAAAACGGCCGCACCAGGCGGCCGTCGATCTGCATCGCTGCATGTCGTCGGGTTTCATGCCTCGACGCTGATGCCCATCATCTCATCGGCCAGTTCGCGCCACTGTGCCAGCTTGGGCAGCACCCCGACGCGCGCCAGGTAGTCTTCGTTGACCTCGTGCCCGGCGGCCAATGCGCAGGCCACATGCACCGCACCGGCCACCCAGAAGCTGCGCACGTTGGAACGCTGCGGTTGCAGGTGGAAGGCCACCGCCTCGATGATCGGCATCGGCAGGCCCCACAGGCCCAGCAGATACGCGCCGGCTTCGGCATGGCCGGGGCGCTCGTCGCCGGATTCAAGCGGCAGGCGTTCGTCGCGCACACCTGCCAGCAACAGGCCGATGTCGGCCAGCAGTGCGGCAGTAGCGCCTAGTTCGGCACTGGACGCCGGCAACATCTTCGCTGCGAGCTGCGAAGCCATCAACGCACGCGACTGCAGGGCGTTGCGCTCGCTGCCGGACATGCCGGGCAGGGCGAACACCTCGCTGGCAAGCACCAGGTCACGCAGGGTGGAAAGCCCGAGTCGTGTCACCGCACCACGCAGGTCGGAGATCGCGCGGCCGTTGTTGAAGAAGGCCGAATTGGACAGCTGCAGCACCTTGGCGGCAATGGCCGGGTCGGTGGATACCAGCTTGGCGATGTCGGCTGCGTTGCTGTCCTCGTCGGCTTCCAGCGCCTGCATCAGGCTCAGGTACAAGTGGGGCGGCGAGGGCAGCTTCTCGATGCGGCCGATGGCCGCGCGCAGGCGCGCACCATCCAGCAACTCGCGCAGCTCTTCCAGGCTGGTGAGTGCTTCGAGCAGCACTTCCGGCGCCAGCGGCAGCGGCAGGAACCGATGCGCCACGCCGATGATGCGAGCCGAAGGCACGCGCTGGCTGCTGTCGCCGTCGATCAGCGCGATGCGGATGGTCTCCGGGCGCAGAGTGCGGATCTGGCCGAGCAGCGTGACCGGCGACAGATCGGGCAGGGTGGGGGCGGCGATCACCGCATCGATGGTGGCCGAGGCCACTGCCACGATGGCGGCGCTGCCATCGGGTACCGACTGTACTTCCCACTCGTCGCCCAGATCGTCGACGTACTGGAGAAGCTCGGCAGGCAGACTGGCTTCGCCACCGACTAACAGGATTCGCAAGACACATTCCCCTTGGAAAAGCACACGGCCACATACAGAAACAGGCCGGACAACCGGCCTGTAAATGTAGCGAATCACTGGCAGCTGGTCATGTTCCGCACAGGCGAAACGTGATCGCTGTCGCTGCGGGAGGCCGGGTTACGGCCGCCTGCTGCGGGTGATCAGCCTTCCTGGCCCTGCTGGGCGAGGAACATCTGGTGGGCTTCGACCAGGATCTTCTTGGCCTCGGCGGCGTCGCCCCAGCCTTCGATCTTGACCCACTTGCCCTTCTCCAGGTCCTTGTAGTGCTCGAAGAAGTGGCCGATGCGCTCCAGCCAGTGGCTGGACACATGGTTGATGTCTTCAACGTGGGCATAGCCACTGAAGATCTTCGCCACCGGAACGGCCAGGATCTTCTCGTCGCTGCCGGCTTCGTCGCTCATCTTGAGCACGCCGACCGGACGGCAACGCACGACCGAACCCGGCACCAGCGGCAACGGCAGCACCACCAGCACGTCGGCCGGGTCGCCGTCGCCACACAGGGTCTGCGGCACGAAGCCGTAGTTGCAGGGGTAGCGCATCGGCGTGGAGAGGATGCGGTCAACGAAGATCGCGCCGCTTTCCTTGTCCATTTCGTACTTCACCGGCTCCGAATCCTTCGGGATCTCGACGATGACGTTGATTTCTTCCGGCGGGTTTTTACCCGGCGAGACAAGCTTCAGGCTCATTGCGCTGACTCCGAATCGTGATTGGCGAAAAGAGCTCCATTCTACGCGTGCCGCTATTGCGGCGCACCAAACCGGGGCCTTGGGAGGTGCCGGGGCCGTATCGGTCGCAGCAAGAGGGAACGCAGTGTCGCGAAATGTTCATGAGAACCATTATCATTAGAGGGTATCATCGGCCGCCGCACCTGCCCGATGCCGGCACCCTGTCTCGCCTCTATTGCCTCATGCAAAGCAACGCCAGCACCCTGACTGAACTCCTGATCCGCGAGCGCCCGGCGCTGCTGCGCCTGGTCCGCCAGATCCTTGGCAGCGCCGGCGACAGCGGTGCCGACGATGTGATCCAGGGCGTCTGGTTCAAGGTTCGCGGGGTGGGCAACGAGCCGGTGATCGGCAATCCGCGTGCCTACCTGTACCGGCTGGCCAGCAACCTGGCCACCGACCACGGCCGCGAACGCACGCGGCGGCTGCGGCTGCAGGCGGAAAATCACCTGTGGGGGGCGGATGAGGTGCTGTCCACCGAGGAGCAGGTGATGGCACAGGACGAGCTGGCGCGGGTGCTGGCGGCCGCCGAGCACCTGCCTGAACCGACCCGCAGCATGTTCCGCCTCAATCGCCTGCAGGGGCTTACCCAGCCGCAAGTGGCGCAGCGCATGGGGGTGTCGGTGACCACGGTGGAAAACCACCTGCGGCTTGCCCTGCAGCGGCTGGCCTGGGCACGCAGCGGCACCTAGCGTCGTACTTGCCCTTGGGGACACGCTGCCGCCGTTCGTCTTGTATCCAGTCCCATCATCATCACTTGCCATCAACGCCAGCCCATGAGCCCGCCGCCTTCCTCCCCGTCGCCTGAAAGCCCCGCCGCGCAGCAAGCGCGCGACTGGGTGCTGCGCCTGGCCTCCGGGACCATGGGCGAGCAGGAACTGCAGGCGTTCGAGCAATGGCTGGCGTTGCCGGGGCACCGGCATGCATTCGAGTGCGAGCGCATGGTGTGGCGCAGTCTCGGGGCCAGGCCGCAAACGAGCGTGGTGGTGCAGTCACGGCGGCGCACGCCGCGCCGACGCCTTGCTGTGCTGGCAGCGGTGGCGATGTTCGCCTGCGCGATGTTCGCGCCGGAACTGCTGCTGCACATGCGTGCGGACTACCGCGCGATCGATGGCATCCGTCAGGTCAGCCTGCCTGATGGCTCCACCGCAGTTCTCGATGCGGGCGCGGCCATCGCCGTGCATTACAACGACGAGGTGCGACGCATCGAACTGTTGCGCGGACGTGCCTGGTTTGAAGTGACACCACAGCGTGCAGTGCCGTTCCGTATCACTGTCGGTGATGGGGTGGTGGAAGATGTTTCCACCGCGTTTGTGGTCAGCCGTGACGAGGATCGGGTCGATACCGCCGTGGAGCAGGGGCGCGTGCGGGTAGCGGCGCGGCCCGATCAAGGCTGGATGTACCTGCAGGCCGGACAGGCTGCTGGCTGGAGCAAAGGCGGAGTCGCAGCGCGTGGCGATGCGCTGCCGCTGGATCGTGTCGCCGCCTGGCGACGCGGTGAGCTGCTGCTGGAAAACGCACCGGTGGCGCAGGTGCTTGCCGAGCTCGGGCGTTACCGTCCCGGCCATGTGTTTGTGCGCGGCGACCTGTCGGCATTGCCGCCCATCAATGCCGCGCTGCGGCTGGATCAACCGGAGCAGGCGCTGGACGCGCTGGCGGCCGGCAGCGGCCTTTCGGTGACGCGACTGCCCTTGGGCATCGCGATCGTGCAGGCCGCACGCACCGAACTTCCGGCACGGCCTTGGCCAGTCAGGTGATTTGATCTTGGGGGTTTGCCCGGGTCATTCGTCTTAACCCCGACCGTACCTCAGCCGCCGCCACGTACGTCGAACCCCCGCCGCCTCATTGCGGCTTCGACAACAGGATTTTTCAATGCCCAGTTCTTTCCGCGCCGGCCCACGCCTGTGCCTGTCCCGTCTGCATGTCGCGATGTTGGCCGCTGGCCTGGCGATGCTGACGCCGGCCGTTTCCGTATCGGCGCAGACCACTGCTGCGACCGCATCGGTGCAGTTTGATATTCCCGCACAGCCACTGGCCACGGCACTGGGTCAGTACATGCGCCAGTCGGGTGTGCAGGTGGCATATGCGGCTTCGTTGGCGGATGGCGCGACATCCATGCCGGTTTCCGGGCAACTGGCGCCGTCGGCGGCCTTGCAGCAGATGCTGCGTGGTACCGGCATCGTCGCCCGCGCTGCAGGGAGTGGTGCGGTGACGTTGGAAAAGCTGCCGGCTGGTGTGGCCGAGGAAGACCTGGTCGTCACCAGCACGCTCAGCGTGGCTGGCGATCAGCGTGACGGGCAGGGCAGCGGCAGCGATGCCGCGCGTCTGCTCGATACCTACCGCACCACCGGCTCGACCGCCTACATCCCGCAGCAGACCATCGAACGGTTCCGTGGCACGTCCACCGCCGACATCATCAAGGGCGTGGCCGGTGTGACCGCCGGTGATCCGCGCGTGGGCAACGCGTTGGACGTGAACATCCGCGGCATCCAGGGCCAGAGCCGCATCCCGGTGATCATCGATGGTGGCCAGTCCACCATGGATACCTATCGCGGTTACGCCGGGCAGTCGCAGCGTACCTATCTGGATCCGGACCTGATCTCCAACATCACCATCACCAAGGGCCCGAGCTTGCAGGCCAACGCCTCCGGTGGCATTGGGGGCGTGGTGGAAATGGAAACGCTGAAGGTCGATGACGTGCTGCGCGAAGGGCGTGACAGCGGCATCCGCGTGCGCACCGGCCTGGCCAACAACAGCGCCAACAACGTGCCGGACTACAGTGCTGCTCCGCGCACCGACCGCAACGCCACCGGCAATCAGTTCGCCAACGTCGCCGTGGCCCAGCGCTGGGATCGCTTCGATCTGGTAGCGGCCTACGCCTGGCGCGATACCGGCAACTATTTTGGTGGCAAGCACGGCTACGACGACTTCCCGCAGGCGCGCCGCACGCTGGCGCCGTTGAACCCGCCGCGCACGGAGGTCTTCAATACCTCCTCGCGGTCGGAGTCGGCGTTGCTCAAGGGCACCTGGCGCATCGATGACGCGCAGACCCTGGAGCTGGGTTACCGCCGCTACGAGGGCACGGCTGGCGAGATCATGGCCTCGCAGATCATCCGCGTGGACCGTGACCGCGTACCGCAGTGGGATCCGGGTCACGTCGACATGGACAGCTACAGCCTGCGTTATCGCTTCAACCCGGACAGCGCGTTGGTCGACCTGCGGGCCAATGCCTGGTTCACCGATGCCGAAAGCCTGATGTACAACAGCCTCACCGGCATCACGCCGTGGTACTACGACCGTCGCACCGAGTGGTATGACGCGCCGAGCTTCAGCGGCAACCCCGGCTACAAGGACGCTTACGCCAATCCGCTGAAGCAGAAGCGTTTTGGTCTGGACGTGAGCAATACCTCATTGCTGGATACCCGCGCCGGTCTGTTTACCTTCGACTATGGCCTGTCGCTCAGCGACGAGGACATCCGCCCGAATGCGCCGGTGATGCACGACGATATCGTCAACAACCGCTTCCTGCGCAATGCCGAGCGCAAGGAATACAGCGCTGTGGCGTCGATGAAGTGGGAGCCCGATGAACATTGGGAGCTGATGCTCGGTGGCCGCTGGAACCGCGTGAACGTGCAGGACCGCAACCGACTGGCCACCGCAGACCGCTTCGAGGCGGACGGTCAGTACCGTTACACCCAGCTGCTCAATGGCGACCCGAACCTTCCGTCGTGGCGTGCCAAGCGCATCGCGATGTTGAACTGGTACCCGGATGCGGAGGGCAACTTCACCGAAGCCTCGCTGCTGGCCTCGCCTTACGAAAGGGGTACGGTGGCCGACATCGGAGGATGGAACTTCCATGATGCCGACGATGCTGAAGACCTGATGGTCCCGGTGAGCTGGGCCTGGTCCAGGCCGATCCACCGCCGCGACAGCGCCTTCTCGCCCAGTGCCAGCGTCACCTATCGTTTCGATGAAGACAGCATGGTGTACGTGAAGTACGCCGAAGGCACCAAGCTGCCGAGTCTGTTTGAAACCACGCTGGGCCTGTTCACTGCCGCCAAACCGGTGGGTGAGCTGAAGCCGGAACGCGCCGGCAGCTGGGAAATCGGCGCCAGCACGATCAAGCATGATCTGTTCATCGGTGGCGATCAGTTGGCGCTGAAGCTGGCGTACTTCGATACCCGCGTCGATGACCTGATCACCCGCGACTACCGCACACTGTCGGCCGGCCTGATCCGGAATGTCGATCGCTTCAAGGTGTCGGGCATGGAGTTCCAGTCCAACTATGACGCTGGCAAGGTGTTCGCCGACCTGTCCGCGCATTACTACTTCAAGGCCAAGACCTGTGCGCCGGACATCGCGGCCGAGCGTCGCGAATACGGAGTGAAGCGCAACATCGAGGAACTGAAGAACACGCCCAATTGCGTGGATGGTGGCTTCGAGGGTTCGTACAGCAATACCCAGAACCCGCCGCGCTACACGGTCAACGCCACGCTCGGGGCGCGCCTGTTCGACGAGCGGCTGACGTTCGGCACCCGCGTGGTGCACAACGCCGGACCAATCAGCAAGCTGGACAAGGAATGGAATGTCGGCCTGTCGGCTATCCAGCAGCTGTATCGCCCGGCGACCATCGTCGACCTGTTCGCGAGCTGGTCGTTCAATGAGCAGTGGGCGGTGGATGTGAACCTCGACAACGCCACCGATCGCTACTACCTGGACCCACTCGCGCTGGGGGTGTTGCCGGCGCCGGGTCGTACCGCGCGGATGGCGTTGACGTTCCGCTACTGATCCACGTCGCAAGCCATGATCCCGGCAGCAGTGCTGCCGGGATCAGACGTCACAACGGATGTGGCGGCGCAGCTTGGGGGATGTGCCCCCGACAGACGTCTTAACCCTGATAGCCGGCAACCGCATCGTGCGCGATGCCGCCGGCTCCCCCTCCGTTACGTTGTTGCATGCCATGACCACCACCGAAACCCTTGCCGGCTCCCTCCGCAGTCAACGCCTGAAGGCAGCCACCAGCAGCACCCATGATTCGTTGGATAAACGCATCATGTCCGAGGACATCTTCGTCAGCCGCGAGCGTTTCGCGAAGTTCGTGCGGGTGCAGTACCGCTTCCACCGCGACATTCAGACGCTGTACGCAACGCCCTTGTTGCGCGCACTGTTGCCAGACCTTGAACAACGCCAGCGGCTTGCACAGATTGCTGCCGATCTCGGCGATCTGGGGCAGGGCATTCCGGCCGAAACCGCCGCGGTCATTCCCAACGATATCGAACTGCCGCAGGCGCTGGGCTGGCTGTACGTGGCCGAGGGTTCCAACCTCGGCGGCACCATTCTGTTCAAGCTGGCGGCGAAGCTGGGGCTGGGTGCGGCATTTGGTGCCAGCCACCTGGCCGCGCATCCCGATGGCGCGGCCCGTCATTGGCGCGAGTTCACGGCCGCATTGGATGCCATTGCCATGACCGAGGCGCAGGAAGCTGCCGCCATCGAAGGCGCGAACGTGGCGTTCCGTACCGTGCGCGGTTATGTCGAGCAGGAATTTGCCTGATGCACGCCAGCGCACGGCCTGAAGCCAGGGAGGATTGGCCGTGATCCGCTGGCTGTGGTTCTGCCTGGGTTGGGTGATGGTGGCGCTTGGCGTGATCGGCGCATTGCTGCCGGTGATGCCGACCACCATCTTCCTGATTCTTGCGGTGTGGTGCTTCTCCAAATCCTCGCCGCGCTTTGAAGCGTGGCTGTTGCAGCACCCGCGCTATGGCCGGGCACTGACGCTCTGGCGTGAACAGGGCGCGGTGAGTCGCAAGGGAAAGGTATTTGCCGCTGCCGGCATGGCGCTGGGCTACGTGTTGTTCTTCATCGGAGCGCATCCGGGCTGGAAACTGGCGGTGTGCGTGGGCTTGTTCTTTCTCGCCAGTGCCGCCTATGTGCTGTCGCGGCCAAGCCCGCGCGAGCAGCCTGCGAACGACACGGAGCAGCGCTGATGCAACGGAATTTCCCCGCCGCGCGGATCGATTCGGTTCATTCACCACACACGTCGACGCACTATCGTAGCGCCCCATCCACGGGAGGCGCTGCTTCGCTTCCTGTTCAACGCACCAGCCAGATCGCCAGTGCGAATTTTCATGACGACGATCCGGAACTCATACATGCACGCTGATATCTCTCCACACGCCACCACGCAGGTACTCACGCCCTGGGCCATGTATCAGTCCGCCGATTGGGTGGTACAGGCAGTGATGATCTGCCTGGCATTGGCATCCTTGGCCACCTGGACGGTGCTGATCGCCAAGACGCTGGAGCTGGGGCGCATCGGCCGCAGACTGCAGTCCGCCCGCCAATTGCTGGATACGAGTGGCAGCCTGGACATCACCGATGCGCAGCCGGAGTTGCAGCAGCCGGGGCTGGCGCGCGCCATGTTGGACGCAGCCCGCACCGAGCTGACGCTGTCGGTGGATGCGCAGGGCCATGAGGGCATCAAGGAGCGCCTCGGCTCGCGGCTTGAGCGCATCGAGCTGGGCAGCAGCCGGCAACTTCGGCACGGCGTCGGGCTGTTGGCCAGCATCGGGGCGGTAGCACCGTTCGTGGGCTTGTTCGGCACGGTGTGGGGCATCATGAACAGCTTCGTCGGCATCGCCGCATCCAACACCACCAATCTGGCGGTGGTCGCGCCGGGCATCGCCGAAGCATTGCTGGCCACGGCGATGGGCCTGGTGGCCGCGATTCCTGCCGTGGTCATCTACAACTACTTCAGTCGGCGGCTGCTGACGTTGCGCGCGCTGGGCGGCGACATCTCGGCCAGCGTGCAGCAGATCGTTTCGCGCGATCTGGATTGCGGCCGCGCGCAGCCGCGCAACGCGCGCTGAGGCCACCACGTCATGGCGATCCGCACTTCCCGCGAGTCCGACGAGACCTTGGACGAATCGCATGAAATCAATGTCACGCCCTTCATCGACGTGATGCTGGTGCTGTTGATCATCTTCATGGTTGCCGCGCCGTTGGCCACCGTGGACGTGCCGGTGGAACTGCCGGCCAGCAGCGCCAAACCGCAGCCGCGTGATGCAGAGCCGCTGTTCCTGACGGTGCAGGCGGATCTGTCACTGCGCCTGGGCGAGGAAATCGTCACCGCCACGGCACTGGGAACCGCACTGGACCGACGTACGCAGGGGGATCACGCGCAGCGCATCTTCCTGCGTGCGGATCGCTCGGTCGCCTATGGCGACCTGATGCAAACGATGAATGCACTGCGTCGCGCCGGCTATCTGAAAGTGGCGCTGGTCGGGGTAGAGCAGGCGCCGTGATGGGCTGGTGCGCATCTTCCCGTCTGCGCTGGGGCGGCAGCTTCCTGGTCGCGGTGCTGCTGCACGTCGTGGTGATCGGCGTGGCCTTGTGGTGGAGTTTGCGTGCACCTCCCGTGCTGCTCGATCCGCAACCGCTGGAGGCGGTGATGGTGGAGCTGGCCGAGTCACCGGAAGCACCGCCTGCGGTACCCACCGAGATTCCGCCCGGTCCAGCGCAGCAGGAGCAACAGCGCAGCGAACCCACACCGGCACCGCGCGTTGAGCGTGAGCCACCACCGCAGGAACCGGAGGTTGTGGACGCCTACGTGCCGCCGCAGCCGCGCGAGCAGCCGGCATCGGATGCGCACAACGTCGACCAGACCCTCGCGCCACCGGATGTCACCGCCACGCCCAGCGATCGCTATGCCGCCAGGCAGACCACCTCCGGCCAACGGGCGCAGGCGTCACTCACCTGGCAGGGGCTGTTGTTGGGACATCTGGAAAAGTACCGCCGGTATCCGCGGCTTGCCGAACGCATGCGCCAGGAAGGCGTGGCGTATGTGCGCTTCAGCGTGGACCGCCGGGGCAATGTGAGCAATCCACGGATTGGTCGCAGCAGCGGCCACGATGCGCTGGACCAGGCCACATTGGAAACCATTGCGCGGGCAACGCCCATACCGCCGCCCCCTGCGGAGGTGAGCGGCGATCCGGTGGAAGTGATGGTGCCGGTGGAATTCTTCATCAATCGCAGGTAGACAACAGCGCCCAGGTGAGCCGGGGGCGCAGGTCGTCCCCTCTGCTGCTTTCGGGGGAGGGCAGGGAAGAAAGTGCTCATCGCCGTTCTCTTGCAGCTCGACGCATCTGGACATCCCGCCAGTACTCATCCAGCACCCGCAAGAACCCCGGCAGCACGCCGATCGCAACCGGCGCGGTCACGGAAAAGTGCATCTGCGCATCTCCGCAGTTAGCCTGCACCCATGGATTCCCTGATCGCAGCATCCGCCCGCGCCCTCGCTACCGGTGACGTCCTCACCGCGCTCAAGCACGTCGCGTTGCGTGAGGATCCACCGGCGTTGGCGTTGCGCGGAATCGCAATGGCCCAGCTGGGCGACCTGTCGCTTGCACGGGAACTGCTGCGACGTGCGCAGCGTGGCTTCGACACGCACGAGGTGCTGGCGCGTGCGCGCTGCGGACTGGCCGAAGCCGAAGTGGCTTTGGCACTGCGTGAACTCGGCGGTTCTTCCGAACCGCTGTCAGCTATCGCGGCCGTGCTTGATTCGAATGGTGATACGGCCAATGCATTGCAGGCGTGGCTGATATTGGCGCGACGGTTGTTGCTGCTGGGCAGACTGGATGATGCGGCACATGCGCTGAGTCGGATGGACGGCAGGCGCTTGCCTCCCGCGCTGAGCGCGATGGCCGGGCTGACAGCTGCAACGTTGGCAATGCGCCGGATGCGGATCGGGCAGGCACATTCATTGCTCGAAAGCGCCCGCGAGGCGGCTGCTGAGGCAGGAATCACGGCGCTGCAGATGGAAGTAGCTGAAGCCCGCACTAAACTGGATCAACCGGCTGCGCGCTGCCTTGGTGGAGGCGCGGATCAGTTGTTGCGTATCGATCAGGTACAGCAGTTGCTGGAGTCTGGAGCACTGATCGTGGACGGCTGCCGTCGCGGCGTACTGGCGGGAGCCCGCTGGCAATCGTTGGCAAGGCGTCCCGTGCTGTTCGAGCTTGCCCGCGTACTGGCCGAAGCCTGGCCGGGCGACGTTGACCGCGATGTGTTGATCTCACGCGCATTTGGCATGCGTCATTCCGACGAGACGCTGCGAGCCCGGCTGCGAGTGGAAATCGGCAGGTTGCGCGGACTCATCGCGGCGCAGGCGCGTATCGAAGCCACGGCGACGGGCTTTCGCCTGTCACCTTGCTCGGCCACCTCGGTGAAGGTGCTGTTCCCACCCATCGAAGGTGAACAGGGCGCGCTGGTCGCACTGCTCGCCGATGGCGCCGCATGGTCAACCTCGGCGCTGGCCTTGGCGTTGGGAGTCAGCCAGCGCAACGTGCAACGGGCGTTGATCGAGCTGGAGACGGCAGGGCGTGTGTACTCCAACGGACGCGGTCGAGCGCAGCGCTGGCGGTCGATGCCGTTGAGCGGATTCACGACGATCTTGTTACTCCCTGCTGCGCTGCCGATTGACTAGTGTCGGTGACAGGCAGCCAATCGCGGACATGCCAGGAGAATGCAGCGATGAATACGGAAACCCTCACTCCTACAGCGGCGACTAGCAAGGTTCGACCCGCCGAGGTGGTAGGCGAATACGGCCCGTTTGCCGGCTCGGATACCATCAATGGCGTCAGCTTCGATGGGCACAACGTCTGGGCTGCCACTGGCGCGGCGCTGGTGGCTTTTGACCCGCGCAATGGTGAGCCGGTGCGCACGTTGGCGGTGCCCTGCGATGCCGGTACCACCTTCGACGGTACCTATCTTTGGCAGATCGCCGAAGCGCGCATCGACAAAGTCGATCCGCATAGCGGTGAAGTGCTGGCTTCGATTCCCGCGCCGGGCGGCGGAACGGATTCCGGCATGGCCTGGGCAGAAGGCAGTCTGTGGGTGGGGCAGTATCGGCAGCGGAAAATTCATCAGATCGATCCGACCAACGGCAAGATCCTGCGCACGATCGAGTCCGACCGCTTCGTCACCGGCGTGACCTGGGTGGACGGGGAACTTTGGCATGCCACGGGTGAGGCAGGGCAGAGTGACATCCGTCGCCTGCAGGCCGATACCGGCGCGGTGCTTGAGCGCCTGCAGATGCCAGACGGGATCAGTGTCAGTGGACTGGAAGCGGATGGCGGCGAGCTGTTCTATTGCGGTGGCGGCAACGACGGCAGGGTGTATGCGGTGAAACGCCCGCGCTGAGTAGTGTTGTTCTCATGCCACGAATCATGGGTGGCTGATGACACATCGGCTTCGCGGCTTACGCCGCAACGACAACTGCTTCTGGTTGTCGGGACGTTCCATGCACCTTCCACGCAGCCAATGCGGGATACAAGAGCCCCTCCCCCGCGAGCGGGGGAGGGGCGAGTGTGCGGTGCGCAACTGGTTTTGATTACAGCAACGGCACCAGCAACAACGCGACGATATTGATGATCTTGATCAATGGGTTGATCGCCGGCCCCGCCGTGTCCTTGTACGGATCACCCACCGTATCGCCGGTCACCGCCGCCTTGTGCGCTTCACTGCCCTTGCCGCCGAAGTGACCATCCTCAATGTACTTCTTGGCGTTATCCCAGGCACCGCCGCCGGTGGTCATCGATATGGCCACGAACAAGCCGGTGACGATGGTGCCGATCAACAAGCCACCCAATGCCTTCGGCCCGAGCAGCAGCCCAACCACCACCGGCACAGCAACCGGCAATAGCGAAGGCACAATCATTTCCTTGATCGCCGAACGCGTCAGCATGTCCACGGCCTTGTGATACTGCGGTTTGGCCGTGCCCTGCATGATGCCGGGGATCTCACGGAACTGGCGGCGGACTTCTTCCACCACCGCGCCCGCCGCCCGGCCGACCGCTTCCATCGCCATCGCACCGAACAGGTACGGAATCAGGCCGCCGATCAACAGGCCGATGATCACCGTGTGGTCGGACAGATCGAAGGCAAAGATTTCGCCCGGATGCGCCATCTGCAGGTTGTGCGTGTAGTCGGCAAACAGCACCAGCGCAGCCAACGCGGCCGACCCGATCGCATAGCCCTTGGTCACTGCCTTGGTGGTGTTGCCCACCGCATCGAGCGGGTCGGTGATGTTGCGGATTTCCGGCGGCAGATCGGCCATCTCGGCAATGCCGCCGGCGTTGTCGGTGATTGGCCCATACGCATCCAGCGCGACGATCATGCCGGCCATCGACAACATTGCCGTTGCGGCGGTGGCGATGCCGTACAGCCCGCCGAAATGGTGTGCCAGCCAGATCGCCACGCACACCGCGATCACCGGCAATGCGGTAGATTTCATCGACACGCCGAGGCCGGCGATGATGTTGGTGCCATGGCCCGTGGTGGACGCCTGCGCCACATGCTGCACCGGCTTGTACTGGGTGCCGGTGTAGTACTCGGTGATCCACACGATCAAACCGGTCAGCACCAGCCCGATCAAGGCGCAGACGTACAGGTTGGTGGCGCCATGACTGGAATCGGCCATCAGCTGCGTGGTCACCGGCCAGAAGGCGATGGCCGCCAGCACCCCGGAGACGATCACACCCTTGTACAGCGCGCCCATGATCGAACCGCCGGCTTTCACCTTGACGAAGAAGGCGCCGATGATCGATGCGATGATCGACACACCGCCCAGCACCAGCGGGTACAGCACCGCGTTGCGGCCGACCTCGTCCATCATCATCCCGCCCAGCAGCATGGTGGCGATCACCGTCACCGCGTAGGTCTCGAACAGATCGGCTGCCATGCCGGCGCAGTCGCCGACGTTGTCACCGACGTTGTCGGCGATCACTGCCGGGTTGCGCGGGTCGTCTTCGGGGATGCCGGCTTCCACCTTGCCGACCAGATCCGCGCCCACGTCCGCACCCTTGGTGAAGATACCACCGCCCAGTCGCGCGAAGATCGAAATCAACGAGCTGCCAAATGCCAGGCCCACCAGCGCGTGCAGGTTATCGGCCTGGCTCAGCCCCATGCGCTGCAGGATCAGGTAATACCCAGCCACGCCGAGCAGGCCCAGGCCAACAACCAGCATGCCAGTGATGGCGCCGCCCCGGAATGCCACATCCATCGCCGCGCTCATGCCGTTGCGGGCCGCCTCGGCAGTGCGCACGTTGGCGCGAACCGACACGTTCATGCCGATGTAACCGGCCGCGCCGGACAGCACCGCGCCGATCGCAAAACCGATCGCCGTGTACCAGCTGAGGAAGAAACCGACCAGTACGAACAACACCACGCCGACGAGCGCGATGGTCAGGTATTGGCGGTTGAGGTAGGCCCGCGCGCCTTCCTGGATGGCGGAGGCGATTTCCTGCATGCGGGCATTGCCGGCAGGTTGTCGTAGGACCCATTGGGCCGAGATGATGCCGTAGACGATGGCGACAGCGGCGCAGACAAGCGAAAGCACAAGACCGTACTGTTCGAGCATGACCCCTCCAGCGTTGGTGGATGCCATCCAGCTGTGGATGAAGCGGGGACACGCCGGGTAGATCGAAGCACTGGAACAGACCCGGGCCGCATGCGGCTGTGGTACGTGTCGCTGTGTTCAAACACTCTGAGGCGGTTCGAGTATGACTGGCGGCTGTCTCGGCCGCCAGCCGCGTTCACTCTTGCCCGATGGTTCAGCCGCACGCTGGCAACGTCGGCAGCCTGCCGATACGGAACTCCCGATGATGAAAGCCGCATTCCCCATGATCCTGTTTGCCGCGCTGCCGTTGCCGCTGCTGGCCGCCAACCCCAAGCCGGAGATCGAACGGCCGGCCGCCAGCGCGCAGGCCGATGCTGCGTTGCACACCGTGAGGCAGATTCCAGAAGCCTGCACGCGCATCGAAGGTCGCTTTACCGGTGATGCCGGTGCGCCTTATGACATGCAGCTCGTGCGCACCAGTGAACACTGCCAGCCGCGTGCCATGTTCCTGGAGTTCGCCAAGGTCAACCCCAGCGAAGCCAACGGCTGGAAACTCAATGAGGTGGTACGCATTCCGTCAGCGGCCTGCCGTTCGCAGCAGGCATTGGTCGAGGTGTGGCGCAAGCCGGCGGGCCAGCAGGTGGCACTGGACGGGCAGGGCCAGAACCGCGTGTACCTGGAAGACGCCAAGGCGCAGGCGGCTGCCGGTCGCCTGGCTGCGCTGCCGGCGTATTCGGCGCGTCTGCAGATGGAAGGCAGACCCTGTCGCTGAGTGCGGCAGGATCAAGACTGCTCTCCCTCTGAGCTGCCTATTCGCGCAGCTTCAGCTTGTCGGCCATGCCGTTGAAGGTGTTTTCATCGGACGGTGACAGGTTGGGGCGGCCAGCGAACACACCCATGGTGATCGTTCCCTGCACGAAGTAGGTCTCGCCTTCTTCCACTTCCATGCTCAGCACGTCTTTGGCCTCCGAGTGGACGGTGTATTCGTGGGTACCCGGCTCAGCCAGATGGATGAAGTAGTTGCCGCTGCGCAGCTTGCCCAGTTCCTGCTCACCTTCGCGGACCTTGAAGCCGATCGCGCCACCGGTGAACTTTGACGGACGGAAGAAGACGATCTGAGCCCTGTCGGCGGGGGCAGGGCCGATCAGCCCACTGTGTGCAGCGGTCTCTCCTGCGACAGGGCTGTCGGCGACGGCAGCACCTGCAGCCTGCGTTGGCTTGGCCGAGGTGTCGGCGGCTTCAGCTTCTTCAGGGGCGGTGGCTGACTGTGCATCGGCCGGAGGCGCTTCCTGCGCGGTGACAGCGGCATCGGTAACCGGCGGTGCCTGCACTTGTTGCGCGAAAACGCCGAGCGGGGTGAGCAGACTGGCAGAAAGGACCAATGCACACGAACGTAGACGCATCGAACTACTCCTTGGGTTGGACCGGGGTTTCCGGCTGGGATGTAACGGCGGGTACTGCAGTTGCATCGATGTTGCCCGGGGAGGCGGCAACCTGGTCGATAGCGCTTGCGGCACTTGGTTGTCCCTGGACTTCGATGTCGGCGCCAGGCGCCGCAACGGGCGGTGCGCTTGTAGCGGGTGTTGGCGCAGTCTTGGTTTTGGCGATGCCTCGCGTCCCGGCGGGAATCACGATCTCCCGGCCCCTGATGAACATGGCAAACGGGCCTGCGGCGAGCGATACGCCAAGTGCCATTCCAGTGTTGTCCTCACCGCTGGCGCCGAGCTTGAAACCGCGTAACAGCAGCGGGCCTTGGGCCGTTTCCAGCGTACGTGCGGCGATCAGCAGTTCGCCGGGGGCACCACCACCGCGTGCAGCAGCAGCGTGGATGATTTGACCAGTCCCACGGGTTCCACGGGGGAGCCGCTCAACACCGTCGAGCAGTAATGGCTCTGCCAGGGTGATGGCGAAAATGTCGCCGCGCTTGTGTGTGGAGGATGCGAGTGGTTCGGCGATTTCAATGAAAACAGGCGTACCCGACGGAATCGCGGGAACGGCTTCAGTCACTTCTGTCAGGGTTGCCTGCTCCGCTGACAGGGCTGGCGGTGAGACTTGTTGCTGGGCGGCTGCGCTGCTGCATGTGGCGTGCAGAACCAGCGCCATCGTGGCGCAGCGGAATATGACTAACGACATGTTGAGAGGCCCCCCGCCTGAATGGCCGATCGTAGCGGCAGGCGGGTGTTTTTGGAATGTGCCTGCAGGTGCTGTCCTGGGTCTGATACCCAGACAGAGGTCATGCTGTCGCAGCGTCGAACAGTTGCTGCGCGCCTACGCTGGCGCAGTGTTGTTCTTCAATGGCGCGGTGTTGTGTCGGCGCTGTCGTCCTGCTGTGCCAGGTGTTGGCCGAAGCGATAACCGGCCGCACCCAGCAGGCAGACGATGAGGAAGCCGAGCATTCCGATCAGTACTTTCCGCAACATGGTGCACCGCCAGCCGAGGGACGTTGATCCGAAGGGTGCGCCGCTGACTGCAGCGGCACACCTGCCTGAAGTCATCGCCACGAATGGGCAGCGAGCGTGCAGGGCGTTGGCGGTGTCTTTGCCGGGCAGGTACGCTGTTGTACGAGCGCGTTTCAACCTGTAAACCGGGTACGGCAGCGCACTCGGGGTTCATCACAGATCAAGCAGATTCCCGATTCGTCATTCCCGCCTGCGCGGGAATGACGAGCAGGAACAAATCCAAGGCGCCAGGTGATCTTCAGCCCTCCCAGCCCGGCAGCTTCTTTGCCACCGCCACGTTCTTCAACGTCACGTACTTCGGCAATCCATCACGCCCATAAGGCAGCGGTGCTTCGCCACGGATCAGCGGCTGCAGGTAGCGGCGTGCCTTCTCGGTGATGCCGAACCCGTCCTTGCGGATGAACCCGGCTGGCATCTTTTTCTCGTGATTGGCCACCTTGGACAATGGCGCGGCTTCGATTTTCCAGCGATAAGGCGCATCGGAGCTGCGCACGATCACCGGCATCACCGAGTTCTGGCCCTTCAGTGCGAACTGCACCGCCGCCTTGCCGACGGCCTGCGCCTGCTCCCAATCGGTCTTGGAAGCGATATGGCGTGCCGAACGCTGCAGGTAGTCAGGCAGGGTCCAATGCACCTTGAACCCCAGCTCGGCTTTGACCCGGCCTGCCAGATACGACGCCACGCCGCCCAGCTGGGTATGGCCGAACGAGTCCTTGATACCACCGGCATCGGCGACAAACCGGCCATCGGCTGTGTGGATGCCTTCGCTGGCCACCACCACGCAGAAGCCGACCCTGGCCACGACCTGCTTCACCTTGGCCAGGAAGGCTGCTTCGTCGTAGGCACGTTCGGGCAGCAGAATGATCTGCGGGGCATCGTCGGGGTTCTCGCCTGCAAGCCCCGCAGCCGCTGCCAGCCAGCCGGCATGGCGGCCCATCGCCTCGTAGATGAAGACGCGGGTGGAGGTTTCGGCCATGGCGGCCACGTCCAGCGCCGCCTCGCGTACCGACACGGCGGTGTACTTGGCGGCCGAGCCGAAGCCCGGGCAGGTATCGGTAACGGCCAGATCGTTGTCGATGGTTTTGGGTACACCGACGCAGGTCAGTGGGTAGCCGTACTCCTTGGCCAGTTGCGAGACCTTCAGCGCGGTGTCGGCCGAGTCGTTGCCGCCGTTGTAGAGGAACCAACGCACGTCATGGGCCTTGAACACCTCCAGCAGGCGCTCGTATTTGGCCCTGTCCGCATCCAGTGACTTGAGCTTGTAGCGACACGAGCCGAAGGCGCCGCCAGGCGTATGGGCCAGCGCGGCGATGTTGGCCGCCGATTCCTTGGAGGTGTCGATCAGCTCCTCGCGCAATGCGCCAAGGATGCCGTTACGGGCAGCCAACACCTTGATTTTCCTGGATCTTGCCTCGGCGATGACAGCAGAAGCAGTGGCGTTGATGACGGCGGTGACGCCACCGGACTGGGCGTAAAGCAAAGTGCCTTGGGACATGGGAAGACTCTCCGGGCGGGGGACATTTCCGGGACATTGGCCGGATGCGGTAAGCTGCGCATATTGCGGTGCAGCGTGAATCGGCCCATGAGTCTAACGCCGCTGTCCGTCCCGTTTACTCAAAACATATGGGAGTCAGGAATGCGATTGGTTCTGTTGGGACCGCCCGGTTCGGGCAAGGGCACGCAGGCAACCCGCCTGAAGGAAGAACTGCAGATTCCACACATTTCCACCGGTGACCTGCTGCGCGCCGAAGTGGCCGCCGGCACCGAGCTGGGCAAGCAGGCCAAGGCCGTGATGGATTCGGGCAACCTGGTTTCCGACGACATCCTGCTGGGCATGTTGGAGTCGCGCCTGTCCCAGGCCGACGTCGCCACGGGCTTCATCCTCGACGGTTACCCGCGCAATGTCGCCCAGGCCAATGCGCTGGGCGAACTGCTGGCCAAGCTCAACCAGCCGCTGGACGCCATCGTGCAGCTGGATGTGCCGACCGAACTGCTGGTCGAGCGCATTGCCGGTCGCGCCCAGGAGCAGGGCCGCGCAGATGACAACCCGGAATCGGTGCGTCAGCGCCTGCAGGTCTACAACGACTCCACCGCACCGGTCATCGACTTCTACGCCGCCAAGGGCACGCTGGCCCGCGTGGACGGTGTAGGCGAGCTGGACGACGTGCTGGCCCGCATCCTGGCGGCGATCAAGCACTGAAGGAACAAGGCTGCGGCGGGTAACCCCGCAGCCGGTGACTGGCGGTGATACTACAGGTCATACGCAAACGCCCGGCTTCATTGCATGAAGCCGGGCGTTTGCGTTTGTAGATGCCAGCAGATGAGCTTGCTCAGAGCCCCGCAACATGAGCTCCCTGGGGATGGCCTCTTGGGGAGTAGGACCGGAGGGTGTTGCGGCTGGCAACGGGCATTCTGTGTGTGAAGTGGTCGTAAGGGTATCGGGGATAACCTTACATACGCATGGGTTTGCCCTACACGGATACCGGTCTGTGTTTGCATCGGCGACAATCAGGCAATGAGCAAGATCCATATTCTCGGCATTGCCGGTACTTTCATGGGCGGTGTGGCCGCCTTGGCCCGCGAACTCGGTCATCAGGTTGAAGGCAGCGACCAGGCGGTGTACCCGCCGATGTCCACGCAGCTGGAAAACCTGGGCATTACGTTGTCGCAAGGGTATCTGCCCGACAATATCAGCGATGACTGCGACGAAATTGTCATTGGCAATGCGCTCTCGCGCGGCAACCCGGCCGTGGAAGCGGTGCTGGACCAAGGCCGACGCTACATCTCCGGCGCGCAGTGGTTGTCCGAGCAGGTGCTGCCGGGCCGCGACACGCTGGCTGTGGCCGGTACGCATGGCAAGACCACGACCACCACGATCCTGGCGTTCCTGCTGCAGGCCGCCGGGCGTGAGCCGGGCTTCCTGATTGGTGGTGTGGCGGAGGATTTCGGGGTTTCCGCAAGGTTGGGGCGCAAGCTTCTGCCGGAGGGAGAAGGGAACAAGGCGTCGACCCCTGCGGATCGTCCGCTTTTTGTTGTCGAAGCCGACGAATACGACACCGCGTTCTTCGACAAGCGCAGCAAGTTCGTTCACTACCGGCCGCTGGTCGCGATCCTCAACAATCTTGAATTCGACCACGCCGATATCTTTCAGGACGTGGCTGCGATCCAGCGCCAGTTCCACCATCTGGTGCGTACGGTGCCGGGCCGTGGGCGCTTGATCGTCAATGGCGAGGACAGGCATCTGGCCGAAGTGTTGGCGATGGGGTGCTGGACGCCGGTGGAGCGGTTCGGCTTCGATCCATCACTGGAGTGGAGTGCGCGCCTGATTCAACAGGACGGCAGTGCATTCGCCGTGCTGCATCGAGGGGCCGAGATTGCGACGGTGCAGTGGTCGTTGCTGGGCCGGCACAACGTGCTCAATGGTCTGGCAGCACTTGCCGCGGCAAACGCGGTGGGCGTGGATGTGGCCAGCGTGGCACCGGCCTTGGCCCGCTTCCACAGCGTCAAGCGCCGCATGGAAGTGATCGGCCAGGCGCAGGGCGTGACCATCTACGACGATTTCGCCCATCACCCCACGGCCATCCACACGACGCTGGAAGGTCTGCGTGCAAAGGTCGGTGATGCACGCATCGTGGTGGCGATGGAGCCGCGCAGCAATTCGATGCGGCTGGGGGCGCATTCCGATGCGCTTGCGCCGTCGCTGGATATCGCCAATGCAGTGGTGTTCCTGGCACGGCCGGAATTGCCGTGGGATGCGGCCAAGGTGATTGCCGCGGTGCGTGGTGATGCACAGGCGGTGGCCGATACGGATGCCTTGCTGGCGCAGTTGGGCAGCGTGGTGCGCGATGGCGACCATGTGGTGTTCATGTCCAACGGCGGCTTCGATGGCGCGCCACGCCGGTTCCTGGCGCAGTTGCAGGGCTGATGCATCTGCATGCAGATGCGGCGAAAGTCGCAACGCTGACGATTGAAGCACTGCGTGAGGTGCGATGCAGATAGCGTCCGCAGCATGCAGCTGCTGCAGGGATACGCACCGGTGGGCTGCGGTAACATCATCGCGGTCCACCTGTTCTTGTCTCTGATGAACGAACTGCAAAGCTTGTCATTGTTTCCGCTGCATTCGACGTTGCTGCCGGGCGCGGCCATGGGCCTGCGCGTATTCGAGCCGCGCTATCTGGATCTGGTGCGCGAGTGTGGTCGCACTGGCAGTACCTTCGGTGTCTGTCTGATTCTGGAAGGTGATGAAGTGGGTGCGCCGGCCATCCCCGCGACGTGGGGCGTGGAGGCATCAATCGAGGATTTCGATGTCGGCGCCGACGGCGTGCTGGTGCTGCGCCTGCGCGGCGGTCGCCGCTTCCATGTGCTGGAAACGCGGGTGCGCAGCAACGGGCTTGTGGATGCCGACGTGGAGTGGTGCGATCGCGACAGCGACGATGAACTGCGGCCTGAGCATGGGTTGCTGGGAACCTTGCTTGAACGCATTCTCGAACAGGTCGGTGGCGAGCATGCCTCCGCTGGCCCGGCTCAACTGGATCAGGCGGCCTGGGTAGGCTGGCGGCTTGCCGGACTACTGCCGTTGCAGGAACAACAACGGCTGGTGCTGCTGAAGGAAGCAGATCCACATCGACGTCTGGACCTGCTGCTGGAGTGGATTCCCGAGCTCGATGTGCCGCAGGAAGAAGACCTGTAACAGCGGCATCACCGCAGCATCGGGAAAAGGCAGGCAGCGCTCCTGAGCGCATCGCAGTTGGCCGAGCCCCGGGCGCATTGCGCCAGCCGGGGCTGCAGCGACCGGCAGCATTACTGCGCCGGCTTCTCCCCGCTGCGGATCATCAACAGCGGTAAGCCGGTTTCCGGCTGGGTCTGCTGCTGGCTGTGCATGCCGTCCAGGGAGGTCTTGACCGCATCCAATGCCGGGTCGACGCCGCGCAGCGGGCGCCACATGCCGAACAATTTCAGGTGGCGTTGATAGCGCAGGGTCTGCGCGCTGCCCAGCCACACCGGGTCCTGTCCTGGTTGGAGGCGCACTGCCGAGGGCCACAGGCGCAGCGCATACATCTCATCCGGACGCGTGCCCGGACGCAGCATCAGCATCGCCTCGACATTGGTGTCCAGCGTGGCTGGCAGTACCGGGACTTCCTGCGGCGTGGCCTTCTGGTCAAGCATCACCAGCGCCTGTTGCCAGCCGGCCTGCGGCTGCCGGGTCCAGCCGTTGCGCTCCAACTGCTGCTGCAACGGTGCCAACGGACCGGCCACCTGCACGTCCAGCGGCCAGCGCTGGTCGTCATCGAATTCATTGCGCCGCGCGGGCAACTCACGCCAGCCGAGCTGCCACCATTGGCTGGCATCCATCAACCGGGTTGCTTCGGCCACCGGTTCGAACTTGGCCAGTTTGGCCGGCACGTTGCGCGGTGCGTACCAAAGTGCCGCCAGCACGAACACGCCATAGAACAGCCATGCCACCGGCTTCACCCAGAACGAGCGGTTGAAGCGGCGCCGGTAGGCCACGCCCAGCAGCAGCAGCCAGAAGATGCCGAACAACATGCCGCCGATGACATCGCTCAGCCAGTGCGCGCCCAGGTAGATGCGGGCAAACCCGATGACCGTGACGACCACGCCGGACAGCAGGTAAGGCCACACGCGGGTGCGGCCGGGCAGCTCGCGGCCGATCAGTACGGCGAAGAAGCCGAAGGTGATGGTGGCCATGGTCACCGCCACCGACGGGAAACCGAAGCCGCTGCTGGCCGACGGTGGCCGCACCACGTCCACGGTGGTGCCGAGCAGTTTGGTCAGGGCCAGGCCGAAAGCCAGTGCGGCCAGCCAATGCACGACCGCCATCCAGCGTCGACGCCAGGCCAGGTAGCCCATGCCGGCAGCGATGGCCGGCAGCAGCACCTGCCAGTCGCCCAGTGATGCCAGCGCGGCCATCGGGTAGTCGGCCAGCGGGTTGCGCAGGGCCAGCATCAGCTGGTGTACGGCCAGGTCCAGCGCCAGCGGCTCACCGTGGCCCACCACCACCATCAACAGCACAAACCAGCCCCAGCCCAGCAGCAGCAGCATCAGTGCCAGTGTCGCCAACGGCACCGATTCGCGTCGCTTGGGGTCGAACAGGTCACTCAATGCGCGCCCCAGCGGCCGCGGATGACGTTGTGACCAGCGCAGCACGCGTGCAAGCCAGCCATCCATGCGTGCGGCGGACCAGCGATAGCTGTAGAGCACGATGGCCCAGACCAGGCCCAGAATCGCACCGAGCAGGGCAATGACCAGGAACAGATGGCCGGCTACCGCCGCCACGGCGTCGTAGGCCTGGCCCAGCGCCCAGCCCGGCAACAGGAACAGCACCGCCCAGGACAGGCAGGCGATGCCGCTGGCCTTGAGGTAGTTGATGAATGGCATGTTCGCCATGCCGGCGATTGCCGGCACGAACGGACGGATGGCGCCGACGTAGCGGGCCAGCAGGATGCTCTTGAAGGCATTGCGGCGGAACAGGAGTTCGCCGCGGTCGAGCAGTTGCGGGTAGCGGCTGAACGGCCACACGCCGCGCAGGCGGTCACCCCAGCGCCGGCCCACCCAGTAGCTCAAACCGTCGCCGGCGAAGGCGCCGATCGTGGCGCAGGCCACCGCATACGGGCCGGACAGCTCGCCCATGCCGATGAGCACACCCACGGCGATCATCAACGGCAATGCCGGCACGATGGCGCCCAGAATGATGACGGCGTCGCAGAAGGCGATGGCGAAAATCGCGACACCGGCCAGGACGGGATGAGCAGCGATCCACGTCAGCGTGGTGTCGATCCAGGAATTCATCGGTCGATTATAGAGGCAGGGTTCAGTCAGACCGGCAGATGCGCTGCAGGTTCATTTCGATTGGAAAGTAGCTTGTTCACCTGCCGGAGCGCTGCATGAAGACCGTGGAATCAATGGCACCGCCTAGAATGTGACCATGGCAGAACCCATTCCAGAGACATCATTCACCGCGCTGAAGGCAGACAGCTTTGGTCGCATCCTGCTGGTCGAGGGCGCCCACGGCCGTTTCGTGCGGCGTGACCTCGGCGCCACGCCGCTGTGGTTGCGGTTGCCGGCCTGGTGGCTGGCCCGGCGTGAGGCACGGGCGCTGGCCAAGCTCGATGGCATGGAGGCCACCCCGCAGCTGCTGGCCTGGGACGGCCATTGGCTGGACCGCAGCTACATGGAGGGGGCGGCCATGTACCAGCGGCCGCCCAGGGGCGACCTTGCTTACTTTCGAGCCGCGCGCCGGCTGCTGCAGCGGGTGCATCGGCATGGCATCGCCCACAACGACCTGGCCAAGGAAGCCAACTGGTTGGTGCGCGAAGATGGCTCGCCGGCATTGATCGATTTCCAGCTGGCGGTCTGCGGCAACCCGCGTTCGCGCTGGATGCGGCTGCTGGCGCGCGAGGACCTACGGCATCTGCTCAAACACAAGCGCATGTACTGCCGGGAGTCGTTGACCCCGGTGGAGCTGCGTGTGCTCAAGCGCCACTCCTGGGTACGCGAGCTGTGGTTCGCCACCGGCAAGCCGGTCTACCGTTTTGTCACCCGTCGCATCCTGCATTGGGAAGACAACGAAGGGCAGGGGCCGAAGCCATGAGTGGTCCTGTGCGGGCAGACACGGTGGAGATCGAGTCGGGCGCGTTGCTGCATCCGGTGCTGGCGGGCAGTCATTTTGCCCATGCTGCCCGGATCTGCCTGCCTTACCGGCCGATCAGTGCGGTACAGGCGTATCTCGACATCGCCCGGCAGGTGCCGGGTTGGTTCGATGGTTTGATGCGCATGCGCAACAGGGGCATGCGCATGCTGGGGATGAAGGACGCAGTGTGCCGGCCGTTGCCCCCGTCGCGCTGGCGGTTGGGGACCGGCTGGGGATCTTCACCGCGCAGGTATTGGCGACGGATGGTGTCGTGCTGGAGGACAGTGACCGTCACCTGCGGGTGGCGCTGTCATTGCAGCTCGGTCCGGGTGCTGAAAGCCGTGAGCTCACATTGGCGACCGTGGTTCACCTGCACCGGCCATTTGGTCGGCTGTACATGCTGCCGGTGGCGCCTTTGCACCGCGCCATCGTGCCGCGCCTGTTGGAGCGATACGGACGCTACATGGCGACGCCGCATTGCAGGGATCAGCCCGCGTAGCGGGCCGGGAGGCGCAGGGCGCACTCCCGCTCATCTTGAACGTTCACCGGGGGCGCGTTCGGGCTGCCGGCGTGCCGATCACCTGTCTAGCGCAGTTCCACCAGCTGCTTTCCCTTGAAGCTGCGCTTGGCATCGAAGTCGTAGCCGATGGTGACCTGACCTTCGTCGGCGCAGGCATGACAGTTGCGCAGCGGGGTGGTGTAGCGCAGACGCACGCCGCCGTCGGGCAGGGCGTCGCTGCCGCTGGCCTCGGCCGGCGCGAAGGGACTGGCCTCCGGATGCTTGTCGATGAATGCCTTGTACTCGGGCAGGTTGCGCACGCCTTCATCCAGCACCTGCTCATCCACGTCCACGGTCTTGCCGGCGGCATCCACCAGCCAGGTGCCCTGGTTGGTATTGGCGCGGAATGGGAACTCCAGCGTGGCCACGCCGATACCTTCAATCGATTGCCACGCGCTGATGTAACCGGGTTTGCCCTGCGCGGACAACGTGCGTGCCGCGTTGATCGCAGAGGGCGACGCACCGCCGGTACGCAGGGTGTTGATCAGACAGGCATCGGCTGCGGTGGTGGCTTCGCGGCAGGCATCCAGCGAACCCTGCCAGACGGCGCGGGCGTCGATCTTTGTCACGGTCTCGCCCAGGCCGGTGGTCTGCGCAGTCACATCCTTGGTGACAGGGGAGGATTCCGCCGCGGTGTGGGGCTTCTGGCAGGCGCCAAGTGAAAGGGCCAGAAGCAGCGGGGCGGTGTAAAGCAGGGGTTTCATTGCAGGATCCTGAAAAAGAGCGCCCCCAGTATCGGCATGTCGCATGAACAGAAAATGTCGCGGGCCGGATATTGCCGCCGACCGCCAAAACCCGCCGGCATCGGCATAATGCGGATTGATATCCATGTGGTCGGAGTAGGCATGAGCAGCTTGCAGGGCAAGACCCTTTTCATCACCGGTGCCTCCCGTGGCATCGGTTTGGCCATTGCGCTGCGCGCCGCGCGCGATGGTGCCAATGTGGCCATCGCGGCCAAGTCGTCGGTGCCCAACCCCAAGTTGCCGGGCACCATCCACAGTGCTGCCGAAGCGGTGAATGCGGCCGGTGGCCAGGGCTTGGCGCTGAAGTGCGACATCCGTGAGGAAGACCAGGTCAATGCCGCCGTGGCCGCCGCCGTGGATACGTTCGGTGGCATCGACATCCTGGTCAACAATGCTTCGGCGATCTGGTTGCGCGGTGCGCTGGACACGCCGATGAAGCGCTTCGACCTGATGCAGCAGGTCAACTCACGTGGCAGTTTCCTGTGCGCGCAGGCGTGCCTGCCGTATCTGCTGCAGGCCCCCAATCCGCACATCCTGACGCTGGCGCCACCGCCGAGCCTGGATCCGAAATGGTGGGCGCCGCATACCGGTTACACGCTGGCCAAGATGGGCATGAGCTTTGTCACGTTGGGGCTGGCGGCGGAATTCGGGCCGCAGGGTGTGGCGGTCAATGCGCTGTGGCCGCGTACGGTGATCGCTACCGATGCGATCAACATGATTCCCGGCGTTGATGTGGCCGGTTGTCGTCGTCCGGAAATCATGGCGGATGCCGCGCACGCGGTGCTGACGCGCCCGGCTGCCGGCTTCAGCGGCCAGTTCCTGATCGATGACGAAGTACTGGCACAGGCCGGCATCACCGATCTGAGCGGTTACGCGATGGACCCCTCGCGGCCGCTGTTGCCGGACCTGTTCCTGGACTGAAACCGCGCGGCAGGAGTGGCTCGCAGGCGCAGTTCCAGCCGCGGAGCGAGAAACACTTCCGACCAAGACGATGTCGACCACATCCGCCTGCGATAGCGGAGGTGGTCGGCATCGTGGATATCGTCGGTTTCGCGGCTGAAGCCGTTTCTGCGGCTACCGATCAGGGATCGATATGCTCGGGCAGTTCATGCCCACAACGATTGCAGTAGTGCGCTTTGATTTCATGGCCTTCGTGGCCACAGACCGTGCAGCCGCGGGTGTCGTGGCGGCGTTCGCGCAGCATGTTTCCGGCCAGCTCGGCGGTGTAGATGCCGGTGGGCACGGCCAGGATGCTGTAACCGATCAGGATCAACGCCGAGGTGATGAAGCGGCCCAGCGTGGTGTGCGGGACGATGTCGCCGAAGCCCACCGTCGCCATCGTCACCACGGCCCAGTACATGCTGGTGGGGATGTTGCTGAAGCCGTACTGCGGGCCTTCGATGACGTACATCAGCGCGCCGGCGATGATCGCAATGGTCACCACCATCGACAGGAACAACAGGATCTTGCGGCGGCTGCGCCACAACGCCTGCATCAGCTCGCCGCTTTCCTCGATGTAGCGGGTGAGCTTGAGGATGCGGAACACCCGCAGCAGGCGCAGCACGCGCACCACCAGCAGGCTCTGCGTGCCGGGGATGAAGAAGGAAATGTAGGACGGCAGGATCGCCAGCAGGTCGATGATGCCCCAGACGCTGAACGCATAGCGCAGCGGGCGCCGCACCACCAGCAGACGCAGCACGTACTCGGCGGTGAACAGCAGGGTGAAGCCCCATTCGACGATATAGAAGCCGGTGGCCCATGACGCATGGATGCGCTGCACGCTGTCCACCATCACCACCAGCACGCTGGCGAGGATGGCCCAGACCAGCAGCAGGTCGAAGCGGCGCGAGGGCGGGGTGTCGGTGCGGTGGATGATGTCGAACCAGCGGCGGCGCCAGCCGGTTTCGCTGGCCGGGTTCAATTGGGGGGCAGAGAAAAGTCGCATGGGCGGCATTGTGCCGCAGCCGGTGGAATGGGGGACAATGCGGCCTTCATTCCCACCCGAATCCGGAACGCCATGACTGCTGTCGCCGAACCGTTGCTGTCCCTTTCCAACTACTACCTGCCGGTATACCGCCCGCGCCAGCTGGTGCTGGAGCGAGGCCAGGGTGCGCGGTTGTGGGACACGCAGGGGCGGGAGTTCATCGATCTGGCTGCCGGCATCGCCGTGTGCAGCCTGGGCCACAACAATCCGGACCTGAAGGCCGCACTGTTCGAGCAGGCCGAGAAGCTGTGGCACACCAGCAACATGTTCTACAGCGAGCCGCCGCTGCACCTGGCACAGGAGCTGGTGGATGCTTCGCGCTTCGCCAAGCGCGTGTTCCTGTGCAATTCCGGTGCCGAGGCCAACGAAGTGGCCATCAAACTGGTGCGCAAGTGGGCCAGCACGCAGGACCGCGGCCCGGAGAAGCGTTTCATCGTCACCTTCCGCGGCAGCTTCCATGGCCGCACCTTGGCCACAGTGACCGCCACCGCACAGCCCAAGTACCAGGAAGGCTACGAGCCGCTGCCCGGTGGCTTCCGTTATGTCGATTTCAATGACGTGGCCCAGCTCGAGGCGGCGATGGCCGGCGGCGACGTGGCCGCGGTGATGTTCGAGCCTGTGCAGGGCGAGGGCGGTGTGATGCCGGCCAGCGCCGAGTTCATGCGCCGCGCCCGTGAGCTGTGCGACCAGCACGACGCGCTGCTGGTGCTGGATGAAATCCAGGTCGGCATGGGCCGCACCGGCCAGTTGTTCGCGCACTGGCACTGGGGCGTGACCCCGGACATCGTCACCCTGGCCAAGGCGCTGGGCGGCGGCTTCCCGATCGGCGCGATGCTGGCCGGCCCGAAGGTGGCCGACGTGATGGGCGTGGGCGCGCACGGCAGTACCTTCGGTGGCAACCCGCTGGCCGCTGCGGTTGCGCGCGTGGCATTGCGCAAGCTGTCGTCCGATGAGATCCAGGCCAACGTGGTGCGTCAGTCAGCCGCGCTGAAGTCTGGTCTGGAAGCCATCGGCGAAGAGTTCGGCGTGTTCGAGCAGGTGCGTGGCATGGGCCTGATGCTTGGTGCGGTGCTCAAGCCCGATTACGTGGCCGACATCGGCACGCTGCTGGACCTGGCTGCCGAGAAGCAGGTGCTGATCCTGCAGGCCGGCACCAGCGTGCTGCGCTTCGTGCCGGCATTGAACATCACCGACGAAGAAGTTGCCGAAGGCCTCAAGCGCGTGCGTGAGGCGATTGCCGCGTACATGGCGTCGCGCAAGTAATCCTGAACGTCAAAGCTCGGGCAAGCGCCGCGCCCGGGCTCAATACCGCCCTCGATATGCCTCCGGTTTTCCGGATGCGTCGGGGGCATTTTGTTGGGCGTGCGTGCCGGTGAGTGAATGTGCGGGCTGCCGGCTTCTTCCGTCAGGCGAGGAGCGGAGGGTTTCCCGTTTCCTGATCGCGTTACAGCGACCACAACCGCAGCGGCAGCAATCCCCACGCCACCAGCAGCAGGACACCGGGCAGCGACATGGCGATGCACAGCGTCGCGGCCCGCAAGCTGCGACTCCCTTCGCGCCATTGGCGCGTCCCCAACGCAACACCAGCGAGCAACGCCACCGGGAGGGCCAAGGTCAGCAGCGCGAGCAGGGAGCTGGCCACGGTCCTGTCGCCAAGCTGCAGCAACGACTGTTGAAGGAAGAACGGCCACGGCAACAACAGCGCCGTGCAGGCCAGCAATGGCGCGAACGCGGGGTGCCGCCAATGCAGCCGGCGTCGAAGTGCGAGTGCAAACCCCAGTACCAGCAGGATGACAAGCGCGGCGCAGGCGATCGCCAGCAGCAGCGCCGGCAAAGCGATCTGCCATTTCGGAACGCGGACATGGCTGCGCAATCCATCGCTCAGCACGCGCTTGCCGTCATCACCGATCAGCAATGCATGCGAGGGCAGGGTGCGGCCGTCTGCGCGAAACAGGTTGCCGCCCATCGGTTGGAGCAACTGCGCATCCTTAGACAAAGTGCGTAGACGCAACGTGTTGCCGACTTCATCCACACGAATGAAATCGGTCAGCGCCTGCAAGGGTGCGATTGCGGGCATGGGTGCCGGTGCGCGCACGTAGAAACCAGACCAATCGGAAAGCGAGTGCTCCCCTGGCTTCGAAGCACTCGTTGGTGCGGCCTTCGGCAGCGCCAAGGCATCGGCCAGACGACGATTGAGGCGTTCGTTGTCGGCGTCTTCGTTGTCGGTGTTGGTCGCAACGAAGAACGCACCGCGGTGTTGAGGAAACACACAGAGCATTGCCCAGAAGCCGACCGTGTTGCCCGGATGGCAGGCGCCGACCACGCCGTGCCGGTCACGGCCGACCAGCACCAATCCATGCCCCAGCGGCAGCCCCGCGCGCGCCGCTTCGGTATCACCCGGCCGGGTGATCGCTGCCATCAGCTCGGGGCTGATGAATGGCTGCGCATGCACGGTCCCATCGCCGAGCAGAAACACGGCAAAGCGCGCCATATCCGCTGCGGTGGTGGTCAGCTGGGCGGCAGGGCGCAGGTAAGTGGGTACGGCCGGTGCGGGGTGGGCCTGTTCGAAGTGGCCCATCGCCAGCCGCGCGTCCGCGGACGGCCCGGACTGCGCGGTGAACGCGAAGGTGCTGTCGTGCATGGCCAGGGGCGCGAGCACTTCGCGGTCCATCCAGGTTTCGTAACGCTCAGCGGCAACCGCTTCGATCACCTGCCCGAGCAGCGTGTAACCGACATTGGAGTAACTGAAGCGGCTGCCTGGCCGGCTCAGCACCGACAGAACACCCTTGTCGGTTCCCGAGCCCGTGGCCAACGGCGTATCCGTCGTGGCTTGAAGGCTGAAGAACTGCGACAGCTTCAGGTTCTCCAACCCGGCAGTGTGCTCCAGCAGGTGGCGCACACGCACCGGATGAGTGGTTTCCCAGGGATTGTCGAAGCGGAGGGAAGGTAAGACCTCGCTCACCGGCGCATCCAGCGACAGCCGGCCGCTGCTGACCAGACGCAGCACACCAACGGCCAGCACCGTCTTGGTGACCGAGCCGACATGCACACGGCTGGAGGCCAGCATCGGCGCGCGGGTGCGGGCGTCGCTGACGCCGGCAGCGCCGCTGATGACGCTGCCATCGGCCGCCACGGTCGACCAGACGGCGCCTTCCCATCCTTCCTCGCGCAGCAGCTGCTGCATGTCGGCCTGTAGTGATGTGCCTTCAATTGTGGCCCCGGAAGTTGTTGTGGCCACTGCAGTCCACAGCAGAAACCCGGCCAGCAGGCGTGGCCATTTCATCGTCATGGCGCAGGCTCTGTGGCAAGCGCGAAGCTGACCGTCGTCAGTTGTCCGGTGTTGTCGATGACCAGGTCGATGCCGTGGTGGTCGCACAGGCGACGCACGATGGCCAGGCCCAGACCGAAACCGCTGCTGGCTTCGTCCTTGACGAAGGGGCGCAACGCGTCGTTGCTGATCGCCGTGCCGGGGTTGGAAATGCACAACCGCTGCGCTTCGACGGTCACGCGGATCTGTCCCGCATCGGTGTGGGCGAACGCATTGCCGATGAGGTTGGCCAACAGTACCTGCAGCACCGCTGCGGGCAGCGTGCTGGTGGTCTGTGTGGGAACGTCGAGATCGAGATGGATGTCCTTGCCATCGAGCAGCGGTGATTGCTCGATGACAACCCGCTCCAGCATCGGCAGGACGCGCAGGGGCTGGCCATCAGCAGGCAATGCCTGTTCGCGCGCGAGCGTCAGCAGCATGGTCACCGTCTGCTCAAGCTGCAGGGTCGATTGCTGGATATGGGCCAGGCCCTGTCGGGTACTGGCCGAAAGCCCCGGCTCACGTGCGAGTCGCTCGGTGGTGCTGCGTATCACGGTCAGTGGCGTGCGCAGCTCATGGCTGGCGTCGCGGGTGAATTCGCGTTCGCGGCTGACGAACGCGCGGATACGGGCGATCAGCGCCTGCAGGCGTTCTGCCAGCAAGCCGACTTCATCATTTGGGAAATCCGCTGCGAAGGTGTCCGGCATGTGCTGCGGATCGGTTTGGTCCACCCGCTGTGCCAGCTTCGAAAGCGGTGCGGTGGTACGCCGGGCCAACCACCAGCCCAGCAGCAGCGCGAGGCTGATCACCGCCACGCCCGTCCACGCCAACAGCTGCAACAGCGCCGCGCGCTGGGGTCGCACCACCAGCAGCTGGCTGACTTCGGCGAGCAGCCAGGCAGGCTTGCCGGCGTCTGCGGGCTGCAGGCGTTTTAAGTGGTAGTGGCGACCGTCGGCTCCGGGAAACTCGGTGCGGCGTGGTTCGGCAGCCAGTGTGCCGGCGATGCCGTCGGGAAGCTGGTCGGGCGACGCGATCACCTGCATCCACGATTCACGCGGTGCCTTCCATTGGCCGGTGCGTGCATGCTGTTCGATCTGCTCGCCGGCTTCACGGTCCAGCAGGCCGTTGAAGAACATGTCCTCCACCGCGTAAGCGAACACGGCCACGTACAGGCCGAACAGGGCAGCCACCACCAGCGTGAAGCCGGCGAAGGCGAGCATCAGCCGGTTGCGCAGATGCCTTCGTGGTGGCGTGCTGGTGTGGCTCATGAAGTAGGTGCCTCGTCGGATTCAAGCCGGAAGCCGACGCCATGCACGGTCTTGAGCATCTGCGTGGCGAAGGGTTTGTCCAAGGCCTGTCGCAGCAGGTAAAGGTGGGTGCGCAGCGGATCAGAGTCGGGCGGAGCATCGCCCCACAACCGCTGCACCAGCTCACTGCGGGTGAGCGTGCGCGGCCAGGCCTCGGCCAGCGCGAGCAGGATGTCGTGGCTGGTCTGGTGCAACTCCAGCAGTTGTCCGTCGCGATGAACGCTGTGGCTGCGCCGGTCGATATGCAGGCTGCCGATGCGCAGCACGTGTGTCTGCCCGGCACGGTGGCGCTGCGACAGGGCGATGCAGCGCGCAACCAGTTCTTCGCCGGCGAAAGGTTTGACCAGGTAGTCATCGGCACCGCTGCGGAAGCCGCGCAGACGGTCATCCAGCGCATCACGCGCGGTCAGCATCAGGATCGGGATGTGGCGGTCGGCATCGGCACGCAGCTGCTGGCATACCTGCAGGCCATCCATGCCGGGCAAGCCCAGGTCCAGCACCAGCACGTCCGGCGGTGCGGCCAGCGCCGACTGCAGGCCGCTGCGGCCGTCTGCGGCGAACTCGCTGTGGAAGCCATGCGCGGCGAACAGCGCCTGCAGGTTGTCACGCAGCAGGCGGTTGTCCTCGATCACCAGAATGCGCAGCGCAGGCAGGGGCATGGTTCAGCCATCAATCCGTTGCAGTAGGGCTTGAGCCTGTTCCAGCTTGGGATCTGTTTCCAGTGCCTTCAGTACCAGCGCCCGTGCCTGCTGCGGGCGCTTGAGCTTGAGGTGTGCTTCGGCCGCGGCCAGTTTCAGCTGTGGCTCGTGCATGTGTGGCAGGGCAAGGTCCATCACCTGCAATGCCTGCTCCAGCGCGGCATCGTCGGTGGCGGCCTGCGCCTGGTAGTAGCCAAGGATGCCGATCAGATCGATGTGGTAGCGGCCAGGTTCGGTGGCCAGTGCATCACGCGGGCCCTGCGCATCGCCCGCCAGCAGGCGTTCAACCAGCGCAATGCTCAGCTCGTCGCGCGATGGCTTGCGCGCTACGGGCGTACGGCCGGTGGCCCGCACGATGGCCTCGGCGACGGCATAGGTTGAATAGGGGTTCTGGCCGGTGATCAAGCGGCCATCAACCACCAGCTTGGGCATCATCAATGGCGCTTCGGACCATTGCGCGCCCCGTTGGCGCATCGTGTCTTCCAGCAGCCACGGAAACTCCGCTGCCCATTTCTTGCCGAACAGGGCTTCTTCCTCATTGCTGAAGCCGGTGAGCTTGCGTCCGTTCACCAGCAGGCTGCCATCGGCCAGGCGCACATCCACCAACGCCGCCGGCCCGTGGCAGACCGCGGCCACGATGCCGCCGTTGTCCCAGATGCGGCCTGCCAACTGCCGCAGGCTGGCATCGCGGGGCAGGTCGAACATCGCGCCCTTGCCTCCGACCACGTAAATCGCCGCGTAGTCATCGGCTTCCAGCGTGCTGGTTGCCTGGGTGTCGGCAAGCTTGCGCATGGCTTCCTTGTCGGCCAGCAGGGCCGCGTTGAAGGGCTCGGCCGGGTTGTACTTGTCCGCTTCGACCGGGCCACCCTTGGGGCTGGCAATCTCGACTTCCAGGCCGTTGGCCTTGAACACCCCCCAGGCCTGCGACAGTTCATCGAATTCATAGCCAGGGCGTTGCTTGCCGGCGTCCTTGCCTTCGCCGCTGACCACGATCAGCACCTTGTCGGTTGAGGGTGCGGCCAGCAACGGGGTGGCGGATGTTGCCAGCAGGCAGACGCTGGCAGTGAGAAGTACACGTGACAGGGGATTCATGGCGGGCTCCGGGGAACGGGAGCCCAGTGTCGCCAGCGGAGATCAAATGAACTTCAATCGCCGCGAACGCCTGCGTCAGCGCAGCAGGTGCTGGCGACGCAACAGGCGCCGCAACGACTGCGCGTGATACGCGGTATCCGATTGCAGGCCGGCGGCACGCGCGCCCTGCACATTGCGGAACAGGTGATCGACGAACAGCGTGCGTGCCGGATCGCACTGCAATGCGCTGCAGGCAGCGTGATAGGCGGCCGGGTCGGGTTTGCGTACACCCAGCATGGCGCTGCACAGCACCGTGCGGCCCGGTAGCAGTTGCTGGAGTACCGGCAGCGTCAGCAAGCCGTTGTTGGTCAGCACGGCGAGGCAGACATCGGTGCGGAGCTGGTCGAGTATGCCGATGCAGTCCCGTCGCACCGAGGTTGCGGTCAGTCGCGCGCGCTGCCAGTCGCTTGCCTGCAAGCTGACGCCGAGCCGGCTGTTCAACGCCTGCAGCAGCTGTGTGCCATCGAGCTCGCCGCGCGCATGGGCCAGTTCGATGTGTTCGGTGCGCAGGGCGGTATCCAGCTGCATGGTGTCGCAGCCGGCCGCATCGGCCAGCTGCAACAGGAAGCGGCGATGGTCGTAATCGGCGAGCAGGCCGTCGAAATCAAGCAGCAGGGCGTGCAGTACGGGCATCGGTTGAACGTGCGTGGGAAGCAGACAAGTATCGGTGTTGCGCGGCGGCGGCGCATCCCTGCGACAACCCGTCACATGCGCCGTTATGGGTCAGTTGCCTAGAATCGGGACACTGCTAGTTACCGGAGTTCGGCGTGAAGTGTTCCAGTCTGTTGTTGGCCCTTGTCGTCCTGTTGCCTGCGGCCCCGGCCATGGCCCGCACCTGCGCGGTCACCATCGAGGGCAATGACCGCATGCAGTTCTCGGCGCCGGAGATCCGTGTGGCGGCCGACTGCACCCAGGTGAATCTCACCCTCAAGCACACCGGGCGCATGCCGGCCACCGCGATGGGACACAACTGGGTACTGACCCGCACGCCGGATTTCCAGCCGGTGGCGACAGCGGGCATGCGCTCGACTCTGGCCGACAGTTATCTGCCGAAGAACGACGCGCGGGTGATCGCGTTCACGCCGATGATCGGCGGTGGGCAGACCACGCAGGTGCGCTTTGCCACCAGCAAGCTGACGCGCGGTGGTGACTACACCTTCTTCTGCTCGTTCCCCGGCCACTGGGGAATGATGAAGGGCAAGCTGGCTTTCGGTTAAGCCGGCTGCGCAGGCGGGAATGAAGTTCCAGCGTCTGCCAGGCGGATGAGGGCAGGCTTTGGCGCAGACAAAAAAGCCGGCATCAAGCCGGCTTTTTCATGTGCGGGAAACGCAGCAGATCAACCCGCCGCAACCACCTTGAACGCCTCGCGCGCTGCCGCCAGCGTGGCTTCAATCACCGCATCATCATGCGCGCTGGACAGGAAGCCGGCTTCATACGCCGACGGGGCCAGGAACACGCCGCGCTCCAGCATCGCATGGAAGAAGCGATTGAAAGCGGGGATGTCGCATGCCGTTGCCTGCGCGTAGGTCTCCACTTTTTCATTGGTGAAGAACAGGCCGAACATCGCGCCGACCTGGGTAGTGGTCACAGCCACACCCGCGTCTGCTGCAGCAGCTTCCAGTCCTGCACACAGGCGCGCGGCAGCAGCGCTGAGGCGGTCATGGAAGCCCGGCTGCTGGATCAACTTCAGCATCGCCAGGCCCGCCGCCATCGCCACCGGATTGCCGCTGAGCGTGCCGGCCTGGTAGATGGGGCCGGCCGGCGCGATCTGCGACAACAGTTCACGCCGGCCGCCATAGGCGCCTACCGGCATGCCGCCGCCGATGATCTTGCCGAAGGTGGTCAGGTCCGGGGTGATGCCGTAATGCGCCTGCGCACCACCAAGGGCGACACGGAAGCCGGTCATTACTTCGTCGAAGATCAACAGCGTGCCGTACTGCGTGCACAGCGCACGCAGATGCTGCAGGTAGCCCTCGCGCGGCGGGATGCAGTTGGCGTTGCCGACCACCGGTTCGATGATCAGGCCGGCGATGTCAGCGCCCTGCTGCTCGAACAGCGCGGTGGCCGCGTCGAAATCGTTGTAGGGCAGGGTGAGGGTGAGCTCGCTTAGGCCGGCCGGCACGCCCGGTGAGGTCGGCACGCCCAGGGTCAGCATGCCGCTGCCGGCCTTGACCAGGAACGAGTCGCCGTGGCCGTGGTAGCAGCCCTCGAACTTCACGATCTTGTTGCGGCCGGTGGCGCCACGCGCCAGGCGGATTGCAGACAAGGTGGCTTCGGTACCGGAGTTGACCATCCGCACCATTTCGCACGACGGCACCAGTGCGGTGATGGTCTCGGCCATGGTCACTTCCGCCGCGCAGGGCGCACCGAACGACAGGCCATTGCCGATCGCCTGCTGCACCGCTTCACGCACGGCCGGGTGGTTGTGGCCGACGATCATCGGGCCCCACGAACCGACGTAGTCGATGTAAGCATTGCCATCCACGTCATGCAGGTAGGCACCGTCGGCGCGCTGCACGAAGAACGGTTCGCCACCGACCGACTTGAACGCGCGCACCGGCGAGTTGACGCCGCCGGGCAGCAGCTTCTGGGCGCGCTCGAACAAGGCGTGGGATTGGGCGTGGTTCATGGGTAACTCCTCTGTAAGGTTCCAACAGCGTTGAAGCGCGCGGATTCAAAGCCCCTCTCCCGCTTGCGGGAGAGGGGTTGGGGTGATGGGAGCTTCCAGCGAACAAACGCAAGAAGCTCCCCTCATCCGCCCCTTCGGGGCACCTTCTCCCGCTGACAGGAGAAGGGAAAAGCCGTGCCTTTCAGCAGTCAGGTGAATTCAATCAATGTGGAAACAACGCCGATACGCCTGCAGCGCAGCCACCGGGTCATCCTCGGCAAACACGCCGCTGATCACCGCGATCAGGTCCGCGCCGGCGTCCACGACGGGCCGGGAATTGTCCGGCGTCAGCCCGCCGATAGCCACCCGTGGTACGCCCAGTGCGGCACTTTGTCGCAGCAGGCCGAGGGATGCCCGACGCGGCGTCAGCTTGCTGCGGCTGGGGAAAAACGCGCCGAAGGCAACGTAACTGGCACCGGCCTGCACCGCGCGCTGGGCAAGCCCCAACTCGTCGTAGCAGGAGGCGCCGATGATCGCCTGCGGGCCGAGCAGGGCACGGGCAGCGGCGATGTCGCCATCGTCTTCCCCCAGGTGAACGCCGGCCGCACCCACCGCCTGGGCCAGTGCCGCATCGTCATTGATGATCAACGGCACACCGGCCTCGGTGCACAACGCCTGCAGGGCCTGCGCCTGCGCCAGACGGGTCGGTGCATCGACCGCCTTGTTGCGGTATTGCAGCCAGGTGGTGCCGGCCAGCAGCGGTTTCACCCGCTCCAGCAGGCGCGTACTGTCGGTTTCGTCCGGGGTGATCAGGTAAACGCCGCGTGGGGCGATGGAGGTATGGGGCATGGATGGCTACCGGTACGGCGGCGGGAATGTGACAATCAACGCCGTTTCTTTATCCGGCGATTATCCCCGATGTCCGACGCCACGGCCTCCACCTTCCGCAACTGGATGTGCGTTGTCTGCGGCTTCATCTACCGCGAAGCCGACGGCTTGCCGGAAGAAGGCATCGCCCCGGGCACGCGCTGGGAAGAGGTGCCCGATACCTGGACCTGCCCGGATTGCGGCGTGACCAAGGACGATTTCGAGATGATCGAGCTGGAGTGACGCCAGAAGCATGGCGTGACGGCATATGCAGCAGCGGCCTTGGCCGCGACGGCTGGCAGCGGCTCATATCCGAAGCGTGAAATGAAGCCGCCGAGATGGCGGCTGATCGCTTCGAGATGATGGCGTTTCCCCCCGGCTTCGGGTGTTGCAGCGGCTTCGCGGCCGAGGCCGCTCCTGCACAGCCGTAGGCGGGGATGAAATCCCGGACGGCGGAGGCAGAGGCGCTTCGAAGCAGCAGCGCGTCAATGCAGCCTTGGTCGCTCGCCGCCAAGTTCGATCAGTCGATCGCGGACGCTGCCTGCGTCGGCCGCTTCCGGTTCCATCTTCAGGTAGCTGGCAAAGTCGGCGCGGGCGCCTGCCAGATGCTCCAGTTCGAGATAAGCCAAGCCACGGTCGCGCACGGCGTCGGCCTGCTTGGGGGCGAGCTTGAGGATGCGGTCGGCGCTGCGTGCGGCGCGGTCCCACTCGCCGCGTTCGACATATACGCCGTGCAGGTTGCGCAGCATGCGCATCAGGATCGCCCGGTGCGGGGCCGGGTCGAGAATCTGCGCCAGCACCGTGTCATCGGGCGTTTCGCCGCCGAGGTTGCTGCGGGCGCGTTCGCGCAGTTCGTCCACGCTCAGCGGGCGGCCGCCATTGAACGGGTCCATGATCAGCACGCCGTCTTCCACCGGCAGCCGCACCAGGAAATGGCCCGGGAAGGAAATGCCTTCCAGCGGCAGGCCGAGCCGGTGCGCCACTTCCATCTGTACCAGTGCCAGCGAGATGGGATTGCCCAGGCGCCGCTCGAACACTTCGTTGAGATAGCTGTTGCGCGGGTCGTAATACTCGTCGTTGTTGCCGCTGTAGCCCAGTTCATTGAACAGGTGGTGGTTGATCGCGGCGATCTTCAGCGGCCATTCGCCGGTGGCTTCCACTTCCACGCGCAGATGGTCGGCGTGGGCCTGCAGCATCCGGTCGTAGGCGGCGGGGTCCAGCTCGGGGTATTCGTCGCTGGCGATCAGCAGCGCGGTCGGCAGCAGGGGCAGCGCGTCGTCGGACAGGCTGGCCAGTTCATCCCAGATCGGCAGGGTGAGGCGTGTATCGGACATGGACTCAAGACTGCGGGCAAAGCGGCGCCGGTTCAAGGCCGGCGCGGAGCGGCATGTGGCGCAGGTTCAATCGGCCTTGGGGATGCCCGGGCCGAAGATCAGCTCGGTGCCGTCCTGCAGGTTGAGTTTGGTGGCCTGGCCGGCATTGAGTTCCAGCACATAACGCGCTGGCTTGAAGCTGGGGTAGGGCGGGCACATGTCGCCGGCCGAGCATGGCGGCACGTCGCGCTGCTGGCTGACCAGGCGACGATCGGTGTCGAAGTACAGGATATCCAGCGGCAGCTTGGTGTTTTTCATCCAGTACGCCTGAGGTTCCTGACGGTCGTGGATGAACAACATGCCGTGATCGGCATCCATCTGCTCGCGGAACATCAGGCCACGGGCGCGGGTCTCGTCGTCCTGTGCCAGTTCCACCTGGTAGCGGCTGCCGGCCAATTCGACCCAGTGTCTGCCATCGGCGCTGGCGCAACCGGCAAGGGCGAGCAGGGAGATCAGCAGGAGTGAACGCAGCAAGTACATGGGCGGGGCCTGGGAGCGAGGAGTAGGTAAATCGGAGTGAGCAGTGAGAGAGGGCTGGCGCCGGGTCTCTCACTGCGGGTTGCTGCTTGGGAACGCCGGAGGAAAGAAGCGGGAGCGGGAAATGGCGGGGCAATAAGCGGATGTGACTTCACCCCTTGCCCTTCTTCACCCATTCCTCGGCTTCGGTGGGTTCCTTCGCTTCAGAGCACCTGCGGCGGCTCGCCGCCGACAATCACCACGTCGGCGGGACGGCGCGCGAACAGGCCCACGCAGACCACGCCGGGGATCTGATTGAGTTCCAGCTCCAACTTCACCGGATCGGTGATGGCGAGGTTGTGGATGTCGAGGATGACGTTGCCGTTGTCGGTAACCACGCCGTCGCGCCATACCGGCTGGCCGCCGGTGCGGGCCAGGATTTCGCGGGCCACCAGGCTGCGTGCCATCGGGATTACTTCCACCGGCAGCGGGAACTTGCCCAGCACCTTGACCTGCTTGCTCGGGTCGACGATGCAGACGAACTTCTTGCTGGCCTCGGCGATGATCTTCTCGCGGGTCAGCGCGGCACCGCCGCCCTTGATCAGGTTCTTGTTGCCATCGCACTCATCGGCGCCGTCCACGTACAGCGACAGCGTGCCGGCGTGGTTCAGGTCCATCACTTCAATGCCGTGCGACTTGAGCAGTGTGGTGCTCTGGTCCGAGCTGGAAACCGCGCCTTCGATCTGGTCCTTGATGCGGGCCAGCGCTTCGATGAAATAGGCGACGGTGGAGCCGGTGCCGACACCGACAATCATTCCCTTCTCGACGTACTCGATGGCTTTTTCGGCGGCCAGGCGCTTGGCTTCAGACATGGTGGGACTCGATGGTTGGAGGAATTACGTGTGGCGGTAGGAGCGGGGTGGCCCGCCAGGCACGCACGAACCGGCTCTGTGGCGATGGTGCGTGCAACTGCGGATTCGGCCGGGTCTTCCAGCGGTATCGGTTTCGCGGCCGAGGCCGCTGCCAAGGGATCAGCTTGATTTCTTTTCCAGCGACAGCAGCAGCTTCCACTGCGCGGCGGTGACCGGGAAGACCGACAGCCGGTTGCCTTTGGCGGTCAACGGGAAGCCTTCGCCCAACTGCTCGGCATGCAGCTTGATTTCGTCCAGCGCGATCACCTGCGCCAGCTTGCGCTCGAAGCCCACGTCCACCAGCATCCAGCGCGGTTCCGCGTGCGTGCTCTTGGGATCGTAGTAGTCGGATTCCGGGTCGAACTGGGTGTCGTCCGGGTAGGCCTCACTGGCCACCGTGGCCACGCCGACGATGCCGGGCACCTTGGTATTGGAGTGGTAGAACAGGATGCCGTCACCGACCTTCATGCCATCGCGCATGAAGTTGCGCGCCTGGTAGTTGCGCACGCCGTTCCAGGGTTCGGTACCTACACGCTGCAGGTCGTCGATGGAAAAGGCGTCCGGTTCGGACTTCATCAGCCAATAGCGCTTGCGGGCGGTCATGCGTTCAACGGTTCCGGGTAGAGAGTGGCCTGCTCGGTACAGATCGCATCGACCGCCACGTCCCAGTCTTCGACGGGCAGTGAGGGTACCTGCTGGGCGGAAAAACCGACCCCGACCAACCACGGCGGCGCGGCCTGGCGCTGCCGGAATGCGAAGCTGCGATCATACCAGCCGCCTCCCATGCCCAGCCGCCGGCCGTGCGGGTCGAAGCCCACCAGCGGCGCGACCACCAGCGCCATTTCCTCAGGTCGCAATGCCTGTGCCGGGTCCACGTCCGGCTCGGGAATCCCGTAGCGGTTGCTGACCAGCGCCTGACCCGGCCGCCATGGCGCGAAGCGCAGCAGCTTGCCGTGCAGCACCGGCAGGCAATACGTCTGCTGCGGCGGCAGCTGCATCTGCCAGCGATGCAGCGCGATTTCCCCGTCCATCGCCCAATAGCCGGCAACGTGGCCGCTGACCTCGGCAAAGGGGAGGGTAAGCAGGTGTAAAGCGAGGGTTTCGGCGGCGGCGATGCGCTCGGCGGCCGGAAGGTCGCGGCGGCGTTGACGCAGCCGTTGGCGCAGCAGTTGGCGGGGATCGTCAGTCATCGGCACAGCGTATCGGAATCAGGTTGCAAAGCCCCTCTTCCACCGGGAGAGGGGTTGGGAAGAGGGGGCGGGGCAGCCTCGTGCAGCCTGTTCTCGCCGGGTTTGGCTCGAACCCTCATCTGCCCTGCGGACACCTTCTCCCGGAGGGAGAACGACAAAAAAGAACGGCGCCGTTAGGCGCCGTTCTGGAATATTGCATTCTCCGCGGTGACGATGCGTGCGAAACGACCTTGAACCCGGGGTTCAAGTGGGAACGCTGGGGGGCCATCGGGCTTCCCGCTACAAGGCGGACTTGCACACCCGGCTCCGTCGCGCCCCCGTGGTCGTAATTAAGGGACAAGGCGAATGTTTGCACACGCCGTCGTTCACAGCAGAGAACGCGGGGCAAGTATAGCCGGTTGTGCCGGTGCGGGGAGCCTTTTCAGGCATGTGTCCAATTCACTTGCCTGAGCCACTCAGCTGGATCAACGCGCGTTGTCGATGGCGATGTCCAGGCGCTGGTTGAGCTCGTTCAACGCAGCCTGGAAGCGTTGTTGCTGCGCGGCCTGTTCGTCACGGACCTGCTGCAGTTCATGGGCCAGGTTGAGCGCGGCCAGCACCGCCACCCGGTCCACGGCCGCCATGCGGTTGCTGCCACGGATCTCGCGCATTTTCGCGTCGAGCATGCGCGCGGCGGCGTTGAGGCTGTCGCGTTCGGCGGTTTCGACACCGACCGTGTACTCGCGGTCGAGGATGCGGACGCTGACCGGTTCGTTGTGGCTCACGTGTGCTGCTCCAACGATTTGAGTCGGGTGATCATCGCTTCGACCCGCGAGCGGGCCTGCTCGTTCTTGGCCAGCAGCTGCGAGCGTTCATTCATCAATTGTTCCTGCTGCTGGCGCAGGCTCCGGTTCTCATCGGCCAGCCGCTGGTTGCGCTCGAGCAACAGCTCGAGACGGGAAACGAGGGCAAGCAGTTGGCCGGCGGGGTCGAAGGCATCCATGGACGGCACGATAGGCATGGCGGGGAGGGGTGGTCAAGGCGGATGGCACAGCCCGATTGCTACACTGTGCGGCCGTCACCATGTTGGCCATGGTTGCGACCCTTTCCCGCTTTACAGAACCGTCACATGAGCGAACTCCCTGTCATCAACGACATTGTCCAGGCCAGCCAGTCGCTGGGCCTGGGTGCTTCCCCGGCTGAACTCCACGGCGGCCTGACCGGTTGGCTGGCCGGTGGCGGTGCCGACCTGCAGGCTTGGCCTGCCAAGGTGCTGGCCGACGACAACATGCAGACCCCGGAGCCTGGCAGTGCCTTGGATCGTCTGCGCCAGGCCACCGTGGCGCAGCTGGAAGACCGCGATTTCGCCTTCGAGCTGGTGCTGGCCGATGCGTCGGAACCGCTGCAGGCGCGCACCGATGCACTGTTTGAGTGGTGCCGTGCCTTCCTCGGCGGCTTCGGCCTGGCCTCGGGCAAGCGCCCGGCGCTGAGCGAAGAAGGCGAAGAGGCGCTGCAGGATCTGGCCCGTCTGGCGCAGGCCTCCAGCGACCAGTTCGACAGTGCCGACGAGGATGAAGATGCATTGGCCGAGATTGAAGAGTTTGTCCGCGTTGCCGCGCTGTTGCTGCACGGCGATTGCGTGATGGGCTCGCGCCACCGTCAGAGCCTCAACTGAGGGACCGCATGAAGCGTCTTTCCGGGATCACCCCCGCCGAGTACGCGCGTCGCCGCCGGCAACTGATGGAAGCGGCCGGTGACGATGCCATTCTGGTACTGCCGGCTGCACCTGAGCGCGTGCGTAGCCATGACACGTTCTACCCCTACCGGCAGGATTCGGATTTCTGGTACCTGAGTGGGTTCCAGGAGCCGGAGGCGGTGCTGGTGCTGATCCCGGGCCGGCGCCACGGAGAGGCGATCCTGTTCTGTCGCGAGCGCGATCCGGACCGCGAGGCCTGGGATGGCCCGCGCGAAGGTCAGGATGGCGCGGTGGCGCATTACGGCATGGACGATGCGTATCCCATCGAGGACCTGGACGAAATCCTGCCGGGCCTGCTGGAAGGGCGTTCGCGCGTTTATTACCACTTCGGCCGCGATGCGGACTTCGATCTCAAGCTGATCGGCTGGGTGAATCGCGTGCGCTCGCAGGTGCGTCACGGCGCACAGCCGCCGCATGAGTTCCTGGAGCTGGGGCATCTGCTGCACGAGCAGCGGCTGTACAAATCGGTCGATGAAATCGCACTGATGCAGACCGCCGCCGACATCAGCGTGCGGGCACACCGTGCGGCGATGCGTGCTGCGCATGCAGGCATCCACGAATACGAGCTGCAGGCCGAGCTTGAGCGTGAGTTCCGTCGGCACGATGCCTGTGCGGCATACAACAGCATCGTTGGTGCCGGCGCCAATGGGTGCGTGCTGCATTATCGCGACAACCGCAGTGGCAGCCGTGACGGTGACCTGGTGCTGATCGACGCCGGTGCGGAGTATCTCGGCTACGCCAGCGACATCACCCGTACGTTCCCGGTCAATGGCCGCTTCACGCCGGAACAGCGCGCGCTGCATGACCTGGTGTTGGCCGCGCAGGTTGCTGCGCTGGAACAGGCGCAGCCGGGCATCGCCTACGAAGAGGGGCATCTGGCGGCGGTCGAGGTATTGACCGAAGGCCTGTTGCAGCTTGGCTTGCTGAAAGGCGACCTGGAAGAAAACATCCTCGAGCGTCATTACCAGCGCTTTTACCGGCACAAGACCGGGCATTGGCTGGGCCTGGACGTGCACGATGTGGGTGATTACCGGGTGGCCGGTGAGTCGCGGCTGCTGGAGCCGGGCATGGTATTCACCATCGAGCCGGGCTTGTACATCTCGCCGGATGACCGCAGCGTGGAGGCACGTTGGCGTGGCATCGGGATTCGCATCGAGGACGATGTGTTGATCACCGGGGAGGGCCACCGGGTATTGACCGGTGCGCTGGAGCGCAGCGCCGACGAGATCGAGGCGTTCATGGCCGAGCGTTGAGGCGTTCGGTATCTGCGCTGTTTGGGTGAACCCCCGGGTGAGCATCGGCTTCCCGGGGGTTTTTCATGGTCGATGTTCTGCTTTTGCCTTGCTTCGCCTTCTCGTGCATTCCGGATTTCTCAGCTGTTCCTCCTCTGCAGGGGAGGGGCCGAACAAGCGTCAGCGCATCTGGGAAGTGCAGGGGAATGGAGATGCCGGACAAATGAAAGGGCGGAGTCAAAGCTCCGCCCGGTGCCCATGCTTGTCATCTACCCCGGGTGCATTGCGCATCCCGGTACATCATCGCGTTGCTGGCTTCACTTGCTGCGCAGCCACAGAGTCACGCCTGCGCCGCGAATGCCGGCCGGGTGAGGTTGTCGGCTTCGCCGTCGGTGCACAGCACCTCGTCCTCGATGCGCACGCCGCCGTAAGGGCGGAAGAAATCCACGCGGTTCCAGTTCACGCTGGCGGCGTTGCCAGCCTGCTTCACTTCATCCAGCAGCATGTCGATGAAGTACAGGCCCGGTTCGATGGTCACCACCATGCCCGGTTCCAATACACGGGTCATGCGCAGGTACGGGTGCCCGGCCGGGCGCTCGACGCGACCGCCATGCTCGCCTGCGGCAAAACCGGCCACGTCGTGTACCTGCGCGCCGATCAGATGACCGATGCCATGCGGGAAGAGTGCCGCGCTGACGCCGGTGGCCAGGGCCGCTTCCGGGGAGACGTTGATCACCCCGAAATCCTTGAGGATGCCCATCAGCGACAGGTGCGCATCGACATGCAGCTGCTTGTAGTCGAAGCCCGCGCGCACGGCCGCACACATCTTCTGCTGCGCGCTATCGACGGCATCGATCAATGCCTGGAATTCGTCATGACCAGCGCTGGCATAGGTGCGGGTGATGTCGCTGGCATAGCCATGGGCCGATGCGCCAGCGTCGATCAGGAAGCTGCGCAGTGGCTGCGGTGCCTGCTTGCCCAGGTCGGTGTAATGCAGCACGGCCGCATGCTCATTGAGCCCGATGATGTTGCCGTAGGGCAGCTCATTGGCATCCTGGCCGACGGCGCTGCAGTACGCCATGTGGATGTCGAACTCGCTGGCGCCGGCACGGAATGCAGCTTCGGCGGCGCGATGGCCGCGCACGGCATGTGCCTGGGCCTGGCGCATCAGCGCGATTTCGTAGGGCGTCTTGTAGCCGCGGTGCCAATCCAGATGGTTGATGACCACATCGGGATTGTTGGGCACATAGCCGCCCAGCGCACTCTGTGCTTCGCCGAGGATGGCGCAGCGGCTGGGGTCCTTGGGCAGCAGGGCCAGTGCATCTTCCGGTTTGCGGATGATGTGGATGTCGAAATGCTCCACCCACCAGCCGCTGGGGGCGTCCGGCACCACGTGCCAATAGTCGAACGGCTGGTAGAACACCAGGGTCGGCCGCTTGCCGGGGGTGTGGATCAGCCAGCTGTAAGGCAGCTTGGTCAGCGGCAGCCAGGTCTTGAACTGCGGATTGACCGCGTACGGATAGTCGCGGTCGTCAAACACCTGGTAATGCTGGGTGCCACTGGGGATGACCAGATGGTCGAACCCGGCGCGCGCCAGTGCCGTGTCGGCGCGTTCGGTGAGCACGCCCAGGTGCTGGGAATACAGGGTGCCGGGATCTTGCTGGTTCATCGCAGTGGCTCGCTTGCAGGTGCGTGATGCGGAGCCTGCGATTTTGCCGCAATCGGCCGCCTGCCGCTGTGCCGTTTTCGGCACTCAGGCTGGCGGTAGCCGGTCCTCGATCCAGCGTTGCAGCTGCTCGCGCTGGCCCTTGTCCAGGGTCAGGAAACGGAACCCGGCCCACGATTGGTCTGGCGCATGCGTGGGTTCGCACCACAGCAGGTGGACGCCGACGTCGATCTGCAACTGCCCGCCACGGCCGTCGGCAATGGCGAACTGCAGTTGGTACAGGGCATCTTCCTGCAGTGCCACGGAGGTGATCAGCAGCATGCCGGTTTCGGATATGTTGCCGAGCCTGCCGATCTGGGCGCCGGTCATCTGATCGCGTACCGCCACCATTTCGGGGACCTGCAGTCGTGGCGCGCGGCGGGTGTTGGTGATCATGCGGAGTCCCCGGCATTGGAGGCCTGCCCGGCAATCGAGCGCAGGGCGCGCACGGTGGCCTGCCAGGCACGGTCGATCAGGCGGCCACGGTCTTCGGTGACGATGCGCAGCTGGCCCTTGGCCATCAATCGCGACAATGAATCCAGCGAATGCTCGGAGACCTTCTGGCCGCGCTGGTTGACGAACAGCGCGTTGTCGGTGATCAGGCTGTACCACGACAGCCGCTGGCGGCGGTTGTCGCCCTGCTGGTTGACGGTGAATTCAAACCAGGTGCCGAACGGCAGCGTGCGCAGCTGGCGGTGGTGTGCTTCTTCCTCGTCGTTGCGCGCCGGCTGGGCTTTCTTGCGGCGGCCCTCTTCCTCGTCGGGTTCGCCGGCTTCGCCCAGACGCGCGCGCGCCTTGAGCTTGGCGGCCAGCTCGGTGCGGGACACAAGGGAATCTTCACCACCGGGCGTGGACAGCCGGCGCGAAATCGCCGCCGCTTCGTCCTGGTGATAGCCCACCTGCAGCAGCGCCTGTTCGATTTCTTCGCCGAAAGCGGCATCGGCGGCACCGCCGGGCGCCATGCCGGTGATCTCGCTGATGCGGCGGGTCGCCTGCTCGCGCTGCAGCCACTCGTTGGAGCCTTCGCCCTGGCGCAGCAAGGTAAGGGTGAGCACGTCGGCCCAAGCCTTGCGCAACAGCGTCTGTACGAACTTCGGTGGCTCGGTGCTGTGGCACAGCTCGTCGATGGTGTGGTTGGCCAATTGCTTGGCCGCTTCCAGGCGCTCCTTGCCGCGCGCGGCTTCCACCTGGCGGCGTTCGGCCATTTCGGCACGGCGTGCCGCCGCGCGCAGATGGCCCTGGATGTGATCGTTGGCTTCGACGAAGACCGCTTCGTCGCCCTGGTAGTCGGTGACTACCTTGTTGACCGCGTCCTTGAGCTTCAGCAGCAACAGCGGGTCGCTGTCTTCGTCGCTGAGCCAGACCGCGCCGGATTCGGCAACGGCATTGAGCAGCTCGCGCGCCGGGTGCTGGTCGCGCAGGAAGAATTCCTGATCACTGATGGCGGCGCGGGCCAGCGGCACCTGCAGGCGCTGCAGCAGGTCGGCGGCCGGGCCTTCGCTGCGGACTTCGCGTTGCAGCTGGGAATACAGCATGCCCAGCAGGTCCATCGTGTCGGCATCCTGCATCGAGAGTGTCGCGGTCGGGCCATGTTCGGCCTTGACCTGCGACAGCAGCGCGTCGCGGATGTCGGCAATGCTGTGACGGCTGCCGGACGACGCGGCCGGCGCCTGCAGCTTGCCCAAAACGTTCATCGCCACCTGGCTGGACACCGGCATCGCCGGGGCACCCGTGCCGGTACCCGGGGCAGGGCCGATGCCGGGCTGCGCCTGCGCGGCGCCGGGGTGCGGCAGTGAGTTACCTGCGCCGGCAGCGCCCATCATTCCGGCGGAGCCGGAACCCGCAACAGCGGCGACCCCGGCGACACCTGTTCCGGCCGAACCACCGGCGCCATTGCCCGCCATCGTCAGCGCGTGGCGGGCGGCATCCAGCAGGGTGTGCAGGCTTTCCATGCTAGCCGCAGGGCTGGGCCCGCTGCTGGTGGCTGCCGACGGCGAAGCCACCGGGGCGGTGCCGTGCCCGTTCGTGCTGGGCTGGATGACGCCCTGCAGTTCATTGGAAATGTTGGCCCAGGATGCGGCCGGGGCCTGACCTTGCCAGCTGGTCAGTGGTGTCTGGCCTGCGCGGGCCGCCGTGCCACCGGCATCGGCCTGACTGCCTGCAGCGCCGGCGCCACGGGGTGCGGAGGGGCGGGGCAGGTGGGGGCGGTAAACCAGACCGGGCAGCACGCCCTCGCGTTCGAGCAGGATGTTCAGTCGATCGATCAGTTCGGCATGTCGGGCCATCACCAACCGATCAAACACCTGGTACAGCACCAGCTGGGCATCCAGGTTCAGTTGCATCTGTTCGCCGCAATCACGCAGGGCCCGGCACAGTGCATAGGGCCCCAGCGGCAGGCGCTCGGGATCGAACGCCGGCTGCGCCGCCAGCACCGCGAAACGTTGTCCCAGCAGCAGCAACGGACTGGTGACACGGAAGGATTCGCGCCGCGCCATTTCGTGCAGCACGATGTCGCGGTCGATATCGGTGTCTTCGACCAGCGTCATCGATTTGAACGTGGCCGCATGGGCTTCGGCGCTGGGCTTGGGCGGCTCCTTGAATGCCGCCAGCTGCCCGGCCAGGGCATCCAGGAAGATGTCGGGCAGCTGCTCGGCGTGTTCACGCAGCACCCGCAGCTGAGCATACACATCGGACTGGGCCTGGCTGTTGTGGGCCATCTCCGCGCGTTTGAACAAGGCGCGCTCGAAGTCGATGGCGGTCAGCTGCAGCGGGGTGCGCAGGACTTCATCGGCGACCTGGAACGTACTTTCCAACAGTTGACGTACGCGGGCAGGCGCCGGCGTAGCCGCGACCCGAGCCATCGCCTGGCTGGATGAGCGTGGTGCAGTGCCTGACATCCTGATTCCTTCCCCCTTAATGGGCGAGTTCTATCATTTTTGTGATGTGATCACCACTTTGGTGGTGTGCTCACGCCAAGAATAATTCCACTACATCGTTGGTGAAACGGCGACCAAGGTCCGTCGGTACCCAGAGGTCCTTGCTGTTTGCAAGCCAGCCACGGGCAACTGCCGTGTCCAATGCCGGCTGCAGCACGCTGCGTTGCAATCCGGTGCGGGATTCGAAATCGCGCAGGCTGAAGCCTTCGTGCAGTCGCAGCAGGTTGAGCATGTACTCGAACGGCAGCCGGTCCGCACTGATGACATCGTCACCACCGATGGACGCCGCCGTGCCGGCGGTGTCCATGAAGGTCTGCGGGTGCTTGTGCTTCCAGCGGCGCAGCACATGCTGCTCGGCGCCGGAGCTGATCTTGCCGTGCGCGCCGGCACCAATGCCGAGATAGTCGCCGAAGCGCCAGTAATTGAGGTTATGCGCGCACTGGTAGCCATCGCGCGCGTAGGCGCTGACTTCGTAGTGGCCATAACCGGCCTGGGCGAGCAGGGCCTGGCAGTGCTCCTGGATATCCCACGCACTGTCCTCGTCGGGAATGCCCTGCGGCGGTCGCGCGAAGAACACCGTGTTCGGCTCCAGCGTGAGCTGGTAGTGCGAGATGTGGGTGGGGTCCAGCGCGAAGGCACGTTCCAGGTCGTGCTCGGCATGGGCCAGCGTCTGCTGCGGCAGCGCGTACATCAGGTCGATGTTGAAGTTGCGGTAGCCGGCGTCCTGCGCCAGCTTGACCGCGCGCTCGGCTTCGCCACTGTCGTGGATACGGCCCAGGCGCTTGAGCGCCTCATCGTTGAAGGTCTGGATGCCGAAACTGATGCGGTTCACGCCGGCCTGGCGGTAGCGGTCGAAGCGGCCATGCTCGGCAGTGCCCGGGTTGGTCTCCAGCGTCACTTCCAGGTTCGGCGCGAAACGCAGCCGTGCGCTGGCCGCCTGCAGGAAGCGATCGATGGCTTCGGGCGGGAACAGGCTGGGTGTGCCGCCACCAAAGAACACGCTGCTGACGACCCGGCCCCAGACCAGCGGCAGGTCCTGGTCCAGGTCGCGGATCAATGCATCGATGTAGGCATCGAACGGCAGCTCGCCCTTGGCCGCATGTGAGTTGAAATCGCAGTACGGGCATTTGCGCACGCACCATGGCAGATGCACGTAGAGCGCCAGCGGCGGCGGAACCAGCTGCGGGCCGGTGGCATGCCCGTGATCGCCCGAACAGGCTTCGCCGGGCAGGTGGTTGCAGTGGTCGTGGGAGTGCGGCATGGGCGACAGGATGGACGAAGAAGGGGGAAGCGGTGGTGACGCTGGCGTCATTGCCCCGTCAGCAGAATCGGATCGACGAGTGAGCGCGGTTGCGCTCGCAGCACGCTCGCTGCGACATCACGGAACAATGGCGAGGCCCCCTGATAGCTGCCGATCTCGTTGTCCATCAGGCGGTGGCGTGCCGGTCGGCTGCCATTGCGCATGTGCAGATACAGGCCGGAGACCATGGCTTTGCGTTTGTCGGCGAAGTTGTCATAGCGCACTTCGAGTACGTCGGGCAGTGACACCTGGCGCCAACGATGCAGGGTGGCGATGTTGTGGTAACGCAGATGACCGGCGCGTTCATCTAGCACGACACGCTGCCAGATGATCGGCGCGGCAATCAGTGAAAAGAACGCCGCGCAGCCCAGCGCCCAGAGTGGCAGCGCCAGCCAGGACTGTTCGCCGTCATAGGCCAGCAGGCCTCCCAGGATCGCACCGCTGATGCCACCCACAATGGCCACCAATTGCACCAGTGCCATGCGGGTCCTGTAGCGACGTACCGTCATCCGATGATCTCCCTGGTCAATCGAATCTGCGTTGGATCAGCTGCTGCTTGAGTTGCTGCAGGGCGATGGCGCGGTGGCTGATGGTGTTCTTCAGCGTCGGCTCCATCTGCGCGGCAGTCAGGCCGTGCACCGGATCGAAGAACACCGGGTTATAGCCAAAGCCGTTGCTGCCGCGAAGCTCATCGATGATGTGGCCTTCCCAGCTGCCTTCGCAGATCAGCGGTTGCGGATCGCTGGCATGGCGCAGCAGCACGATCACCGCATAGAAACGCGCGCTGCGACGGTCGACCGGGACATCACGCAGCGCGTCGAGCAGCTTGGCGTTGTTGGCGGCATCGTCGGTGGGGCTGCCGGCGTAGCGTGCGCTGTACAGGCCGGGGGCGCCGTCCAGTGCGTCAACGATCAGGCCGGAGTCGTCGGCCAGCGCGGGCAGGCCGGTGACCTCGCAGGCATGACGTGCCTTGATCAGCGCGTTCTCGACGAAGGTCAGGCCGGTTTCCGGCACATCACCGACGCCGAGCTCGGCCTGCGGCACGATCTGCAGCGGCAGGTCGGCGAGCATGGCCTGCAGTTCCTTCAATTTGCCGGCGTTGCCGCTGGCCAGTACCAGTTTCATTGCGTGGGCTCCAACAAATCCCAGGTGTTGCCGTACAGGTCGCGGAACACCGCGACCGTGGCATAGGGTTCTTCGCGTGGCGCTTCGAGGAATTCCACGCCGCGTTCGATCATTGCGGCGTGGTCGCGCCAGAAGTCATCGGTGTTCAGGAAGAAGCCGACGCGGCCGCCGGTCTGGTTGCCGATGCGGCTGCGTTGTTCCTCGTCGCTGGCGCGGGCCAGCAACAGCGCGGCGGCGCGGTTGTCGGTCGGGCCGACCACGACCCAGCGCTTGCGGCCCTGGTCGATGTCTTCCAGCAGCTGGAAGCCCAGCTTGCCGGTGTACCAGGCAATCGCCTCGTCGTAGTCGGCGACTACCAGCGTGACCAGGGCGATGCGCCGGCTCATGCCTGCGTCAATGCCGCCTGCTGGGCGTCGAACAGCTCGCGGATGCCCTTTTCGGCCAGCACCAGCAGCGCGTCCAGTTCATCGCGACGGAAAGCATGGCCCTCGGCGGTGCCCTGCAGCTCGATGAAGCCGCCGCCGTCGTTCATGACGACGTTCATGTCGGTATCGCAATCGCTGTCTTCGGCGTAATCCAGGTCCAGCACCGGCTCACCCTTGTACACGCCGACCGACACCGCCGCGACCGCGCCGAAGATCGGGTTGCGCTTGATGTCGCCGCGCTTGAGCAGCACGTTCACCGCGTCCACCAGTGCCACATAGGCGCCGGTGATGGCCGCGGTACGGGTGCCGCCATCGGCCTGCAGCACATCGCAGTCCAGGGTGATGGTGCGCTCGCCCAGCGCATTGCGGTCGATGCAGGCGCGCAGGGTGCGGCCGATCAGGCGCTGGATTTCCAGCGTGCGGCCGCCCTGCTTGCCACGCGCCGCTTCACGGTCCGAGCGGGTGTGGGTGGCGCGCGGCAGCATGCCGTATTCGGCGGTGACCCAGCCCTCGCCCTTGCCACGCAGGAAACCCGGTACGCGGTTTTCGATGCTGGCGGTGCACAGCACGCGGGTGTCACCGAAGCTCACCAGCACCGAGCCTTCGGCATGGCGGGTGAAGGCGCGTTCGATGGTGACGGTGCGCAGCTGATCGGCCTGGCGGCCGCTGGGACGGGAAAAGGTCATGGGAAGTCCGGATTGCGAAGGTGTGCAGGGGGCGCCCGGGCGGTCAATTGGCCAGCGTCCGGGGGCGCCTAGGGTACCATTCGCCCTTTGCAACGCACCGGAATTCCACATGATTCGAAGCATGACTGCCTATGCCGGCGGTGAACGTGTCACGCCCTGGGGCACCCTCGGCTGCGAGATGCGCTCGGTCAACCACCGTTTCCTGGAAGTGGGGGTACGGCTGCCGGAAGAACTGCGCGCGCTGGAGCCGCAGCTGCGCGAACGCGTGGCCGGGCGGATCAGCCGCGGCAAGCTGGATCTGGTGATGCGCCTGCGGGTGCCTGAGGCGGCTGCGACGCTGAACGTCAACAACGCGCTGGTCGAGCAGCTGGGCGATCTGGCCCTGCGCCTGCACTCACGCTTTCCGGGCATGCGGGTGCAGTTCACCGAACTGCTGCAGTACCCCGGCGTGCTGCGCACGGAGGCCACCGACGCCGCCGCGCTGCAGGCTGAGGCGATGGCCCTGCTGGACGAGGTGCTGAATGGCTTCGTGGATTCCCGCGAGCGTGAAGGCGACAAGTTGGCCACGGCCATCAGCGAGCGCGTGGACAGCATCGAGCGCATCGCCGCCGAGGTGCATGAGCTGATCCCGCTGATCCGGGAAGGGCAGCGCGCCAAGCTGGCTGCCCGCCTGGCCGACCTGCCGCATCCGGTTGACCCGGGCCGCGCCGAGCAGGAGCTGGTGATGTGGCTGCAGAAGCTCGACGTGGACGAAGAACTGGACCGTTTGAACAGCCACATCAGCGAAATCCGCCGTGTGCTCAAGCAGCGCGAGCCGGTCGGTCGCCGCCTGGACTTCCTGCTGCAGGAGTTCAATCGCGAATCCAATACGCTGGGCTCCAAGTCGGTGGACAGCCGCACCTCCAACGCCTCGGTGGAGCTGAAAGTGCTGATCGACCAGATCCGCGAACAGGTGCAGAACATCGAGTAAGCGCGTGCCGGGTGTTGCTGCCCGCGCAGGCGCCGAGCCGAGTGCAGGAGCCGAGCCCTTTTCCGGTTCTGTGCAGGATCGAAGCCCCTCGCCCGCGTGCGGAAGAGGGGCTGGGGTGAGGGCAGCTTTTAGCTTCCAAAGCCAGAGGCTTCCCGCATCCGCCCCTCCGGGGCACCTCGCTCCGCGCCCCAGCCCAGCGCAGGGCACTGGGCGTTCAGTCTTGGACGAGTCAATGACTCGTAAGCAACAATCCCTAACCCGCAGGCGGGAGAAGGGATACTTCCCATCAACTTGCTGCAGGAGCGCAGGGGCTTCCGCGTTCCGGCCCAGGCTGCCGCATCGAGCTTCCAGCAATGCCCGCCCATGACGGTTCGGACGGGCCCCCGCCAACCGCGTGATATCCTTCGCTGCCATTTCAAGTGGCCCAGCGGTTCCATGCGCGGAACTCTCTACATCGTCGCCGCCCCGTCCGGGGCTGGCAAAAGCAGCATCGTCAACGCCACGCTGGCGCGCGATCCGCATATTTCCCTGTCCATCTCCTTCACCTCGCGGGCCATGCGCCCGGGCGAGGAGAATGGCAAGCACTACCACTTCGTCAGCGCCGCCGAGTTCGAGCGGATGATCGCTGCCGGTGATTTCTTCGAACACGCGCTGGTGCACGGCGACTGGAAGGGCACCGCCCGGCAGTCGGTCGAGCCGCAGCTGGCCTCGGGCAAGGACGTGCTGCTGGAGATTGACTGGCAGGGCGCCCGACAGGTGCGTGACAAGGTGGCTGGCGCGGTCAGCGTCTTCATCCTGCCGCCATCGCGACAGGCGCTGGATGAGCGCATGCGCAAGCGGGGGCAGGACAGCGAGGCCGTCATGGCCCAGCGCCTGGCCGCCGCCCGTGAGGAGATGCTGCATTACGACGAGTTCGACTACGTCATCGTCAACGAGGATTTCGACACCGCCGTAGGCGAAATGTGCGCGATTTTCGCCGCCAGCCGCCTGCGTCGGGAACCCCAACAACAGCGTCATGCCCAGCTGATTGCCTCGTTGTTGGACCCGGAAAGCCAAGCAAGCGATTGATTCGCAAGGGCCTGTTCAGGCGTCGACTTGATTTCCGACCGGGCCAGCCCCTACAATCCGTCCCCTTTCCCTCATTCGTTCGAGCGGCCGTGCAGGTCGCCGGGAGCCCGCATGGCCCGCATTACCGTAGAAGATTGCCTGGAAGTCGTTAACAACCGTTTCGAGCTGGTCATGATGGCGTCCAAGCGCGCCCGCCAGTTGGCCAATGGTGTCCAGGCGACCATCGACAACAGCGAAACCGAGGACAAGCCGACCGTGTTGGCGCTGCGCGAAATCGCCGCCCGCAAGATCGACAACACCTTGATCGAGGAAGTCGAGAAGGCCGAGCGCGAGCGCATCGAGCGTGAAGCGCTGGAGTGGGCCGCCGCTGAAGTGGTCGCCGACGAAGACATGTCCAAGAACGACGAGTGATCGCCTAGATCAAACGCGTCACTGGATGTCTGGAACAGCCCGCCTTGTGCGGGCTGTTCTGCTTTGTAGGGTTTGCCGAAGTACGCCCGCTGGAATAGTCTTCCGGCATGAACCCAGGCCCCACCGCCCAGGTAGCCACGCCAGCGGGCGGGGCGGTACCTGACTATGTACTCCAACTCGAACGCGCAGCCAGCTACCTGCCCGCCGAGCAGCTGCCGTTGCTGCGTCGTGCCTGGGAAGTCGGCGCCTCCGCGCATGCGGGCCAGACCCGCAAGTCCGGCGAGCCCTATATCACCCACCCGGTCGCCGTGGCGCGCATCCTGGCCGAGCTCGGCCTGGATGTGGAAGCGCTGATCGCTGCGATCCTGCACGACACGATCGAGGACACCCCGCTCACCGGCGAGGAGCTGGCCGGCGAGTTCGGTCAGGCCGTGGCCGACCTGGTGGATGGCGTCACCAAGCTGGACAAGCTCAAGTTCCGCGACCGGCAGGAAGCGGCGGCCGAGAGCTTCCGCAAGATGCTGCTGGCGATGTCGCGCGACCTGCGCGTGATCATGATCAAACTGGCTGACCGCCTGCACAACATGCGCACCCTGGGCGCGCAGAGTGCCGAGGCGCGGCGCCGCATCGCCCTGGAAACGCTGGACATCTACGCGCCCATCGCCCAGCGCCTGGGCATGAACCTGATCAAGTCCGAGTTGCAGAACCTGGGCTTCCGCGCGCTGTATCCGTGGCGTCACGCCATCATCGAGAAGCACATCCGCAGCCAGCCGGTGGTGCGGCGTGAGTCGATGGCGCAGGTGGAAGTGCAGCTGTCGCAGCGTCTGGCGCGCGAAGGGCTGGAGCACCGCCTGATCAGTCGCATCAAGACGCCCTGGAGCATCTACACCAAGATGCACGAGGAGAACAAAAGCTTCGACCAGGTGATGGATGTCTTTGGCTTCCGCCTGGTCGTGCGCAACGTGCCCAACTGCTATCACGCACTGGGCGCGGTGCATGCCACGTTCAAACCGCTGGACGGGCGATTCCGTGACTTCATCGCCATTCCCAAGGCCAACGGTTACCAGTCGTTGCACACGGTGCTGTTCGGGCCGTATGGCTCGCCGATCGAAGTGCAGATCCGCACCGAGGAAATGGACCTGATCGCCGAACGCGGCGTGGCCGCGCACTGGACCTACAAATTCGGCGGTGACACGCCCAACAGTGCGCAGAGCCGTGCGCATGCGTGGATCGTGGACCTGATCGACTCGCAGCGCACCGCCGGTTCGTCGCTGGAGTTCCTGGACAACGTCAAGGTCGATCTGTTCCCTGACGAGGTCTATCTGTTCACGCCCAAGGGCAAGATCCTGGCGCTGCCGCGCAACTCCACCGCGCTGGATTTTGCCTATGCGGTGCATACCGATGTGGGCAACCGCGCGGTGGCCTCGCGCGTGGACAAGAAACTGGTGCCGTTGCGCACGCGTCTGGTGAGCGGGCAAAGCGTGGAGATCATCACCGCGCGCTCGGCCTCGCCCAAGCCGCAGTGGCTGGAATTCGTGGTCAGCAGCAAGGCGCGCACCGCCATCCGCCACCAGCTCAAACAGCTCGAACACGAAGACGCGGTGCAGCTGGGCCACAGCATGCTCGACCGCGCGCTGGAAGCGATGGACAGCTCCATCGAACGCCTGCCCAAGGGGCGTCTGGATGCGTTCCTCAACGAACACCGTTATCCGCGTCTGGAAGCGTTCCTGGCCGACGTGGCGCTGGGCAACTGGATGCCGACGCAGGCTGCGCAGGCGCTCATGGCCCATGCCGAACTGCGCGGCGGCATCGGTCACGCCAGCCGCATGCAGGAGAAGATCCTGATCAACGGCAGCGAGCGTGGCGTGGTCAGCTTCGCCAACTGTTGTCAGCCCATTCCCGGCGACGACATCATGGGTTACCACACGGCCGGCAAGGGCATCGTGGTGCACCGTCTGGATTGCCCGAACCTGGCCGAGCTGCGCAAGACGCCGGACCGCTGGGTGCCGATTGGCTGGGACACCAGCGTGGTCGGCGACTACGACACCGCACTGGTGGTGGAAGTGGAGAACGGCACCGGCGTGCTGGCGCAGTTGGCTGCGGCCATCGCGCAGAGCCATTCCAACATCGAGCGCGTGGATTACCTGGACCGCGATTTCAATGCGGCGGTGCTGTGCTTCAACATCCAGGTCCGTGACCGCAATCACCTGGCGGAAGTGATGCGTCGCCTGCGCAGGTTGTCGGTGGTGCAGTCAGTGCGCCGGCAGTAAGTCGGCCGCGCGGAAGGCTTAGCTGATCCATTGCCGAGCCATGCTTGGCAGGCGGTTGCTGCGCCAGTACTCCAGCGCCGCATGGCGGCGCTCTTCCGGTGGACCTGCGAATGCCGCGCGGCGCCCGCATGTTTTCCACAATCGATGTGCGGCAATGCACGCACAAGATGTGGATAACCGCCGGCAGCCCTTGCGGGGCGGGGCTCTTCAAAGTGTGGTGAAAATTTATCCAGTTGCTTGCGAAAGCTTCGCGGGCTGGGGTGACGCTGGTTTTGTAGTACGGCTTAAGCCGCGAAGCCAATGAAGGCCGCGATCGCCGGATCACCCGCAATCGCAGATTGATCGATGGCGACAGAATCGTCAGCCTCGCGGCTTGAGCCGCTCCTGCAAGGAGCGTTGGCCGGGCTTTCATCTGGCAGGCACGGTTTTCCACAATGCATGTGCGGTACCCGGCGCAGAAGTTGTGGATAAGGTGCGCGGGCCTTTGCGGGGCGGGCTTCTCCAGAGGGTGGTGAAGATTTGTCCATGTGCATGATTGGCAGGGCCCGGTGCCGGTCGGTGCCATGGGCGGGCGCTACAATGGCCAACCTTTTCCCCAGTGGAGCTGTCCATGTCCCGCCAGATCATCAACACCGCCAACGCCCCGGCCGCCATCGGCCCGTATTCGCAGGCCGTGCGCGCCGGCAACACCGTGTATTTCTCCGGCCAGATCCCGCTGGACCCGGCCACCGGTGACATCGTCGCCGGCGACGTGACCGCGCAGGCCCGCCGTGCGTTCGACAACCTCAAGGCCGTGGCCGAAGAAGCCGGCGGTTCGCTGGACAAGATGGTCCGCCTGGGCCTGTACCTGACCGACCTGGGCGAGTTCGCCAAGGTCAATGCGGTGATGCAGGAGTACTTCCAGGCGCCGTTCCCGGCCCGTTCCACCATCGAAGTGTCGGGCCTGCCGAAGGGCGCCGCGTTCGAAGTCGATGCGGTGATGATCCTCGACTGATCGGGCATCAGGCCAGATGGCGCCGGGTCTCGCTCGGCGTCTGTCCGGTCCAGCGTTTGTACGCGCGCCTGAACTCGCGCGCGTCGTTGAAACCCAGCTGATTGCCGATGGCGGAAATCGCCAGCTCGGCGTCCTGCAGCAGCTCCAGCGCACGTTCGCTGCGCACGCGGTCATGCACTTCGCTGAAGCTGGTTTCCTCGTCGGCCAACTGCCGGCGCAGGGTGCGTTCACTCAGGTGCAGGGCCAGCGCTACCTCACTCATCTGTGGGTTGTCGCGCAATTGTGGACGCAGCAGGCGTTCCACCGCCGCGGTGGTTTCGCCGCGCGATGACAGCGTGGCCAACTGCGCGCGGCACAATGACAAGGCCTGCTGCGAGGTCACCGGGTTGTAGCTGGCAAAGGGCAATTCCATCCAGTGCCGTCCCAACACCATCGCGTGGCGGGGTTGTTCGAATTGAATGTCGCAGCGGAACAGCGTGCGGTACTTCTCCGCGTGCGGTGGCGTCGGATAGCCCAGCTCCAGTCGCAACGGGGCGAACGTGTCACCGGCCAGTTCGCGGCCCAACATCAGGATGCTGGAGAACATCTCCTCGCACAGGAACGGCAGCAGGTCATGCGCCTCTTCCGGTGCGGTGGCGATGACGGCCAGGGTCTGATCGTCCTGGTCTTCCAGACACAGCGCCATCAATGGGCCGAGATTGCGCTGGTAATCCAGCCCGATCCGCACTGCATCGCCGAAGGTGGGTGCGGTTTTCATGGCCAAACCCAACAGGCCGAAGTTGCCGCCGTTCTGGTTGCCGCCCATGGCCAGGCCAACGCCGTCGATGGGAAGGGTGGGCAAGGCGCGGCGGATCACCTCGATCGCCTGCCGATAGGAAATACGGGTCAGCGGATCGTTGAGTTGCTCAATGCTCAGGCGTTGCCCCGCCAGCCAGTTTTCACTGTTGACGTTGTACTCGGCGGCGAGCAGTAGCAGCCCGCACAGCATGTTGGTTGGAACGTTGGCGATGGACAGCCGGTCGCCATTTCCTGATTTCCGATGCATCGAAGCCCCCTCAAGCTTGTCCGCTTTACCCCCCCAAGTATGCCGGTCTTGCCCTTCGCGTGAACACTTCCTGAAGCCCAGACTGCATCCCACCATCTGCAGGCGTATGGGGAGAGGATTCATGCAGCGCAGCATTACCTTGGCGATTGCCGCCACATTGAGTGTGTTGGCGGCCGGCTGCCAGAAGCAGGCGGCACAGGGCCCGGAGGTCGCTGCGGCGGACGGGGCATTTGCGGCCACGCTGCAGGAACGCCTGCTTGATGCCAAGCCGGGCGACGTGATCGACATCCCCGCCGGCAAGCATCAGTTCGAGCGCAGCCTGAGCCTGCGCGCCGACGGCGTCACCATCCGTGGTGCCGGCATGGACAAGACCGTACTGAGCTTCAAGGGTCAGAAGGCCGGTGCCGAGGGCCTGCTGGTCAATGGCGACAACTTCACCATCGAGAACCTCACCATCGAGGATTCCAAGGGCGACGGGCTGAAGATCAGCGAGTCCGAACACATCACCATCCGTGGCATCAAGGTGCAGTGGACCGGCGGGCCCAGCACCAAGAACGGCGCCTATGGCATCTACCCGGTGCTGACAAAAAACGTGCTGATCGAGAACACCATCTCCATCGGCGCTTCCGACGCCGGCATCTACGTCGGCCAGTCCGACGGCGTGATCGTGCGCAACAGCCGCGCCGAGCAGAACGTGGCCGGCATCGAGGTGGAAAACACCCGCAATGCCGACGTGTACGACAACGTGGCAACCGGCAACACCGGCGGCATCCTGGTGTTCAACATGCCGGGCCTGTCGCAGCAGGGCGCCAACATCCGCGTGTTCAACAACAAGGTCATCGCCAACAACCACGCCAACTTCGGTGCCAAGGGCACGCCGGTGGCCAGCGTGCCGGCGGGGTCGGGCATCGTCATCAACTCCAACGATGACATCGAGGTCTTCGACAACGAGGTGCGTGACAACGCCACCACCAACATCATCATCTCCAGCGTGTACTCCACCGGCTACAAGGACAGCAGCGCATCGCCAAACTTCGATCCGTACCCCGAGCGCATCTACGTGCACAACAACACCTTGTCCGGTGGTGGCGATTCACCGGACGGGTTCGACCTGAAGGCGCTGAAAGTGGCGATGTATGGCTTGACCGGTAACTTCCCGGACGTGTTGTGGGATGGCTACTACAACAAGGAACGTATGGTGGATGGCGTCAAGACCGGCCCGCAGATCTGCCTGCGCAACGTCAATGGGGTGGTGAACGCCGATGGTCCGGGGGGCTACAAGAACCCGAGCAAGGATGCCAAGCCGTTCGACTGCGAGCTGCCGCGTCTGCCGGCCATCGACCTCAAGCGTGGTTGAGGGCTTGGCATGCAGAAGTTGATGGTGCGGATGGGGGTATTGGCCGGGCTGCTGTTGGCGCTGGCTGGATGTAGCAAGCCGCCGGTGCAATTTTTCGCCGATGGGCAACCGCCGACGCTGGATGAGTGGCATGTGCTGCGCATCGATGGCGGCAAGCTGCGGCTCAATGAAGGCGTGGTGCCGTACGACCTGAACACGCCGCTGTTCAGCGATTACGCGCACAAGCTGCGTACGGTGTGGATGCCGAAGGGGCAAGCCGCTGGCTATCAACCCGAGCATGCCTTTGACTTCCCGGTCGGCACCATTCTCAGCAAGACCTTCTACTACCCGCTGCCGGCCACTGGCGCTGCGGACGGCAAGTCGGTCGCGCGCACGCCGCCGTCGCAGTCGGTGCTGCAGGATGAAAGCCTGGATCTGTCAAAGGTGCGGCTGATCGAAACCCGGCTGCTGGTGCATCGCAAGGAAGGATGGGTGGCGCTGCCCTATGTGTGGAACCGCGAGCAGACGGCGGCCACGCTCCAGCGCACCGGCGCAACCGTGGAACTGGAGCTGGTGGATGACGCCGGCGCGCGCGAAGCGTTCTCGTATCAGGTACCGGACCAGAACCAATGCGGCGGCTGCCACATCACCGACAACCGTTCGCGCAAGCTGTTGCCGATCGGGCCGAAGGCGCGTCACCTGAATCGCGATTTCGATTATGCCGACGGGCGCGAGAACCAATTGGCGCATCTGGCGCGGGTGGGCTATCTCTCGGGTGTGCCGGCCGCTGCACAACTGCCGCATCTGGCCGATGCCACCAACCCACAAGCGCCGCTGGAAGCGCGTGCGCGTGCCTATCTGGACGTGAATTGTGGCCATTGCCACAGCCGCACCGGCCCCGCCATCACGTCGGGGTTGTGGCTGGATGCGCCGACCAATGACCTTCTCAAGCTGGGCCATTGCAAGCAGCCCATCGCGGCAGGCAAGGGCACCGGCAATCGGCTGTATGACGTGCTGCCGGGCGACGCCGATGCGTCGATCATCGCCTACCGCATGGACAGCGATGATGCGGCGGTGATGATGCCGGAAGTGGGCAGGGCGGTAGTTCACAAGGAAGGCGTGGCTTTGATCCGCGAATGGATCAACGCGCTGGAAGGAAGTTGCGATACGACGGCCGGCGCGGTGCCGGTCAACAAGACGGGACCGCCGGCCATCTGAGCCGGCTTTCACCCACTGCTTTGGGAGAGAGGCGATGCGAGTGAAACAACGGAGTCTGGTAACAGGCGTGCAGCGGGCGATTGCCGGGCTGATGGTGTTGGGAGCGAGCGGGACGGCGATGGCGCAGTCGGCCACGGAGGATGCGGCCACCACACTGGATCGGATCACCGTCACTGCGCAGAGCAGGCAGCAGGAAATACAGGATGTGCCGATTGCACTGCAGGTAGTGGACCAGAACCTGCTCAGCGACGTGGCCGCCGAGAACCTCGGTGACATCGATTCGCTCGTGCCTGGCCTGGTGATCAGCGCGGTGCAGCCAACCCAGCCCTCGTTCCGGCTGCGCGGCGTGGAGACCGACGACTTCGGTATCGGTACCGACCCGGCAGTGGGCATCTTCGTCGATGGTGTTTATGGTGGGCGTGGCGGTGGCGTGCTGCTGCCCTTCGTCGATGTGGAGCGGATCGAGGTGCTGAAGGGGCCGCAGGGTACCTTGTTCGGCCGCAATACCGCTGCCGGCGCGATCTCACTGGTCACCCGCCGGCCACAGGCCGAGACCGAGGCGCGCGCCACCGTACGTGTGGGCAACTACGGCAAGAAGTACGCCGATGCGATGTGGAACATCCCCACCGGTGAGAATTCCGCGCTGCGCTTCAATGCCTTGATAAACAACAGTGATGGTTGGTTCCAGGATGGTGCCACCGGCAAGGACCTGGGCGGCGAGAATGTCTGGGCCACGCGCGCTGCCTGGCAGACCCGCTTCGGCGACAACACAACGGCCTATGTCACCTGGGACCATGAAAGCCTGGACCAGAATGGCCGCGTTACAACTGGCATCGTGGCGCTGCCGGCCTACCCGCAGCGGCCACCGGTGCCGGTGGATCCGGATGACTATCTCGACCCGCGCAAGGTCAAGACGTACAGCGATGCCGACAACGCCGAATGGCGCACCTTCGACGGTGTCAGTCTGATCGTCGATCACGCGCTGACGTGGGGCAACTTCACTTCCACCAGTTCCTGGCGTCAATACGACTCCACCAACCACACCGAGGAAGACGGCACCAACCGTTTCGACCTGTATGTGGACTCGGTCAATACCGAGAACAACGAGACCTTCTACCAGGAGTTCAAGTTCTCCGGCAGCAACGAGCGCTTCGACTGGGTGGCCGGTGCCAGCTATTTCAACGAGGACGCGCGGCAGACCAGTGAGGTCAATACCAATACCGAGGCGGTGGACAACATCGTGCGCAACATGGGCATCGCGCCGACACCAGATGGCAGCCTGTTCGGATTCACCTCGATGCTGGCGCAGATGAACGGCATTCCGATTTCACTGGTCGGCGAGAAGTGGAACGAACGCTTCAACAACACCCTGGACACCACCTCCTATGCGGTGTTTGGTGATGTGATCTGGAAAGCCACCGATCGCCTCAACCTGACCTTCGGCCTGCGTTACACCCGTGACGAGAAGGACTTCAGCTGGCTCAATACGCCGCGCAATGCACCGGGGCTGGAGGCCAAGCTTGGCGCGCTGGAGGCACTGGGCTTCTTCCAGGCACTGGCCGGCATGGGTATTCCGATCACCCGCGAGCTGCTGACCTTTGACATGGCTTTCATCGATCCACCGGCGATGGTCAACAAGGGCAAGCTGGTACGCGACAAGAAGAGCTGGAGTGACTGGAGCCCGCGCTTCGTTGTCGACTACCACCTCAATGACGACACCATGGTGTTCGGCTCACTGGCCAAGGGTTACAAGGCCGGTGGCTTCAATGCGCTGCAGATCGGCCCGGCCTTCGAGAACGAGGACGTCTGGAACCTGGAAATCGGCCTGAAGCAGAGCTTCGATCGCTTCTCCTACAACGTCTCCGTCTTCCATTACCAATATGACAACCGCCAGGCGATCCGCCTGATCGATCCGGATCCGACCAACCCGGTCGATATCCCGGTCTATGTGTTCGATACCAGCGATCTGGAGGCCACCGGCGTGGACTTCGACATGCGCTGGAAGGTCACCGAGGGCCTCACTCTGGATGCGGCGGCCGAATGGATAGATTCCAAGTACAAGAACTACGTGACGCCGGAAGGCGTTGATCTGGACGGGGCTCCGACCGGCGAGCCGCGTTTCACTGCGTCCGCTGGCGCGGTGTACGTGGCTGATCTGGGCGGCAATGGTCAGCTGCGCTTCTCGCTGCGCCAGGCCTATCGCGGCGCCACCCGCTGCAACGCCGGTTCCGACCTGCAGGGCGATTGCGGTATCAGCAAGGTGCTCAACATTGGTGAATCACAACAGCGCACCGACGTACGCGTGGGCTGGACCTCACCGCTGAAGCACTGGAACTGGGCGGTGTATGCCAACAACGTGTTCGACAAGCAGTACGTGCGCGGCCTGAACACCTACGGACACGATCCGCTGGGCGTGGTTGGCGCCACCATCACCGATCCGCGCACCTACGGCCTGGAAATGACGGTGAAGTTCTAACGCAATGCCGCTTGAGCCCCTCTCCCGCAAGCAGGAGAGGGGTTGGGGTGAGGGCAGTCTTCCCGGCGCAATCACAGACTGCCCGGCCTCAGGCTTTCAACACTGTTGGGGAAAGGAAACCCCGGCGTCTTAGGGCGTCGGGGTTTCTGTTTTGTGTCCGGGACGGCATTCTTGTCGCATGTCTGCCCGCCGTGATGCCGTTTCCCTTGATCTGTCTGCCGAACCTCTCAGTCATCTGACGGGCGTGGGGCCGCGGGTGGCCGCCAAGCTGGAAGCACGGGGGCTGACCACGCTGCAGGATCTGTGGCTGCATCTGCCACTGCGTTACGAGGACCGCACCACGCTGCTGCCCATCCGTGCCTTGAAGGCTGGCATTGCGGCGCAGGTGGAAGGCCGCGTTGAAGCGGTGGAGCGCGGCTTCCGCTATCGCCCGGTGCTGCGCGTTGCGGTGAGCGACGACTCCGGCGCCACGCTGGTACTGCGTTTCTTCCATTTCCGGGCCGCGCAGGTGGCACAGTTCGCTGTGGGCACGCGGCTGCGCTGCTACGGCACGCCACGCCCGGGTCAGCATGGTCTGGAGATCGTCCATCCCAGCTACCGCGTGCTGGGCGATGGCGAAGATGCCGGACTCGGCGATGTGCTCGATCCCATCTATCCGGCGGTGGAGGGCATTGGCCCGGCCAGTCTGCGCAAGCTGATCAGTCAGGCGTTGGATCGGCTGCCCGACGCTGCCACACTGGAACTGCTGCCGCCCGCGCTGCTGGCCGATCTCAACCTGCCATCGCTGCATGACGCGATGCTGGCCATGCACCGCCCGCCGGCGGGCGCCGACATCGCGGCACTGTCAGCCGGCACGCACCCGGCACAACAGCGTCTGGCGATGGAAGAACTGCTCGCCCACCATCTCAGCCTGCGTCGGCAGCGCATCGCCCTGCAGCAGCATCGCGCCCCGTCCCTGCGTGGCCGCGACGGGCTGGTGAAAGCCCTGCTTGAGTCCCTGCCATTTCGGCTCACCGGCGCGCAGCAGCGTGTGTTCGATGAGATCCGCAAGGATCTGGCGCGCGCACATCCGATGCTGCGTCTGGTGCAGGGCGATGTCGGTTCGGGCAAGACCGTGGTCGCCGCCCTGGCGGGCATGCTGGCGGTGGAGCGCGGCAAGCAGGTCGCGCTGGCCGCGCCGACCGAGCTGTTGGCCGAGCAGCATCTGCTCAATCTGCGTGCATGGCTGGAGCCACTGGGCGTGCGCGTGACCTGGCTGGCCGGCAAGGTCACCGGCAAGGCGCGCAGCAAGGTGCTGGAGGAGGTCGCGTCCGGCCATGCGCAGGTGGTGGTGGGGACGCATGCCCTGATGCAGGAGGCGGTGGTGTTCAACGATCTGGCGCTGGCCATCGTCGATGAGCAGCATCGCTTCGGTGTGCACCAGCGTCTGGCCTTGCGCGACAAGGGCGCCAGCGCCGGCATCGTGCCGCATCAACTGGTGATGACCGCCACGCCGATTCCCCGCACCCTGGCGATGGCTGCGTATTCCGATCTGGACGTGTCGGCCATCGACGAGCTGCCACCGGGGCGCACACCGGTGCAGACCATCGTCATCAGTGCCGAGCGCCGCCCCGAATTGGTCGAACGCATCCGCGTCGCCTGCCAGCAGGGGCGGCAGGTCTACTGGGTGTGCACCCTGATCGATGAAAGTGATGAAGTAGTCGCAACGGCCGCACAGAACACCTTCGAAGCGTTGTCCGCGCAATTGCCGGAACTGCGCGTCGGCCTGGTGCACGGGCGGATGAAGGCGGCCGAGAAGCAAGCGGCGATGCAGTCCTTCAAATCCGCCCAGACCGACCTGCTGGTCGCCACCACCGTCATCGAGGTTGGCGTGGATGTACCCAATGCCTCCTTGATGATCATCGAGAATGCCGAGCGTCTTGGCCTGGCCCAGCTGCACCAGCTGCGCGGGCGCGTGGGGCGCGGTGCGACGGCGTCCAGCTGCGTGCTCATGTACCAGGCGCCGCTGTCCAACATGGCGCGTGAGCGTCTGGAAACCATGCGGCATACCTCCGATGGCTTCCTGATCGCCGAGAAGGACCTGGAACTGCGCGGTCCCGGCGAACTGCTGGGGACGCGCCAGACCGGTCTGGCCGAGTTCCGCGTGGCCGACCTGGCCCGCGATGCCGGCATGCTGCCGATGGTGCATGCCCTGTCCGAGCGGCTGCTGGTTGAGTCCCCGGAGCTGGCCGACCGCATCGTTCGCCGCTGGATTGGCGGCGCGGTGCGCTATGCATCGGCATGACGCATCGGCCTGATCGTGTGCTTCCACTGTCATGGTTGAGATGACAGACTCCATTGCCAACCAGAGTGAAGCAGAAGATGAGCAAGAAGATACCGTTGCTGATTGATACCGACCCGGGCGTTGACGATGCATTGGCGCTGTTGATGGCCTTTGCCGACGACCGCCATGACGTGGTCGGATTGACGGTGGCGGCAGGTAACGTTGGGCTGGACTACACCGTGCGCAACGCATTGAAGCTGTGCGAAGTGGCCGGCCGCGACGATGTGCCGGTGTTCGCCGGTACGCCTGATCCGCTGGTATATCCGGCCGAAGATGCGGCCCACGTCCACGGCCGCGATGGCTTCGGTGACGTGGACCTGACGCCCAGCGCTCGCAAGGCCGAAGCCGAACACGCCGCACTGGCGATCCTGCGTCTGTCGCATGTCCATGCTGGCGAGTTGACCCTGGTCGCACTGGGGCCGCTGACCAACATCGCACTGGCGCTCAAGCTCGACCCGACCTTGCCGCAGCGCTTGAAGCGCTTCCTGGTGATGGGCGGGGCGATCAACGGTCACGGCAACATCACCCCGGTGGCCGAGTTCAACATCGCCTTTGATCCGGAAGCGGCGCACATCGTGTTCAGCGCGTTCCCGCATACCGAAGTCGCCGACTGGGAAGCGACCATCGCCCACGGCCTGATGCATCGTGACGTGGAGAAGTGGTTGGCGGCCGATACCGACAAAGCGCGCTTCTACGAGTTGATTTCGCGCAAGACCCGTCTGTGGTCGGAAGACAGTCGCGGCGAATACTGGTACGCCGCCGACGCCCTGGCGATGGCCTGGGCACTGCAGCCGGAAGGTGGCATCCATGTGGAGCAGCGCCCGTTGTCGATCGAACTGACCGGCAACCGCAGCCGTGGCGCCACGGTGGTGGACTGGAACCGCCAGACCGGCGCCCCGGACAACACCACCTTGTTGATCGGCTATGACCAGGGCCGGTTCGAGGCCCAGGTACGCGGCGCATTGGGCCTCTGAGGTCCGCGCCAAATCCCGGCTTGCCTTCCTGAGCGGGCCGGGACTATAATGCCGCTCTTGACCACCAGCCCATACGGTGCGAGCCCATGAAGGCCGATATCCATCCTGATTACCACAACGTCGTGTTTCATGACGTCACTTCCGATTTCAAGTTCCTGACCCGTTCGACCATGTCCTCCAAGGACACGGTCAAGTGGGAAGATGGCGAAGAGTATCCGCTGATCAAGGTGGAAATCTCCTCGGCTTCGCATCCGTTCTATACGGGCAAGCACAAGGTCATCGACACCAGCGGTCGTATCGACAAGTTCCAGAAGCGCTACGCGCGCTAATAGAGCTGTTGTTGTCCGCAAGAGCAACGGCCGCGATCTTCGCGGCCGTTGTTTTGTGCCATCTGCAATAAATCTGAATCATTTCCAAATATTGCCGGCTACGGTTGCGACGCTGTGTCGCATCGGTACGCGATCTATAAGACTTTCGTCTTCGCAATCTGGAAATGTTGCTGTGCGATAATGGCGCGAACCGTAGTGGAAAACTGCGGATTTCATTCACGCGTCTGCCCATCACCTCTCTGTCTGGACAGGCGCCTTCCACTTGAGGAGCGCACACTGTGTCCGATCTTGATCAGGTCACGCTCAACGCCGGCGACACGTCGGTCGTTCTGCCTGTCGTCAAACCCGTGCTGGGCAATAACTGCGTCGATATCTCGAAGCTGACCAAGGAAACCGGTCTCTTCACCTACGACTCGGGCTACACCGCCACCGCCAGCTGCAAGTCGGCCATCACCTACATCGATGGCGACAAGGGCGTGCTGCTGTATCGCGGTTACCCGATTGAACAGCTGGCCGACAAGTCCAGCTTCGTCGAAGTCGCCTACCTGCTGATCAACGGCGAGCGTCCGAGCGCCGAGCAGCTGAAGGCCTTCGAAGCCGAATTGAGCGCCGAAGCCGGCGTGGACGAATCGATCAATACGCTGATCGGCAGCTTCGCCAAGGATGCGCATCCGATGGCGATCCTGGCTGCCTCGATCGCGCAGTTGTCGGCCAAGTACCACGCCTCGCTGGATCTGGACGACGCCGAACAGCGCCGCCAGGCTGCGGTGCGCCTGATCGCCAAGGTGCCGACCCTGTCGGCCCTGATCTACCGCCACGGCAAGGGCCTGCCGGCCAACACGCCGGACACCTCGCTGGACTACGTCAGCCGCTTCCTGAAGCAGACCTTCGAGTCGGCCGACGGCAAGTACGATCTGAACAAGGACGTGGTCAAGGCGCTGGATCTGCTGTTCATCCTGCATGCCGACCACGAGCAGAACGCTTCGACCTCGACCGTGCGTCTGGTCGGTTCCACCGGTGCCAACCCGTACGCTTCGGTCGCCGCTGGCGTGACCGCGCTGTGGGGCCCGGCGCATGGTGGTGCCAACGAAGCCGTGCTGAAGATGCTGGAAGAGATCGGTTCGGCCGACAACGTCGAGTCTGCCGTGCTCAAGGCCAAGGACAAGACCTCGGGCTTCCGCCTGATGGGCTTCGGCCACCGCGTCTACAAGAACTTCGACCCGCGCGCCAAGGTGATCGGTGAGATGACCAAGCAGGTGCTGGGCCAGCTGGGCGTGCAGGATCCGTTGCTTGATGTCGCCATCAAGCTGGAGCAGGCCGCGCTGCAGGACGATTACTTCGTCGCCCGCAAGCTGTACCCGAACGTCGATTTCTACAGCGGCATCATCTACAAGGCGCTGAATATTCCGACCGAAATGTTCACCGTGATGTTCGCGCTGGGCCGCACCGCGGGTTGGGTGTCGCATTGGCTGGAGCAGCAGGTCGATCCAGAAATGAAGATCGGCCGTCCGCGCCAGGTTTACACCGGCCACGACGTGCGCGATTACAAGTAATGGTTTCGGCGTAGCGATGCGCCGCTCCATCACGACAAAGGCCCCGCACTGCGGGGCCTTTCTGTTTCCGGCGACGCGACGACCTGCAACAAGAAAGCCGCGATTGCGTGCCGTCCGGCAGCGGATGCGGACCTGGCTTAGCGCCCGAGGGCACTCCTACGGGTCCAGCAGCAATTGGCGCACCTGCGTAAGCGTAGCCCGGGGCAGGGGCTTGCCATCGTCACCGGACACCGGTGGCTGCCGCAGCGCGTCCCCCGGCAGGATGATCAGCTCGAAGGCGATGCCATCAGCGGCGAATTCCCAACCGGGGAAGTGTTGCTTGGTCGCGTGACCGGCCAGTTGCAGTGACCACGTGCGCGCTTCGGCAGGGATGCGCTGGTCGTGCAGGAAATGATGCACCGCCTCGGCGTCATCGCAATGCAGATGCAGGATGACCGGGCTGCTGTCGCCAGCCAGGCCGGTCAGTACCGGCCCGCTCAGGCGCGGCTGGAACGCCTGCAGGAACTGCATCGCCTGCAGGGCGGATTCACGCCGCAACTGCAATGCGCCCGGCTGGGTGGTGGAGGCGAACAGGCGTTGGTGCTCGCGCAACGCCTGTTCGATGTCGGCCAGGCGCGGCCACAGTGATTCCTGGTGTATGCCCAAGCGGGCAGCGGCCTTGCGCCGGGCGTGCTCGACGTCCTGGATGCCGCTTTCGACGATGAGCCGTGCGGCCTCCTGGGCAATGCGCTGGCGGCCGCGCGCGTTGCGCTGGAGGGTCTGTGGTGTGGATGGCATCGATCAGCTCCCCGGGGTTGCGGGCCGATTGTAGGCAGACGGCGGGGCATGCGTCCCGCCGCCGGTCAGTGCCGCTTAGAAGATATCGAACGCAGCGTCGTCCGCCTGCTGGTGGTTCTGTTCGAAATCGAACTCCTGCACGCGCTCCAGGTCTTCAGTCTTGACCCATTCGGTGGCACCGTTGAGGGAGGCCTCGACCATGCCGGACGGCGGGTCGTTCTTTGCGATCGGGGCATCCTTCAGCGCGACGCGCATGTAGTCGATCCAGATCGGCAGTGCCGCCTTGCCGCCGTACTCGCGGTAGCCCAGCGAGCGGAAGTCGTCGCGGCCCACCCAGACGGTGGTCGCCAACGGCCCGCCGAATCCCGAGAACCAGGCGTCGCGGTGGTCGTTGGTCGAGCCGGTCTTGCCGCCCACGTCCTCGCGGCCGAGCACCTTGGCCTGCGCGCCGGTGCCGCGCTGGACCACGTCGCGCATCATCGACACCAGCTGGTAGGCGGTGCGTTCGTCGATGGCGCGCGGGGCGATACGTGCATCGGGATTGACCGGCTTGGCCGGTTCGTCAGCCACCGATTCGGATTCGGGCTTGGCGGGAGCCGGCTTGGCCTCGGCGCCAAAGTTGAAGCCATCCACCACCTGGTTCACCGGCGCCGAGCCGGCACCGGTCGCGCCGCCGCAACCGCGGCAGGCCAGGGCGGGGTTTTCCTTGAAGATGACGGTGCCGTCGCGGTCCTTGACCTCATCCACGACCCAGGTGTCCACGCGCGAACCACCGTTGGCGAACACGGCATAGCCGCGTGCCACCGACAACGGGGTCAGCGAGGCGGTGCCCAGCGACATCGACAGGTTCGGCGGCAGCTCGGCTTCCTGGAAGCCGAACTCGCTGATGTACTTGCGCGCGTAGTCCACGCCGATGCTGTCCAGCAGGCGCACCGACACCAGGTTGCGCGACTGCACCAGCGCTTCGCGCAGGCGCATCGGGCCGCGGAAGCCGCCGCCATCGTTCTGCGGCTGCCAGGTCTTGCCGCGTCGGTCGCGGAACACCACTGGCGCATCGAGCACGATCGAGGCCGGGTTGAAGCCCTTGTCGAACGCGGCCGCATACACGAACGGCTTGAAGCTGGAACCGGGCTGGCGACGGGCCTGGGTGGCGCGGTTGAACTTGTTGCCGGCAAAGCTGAAGCCGCCCACCAAGGCGCGCAGCGCACCGGTTTCGGCATCCAGCGATACCAGTGACGCCTGGCCGCGCGGGATCTGGTCGATCAACCATTCGCCTTCTTTCGTGCCAGCGCGGACCCGGATCATGTCGCCCCGGGTGAGCAGCTTGGCCGGCGTGCGGTTGGTCCAGCGGCTGGAAGCGACCGGCAGGATCAACTCACTGCGGTCAGCCAGCACCACGGTGACGCTGCCGTCGGCATGCGTGGCCGAGACCACGGCCGGTTGCAGCCCGGACTGCGCTGGAATGCCGGCAATGTGCCGCGCCAGCGCGGTGGCGTCGGCGTCGGCGGTGACATCGAAGTGCTGCTCCACGCCGTGCCAGCCGTGGCGATGGTCATACAGGATCAGGCCGTCACGGATGGCGGTGTTGGCCGCGTCCTGCAAGGTGCCGTTGATGGTGGTGGTGACGTGGTAGCCCTTGTTGAGCACGTCGCCGCCGTACTTGGCGATCATCTCCTGGCGCACCATCTCGGCCACGTAAGGTGCGTAGATCTCGACCGGCGGCTCATGTGGCGCAGCGTGCATCGGCACCGCCTTGGCAGCGTCAGCCTCGGCCTGGGAGATGAACTTCAGCTCGGCCATGCGCTGCAGGACGTAGTTGTCGCGGCGTTGGCGGGCGCGCTCGGGATTGCTGATCGGGTTGCCGCTGGACGGGAACTTGGGGATGCCAGCCAGCGAGGCCATTTCGTCCAGATCCAGTTCGTCCAGCTTCTTGCCGTAGTAGTACTCGGCGGCAGCGCCCACGCCGTAGGCACGGTTGCCGAAGAAGCTTTTGTTCAGGTACAGCTCGAAGATCTCGTCCTTGCTCAGCTCCTTCTCGATCTTACGAGCAAGCAGGATCTCGGCCACCTTGCGGGTGTAGCTGTATTCGGAGCTGAGGAAAAACTGGCGCGCCACCTGCTGGGTGATGGTCGAACCACCCGGAACGCGCTTGGCATCGGTGGTGGCCAGCAACCAGATCGCGCGGCCCACGCCCTTGTAGTCGACGCCGTCGTGTTCATAGAAGCGGGCGTCCTCGGTGGCGAGGAAGGCCTGCTTCAGGCGCTCCGGGACGTCCTTCATCTGGATGGGGTAGCGCCGGGTCTCGCCGAACACCGCCATCAATTTCCCTTCACTGTCATAGACATACATGGGTTCCTGCAGCTCGACATCGCGCAGGGTCTGTACATCCGGGAGCTTGGAGGAGACAACGTAATAGAGAGAGCCTGCGGCAATCGCGCCCACCAGAGCCAGGGCGATGAAGATGGCCAACAGCCAGCGAAGCCAGCGACGGAAACGTGGCATCCAAAACTTCCCAATTGCGGATTTTGTGGCCGCAGAGTATAGATTACGCAGGGGAACGGCTGGGGCCGTGTCCTGGGGAGAGTGGGAGGAGGCCGCCTAGTGCGTGATGCGTATCGCGTCTCGTGCTCTGAACGGTTGCCAACTGCTGAAATTCAGTTATTAATGCGCGGGCGCAACAAGTGCGTCCAAGTGCCCGTCGGCAGGGGAGAAACCGTGGGGCTTATCCCAAAAAGTCAGACACCAATCATCGGTGTCGACATCAGCTCGACTGCGGTCAAGCTGCTTCAGCTTTCCCGCACCGGAAATCGGTTTCGCGTGGAACATTACGCCGTGGAACCGCTTCCGCCCAATGCGGTGGTAGAAAAGAACATTGTCGAAGTCGAGGCGGTCGGGGAGGCCATCCGACGCGCTGTTGCACGTTCTGGCACCAAGGCAAAGAGCGCCGCGGCGGCAGTGGCCGGTTCGGCGGTGATCACCAAGGTGATCCCGATGCCTGCGGACCTGGACGAGAACGACATGGAGGCGCAGGTCGAGCTGGAGGCGGTGAATTACATCCCGTATCCGATCGAGGAAGTGAACCTCGATTTTGAAGTGCTCGGTCTGGTGCCCAACAACCCGGAAATGGTGCAGGTGCTGTTGGCCGCGTCGCGTTCGGAGAACGTCGAGCTGCGCCAGTCGGCGCTGGAGCTGGGCGGCCTGGTTGCCAAGGTGATGGACGTGGAAGCGTTCGCCGTCGAGAACGCATTCGCGCTCGTGGCCAGCGAGTTGCCGGTGGCCAGTGATTCGGTGGTGGCGTTGGTGGATATCGGCGCAACCATGACCACGCTCAATGTGCTGCGTGGCGGCCGTAGCCTTTACAGCCGCGAGCAGGTGTTCGGTGGCAAGCAGCTCACCGACGAGGTGATGCGACGTTATGGCCTGAGCTACGAAGAAGCTGGGCTGGCCAAGCGTCAGGGCGGCTTGCCTGAAAGCTACGAGGTCGAGGTGCTGGAGCCGTTCAAGGAGGCAACGGTGCAGCAGATCAGCCGCCTGTTGCAGTTCTTCTATGCCGGCAGCGAATTCAACCGCGTTGATCACATTGTCCTGGCCGGTGGCTGTGCTGCTTTGACCGGGCTGCCGACGATGGTGGAAGAGCAACTGGGTGTGGCGACGTCGGTGGCCAATCCGTTGGCGCAGATGACGTTGGGCCCGAAGGTGCAGGCGCATGCGCTTGCCCAGGACGCACCGGCCTTGATGATCGCTACGGGTCTGGCCATGAGGGGGTTTGACTGATGGCACGGATCAATCTTCTGCCGTGGCGTGAAGAGCGCCGCAAACAGCGGCAGCGCGAGTTCTACGGCATGTTGGGGTTTGCGGCGCTGGCGGGTGTGGTCCTGTCGGGTCTGCTGTGGTTCTACTACAGCCAGCAGATCAGCGGCCAGAACGACCGCAATGCGTTCCTTGAGGCGGAAATTGCCAAGGTCAAGGAGCAGAACAAGGAAATCGAACGGCTGGACAAGCAGAAAGCACGCCTGCTTGCCCGCAAGGAAGTGATCGAAGAGCTGCAGGGCAAGCGTTCGCAGATGGTGCACCTGTTCGACTCGCTGGTGCGCACCATCCCTGATGGCGTCGTGCTCACCGCACTCAAGCAGGAAGGCGACATCCTCACCCTGGAGGGACGCACCCAATCCAATGCGCGTGTCAGTACCTACATGCGCAACCTGGAAGGGTCGGGTTGGATGAGCAGCCCGGAGCTGTCGATCATTGAAGCCAAGGCGCAGGAAACCGGCGGTGCGGCGATCGACATCAAGTCGCTGCCCTACGTGTTCACGCTGAAGGTGAAATTGCCGACGCCAGGTGAAAGCCTCACCCCGCAGCCTGTGGCAGGTGATGCGCCTGCGGTTGCCGAACCTGCGGCTGCGCCGGCGACGCCTGAAGCACCCAAGGCCGCAGCGGAGCCGGCGGCAGCCGCGCCGAAGGAGGCTCGCTCGTGAGCAAGAAATTCAACGCCAAAGAACTGGATTTCAACAACATCGGCAATTGGCCGCAGAAGGCCAAGATGGTCTTCTGCGCGCTGCTGGCGCTGTTGATCGTGGTGCTGTCGTTCCTGCTGGTGGTCCGCGGTCAGATGAATGACCTGGAATCACTGGAAAGCAAGGAAGTCACGCTGCGTGCCGATTTCGAGCGGGAACAGCAGCGTGCCGCCAACCTGGAGCCGTTGAAGCAGCAGCTTGCACAGATGGAGCAGGTGCTGCAGCAGATGCTGCGCCAGCTGCCCAGCAAGACCGAGATGCCGGACCTGATCATCGACGTCTCGCAGACGGCGCTGTCCAGTGGCCTGAACAACGAGTTGTTCCAGCCGGGGGCCGAATCGCTGAAGGAGTTCTACGCCGAGAAGCCGATCGCATTGCGTCTGGTGGGCAGTTACCACCAGTTCGGTGCATTCGTCAGCGGCGTGGCTTCGCTGCCACGTGTGGTGATCCTCACCATGCACGACATCAACCTCAAGCCGAAGGACCCCAAGGGCGTGATCGCCCGCGGCGGCGCGCTGGAGCTGTCTGGTACGGTCAAAACCTACCGCTACCTGGATGACGCCGAGTTGGAGGAACAGGAGCAACTGGCCGAAGCAGCGAAGATCGCTGAGAAGAAGGGAGGCAAGTAAGCATGAGCAGAACTTCTTCTCTTGTCCTGGGATTGGCGTGCATGGCGGCGCTTGCCGGCTGCACGCGCGGAGTGACCAGTACGCCTGGTGAAGCCCCCAACCTGGAAAACTACGTGGCCGACGTGCGTGCGCGTGAGGCCGAGGCGTTGCCGGCGTTGCCGGTGATGCAGCAGTTCGAGACTTTCGAGTACGCCGCACAGGGCATGCGCGATCCGTTCAGTGACGCATGGGTGTCCGCCGATGGTGGCAACCAGCTGCGGCCTGATCCGGACCGTCGCAAGGAGCCGCTGGAGGCGTTCCCGCTCGACAGTCTGGACATGGTGGGCACGATTGGCGGCGGCGCGGGTGCCGTTGCCCTGGTGATGGGGCCGGACAAGGTCACCTATCGCGTGCGCCCCGGGGTGTACATGGGCCAGAGCGATGGCCGAGTCACCGGTGTCCGTGAAGACGGGATTGAACTGATTGAACTGGTGCCCGATGGCGCTGGCGGCTGGCTGGAACGTCCTGCGTCGTTGGCGCTGGACGATCGTTGATTGATTAGGGGATAGCACGATGACTTTTACCAAAGCCCTGAGCCGGCGTCCCATTCGGCGCAAAGCACTGGTCCACGTCTGCGCCTTGGGAGTGGCGTTGGCAGTGGTGTGCGGCTCTTCGTATGCGGCACAGCCGCTGGCTGCCGGTGGCGCACCCGCCGCAGGCGTCCAGCCGGCCGCTTCCGCGATTTCAGTAACCAAGATCGACTTCAAGCGGGGAGACGACGGCAGCGGCCGTTTGATCCTGCAGTTTGATGGTCAGGGGGCAAGCCCGGACCTGCGCAACCAGGGCAACAGCGTGGTGGTGGACGTGGGCAATGCCACGTTGCCGGCCGAACTGCAGCGCCCGCTCAACGTGGTGGATTTCGCCACGCCGGTGCAGCGCATCGACGCCAAGCCTTCGGGCCAGGGCGCGCAGCTGGTGTTGAGCACCACGGGCTTGTTCGACTCGCTGGCCTACCAGACCGGCAACGAATATGTGGTTGAAATCTCGCCGCGGCAGCCGGAGCTGGCGACGGGAGCAGTCACCGCCAAGACCGTGGCACAGGCAGCTGCAACGGTTGCGGCTCGCGGTTACAGCGGTCGCCCGGTGACCTTCAACTTCCAGGACGTGCCGGTGCGTACCGTCCTGCAGCTGATCGCCGAAGAGTCCAACCTCAACGTGGTGGCCTCGGATACGGTGCAGGGCAACGTGACGTTGCGCCTGGTCAACGTGCCGTGGGACCAGGCCATGGACATCGTGCTGCGGGCCAAGGGCCTGGACAAGCGTCGCGATGGTGGTGTGATCTGGGTGGCACCGCAGCCGGAGCTGGCCAAGTTCGAGCAGGACAAGGAAGACGCCCGTATCGCGATCGAGAACCGCCAGGATCTGATCACCGATTACGTGCAGATCAACTACCACAACGCCGAAGCGATCTTCAAAGCGCTGACTGAAGCCAAGGGGATCGGCAACAACAACAGCGGCAGCGGTGGCGGTGGTGGCGGCAACGGCAACGACAAGCAGGAGAATGGTTTCCTGTCACCGCGTGGCATGCTGGTCGCCGACGAGCGCACCAATACGCTGATGATCAGCGACATCCCGAAGAAAGTCGCGCAGATGCGTGAGCTGATCAAGGTGATCGATCGCCCGGTCGACCAGGTGCTGATCGAGGGCCGTATCGTCATCGCTTCCGATACCTTCGCCCGTGACCTGGGTGCGCGCTTTGGTATCCAGGGCCGTCGTGTGGGGGATCGCACGCAGGCCGTCAGCGGTTCGCTGGAAGGCAATACAAACATCATCAACAACAGTCAGGTCACAACGCGGGGTTTGAACGTCAATCTTCCCGCCAAGACCTTCACCGAGACGGCCGCGGGTGCGATTGCCTATACGCTGCTTGGCAGGAACTTCTCGTTGGACGTCGAACTTTCTGCGATGCAGGAAGAAGGTCGTGGCGAAGTGGTATCCAATCCGCGCATCGTCACCGCCAACCAGCGCGAAGGCGTGATCAAGCAGGGTAAGGAAATCGGTTACGTCACCATCACCGCCAGCGGCGCCGGCGGTGTGGCCACGCCGAACGTGCAGTTCAAGGAAGTGCTGCTGGAGCTGAAAGTCACCCCGACCATCACCCAGGACAACCGCGTCTTCCTGAACATGAACGTCAAGAAGGATGAGGTTGACAGGTACCTGGAAGTGGATGATTTCGGTGTGGTGCCGATCATCAATCGCCGTGAAGTGAATACGGCGGTTCTGGTGGAAGATGGTCAGACGGTGGTGATCGGTGGCGTGTACGAGTTCACCGACCGCAGCAGCGTGGCCAAGGTGCCGTTCCTCGGCGATATCCCGTTCTTGGGCAATCTGTTCAAGAAGCGTGGTCGCCAGAAGGACAAGGCTGAACTGCTGGTGTTCGTGACGCCGAAGATCCTGCGTGTGGCCAAGGCCGCCGAGTAATCCCTGATAGACGTTTGCAGGTAAAGGGCCGCTTGATGCGGCCCTTTACCGTTGTCACGGTGCCGTTTGAACCATTTCACCGCAGATCGGTCAAACTGCGCCTATGAACCTGCCTCCCCAGTTCCCCTCACCGACGGATGTGCCTGCCCACGATGCGGGCCTGCACCAGGAATTCACCGCACTGCGCGATGCGCTGTCCAGCGAGATCGTTGGCCAGTCATTGCTGGTCGAGCGCCTGCTGATCGCGCTGCTGGCCGATGGCCACCTGCTGGTCGAGGGCGCGCCGGGCTTGGCCAAGACCACCGCAATTCGTGCGCTGGCCTCGCGGGTGGATGCCAGCTTCGCGCGTATCCAGTTCACCCCCGACCTGCTGCCAGCCGATCTCACCGGTACTGATATCTGGCGGGCCCAGGAAGGGCGCTTCGAGTTCCAGGCCGGGCCGATCTTCCATCCGATCCTGCTGGCCGACGAGATCAACCGTGCACCGGCGAAGGTGCAGTCAGCACTGCTGGAAGCCATGGGAGAGCGGCAGGTGACGGTGGGGCGCAGCACCTATCCGTTGCCGGAGGTGTTTCTGGTGATGGCCACGCAGAACCCGATCGAGCAGGAAGGTACGTTCCCGTTGCCCGAAGCGCAGTTGGACCGTTTTCTGATGCATGTCCGCATCGGCTACCCCGATGCCAACGCGGAAACCGAAATCCTGCGCCTGGCCCGCGAGCGCGCCCTGCAGGCCATGCAGCACAAGCCGGCAACGCTGCAGAAGTTGTCGCTGGAGAAGATCGGGCAGGCCCGCAGGGCAGTGCTGGAACTGCACATGGCGCCGCAGCTTGAACGCTACCTGGTCGCATTGGTGCTGGCCTCGCGTGATGCCAGTGGTTATGACGCCAGTCTGGCCAAGCGTATCGCCTGGGGCGCAAGCCCGCGCGGCTCGATCGCGCTGGAGCGCTGCGCGCGGGCCCGTGCCTGGTTGGCTGGACGCGATTTCGTGACCCCTGACGACATCCGCGCGGTGGCGCCTGACGTGCTGCGGCACCGGGTGCTGCCCAGCTATGAAGCGGCGGCGGAAGGCTGGGACGGCGAGCGGCTGGTGGCGGCCTTGCTTGATCGCGTGCCGTTGCCTTGAGGCATGCACGGTGTGCGGCATTTCCCCTTTGAATCCAACTGATTCCCGCCCCGGGGCCTGCGATGACTAACCAGGCTTCCAGCGCTCATGCGCGCGTTGAACATGGCGACGAGTTGCAGCCCGGTACCCGGCCGCAGCTGGCCGAACTGATCGCCCTGCGCCGGACCGCGATGCAAGGGCGCCAGGCGCGGCGCGGACATTACGCGGTGAGCGGGCGAGCGGCGTCGACGATGCGCGGACGTGGCATGGAGTACGCCGAGTCCCGTGAATACGTGGCCGGTGATGATGCCCGTCATATCGACTGGAAACTCACCGCACGCACTGACGCCACCCACACCAAGACGTTCCAGACCGAGCGCGAACGGGTCACCCTGCTGGTGGCCGATACCGCGCCTGCGCTGTACTTCGGAACACGCGTGCGCTTCAAATCGGTGCAGGCTGCTCGCGCTGGCGCGGTGGCGACCTGGTCAGCGCTACGCGACGGGGATCGCCTCGCCGCGTTGCGCGGCAGCCGTCAGCAATCGCTGGTGCCGCCGGCGGGTGGAACGCGAGGGGCATTGCGTGTGCTGGATGCACTCACCCGCTGGTACGCCGAACCGCAGGCCGATGACGCCGGGTTGCAGTTTGCACTTGAGCGTGCCGCGCGCGTGTTGCATCCGGGTGCGCGTGCGGTGGTGCTGGCCGATCCGGCTAGCGCGTCTGCCGTGCCTGCTGCGGTGTGGTCGGCATTGTCCATGCATGTGGAAGTGCAGCTGCTGTTGCTGGTGGATCCGTTGGAAATATCGCCGCCGCAATGCGTGTTGCCGGTGGCGACGTCAGCGGGGCGGATGCGCTTTGATCTGAGTTCTGAGGCGGTGCGCAGTGCCTGGCATGACGCGTTGATCGGGCCGGTGGAAACGCTGCTGCGGCAGCTGCCCGGCCGCCGTATCCGCGTCAGTACCTTGTGCAGCAATGACGCCAGTGATGCCTGGTTGGGCACGGCGGGTCTTCGGAGGTCCGCATGATTGCCGCACAACTGCCACTGCGGGACGTGCACCTGCCTCCGGCACCCGGCTGGTGGCCGTTGGCGCCAGGCTGGTGGCTGGTGATCGCGGTGGTGATCCTGGTTGTGTCAGCGATCACCACGATGTATCTGATCCGGCAACGACGGCTGCAGCGTTGGGCGCAGGTGTTTGATCAGCAATTGGTTGCCAGTGATAGCGGCCCCTCGCGCTTGGCCGCCGCGTCAGAACTATTGCGCCGTGCATCACGCAGCGTCGATGCGCAGGCGGTGTTGCTGCACGGCGAGGCGTGGCTGCGATTTCTGGATGGACGCAAAGGCGACGCCTTCAGCAAGGGGGAGGGGCGGGTGCTGCTGGAAGGTGGCTTCCGCCCGCAGGTGGATGCAGAAGCCGTCGAGCGCGCGTGTGGATTGGCGCGGACACGTTTTCTTGAATTGATGGCGGGGAAGCGCTGATGCAGGCGTTGCTCGACATGCTGCCCGTTGGCTGGCCGGAGTTTGCCTGGCCTTGGATGTGGCTGCTGCTGCCTTTGCCTGTACTGATGCGTTGGTGGCCGTTGCGCGATGAGAACGCGCCGGCATTGCGCGTGCCTTATGACCCTGCACGCCTGCAGCTGCAGATAGCCCGGGGACGCGGTGGTGCCTGGTTGGGCGCGATGTTGCTGGGGTTGGCCTGGGTGTTTCTATGTGCCGCGGCCGCGCGGCCGCAGCAACTGGGCGAACCGGTGGAGCCACCCCATGAAGCGCGGCAGATGATGCTGGCGGTGGATCTGTCCGGCAGCATGGAAGAGCCCGACATGCAACTCGGCGGGCGCATCGTGGATCGCCTCACTGCCGCCAAGGCCGTGCTTGCCGACTTCCTGGATCGCCGTGAGGGTGATCGCATCGGTCTGGTCGTATTCGGTCAACGTGCCTACGCGCTTACCCCCCTGACTGCCGACCGTGCCTCGGTGCGCGAACAGTTGCGCGACAGCGTGGTGGGCCTGGCCGGTCGCGAGACAGCACTGGGTGATGCGATCGCACTGTCGGTAAAGCGCCTGCGTGAACAGCCGGAAGGGCAGCGAGTGGTGATCATGCTCACCGACGGCCTCAACACCGCCGGTGTGCTGGAACCGTTGAAAGCGGCGGAGTTGGCCAAGGCCGAAGGCGTACGCGTCTACACGGTGGCTTTTGGGGGCACCGGGCAGGCGTCGTTGTTCGGCGTGCAGTTGCCAGGCGGCGAGGACCCGGTTGATGAGGACACGCTGTCCAAGATCGCCAGCGAAACCGGTGGTCGCTTTTTCCGCGCGCGCGATACCGACGAACTGGCCGGCATCTACGCTGAACTGGATCGGCTGGAGCCGGTGCAGAGTGCGGGCCCGGCGGTGCGCCCGCGCATCGAACGCTACGGCTGGCCATTGAGCATGGCCCTGCTGTTCGGCGTGCTGGGGCTGGCATGGCGGGGGCTGCGCGCATGAATCTTTGGCAGCAGCTGCATTTTCTGCGTCCGGAATGGTTGTGGGCACTGTTGCTGGTGCCGCTGGCATTGCTGGGCAATAGTTACCTGCAGCGGCGTCGCAGCCGCTGGCACGAAGCGGTGGATGCACACCTGTTGCCACACCTGCTCACCGGTACCAGCAAGCGCCGATGGTGGGGGCGCGTGGCGTTGTCGCTGGGCTTGCTGCTGGCGGTGCTCGCACTGGCCGGTCCAAGTTGGCGACAGGTGGAGCAACCGTTGTGGGAAACCAAGACGCCGTTGGTGATCGTGCTGGATCTTTCCAGCAGCATTCGTGCGCCGGATCTGCCGCCATCGCGGCTGCTGCAGGTGCGGGCCAAGCTCGCCAGCTTGCTGCGTGAACGCAAAGGCGGCGAAGTGGCATTGATTGCCTATGCGTGGGAGCCCTTCACCGTGGCACCGCTGACCGATGATGCGGCCAATGTCGCGTTGTTTCTGGATGCGTTGGCACCGGAAGTCATGCCGTTGGATGGGCAGAAAACAGACCGTGCGCTGGCATGGGCGGGGGACCTGCTGAAACAATCCGGCGCGCGCAGCGGGGATGTGCTGTTGCTGACCGATCATGCCGATGCCGCAGCCGTGACCGCTGCGGCGCAGCTGCGCGCGGCCGGGCATGAGGTTTCGGTACTTGGTCTGGGCAGTCTGCAGGGTGCGTCCTATCGTGATTCGCGCGGCGGTATCGAGCATGCGCATCTGGATGAGACATCGCTGCGGGCACTGGCGGTTGCCGGGGGGGGGCGTTACCAGCGTCTTGCCGGCACCGATGCCGACCTGCAGGCACTGGACGTGCTGCAGCCACAGGCGCAAGCCAGCAGCCGGCAGCGGAGCGAGCAGGGCAGATCCTGGCAGGACGAGGGGTATTGGCTGCTGCTGCCATTGTTGCTGCTGGCCTTGTTTGCCTTCCGACGTCCGCGCCGGGTGTTGCCGCTGTTCGTACTGTGTGCATTGCTGCCGATGATGCAGCCGGCAGCGGCCGCCGAGCAGGGCGGGTGGTGGCAACGTGCTGACCAACTGCAGCATCAGCGGCTGAGCGAAGGCGTGGATGCGTACCGGCAAGGTGATTTCGCCACCGCGCAGAAGCGGTTCGAGGGCATCGATTCGGACCAGGGTTGGTACAACCTTGGCAACGCGCTGGCGCGTCAGGGCCGTCTGGATGACGCCATCAATGCCTATGACCGTGCGTTGAAGCTGCATCCGGACATGGAAGATGCCGTCGCCAATCGTGCAGCCGTGGACGCCGCGCGCAAGCGCAAGTCGCAGCAGGACCAGAAGGATCAGCAACAGGGCGACAAGGGCAAGCAGAAACCGCAGCAGGGTCAGGATTCACAAGGCCAGCAAACGCCGAATCCGCAGCAGGGCCAACAGCAACAAGGCCAGCAGCAATCCGATTCCTCGCAGCAGGGGCAGCCGCAATCGTCCGACAGCAAAGACGCTGGCCAGCAAGGGCAGCAAGGTGACCAAGGCAAGCCACGTCAGGAATCGGGCGAGCCGGAAGGCGAGGACGCCGGCAAGCAGCAGCAGGCCGACCAGGCCCAGCGTCAGCGCATGCAGGAAGCGATGCGTCAGCGTCAGCGTCAGGGCCAGGCAGGAAACGAAACAGACGAGGCCGCTGCCGCGCGCGCGGCGATGACGCCGCAGCAACGCGAGCAGCAGCAGGCGGTGGAAGCATGGATGCAGCGCGTACCGGATGAGCCGGGCGATCTGCTGAAGGCGAAATTCCAGCTCGAGTACGAGCGACGGATGCGGGAACGGCGATGAGTACAGGTAGCAGGTACCGGAAGTTCAACCGATGGGTGTTGTTGTGCCTTCTCGCCAGCATGAGCATGAGCATGAGCGTGGGCATGGCGCATGCACAGACCCGCGCCTGGTTGGACCGGGACAGCATCAGCCAGGGCGAAACCGTCACCCTCAATATCGAAACCGACCAGGGTGGGGTGCCGGATTACGCGCCGTTGCGTGCGGATTTCGCATTGAGCAACCAGAGCAGCAGCCGCCAGATGCAGATGCGCAACGGTGCGGTCAGCAACACCGCCCTGTTTGCGGTTGCATTGTCGCCGCAGCGAACCGGTACGTTGATCATTCCCGCGTTGCGTGTGGGCAACGCGCAGACGGCGCCGATGCAGCTGGTGGTAACGCAGGCACCGGTTGCCAGCCGTGACAGCAATGCGCTGGCCTTCATCGAAACCGATGTCGACGTCACCCAGCCTTACGTGCAGCAGAGCGTGGGCGTGGTGGTGCGCTTGTTCTTCGCCACCCAGTTGGCCTCCGGTGAATTGGTGCTGGATACGCCGGCCGGCGCCTCGCTGCAGCGGGTCGGTGATGACCGCACCTCGACGCGTGAGATCGGCGGCCGTCGTTACAACGTGGTCGAGCGTCGCTTCCTGCTTGTGCCCGAACGCAGCGGTCCGCTGCAGGTCACGGGTGCACGTTTCAGCGGCCAGGGAGTGGGTGGCTTCTTCGATGATTTCTTCGGCCGTGACAACGGCCAGCTCAGTGCCCGCGGGCCGGACCAGACACTGCAGGTGAGGGCCATACCGGCCGATGCGCCGCAGCCATGGCTGCCGCTCAAAGGCCTGCAGCTGCGCTACACCGCAGCACCCCGGCAGGGCCGTACCGGTGAAGCGACCACCATCGTGGTCGAGGCCACGGCCAACGGCGTGACCAAGGCGCAGTTCCCCGAACTACCGGTGCCCTCGCTCGGTGATAGTGCGCAGGTGTTTGCCGAGCCGCCGCAGTACGACGAAACCTTCAATGGCGGCAGTCCACAGCTGAAGCTGACACGACGGTACTCCATCGTGCCGCAGCAGCCGGGCACGCTGACCGTGCCGGGTATCGGCATGGAATGGTGGGATGTGCAGGCCGGGCAGGCGCGGACCGCCACCTTGCCGGACCTGCAGTTGCAGATCACGCAAGGCGCCGGCGGGATCGCCGCGCCGCCATTGGTACAGCCGGCAGCGGCGGCTGCGGCCGTGCCGGACGAAGCCCTGGCCGTGGCCGCGTCGGCAGCCGTGCGTCCATGGGTGTGGCCAGCCCTGGCAGCGGGCTTCGCCTTGCTGTGGCTGGTCACCCTTGTCTGGGGATTATCGCGCCGGGCCGCTGGCGCTCAGGGCGAGCGTGAAGCACCCCGCGTTGTGGGGACACACGGTTCGCGTTACAGCTCGGCCGACCTGCGCCGTGCCTTGGATGTGGGCGGTCTGGATGAGGTTGTCCACATTCTTGCGGCGATGGCGGGCGTGGATGATCTGGACGCGGTGATGGCCAAACTTGACGATGAGTCACAGCGCCAGGCGTTGGAGCGCATGCAACGGGCACGCTGGGCAGGCGAGGGTGATGTGGCGGCAGCCAGGGCACGCCTGCGCGAGGTTTTCCGCCAGGGGCCGCATTGGCGTGGCCGGGCAATGGCGGAAAAACCCGTGCTCGACCCTCTATATCCGGGATGAAAGCTGAAAAGGGCGGTTGTATACCGTCTGTTAAGCTGAATAATTCTCTGGAGGGAAACCCACGATGGCCAACGCCGCAACGCCACGCACGAAAATGCCGTTCCACTGGAAGATTGGGATCGGCTTCGGCATCGGTCTGCTGCTTGGCCTGATCGTGCACACGGTGAGTCCGGGGGCGCCGTGGGTGCATGCGGTGACGACGTATCTGACGACGCCGGTATCGGGGTTGTTCCTGAGCCTGATCTTCATGCTCATCGTGCCGCTGATCTTCTCGGCGCTGGTGATGGGTGTGTCGGAGATGGGCGACATCCGTTCGCTGGGCCGCATCGGCTGGAAGTCGCTGGCCTACACCATCGTGTTGTCTGGTGTGGCGGTGTTGATCGGGCTGGTGCTGGTCAACCTGTTCAAGCCCGGTGCGGGCGTGGACCCGGCCGTGGCCGCGCAGTTGCTGGCCGAGAACGCCGAACGCAGCAAGGAGATCGTGGCCGGTGTCGGCTCCCAGCCTAAGGGCTTGGAAATGCTGTTGTCGATCGTGCCGAACAACGTGCTCGAAGCGGCTTCCGACAACGGCAAGATCCTGTCGCTGATGTTCTTCGCCTTGATGCTGGGCGTCGGCATGGTGCTGTCGCCGGCCGAAAAGGTCGCCACGCTGCGCAAGGCCATCGAAGGCCTGTTTGAAATCTCGATGACCCTGATCAATCTGGTCATCCGCCTGGCGCCCTACGCGGTGGCCTGTTTCATGTTCAACCTGGCGGCCATCTTCGGTTTCAGCCTGTTGATCAAGCTGGGTGCATACGTGGGCGTGGTGGTGCTGGCGCTGGCGCTGCACATGTTTGTCAGCTACGGCATCGCGGTGAAGCTGGCCGGGCGCTCGCCGTTGAAGTTCTTCCGCGAGACCCAGGAAGCCACCTTGATGGCGTTCTCTACCGCCTCGTCCAACGCGACCTTGCCAACCGCGTTGCGGGTGGCTGACCAGATGGGCTTCCCGCACAAAGTGTCGCGCTTTGTGCTGACCGTGGGTGCCACCGCCAACCAGAACGGCACCGCGCTGTTCGAGGGTGTGACGGTGATCTTCCTGGCGCAGTTCTTCGGCGTGGACCTGAGCATCGGCCAACAGTTCATGGTGATGGTGGTCTGCATCCTGGGCGGTATTGGCACTGCGGGCGTGCCGTCCGGGTCGCTGCCGGTGGTGGCGCTGATCTGCGCGATGGTCGGCGTAAATCCGGTGGGCATTGGCCTGATCCTGGGCGTCAACCACTTCCTGGACATGTGCCGTACCGCGCTCAATGTCACGGGCGACCTGGCCCTGACCACCCTGGTGGCGCGTGGTGAAAGCGATGAAAGCATGGCCGGGCAGGCTTCCCGCGAGTAAGTCTTCAGCCTGACTGCAAGCCGGAACGGCCACCTGAACAGGTGGCCGTTCTGCTTTGTGTAGATGGCGAAAGCGGGCGCTTCGGGCGGGCGTTCTGGCCTGAACCGCGCGGTGGCTTGTGGGACAATAGGCCGCCCGCAGTTCCGCGGGAGCCTCCCGATTCCGACGAAACCATGACGCAGCCCACCCGCCGCCAGTTGGCGAACGCCATCCGTTTTCTTGCCGCTGATGCGGTCGAAGCCGCCAAGTCCGGTCATCCCGGCATGCCGATGGGCATGGCCGATATCGCCGAAGTGCTCTGGAACGATTACCACCGCCATAACCCGAACAACCCGAACTGGTTCAACCGTGACCGTTTCGTGTTGTCCAACGGGCATGGCTCGATGCTGCACTACGCGCTGCTGCACCTGAGCGGCTACGACCTGCCGATCGAGCAGCTCAAGGCATTCCGCCAGCTGGGCAGCAAGACCGCCGGCCACCCGGAGCGTCACGAAACCCCGGGCGTGGAAACCACCACCGGCCCGCTGGGTCAGGGTCTGGCGAACGCCGTGGGCTTCGCACTGGCCGAGAAGCTGCTGTCGCAGCGTTACAACCGCCCGGAATTTGAAGTCGTCGATCACCGCACCTGGGTGTTCATGGGCGACGGTTGCCTGATGGAAGGCATCTCGCACGAAGCCGCATCGCTGGCCGGCACCTGGGGCCTGAGCAAGCTGGTGTGCTTCTGGGATGACAACAACATCTCCATCGACGGTGAAGTGGAAGGCTGGTTCACCGACAACACCCCGGAGCGTTTCGAAGCCTATGGCTGGAACGTGGTGCGCGGCGTCGACGGCCACAATCCGGAAAGCATCAAGGCCGGCATCGAGCAGGCGCTGTCGCAGTTCGACAAGCCGACCCTGATCTGCTGCAAGACCACGATTGGTTTTGGTTCGCCGAACAAGGCCGGCCAGGAATCCAGCCACGGCGCACCGCTGGGCAAGGACGAACTGGAAGCCACCCGCAAGGCGCTGGACTGGTCGTATGCCCCGTTCGAGATTCCGGAAGACATCTACGCCGGCTGGCGTGCAGGCGGTACCGGCACGCTGCGCCAGGCTGAGTGGGAACAGCTGTTCGACAAGTACGCCGCCCAGTTCCCGGAACAGGCCGAAGAGCTGACCCGCCGTTCGCACGGTGAGCTGCCGGACGACTTCATTGCCAAGGCCGATGCCTACATCGCCCAGGTGCAGGCCGAAGCGCCGAACATCGCCTCGCGCAAGGCGTCGCAGAACGCGATCCAGGCCTTCGCACCGCTGCTGCCGGAAATCATCGGTGGTTCGGCCGACCTGGCCGGTTCCAACCTGACCCTGTGGAAGGGCGCGCAGACCGTGGTCGGCGAAGACCCTAACGCCAACTACGTGCATTACGGCGTGCGTGAGTTCGGCATGAGCGCCATCGCCAATGGTCTGGCCCTGCACGGCGGTTTCCTGCCGTTCGACGCGACCTTCCTGGTGTTCAGCGACTACGCCCGCAACGCGCTGCGGATGAGCGCGCTGATCCCGGCGCACGTCATCCACGTGTTCACCCATGACTCGATCGGTCTGGGCGAAGACGGCCCGACCCACCAGCCGGTCGAGCATGTGTCCTCGCTGCGCTACATCCCCAACAACGATGTGTGGCGCCCGTGCGATGCCGCCGAATCGGCGGTCAGCTGGAAGGCTGCCATCGTGCGCAAGGATGGCCCGAGCTGCCTGATCTTCAGTCGCCAGAACCTGGCCCCGCAGCAGCGCAGCGCCGAGCAGGTCAAGCAGATCGAACGCGGCGGCTACGTGCTGGCCGACGCGGCTGGTACGCCGGATGTGATCCTGATCGGCACCGGCTCGGAGATTGGTCTGGCCATGGCGGCCAAGGCCGAGCTCGACGCTGCCGGCATCAAGGTCCGCGTGGTATCGATGCCCTGCACCGACGTGTTCGACCGCCAGGACGCGGCTTACCGCGAATCCGTGCTGCCCAATGCCATCCGTGCACGCGTGGCCGTGGAAGCTGGTGTCACCGGTTTCTGGCGCCAGTACGTGGGCCTGGACGGTGCGGTGATCGGTCTGGATACCTTCGGTGCCTCGGCCCCGGCCGACAAGCTGTACCAGCACTTCGGCATCACCACCGAAGCCGTGGTTGCCGCTGCCAAGGCCGTCGTCGCCAACTGATCGCTGTGGTGGGTTTGAGACAGCAGAAAGGCCGGGGATTACCCGGCCTTTCTGTTGGTCTGCCGGCAATACCGGCAATGCTTCTTCGTGGTCCGGGATCAGGTCCGGGATCAGGTCCGGCGCAATTTCAGTGATATCGCGTTGCCCGACTTCGGGCGGGGCGGAGCATTGCTCCGCAGTTGGATCGATTCGCGTTGATGGATCAGTTGTGTGCGGTTCTTGCCAGCGCCAGACGCAACAGTTTTGCCTCGAGCCATTCGCTGAGGTGCTTCGGGGATTCCAGTCCCATCCGCTGCAGGTACATGGCGTCATTCTCACCGGCCGGCTGGCGTATCGCACTCGCCGCTGCGCGCAGCTTGTCGCGGTATGTGCGCGTGTTTGCCTTGAGCCAGGTCAGCGCCCGCAACAGGTCCTGCTCAAGGGGCGTGAAGTCGCTGCCGAGCGGGTAGTCGGGCAGGCTGCCATCACTACGGAAGGGCGCCAATGCAGCACGCAGTACGTCGGGGCGATTCCGCTGCCAGGCCTCGGGTGCGGTGAATGAGAGGTCGAGCTTCCTGGAGGCCTTCGCCTGTTCAAGCAATGCGTGCTGAAATGCCGCGTCGGCGATGCCGGTCATCGCAACGACACATTCTTCATCCGTGCGATGACGCAGGTCGGCGACCCCATACTCATTGATGAAGATATCGCGCAGGTGTCGCGGAATGGTGGTGTGCCCGTAGCTCCAGCGCACGTTGGATTGCGCCTTGCCGGCATCATCACGCAGTGCGCGGAACATCAGGATGCTGCGCGCGTCCGGCAGCGCATGTGCCATGGCCACGAAGTTGTACTGCCCCCCGACACCGGACACCACACGACCATCTTCCAGCGCATCGGAAGCCGCCGCGCCCAGTGTGGTGGCGATCATGCACGAGTTGAAGAAGCGTGCGTCGCGGCGTTGCAGGCGTTCAAGGCTTTCGTTGCCGCCATAGAGTTGATTGATCTCGCTGATGCGGCGCATCCCGATCGCGCGGGATTCGTCCTCGGGCAGGTGCCGCAGCCAGTCGTAGAATTCCGGCGAACCGAGATAGAAGGCACCATGCAGGTACTGGCCTTCGGCAGCGAGTGTGGCGTGGTCGGAGCCATAGGCACTGCCATTGGCCAAGCGCTGCATCACCGCGAGGTCTTCAAGTACCTTGCGGCGGATCACGCCGGTCTGCACCAGGACGCGGAAGCCCTCGTTGAGCATTTCGCTGCAGCCGTACAAGCCGATCTCGAAAGGCCCCAATCCGCCGGCCTCCTGCACCATCGGATGGTCGGCAAGCTGTGGGTCGAGCGCGCGCAGAATCCGCCGATAACGCGCGTTGTCGGTATGCCGCAATACCAGTGCATGACTGAGTGCATCAGCCAGCGTACCGATGCCGATCTGCAGCGTGCCGCCGTCACGGACCAGTGCGCTCGCATGGAAGCCAATGGCGTAGTCGGCATCGCTGACCGGCTGTCGCGGCAGGCCGAACAGATGCGGGTAAGGACCGGGCGGCACCACGACCAGATCGAAGAAGTCTGGCTCCACCGTGGCGCTGCCATCAAGCCAGGGCAGCTGCGGGTCCACTTCGGCGATGAGCAGCGGGCGTGGCAGGCCACGCGCGTGGATGGCATCCAGCGTGTCCTGGGTGATGTCGTTGTTGCAGGACAGCGACAATCGCGTGCTGCCTTCGCGGAAGGCGACTTTCTGCACGATGGCGTGCGGCGCACGTTGCGCCACCGCATCGGCGGCATGGGTGTAGTTGAGGCTGGTGTAGTTGCGCTGCGCCTGCGCGGAACCGAGCAGGGCGCCCGATTGCATGTAGAACTCCTCCACCTGTACGTGCGCGGGCAGGGCATCGCGGGCGATGGCATCGGCGTAGGCCAGGCGGGGGAAATCGATGCCGAAATGCCGTTCGACGAAGGGCCGCAGGAAGCGCGCTTCCAGGCCATCACCCTTGGCCTGCGGCGGATTCAGGGACAGGGCGGTGTACAGCTGCAACGGGCGCGAGGCATCAACCTCCAGCCGCGAATACAGGGTATTGAGCAGGCGGTGCGGTTTGCCCAGCGCCAACGGCGCGGCGATGCGCAACGGGCCTTGCGTGCGGGTCAGCAGCCAGTCCACGGCGGCATCAAGATCGGTGACGTAGTGCGGCATGGGGTCCGGCTCCTGCGGCGTCTGAGCATTACAGCACGGGCCATATCGAGGGCCTGTGCAGGGACTTGACAGGGTGGTTGTTTACTTATGTAATCGGTAAAAATTACAGGCGTAAACGATGATCCAGATCAGCGAAGCAGAAGCCGTCGTGATGCAGGTTCTGTGGGGGCAACATCCGTTGTCCGCCGACGAGGTGATGGCGCGCTTGCCGCGCAGCAACGACTGGGCCGAGGCGACGGTCAAGACCCTGCTCAACCGCTTGCTCAACAAGGGCGCGATCGCTGCGGAGAAGGAGGGACGTCGCTATCGCTACTCGCCGCTGGTCGAGCGTGATGCCTGGGTGCTGGAGGAAAGCAGCAGTTTGATTGACCGCCTTTTCGATGGCCGTGTCGCGCCGCTGGTGGCGCATTTCAGCCAGCATCAGAAGCTGACGCGCGATGACGTGGCCGAACTGCGCAAACTGCTGGAGGGGCTTGATGATGAGCAGCACTGAGCTTCTCTACGGGGTGCTGATGACAGCCTTGGCATCCAGCGCGGCGATGACAATGGTGATGCTGTTGCGTCGCCCGGTGCGTCATTGGTTGGGAGCCAGCGCTGCGTATCTGCTGTGGTTGGCGGTACCGGTGGCAATAGCGGCGGTGCTGTTGCCCGCGCCGCGTGTCGTGGCCACTGCAATGCATGCCGCTGGTACGGCGTCAGGCACCGTCACGGCCTTCGTTGCACCCATGAAGGCGTTGCCGATCTGGCCGTTGCTGCTGGCCGGCATCTGGGCCTGCGGCGTGCTGCTGACGGCCGTGGGATTGATCCGCCAGCAACGCCGTTTCGTGCGTGGCCTGGGCCGCGTCGAACGCCGTGCGGATGGTTTCTGGCAGGCGCAGGCGGTGCTCGGTCTGCCGGCGGCAATGCATCTGTGGCGGCCGCGGATCGTATTGCCTGCAGGCTTCGAGCAACGTTACACAGTGCAGGAACAGCAACTGGTACTGCTGCATGAGCAACTGCATGTGCGCCGGGGCGACATCGTCGTCAACGCGTTGCTGGCGGTGATGCAATGCATCCATTGGTTCAATCCGTTGTTGCCGTTCGCTTTGCGTCGCTGCCGGGATGACCAGGAGCTTTCGTGCGACGAACGCGTTGTCGCCCGCGTTGGCGGCGAACGCCGCAGTTATGGCAGCGCCATGCTCAAGACCGGTTTGGCGTCATCCCCACTGCCGGTGGGTTGCCACTGGCAGAGTCCACATCCATTGAAGGAGCGTATTGCCATGTTGAAACGTCCGGTTCCCGGTGTGAAGCAGTGGGTAACGATGGTGATGTTGTCGTTGGGAGTGTCGTCCGGGCTGGGTTATGCGGCGTGGGCCGCGCAGCCGACCAGGCAGGAGATCGCATCGGTGGGCGCGCTGCACGCGGTGGCGCTGGAGGTGGATGCGGACGGTGAACGTCAGCAGTTCCAGATCCGCGAACATGCCGGCAAGCCGTTCGCCTTCGCCCTGCAGTCAGGCAAGGGGGTGAGCTGGAATGCCGAGTTCACGCTGGAGGCTGCCGATGCTGGTCAGTTGCGCTTGAGCGGTGAGTTGAAGGCCGATGGCGTGGTGGTGTCGCGTCCGGTTCTGTTGATCGCCGCCGACGCACCTGCCGGGGTGAAGGTGTCCACGGCCGATGGTCGCTCGGTACTGGACGTCGCATTGCGGGTGTCGCGGGTGGCTTCCGCCAACCAGGGTACTGCTGCGGGCAAGGGGCGCATCTCGGTGGAACCGCAGTCGACACCCGCCAGCATCCCCAGCTTCGCGACGATGTCACCGCCACGCTATCCGCCCAGCATGCATACCGGTGAGGTGTGGTTGAAGATCGATGTGGCGGCCGATGGCGCGGTGACCGGTGTGGTGGTCGACAGCAGTTCCGGTCACGCCGATCTGGACGCCGCCGCAGTGGAAGCCGCGCGTGGCTGGACGTTGAATCCCGGCAGCAAAGATGGCGAGGCGGTTGCCGGGCAGGTGCGGGTGCCGGTGCGCTTCGACATGGACAAGACCGAGACGGAAACCTCGGAAGTGACTTCTTGATCCGCACGCCACATGTGACTTCGCGACTCGGCGCTCGTGCGGGATGTGCTGCGGTTCTTGCCATGGCGTTGGCAGGGTGCGTGACCACAATGCCGGTGATCGAAGATCCCGACAACCGCTACAACGTCGGCCAGCGCCTGCTCACGCCAGAAAGTAGCGGCGCCGCCGCCGGGGCGGTCCAGGCCTATAGGCTGGCCGCGAGCGAGACCTTCCGCATGCCTGAGCCCGTGCAGTCACCGCCACCGGTCATGCCCGCCGACTACGCGCGGCAGACCTTGCCGCCGACAACACTTTGCGTCCGCGTGATCATTGCTGCGGAAGGGCAGGTCGAGCGGGTGGAGCCGCTGCTGGAACATGCCAGCTGCACGGCGGGGCGAGAGTTGGAACACGCCTCGCTGCTGCAGGCGTCGATTGCGGCGGCAACGCAGTGGACGTTCCGGCCGGCGGCCATCTGCCATTTCAGCCCCGGGAGCACGCCCATCGCACAAGGCGACTGCACCGGTGCGGTGCGGGTGGAGCAGGTGCCGGTGACGTTGTTGTATGCCTTCACCTTTGAGGTGGTGAAAGGCGAGGCCCGGGTGCGCAGCCAGACGGGTGTGCGCTGAATCAGCTGCGGCAAGGGTGTCGCCGATGAAGCACCGCGGCGCTCCATCGGCTGCCAGGCTCAGGAGCGGTCGAGCAGCGTGTTCAACAGCGCTGCCAGGCGTTCACCGGCCAACCGGACCTGGGCTTCGGCCACTGGTCGCCAGGTGTCTGCGTAGTGCTCGTCCAGCTTGCGCGTGGTCGGATAGACGCCCGGGCGCATGGCGATATGGCAGGACTGCACGGCCCAGCGCGGCGCATCCCGTTGCAGTTCGGGGCGGCCGACGCCGTCGGGGGCGGGCAGGGCGAGCAGCTGCTGTAGGAACTGCTCATCGTCGCGGCGCTGGGCATAGAACATGCCGCTGTCCCACAGTGAGTGCAGGTTGGTACCGCGGCCATCGAACTGCAGCTGATAGGTGTTGCCGCCGCGGTCATGACCGTAGCCGGCGTGCATCGGCTGGTGGATGTCACCCATCAGATGCACCACGAACTTCAATGCCTGCAGGCGTGCGGCATCGGCGTTGCTGCGATCGGCAAGCAGAGCAGACTGGGCCTTGAGCGCTTCGACGACGCAATTACCGTCCGGGCACTGCTTGGGCGGCACATAGGTGCAGCCTTCTTCGCCCATGTTGATGTAGTGCCAGCCTGCCGAGCGCTTGCCCAGGCTCGGATCCTGCGCCCGCAGCTGGTCAGCCCAGGGGGCGATGCTGTCGAGCGTGGCGCCGGGTTCGGTCGCAAGCAGACGCTGGATTTCGGCTTTCGCCTGCGGGTCCAACAACGGTTCGGCCACCCGCGCCACCAGCCGGTGGCCTTGTGCACCCCACGCCCAGGCATGCCCGGGAATGAGCGCGGTGGTGACAACTGCGGCGAGCAGCAGCGGGAATGCGCGGAGAGAAAACGGTTTCATCGCCGCATTCTAGCGGCACCGGCGCATCTGTTTGCATGCCGCATATGGCGAAACCGCCCCCGCCGGACAGGCCCGGGGGAGCGGTGTGATGGCCTTGCGGATCTATCGTGTGGCTCAGAACTTGAAAACGTACGCCACGCCGTAGACCAGCGGATCGATCTTGGCGGTGCCCAGGTTGGCGCCGTTGACCTTCACCTTGGTGTCGATGTCGGCCCAGCGCATGTCCACGCGCAGTGCGCCCTTTTCGCTCAGTGCGAAGTCCAGGCCGGCGTGCGCGGCCAGACCCCAGGAGTCTTCCAGCTTCAGCTTGGTGCCAGCCAGGGCGCCCTTGCTGTCGGTGCTGAAGAACTTGGTGTAGTTCACGCCCAGGCCGACGAACGGGGTGACCTTGCTGCTGTTGGCGAAGTGGTACTGCAGCGAGACGACCGGCGGCAACTGCTTGGTTTCACCGACCTTGCCGACGCCGTCGATGCTGACTTCATGCTTGAACGGCAGGGCACCCAGCACTTCGATGCCCACGTTGTCGGCGACGAAGTACTCGAAAGTGACGGTCGGACGGACGCTGCTGTCGACCTTGGTCGGCAGGGCGCCCAAGCCAAGGGCAGAGCCGTTCAGGTCGCCCGCATCGGACTTCGGATCGACGGCGTGCACGCCGACGCCCAGGGTCCAGTCGCCCTTGGACTGGGCCATGGCGGGAGCGGCGGCCAGGGCCATGGCGGCAGCCAGGCCGGAGAGCAACAGAGCGGAGGTCTTGCGCATGTTGTGATTCCGTTACGTGGTGGAGGTGGCGCCAGTGTCCCGGCAGCGCCCGGCAGCCGCTTTGATCCTGATCAAACAAGCGTTTGCGCTCAGTCGGTAGTCAGCCGTGCTGACACCTGGCAAGGACGGTGGGAGCGGGCTGTGCTGCTAGAATGGCGGCCCCTTTCCACCCCGCCGCAACGGGTTTGCGGCTGCAGGAGCTTGTGAACATGGCAATCAAGGTCGGCATCAACGGTTTCGGTCGCATCGGGCGCAACGTGCTGCGTTCGGCAGTGTTGAACTTCGGCAACGACATCGAGATCGTGGCCATCAACGATCTGCTGGAGCCGGACTACCTGGCCTACATGCTCAAGTACGACTCGGTGCATGGCCGTTTCAAGGCTGATGTCGCGGTCGACGGCAAGGACCTGCTGGTCAACGGCAAGAAGATCCGCCTGACCCAGGAGCGCGATCCGTCCAACCTGAAGTGGGACGAAGTCGGCGTCGATGTCGTCATCGAATCCACCGGCCTGTTCCTGGACAAGGTCAGCGCGCAGAAGCACATTGATGCGGGCGCCAAGAAGGTGATCCTGTCGGCCCCGTCCAAGGACGACACGCCGATGTTCGTGTTCGGCGTCAACGACAAGACCTACGCCGGCCAGGCGATCATCTCCAACGCTTCGTGCACCACCAACTGCCTGGCCCCGCTGGCCAAGGTCATCAACGACAAGTGGGGCATCAAGCGCGGCCTGATGACCACCGTGCATGCGGCGACCGCCACCCAGAAGACCGTTGACGGCCCGTCCAACAAGGACTGGCGTGGCGGCCGCGGCATCCTGGAAAACATCATTCCGTCCTCCACCGGTGCAGCCAAGGCGGTCGGCGTGGTGATCCCGGAACTGAACAAGAAGCTCACCGGCATGAGCTTCCGCGTGCCGACCTCGGACGTGTCGGTGGTCGACCTGACCGTCGAGCTGGAAAAGGAAGCCACCTACGCCGAGATCTGCGCCGAAGTGAAGGCACAGAGCGAAGGCGCGTTGAAGGGCATCCTGGGCTACACCGAAGACAAGGTGGTCGCCACCGATTTCCGTGGCGAGACCCACACCTCGGTGTTCGACGCCGACGCCGGCATCGCCCTGGACGGCACCTTCGTCAAGCTGGTCAGCTGGTACGACAACGAGTGGGGCTATTCCAACAAGTGCCTGGAAATGGTGCGCGTTGTTGCCGCCTGATCCACACGTTGCATGAATGAAGAAAGGGCGCCTTGAAGGCGCCTTTTCTTTTGCCGCCAGCCAGTCGGAACAGGCCCGGCATCGCCGCTTGCCTGGCAGCCGGTAGAGCGAAGCCGCGCTCCGCTGGGCCTTGCCTGCCACCCCGCCGATCAGGTCTTGCCCCAGTTCATCCCTTGACCCCGCGCACCTTGCGTTTCCATCGCGCGTGGATAAGGTGGTGCGGCACCCCTTTGGGGACAAGGACGGGAAATGGACGACACGTTGGTGTTTTGGGGATTGTTGCTGCTGGCGGTGGCGCTGCTGGTGCCCGTGCTGCTGGTGATGGCCCTGCTACAGGTGGCATCGCTGAAGCGGCGCGTATCCGCGCTGGAAGCCGCCGTGCATTCCCCGCGCAATGAAGTGCCGGCCGAAGCGGCCGTGCCGCCGTTTGCCGAGCGCGAACCGGCACCCCGCGTCGCGCCAGTGCCGCCCCGCCCATCATTTGACGATCAGCAGACGCCAACGCCGGCAGCGCCTTCAGTGCCGGTCAGCGCGCCGCCGTTGCCGCCGCTACCGGAACCCTCCCGGCCACTCCCCGCCCGCGTCGCGCCGGACCCGGTGCAGCGCACGGCACAGGAATGGGCGCCGCCCGCCCCGGCCGAGCCGAACTTCATCGAGCGTGGCATCGAGCACATCAAACAGTGGTTCACCAGCGGCAATGTGCCGGTCAAGGTCGGCATGCTGGTGTTGCTGGCCGGCGTCGCGGCGCTGCTGAAGTATGCCAGCGACCAGGGTTGGCTGAGCATGCCGATCGAGTTCCGTCTGGCGGCAATCAGTGCCGCCGCATTGGCCGGGCTGGTGTTCGCCTGGCGTAAGCGCGAGAGTCATCGCACCTTCGCCCTGGCACTACAGGGCGGCGCCATCGGCGTATTGCTGTTGACCGTGTTTGCCGCGTTCAAGAACTACAGCCTGATCGATGCCGGGCCGGCATTCGCGATCAGCGTCGTGCTGATTGCCGGCTTGTCGGTGATGGCGGTGCTGCAGGAGTCGCGCACGCTGGCCATCCTGGGCGTGTTGGCCGGTTTCATGGCGCCGATCTGGCTGTCCAGTGACAGCGGCAATCATGTCGGCCTGTTCTCGTACTACGCGCTGCTCAACGCCGGCATCTTCGCTATTGCCTGGGTGCGGCCGTGGCGCATCCTCAATCTGCTGGGCTTCGCGTTTACCTGGGGCATTGGTACGGCATGGGGCGTGATGGATTATTCGCCAGCCAAGTTCAACAGCACCGAGCCGTTCCTGGTGCTGTTCTTCGTGTTCTATCTGCTGCTGCCGCTGCTGTACGCACGCAAGGTGGCCACCCCGGGCAGTGCGCGCATCGATGGTTGCCTGCTGTTCGGTACGCCGTTGATCGCCTTCTCGCTGCAGGCGGGGTTGCTGCAGGGTGAGCGCATGCCGCTGGCATTGTGTGCCTTGGGTGTCGCGGTGCTGTATACGGTGCTGGCACGTGCCTTGATCAACAAGGAACGGCTGGATGTATTGGCGCGTGGTTACGCCATCCTCGCGGTGGGTTTCGCCACGCTAGCAGTGCCGCTGGCCTTGTCGGCACGCGCGACCGCATCGGTGTTCGCGTTGGAAGGTGCCGGCCTGGTCTGGTTGGGCCTGATGCAGGAGCGTCGCCTCGCGCGCTGGAGCGGCATTGGCCTGCAACTGGCTGCCGCGGTGGCGTTGCTGATCGGCAGCAGCGCGATCTGGCAGGCGGAGATGGCCGTTGCCAATGCCGCGTTCATGGGCGCCTTGTTGATCGCATTGGCCGGCTTCGCGACGGCCTGGTTGTATCGCGGTGTTGGCAGGTTGCAGGTCGCCACGGTGGCGTATGTGTGGGGCCTGGCCTGGTGGCTGGGCAACCTCACCATGGAGATCGGTGACTTTGTCACCCCCGGAAGCCGTCTGCATGCGTTGCTGGTGATGCTGGGTGTGACCGGCTGGCTGGCGGCCGAAGTTCAGCGTCGTGCGCCTGCATTTGCGTTGTCACTGACCACGCTGGGCAGCCTGGTGCTGGCCTTCCCGCTGGCGTTCGTGCAGCTGTCCGAATATGGCCAGCCGTTCGCCGGTCATGGTGCCTGGGCATGGCCGTTGTTTGCGGTGCTTGGGCTTCGCAGCCTGTTGTGCCTGCGGGCCGGCAGCGGTGCGATTGCCGGCCTGGCGCAGTTGGCATGGCTGTTGTTGTGGCCGACGGTGCTGTCGCTGCTGGCTTGGCACATCGGCGATCGATTCAAGCTCGCAGAAGGGTGGGTAGGCATGCTGCTGGTACTGCCGTGGCTGCTGCTGGCGGTACTGTCGATGCGTCGCTGGACGTTGCTGTCGCAGCCGCTGGGCGCGGCGTTTGATCGCTACCGGCCGGCATTGCAGATGGCGGTATTCGGCGCGCTGGGCTTGTGGTGGCTGGCCTCGTTGGCAAGCGCGGGCAGTGCCGCGCCGCTGCCGTGGATCGTGCTGATCAATCCGTTGGAGCTGGCCGAGATCGCCGTGCTGGTGTTGGCTGCGATGCGCCTGTGGGAAGGGCGCGGCGAGCGTATTCCGCCCATGCAACTGGTGGGCATGGCGGTTGCCGCGCTGGTGCTGGTCACGGTGATGACGCTGCGCGCCGTGCACCACTGGGGCGGCGAGCCGTGGAATGACACTCTGCTCGGCACCCAGCTGGCACAGACCAGCCTGACCGTGGTGTGGAGCCTGCTGGGCGTGGTCGGTTGGGTGTCCGGCTCGCGTCGCGGCCAGTGGGGCTTGTGGCTGGCCGGCGCGATCCTGATGGGCGTGGTGCTGGCCAAGCTGCTGCTGATTGACCGCGGCAACCTGGGCGACCTTCTCGGCATCGGTGCCTTCATCGCCTACGGCTTGCTGTGCACCTTGGTGGGCTGGCTGGCGCCGGCGCCGCCGCGCCGCGTGTTTGAAGCAAAGAACAACAATGAGGAAGCGTCGGCATGATCAAGCGTTTGCTGTGGCTGGCACTGCTGCCGTTGAGTGCGCAGGCCGCCGATGATTTCGCCCAACAGTGGCCATTGCAGTTGTCCCAGCCCGACGCCGGTGCTTATCGCGTGCCGTTGGATGCATCGGTCTATGCCGCTGCGCATTGGCGTGACCTGCGCGATGTGCGGGTAATCGATGCCGATGGCAAGCAGGTAGCGAGTGCGGTGTATGCAGCTGCCATGCCGCTGTCCGGGCCGCTGCGCACGGTGGAGCTGCAATGGTTCGCGCTGCCGGTGGCAGCCACCGCCGATGACGATCTGAGCGTGGTGGTCGAGCGCGACACGCGCGGCAAGGTGCTGTCGATCCGCAATTCGGTCGGTAGCGGTGGCAGTGCTGGCGCTGCGGCACCGGTATGGCTGGTGGATCTGGGCGATGACGCCGGCAAGGTACGTGCACTGCGGGTGGACTGGGCCGATGCCGGTGCGTCGCTGGACCTGGGCTACCGGTTGGAAGGCAGCGACGACCTGCGTGGTTGGCAGGTGCTCGACCCGCAGGTGCGGTTGGTGCAGTTGAGCAACCAGGGCCGCGAGCTGCGCAACAGCACCATCAAGGTGGACAGCGCGCTGCGTTACCTGCGCCTGGTGCCGCTGCAGCGAACCAGCGCACCGGCACTGCGCGCGCTGCGTGGTGAAGTCGTCGATGCGGTGGATAGCGGTGACTGGCAATGGCTGGAGCTGACCGCCGCGGCCGGCGGCAGCGCCAAGGACGGTTATCAGTACCAGTTGCAGGGACGCCCGCCGATCCAGCGCATGGACGTGCGGATGCCGGCCAACAGTGCGGTGAGCTGGAGCGTCTTCAGTCGCGATGCGGATCGCCCTGGCGCGGATGGCAACAACCCGGATTGGCAACTGCTGCGGCGTGGTTGGAACGCCTGGAGCTTGAGTGAGGCTGGCCAGCTGCAGCATTCGCCACCATTGGAAACCTCTGGAGTGATTACCGACCGGCAGTGGCGATTGTTGGCCGAGCCGGGTTCGGTGCCGTCGGAAGCACCGTTGCTGCGACTGGGTTACCGCCCCGGCAGCATGGTGTTCCTGGCGCAGGGGCGTGCGCCGTATCTGCTGGTTGCGGGCAGCGCGAATGTGAGTGAGATGCAGGTAACACTTGATCCGATGCTGGACGCCTTGCGTGCACGCAATGGCGCGCAGTGGCAGCCGGCAATCGCCACGCTCGGCGGAAGTGCCGCGCGCGCGGGTGATGCCGCCTATCAGCCGGCAAAGCCGCCACGCGATTGGAAGAACGTGCTGCTGTGGGCGGTGCTGGTGATCGGCGCACTGGCGGTGGCCGGGTTTGCTTTGAGTCTGTTGCGCAGCAGCCGCGTGGAGAAAAAAGAAGCATGAGGTAGTGCCGAGCCATGCTCGGCAAGGGCTGTACCGGTAACGCCTCAGCGGAGCGTGGCTCCGCTCTACTGCTTCAGCCTGCTTTGAAATCTCGCCGCAGCAAGCCATAAAGCGCGGTGTCGCAGATTTCATCGTTGACGTTCCAGCGCTCGCGCAGCAGGCCTTCACGGACGAAGCCCAGTTTTTCCAGCAGCCGCCACGACGGTTCATTGCGTGGGTCGGCATCGGCTTCCACACGACGCAGGTGCAGGTCGCTGAAGGCGTATTGCAGGATCAGCCGCAGTGCCTCGATGGCCAGTCCCCGACCTTGCCAATCCGGGTGCAGGCTGTAGCCGATCTCGGCGCGGCCCTGCGTGAGATCCAGCGCGAATACCGCACTGGTACCGATCAGCCGGTCGCTGGCGGCATCGGCGATGGCCCAGACCAGGATGTCCAGTTCGCGGCGCTGGCGCTGGATGTCGGCCACCTTCTGTGCGGCCTGGGCCAGTTCGGTCCAGGCCGGGTAGCTCCAGTAGCGCATCACCTGCGGATTGGAATGGATGGCGAACAGCGCCGGGGCGTCGCTGTCGCGGACTTCGCGCAGGCGCAGCCGGTCGCTGCGCAGTTCAGGTTGGGGAAGACGTGTCTGCATCGGATTGACCCTTGGGTTTGCCCCCAGCTGACGGGGCGGGCGAAAATGGCGGTTTCCCACCCCCAGCGGAGCAGATCCTGCCATGTCCATCGTTCGTATGACCGACCTCGACCTTTCCGGCAAGCGTGTATTGATCCGCCAGGATCTGAACGTGCCGATCGACGACAACGGCAAGATCACCTCCGAACAGCGCATCACCGCCTCGCTGCCGACGCTGAAGCTGGCGCTGGAAAAGGGCGCTGCCGTGCTGGTCACCTCGCATCTGGGCCGCCCGAAGGAAGGTGTTTGGAGCGAGGCCGATTCGCTGGCGCCGGTGGCCAAGCGCCTGTCCGAACTGCTGGACGTGGACGTGCCGCTGGTCAAGGACTGGGTGGACGGCGTTGAAGTGGCCCCGGGCAAGATCGTGCTGCTGGAAAACTGCCGCATGAACGTGGGCGAGAGCAAGGACGACGAGGCGCTGTCGAAGAAGTACGCCGCACTGTGCGACGTGTTCGTGATGGATGCCTTCGGCACCGCGCACCGTGCGCAGGCTTCCACACATGGTGTGATCCGCTTCGCGCCGGTCGCCGCTGGCGGCCCGCTGCTGATGGCCGAACTGGATGCACTGGACAAGGCGCTGGCCAACCCGGCACGTCCGCTGCTGGCCATCGTCGCCGGCTCCAAGGTCTCGACCAAGCTGGAACTGCTGTCCAGCCTGGTGAGCAAGGTGGACCAGCTGATCGTCGGTGGCGGCATCGCCAATACCTTCATCGCCGCCGAAGGCCATGGCGTGGGCAAGTCGCTGGTCGAGAACGATCTGCTCGACACCGCCCGCAAGATCGACGCCGATGCGAAGGCACGCGGTGCTGAAATTCCGCTGCCGACCGACGTGATCGTTGCACCGGCCTTCGCCGCCGACGCACCGGCCACCGTCAAGGCGGTGGATGCTGTTGATGCGGGCGACATGATCCTGGACATCGGCCCGCAGACGGCCGCGCAGTACGCCGAGCTGATCGCCAAGGCAGGCACCGTGGTGTGGAACGGCCCGGTTGGCGTGTTTGAATTTGATGCGTTCGGCAAGGGCACCGAAGCACTGGCCCGCGCGATCGCAAGTTCCAGTGCGTTCTCCATTGCGGGCGGTGGCGACACCCTGGCAGCGGTCGACAAGTACGGCATTGCCAAGCAGGTCAGCTACATCTCCACCGGTGGTGGCGCGTTCCTGGAGTTCCTGGAGGGCAAGACCTTGCCGGCAGTCGCAGCGCTGGAGGCCCGCGGTTCGTGAGAGCGTCCTCACGAACCTGTTGCGCTCGCCCTGTGACCCGCGTGCGGTGCTCGCAATGCTCACGTATTCCACATACGTTGCGCTTGCTCCGCTCCGCCACGGGTCACAGGCCATCGCTCACGACGGATCGTGAGGACGTTCCATGAGCCGCGATGTCTTTTTCTTCGATCTCGACGGCACGCTGATTGATTCGGCCGTCGGCATCACCAGTTGCGTGGCTTATGCGCTGGAGAAACTGCAGCAGCCGGTACCGCCGATGGCTGAACTGCGCAAGTGGATCGGCCCGTCACTGCGCACCAGCTTCACCCCGCTGCTGGGTGATGCGCAGCAGGTGGAGCACGCGGTGGCGTTGTACCGCGAACGCTTCGAGGTGATCGGCTGGCAGGAGCACGATATCTACGCCGGGATCGGCGACGTGGTGCAGGGCCTGCATGCGGCCGGTCATCGGCTGGCCGTGGTCACCGCCAAGAACGAGCCGCATGCGCGCCGCATCGTCGAGCACCTGCCCTTTGGTGGTTGCTTCGAGAATGTGATCGGTGCAACGGAAGATGGCTCGCGCAGCAACAAGCCGGAGTTGATCGCCGAGGCGCTGCAGCGGCTGTCATTGCAGCCGACGCAGTGCTGGATGATCGGTGACCGTCGCATGGACATCGAAGGCGCGCGGCATCACGCCATGCGCAATGTCGGCGTGCTGTGGGGCTTTGGCGGCCGTGAAGAGCTGGAAGCGGCGGGTGTCGGCGCGCTGGCTTCGACCCCGGGCGAGCTGGCGGTGCTGCTGCGCGGTTGATGGGAGCGCGCGGCGGGATCACGCATGATCGATTCAGGGCTCCGGTTTCCGGGGCCCTTGTTGTTTGTGCGGCATCATTTTCTTTGATTCGTCATTTCCGCAGCCGGTTGAAGGTCTTGCCTGCGCGGGAGTGAGGATCTGCACGGTGGGGGTGGGGCGCCCGTGCAAACCAGGAACGAGCAGCGCCCTTCCGTTCCATGGCCTGGCCATGTCCCTTCTGTCCGTGGCGCGCGACCCTGCGTGTCCGCCCCCTCCACTCACGTCATCGCGGTGTAACGGCAGCTTCCGTCGCGGACCGTCAGCGGTATCGCCATGACCGATGCCGGCTGGTTGCAGGACTCGCGTTGTCATACCGTACGGTATGTCCAGACAGGCTGTCCGGACTGTCTTTGGGACAGCGCAGAAAGTGTTTTATGAAATCGTATGCGACATCGTTGTCATGCAGTGGATGTGCTAATTTCGATGGCTTCATAGGGAGACCGAGCACCATGACCGAACGCCAGCGACGCACCAAGATTCTTGCCACCCTCGGACCGGCTACCGATGCGCCAGGGGTGCTGGATGAGTTGTTCCGCGCCGGCGTCAACGTGGTCCGCCTGAACTTCTCCCATGGCGATCCGGCCGGCCAGGCCAAGCGTGCCGCCGATGTACGCGCCGCTGCCCAGCGCGTGGGTGTGGAAGTGGGCATCCTGGCCGACCTGCCGGGCCCGAAGATCCGCATCGAGCGCTTCGCCGAAGGCAAGGTGCAGCTCAAGGCCGGTGACCGCTTCGACCTGATCGCCAGCAGCACCGCCGCGCCGGGTGACGCCAGCCAGGTGGGCGTGAGCTACCTCGGCCTGCCGCAGGACGTGGGCCCGGGCGACGTGCTGCTGCTCGACGACGGCCTGATGCAGTTGCAGGTGGTCGAAGTGCAGGGCGAACGCATCATCAATACCGTGCTCAACGACGGCGTGCTGTCCGATCGCAAGGGCCTGAACAAGCAGGGCGGCGGTCTGTCGCTGGGTGCGCTGACCGAGCGCGACAAGGAGCTGATCGGCATCGTTGCCAAGATCGGCGTGGACTTCATCGCCGTGTCGTTCTGCCGCAACGCGCAGGACATGAACGATGCCCGCGCGATCGCCGAATCGCATGGCTGCTACGCCGCGCTGGTGTCCAAGATCGAGCGCACCGAGGCCATCGAGAACCTGGAAGAGATCGTCGACGCCAGTGACGTGGTGATGGTGGCGCGTGGCGATCTGGGCGTGGAAATCGGCGATGCCGAACTGCCGGGCCTGCAGAAGAAAATCATCAAGGCCTCGCTGGCGCAGAACAAGGTGGTGATCACCGCCACGCAGATGCTGCAGTCCATGGTCGAAAGCCCGATCCCGACCCGTGCCGAAGTGCTGGACGTGGCCAACTCGGTCATCGACGGTACCGACGCGGTAATGCTGTCGGCCGAAACCGCCGCCGGTGCCTACCCGGTCAAGGCCGTCGAGGCGATGGCGCGCATCTGCCTGGGGGCCGAGCGCCAGTTCCAGACCGAAACCGACTTCGGCGCGTCGCCGCGCAACCTGGAACGTGCCGACCAGGCCATCGCCATGGCGACCATGTTCCTGTCCCAGCACGTGGGTGTGCGCGCGATCGTGGCGATGACCGAATCCGGTGGCACTGCGCGTTACCTGTCGCGCTTTCGCGCCTCGGCACCGGTGTTCGCGGTGACCCGCCACGATGGCGCACGCCGGCAGATGGCGCTGATGCGCGATGTGTTCCCGATCAACTTCGACAGCCGCGGCTTCACGCCGCGTGAAGCGGCACGCGGCAGCATCCGCCTGCTGGTCGAGGCCGGGTTGCTGGAGGCCGGTGACCGCGTGGTGTTCACCAGCGGCGAGCACATGGAAACCCATGGCGCCACCAACACCCTGCGCCTGCTGGAAGTCGGCGCCGATGGACGTGCCAGCGGCCTGGGCGGGCTCTGAGCGGACAAGGCAAGCCACCGCTCCGGTCAAAAACTGATCGGAGCGGACAGGAATTGTCCTAACCCAAGCTTGAAAGCGGTTCCAGACCTCGCGGGCAGCCAGCCCGCGAGCGGGGCGGGCTATAATCCCGTTTTTCCCGCACCTTGGTTACAGGAATCTCATGAGCATCGAACTGCTGGCTGAAACCGCCCAGGCAATGGTCGCCCCGGGCAAGGGCATCATCGCCATTGACGAATCCACCGGCACGATTGCCAAGCGCTTTGCCAGCGTCGGCATCGAGAACACGGAAGAGAATCGTCGTGCCTACCGCGAGCTGCTGCTGACCACGCCCAAGCTCAACGAGCACATTTCCGGCGCGATCCTGTACGACGAAACCATCCGCCAGTCGACCAAGGACGGGGTGCCGTTCGCCAAGTACATGACCGACAACGGCATGATTCCGGGCATCAAGGTCGACAAGGGTGCGCACCCGCTGGCCGGTTGCCCCGAAGAGCTGGTGACCGAAGGCCTGGACGGCCTGCGTGAGCGCCTGCAGGAGTACTACAAGCTCGGTGCCCGTTTCGCCAAGTGGCGCGCGGTGATCAACATCGGCGAGAGCATTCCGTCGGGCACCTGCATCGAATCCAACGCGCACGCGCTGGCCCGTTATGCGGCGCTGTGCCAGGAATGCGGCCTGGTGCCGATGGTCGAGCCGGAAGTGATCATGGACGGCGACCACGACATCGAGACCTGCTACGAAGTCACCGAAGCCACCCTGCGTTCGCTGTTCGACGCCCTGTACCAGCAGAACGTGGTGCTCGAAGGCACCATCCTGAAGGCTTCGATGGTCATCCCGGGCAAGCGCTGCGACGAGCAGGTTGACGTGGAAGAAGTGGCTGAGTCGACCGTGATGTGCCTGAAGTCGACCGTGCCGGCGATCCTGCCGGGCATCGTGTTCCTGTCCGGTGGCCAGACCGACGAGCAGTCCACCGCTCACCTCAACGCCATGAACCAGATGGGCAACCTGCCGTGGCCGCTGAGCTTCTCCTACGGCCGCGCCATGCAGCAGGCCGCACTGAAGCTGTGGGCCAAGGACGTCAAGGGCAACTACGCTGCCGCACAGAAGACCGTGTACGAGCGTGCCAAGGAAAACGGCCTGGCCGCACTGGGCAAGTGGGAAGGCTGATACGCCAACCTGCGTAACGCATGAAGAACGCCGGCCTCGTGCCGGCGTTTTTTTTTTGGGGGGGGGGGGCTGGTCCGTGTGTCGCGAGCTCACCATCGGAATGGTGCAAGCGGCGGGGCAGGCACTCCATTCCGTCACCGCATGGACCGTGAAGAGACACGGCGCGGCCCCGGCAGGATTGCGCGACGGAGGCGCGGGGTGGTTTTTCGGCCTGCAAAGGGGGACGCAAGGGAATGTCTGGCTGCTGGTCGGCGGATCGACAGGCCTACAATCTGTGTTTCCGTTCAAGGCAGCCCGATGCGAGGGAAGATCAATCGCGGATTGTGCATGGTCGTGACAATGGCGCTGGCGACGCCGGTATTTGCCGCGTCGACGCGGGGCTTCGATGTCCTGCATTACGCTGCCACGCTGGACCTCGATATTCCTGCGGGCGAGGTGCGTGGTGAAGCAACACTGCGCTTCCGCGCCGATGAGGCACCGCTGCCGCGGTTGCTGCTGGACAGCGGCGAGCTGGTGATCGATTCGGCCACGCAGAACGGCAAGGCATTGGCGTTCGAACGCGCGGATGGAAAGCTCTCCGTCACGTTGTCCGAACCGCTGCGCGCCGGCGCCGAAACCCGTGTGACCCTGCGTTACCACGGCAAGCCCGGACATGGCCTGGAGTTCGCTGCCGAGCGCAACGAGGTCTACACGATCTTTTCCACCAGCCAGTGGATGCCATCGGTGGATGCGCCGGACGAGCGCGCCACGCTGGAACTGGCCTTGCGCCTGCCAAAGCAGCTTCAGGCAACCGCAGTGGGGCAGGCATTGCCTTCGCGGCGGCTGGAGGATGGCCGCGTCGAGCACCGTTGGCACCTGCGCACGGCAATGCCGGGCTATGTCTATGGTTTCGCGGCCGGTCCGTACCAGCACGCGGTGCAGTCGCACGGTCGCAACCGGTTGCACTACTACGCCGTGGACCGTTCCCCGCCGGAACTGCGTCAGGTGTTCGCCGCCACTGGCGATATGCTGGATTTCTTCGCCGGCCGCGCCGGGCTTGCCTATGAAGGCGATTACCAACAGGCCTTGGTGGCACGCACCATCGGCCAGGAAATGGCAGGCCTGTCGCTGATGTCGGAAACCTATGGAGAGCGCGTGCTGGACGATCCCACCCAGTTGGGTCTGATGGCGCATGAGGCGGCGCACCAATGGTGGGGCAACCGGGTGACCTGCGCGGGTTGGGAGCACTTCTGGCTCAACGAGGGGTTCGCCAATTTCATGACAGCGGCGTGGTTGCAGCATGCCCAGGGCGAGGAGGCTTACCAGCAGATGGTGACGGGGTGGCGTACCCGCGTATTGGCGTTGCGGGAAAAGGGCACGGATCGTGCGCTGGTTTTCCCGGATTGGAACAAGCCCTCGGCGGATGACCGCACCGTGGTGTACCAGAAGGGAGCCCTGGTCTTGCATCTGCTGCGTCAGGAACTGGGCGATGAGGTGTTCTGGCGGGGGCTGCGGGCCTATACGCAGGCCCATGACGGCCGCTCCGTGGTCAGCGCGGATTTCCAGCAGGCAATGGAAGCGGCGGCGGGACGTTCATTGCAGCCGTTTTTTGAGATGTGGGTTTATGGGGTTGGGGGTGAGGTTTGAGGCTTGGGAGCGCTGATTTTTCGAGCTGAAGAGCTGCTCCTCCCCGACCCCGTCCGCCGCTTTCGCTGCAATCAGGCCGTTCATGCACAGCCACACCCTCCCTTTGCCGTAGGGAAGGGAAGGTTGGGGAGGGCGAACGTCAAAACTGCAGCGACGAAGAACGCTGCAGCCCTATACCCAACAACAGGTTCAACCCATCGCCGGTTTCAGGTCTTCCAGGAAATGGCTTTTCTGTGTCCCGCCGGCATCCGCCAACGCCTGCTGGTAAATCTTGAACGCTGCCGCGTTGTAGGCAACCAAGATGATCCGTAACGGGCGTGCGTGGCTCTTCTGCCAGGTGACGGTTTCGGTGACGGCGATGTGGGCGGCTTGGTGCAGGGGATAGCCATATACGCCGCAGCTGATCGCGGGGAAGGCGATGGATTCCAGGCCCATCTGTTCGGCCAGTCGCAGCGATTGCCAGTAACAGTTGGCCAGCAGCGCGGCTTCGTCATGGCGGCCATCGCGCCACACCGGGCCGACGGTGTGGAACACGTGCCGGGCCGGCAATGCGTGACCAGAGGTGGCGCGTACCTCGCCGGTCGGGCAACGAATACCGGGACGAAGCTCCGGCAGCTGTTCGCATTCGGCCAGCAGGCCGGGTCCGGCTGCACGATGGATGGCGCCATCCACGCCGCCGCCGCCCAACAGGGTTTCGTTGGCCGCGTTGACGATGGCGTCAACGGCCAATTGGGTGATGTCGCCCTGCCAGACTTCGATGCTCATGCTGTGATCTTCCGCCGCCGTGTATGAGAGAAACGTGACGGGCGCTTGCACCCGCCCGGCGTCGGTAAAGCCTGACTGTGCGGCGTCTCACCGTGCGCGATTGGCAGCAACGGAAAGCACGAAGGCCGCGCGTGGCGGCCTTCGTGCGGATCAAAACCGGTAGTCGGAATTACGGAATGCCGGCCAGCCAGTCGTCGTCCGAACCGTCGTTGATATCGGCGAACAGCGGCGTGGAGAAGTAGCGTTCTCCGGTATCGGGCAACACCGCCAGGATCACCGAACCGGCCTGCGCCCTGGACGCCACTTCCAGCGCGGTGGCCACGGTGGCGCCCGCGGAGATGCCAACGAAGATGCCTTCTTCGGCGGCCAGGCGGCGCGAGGTTTCGATCGCCCGCTCATCCTGGATCGAATACAGCTCGTCATAGACCTCGCGGTTGAGTACCTCCGGCACGAAGTCCGGGGTCCAGCCCTGAATCTTGTGCGGGGTGAATTCCTTGCCAGCCAGCAGCGCGGCACCGGCCGGCTCGGTGGCGATGATGCGGGTCTCGGGACGGGCCAGTTTCAGCACTTCGCCCACGCCGGTGAGGGTGCCACCGGTGCCCCAGCCACTGACGAAGTAGTCCAGGCGCTTGCCGGCGAAATCGCGCAGGATCTCGGCAGCGGTGGTCTGGCGATGGAAGGCCGGATTGGCGGGATTGGTGAACTGGCTGGCGAGGAACCAGCCATGCTGCTGCGCCAGTTCCGCGGCTTTGCGCACCATGCCGGTGCCACGCTCGGCGGCCGGGGTCAGGATGACCTTGGCGCCATAGGCACGCATCAGCTTGCGGCGTTCGATCGAGAAGGTTTCCACCATCGTCGCCACGAACTTGTAGCCACGGGCGGCGGCGACCATGGCCAGGGCCACGCCGGTATTGCCGGAGGTGGCTTCGATGATGGTATCGCCGGGCTTGAGCAGGCCTTTCTTCTCGGCGTCGAGGATGATGGCCAGCGCCAGGCGGTCCTTCACCGAGCCGCCCGGGTTGAACGATTCAACCTTGGCGTAGACATCCACGCCTGCCGGCGCCAGACGGTTGAGCTTGACCACCGGGGTGTTGCCGATGGTGTCCAGGATGCTGTTGTAGATGGCCATTGGGATCTCCGGTTAAGGCAATCAGGCGGCATCGGCCAGTGTGGCCGTCGACGTCTTTGCGGGAAGTGAGGAAACGGTGGGCAAGGCATGCAGCGGGGCATTGCCGAACCAATGCAGTTCGTCGGCCAGCGCCGCGACCTCGCCCAGGATCAGCAGGGCCGGTGACTGCACCTGATGCTGACGGGCGGTGTCGGGCAGATCGCGCAGCTGGCCGGTGACCACACGCTGATTGCTGCGTGAGCCGTTTTCGACCAGCGCGAAGGGGGTGCTGGCGGCCAGCCCGGCGTTGGTCAGACGCTGCCGGATCTGTTCCAGCGCGGCCACGCCCATGTAGAACACCAGCGTCTGCCGGGCCTTGGCCAGTTCAGGCCAGTCCAGCGTGTCCATCGAATCCCTGCAGTGCGCGGTGACCAGGCGCAGCTGCTGGGCGTGGTCGCGATGCGTGAGTGGAATGCCGGCATACGCCGCGCAGGCCAGTGCGGCGGTGATGCCCGGGACGACTTCGTACGGCACGTCATGGGCGCGCAGGAACTGCAATTCCTCACCGCCACGGCCAAACACGAAGGCATCACCGCCCTTGAGCCGCACCACGCGGCGGCCGGCGCGGGCGTGTTCCAGCATCAGCGCATGGATGTGTTCCTGCGCGGTGCTGCGGCCCTGTGCGGATTTGCCGACTTCGATGTAGTCGGCATCGCGCCGCGCCAGCTGCAGGACCTCGATGCTGACCAGACGGTCATAGAGAATCACGTCGGCCTGGTTGAGCGCGCGCAGGGCGCTGAGCGTGAGCAGGCCCGGGTCGCCCGAACCGGCACCGACCAGCACCACCGAACCGGTGCCGGCGGGGCTGTGGCCGGCAATCGTCTGTGACAGCAGGGCCTGTGCCGCGCCGTCCTGGCGGCGACGCAGCAGGCCCAGCAACGGGCCTTCGATCAGGCGGTCGAAGAACTGGCGGCGGGTTCCCAGGTCGGGAAAGCGGCTGCGGATGCTGCCGCGGTGCTGGCCGATCAATTCCACCAGACGTCCCCAGGCGCCATCGAACAGCTGTTCCAGCTGGCGACGCACGTGGCGGGCCACCATCGGTGCCGCGCCGCCGCTGGAAATGGCGATCTGCAGCGGGCCGCGTTCGACCACGGCCGGCACATGGAAAGTTGAAAGTTGCGCGTCGTCGACCACATTCACGAACAGACGGCGTGCTTCTGCGGCTTCAGCGACGGCACGGTTGGTGACGGTGTCATCGGTGGCGGCGATCACCAGCCAGATATCGTCGGCCAGCCATTGCGCATCAAACCGGCCCGGCAGCCATTGCACGTGCTGCGCCTGGGCCAGATCAGAAAGCGCGGGTGACAGCTCGGGGGAGCCGACCCGGGGGCGGGCTCCGGCATGCAGCAGCGCCTGCACCTTGCGCTCGGCCACCGCGCCACCGCCTACCACCAGCACAGCCCGGCCTTTGAGGGCGGCAAACAGGGGGAACAAGGCGGTGTCCAAGATGGTGGGCGGATTCAGGAGGAGGGCCGCTGACCGTAGCGCCGGGCTCGCGGCCCCCGGAAATGACTTGCGTCGCGCAATAAATAACTTTCGGTTATAAGAACGAACGGCGATTTGACCTACAGTCAGCCGACACCTCCTTTCGACGTTTTCCGATGACGCCGCAATGACCCTGACCCAACTGCGCTACCTCGTTGCCATCGCCGACGCCGAGCTCAACATCACGCTCGCCGCGACACGGGTGCATGCCACCCAGCCGGGGTTGTCCAAGCAGCTCAAACAGCTGGAGGACGAACTGGGCTTCCTGCTGTTCGTGCGCAAGGGCCGCAGCCTGGAAACGGTGACGCCGGCTGGTGAGGAAGTCATTGCCCGCGCGCGCGCTGTACTGGCCGAAGCCAACAACATCCGCACCTATGCCGCCAACCAGCGTCGCGAAAGCCATGGTCAGTTGATCCTGACCACCACCCATACACAGGCACGCTTCGTGCTGCCGCCGGCAGTGGCGCGCATCAAGTTGGCGTATCCGCAGGTCAGCGTGCACCTGCAGCAGGCCGCCGAAAGCGATGCACTGGATCTGTTGAGCCAGGGCGATGCAGACATCGCCATCATCAGTACCGCAGGCAGCGAGCCGACCACCGGCATCGCGGTTCCGCTGTACCGTTGGCGACGGCTGGTGCTGGTGCCCAAGGGACACCCGCTGGACCGCGCCGGCAAAACCCCGGACATGGCGGCGCTGGCCGAGCACCCGCTGATCAGTTACGAATCCTCCACGCGCGCGAGTTCATCGCTGCGGCGCGCGTTTGCCGCGCAGCAGCTGGAGCCGGACCTGGCGCTGACCGCGCTGGATGCGGACCTGATCAAAACCTATGTACGCGCGGGGCTCGGCGTGGGCCTGCTGGCGGAAATGGCAGTCAGCGGCAACGACACCGACCTGCGTGCGTGGCCGGCGCCCGCTGCGATTCCCGAGTGCATCGCCTGGGCGGTCCTGCCACGTGACCGGGTGCTGCGCGACTACGCACTGGAACTGGTGCATGTACTGGCACCGCAGATCGACAAGCGCGACCTGCGCCGCGTGCTCGATGGCAACCAGGAAGCGAACTGGCCAGTGCCGCCGACGTGGGAATCGTTGACGCAGACGATTACCAGCTGAGTCGAGGCACTCTGCATGGCTTGTTTCCGGGTACGGCTTTCGGGTTCGGGGATCTGCTTGCCGATGGAGGACCGGTCTGTGAGCATCGTTGGCTTCTTCACCACGCGGCAGGTCCATGCGAGGAGTGTGGAAGAGGCGGGCACTCTCGCCAAACGGAGGGTGCTTTCCGAGTGGCAGCCCGGGGGAGCCTATGCAGAAGCAAACACGGGTTCGTTGCCAAGATTGCTGATTGAAGATGTATGGAAGGTGGGCTTCCTTGCGGAGTTCTTTCAGCGCGATTCTGGTTGCTACGCCTTCTATCAGAATGATGATTGATTAAGGATGGCCGCGTTTGCGCGCTGCCGTTTTCTGCTGCGGAAGCGGTTTCCAGAGTCGACATGTGGAAGATGCCGGCGTTTGATTGGTTCGCATTCCCGCGGCAATCATTCATACACATACTCTCCCGGACCTCCGTGGGCCCATGCATGTCGATGAAAGGTGTATGCATCGCGGTGATTGCACGCTCAGACGCTTGCGGTGGGAGATCGCCGTGACCGACCTCGTCATTCTTCCCGGCCTGGATGGCACAGCGACGTTGCACGCTGCGTTCATCGCTGCGCTGGGTGATGTATTCGATGCAGTGCACGTGATGCGCTACCCCGTCGATGAGATGCTCGACTACGCCGCGCTGGAGCGGCGGGTTCGCGATGTATTTCCCGCCGCCAACCCGGTCGTTGTGCTGGGCGAATCCTTCTCCGGGCCGCTGGCGATCTCCATTGCGGCCGATCCGCCGGCCAACATGGTGGGTCTGATTCTCTCCACGACTTTCGCCAAAGCGCCGGTTCCCCTGTCGGGATGGGTCGCGCCGATGGCGTCGTTATTGCCGGTACGGAGCGTGCCGCTGAGCATGATGACCTGGATGCTGCTCGGACAATGGAATTCGCCTGCGCTTGAAGAGGGCCTGCGTCATGCGTTGATGAGGGTCAGCCCGAAGGTGTTGCGGCACCGTGCAGGTCTCGCGATGCGAGTAGATGTTTCCGGGCTGTTGGCTAGGGTGAAGCTTCCCACGCTCTATCTGAGAGCGGTCGGCGATCGGTTGTTGTCATCATCGGCATGCCGTTCCGTCGCTTCGTCAATCGAGTCCTGCACCGTGGTTGATGTCGCCGGTCCGCACCTGTTGCTGCAGGCTGCTGCGGTGGATTGTGCGCAGATAGTGAAGCGTGTGGCGCGTGAGAACCGTTGGTTGCGATGACGCGTGCAGGGAGATGGCGTTCCTGTGTGCTGCCGGCTTCGATTTCCACGTCATGCGTCAAACGGTCGCACCTCATCGGGGCGGGGCGATGACCTCGCCCCGATAGAATTGCGCGGTCATGCGTTCCGCCCGTCTCCAATCGTTCCTGCTCCTGCTGGCATTCGTCGCTGCATTGCTGATGGCGGTGGCGCCGGTGGTCAGCCGCTGGGTGCAGGCCGGCCATGCGCAGCATGCGGCGATGATGGAAAGTGCGCCTGCGGCGACGAATAGCGGGCATGCGGGTCATCACGGCATGAGTGCCGAGGAACATGCGCGGCATATGGCGGCTGCGGTGGCGGAGACCAACGGGCCGCGGATGCCGACCGATCCGCATGCCGCACATGGCGAAGCCTGCGATTACTGCACCATGGCCTCGCGCCTGCTGCCGTGGCTGGCGGTTCTGCTGGTGTTGGCGCCGCTGCTGTATCGGCTTGCGCCCGACTCTCCGCGCACCGTTCACCTGCCAACCAGCCTGCGCTGGCCGGCACATCCGGCACGCGGGCCACCGCGGTTCTCCTGAAAGACACCCATCTTTTCTTCTGTCGCGCGCTGCCCATTGGCAGGGCGTGACGATGTCGTATTGGAGAACCTTATGTACTTTGCTTCCCGCATGCCGGGTGTTCCGGCGTGTTTGTCCGTCTGCGTCTGTATGGCGCTGTTTCCAGTGCTGGCCCACGCTGACGAGCACGGTTCCACGCAAACCCTGGACACGTTGGTGGTCACGGCTGCCGCGCCTTCTTCCCCGCTGCACTGGGAGACCGATCCACGGCTGCCACGGCAACCGGTTCCGGCCAGCGATGGGGCTGACTATCTGAAGACCGTTCCCGGCTTCGCCGCGATCCGCAACGGTGGCACCAATGGTGATCCGGTGTTGCGTGGCATGTCCGGTTCGCGGCTGAACATCCTCAGCAACGACGGCAATCTGATCGGCGCCTGTCCCTCGCGGATGGATAATCCGTTGTCATACATCGCCCCGGAAACCTATGACCGTCTGGTCATCATCAAGGGGCCACAGAGCGTGCGTTGGGGCGCCGGGGCTTCGGCCGGTACCGTGCGTTTTGAACGCGAAACGCCGCGCTTCGATGCGCCGGGCATGGAGCTGAAGGCGAGCGCTTTGGCCGGTTCCAACAACCGCAACGACCAGATGCTCGACGCCAGCTTCGGTAGCACGCCGGGCTACGTACGGGTCAACGGCAACCGTTCCGAGTCCGACGACTACCGCGATGGCAATGGGGACGTGGTGCCGTCGCGATGGCGCAAGTGGAATGCCGATGCCGCCATCGGTTGGACACCGGATGCCGACACGGTGCTTGAACTCAGTGCCGGTACCGGCGACGCACTGGCGCGATACGCGGGTCGTGGCATGGATGGGGCATCGTTCAAGCGCAGCAGCTACGGGCTGCGCTTCGAGAAGAACAATCTGCCCGGCGCGTGGGACACGCTGCAGGCCAATCTATACTCCAACAGCGCCGATCACGTGATGGACAACTACACGTTACGCACGCCCAATCCCGACAGCAGCATGCCGATGGCGATGGCGTCGAATGTGGAGCGGCGTACCAGCGGTGGTCGCGTGGCGTCGGAATGGCGTTGGCAGGACGTGGCCATCGTCGCCGGTGTCGATGCGCAGGAAAGCCGGCACCGGAAGCGCAATGGCATGGGTCGCGGTACCTGGCAGCAGCAACCGTGGAGCCGCGATGCCGACTTCAGCACGCAGGGCGTGTTCACCGAACTCACCTTTGGGGAAGGCACCGCGCAACGCTGGCTCAGCGGTCTGCGTCTGGACAAGGCCGAAGCCAGGGACCTGCGCCTTCGCACCGGCATGATGAACATGCCCAACCCCACTGCGGGGCAGACGCGAAAGGAAACGCTGGGCAGCGGGTTCCTGCGCTACGAGCGTGATCAGGGCCAGGCATGGACCTGGTATGCCGGGCTCGGCCATAGCGAACGCATGCCCGACTACTGGGAGCTGTTCTCCGCCGACACCGGCCCAACCGGCAGTGCCAATGCCTTTGCGGGAGTGAAGCCGGAGAAGACCACGCAACTGGATCTCGGCCTGCAGTTCCGCAGCCAGACGTTGGATGTGTGGGTGTCGGCGTATGCCGGGCAGTTGCAGGACTACATCCTGTTCAACTACCGCAGCGGCGGCATGATGGGCAGCAGCACACAGGCGAGCAATGTCGATGCCCGTATCGCCGGTGCCGAAGCGGGCATGGAATGGCGGCCCTCGGCTGGTTGGAAACTGGGCAGTACGCTGGCCTACGCCTGGGGTGAGAACCGCGACCAGCACCGCCCATTGCCACAGATTCCCCCGCTGGAAGCACGCTTGAGCACGAGCTATGAGCGTAAACGCTGGTCGGCCGGCGCCTTGTTGCGGGCGGCTACCCGGCAAGGCCGCGTGGCATTGGATCAAGGCAATGTGGTTGCCCGCGACCTTGGCCCGAGCCCGGGGTTTGCCACGTTGTCGCTCAATGGTGCCTATCGCATCAATGAGGGCCTACGCGCCAGCGTCGGCGTGGACAATCTGTTCGACCGCGCCTATGCCGAGCACCTGAATCTCGCCGGTAGTGCGGATTTCGGTTTTCCGGCCGACCCGGTGCGAATCAACGAGCCGGGGCGCTCGTTCTGGTTGAAGCTGGACTATCGCTACTGATGGCTTCCCCACAGCGCCCCGTTGCGGCTTACCGCCAGCGGGGCGCTGTGGCATGCTCGCCACACCTCGGCAAGAAGTGATTCCGCACATGAGCAACCGTGCAGTGGCCTATGTGAGCAACGCCGTGTCCGGGTTGACCCCGGCCGAGATCGACCATCTGCTGGTGGATGCGCGCGCGCACAATCAGTTGGCCGGCGTCACCGGTGTGCTGCTGTATGACGGGCAGCATTTTTTCCAGTACTTCGAGGGGCCGGAAGAGGGCATGGAGCGCATCTACGAGCGCATCCGTAATTCGCGCATGCATGTGCAACTGCAGGAACTGCACAACGGCCCGGTCGAGAGCCTGTATTTCAGCCATTGGCACATGGGGTGCAGCCTGACCGATGGAAGCGTGCTGCAGAAGATCAGTACCCAGCAATGGCAGCATGAAGTGGGGCAGCTGCAGGATGACGTTGCGCAGGATGCGGCCTCGCCTGCGTTGCGTGAGTTGCTGGCGTTCTGGGAGCAGCAGCCGCATTGAGCTGACGGCGAGGGGTTGATATCGGGCGAGGAAGATCGTGCCGAGCCCGCTGTGGCATTGCAGAGCGAACAGCCGGGGGGACTGCGCATCATCGACAAACAGCGATGCCACGGCTGTCGTCGGCTGAAACCCCGCCTGCGCGGGGATGACGGGTTCCTGCAGCCCGGCTCTTTCTGCAGCCCGTTTTCCGGGATGTACGGTGCTCCCGGCTCAGATTCCCTCGTGCAACCCGCACTCACGCTTGAGGCCGAAGAAGCGGGTGTCTTCCTCGCGCATGCCCGGCTCCCAGCGTCGGGTGGTGTGGAAATCACCGATCGAGACGTAGCCCTGTTCCCACAGCGGGTGATAGGGCAGCTGGTGTTCCTGCAGGTACTTCCACACGTCGCGATCATTCCAGTCGGCGATCGGATTGACCTTGTAGCGCTCGCCGCGACGCTGCAGCACCGGCGTATTGGCGCGGCTGGCTGACTGGCTGCGGCGCAGGCCGGTGAACCAGGTACCGACCTGCAGCTCGTCGAGCGCACGCTTCATCGGCTCGACCTTGCGCAGGTTGTTGTACTGCTCGATGCCGACCACGCCCTGTTCCCACAGACGGCCGTGGCGTGCCTCCATCCAGGCGCGGCTGACCAGAGGGCGGTAAACCTTGAGATTGAGTTTGAGGCGGTCGGTCAGTTCGTCGGCGAAGCGATAGGTTTCCGGGAACAGATAGCCGGTATCGATCAGGATCACCGGAATGTCCGGGTGCTGGCTGGCCAGCAGATGCAGGGTCACGGCCGACTGTGCGCCGAAACTCGATGACAGCACATGCGCACCGGGCGCGTTCTGCAGTGCCCAGCGCACGCGGGCCTGGGCATCCATGGCATCCAGTTCGCCGTTGAGCGGGCCCAGGTCATCCGGCAGCGTGGTAACGGAATCGTTCAAGGATCGGGGCAGGGCGCTCATGCGTGCAGTTCCACGGGAATCTGGCGGTGGGTGGGGTAAGACGGAAGATCGATGACGCCGGCGCGATGCAGGAAGTCACCGAAGCCTTCATCAGCCGAACGCTCCCCGGCATAGCGCGCGAACAGCGGCGCCAGCGCGGCAAGAATGTCCGGCTCGGTGATGTTTTCGCGGTACAGCGTGTTCAGGCGTTGGCCGCGATGGTCGGCGCCGAGCATCAGGTTGTAGCGGCCGGGCGCCTTGCCGACGAGCGCGATCTCGCCCAGGTACGGGCGCGAGCAGCCATTCGGGCAACCGGAGATGCGCAGCAGGATCGGGGCGTCGGCCAACCCGTTCTGTTCGAGCAGCGGCTGCAGCTTGGCGCTGAAATCCGGCAGGTAACGCTCGGCTTCGGCCATCGCCAGCCCGCAGGTGGGCAGGGCCACGCAGGCCATCGCCGCGCGTGCCAGTGCCGTGGGTGCTTGATTGCCGGCATCCAGCCCCGCGCTCTTTACCAGCGCATCCACGCGGGCGCGCTGCCCGGCGGGTACGCCGGCGATGACCAGGTTCTGGTTGCCGGTCATGCGGAACTCGCCTTCATGGAAGCCGGCGATTTCGCGCAGGGCGGTCAGGTGCGGCGCACCCGGCAGGTCGGCGATGCGCCCGGCCGGCAGCGACAAGGTCAGGTGCCAACGGCCGTCGTCACCCTCGTTCCAACCATAACGGTCGCCGTTATGGTTGAACGGCCGCGAGCGGCCTGGCGCGAAACGGATGCCGGCGCGGCGCTCGATTTCGGCGATCACCGTGTCAAGACCGTGGTCGTCGATGGTGTATTTGAAGCGCGCGCGTTTGCGCAGTTTGCGGTTGCCGAGGTCGCGCTGGGTGGTGACCACGGCCGTGGCGACATCCAGCAACGCATCGCGCGGAATGAAGCCGACGAGGTTGGCGATGCGCGGATAGGTTTCCGCGTCACCGTGCGTGGCGCCCATGCCGCCGCCGATGCTGACGTCATAGCCCAGCAGTTCGCCGGCATCATCCAGCACGCCGATGAAGCCCAGGTCATTGGCGAACACGTCCACGTCGTTGACCGGCGGCAATGCAAAGCCGATTTTGAATTTGCGCGGCAGGTAACGCTCGCCGTAGATCGGCTCTTCTTCGCTGCCGCTGCCGACCACGCGTTCTTCGTCCAGCCAGATTTCGTAGTAGGCGCGGGTATTGGGCAGCAGGTGCTCGGAGGTGCGCGCGGCATCGGCGTAGAGTGTTGCGTGGGCACTGGACAGCAGCGGGTTCGCTGCCACCAGTACGTTGCGATTGACGTCGCCGCAGGCGGCCAGGGTGTCGATCAGCGCGGCATTGATCGCCTGCATGGTCGCTTTCAGCTCGCGCTTGATCACGCCATGGAACTGGAACGCCTGGCGGGTGGTGACGCGCAGTGAATGATTGCCGAAGCGGGTGGCGATGTCGTCGAGCTTGAGCCATTGCGCCGGGCTGATGACGCCGCCGGGCGTGCGCGTGCGGATCATGAACTGATAGGCCGGCTCCAGCTTCTGGCGGCGGCGCTCGTCGCGCACGTCACGGTCATCTTGTTGATAACTGCCGTGGTACTTGATCAGGGTCTGGTCGTCTTCGCGCAATGCGCCGGTGACCGGGTCGGCCAGACTTTCCAGTAGCGAACCACGCAGGCGGTTGCTTTCGGCTTTGATGGATTCGACGGAGTGGGTGCTCATGTTCTCTTCGCTGGAAGGTGGGTGTGCAGCGGCGGCCTCAGCCGCGAAGCGGGTGCGGTGTCAACACCGCTCAACCGTCAATACACATCCCGGCCATAGCGCCCCTCCGTATGCAGCTGCGTCAGGTATTCGCGCGCGCCGTCTTCATCCAGTCCACCGTGTTCGCGCACCACGTCCAGCAATGCCGCATGCACGTCCTTGCCCATGCTGATGGCCCCGCACACATAAAGATGCGCGCCGTTCTGCAGCCAGGTGTACAGATCGCGACCGCGCGTGCGCAGGCGCTGCTGTACATAGATTTTGTCGGCCTGGTCGCGCGAGAAAGCCAGATCCAGGCGGTGCAGTTCCTTGCGGCGCAGCGCATCCTGCCATTCGGTTTGATAGAGGAAATCGCTGTTGAAGTGGCGTGCGCCGAAGAACAGCCAGTTGCGGCCGGTCGCGCCGATCTCCGCACGTTCCTGCACAAAGCCCCGGAACGGCGCCACGCCGGTGCCGGGGCCGATCATGATGATGTCGCGGCTGCTGTCGGCGGGCACACGGAAGCGCTCGTTTGCCTCGATGAAGACCGGCAGCTGGCTGCCTTCTTCCAGTGCTGCAAGGAAGCTGCTGGCAGCGCCCTGATGCGAGCTGCCATGCGCGTCATAGCGCAGTTCATCGACGGTGAGGTGGACTTCCTCGCCCACACGTTTGCGGCTGGAGGCAATGGAATACAGGCGATGGGTGGCAGGACGCAGGGTGCTGATCAGCGCCTCGGCGCTCCAGTCAGCCGGCCAACGGCGCAGCACATCGACCAGTTGGTGATCCTCGAACACGCGGCTCAGCTCGGCCTTGTGTTCCGGTTCCAGCAGGCGCGCCAGCTCGGCATGTGCGCTGCGCTCGCCGACGCTGATCAGCAGCGGGCGCGAGATGCGGGTGAGTTCGCGGTGCTCGGCCAGCCACTGCGACAGCGGCCGGCCATGACCATCGAGGGTGACTTCGGCATCGCCCTTCAGGCCAGTGGCATTCAGCACCGCCGCGACCAGCTCCTCTGGATTGCGGTGCATGATGCCCAATGCGTCGCCCGGCTCGTAATGCAGGCCGCTGCCTTCCAGCGACAGCTCCAGGTGATGCACCCATTTGTCAGCAACGCCATGGCGCGTATACGCCGGGCCCTTGAAGTCGCGACCGCTGATGGCCTGGCGCGACAGCACTTCGGCAGTGAACGGATGCTGCGCGTTGTAGGTGCTGGCGTGACGCAGCGGGGTGACATTGCTGGGTGCCGGGCTCGCCGCTTCGCTGATGTTGGCACGGGCATCGGCCAGTGCCTGGCTGCGCCACGGCACAGCCACGGTCTCGATGTCCAGGTCGGCTTCGCCGGCTGGCTGCAAACGGGTGGCGCCCAGTTCTGCCAGGCGCGTGTCCAGCTTGCGGGCGATGCCGCAGAACTCGGCGTAGCTGGAATCGCCCAGGCCGAGCACGGCGTACTTGAGTTGCGGCAGCTTGGGCGCGCGCTTGCCGGCGATGAACTCGACCAGGCCGATCGCGTCGTCTGGCGGATCGCCTTCGCCCTGGGTGCTGATGACGATGTACAGCAGGCGTTCGTTGGCCAGTTCGCGGGTCGGATAGGCGTCGGCGCGCAGCAGGCGTACCGGCAGGCCGGTAGCCTCGACCTCGGCGGCCAGCTGCTCGGCGGCACGGCGGGCATTGCCGGTCTGGCTGCCGTAGATCACGGTCAACCGGGACTGGGCAGCCTGCGCGGCGGCCTGGCCGCCGGGGATGATGGCCAGGGACGGGGGAGGGTTTCCCTGGGCCAACCCGGCGGCAAAGCCGGACAGCCACCACAAACTGTTGCCATCCAGGCCTTCCACCAGTCGCGACAGCAGGACCTTGCGGTCCTCAGGCAAGGGGCTGGGTGGAACGCTGGCGGCGGCGGTCATTTCCGGTCCGGTCTGGGGTGGGATGAAGGATGCTAGATAGCTCCTTGGTCCAGCGGAAAGGACCAGCGGTTATCGCTTCATGCCCTGCGTTTATTTCAACGCCCCCGGCCACCGGCCCACACTCGCCGTCCTACCCCGGGTCCATCCGGCCACGCTGTTACCCTTCATCCAGGCTCCGCCTCCATATCGCCACGCAATGACTGCCAACGCACCTCTGTCGCACCTGGACCGGCTGGAAGCCGAAAGCATCCACATCCTGCGGGAAGTTACCGCAGCCTTTGACAACCCGGTGTTGCTGTACTCGGTGGGCAAGGACAGCTCGGTGCTGCTGCATCTGCTGATGAAGGCCTTCGCCCCCGGCGTGCCGCCGATCCCGCTGCTGCATGTGGATACGCGCTGGAAGTTCGGCGAGATGATCGCTTTCCGCGACCGCCGCGTGGCCGAGACCGGCACCGAGCTGCGGGTGCATATCAACCCGGATGGCATCGCCCAGAACATCGGCCCGGTGACGCATGGTGCCAGCGTGCATACCGACGTGATGAAGACCCAGGGCCTGAAGCAGGCGCTGGACAAGTGGAAGTTCGATGCCGCCATTGGCGGTGCGCGGCGCGATGAGGAAAAGTCGCGGGCCAAGGAGCGGGTGTTTTCGTTCCGCAACGACCGTCACCGTTGGGACCCCAAGAACCAGCGCCCGGAACTGTGGAATCTCTACAACGCCCGCATTCACCAGGGCGAAAGCGTGCGCGTGTTTCCACTGTCGAACTGGACCGAGCTGGATATCTGGCTCTACATCTATCGCGAGAAGATCCCGGTGGTGCCGCTGTATCTGGCGGCCGAACGGCCGGTGGTCGAGCGCGACGGCAGCCTGATCATGGTCGATGACGAACGCCTGCCACTGCGTCCGGGTGAGGTGCCGCAGCTGCGCAGGGTGCGCTTCCGCACGCTGGGCTGCTACCCGCTGACCGGAGCCATCGAATCGGACGCTGACACACTGGAGAAAATCATCGCCGAGATGCTGGTGTCCACCAGCTCCGAACGGCAGGGCCGGTTGATCGATCACGACCAATCCGCCTCGATGGAAAAGAAGAAGCTGGAGGGCTATTTCTGATGAGCACGGTTGCCACTTCTTCCGACATCTCGGCTTACCTGCAGCAGCATGAAACCAAGCCGCTGCTGCGCTTCATCACCTGCGGCAGCGTCGACGACGGCAAGAGCACCCTGATCGGCCGTCTGCTGTACGAAAGCAAGCGTCTGTTCGATGACCAGCTGGCCGCGCTGGAGGCCGACAGCCGTCGCCATGGCACGCAGGGCGAACGCATCGATTACGCGTTGCTGCTCGATGGCCTGGCCGCCGAGCGCGAGCAGGGCATCACCATCGACGTGGCTTATCGTTATTTCGATACCGACCGTCGCAAGTACATCGTCGCCGACTGCCCGGGGCATGAGCAGTACACCCGCAACATGGCCACCGGCGCTTCCACCGCGGATGTGGCAGTGGTGCTGGTGGATGCACGCAAGGGCCTGCTGTCGCAGACCCGCCGCCACAGCTACATCATTTCCCTGCTGGGCATTGATCAGGTGGTGCTGGCGGTGAACAAGATGGATCTGGTCGACTATGACGCCGATGTGTTCGCGCGCATCAGCGAGGACTACCAGACGCTGGCCGGGCAGCTCGGCATCGCCCATGTGCAGGCCATTCCGTTGTCGGCACTGGAAGGGCAGAACCTGTCCACCCGCTCGGCGTTGATGCCGTGGTATGCCGGCCCCAGCCTGATCGAGCATCTGGACACGGTGCAACTCGGCGCACGCGATGCAGAAAGCGGCCTGCGCCTGCCGGTGCAGTGGGTCAATCGCCCCAATCAGGATTTCCGCGGCTTTGCCGGCACCATCGCCGGTGGCCAGGTGCGCGCGGGTGACGCGGTGGTGGTGTTGCCTTCGGCGCGTCGTTCCACGGTCAAGCAGGTGCTGGGGCCGGACGGCCCGTTGGACGTTGCCTCTGCCGGTCAGGCGGTGACGCTGACACTGGCGGACGAAGTGGATGTCAGCCGTGGTGACGTGATTGCCGCGGCCGACGATCCGCCGGAAGTGGCTGACCAGTTCGCCGCGCATGTGCTGTGGATGGACGATGCCGCGTTGTTGCCGGGTCGCCCGTACTGGCTGCAGATCGGCAGCCGCACCGTGTCCGCCAGCATCAGCGAGATCAAGCACCGCGTGGACGTGAACACGCAGGAGCGGTTGGCGGCCAAGCGCCTGGAATTGAACGAAGTGGGTTACTGCAACCTGGCGTTGGACGAGCCGGTAGCCTTCGCCCCGTATGCGCAGAACCGGGCGCTGGGTGGCTTCATCCTGATCGACCGGCAGACCAATGCCACGGTCGCTGCCGGCACGCTTGATTTTGCCCTGCGCCGCGCCGGCAACGTGCATTGGCAGCATCTGGACGTGGACAAGGCCGCGCGTTCGCGCATCAAGGGCCAGCAGCCCAAGGTGCTGTGGTTCACCGGTCTGTCCGGTGCCGGCAAGTCCACCGTCGCCAACCAGGTGGAAAAGCGCCTGCACGCCCAGGGCCGGCATACTTTCCTGCTGGACGGTGACAACGTCCGCCACGGCCTCAATCGGGACCTGGGCTTCACCGACGAGGACCGTGTGGAGAACATCCGCCGCGTGGCCGAAGTGGCGCGGCTGATGGCCGATGCGGGACTGATCGTGCTGGTCAGCTTCATCTCCCCGTTCCGGGCGGAGCGGCAGATGGCGCGCGAACGCTTCGAGCCGGGTGAGTTCATTGAAGTATTCGTCGATGTGCCGCTGGAAGTAGCCGAAGCCCGTGACGTGAAGGGCCTGTACCGCAAGGCGCGGGCAGGGCAGATCCCCAACTTCACCGGCATCGACTCGCCTTACGAAGCCCCGGAAACCCCGGAGCTGCACCTGCGTGCGGACAGCGACAGCGTGCCGGCGATGGTGGAGCAGGTGCTGCAGGTTCTGGAACGGCATTGAGGTGAGGGGATGCGGGGG
>NZ_LDJI01000011.1 GCF_001431415.1 Stenotrophomonas humi | reverse complement strand
ATACCTGCGGATGCGTAAGAGGTATATAAGCTACAGCCAGGTGTCCAATGGCGGCCTGTCCCCGATAGAGTTTGAACGGCAGTACGCACTAAACGGCTGAAGAGTGTCTACAAAAGCCTGGGCGATTCAAATGGCTGCAGGATGAGGAATGTCGACGGGACAGCGCAAAACCCAAATGAAGCGCACTAAGTCCGGCAAGCGCGTCGGACCTTCGCGATGAGCGGGACTTAATTTCTCTGCCACGCCAGCGCAACAGAAAACATCCAGATCGCTGACGGACTATCGCGAGCGGCCATAACAATTGCTACCGGGCTTCAACCCATGCTTCTTGAAACTTCACGTGATGAATGGGTTTTAATTGGATCCACAACCGGGCGTGCGTCATCTATCGGGAATAGAAATTGAAGTCCCGAATCAAATCGAAATGGAACCCTTTGTTTGACAACTCCATAATCGCCTCCTTCAGTCCTCCGGCGTAGGCGCCATGTAGACCGGCTCGCCATCCACCCAGGTCGACAGCACCTTCAGGTCATCAAGCTGGTCGGCGGCGACTTTCAACGGGTCGCGATCCAGCACCACGAAATCGGCGCGCTTGCCGCGCGCCAGGGTGCCGACCTCGGCCTCGTCATGACCAGCCCACGCGGCATCGCTGGTAAAACCACGCAACGCTTCCTCAGCGCTCAGACGCTGTTCCGGCTGCCAGCCACCCGGCGGCTGACCTTCGCGGTCCTGCCGGGTCACCGCCGCATACAGGCCCAGCCGCGGATCGACCTGCTCGACCGGGAAGTCCGATCCCAGCGCCAGCCGCGCACCACTGTGTAGATAGCGCTGCCACGCGTATGCCCCCTTGACCCGCTCCGGCCCAACCCGCTGTTCGGCCCAGCCCATGTCCGAAGTCGCGTGGGTCGGCTGCATCGAGGCGATCACGCCGAGCTTGGCAAAGCGCGGGATGTCCTCCAGCGACACCACCTGCGCGTGTTCCACCCGCCAGCGATGATCACTGTCCTTGCGCGCGCCCAGCACCTTTTCGTAAGTATCGAGCACGATGCGGTTGCCCCGATCACCGATGGCATGGGTTGCCACCTGCACCTTGCAGCCGTCGGCTTTGCGCACCGCCGTTTCAAATTCCTCCGGCGAAGTCATCAGCAAGCCATGGTTGTGCGGATCATCGCTGTAGTCGGCCAACATCGCCGCGCCGCGGCTGCCCAGTGCGCCATCCATGAACAGCTTCACGCCATGCATCTGCAACCGCCCGCCGGCATGGGTGTAGAGACCACTTCTGCACAGGTCGTCGAGCGCGTCCTGGTTGCCGTTGGCATAGGCATCAATGCGCAGCGGCAACTTGCCCTGGTCGGCCAGACGCTTCATCAACGCCAGGTCCTCACGTGACACGCCCATGTCGTGCACGCCGGTCAGGCCATTGCTGACCGCCATCTGCAGCGCGGCTGCCAGGCGCTTCTCGCGGGCCGCATCCTGCAAGGGGGGAATGTGCGACCGGACCAGCGTCGAAGCGCCATCGACCAGCACACCGGTTGGCTTGCCGGCGGCATCACGCATGATGCGCCCGCCTTCCGGTTGCCAGTCACCGCTCAATGACTTGCCGCCCTTCTCCGCCACACGCAGCGCCGCGCTGTTGACCCAGCCGGCGTGGCCGTCGATGCGGTCCAGGTACAACGGGCGATCCGGGAAGGCCGCATCCAGGTCGGCAACGGTCGGGAACGCGGTGTCGTCCCAGCGGTTCTGGTCCCAGCCGCCGCCCAGCAGCCATTCGCCCGGCGCCAGGTTCTTCTCGAACGCCTGCAACCGCGCCACCACCTCCGCACGGCTGCGCGCACCGGAGAGGTCCGCCTGCGCCAAAGCGTCACCGAGATAGACCAGGTGCGCGTGCGCGTCGATCAGCCCGGGCACCACAGTGGCCTCGCCGAGGTCGATGCGTGGCGCATCGGGATACAGTTGCAGCATGGCTTCGGCACTGCCTGCATCCAGCAGCTTGCCGCTATCGGTATCCCAGGCCAGGGCGCCGACCACAGGCTGGGCAGGATCTCCGGTGCGGATGGTATCGGCCACCAGAACCCGCACCTCGGCGTGGGCCGGGCTCAACTGCAGGCAGGGAAGCAACAGGGCAAGACAGGCGACACGACGCATTGCAGGCACTCCCGAACAGGATGTGCGGCGACTATGCCGTCATCGCGCAGGCGTGACAAACCATGAAGGTGCGAGCCTGACCTCGGTATCAGTCGGCGCTGACGTCCACGCGCACCCGGATACGTTCGCCGGGGTGGTAGTCGCGACGCGTGCGGTACTCGCGGCCGGCGTACTCGTAAGTGACGTCGTAGCCGTCAACCCGCTCGCTCTCGCTGCCGTAGCCGCTTGGCTCGCACACCCGCACATCGCCGCGGCGGTACTGCTGGGTGCGATTGTTGGCATCGTAGATGGCACGCCCGGCGGCACCGCCGGCAAGGGTGCCGACCGCCGTACCGATGTAGCGGCCATCGCCACCCCCGATGCGGCTGCCGAGGACCGCGCCGGCCAGCCCCCCGATCACGGTGGCGATCTGCCGCCCGGATTCGTTGCCACCGCGCTGATAGCTGCCGTTGTCATAGCCACGGTCCACATAGCCATCGTTGCGATAGCCGTTGCCATTATTGCCTTGGACGTAATCAACGTCGCTGCGCTCGTAACAGCGCTCACCGCGCCCTTGGTCGCCGCCGACGATGATCGGGTCCACCCGCACCACGCGGGCGTAGTCGTAGGCAGGCCCGTTGTCATTCTGCGGGTTGCCCGGACGGTACTGGCCGTCGTCGTAGCGCGGGTCCGGGCGGTATTGCCCATCGTCGTAACATTGGGCAGAGGCGTTGAAAGCGGTCAGTCCGCCCAGGATCAGAACACCGGCAAAAGGCAGCGAACGAAGCATGGCGGAAGGATCACTCGGGTTGGAATGTGGCGATGCTCAGGCGCATCGGGTGAAACCCGCCTGAACCGGACGGGCGCGCCCCGCAGGGTACGCCCGTCCAACGCATGAATCAGGCGGAAAACTCGGTTTCCAGGCTGACCGGCACCGCACTGAGCGCCTTGGACACCGGACAGTTCTGTTTGGCGTCATCGGCAATTGCGCGGAACCTGGTCTCGTCCAGCCCCGGCACCACCGCCTTCACCTTCAGCCGGATCTGCGACAACTGCGGTCCACCGTCCATCGACAGGTCGACATCGGCGCGTGTGTCCAGCGACGTGGGCGGGAAGCCGGCCTCACTCAGCTTGGCCGACAGCGCCATGGTGAAGCAGCCGGCATGCGCGGCAGCGATCAGCTCCTCCGGGTTGGTGCCCTTCTCGTCGCCGAAGCGACTGTTGAAGGCGTATCGCGTGTTCTCCATCAAACCACTTTGTGGCGTGCTCAAACGGCCCTGACCGGACTTCAGGTCCCCTTCCCAATGTGCGGTAGCGTGGCGCGAAATACCCATGGAACGACTCCTGTTGGTAGACACGGGGCCAGCTTAGAGCACCACCTGTTAGCGCATTGTGCGGCACGACCGGTACATGGCCATGCAAACGGACACACCGGGACAAGCGCCTGGATACCCGCTCGGAAGTGCTGTTTTCATGCCACTTTCGCCATCCCTGCGGGACGACAAGGTACTCAGAAGCAATTTTTATGGGGTTTTTTATCGATTGCCTATTGGCGGCATGCAATTCATGCCCTACATTTCGCTTGCCGACGGGGTCGGCACGACCAAACAACCAACCGTTCAATGGAACAGGAAATCATGGCAAAGACCGCTAAAAAGGCTGCCCCGAAGAAGGCAGTGAAGAAAGTCGCCACCAAGGCCGCCGCAAAGCCGGCAGCACCGAAGCCGATCAAGGAAGCCCTGACCAAGTCGGGTCTGGTTGCACATATCGCCGAAGCCACCAGCGTTGCTGCCAAGGACGTGCGCGCCGTGTTCGCCGCCCTGGAAGGCGCCGTTGCCGCTTCGATCAACAAGAAGGGCGCTGGCAGCTTCACCCTGCCGGGCCTGCTGAAGATCACCACCGTCAGCGTTGCTGCCAAGCCGAAGCGCAAGGGCATCAACCCGTTCACCAAGGAAGAGCAGTGGTTCGCCGCCAAGCCGGCCACCACCAAGCTGAAGGTTCGCCCGCTCAAGAAGCTCAAGGACGCCGCGCTCTAATCAGCGCGCCCCTTGTGGCGGACGAAACGGGACGGCATTGCCGTCCCGTTTTTTTTTTGCGCCCGCTCCGGCCGAGCAGCGCCCTGCTCGGCGAGGGTATTCCCGGCAAGATCAGTTGCCGGGTGGGCTCGGAGCGGCCAGCTCGGTCATTGCCGAAAACGCTCCCATGGGCCGCAGCGTTCCATCGGCATTGTTCCGGAAACACTGGAACACAGCGTGTTGGTTCGACGCCTCGTACCGGCGCATGGGCGCGCCTATGGTGATAGCCCTCCCCCAACGTCCCGATGCCGCCATGACCCGCAGCAAGCATCGCTATCGCATCAGCGTCACTCCCATCGAAACCGACGGCCAGCAGTGCACCGGCCGCTGCAGCATCGAGTTCGAACAGCACAGCCAGCACAGCTGGATGCGCGAATTTGAATCGGCCCAGCGCCTGCGCCGCCTGTCCTGCAACGACGACGCCAGCCTCGTGGTGGTCACCGGCCTGCTCACCGCCCTGGCAGAAGCATCGGTGCGCGCCGACAGTCCGCTGGCCACGCTGCAGCCGGAACTGGATCAGCTGCTGCACAAGCTGGACGGACTGCGCGGCAAAGAATGAACCGCTGGTGGCGACATTGCGCCGCTGCTAACTGAGCATTCACCGGTTCCGGTTATCGTGCGCATCCATACCCGCCATTGCCGCGAGCCGCTCCGATGAACCTGCGCCACCTGATCCTGCCCGCCATCGCCTGCGTGGCCCTGGCCACCACTGCCCACGCCGCACCGCAGGTGCAAGGCAGGCAACTGACGGTGGGTGCCGCCGACGTGCAGCAATACCTGGATGGCAGTTTCCCACGTACCCAGAAGGCGCTGGGCGGCCTGCTGGCGCTTACCGTCAGCCAACCGCACCTGGCCTTGCCGCAGGGCAGACGTCTGGATCTGGGTTTCGACCTGGCCATGGCGGCCGGTGGTTCGTCGGTGCCGGTGGGCAACGTCCAGATCAGCAGCGGCCTGCGCTACAACCCGCAGACGCAGGGCTTCCATCTGGACCAGCCCACGGTCGACAACTTCCGCCCGGCCATGGCCGGCGGTGAGATCGATGCCAGCACCCGCAGCCTGCTCAACAGCTGGCTGGCCGACTACGCGCGCCGCGAGCCGATCTACAAGATCGACCCGGCCATCGCCAAGGTGATGGGCGTGCTGCAGGTACAGTCGGTGGGCATCGAGAACGGACGCATCGCGGTGACCTTCAATCAGAACCTGGGCAGCTTTGTGCCGCAGGGTCTGCTGGGGAACTGACCGGAAGCGGGGATTGGGGAACAAGCAATTGGAAATGATGGTGCACGCTGCACCATCATTCCCCGGCCCCTGTCAGCGCTCCCGCTCCCCGCTCCATCAGCGCTTCGGCTGCAGCATGGTGCCGGTGCACTTGGGGGAGCCACAGCGGCATTCCCAGATCTTCTTCAGGCGCGCGGTGTGGCGCTCGGCCAGGGTGATGCCGTAGTTGTAGGTCAGCTCTTCACCGGGCTTGATGTCGCGCACCGCTTCGATGAACACCTTGTCGGCGGTGCGGTCGTCGCCTTCGACTTCTTCGATCATCGCCTCGCAGTTCGGGTCGCAGCTGTGGTTGATCCAGCGCGCGTCGTTGCCCTTGTGGTTGGCATCGATGACGTACTCATCGTTGAGCGTGAACAGGAAGGTATGCCCGCTTTCCACGTCGCCCGTATCGTCGGCGTCCACTTCTTCGTGGCTCCGGCGCTTGCCCTTGTACTCGATGACACGCTCACCCTTCTTGATGGCCGCCAGCGAAAACACGCCGTTGCCGTGGATGGAGGATTTGCGTGCCTGGATCTTCTTGGGCATGTATCTGGCCGGAATCTAATGGGAAGCGGGGATTCTCGCCCATACAGCTCAAGCGGGGAACAGGCAGCAGTGTCTAAGTAGTGATGGTGCAAAGAGAAGTCAGCGCACACCGCACACGCATTCCCCACTCCCCATTCCCCGCTCCCGGCCCCACCTGAACAGGAAAACTTGGACCAGACGCCAGCAAAGCGTACAATTTTGGTCCGCATTGATTACCCCCCTGCCAAAATGCTCCGCGTCACCAAGCTCACCGATTACGCAACCGTTGTCATGACCGTGCTCGCCGCGCGGCCGGACGAGGTGTTGAGCGCGACCGAGCTGGCCGAAGCGGCCGGGCTGGAGCCACCGACCGTCAGCAAGTTGCTCAAGCCCCTGGCCCAGGCCGGGCTGGTGGAAGGCCTGCGTGGCGTGCGCGGCGGCTACCGCCTGACCCGCCCGGCAAGCGAGATCACCCTGATCGAGATCGTCGAGGCGATGGAAGGCCCACTGGCGATCACCGAATGCAGCCAGGGCCAGAGTCATTGCGGGATCGCCAGCCAATGCGGCGTGCGCTCGAACTGGCGGCTCATCAACGATGTTGTCAGCGACGCCCTGCGCGCGGTCACCCTCGCCCAGATGCTGCACCCCTTACCGCTTGCCGACCGTCGCCGCATCAGCGTCGACGTCGTCTCCTGAACCATAGTAGGCAGCCCCATGGCCACCGAAACCATTGAAAATGTCGGCATCGCCGACACTCCGAACCGTGAGATCCACGAACAGCTGGGTCGCAAATACGAGGCGGGCTTTGTCACTGACATCGAATCCGACTCGTTCGCGCCCGGCCTGGACGAGGATGTCATCCGCGCTCTGTCAGCCAAGAAGGAAGAACCGGAGTGGATGACGCAGTGGCGCCTGGACGCCTACCGCCACTTCCTGACCATGCAGCAGCCGAACTGGGCCAAGCTGGAGATCGAGCCGATCGACCTGCAGGCGTTGAGCTACTTCTCCGCGCCCAAGGGCCCGAAGTACCAGTCGCTGGACGAGGTACCCAAGGAGCTGCTGGACACCTACGACAAGCTCGGCGTGCCGCTGCATGAGCGGGCCAAGCTGGCCGGCGTGGCGGTGGACGCGGTGTTCGACTCGGTTTCCGTCGGCACCACGTTCCGCAAGGAGCTGGCCGACAAGGGCGTGATCTTCTGCTCGATCTCCGAAGCCATCCGCGAATACCCGGAGCTGGTGCGCAAGTACCTGGGCACCGTGGTACCGGTGGGCGACAACTATTTCGCCGCGCTCAACTCGGCCGTGTTCTCCGACGGCAGTTTCGTGTTCGTGCCGGCCGGGGTGCGCAGCCCGATGGAGCTGAGCACCTACTTCCGCATCAACGCCAGCAACACCGGGCAGTTCGAGCGCACCCTGATCATCTGCGAGGACAAGGCGTACGTGTCCTATCTGGAAGGCTGCACCGCGCCGATGCGCGATGAGAACCAGCTGCACGCCGCGGTGGTCGAGCTGGTCGCGCTGGAAGATGCCGAGATCAAGTATTCGACCGTGCAGAACTGGTACCCGGGCGACGAGAACGGCGTCGGCGGCATCTACAACTTCGTCACCAAGCGTGCCGAATGCCGTGGCGCACGCTCCAAGGTGACCTGGACCCAGGTGGAAACCGGATCGGCGATCACCTGGAAGTACCCGTCCTGCGTGCTGCTGGGCGATGACTCGGTGGGCGAGTTCCACTCGGTGGCGCTGACCCATCACCGCCAGCAGGCCGACACCGGCACCAAGATGATCCACATCGGCAAGCGCACCAAGAGCAAGATCATCTCCAAGGGCATCAGCGCCGGCCGCGGCCAGAACACCTATCGCGGTCTGGTCAAGGTGGCTGCCGGGGCCGATGGCGCGCGCAACTACACCCAGTGCGATTCGCTGCTGATCGGCAAGAAGTGCGGCGCCCACACCTTCCCCTACATCGAGGTGAAGAACCCCAGCGCCACCGTCGAGCACGAGGCGACCACGTCCAAGATTTCCGACGACCAGATGTTCTATTGCCGCACGCGCGGCATCGACCAGGAGAACGCGGTGTCGATGATCGTGGACGGCTTCTGCAAACAGGTGTTCAAGGAGTTGCCGATGGAGTTCGCGGTGGAAGCCAAGAAGCTGCTGGAAGTGTCGCTTGAAGGGTCGGTCGGATGAGCCGCCTGTCATTGCTCCTGCTGGCCTTGCTGCCGGTCGCCGCCTCCGCCGCGTCACCCGGCAAGGCCTGTGACAACGCCCGCACCCAGCTGGAAATCAACGACTGCGCGGCCCAGCAGGCCAGCGCCGCCGACACCGAACTCAATGCCGTGTACCGGCAGGTGATGCAGCAACTGCAGGGCCAGCCGGTGGCCATCGAAAAACTGCGCGCGGCCCAGCGCCTGTGGATCCCGCTGCGCGATGCCGACATCGAAGCGCGCTACCCGGTCGGCAAGGACGAGAACCCGCGCGTGCTGTACGGCTCGATGTACCCGATGCTGTATTCCGCCGCCAAGGCCGACCTGACCCGGCAGCGCACCCAATGGCTGCGCGCCACCTTCATCGACCGCGCCGAAGGCGATCTCTGATCGCCCTGCCCCCTACCTATTGAAGACCGCACCCTCATGCTGAAGATCGAAAACCTCCACGCAAGCATCGGCGACAAGGAAATCCTCAAGGGCCTGTCGCTGGACGTGAAGCCCGGTGAAGTCCACGCCATCATGGGCCCCAACGGCGCCGGCAAATCCACGCTGGGCAATGTCCTTGCCGGCCGCGAAGGCTACGACGTGAACGAAGGCCTGGTGCAGTTCGAAGGCAGCGACCTGCTGCAGCTGGCGCCGGAAGAACGCGCTGCTGCCGGCCTGTTCCTGGCGTTCCAGTACCCGGTGGAAATCCCCGGCGTGAACAACACCTACTTCCTCCGCGCCGCGCTCAACGCACAGCGCAAGGCGCGCGGTGAGGAAGAACTGGACTCGATGCAATTCCTCAAGCTGGTCCGGCAGAAGCTGGCCGTGCTGCACCTGAAGGACGAGCTGCTGCACCGTGGCGTCAACGAAGGCTTCTCCGGTGGCGAGAAGAAGCGCAACGAGATCTTCCAGCTGGCCGTGCTGGAGCCGAAGCTGGCCATCCTGGACGAAACCGATTCGGGCCTGGACATCGACGCACTCAAGAGCGTGGCCGATGGCGTCAACGCACTGCGTTCGCCTGACCGCTCGTTCCTGGTCATCACCCACTACCAGCGCCTGCTCGACTACATCAAGCCGGACGTGGTGCATGTGCTGGCCGACGGCCGCATCGTCAAGACCGGCGGCCCGGAACTGGCATTGGAGCTGGAAGCGCACGGCTACGATTTCCTGAAGGACCGCGTGGTGCGCGAGGCGGCCAAGTAATGACTGCCCTGCTCGATTCATTGGCAAAGGGCTTCTGCGGCAGCAACGAGCGCGCCGAGCTGCTCGAAGCGGCCCTGCAGACCGGCCTGCCCGCCGCCCGCAACGAAGCGTGGAAGTACACCTCACTGCGCCAGCTCGAACGCCGCAGCTTCAGTGCCGCACCGTTGCAGGCGCTGACCATCGACGCCGCGCTGCTGGCCAACATCCCGGCGCCGCGCCTGGTGTTCGTCAATGGCCGCCCCAGCGATGCGCATAGCGACCTGGCCGGGCTGGATGCCGGCGTGCAGGTACGCACGCTGTCGGCCACGCTGAAGGACGCACCGGACGCCACCCGCTTCCTCGGCCGCCGCTTCAACCGCGCCGAAGAGATCTTCGCCCAGCTCAATGCCGCGCTCGCCGATGAAGGCGTGCTGGTGCAGGTGGAAGCTGGCATCAGCAGCGCCACGCCGCTGCACCTGGTGTTTGTCAGCGCGCCGGATGAAAGCGACCGCGCCTGGCACCACCGCCATTTCATCGAGCTGCGCCGTGGCGCCTCGCTGGGGCTGGTGGAACACCACCTGCAGTCCGGCGACAGCGCGCACCTGGACAACACGCTGGTGCACGTCCATCTGGCGCAGGACGCCGTGCTCTCGCATGCCCGCGTGCAGGCCGACAGCCCGCGTGCGACCAGCCTGCTGCGCACCGACGCGGTGCTGGCACGCGATGCACAGTACCGTCGCATCGATCTGGAGCTGGGCGCCGCACTGAGCCGCCACGAGTTGAACGTGCGACTGGAAGGCGACAACGCCAAGCTGGTCGCCAACGGCGTGCTGCTGGGCACCGGCCGCCGTCATATCGACACCCGCCTGGGCATCGAACACATCGCACGCGATACCAGCGCCGAGCTGGTGTGGCGTGGCGTGGCCGCCAACCGCAGCCGCGTGGTGTTCCATGGCGGCATCAACATCCGCGAAGGTGCAGACGGCACCGACGCCAACCTGTCCAACAAGAACCTGCTGCTCTCGGCCGATGCCGAAATCGACACCCAGCCGACGCTGGTGATCGATGCCGACGAGGTCAAGGCCGCACACGGCGCCACAGTCGGCCAGCTCGACGCCAATGCGCTGTTCTATCTGCGCTCGCGTGGCGTACCGGCCGAGCAGGCGCGCGCCATGTTGAGCGCCGCGTTCTGCCACGAACCGCTGGCGGCCGTGGAAGGCATCCTCACCGAGAAGCTGGCCCGCCATCTGGACCAGGCACTGCAACAGGCTGGCATGGCATGAACCTCTCTTCACCGCGTCCGATCCACCCTTCGGCCACCGCTCCCGACTGGGAGCGCGTGCGCGCCGATTTCCCGCTGCTCATGCGGGAAGTCAACGGCAAGCCGCTGGTGTATTTCGACAATGCCAACACCGCGCAGAAGCCACTGTCGGTGATTGGCGCGGTGGACGAGTTCTACCGCCGCTACAACGCCAACGTCAGTCGTGCGGTGCACGCGCTGGGCACCGAGGCAACCGACGCCTACGAAGGCGCACGTACCAAGCTGGCGCGCTTCCTCAACGTACGCAGCGATGAGCTGGTGCTGTGCAGCGGCACCACCTTCGCGATCAACCTGGTCGCGTATTCGTGGGCACTGCCGCGGCTGAAGGCCGGCGACGTGATCCTGGTCTCGCGCATGGAGCACCATGCCAACATCGTGCCGTGGCAGCTGGTCGCCCAGCGCACCGGCGCGACCATCCGTGTGGCCGAGATCAGCCCCGACGGCAGCCTGGACATGGACGCGCTGCACGCGGCGATGACCCCGGAAGTGAAGCTGCTGGCGCTGACCCACGTTTCCAACGTGCTCGGCACCATCAACCCGGTGCGCGAAATCTGCCGTGAAGCGCGCAAGCGCGGCATCGTCACCGTCATCGATGGTTCGCAGGCTGCCCCGCACCTGAGCGTGGACGTGACGGCCATTGGTTGCGATTTCTACGCCATCACCGGCCACAAGATGTGCGGCCCAACCGGCACCGGCGCGCTGTGGGCACGCCGCGAGCTGCTGCAGGAAATGCCGCCGTTCATCGGTGGCGGCGAGATGATCAAGGAAGTGAGCTTCGACGGCACCGTGTTCAACGATGCCCCGCACAAGTTTGAAGCCGGCACCCCGAACATCGCCGGTTTCATCGGCCTGGGCGTGGCGGTGGACTACCTGGAAGAACTGGGTCGCAACCACATCGAAGCGCGCGAGCAGGAATTGCTGGCTCACTTCACCGAAGAACTGCAGCGCGTCGAGGGCGTGCGCATCTTCGGCACCACGCCGCACAAGGCCGCAGTGGTTTCGTTCCTGGTCGAAGGCGCGCACTCACATGACCTGGCCACCCTGCTCGACCTGCAGGGCGTGGCGGTCCGCTCAGGCCAGCACTGTGCACACCCGTTGCTGCAGTACTACGGCGTCGCCGCCACCTGCCGCGCCTCGCTCGCGTTCTACAACACGCACGAAGAGATCGAGTCGTTCATGGCTGCGTTGAAGAAGGTGCGCGCCCTGCTGGGGTGATCGGCAACACGGGCGGCATTCTTGCCGCCCTTTCGCAACTGTGACAGCCTCCCAGCCAAATCCACGCGCAGGGGGGCCTATGAGCGCAGGCAAGCTACGTGATTTGGCGCGGTCATGGGTACTGGCAGCCATGCTTTGGCCCTGTCTGGCATGGGCGGCAATGGCACCGGTGAAACCCGGCCAGGTACCCACGCTCAAGCCCGGCGAAGGCTTCGTGCTGGTCGCCGTGGACACCAACATCGACCTGCATCAGGTACGCCTCAACCGCGATGGCAAAGTGTGGGGCGACGGCACCATGTCCGGCCTCGTCAGCGGTCAGAACTACCGCCTGTATGTGGCGCCGGTTGGCCGTTACGAATGGCGTGAACTGTCCTTGGTCTATGGGCTGCGCTACCAACTGAGCAGCGACAAGGAATTCGAATTCGACGTCGATGCCGGTGCCATTGCCTATCCAGGCGATCTGGTGTTCCGGCCCACCTCGTACTGGCGTGCCGACATCCGCCGTTCCAACCGCGGTCTGGCCGCCATCAACTGGCTTCAGCGCAACCATCCTGCAATCTACGGTCAGTACGCGCTCAACTACTCAGGCCATTACCCCGATCCATTCCCTGCGTTCTACAAAGGCATCGCCGCGTCACAGACGCCACCGCCTGCTGATGCCGTCACCAACACCGGCACTGCAAATACACCGAAGGAGCCGGAGAAACAGGAAGATGCTGGCGCTCCCTGGTGGCGTCATTCCAGCATCATCGCCACCAGCCTCAACCCCGCCGGCACCTTGCTGGTGCAGCAGATCCGCCAGGCATCAGGAAAATGGAATCTGGACCTGATCGACCTGCAGAACAACTCGGTCGTCCAACTCGCCTCGGCCGATCTGCCGCTGGACAGCCTGCGCTGGACCAGCGACCAGACATTGCTGGTTTCGGTGCGCCTCTCCGATGGCACCCATCGTGTCACCGTAGTGCGCATGCCGATGGATACGCAGGGCAAGCGTTCCTTTTCCACCTACCAGATACCGTTGCGGGGCAAGGTACTCGACCAGCTCCCAGCGCGCCCGGACAACATCCTGTTCGCCAGCTATACGCGCGACAACGAACTGATGGTGCATCGGATGGATGTCGCCAGCAAAGCGGCAGTTGACGCGTTCCGCCCGCAGTTCCGCGAGCGGTTGAATACCGGACTGAAGGACGACATCTGGTGGTTGAGCGATGGGGATGGCAGGTTGCGCATGGGCATCGTCCGCCGCGGCGAAGACCACATCCTGGTACGCCGTGAGCGGGACCGTTTCGAGGACGTGATGAACCTGTCAGACGAGAACGATTTCGACCCGATCGGACTCTCCTCCGACGCCTCCCGGATCTACGCATTGACCGACAAAGGCCGCACCCAGCGCGACCTTGTGGAATTCGACGTCGCAAGCCACACCATCACCCGCACGATCTATTCGCAGCCTGGAACGGACGTCCGCGCGGCGCTGTTCGATGAGCTGCGCAACATCATCGGTGTCGAGTACTACCGCAGCGGACAGTTGCTGACCGATTACTTCCAGGATGCCGACGCCGCCATCGCCAAGCGGGTCGCCGCATCATTCCCCGGCCGTGCCGTGGAACTGGTGGAGCGCAGCCGCGACGGACAGAACCTGATCCTGCGCGTGGACTCCGCTGACATGCCACCGGAGCTGTATCACCTGAACGTGGCACAGGGGCGTGCAGCGCAGGTCGGCGAGCTGTTTCCGTGGTTGGCAGGACGTACCTTCGCCCCCACCCAGACCCTCCGCTTCACCGCGCCCGACGGCCTCAAGGTCGAAGCCTTCCTCACCCTGCCGGCGGGCGACGCCCCCCGCCCTCTGGTGGTGTTCCCTCACGGCGGCCCAATCGGTGTCGCTGACAGCCTGCATTTCGATCCGGAAGTGCAGTTCCTGGCTTCACACGGCTATGCCGTGCTGCGGGTGAACTTCCGTGGCTCGGAAGGCTATGGGCGTGCATTCCGTGAAGCCGGTCATCGCAATTACGGCAGTGGCATCGAGAACGATATCGATGCAGCCATCACGCTCGCCGTTTCCGGTCACCCGATCGATTCACAGCGTATGTGCGTGGTCGGCTCCAGCTATGGCGGCTACTCGGCACTGGTCTCGGCGGTGCGGTGGCCTGCACGGTTCCGTTGTGTGGTGTCCATCGCCGGCATCAGCGACCGCCTGCTGTTCTTCACCGCCAGCGATGCCGCACGCAGCGAAAAGGGCCGGCAACTGGCCGAGAAGCTGATGGGCAACCCCAACCAGGACCTGGCAACCATGCGCGATGCCTCTCCGCTATATCGATATGACGTGCTGACCACACCGGTCATGCTGGTTCATGGCAAACAGGACGCGCGTGTGGATTTTGAACACAGCCGGCGCATGGCCCGAATGCTCGCACTGGCAGGCCGGCCAGCAGACGAGGTGTACTTCGATGATGAAGGGCATGGCTTCAGCTCCCCCGCCAACAAGACAAAGGCATGGGAGGAAATTTCCGCTTTCCTCGACAGGATGATGCGTCATCAACCATCCAGTGCCGGTCTCTGAGCCCAGCCCGCGCAGAGGGGCGCGTAGCTGTGGTTCGAGCCCAACCGCACACATGAGCCCCCCGCTGGAACGATGCGGACTGGGCATGAAGCGGGATGCTCATGCAATAATGCGAACAATTCGCATTTGCAAGAAGCATGAGCCCCGCGTCCTCCACCACCCTCGCCGCCCTGTTCCGCGACCACCACCGCTGGTTGCTGGCGCGGCTGTGCCGCCAGATGCGATGCCGCTGGGATGCCGAGGACATCACCGCCGAGACTTTCACCCAGGTAGCTGCCTCGCGCACGCCGCTGGCCAGCATCGATGAGCCGCGTGCGTTCCTGACCACCATCGCCAAACGCCTGCTGTTCCACCTGCGCCGGCGCCGCGACCTGGAACACGCTTGGCTGGAGCAACTACGACACAGCCCCGAAGCCTTCTCGCCCTCACCCGAAGAACGTGCGTTGCTGCTTGAAACGGTGCTGTTGGTCGATCGCAGCATGCAGTCGCTGCCAGCACCTGCCCGTGCAGCTTTCCTGTACAGCCAGCTCGACGGCATGGGCCACGAGCAGATCGCGCAGCAACTCGGGGTATCGGTACGCACCGTCGGCCGTTACCTACGGCAGGCATGGACCTGTTGCCTGCAGGATCTGCAGACGGCGAACGATCCATGAGCCAGGACGCATCGCAGGTGGCCATGCAGGCCGCGATCGACTGGATGGTGCTGCTGCAGTCCGGCACTGCCGACAGCGGCAGCCAACAGCGGTTGCAACGCTGGCTCGATACCGCGCCCGAACATCGTCAGGCCTGGCAGCAGCTGCAGGAAATCCAGGGGCGCTTCCAGCGCCTGCGTGACGTGGCACAGCGCCATCCCGGCCAGGAACAACAGGCCCGCGAGCTGCTGTTGCGGCCATCACGGCGCGTAGCCCTGCGCTCGCTGGCGGCATTGGCCGTGACCGCCGGCGGCGCCGCATTGTGGACCGACCGCCAGTTCCCGTTGCGCGAGCTCGGTGCCGACTTCCGCACCGCCACCGCGCAGCGCCGTCGGTTCGCGCTCACCGATGGCAGTTCATTGGTCCTGGATGCGCGCAGCGCTGTGGACGCGGCATTCGATGGGGTCCGCCGCCAGCTGTGGCTGCGCCGTGGCAGGGCCCTTCTGGAAGCCGTCGCCGATCCGCGACCGGTGCTGCTGCACTCGCTGCATGCGCAGCTGACACTGCTGCGGGGCCAGCTGATGATCGAGCGCGACGAGAGCCGGACCATCGCAACCGTGCTCGGCGAACATGCACTGATACAGGACAGCAACGGGCAGGCGCTACGCCTGCAGGCTGGGCATTCGGCACGCGTGGACGCCACCGGCATCACCGCCCTGAGCACCGATCCATTGCAGCTGAGCCAGTGGCTGCATGGCCGCGTCAGCCTCGACAACGCACCGCTGCAGGAACTGGTGGAACGCCTGCGTCCCTACCGCAGCGGGTTCCTTCGGGTCTCGCCGTCCGCCGCAATGTTGCGTGTGCAAGGCGTGTTCGCGCTGGACGAAAGCCAGCGCACTCTGGCTGCGCTGGCCGAGACGTTGCCGGTTTCCATCCAGTCCTACGGGCCGGTCACCCTGATCGACAGAAAATAGTTGTTGCGAACGTGTCCGATTTCCCGCCGTCGATACACATCCCTATCCGAACCCCTTATTCGGAAGCCGTATCGATGTCCGCCTCCCCCCTGCTCCGCCCTTCCTGCCTGGCCTTGGCGCTGTCGCTGGCCTGCGCCGCACCGTTTGCCCACGCACAAGACGCCAACGGCGCAAGCAGCGCAATGGTCGACTACCAGATCGACGCCGGCCCGCTCGGTGCCAGCCTCAACCGCATCGCGGCCGCGGCCGGCCGCACGCTGTCGGTGGATCCATCCTTGCTGCAGGGCAAGCGCGCTGGCGCGGTAAACGGCCGCCTGTCGATCGAACAGGCGGCTGCACAAGCGCTGCAGGGCAGCGGCTTGCAGTTGGCCACCACCGCCAGCGGTGCCTTGACCGTACAGCGCGCGCCGGCCAATGGCGTTGAACGCATCGGCACGCTGCGCGTGCAGGGTGACCAGGGAAACCGCACCCAGCTGGGCGATGACCGGGTCAGCCCGGCCGACCGCCCGTACGCCTCGCCACAATCCGGTGCGCATCTGTCGCTGCAGCAGATCGAACGCTCACGCGGCACCCAGGCCGGCGACATCTTCAAGAGCGTTGCCGGCGTGATCAATGGCGACAACCGCAACTCCGGCGCGCTGGACCTCAACATCCGCGGCATGCAGGGCTTCAACCGCGTGCCGGTGGTGATCGACGGCAGCCAGCAGCAGGTCACCGTCTATCGCGGTTATGCCGGCGTAGCCGGGCGCAGCTACATCGACCCGGACATGATCGGTGGCATCGATATCCAGAAGGGCCCCAGCAGCGGTGCCGAAGGCGTCGGTGCGATCGGCGGCGTGGTCAGCATGCGCACCTTGAACGCCGAGGACATCATCAGCAGCGACAAGGACTGGGGCATCCGCCTGAAGGGCGGCTTCAGCGACAACAGCACCTCGCCACCGCCGGCCTTCACCACGGGTGGCCTGCGCAATGGCGGACGTTTCCTCACCGCCTGCGGCGGCGGCCGCACCTGCACCGTGCAGCAACTGCCCACCGAATTTGCAGATGACACCGGCATGGACCGCCCCTCCACTGGCACCCCGGCCGGCGGCAGCGGCAGCCTGGCGGTGGCCAAGCGCTGGGATCAGTTCGAAGTGGTTGGCGTCTACGCACGTCGCAAGACCGGCAACTACTTCGCCGGTGAGAACGGCCCGGGCGCGCCCGAGCCGCATTACGCGGTAAGCCGTACCACCGACAGCCGCGGCCGTTGGGTCGAGTACACCAACGTTACCTTCGACGGCCTCAATCGCTTCCGTGCCGGCGAGGAAGTGCTCAATACCTCGGTGGACAACCAGTCCTGGCTGCTCAAGGTCACCTGGAAACCCAGTCCCGACCAGGCACTGGAAGTGGGCCGCATGAAGTACCAGAGCCGCTACGGCGAGCTGATGCCCTCGGCGATCCTGCGCGGCGAAGGCGCGCTGCAGTCGGCGCTCAGTGACGTCGATGCCGATACCTGGACCGCGCGCTACCGCTGGCAGCCGGCCAACGAACTGATCGACTTCAAGGCCAATGCGTGGCGTACCGCGTTGGACAACACCATCCGCAACGTCTACTCGTTCCCGGCATTGCCGCCGGAGTTCACCTACATCGAAACCACCTACCGCCAGTCCGAGCGTTGGGGCATCGATGCCACCAACACCTCGCGCTTCATCACCGGCTGGGGCGACTTCGCCCTGCAGTACGGCTTCACCCACGGCAAGGAAGACGTGCATCCGATCAGCGCGAAGCAGAGCTTCAGCAGCAACAATGCCAAGCGTGAGGAAAGCAGCGCGTTCGCCAGCGCCGAATGGGTGCCGGTGGACTGGTTCAAGTTCGACGCCGCACTGCGCCACACCCGCTACAAGAGCTACGACCGCGAGATCACCCGCGTGCCGTCGCAGAGCCGGCCCATCACCTATACCGATGTGCATCTGCAGGGCCGCGACAGCGGCAACACGCCGATCGCGGCGATCACCTTCACCCCGTTCGAGGGCGTGCAGGTTTACGCCCGCTATGCCGAAGCGCTGCGCATGCCAGGCCTGTTCGAAACCAGCTCCGGCCCAGTGCCCAGCATGTTTGCCATGGACCTGCGCCCGGAGCATGCCAAGAACCGCGAGTACGGCATCAACCTGATGCGCGATGGCCTGTTTGCCGAAGGCGACCAGGCGCGCCTGAAGCTGGCGTACTTTGACAACCACGTGAAGGACTATCTGACCCGCACCACCGTGCAGTTGGAAGGGTGGGTGTCGGCACCGGTGATCGAGAACATCGACAACGCCGACTTCAAGGGCTACGAGATCAGCGCCGAATACCGCACGCCACGCTTCTTCGGCGAGCTGTCCGGCAGCTATTACACCTACACCAACTTCTGCCACAGCGACCGCGCCTATCCGACCAGGTCGCCGGCCTGCTATGCGGGCGGTGTCACCGACAGCTACGCAAGCAATCACGTGCCGCCGCGTGCGTCCGGTGCACTGACCCTGGGCACGCATCAGTTCGATCAGCGCCTGACCGCCGGCACCCGCGTCAGCTACACCGGCAACCGCCCGACCCTGCCACGCGCCAGCAACATCATTCCGGTGGTGGACTGGGGCTCGTACGTGCTGGTGGATGTGTTTGCCAACTACCGCCTCAACGACCACGTCGCGCTTGATCTGGGCGTGGACAACCTCACCGACCGCTACTACATGGACGCGATGACGCTGGGCCTGATGCCCTCGCCAGGTCGCACCGTACGCCTGGGCTTTACCGTCAACTTCTGAGGAACCCTGCATGTCTGATTCCCCCGCACTCCTGGCAACCAGCCGCAGCCGGCGGCTCAAGGCTGCCACCCACGGCACGCATGACCGGTTGGACCAGCGCATCATGCGCGGCGATCCGTTCGCTTCGCTGGACAACTACCGGCGCTTCCTGCGCGTGCAGTACCGGTTCCATCGCGATCTTGCGGTGCTGTACTCGCTGCCGGTGCTGCAGGCGCTGCTGCCGGACCTGGTCGAACGCCAGCGGTTGCGCGAACTGGAGCAGGACCTGTTCGACCTGGACGAACCATTGCCTGCGGATGAAGGTTCTGCGTTGACCGACGACATTGATCCGGCAACGGCACTGGGCTGGCTGTACGTGGTCGAAGGCTCCAACCTGGGCGCGGCCATCCTGTTCAAGCTGGCCACCCGCATCGGGCTGGATGCCGCGCATGGCGCCCGTCACCTGGCCGGACATCCCGATGGCCGTGCCCGTCATTGGCGGCGTTTCACCGACGCACTGGACGGCAATGCGCTGGACGCCGAACAGGAAGAACGCCTGGTGGCCGGTGCCACCCAGGCATTCCAGCGCGTGCACGGGTATGTCGAGCAGGCATTCACCGACTGAGATGGACTCCACGCTCGCGCCGCCACCATCGCTGTCCATGCCACGACGCCACCGCGCCGTGCGTGTGGGTTATCTGCTGCTGGGCATGGTGATGGTGGCGTTGGGCATCATCGGCGCGCTGTTGCCGGTGATGCCGACCACCATCTTCATGATTCTGGCGGCTGCCTGCTTCGGGCGCTCATCACCGCGTTTCGAGCGCTGGCTGCTGCAGCATCCGCAGTTCGGCCCGCCGTTGCGGCTGTGGCGCGAACAGGGTGCGATGTCGGCACGCGCCAAGGCCTTTGCCTGCGGCGGCATGGCACTGGGCTTCGCCACGTTCTGGTACTTCGCCCATCCCTCGTTGCTGCTGTGGAGCACGGTCGCCATCGGCATGAGCGCCTGCGCCGCCTACCTGCTCACGCGCCCGTTGCCGCGCGGGATTGGTCCTGTTCAAACCCATGCCGGTAGCGAACGCGGCATCCGCAGCGTGGCGGCGACAGTGACGGTGCTGATCCACGCCGGCCTTTTCGCCTTGTTGCTGTGGAGCCGCGCACAGGCGCCAGCGTTGCCGGTGGTCGAGCCAAGCGAGCGCACGCAGTTGGTGATGCTGCCACCGCGCGCACCCGAACAACCGCTGGAAGACATCATTGCCCCCACACCCTCCACCGCCGCCTCGGCCCTGCAGCAGAAGCCCGAGCCACCGAGGCCACAACCGCCCTCGCCGCCCCGTACCGACGCACGCTGGGTGATTCCGCCGCCGCAGCCACCGCAACCGATCCAACAGGCACTGGCACCGCAGCAGCAGGAAGCCTCCATCGCGGCGGCACCACCCAGCCCGCCACTGCCGCCCGGCCCCAGTGCCGCCGACCCCGGCAAGGACAGCTGGGAGGGCCGGGTCATGGCCAAGCTGGAACGCCACCGCCGCTATCCCAACGCCGCGCGCGCGCGCCGCGAGCAGGGCATCGCCCACGTCCGCGTCAGTCTGGCCCGCGATGGCGCCCTGTTGGCATTGGCGCTGGAGCAATCCTCCGGCTCGACGCTGCTGGACCAGGCGGCACTGGATACTTTCCGTCGTGCCGCGCCGTTGCCTGCCGTGCCGGACGAACGCAGGGCGCCGCTGGAGTTGTCATTCCCGGTGGAGTTCTTCATGCGGTGAGAGACGGAATACCGCACACCACAACACACTTTCAGATGGTCATTTCCACGCAGGCGGGAATGGCATGCTGGGAAATGGCCAAGTGAACGGACTTCCCGCCGGTTCCGCATCCAGCACCTCCCGGTCGGCGCCCGCCGTTCTAGAATGCGAGCATGAACGAGCTGACCTTCCGTACCGCTACCGCCACCGATATCCCGGCCCTGATCGAACTGGTGACCTCCGCCTATCGCGGCGATGCGTCCCGTGTGGGCTGGACCACCGAAGCCGACCTACTGGATGGTCAACGCGTTGATGCCGACGGCATCCTGGCCGACATCAACCGTCCACGCAGCGTCATCCTGATCGCCGAACAGAATGGCCAGTTGCAGGCCTGTTGCCATGTCGCCGACGAAGACGGCCATGGCTATTTCGGCATGTTCGCCGTCAGCCCCACCGCCCAGGGTGGCGGCGTCGGCAAACAGGTGATGCAGCAGGCCGAGCGTCATGCGTTCGAGCAATGGCAGCTGCCGACCATGCAGATGACCGTGATCGACTGCCGCGATGAGCTGATCGCCTTCTATGAACGCCGTGGTTACGTGCGCACCGGCATCAAGAAGCCGTTCCCGTACGGCGATGCCCGCTATGGCCTCCCCAAGCGCGACGACCTGCAGTTCGAAGTGCTGGAGAAGCCGCTGGGGACTGCGGCATGAGCGAAACCTGGACCTTCATCTGCGCCAGCGAGGAACTGCTGCCCGGCGAAATGAAGAGCGCGTTCGACGAAGTCACCGGCACGCCGCTGGTCGTGTTCAACCTGGATGGCGAGTTGTATGCGCTGGAAGACCAATGCAGCCATGAGGAATTTGAACTGTCCTCCGGCGTGATCGACCCGGTCGAAGGCAGCATCGAATGCATCCTGCACAGCGCCCGCTTTGACATCCGCGATGGCCGCGCCCTGTGCGCCCCCGCCTACTCGCCGGTACCCAAGTTCCCGGTCAAGCGGGAACACGGCGGCATCTGGTCACGCGACGACCGCGACTGAGTCAGGCGGCCTGCGATCAACGCTTCACCCGACGCCCCGCAAGGGGCGTCGGTGTTTCCACGGCCAGCTGCCAGCTCGGCACACAGCCGCCTCCGCCGCTGACCGCGTGCGCGACTGAGTGCGGCATCCCCGCCGGCAGGCGCATTTGGCCTGCCCTGATCAGCCACTTTGCGGACGGGCGCCGTTATTTCTCAATATTGATAACGCAAACAATTCTCAATAAGATGCGCATCCATTGCATCCGCAATGCCTTCGCGTACCCCTGCATTCCATGCCCAACCCGCCCGCCATGGCCATTCAGCGACCGACCGCCTTCGTGCGGCAGCGTTTGCCGTGGCTGATGCTGGTGTTCGGAATGCTGCTGGCCTGGGCGATGCTGGGCCACGGCCAGCCGGTCACGGCCCACCTCGCATCGGCGGCGCAAGCCCCGGTGCTGGTCAGCCCCGACCGGGGTCACCCGGACGATCTGCCTGATCTTGTCGCCATTGCTGAATCGGGCGCCGAATCCTTCCGCAGCGCGCGCCAACGCCCTGTCGACACTCCTGCCCCGCCGACGACCGCCCCCGTGGCAGCGCCGGCCCGCATGTTCGTGGCTGCCGCCGCCGACACGCTGCTCCAGCATGCCCTAGAACGGTCGCACCGTTATCCGCCGGCGCCGTATCTGCTGCTGAATCCCGGCCACGCCCCTCCGCTGGCCTGAGTCCTGCGCTGTCTTCCGCTGCGCCCGTCCCGGGTGCAGCCGATTCGCCTGTTACGTCTCTTCCTTTTGCGTCCGCCTGCTGCGCCGATGCCTTCTTTCTGTTTGCCTTCGAGCCCCCTCATGACCCTTGTGCGTACCCCGCTGACCTCCGCCCTGCTGCTTGCCATGGCCCCGCTGGCCGCCCACGCCGCGCCCGACACTGCTGACAGCGGTGCCGAACAGCGCAAGGCCACCGAACTGGATGCGGTTGATGTCCATGCCGAACAGGCGCGCCTGCAATCTTCCAAGTTCACCGCATCGTTGCTGGATACGCCCAAGTCGGTGTCGGTGATCTCCCAGCAGATCATCGAGCAGACTGCCGCCACCACCCTGCTCGACGCCCTGCGCACCGTGCCGGGCATCACTTTCGGCGCGGGCGAAGGCGGCAACCCCACCGGTGACCGTCCCTTCATCCGTGGCTTCGATTCGCAGTCGGACATCTATGTCGATGGCCTGCGCGATGCCGGCAGCCAGACCCGCGAAGTGTTCGCCATCGAGCAGATCGAAGTAGTGAAGGGGCCGAGCTCGGCTTACAGCGGCCGCGGTTCGGCCGGCGGCAGCATCAGCCTGGTCAGCAAGACCCCGAAGCTGCGCGACTTCGTGCAGGGCTCGGTCGGCCTGGGCACGGACAGCTACCAGCGCGCCACGGTCGACGCCAATGCCGTGATCGGCGACGGCATTGCCGCGCGCGTGAACGTGATGAAGCACGACAGCGACATCGCCGGCCGCGATGAAGTCAACGTCAGCCGCTGGGGCATCGCACCCTCCATTGCCTGGGGCCTGAATGGCCCGACCCAGTTCACCCTGGGCCATTACCACATGGAAACCGACGATCTGCCCGACGCCGGTGGCTTCCCGTACAACAACCCGTTCACCAGCGGCGCCAATGTGTCCAAGAACGGCGACGGCAGCCCGATCGTGCCGGACCGCAACAATTTCTATGGCCTGGTTGACCGCGACTTCCAGGAAACCAAGGCCGACATCACCACCGCCAACCTGTCCCACGAGTTCGGTGCATTCACCGCCCGCAACGTGGCCCGCTTCGGCCGTACCACCAACGATTATCTGTGGACCCAGCCGGATGACAGCAAGGGCAACCCGAACCTGTACGGCACCCTGTGGCGCCGTACCAATGCCCGCGCGGCACGCACCGAGAGCTTCATCAACCAGACCAGCCTGACCGGCGAGTTCAACACCGGCGCGATCAAGCACAACATCAATGCCGGCATCGAGTACTCGGAAGAGAAGACCCGCCGCGGCACGTACGACATTGGCCTGGTCAACGGCAAGAACGGCACCTGGAATCCGATCACCGGTACCACCAGCTGCCCGACCACCGGTGCCGGCACCGGCTACAACTGCACCGATTTCGCCAATCCGACGCCGCATGATCCGTGGTCGGCCTCGCATACCGTCACCCGCAGCAACCCGGCACAGGATGTGCGCCAGACCAACCGCACCCGTTCGGCCTACCTGTTCGACACCATGGAGTTCAGCCCGCAATGGCTGTTGAACCTGGGCGTCCGCTTTGACGATTACGACGCACGCCTGATCACCCCGACCCCGGCCGCCATTGCTGCCGGCACCAATGACCTGCGCAATGCCGAATCGTTCTGGAACGGCCAGGCTGGCCTGGTGTTCAAGCCGACGGCCAACGGCAGCGTCTACCTGTCGTGGGGCACCTCGTCCACGCCGGTGGGCATGGACGCCGGCGACGGCGCCGACGGCATCACCGTCGCGATCAAGGACCTGGCACCGCAGCGCAGCCGCAACATCGAACTGGGCACCAAGTGGGACCTGCTGGACCAGCGCCTGTCGCTGACCGGCGCCATCTTCCAGACCGAAATGAACAATGCCCGTGTCCTCAACGACGCCGGCACCACCCAGAACGCGGGCAGCAAGAAGGTCAAGGGTGCTGAAATCGGCTTCAGCGGCACCATCGTTGAAGGCTGGCAGGTGTTCGGTGGCTATACCTACCTGGATGCAGAGCTTGAGGACAACGGTTTTGCCTTGGTCAACGGCGCCTACGTGCCGTCCCCGCTCAACGGCAACGCGTTCCCCAATACCGCCAAGCACAGCGCCAACGTGTGGACCACGTGGTCGCCGTCGTTCGTACGCGGCCTGACGGTCGGTGGCGGCGCCAGCTACGTCGACAAGGTCTACGGCAACACCGCCAACACCAAGTGGGTACCGTCGTACACCCGATGGGACGCGATGGCCAGCTATGCCTTCAATGACACCTACAGCCTGCAGCTGAACGTGCAGAACCTGACCGACAAGGTGTACTTCACCAAGGCCTATGCTTCGCACTATGCAGCGATCGCACCGGGCCGCTCGGCAAGCCTGACCTTCAACTTCAAGTTCTGAGCACCACCGCCCCCGGCTCCGGCCGGGGGCTTTGCTCACAAGGGAAACCTCATGCTGCTGCACATCCCCGACGTACTCACGCGCGAGCAGGTGGCACTGGCCCGCCAGCGCCTGCAGGAAGCGGGCTGGGCCGACGGCAAGGCCACGGCCGGCTATCAGTCGGCACAGGCCAAACAGAACCTGCAGTTGCCCGAATCCGATCCGGCCGCACGCGCCCTGGGTTCGATGATTCTCGATGCACTGGGCCGCAACCAGACATTCTTCGCTGCCGCGCTGCCACGCCGGGTATTTCCGCCACTGTTCAACTGTTATCGCGAAGGCCAGACCTTCGGCTTCCATGTGGACAATGCGATCCGCTACGACCACATCAGCCGGCCCAACGATCCGCAGCCGGTACGCACCGATCTGTCCGCCACGCTGTTTCTGGCCGACCCGGATGAATATGACGGCGGCGAACTGGTCATCGAAGACACCTACGGCAACCAGCGGGTGAAGCTGCCGGCAGGGCATATGGTGTTGTACCCGGGCACCAGCCTGCATCAGGTCACGCCGGTGACGCGCGGCGCGCGCCTGGCATCGTTCTTCTGGATCCAGAGCATGGTGCGCGACGATGGCCAACGCCGGCTGTTGTGGGACATGGACATGTCGATCCGCCGCCTCACCCAGGATCACCCCGAACACCCGTCGCTGGTCAGCCTGACCGGCGTGTATCACAACCTGCTTCGACAATGGGCAGACGCTTGAGCAGCACGGTACGCGACCCGCAGACGTTGCTGCAGCAGTTGGCCGATGACCCTGACAGTGCGATGCAGGAGCTGGAGCAGCGCGCGCAGAACGGCGATGCCGTCGCGCAGTTCCTGCTTGGGCAGGCCTGCATGGAAGGCCGTGCCCGCACATTGGATGCCGGCACCGGAATGGCTTGGTTCGAGCGCTCTGCCAACGGCGGGCTGGCCGTGGCGATGAACATGCTCGGCCGCTGCCATGAACTCGGTCAGGGGACGCCGGTCAATCACGAACTGGCGGCGGTCTGGTATCGCAAGGCAAGCGACAGCGGGCTCGACTGGGGCATGTACAACCTCGCCAACCTGCTCGCCACGGGCCGCGGCGTAGGCCGCGACGAAGCTGCCGCTTACGCGCTGTACCTGCAGGCGGCCGAGGCCGGGCACGCCAAATCCATGAATCTGGTCGGGCGCTGCCTGGAGGAAGGCAGCGGTGTCGCAGCAGACCCTGGCGCCGCTCCAGGCTGGTACCTGCGCTCGGCACAGGCCGGTGACTTTCGCGGCCAGGCCAGTCACGCCTCGTTGCTGCTGGCCGCCGGCAACATCGATGAAGCCGTGCACTGGCTGCAACAGGCATTGGCACATGGCAGTCCCTCCTTCTTGACCCAGATCCGCCCACAACTGGCAGGCTCGGTACACGCGGCCATCCGTGCGCTGGTATCCGATGAGAATTGATATTCGTCAATTGCTATCAATTCTCATTTGCACAAGCTAACGACTCCCAATTACAATCCCCGCCCGAAGACGCCCGGCTGACCTGGTCGCGCGTTCCACCTGGGGATTTCAGTGCAGCAAGCACCGCGCCATCCGTACCTGGCCATCACCGCACAGCGCTCCCATGCGCTGCGTCCGGTGGCCCTGTGCGCGCTGCTCCTGCTGTCGCTGCTGGCCTCGCTGTGGCAGGTCGGGCAGCACGTGCCGCGTGCCGGCATGGTCGAAACCACCGCTTCGGCTCCCGGCGAAGAACGTTCGGGCGGTGAGAAACCACTTGAAGAAGAAAGCCCGGCCAAGCTGCGCCGGGTAGCCAGCCTGCGTGCGCCGCGCGTCGTGCAGTCGTATCCAGCGCTGCACCCCCAAACCATGACGGTCGCCGACGCTACCGACCGTTCGATGATCCCGGCCTCGCCACGTCAGACACATCACGCCTTGACGAGCCTGCGCCAGCAACGCGGCCAAGCGCCTCCCCTGGCCTGATCGCTTCGCATCCGGGGCCGCCCCGGGCCTTCGCTTCCCAAGCTTTCATCTCCTGTCGCCGCACCCGTCGCAAGTGAATCTGCTTGCGCGGTCCATCTGCGCATCCGCTCTCAATTACTCCAGAGGTTTCTTCCATGGCCCAGCGCCATCGTCGTCGTGCGTCCGTCTCCCGCCACCTGCTCACCGCCGCCGTGCTCGGTGCACTCAGCCTCACCGCCCATGCCAATGGCAACGGCGCCCCGACCACCCTGGACAAGGTGGTCGTCACCGCAAGCGGCTTCGAGCAGAAGATCACCGATGCGCCGGCGAGCATTTCGGTCATCACCCAGGAAGAGCTGGCCAAGCGCCCCTACATGACCCTGCTCGATGCAGTGCGTGACCTGGAAGGCGTGGATGTGGGCGAAACCCGCGACAAGACCGGCCAGGGCACCATCTCGATGCGCGGTATGGGCTCGGATTACACGCTGATCCTGATCAACGGCCGCCGTCAGAACAACCACGGCGACATCTACCCGAACAACTTCGGCGGCAACCAGTTCAACCATATTCCGCCGTTGGATGCGATCGAACGCATCGAAGTGATCCGCGGCCCGGCTTCCACCCTGTACGGCGCCGACGCCATGGGCGGCGTGATCAACGTCATCACCAAGCGCACCCTGGACAGCTGGCACGGCTCGGCCACCATCGCGCGCACCTTCGAGACCAATGACGAGTTTGGCGATGACAGCACCGCCGACCTGTTCGTCACCGGCCCGCTGGTACCTGGGGTGCTGAACCTCAGCGCGCGCGCCAGCTGGTACGACCGCAAGGCTTCCAACCCGGTGTACTCCTCGGTCACCGACCCCGCTGGCGTCGAGCACAACCGTGCACTGGGCTTCGGCGGCGGCGGCAAGACCGTGGACAACACCAACAAGGCCGGCGGCATCAGCCTTGCCTGGACGCCAACCGAATCGCAGACCATCACCCTGGACTACGACACCTCGCGCCAGGAATACGACAACTCGATCAAGATCAACGATCAGGGCGTCGAGGAATACCCGGTCGGCACGGTCGATGGCATCGCCTCGATCTGGCGTGGCAACTCCACCACCTGCATCGCCCGCCGCAACTGCACCCGTGCCGATCCCCGCGTGGGCTACGGCCCGACCCAGGAGTTCACCCGTGACGCCTGGGCATTGACCCATGACGGCAAGTGGGACTTCGGCAACAGTTTTGTCTCGCTCTCGCACGTGGCTACCAACAACGACGGCCGCACCATGCCGTTCACTGTGGCCGAGCGTCGCCAACTGCTGCAGATGCTCAACGCCACGGGTGCGTACGCCGGCCTGACCGAAGCACAGCGCCGTGCCGCCGCAGAGCAGACCTTCCTGCCGCGTCCCCAGCGCACACTGGAAAGCTCGCAGTACACACTGGATGCCAAGTTCGACGTCCCGTTCCAGGCCGCCGGTGATCACGTCGCGGTGTTTGGTACGCAGGTGATCCGTGGCGAACTGACCGACGGCGTGTTCGGCATGGAAGTCGGCAACCCGGGCCGCAAGCAGGAGCACAACATGTACTCGCTGTTTGCCGAGGACACCTGGACCGTCATCGCGCCGCTGGCCATCACCTATGGCCTGCGCTTCGACGATCATGAGGTGTTCGGCGACCACCTGAGCCCACGCCTGTACGGCGTGTACACCGTCAACGAACAGTGGACGGTCAAGGGCGGTGTCAGTACCGGCTTCAAGACTCCCAAGACCACCCAGCTGTATGACGGCGTCACCGGCTTCGGTGGCCAGGGCACCTCGCCGATGTTCGGCAATCCGGACCTGAAACCGGAGACCAGCACCAGCACCGAGCTGGCGGTGTACTGGCAACATCCGGACGGCCACAATTTCAACGCCACCCTGTTCCACAACAAGTTCGACGACAAGATCTCCTCCCAGCCCTGCGGCGCCGGTCTGAGCCTTGCCTGCACCAGCACGGGCGAATATGCCGACCTGGGCTATTCCACCAGCAGCAAGACGGTGAACATCGATGAGGTGGTGATCCAGGGTGCGGAAGTCGCCGGCCGTTGGGAGATCAACGATGCCTTCAGCCTGCGCGCCAATTACACCTATACCGACAGCGAGCAGAAGAGCGGTGCCCGCAAGGGCTTGCCACTGGGCAACAGCGCCAAGCACATGGCCAACGCCACCTTCAACTGGCAGGCCAATGATCGCTTCAGCCTGTTCCTGACCGGCGAGGCGCGCTCCAAGCGTTTCAACGATGTCAGTGCTGTCACCGGCAAGGCCCTCTACTACAAGAACTACACCGTGTTCCACCTGGGTGCTTCGTTCGAGGCCACCCAATGGTTGACCGTCAACGCACGCATCAACAACCTGTTCGATCGTGACTTCACCACCTACCAGACCACCTTCACGGATCTCGACGGTGACGGCAGCTACGCCGACGGCACCAATGAAGTGCTGTACTTCGACGACTACAACAACAAGGACAAGGCACGCAGCTTCTGGTTGAGCCTCAACGCCCGGTTCTGACAAGCCTTGCCCGCCTCCCGCTGCGGGCAAGGCGGACCGTGCAAGCTGATGGCAGCATCTGGATGCTGCCATTGGCACACGCGCGATTCCGCCCGCACCAACCACTTCAAAGCCCGCCATTGGCGGGCTTTGTCGTTGCCGCCACCGGCCCCTGGTCGCAAGGCCCAGTGGTAGAGTCCGCACACTTGAAAACACCGCCGCTTCATGACCCGCCGAACCTTTCATTCCGTACAGGCGCTGCGCGCCATCGCCGCATTGCTGGTCGTGCTGTTTCATCTACAGATCGTGGAGCAGAAGTACTCTGCGACCAGCCCCGTCATTCCGGCGCTGATGCGCTTTGCCGACAGTGGCGTGGACCTGTTCTTCGTGCTCTCCGGCTTAGTGATGACCACCATCGCCGCCGGCAGCTATGGCAGCCCACGCAACGCCGGTCGATTCCTGGTACGACGCGGCTGGCGCGTCCTGCCGCTGTACTGGTTCTACACCAGCATCGTGGTGCTGCTGATGCTGCTGGCACCGGGCATGGCCAACAGCGCCTACCAAGAACAGAGCATCACCGCTTCCTATCTGCTGTGGCCGCAATCACAACTGCCACTGCTCACGGTGGGCTGGACACTCATCCACGAGATGTTCTTCTACCTGGTGATGGCGGCAATGATCGCCTTCGCCCGCGAATCACGGCTCCCGTGGCTGCTGCTCGGCTGGGCCACGATCACCTTGACCGCACAACACTTTCTTGGCTCCACGGCGGCGCCCTGGCAACGGGTCGCCAGCAGTCCGCTCACCCTGGAATTCATCGCCGGTGCGATGGTCGGCCTGTACTGGAATCGACTGCCCGCGCGCCTTGCCCTCCCCGTGGCCGGGCTCGGAGTCGTCGGATTCATGGGCACCGTGCTCGCGCTTGCCCACTTCGATGCGCCGGCACCCCCAGCCGCACTGCGCGCATTGGGCTTCGGCCTGCCAGCGGCCCTGCTCACCCTCGGGCTGGTCCGTTGGGAGCACACAACCCCACCTTCCCTGCCCCAACCGCTTCTGCTGATCGGTGACAGCTCCTATTCGCTGTACCTGAGCCACGTCTTCGTGATTTCCGCCATGGGGCGGCTTTGGCAGAAAACCGGGCTGAACACCGCTGCATGGCAATCCTGCCTGTTCGTACTGCTGACCGTGCTCGCCTGCCTCATGGCTGGGTTGGTCTCCTGGCGGATGCTTGAACGACCGCTGCAGCAGCTGCCGTTCCTGCGCCGCAAAAAACTGCCGGAGGCCCGCCCGATACCGGGTTGAAGCCAGCGGGTTGCGATACAAATAGATACAAATTGCGAATCATTCTCATTAATGATCTAATCTTTGGCTTCTCATTTGCCCTAATCCCGTGTCAGTAGACCGCGCATCCGCCAACATCGTGCAGCAGCAGGCCAGCCGTGGCTTCTGGTTGCGCACGTTGCATCAATGGCACTGGATCAGTTCGGCGGTCTGCCTGATCGGCATGCTGCTGTTCTCCCTTACCGGCATCACCTTGAACCACGCGTCCAAGATCGAAGCCAAGCCCGTTGTGCACAACCAGAAGATCGCGCTGTCCGCGCCGCTGCTCAAGGCATTGGGGTCACGCGAGGACGGCAATGCGCCGCTGCCGGGCAAGGTCGCCGACTGGTTGTCCCGCGAGCTGGATGTGTCCATCGGCAAGCGGCCCGCCGAGTGGTCGCCGGAAGAAATCTATCTGTCCATGCCTGGCCCCGGCAGCGATGCCTGGTTGAGTATCGACCGCGAAACCGGCGCGGTGGAATTCGAGAAGACCCGCCGCGGCTGGGTGTCCTACTTCAACGATCTGCACAAGGGTCGCAACGCCGGCCCGGGCTGGGGCTGGTTCCTTGACCTGTTCGCCGTGGCCTGCCTGGTGTTCTGCATCACCGGCCTGTTCCTGTTGCATCTGCATGCACGGCAGCGGCGCATGACCTGGCCGCTGGTCGGTCTGGGCCTGCTGATCCCGCTGTTGATCGCCCTGCTTCTCATCCATTGATCGTCATTCCTTCCGGAGTCGCACCATGCGCGTCACCCTGACCATAGCCCTGAGCGGCCTGATCGCCACCGCTCCTGCGGCCTACGCTGCCAGCCTCGACGTCAATGTCGAAGTACCCGCGCTCAACGTGGCCGAATACCACCGTCCGTATGTCGCGGTGTGGATTGAAGGCGCCGACCAGAAGGTCGCGGCCAACCTGTCGGTCTGGTACCAGCTCAAGGACACCGCCGAAGGCCACGGCACCAAGTGGCTGCCGGACCTGCGCCAGTGGTGGCGCAAGAGCGGCCGTACGCTGCAGGTACCGGTGGATGGCGTGACCGGCCCGACCCGTCCGGTTGGCAAGCACCAGCTCAGCTTCAATGATCGCCAGCCGCAGCTGCGCGGCCTGGCCGCCGGCCAGTACACGCTGGTGGTGGAAGCCGCACGCGAAGTGGGCGGCCGCGAACTGGTCAAGATTCCCTTCACCTGGCCGGCACGCACCGCGCAGAACGGCAGTGCCCAGGGCACCGCCGAGCTGGGCGCCGTCACTCTCGCCGTCAAACCCTGATCCGCCCACATCACTGGAGCTATCCGATGAAGCGTACCCTGATCCTTGCTGCCGCCCTTGCCGCGGCACTGCCGTTCACCGCCTCTGCCCACAAGGCCTGGCTGCAGCCGTCGCAGACCGTCATCGCCGGCACCAATCCGTGGATCACGGTGGACGCGGCCGTGTCCAACGACCTTTTCTATTTCAACCACGTGCCGCTGCGCATCGACAACCTGGTGATCACCGCACCTGATGGCAGCACCGTGCAGCCGCAGAACGTGGCCACCGGCAAGTACCGCAGCGTGTTCGACGTGGAGCTCACCCAGCAGGGCACCTACCGCCTGGCCAATGTCAACGCCGGTCTGTCGGCCACCTGGCAGGAAGACGGCAAGCCCAAACGCTGGCGCGGCAATGCGGAGAAGTTCGCCGCCGAAGTACCGAAGGACGCGCCGGAGCTGAAGGTGTCCGAGACCGCAGGCCGCGTGGAGACCTTCGTCACCAACGGCAACCCGAACGACACCGCGCTCAAGCCGACCGGCAAGGGCCTGGAGATGGTCGCGTTGGGCCACCCGAACGATCTGGTCAATGGCGAACAGGCCAAGTTCCGCCTGCTGGTGGACGGCAAGCCGCAGGCCGGCCTGGAAGTGGAGATCACCCGCGGCGGAACGCGTTATCGCAATGCCCAGGAAGAGATCAAGGTGACCACCGACGCCAAGGGCGAGTTCTCGGTGACCTGGCCGGACGCCGGCATGTACTGGCTGGAAACCGGCACCGAAGACAACAAGACCTCGGTACCGCAGGCCAATGTGCGTCGCCTGAGCTACGTCGCCACGCTCGAAGTGCTGCCGCAGTAACGCTCCCATGGCCCCTCTCCCGCATGCGGGAGAGGGGTTGGGGTGAGGGCATGAGGCCCCGCTGCTGATCGACGTCAGCAAGAACGCTCCCCCATCCGCCCCTTCGGGGCACCTTCCCCCGCATGCGGGAGAAGGATAAAAGGTTCCTGCTCGATTCCCGATACCGATGTCCCCCACTTCCGACATCGCCGCCCTTGGCGGCCACACCATGGGCACCCGCTGGAGCGTCAAACTGGTCGCGCCGCGCAGTCGTGATCTGCATGCACTGCATGCTGGCATCCAGGCCGAGCTTGACCGCGTGGTCGCGCAGATGAGCACCTGGGAAGTGGACTCGGACATCAGCCGCTACAACCGTGCCATTGCCAATAGCTGGCATGCACTTCCAAACGATTTCTGGACCGTGCTCAGTGCCGCGCATGACATCGCCGCGCGCAGTGATGGCGCGTTCGATCCCAGCATCGGGCCGTTGGTCGCGCTGTGGGGTTTCGGTGCAGACGCCGCTGCACAGCGCGTCCCCGATCCCGCACAACTGGCAGATGTCGGCAGCCGTTGTGGCTGGAGCAAACTGAAGTTGGATCCACAAACGCAGTCTGTCCTGCAACCTGGTGAGCTGCGGCTGGATCTGTCCGCCATTGCCAAAGGCTACGGCGTGGACCTGGTCAGCCGCTGGCTACACCGCAACGGCGTCGACGCGGCGCTGGTGGAAGTGGGCGGCGAACTGCACGGCTACGGCCTCAAGCCCGATGGCCAGCCTTGGCGCGTGCTGGTGGAATCGGCGCCGGAAGAAGACGCGGGCGCCGAGTACCCACCGCGCGTGCTGGCCTTGAATGACCTCGCCATCGCCACCTCCGGTGACCGCTGGCATCATTACGAACACGAGGGCGTGTCCTACAGTCATACGCTCGACCCGCGCACGCAGGCACCGGTGACCCGCGCCACGGCCGCCGTCACGGTGATCGACCGCGAAGCGATGCTTGCCGATGCCTGGGCCACCGCGCTCACCGTGATGGGCGCCGAGCAAGGGCTGGCGTTCGCCAAACAACATGACCTTGCCGCGCGCTTTGTATCGCGCGGCAATGCCGGGCTGGAAGAGGTGATGACGCCCGCCTTCCAGCGCTACCTGGATGCAGATGCGCAATGAGTTCCAACCGCTCCCTCCGTGCCGTGCTCGGCAACATCGGCATGATCGCCACGCTGCTGCTCATCGCTTTCCTGTTACTGCGCCTGCACCTGGGCGAGAGCTGGTGGCTGACCTCACCCCTGCCTGCGCAATGGTGGAGTGCGCTGGTTGCCACTGCGATCTACGCTGCCGCTTGTTTCGCACTGTGGTGGCGGGTGCGCCCGCGCAAGGAAGAATCCGGCAATGACGGCGAACCGCCGGTACTGGTGGCGTGGGCCAGCCAAACCGGCTTCGCCCAACAGCTTGCAGAACGTACCGCCGAAAGCCTGCGCGCCGCCGGTCACAAAACCCGCCTGCGCCCACTGGACCAGGTGGACGCCGCGATGCTCGGCAGCAGTCGCAAGGCCTTGTTCATCGCCAGCACCACCGGCGAAGGTGACCCGCCTGATCATGCGCTGGCTTTCCTGAGCCGGGTGATGACGCAACCGGCCGCACTGCCGCGACTGCAATATGCGGTACTCGCGCTCGGTGACCGCACCTATGACCAGTTCTGCGCGTTCGGCCATCAACTGGATGACTGGTTGCGCGAGCACAGGGCACAGCCTCTGTTCGATACGGTGGAAGTGGACAACGCCGACCCGGACGCATTGCGCCATTGGCAGCAACTGCTTGGTCAACTCGGTAGCAAGGTTGCTGATGTTCCCGACTGGAGCGCGCCGGCTTATCAGCCATGGCGACTGCAGGAGCGGCAAGCGCTCAATCCCGGCAGCGTCGGCGGCACGGTGTTTCATCTCAAACTGCATCCGCAGGAAGGCTCGCTTCCTGCCTGGCAGGCCGGCGACATCGCCGAGATCGGTCCGCATCAGTCCGCTGACGCCGTCGCACACTGGATGCAGGCCAACGGTTTCGCCGCGACCGCCTTGCTGCCGGATGGACGTTTGCTGCATGAGGTTCTGGCGGTCTCGTATCTGCCTGAGCAGATCGCAAGCGGCGACATCACCGGGCTCAACGCCACACTCAAGCCACTGCCGCATCGCGAATACTCCATCGCGTCGATGCCTTCGGACGGCACGCTGCAGCTGATGTTGCGCCGCCAGCTGCGGCCGGACGGCACACCCGGGTTGGCCAGCGGTTGGCTGTGCGACTACACCGTCCCTGGCGACGCCATCGACCTGCGCCTGCGCAGCAACCGCAACTTCCACCCGCCGCAGGTCGACGCACCGCTGATCCTGATCGGCAACGGCACCGGCATCGCCGGCCTGCGTGCGCACCTGCGCGCGCGTATCGATACCGGCGCACGTCGCAACTGGCTGTTGTTCGGTGAGCGCAACGCCGCCCACGATTTCCACTTCGGCGACGAGTTGCAGAAGTGGCAGCGCGAAGGTTGGATCGAGCATCTGGATACAGTGTTCAGCCGCGACGAAGGCCCGTTCCATTACGTGCAGGACGCGCTCGCCGCCGATGCGCTGCGACTGCGCGAATGGGTGGAACAAGGCGCCACCATTCTGGTCTGCGGCAGCCTGCAGGGCATGGCGCCCGCAGTGGATGCGGTGATCATCGGCGCCCTGGGCAGCGAAGCCCACGAAGCCCTGCGCATCGCCGGCCGTTATCGCCGCGACGTGTACTAAGCCATCACGCACAACGCAAACCGGCCGTAGCGCCGAGCCATGCTCGGCAGAACGTTTCACCAGCCATGCCCCAGCGGAGCATGGCTCCGCTTTACGGCACGGTTGCCGGGCTCACGCGAATGGCCAGCAACTCGCCACCACCATTCAACGCATAACGCCTGCGCTCGCCCGCGCCCAACCAGGCGGTATCGCCAGCGGCCAACGGCGGCAGCACGCCACCTTCAAATTCGGCCTGGCCAGCCAGCAGGTGAATCGCCCATGCCGCCTGAGGCTCGGTGAAGAACAACATGTTGCCCACCAGCGGCCGGTGCAGCAGTTCGGCCTGCAGTGCATCGCGGCGCCACATTAGATTGAAATCCTGCGTCACCCCGTCGACCAGTTCACCGGCGATGTCTTCTTCACCGGCAAAGCGCAGCCGCTGGTACGGCGGCAGCAAGGTCTCACAGCGGCCATTGGCAAAGCGCAACCGCAGCCCTTCGCCCTGCAGCAGTACCAGTTCGCGCTCAACGCCCGGGAAGGCCGAGAACGCCGCGTCCTGCTCGATCTCGGCAATCGACAAACGCAGCTGCCAATCGCCCTGCGCGGGCAGGCGCAGGATTTCCCGGGTCCAGCCCAGGCCATTGCGCCAGCGTTCGCGGTGGTAGTCAGCGGAAGGAATGATGCGTGAAGAGGCGTTGAGGATATCCATCGCTGCATGATGCCACCGCCATGCAGCTCAACGCACTTGCCGCAGTAGCGTCAAACGCGGAGCCGCGAAGCAGTGCCTGCTTCGCGGCGCGCCCTGCTCGTGCCGGAGTTCGCGATTACTTCGGCAGCGCCAGGTTGCCAGCCGTCAGCGGTTTGCCCGCGCGCGGCGTGGTCTCGATCACCGCGCTGGCCGGCAATGCCGCGCCGTTGTCCAGCCGTGCCTGCACGCGGTCCAGCGCGGCGTACACGTACGGCAGCAACGGCAGATAACGCGAGCCGTAGTCCGGCAGGCCGAGGAAACCGTCGAAATGCTGCACATGGCGCACCTGCCAATAGCTCACTTCGCGCCCGGCCGCCTTCGCTGCAGCGGCATACGGTGCGCTGCTGAAAGCCGGCGGAATCAGACCATCGTCGGTGCCATGAATCACCATGACCGGCAGGCCCTGGCGGGGCAGACCAGCGCGGGTGGCCTGGATGCCGGCCTGCACGCGTTTGGCATCCTCGCCCTGCCCGTCCCACAGACCACGCAGACACTTCAGGCCGGCATAGGTCAGGTCCGGCAGCTGCACCTTGCTGTCCAGCAGGCCCACCCCCGCGCCTGGGGGAATGCCGCTGCCATCGGAGATCCATGCCGCGCGCTCGGCGGCAGTGGCGGTACGTGGTGAGAAGTCAGGGTTCTGCGCAGCGAAATTGAACCCGCACGGATGCTCGCCCACGCCATAGCGGCCGTAAGCCGAGGCGTAGGTCGCGGCGATGGCGCGCCACAGATCAAAACCGGTGGACAGGGCGCCGGCACGCAGCGCTTCGTCGGTCCATCCCTTGCTCATCATCAATTCGTAAGCCGACTTGGCCTGCGCTGCCGGCGTGGCACCGCCGATAACGCCCTCGACCGCCAGCGTGGCGCAACGCACGGCGGCGCCAGCCTGCAACGCGGCGGTCATCGGCGGCTGCGGCAGGTTGCTCATGTGCAACTGCGCACATGGCATCAGCAGCGCCGCCTCGGTCGTGTAGTCGTACAGGGCACGGGCACCCGGGCCATCGGAATAGATGCTGGGCTCACCGGCCACCACCGCATCCAGCCAGTCACCTTCCAGTTCAGCGGCACGCAGCACCGCGCCGCCGCCGTTGGATATGCCAACAGCGATGATGCGGGTGTTGTCGAAGGTGAACGGCGCTGCCTGCGGATAGGCCTGCTGCAGTGCCAGCAGCGCGAACTCGGCGGCCTGCTTCACGTGACGGCCCCAGTCCGCTTCCGGGTTGTCCTTGGAATGCGCATGCTTGAACGCAACGCCCGAGGCGTTGACCGGCGCATCCGGCACGAAAGCCAGGTCAGCGGCCTCGCCCAGGGCACCGACGGTGCCATTGGCCCGCACGCCCTGCTGTGCGTCGAGATCGTAGTAATCGCTGCCGGCGCCCTTGTCGGTGTAGACCACCGCACAGCCCTTGGGCAGGCCCCATGCTGCCGCTACCGATACGGCGCCGTAGATGCCACGCGAGCCTGACGCCGGTGCGACCAGCACGCAGCGTTTGGCCAGATCAAAGTTGTCCGGCACCTGCGCCAGCACGCGGTGCGGCTGCTTGGCACCGGGCAACCGCGCATAGGCCGCGTACTCGCGACCCGGCGCGGGCGCCAAGCTGCCGAACAGCTCACCGTAACCACCGCCCGGGGCAAGATCGGCAATACCGCGCCAGCTGCCCCACAGCGCGCGTCGGCGCAGCTCTTCCACCGTCGGCGCATTGGCATCGGCAAAGGCCGGCGGCGCCATGCTGCGCAGGCCGGCCAGACCCAGGCCTGCGGTGAGCAGATCGTCGCTGCCGCGATGTTCGCTGCGGAGTTCGTTGCTGAACATGGAAGGCTCCACGGACTTGGATGCGGGACCGCTGGCACAGGAGGCCAGGCTCAGTCCGACGAATAGGCCGCAGGCGGCGCGCAGTAGGGATTGGCTCATGGGCGCACCCTAGCAGAGGCACCCGGGCCGGCTCATCGTACTTTGGTACCACACGCCTTTAGCACGCTGGCTGCTACGTTTCCCCACACTTCCCCCCGTTTTATGGAGTCCCCCATGGACCGCTTTCTGCAAGGCCGCACCGCGTTGGTGACCGGCAGCACCTCCGGCATTGGTTTGGCCATTGCACAGGCCCTCTCCGCGGCTGGCGCGCGCGTGGCCATCAATGGCCTGGGCAGCGAAGAACAGATTCAAGCCGCACTCAAGAGCGTCACCGACGCCGGCAGCGAGGCCCGCCACTTCGATGCCGACCTGCGTAAGCCCGACCAGATCACCGGCATGCTCGAAGCCGTACAGAGCTGGGGCCAGGTTGATGTGCTGGTGAACTGCGCCGGCATCCAGCACGCCGCACCGCTGGCCGAACAGCCCGCGCAGAAGTGGGATGACGTCATCGCCATCAACCTCAGCGCGGCCTTCCACACCATGCAGCACGCGCTTCCAGGCATGGCCGAACGCGGCTACGGCCGCGTGCTCAACATCGCCTCGGTGCACGGCTTGGTGGCATCGAAGAACAAGGCGCCGTATGTGGCCAGCAAATTCGGCATCGTCGGCCTGAGCAAGGTTGCCGCGCTGGAGTATGCCGCCGCTGGCAGCCGTGAAAGCGGCGGCGTCACCGTCAACTGCATCTGCCCGGGCTGGGTGGAAACGCCGCTGATCGAGCCGCAGATCCAGGCCCACCGCAATGGCGGCAGCCGTGACGACGGCGTGCGCGCCCTGCTCGAAGAGAAACAACCCAGCCTGCGCATGTCGCTGCCTGAAGACATCGCCGCGATGGCGGTCTGGCTGTGTCGCCGCGAATCCCACAACGTCACCGGCGCCGCGATGCCGATGGATGGAGCGTGGACGGCGCAGTGACGGCGAGGCACGCCCCCGCCTGTTGCCTTTCATCCTGCTTCGGCCTCTACTCATCACTGTTCATCCATTGTTGCCCTACATGCCGAGCCTGTTGATCGCCGACGACCATCCCCTGTTCCGCGCCGCCTTGCGTCAGGCCGCAAGCGATGCGGTCAGTGGCATGCAGGTGCGGGAGGCCGAGTCGCTGGAGGGGGTGTTGGCCGCGTTGGATGCCGCGCCGGATACCGACCTGATCCTGCTGGACCTGCACATGCCCGGCAATCATGGTCTGGCCGGCCTGGCCGCCATCCGCGCGCAGCACCCGGGCGTGGCGGTGATCGTGGTCTCGGCCAATGACGATCCGCGCGTGGTCCGCCGCGCGCTCGATCACGGCGCTGCCGGTTACCTGCCCAAGAGTTCCGGTTTGAACGAGCTGCATGAGGCCATCCGCTGTGTGATGGCCTGCGAGCAGTGGTTGCCGGCGTCGCTGCGCGCTTCGGTCACGCGGGCGCAGTCATCGCTCCATGACAGCGAGCTGGCCGCGCGCCTGGCCAGCCTGTCGCCACAACAGTTCCGGGTGCTGGCACTGGTCGCCGAAGGCCTGCTCAACAAGCAGATTGCCGACCGGCTGGATGTGCAGGAGCGCACCGTCAAGGCGCACCTGTCGGCGATTTTCGAGCGCCTGGGTGTGCGCAACCGCACCCAGGCCAGCGTTGTGCTGCGCGAACTGGAGCTTAGCGACCCCGCCCGTCAGGTGGTCTAAACCGGCGGAAGCGGCGCGAACCCAGGACGCCCCGTCAGCTCCCGTCGCCCAGCCAGGCACCCAGTCCTGCTGCATCAAACGGCCAATCCAGCTCGCGCCCGGCGCCGTCACGCAATACCGGCACACGCACGCCATAGCGCTCTTCCAGTGTGGCGTCCTCGTCTATGAACACGCTGTCGAACTCCGGCGCGCGGGCCTGCGCCAGCACCGCCAGTGCCAGATCGCACAGGTGGCAGTCGTCGCGCTGATACAGAACCAATCCGCTCATTCTTTGCTCCACCGGGGGAATGCTGCGCTGCGGGCAAGGCCGGCGGCGGCGAGCCCGTAGAATAACGGCCCTCTCTACGCAGTTCGCAGAAATACGCATGTCCGTCAGTACGTTCGACCTGTTCAAGATCGGCATCGGCCCGAGTTCGTCACACACCGTGGGCCCCATGCGCGCGGCCGAGCGCTTCGTGCACCGCTGGCTGCTGGACCCGGGCCGCCTGCAGGACGTGGTGCGCATCCGCGCCGAAGTGTTCGGCTCGCTGGCCCTGACCGGCCGTGGTCACGGCACCGACAAGGCTGTGCTGCTCGGGCTGGAAGGCCACCGCCCGAACCAGATCGACCCGGACGTCATTCCTGCCGCGCTGGAGCGCATCCGTTCCAGCAAGCGCATCAATCTGATGGGCCAGCGCGAGATCGCCTTTGAAGAGAAGCGCGACCTGGCCATGAACAAGCGCCAGAAGCTGCCGTACCACACCAATGGCATGCGCTTCACCGCCTATGACGCCGACGACCAGATCATCGCCACCCGCGATTACTACTCGGTGGGCGGTGGTTTCGTGGTCAACGAGGACGATGCCGCCGACGACCGCATCGTGCCCGACCAGACGCCCGTGCCCTACCCGTTCAAGAGCGGCGATGAGCTGTTGGCGCAGGCCGCGCGCAGCGGCCTGAGCATCGCCCAGATGATTTTCGAGAACGAGAAGTGCTGGCGCAGCGAGGATGAAATCCGCGCCGGCCTGCGCGAGATCTGGGACGCCATGCAGTCCTGCGTGACCCGTGGCATCCGCTCCGAGGGCACCCTGCCCGGCGGGCTCAACGTCAGCCGTCGCGCACCCACGCTGTACCGCGAACTGTCCGCGCGGCCGGAAGCGGCGATGCGCGACCCGCTGACCACGCTGGACTGGGTAAACCTGTATGCCTTGGCGGTGAATGAAGAAAACGCCGCCGGCGGGCGCGTGGTCACCGCGCCTACCAATGGTGCGGCCGGCATCATTCCCTCGGTGCTGCATTACTACGACCGTTTCTGCCCGGGCAGCAACGAACAGGGCATTTTCAACTTCCTGCTCACCGCAGCTGCGATCGGCATCCTGTACAAGGAAAACGCCTCGATCTCCGGCGCCGAAGTCGGCTGCCAGGGCGAAGTCGGCGTGGCCTGCTCGATGGCCGCGGGCGGCCTGATGGCCGCACTGGGTGGCAATCCGGGCCAGATCGAGAATGCGGCCGAAATCGGCATGGAGCACAACCTCGGCCTGACCTGCGACCCGATCGGCGGGCTGGTGCAGATTCCCTGCATCGAGCGCAACGCGATGGGCGCGGTGAAGGCGATCAATGCCAGCCGCATGGCGATGCGTGGTGACGGCAAGCACAAGGTGTCGTTGGACAAGGTCATCAAGACCATGCGCGATACCGGCCGCGACATGCAGGACAAGTACAAGGAAACCAGCCGTGGCGGCCTTGCCGTCAACGTCATCGAGTGCTGATGCATCAACGGGCAGGCGCTGGTCCCGATGGGGCTTGCGCCTGCTCGCACTCCTGCTGCTGTGGCTTGCAGTAAGCACGTTCTGGGATCGTTACTGGACGGCGGCGCCCGCCGCCGGCGCCATCGCTGCGGATGGCAGCTTCGATATCCCAGTGCATATCCGTCTGCAGGAAAGCTGGGTACTGAATCTGGATTTCCAAGCCGGGCAGCTGCCACTGGATGAGTTCGCGCGTCGCACCGCCTCTTGGAAACATCCGCCCGCGCCGAGCGATGCCGGCATCACGCTGCAGTGGCAGTTGCTGGACGCCGACAATCAACAGGTCGCTGCCAACCGCAGCGTGTTGCATCAAGCAAGCAGCTGGAGAAGCGACACGGTAAGCAGTCAGATTTCCCTGCCGCAGCTCAACCCGGGCCGCTATCGGCTGGTCGGCCAACTCGGCGCGCTACCGTCGACCACACTCGGCATGCAACCCGGCATCGCGATTCGCGCGGCCAACAGCAAAGCCTGGCGCAGCTGGCAGATCGACGTGGCGTGGTGGACGTCACTGATCAACTCACTACTCATCTGGCCCCTGACCATTGCATTGATGTTGGCGCTGCCCGCGCACGCGCTATGGCGCCGTCGGTAACCACAAAAAGCCCCCTGTAGAGCGCAAGCCACGCTCCGCAGAAGCACTCCTGATAACACCACTGCCGGGCATGGTTCGGCACCACAGGGCTCTGCTTTCTGCGCCGCCCGCACCGTATTGCAATCCCCCCGGCCGACATACCAGAATCGCGCCACACGAAGGAACGTCAGGGGGACGGGTGCAAACCGAACAGGAATCCGGCGGGCAACCGCCTGCACTACCTCCCACGCCGCCTGTACGACCGGCGCCAAGGCCCGCACCACGCCCTACGCCGCGTTCTGGCGGCCTCAGCCTGGGCAAGGTCGTGCTTGCCGCGATCGTGCTGGTGATCGGCGCCTGGTTCATCGGCAACCGCAAGCCGGCACCGTCAGATGCCGAAGCCGCCACAACCGCGTCCGGATCCGAAACTCCGGCCACTGCAACCTCCACCGCCAATCGCGGCGCCATGGTGGTCCAGGGTGAGAAACCCACTACGCTGACCACCCTGGATGAAGCCCGCATGGTGGTGCAGGAGCAAGGCAGCGTGTTGCGCATTGAAGGCAGCGTCGGTGCGAAATTCGCCAACGACCTGCGCGCCGCACTGGATGCCAACCCGTCGTTGCAGCGTATCGACATCACCAGTGGCGGCGGCTATGCCGGCCCGGGACTGGAAGCGGCGCGGATGATCCGCAGGCGCAACCTCATCGTTCGTGTGCAATCGCAATGCGCGAGCATGTGCGTTGCGCTCTGGGCAGCCGGTGCACAACGACAGATGGAGCCGGATGCCTGGATCGGCCTGCACGATTGGGACGCTCGTTGCGAGCTCCGCCCTTCGCCCGACCGTGAGGAATGCAATTACCAGGTGCAGTTCGCTACCGACCACGACTCCAGCTACGACGGATGGCTGCGCGATGCAGGTTTCAACCAGTACCTGCTCGATCTGCAGAGCAGAACCGCATCGAAGGACATCGCCGTGCTCACCGCCCCACAGCTATGGGAAAACGGCGTGGATTTCAGCGTGGTCAACCACGATGGAACACGCATGAGCCGTACCGAAGTGCAGCGCTACCTCGTAGAGAAGTTCGGCCGTCGCTGAGGCAACGGCTTCCCAGCATCGAGGTGGAATGCGTTGCGAAATCGGTCATCGCAAAGCCGACTCAACTCGCCGCCCGGGCGAGCAGAACGCTCTGAGGCTGACTGATCAACAGGCAGATCGGATCCGTCCCCGGATGCGTTGCCGACCCGGGGGACAGATGATCTACGCCGTCCGGCGCTTCAACGATTGACGATGCCCAACACGTCATCCAACAACGCCGCCGCCGTCACTTCCGCACCCGCACCCGGGCCCTGGATCAACAAGGGCTGCGTGCAGTAACGATCACTGTGGATCGCCACACGGTTGTCTGTCCCGCGACCACCGGCCAGCGGGTGATCGGCCGGCAAAGCGCGCAGGCCAACGCTCGCACCCTGTGCATCCAGGCGACCGACAAAGCACAGCTTCAAACCCTGTTGGCGGGCCTGCAAGGCGCGCGCCTGCAACGGCGCATCCAGCAGTTCCAGCGCAGCGCCCACTTCATCGGCAGACAATGCCGCCAATGCCGCTGGCACAAGCGATTCCACCTGCACCTGCTCCGCCTCCAGCGCCACGCCCGCCGCGCGGGCAAGGATCAGCAGCTTGCGGCGTACATCCTCACCGGACAGATCAATGCGCGGATCCGGCTCGGTGTAGCCGGCCGCAGCCGCTTCGCGCACGCAGGCCGAGAACGGCGTGCTGCCATCGAAGCGATCGAACAGCCACGCCAGCGAACCGGACAGCACGCCTTCGATGGCATGCACATGGTCGCCCCCGGCCACCAGCGCGCGGATGCTGCGCAACAGCGGCAAGCCCGCGCCAACCGTCGCTGCATCGCCGTAACGCGAATTGCCGACACTGGCTGCATCATCAATGCCACGCGCACGCGACAGCGCCGTACCGTTGCCCAGTTTGTTGGCGGTGACGACATGGATACCCTGCCCCAACCAATGCGCATGATCGGCTGCCACGTCTTCACTGGCGGTGGCATCGACCACGATATCGCCGGCACTCAAGCGCCCGACCTCCTGCCGATGCACCGGTTCGCCGGCGCGCGGCTGCGCACTACGGGCTGCCGACAACGCGGCAGCGGGTGCGTCGTCACACGCCAAGGCGATGCGCGAATTGGCCACCACGTGCAGCGCCGGCAGCGACAGTTGCCGCTGTTGCAACGCCTGGTAGCGCGTGACAAAGGCCGAGCCCACGGTGCCGGTACCAAGCAGCACCAGCCGGGTTTGCGGAACTTCCAGCGGACGCAGCTGAGCGCTCATGCATCCACCGTTTTTTTACACTCGGCTTTGCCGGCCTGGATTTCAGCAACCACCTGCGTGGCGCGGGCAAGGCCGGCCTGCAGATCGGCAAGCAGGTCCGCGCTCGATTCGATACCCACCGAAATGCGCAACAGACCATCGCTGATACCGGCCTTGGCACGCGCTTCTGCGCTCATTGCTGCATGCGTCATGGTGGCCGGATGCGCGACCAGGCTTTCCACGCCACCCAGCGACTCGGCCAGGGTGAAATAGTGCAGGCCATCGAGGAACGCCCGCACCACCGCATGCGGATCTTCGCCTTCGCTGGGTACCAACTCGAACGACAGCATCGCGCCAAAACCCTTCTGCTGGCGGGCGGCAACCGCATGGCCTGGATGCGATTCCAGCCCCGGGTAGTAGACATTGGTCACCACGTCGCTGGCAGCCAGCAGATCCACCAGCACCTGCGTGTTCTCCTGATGCACGCGCAGGCGGGCATCCAGCGTGCGCAACCCGCGCAGGGTCAGGAACGCATCGAACGGCGAGCCGGTCAGGCCCAACGCGTTGGCCCACCACACCAGCTGCTGGTGCACCTCGGCATCGCGTGCAATCACCGCGCCGCCGACCACGTCGCTATGGCCGTTGACGTACTTGGTGGTCGAATGCAGCACCACATCGGCACCGAAGGCGATCGGGGTCTGCAGCGCCGGTGACAGGAAGGTGTTGTCCACGACCACCTTGGCACCGGCCTTGTGCGCGGCGTCGATCACGAAGCGCAGGTCGGTGATGCGCAGCAGCGGGTTGGACGGGGTTTCGATCAGCACCAGCTTCGGCTGCCGTGCGAGCGCATCGGCCAGTGAGCGCGGATCGGTCAGGTCGGCGGTGATCAGCTCGAAATGACCCTTGGTCGCCAACGCGTTGAACAAGCGCCAGCTGCCGCCGTACGCATCGTGCGGCACCACCAGGCGGTCGCCCGGCTCCAGCAGCGCGTTGAGCACCAGGTTGATCGCGCCCATGCCGGTCGCGGTGATCACGCCGCCGGCACCGCCCTCCAGCTCGGCCAGGGCTTCGCCCAGCAGATCGCGGGTGGGGTTGCCGCTGCGGGTGTAGTCGTACTGACGCTTGTTGCCAAAGCCGTCGAAGCTGAAGTTGGACGACAGCACGATCGGCGGCGTCACCGCGCCATAGGCGGTATCGCGGTCAATGCCGGCACGCACGGCCGCCGTGGCGCGGCTGCAGGAGATATCGGAAGTGGGGGACAGGCTCATGCGGTTTCTCCAGGCAGGCGAAGGGCGTTGGCAAGAATTGCGTCGATGCGATCGGTTTCTTTCAAAAAGGCGTCGTGGCCGTAGGGCGAGCGCAGCACGCGCAGGCTGCCGCGCGGGCCCAGGCCTTCAACCAGCGAGACAAGGTCGGACAGCGGCACCAGACGGTCACCTTCGACGGCGACAACCAGCGTCGGCACGTTGACGGCGGCCGGATCAACGCGGTGCAGGTCGATGGATTCGGACAGACGCAGGTAGGCGTTGACGCGGGTGCGGGCGACGTACTGCGCGCCCGCCGCGTCGAGATAATCTTCAGCGGCAACGCGCACACGGCCATTGACCACCTCCGGCGCCGCGTCGAAGCGCTCACCGAATTCTTCCGGGGTGCGGTAGCTGAGCATGGCGAACTGGCGGGCCAGTGCCAGCCCGTGCGTTTCGGCACATTGCAGCTGGCCCAGCGCCACTGCACGGCGCTGCAGCGCGCGCCATGCCGAGGCATACGGATGCGGGCGATGCGCGCCACTGACGGCGATCAACTTGGCCACGCGCTGCGGGTGACGCACCGCCAGCTGCTGGCCCACCAGCGCACCGTAGGAGTAACCGACGAAGCCATGCAGCTGTTCGATGTTCAGTGCATCCAACAATGCGGCAACGGCATCGGCCTGGTCAGCGGTGTCGATCGGCACGTCAAGATCGCCATCGGCGCCGATGAAATCAAAGCCCAGCAGGCGACGACGCTGCGGGTCCAGCGCGCGGCCGATGCCGGCCAGACCTTCGGCCCAGCCCTTCTCGGCAAAGCCTGCGTTGGACGCGATATGACGGTGTGCCGAAATACCACCGGCCACCAGCACTACCGGCAAGCCGGCGGCACCGACCAGTTCATAGCGCAGGCGCAGCAGACGCTGTCCTGCGTGACGCATCGCCAGCCGCACCTCCACTTCACCGCGCACAGCGGTGACCGCGCGCTCGGCGCTGTCGAAGGAAGCAGCAGGAAATTCCTGGGCGGCAATTGCAGTGGCGAAACTCATGGCGGTATCCCGATAAGGAGCAGCCATCGAGCTTCGCGGAGCCCGTGTTCGCCGTGCGATGCACGTAACGAACCATCTTTTCGGCGGACACGTGGTCCCCGCAGGATTTGGCACCAAACACAGGCGCTTGCGCGTCTGCTGGTTGCCCCGGCTTCAAAGGGCCTGTCCCTCTGCCGGTCTCGATGGTGGCGCTACGATGCCAGCGCACTTTGCCGGTGTCAATCTCTTTATTCGGATAAAGCGATGGAACAATTTCAGGCGCAACCAAACAGGCACAATCGCAACCCCAGTCATGTCACCGTGGGCACCGTGCGCGCGCTTTCCTTATTGATCCTTGCAACCGTGGCTGCCGCCCTGGCCCTCGCCGACGCGGCAGCCAGCGCCCGCTGGCGGCAAAGCTGGGGGCTGAACAGCGCGGCGACGGCGCGCGCGCCCACCAGCGCTGCCTTCGCAAACCTGACTCTGGAACCGCGCGCCGGCGGCCATGCCGCCATCGCCACCAACCTGCTGGCCGGCCCGGTACAGGTGCGCCTGCACGGTCAAAGTGCGGCGCTGCAGGAAAAGCCACCGTCCCCAGCGGTGCTGATGCCGCACGAACGGCGCACGCTGCTCTGGCTGCCTGCCGACGGCAGCCCGTCACAGCTGGTGCTCGATGCCTTCCCTGGCGATCCCGCCGCCCGTCCCGACAATCATCCGTACCAATTGCCCTTCCGCAGCCAACAAGTCAGGGTCAGCCAAGCCTTTGGCGGCCGCTACAGCCATAGCGACGCACAGAATCAGTACGCCGTCGATTTCCCCCTGAGCGAAGGCACGGCGGTACTGGTGGCACGCGCCGGCAAGGTCATGCAGATAGTCGAGAACGCGCCGGATCTGGGCTGCCTGGTACGTGTGCTGCACAACGACGGCAGCATGGCGCTGTATGCACATCTGCAGGCCGGCAGCCTGCAGGTACGTCCGGGTCAATCCGTGGAAACTGGCCAAACGCTGGCCGCCTCAGGCAACACCGGCGACAGCACCGGCCCGCACCTGCACTTCGCGATACAGGCCAACACCGGCCTGGCACTGAACTCGCTCCGCTTCCGGATGCGCAGTGAACGCGGAGAGCTGCGGTTCCCCGAAGCCGCTCCCTGAACAGCCAACCACATCGGACGCGGATAGCCACCGAATACATCGAATACAAGGCGTCCGCGGTGAAGCCCCTGCCGGACAATAGCCGGCACTTCAGGCTCCCGGGCGACCGGCTTCCCAGTCGCCAATACCGCAGGCACCACTGGAACTGCTGGACGAGGAAGGTCGTGCATGGCCCGGCGTTGCTGGGCAGGCGCCGTCATCGAGGGCCTGCCCACAGGTATAATCACCGGTTCATTCGTTTCTGATGCGCCCGGGCGGGCGCGCCTGCCATGTCCGAAGTCGCCTCCGAAGCCGCGCGCCGCCGCACCTTCGCCATCATTTCCCACCCTGACGCCGGCAAGACCACGCTGACCGAAAAGCTGTTGCTGTTCGGCGGTGCGATCCAGATGGCCGGCTCGGTGAAGTCGCGCAAGACCAGCCGGCACGCCACTTCCGACTGGATGGCGCTGGAAAAGGAGCGCGGCATTTCGGTCACGTCGTCGGTGATGCAGTTCCCGTACGACGACAAGATCATCAACCTGCTCGACACCCCCGGCCACGCCGACTTCGGTGAGGACACCTACCGCGTGTTGACTGCGGTGGACTCGGCACTGATGGTCATCGACGTGGCCAAGGGCGTGGAAGAACGCACCATCAAGCTGATGGAAGTCTGCCGCCTGCGCGACACCCCCATCATGACCTTCATCAACAAGCTCGACCGCGAGGGCAAGGACCCGATCGATCTGCTGGATGAAGTGGAAACCGTGCTCGGCATCCAGTGCGCACCGGTCACCTGGCCGATCGGCATGGGCCAGCGCCTCAAAGGCGTGGTGCACCTGCTTACCGGCGAAGTGCATCTGTACGAAGTGGGCCGCAACTTCACCCGCCAGGACTCCACCATCTTCCCGTCCATCGACTCACCCGGCCTGGCCGAGAAGATCGGTGAAAAGATGCTGGCCGAGTTGCGCGACGAGCTGGAACTGGTGCAGGGCGCCAGCCATCCGTTCGACAAGGATGCCTACCTGCGCGGCGTGCAGACCCCGGTGTTCTTTGGCTCGGGTGTGAACAATTTCGGCGTGCAGCCACTGCTGGATTTCTTCGTCGAGCACGCCCCGGCACCGCAGACGCGCGCCACCACCGGCCGTGATATCGCCCCGCAGGAAAGCAAGCTCACCGGTTTCGTCTTCAAGATCCAGGCCAACATGGACCCGCAGCACCGCGACCGCGTGGCGTTCATGCGCGTGTGTTCGGGCAAGTTCACGGCCGGCATGAAGACCTTCCATGTCCGCACCGGCAAGGAAATGAAACTGGCCAACGCGCTGACCTTCATGGCCAGCGACCGCGAAATCGCCGCCGAGGCATGGCCTGGCGATGTCATCGGCATCCACAACCACGGCACGATCTCCATCGGCGACACCTTCACCGAAGGCGAGGCCGTCACCTTCACCGGCATTCCCAACTTCGCCCCGGAACTGTTCCGCCGCGCGCGCCTGAAGGACCCGCTCAAGCTCAAGCAGCTGCAGAAGGGCCTGGCCCAGCTGTCCGAGGAAGGTGCCACCCAGTTCTTCCGTCCCCTGATGAGCAACGACCTGATCCTGGGTGCGGTGGGCGTGCTGCAGTTCGATGTGGCCGCGTATCGCCTGAAGGACGAATACGGTGTGGAAGCGGCGTTCGAGCCCGTGTCGGTGACCACCGCGCGTTGGATTTCGTGCGACAACGCCAAGAAGCTGGAAGAGTTCCGCGAGAAGAATGCCAGCAACCTCAGCATCGATGCGGCAGGCCACCTGGTGTATCTGGCCCCGACCCGCGTCAACCTACAGTTGGCACAGGAACGCGCGCCGGACGTGCGTTTCTCTGCGACCCGCGAAGCGGCACATACGGTTTCGGTGTCCTGATAGCAGGAAACGGGGAATCGGGAACAGGGCACCGCAGACACCGGACTGCTCCCTCGCTCCCTGTTCCCCTTTCCCAATTCCCTGCTTTAATAGGCGCCACCGGGCACCCCCAGCCCGTGGCATCTTCTACATGACTGCTACTGCTTCCATCCGGGAAGAAATCGCCAGCGCCCTGACCCACGGGCTGGGTGCTGTCACTGCACTGGCCGCTGGCGCCGTGCTCATCACGCTGGCAGCGATCTACGGCGATGGCTGGCAACTGGCCAGCGCCATCGTGTTCGGCGTTGCGCTGCTGCTGCTCTACACCGCCTCCACCCTGTACCACGCCATCCAGCATCCGGTGGTCAAGGGTCGGTTGAAAATCTTCGACCACTGCGCGATCTACGTGCTGATTGCCGGCACCTACACGCCGTTCACCCTGATCGGCCTGCGCGGGCCCTGGGGTTGGGGCATGTTTGCAGGCATCTGGGCACTGGCGCTGTTCGGCGTGGTGTTCAAGCTGTTCTACACCGGTCGCTTCAAGAAACTTTCCACCGCCATCTACATCGCGATGGGCTGGCTGGTGATGGTGGCGATCAAGCCGATGTGGAACTCGCTGGACGCATGGACCATCGGCTGGCTGTTCGCTGGCGGCCTCTTCTATACCTTGGGCACGGTGTTCTATCACCGCGAGCAACTGCCGTATTCGCATGCGATCTGGCACCTGTTCGTGATTGCCGGCAGCGTCTGTCACTTCGTTTCGGTCACCGCTCAGATCCTCTGAGCCATCACGACAACGGCGGCCAACACCGTCGTTCGCGCAGCTGCAGCAACACGCTGCGGCAACGGAACCTGCACATCGCGCCAATGAACGCTTCGCGCTCCCTGCACTGCAGGCGGGCAACCATGGTCGCGTGAATACCTCTTCTGCCCAGGCCACGTCCCACAAATCGCGCTGGCGCTTCAAACGCCCCGGCAAACGAGGCCGGCGCTGGCTCGCGGCGCTGGCATTGATGGTCGTCGCGGTCATCAGCTTGATCCTGCTTTGGGATTGGAACTGGTTCAAAGGCCCGGTCGAGCGCGCAGTGCAGGCGCGCACCGGCCGCGCCCTGCATATCGGCAATCTTGATGTTGATCTCGGCAGCACCACCACCCTGCGTGCCGACGCCATCACCTTTGCCAACGCCAGTTGGGCCAGGGAACCCCACATGGCCAGTGCCGAACGGGTGGAGATCGACCTCCGTCTGTGGCCGCTGTTGCGCGCCAGCGTGCAATTACCCGAAGTACGCCTGACGCGACCGGATGTATTGCTGCAGACAGCCCCTGGCAGGGACCAGCGCGGCAACTGGGACTTCCTCGGCGGCGCAGGCGGAGAGCCACCACAGCTCAGGCGTTTGCAGATCGACGACGGCACGCTGCAGTTTCTCGATGAAGCCGGTCGTACCGACGTGCAACTGCATCTGCAAAGTGGAAAAGCAAAAGGTGCCGACGCTACCCCACCGATCCTGGTGGAGGGGAAAGGGCGCTGGCGCGGCGCCACGTTCACCTTGCGCGGCGATACCGAATCGCCGCTGGAACTGGCCGACAGTGCCGCGCCTTTCCGTATCCATCTCGATGCCCGCGCCGGTGCGACCCGCGCCATCGCCAGCGGCACGCTGACCAATCCGTTCCAGCTGCAGGTTTTCGATCTGCGCTTCCGGCTCAGCGGCCAGGACATGGATGACCTGTATCCGCTGATCGGCCTCGCCATTCCGTCTTCCCCACCGTATCAGCTGGATGGCCAGCTCCAGCGCGACCATCAGATCTGGCGTTACGAAAAATTCAATGGCCGCGTCGGCGACAGCGACCTGTCCGGTGACGTGCAGATCGATGTGGCCGGGGCACGGCCAAGGCTCACGGCCAATCTGCTGTCACGTCGACTGGACTTCGATGACCTTGCCGGCTTCGTCGGTGCGCCCCCCAGGACCGGCGGTACCGAATCGGCCAACGCCCAGCAGAAAGCCCGGGCGGCACAACTGGCAAGCAAAGCCACCGTGCTGCCGGACAAGACCTATGACCTGAGCAAGCTGCGCGCCATGGATGCCGATGTGCGCTGGAAGGCGCAGCACATCAACTCGCCCTCATTACCGCTGGACGACATGGATGCACACCTGAAGCTGGATGATGGCCTGCTGCGCTTGGAACCGCTGGATTTCGGCGTGGCCGGAGGCAATATCCGCAGCGACATCCGCATGGATGCACGCCGCCCGCAGATTGCTACCACGTTGAACGCCACGCTGCGCAGGGTGCAGCTCGGCCAGTTGTTTCCCGATGCAAAACTGGCTGAACAGGCATCGGGTGGTATCAGTGGCAGCGTGCGGCTGACCGGCAACGGGAACTCCGTGGCAGCCATGCTCGGCAGCAGCGATGGTGATGTCGCCATCGGCATGGGCAGGGGCCACATCGGCAATCTGCTGATGGAGCTGGCCGGCCTGGATGTGGCCGAATCGGTGAAGTTCCTGTTCACCGGCGACCGCCAGATTCCGCTGCGCTGCGCGTTCGCCGATTTCGGGGTGAGCGATGGATTGATGCGCACCCGCGCCATGGCCTTCGACACTACCGACACGCTGGTGCTGGGCGAAGGTACGGTCAGCCTCAAACAGGAACAACTGGATCTGCTGCTGCGGCCGCGGCCCAAGGACGTCAGCATCCTTGCACTGCGCTCACCGCTGCGCATCGGCGGCAGCTTCAAGGACCCGTCGTTCCGCCCCGATTTCAAGGCACTGGGCATCCGCGGCGCGATCGCGCTGACACTGGCCAGCATCACCCCACCGGCGGCATTGTTGGCCACCCTTGAAACCGGCCCGGGCAAGGATGTCGATTGCGGCGGCCGCTACGCCAGGTAGTGCCGCCGCGCGTTGGCTCAGGTGCCGGTGATGTACTGCTGCAGCTGGCCCAGCTCAAGCCGCTGCTGCTCGATCACGGACTTGACCAGATCGCCGATGGAAATCACACCGACCACCTCATCGCCATCCACCACCGGAAGGTGACGGATGCGGCGGTTGGTCACCAGTTCCAGGCATTGCTCCACCGTGACTGTGGGCGCCACGGTCACCAGCTCGGACGTCATGATCTCGTGCACCGCCGTGGTGGCCGATGACCGGTCCTTGAGCACGATCTTGCGCGCGTAATCGCGCTCGGAAAGGATGCCGACCAGACGCCGGCCGTCCATCACCAGGACCGCACCAATACCCTTTTCGGCCATCAACCGGATGGCCTGTACCACCGCTACATCCGGCGGTACCGCATGAATTTCAGGGGACTTGGCCCCAAGCAACTGTCGAACGGTGTGCATTGCGTTCTCCTGCGCTGGCGGATGGGGCAGATACTGCCACGTTCGCCGGCAACCAGGTGTCGACCAGATACAGGGGGCGCTGCTTGGCTTCCATGTACAGACGCCCCAGGTATTCGCCAATCAGCCCCAGTGCGATCAACTGCACGCCGCCCAGGAACAGGATCGCCGCCATCATCGTCGGCCAACCGGCCACGCGGTCGCCATAAAATGCTGCCTTGCACACCACCCACGCGCCGAAGGCGAACGCGCCCGCTGCGGTGAACAGCCCCAGGTAGGTTGCCGCCCGCAGCGGCGCGGTGGAAAAACTGGTGATGCCTTCCAGCGCGAAGTTCCACAACTTCCAGAAACCGAACTTGCTGCGCCCTGCCACCCGCCGCTCCCGCCGATATGGCAGTGCCACGCGGCGGTGTCCGATCCAGCCAAACAGGCCTTTCATGAAACGATGGCGCTCACGCAGCTGCCCCAGCGCCGCCAGCGCACGCGGCGACAGCAGGCGGAAGTCGCCGGCATCGGCAGGAATCGGCGTTTTCGACAGACGCCCGATCACGCGATAGAACACCGACGCAGTGGCGCGTTTGAGCCAACCATCGCCGTCACGCTCCATGCGCATGCCATACACATCGTCATAGCCCTGCCGCCACAGCGCAACGAACTGCGGCAGCAGTTCCGGCGGATCCTGACCGTCGGCGTCGAGCATGATGGCGGCACCGTCCTCGATGAAATCCAGGCCCGCGGTCAGCGCGGCTTCCTTGCCGAAATTGCGCGAAAGACGCAGCGCCGCGACACGCGGATCTCCCGCCGCCAGTTGCTGCATCACTGCCCAGCTGGCATCGCTGCTGCCGTCGTCCACATAAAGGATGCGGCCATCGATATCCGCCAGCGCATCCAGCTGCGCGCACAGCCGAGGATGCAGCAGCGGCAGTGCGTCCTGCTCGTTGAAGGCGGTGATGACAAGAGTCAGGCGGTCGCGCGGATTCATGGGGCGATTCTACGCACGCCGTCAAGGTCAATCGGCATCATCGATGTAGCCTGCACCACCCAATTGCCGGGCCTGGCGCTGGATCCATGCCGCACGCCGCTGCACGTACGGCCCCGGCTTGGCGGCGCTGTAACGGCGCGGCGATGGCAGCACCGCCGCAAGTCGCGCACTCTCGGCCGGCGTAAGCCGGGCCGCATCCTTGTGCCAGTACTGCTGCGCGGCGGCCTGCACGCCGTACACGCCGTCGCCGAATTCGGCCACGTTGGCATACACCTCCAGGATCCGCTGCTTGGGCCAGAACAGCTCGATCAGCACCGTGTACCAGGCCTCCAACCCTTTGCGCAGCCAACTGCGCCCCTGCCACAGGAACACGTTCTTCGCGGTCTGCTGGCTGATGGTGCTGGCACCACGCAGGCGCTTGCCGTCGGCGTTGTGCCTGCGCGCCTTCTCGATGGCCTGCAGGTCAAAGCCGTGGTGCTCGGGGAAACGCTGATCCTCAGCGGCCACCAATGAGATCGGCACGCTCGATGCCATCTCGTCCAGATCGCGCCACTGGTAATGAATGCGGAACTTCCAATCCCCTTCGCCCCATGCTTCGAGCTGGCGGAACACCATCACCGTGGAAACCACCGGGTCCACGAAGCGCAACAGCACTACCTGCAGCACGCTGCCGGCCACCAGCAGCACCGGCACCCACAGCAACCACCGCCACCGCCGTTTGCGACCTGAATTGACCGCCGGCTCCGCCTTGAGCTTGGCCTGCTCCGCCCCCATTGATCTTCACCTTGCACCTTCCACTGTCCGGCGCATTATCCGGCACCGGCCCCACCTCGCGCAGATGCCGCTCATGACTGATACGTCCGACCTCCTTGTCCGCTTCCTCCTGCCCGACGCCGGTGTGCGTGGCGTCCATGTCCGTTTGAGCGAAAGCTGGCGCGAAATCCTGTCCCACGGCCACTACCCGGCCGCGGCCACGCGCCTGCTCGGCGAGGCCACCGTGGCCTCGGCGCTGTTCACCGGCCACACCAAGGTCGATGGCCGCCTGTCGATCCAGCTGCGCAGCGCCTCGGCACTGCGGGCGCTGTTCGCCGAATGCACCTCCGCCGGCACCCTGCGCGGCATCGTGCAGCTGGCCGACGGCGAAGATGCCCCGCCGTCGCTGCAGGCACTGGGTGAAGGCGCCCTGCTCGCCATCACCATCGAGAATCCGGGCCTGGACCCGCGCGAACCGCAGCGCTACCAGAGCCTGGTCAACCTGACCGGTGACAGCCTGGATGAGGCCTTCGAAGACTATTTCCGTCATTCCGAGCAGCTCCCGACCCGCCTGCTGCTGACCTGCGATGGCGAACACGCCGCCGGCCTGCTGCTGCAGAAGCTGCCAGGCGATAGCGGCGACGAAGACGGCTGGGTCCGCATCGGCGCCCTGTTCGACACCCTTGGGCACGAGGAACTGCTGGCACTGCCCGGCAGCGAACTGCTGCACCGCCTGTTCCATGAAGAACACCCGGAACTGATGGGCGACAAGCCGCTGCGCTTTGGCTGCTCCTGCTCGCATGAGCGGGTGCGCTCGATGCTCCAGTCGCTGGGCGAGGAAGAAGCCCGGGCGGCAGCCGAAGCCACCGGCCAGGTGGACGTCCGCTGCGAATTCTGCGGCCAGGAATATCACTTCCCTTTGACTGATTTCGGCGTATTGTTTGCGTCCACACCGGCCAATCAGCCCGCTCCCGAGCGGCTGCAGTGACGGATCTAGCGAGTTGCGTTCTGGGGAGGGCGACCACTTGTTAAGAAACCATAAACGACATACGATCAAATCCTCATGCGCCGGGAACTTCCTGGCGCGTATCGGGTCTGATTGAGTCCATGAACGCCTTCTTGCGCCTACCGCTTGCCTTGATGATCGCCTTGAGCGCGATCACGGGTGCGCATGCACAGAGCAAGCCGATATCGGCGGACAGCACCGTCATTCCGGTCTGGAACCGTGGCAGCGGCAAGGTCGAAGCACTCCTTTATCTGGAGCCGACCGGCGAGCAACGCGCCGGCGCCCGCTGGAACTTCGGCCGCAGCTCCCTGGACGCCGCTTTCGGCCTGTCTTCCGGCGATTCGCTGGGCCTGCTCTGCAACAGCAGCCGTGGCACCAGCATCGGCGGACTGGCCAGCCATTGCATGCTCGCCAGTCTGGGCGATGACGACGACAACGATGGCCGCCACATCTCGGCCACCACCGCGTTCAACCGTCCGGGCGGACGCGTCGGCATTACCGCCGGCACCGGCCGCGACACCCTTCCTGCATGGCTGGCCGGCGGCAACAAGGCCGGCACCGCGCGCATGGAGCAGAACGACCTGACCGTGTTCGGCCAGAAGAACATCGGCCGCGAAGGCTTCGTTTCCATTGGCGGCACCTACGCCAAGGCACGCCTGGTCCCGCTCAGCGATGCCTCACCGGCAATCGTTGACCAGTGGGACAGCAAAAGTCTGAGTGTGGGCGGTGGCTACGGCCCCTTCAGCGCCAACGTCATCGGCCGCGTCGTCGACGCCCCCGGCAGCAGCGGCAAGTGGGAAGGCCTTGGCTTGGGCATCACCTGGCGCACCCCGTGGAGCGGCCAGCTGACCGTCGGCGCCGAAAACGTCATCACCCGCGGCAAGAACCCGTTCTCCCCCCGTAACGAAAGCAACGACGACGGCGCAATCCCTTACGTCCGTTACGAGCAGGACCTGTAATAGAAATTACTAAGTGAGCATCCGAAAACGCCCCTTCCGGGGCGTTTTGCATTTCTGCGAGTCAAATCAAGCCTTTGCCGATTTTGATGTAATTTTTCCCAATCATTAACCAATCTTTAATTTATTTGCAGTCGCAAGTACTATCGGTCTCAGCCTTGAGCTTTGGGTTCGCCTTTCGAACCCGCCCGAGGCCATACCCGGATGTACCAAGTCCACTTGGCAGAGAGAGAGAACCCAATGAATTGCAGGACCAACAAGCTGCGCGACGCAGTCGTCATCGCGCTTGCCGCCAGCGTGCTCCCGGCTGGTGCCGCGTTCGCCCAGGACAGCACCCAGACCCTGGACAAGATTGAAGTCACCGGCTCGCGCATCAAGCGCGCCGACGTCGAGACTTCGCAGCCCGTCTTCACCATGAGCCGCGAACAGATCCAGGCCCAGGGCCAGACCTCGATCGGCGACATCATCCAGAACATCAGCACCAACGGTTCCAGCCTCAACAGCACCTACAACAATGGTGGCAACGGCGAAACCCGCGTCAATCTGCGCAACTTGGGTTCCAGCCGCACGCTGGTGCTGGTCAACGGCCGCCGCTGGGTCGGTGGCACGGGCCTGGGTGGTGCAGTCGATCTCAACACCATTCCGACCGCTGCAGTTGAGCGCATTGAGGTCCTGAAGGACGGCGCCTCGACCATCTATGGTTCCGACGCGATCGCCGGTGTCGTCAACATCATCCTGCGCCAGAACTTCGACGGCGCCGAAGCCAATGCCTATTACGGCCAGTTCGACAAGGGCGATGGCGGCCGCGAGTCCTACGACTTCACCATCGGTTCCAGCGGTGATCGCTGGCATGCCACCGTTGGCGTCGGCTACGTGAAGGAAGATCCGGTGTGGGCAGGTGATCGTGCGATCTCCGCAGTACCGGCCTTCAACTCGCTGCCGAATACCGGCAACAGCAGCACCACCCCGGACGGCCGCTTTGGCTACTACGCCCAGACCGGCACCAATGCTGACGGCTCACCGAAGTTCGAATCCACCCGACCGAACGGCGCTGCAGGCTACTTCATAACCGGCAACGGTGGCGCCACCTGGCGTCCGTACACCGCGGCTGACAGTTTCAATCACGCTCCGGGCAACCTGCTGGTCACCCCGCAGGAGCGCACCTCGCTGTTCGCCGATGCCGGCCTGTCGATCACCGACAATGTCCGCTTCAAGACCACCGTGACCTACAACGAGCGTAAGTCCGAGCAGATCCTGGCAGCGATGCCGATCGTGCTGGGTCGCGCCGCGCCGGGCACCAATGGCGCCAACATCGTCATCAGCAAGGACAACGTTTACAACGAAACCGGCCGCGACATCGACTACATCCAGTACCGTGCGATGGAGACCGGTGGTCGTATCTACAAGCAGAACGTGAAGACCTACGGGTTCAACGGCGCGTTCGAAGGTGACTTTGAAGTCGGCAGCCGCTTCTGGAACTGGGAAGCCGGTATGTTCTACGGCAAGAACGACCAGACCGACATCACCACCGGCTTCTTCAACATCTCCGCGCTGCGCAATGCACTGGGCCCGTCCTTCGTTGATGGCGGCGGTGTTGCACGCTGCGGAACCGCCGGCAACGTGATCGACGGCTGCGTACCGATGAACATGCTGAGCGGCGCTGGCTCGCTCACCCCGGACATGATCAAGTACGCTGGCTTCACCGCGCACGATGTCTACGGTTATGAGCAGAAGACCTATTACGCCAACATCGGCGGTGAGCTGTTCGATCTGCCGGGCGGCGCGTTCGCCTTCTCGGCGGGCGTTGAGCGCCGTGACGAATCGGGCTTCGATGATCCGGACGGCCTGATCAACTCCGGCGACACCACCGGCAACTCGCGTACCGCTACTGCAGGTGGCTACAAGCTCGACGAAGCCTACCTGGAACTGGCAATCCCGCTGTTGTCCGGCGTGACCGGCGCGCAGCTGCTGGACTTCAGCGTGGCAAGCCGCATCTCCGATTACAGCAACTTCGGCAACACCGTCAACAGCAAGTTCGGGTTCCGCTGGAAGCCGATCAACGACCTGATGGTACGTGGTAACTGGTCGCAGGGCTTCCGTGCTCCGTCGATCAACGAACTGTTCTCGGGCGTGAGCGACACCTTTGAAGACGTCGCCGATCCGTGCGCCGGCGTCATCGGCAGCGACGCGAACACGCCTCCGGCAAGCTGCGCTGGCGTGCCGGCGTACACGCAGTCCAACCCGCAGATCCGCACCACGGTCGGTGGCAACACCAACCTGGGCCCGGAAACCTCGGTCTCCAAGACCTTGGGCTTCGTGTACAGCCCGAGCTTCGTGCAGGGTCTGGACATCTCGCTCGACTGGTGGAACATCAAGGTCGAAGACGCCATCTACGCCCAGACCGCCCAGCAGATGCTGGACGCCTGCTACACGCAGGGCGTGGGCGCCATCTGCAACATGATCACCCGTGACAACACTGGGCAGATCTCCAACATGCTGGCCGTGCCGAACAACGTGGGCACCATGGAAGTGGAAGGCTGGGACTTCACGGTCGGTTACCGCCTGCCGGATACCCGTTTCGGCAGCTTCAACTTCGTCTGGGACAGCACCTACAACTCCAGCTACACCATCGAAGATCCGGTGACCGAAGGCTACAACCGCGTCGGCAACTACCTGAGCCGCGACAACTACTGGCGTATCCGTTCCAACCTGCTGGTTGCCTGGCAGCTGGGTGACTTCGGCGCAACCGCGTCGGCCCGTTACTACTCCAGCCAGGTCGAGAACTGCACCGGTTCGAACTACACCGGCGGTGTGAACGGCAACTTCGGCCGCCTGTGCTCGGATCCGGATCACATCGGCCGTGGCAACAAGCCTGATCCGCAGCGCCACATCCCGAGCGTGACCTACACCGACCTGAGCGCCTACTGGAAGACGCCGTGGAACGGTCAGATCACCGTCGGCGTGAACAATGCGTTCGACCGCGATCCGCCGAAGGCTTACACCACCTTCGCCAACTCGTTCGACCCGCAGTACGAAATCCCGGGCCGCTTCTTCTACATGCGCTACAACCAGAAGTTCTGATCGTAGCCAGGTAGTACCCGGAAACAGACCACGGCCCTTCGGGGCCGTGGTTTTTTCTGCTTCAAATGAAAACCGACACACAGAAAAGGCCGCATCGCTGCGGCCTTTTTTCCTGTGCTCGATCCACTCAACCGTTCGGTATCAATGTCTCGATCACGTGCTCGACGTACGCCTCGAAATCCTCCCGGGCCTGCTTGGGCTGCTGCAGTTGCAGTGACAACTGCAGGAAGCCGACATAGGCCGCGTATGCCAGTCGTGCGCGGTGGCGCGAGTCGGTTGAACTCAGCCCAGCCTGGCGGAAAGAGGCGATCAGGTATTCCATGCGCCGCTGCGACACGCGGTCGATGACCGGCCGCACCATCGGATTGTCCAGCGCCTTGAGCAGCTCGCTGTAGATCACATGCGGGGTGACTTCGTGTGCCACCAACTGGAACAACGCGCGCAGACGCGTACGCGGATCCGGTACTTCTTCAAGGCTGCCGAAGACCTGTTGTTGTTCGACCAGTTCCCAGCGCTCCAGCGCCGCCTGCAGCAATGCGTCGCGCGACGGGAAATGCCAATAGAAGCTGCCCTTGGTGACACCAAGACGACGGGCCAGTGGCTCCACCGCCACTGCGCCCACGCCCTGCTCGGCCACCAGATCCAGGGCCGCCTGCGCCCAATCATCCGCGCTCAGGCGGCTATGTCGTCCGCTGCGGTTCTCCGCAGGTGAAGCTGCTGTGTCGTTCATGCGCAGATTTAACCATACGGCGGGGACTGGTTGCAGTATGCAGGTGGCGAAAAGCCATGCCGGGTGCTGCTGCGAGAGCACGCGGCACGCCCCACCGGGACTTACCTCGACGCTTCCATACCGGTGAGTATTGACAGCGCCTGACGGCATTCCATACCATCGCGTATGGCTTCCACCTCCTCTTTACCCATGCGTAGTGAAGATCTCCCTCTAGAAGGTGCGAATGGCGCGAGGCTGGCGGCTACCCGGTCTGCCGGCAAACGACCCCCGATCCTGTTCGCCCACGGCTTTGGCCAGACACGAGGTGCCTGGACGACAACCGCTGAAGCCATGGCGGCAGCCGGCCATGCCACGCTCAGCTACGACGCACGTGGTCATGGCGACTCTGACTGGAACGCGGCCGAGCTGGCCTATCACGGCGACCAGTTCACCGATGACCTGATCGTCGTTGCCGGTGAACTGCGCAGCCCGCCCGTGCTGGTCGCTGCCTCGATGGGCGGCCTGTTCGGGCTGATGGCCGAATCACGCTGGCCCGGCCTGTTCTCGGCGATGGTGCTGGTGGACATCACCCCGCGCTGGGAAACCCGTGGCGTCGAGCGCATCCTTGCTTTCATGAGCGCGCATCCGGAGGGCTTCGCTTCCCTGGAAACTGCTGCCGACAGCATTGCCGCCTATATGCCGCACCGTCCGCGCAAGAGCGAGGATTCGTTGCGCGCCCTGCTGCGGCCTACCGCCGATGGCCGCTGGAACTGGCACTGGGACCCGCGTCTGGTCGAAGAACTCGCGCGCGACAGCGAGCAGCATCAGGACGCCATTGCCGACGCGGCGCGACGCGTGCAATGCCCGTTGCTGCTGATCAGCGGCGGCCGCAGTGACCTGGTCTCACCGCAGACCGTTGAAGAATTCATGACGCTGGTACCGCACGCGCAGCATGTGCATCTGCCCGAAGCCACGCACATGGTGGCCGGCGATGACAACAACGCGTTTACCACCGCCGTGTTGAACTATCTGGACGCCCTGCCTTCGGCTGCAGCGTCCGCCCGAACCGAGCACGTTACCGGAGCAAGTCAATGAGCATTGTCGTTCCCTTCCTGGCCCTGCTGTTGGTAGGTGCTTTCGTTGCCTACCACCGCATGCGGCTCGTCGTCTGGACCCTGGCCAGTGCGGCGCTGCTGGTCGCCTGCTGGTTCGCCGGCATCAACCAGACCGCGATCATCGTGGCTGTCACCATCCTCGCGCTGGTCAGCGTACCGGTGCTGCTGCCGTTCCTGCGCAAGCCGCTGATCACCGCACCGTTCATGGGGGTGTTCCGCAAGGTGCTGCCGCCGCTGTCCAAGACCGAGCGCATTGCACTGGAAACCGGTTCGGTCGGTTTCGAAGGTGAGCTGTTCACCGGCGACCCGGACTGGAACATCCTGCTCAACTACCCCAAGCCGCAGCTCACCGCCGAGGAACAGGCCTTCCTGGATGGCCCGGTGGAAGCACTGTGCGCGATGACCAACGATTTCGAGATCACCCACGTACACGCGGACCTGCCGCCGGAGATGTGGGAGTTCATCAAGAAGAACAAGTTCTTCGGCATGATCATTCCGAAGGAATACGGCGGCCTGGGTTTCAGCGCGCTGGCGCATCACAAGGTGATCCAGAAGCTGGCTTCGGTTTCCAGCGTGGTCAGTTCCACCGTCGGCGTGCCCAACTCGCTGGGCCCGGGTGAACTGCTCAACCACTATGGCACGCAGGCACAGAAGGATTACTACCTGCCGCGTCTGGCCATCGGCCAGGAAGTGCCCTGCTTCGGCCTGACCGGCCCGTTCGCCGGTTCGGATGCCACCTCGATTCCCGACTTCGGCATCGTCTGCAAGGGCATGTGGAAGGGCGAGGAAGTGCTGGGCCTGAAGCTCACCTTCGACAAGCGGTACATCACCCTGGCACCGGTGGCCACGCTGATCGGCATGGCATTCCGCATGTACGACCCGGACGGCCTGCTGGGCGACACCAAGGACATCGGCATCACCCTGGCGCTGCTGCCGCGTGACACCGACGGCGTTGAAATCGGCCGCCGCCACTTCCCGCTGAACTCCACCTTCCAGAACGGCCCGATCCGCGGCAAGGACGTGTTCATTCCGATGGAACAGCTGATCGGCGGCGCCGAGAAGCGTGGCCTGGGCTGGAACATGCTCAACGAATGCCTGGCCGTGGGCCGCTCCATCACCCTGCCCTCGACCGCGTCCGGCGGCGCCAAGGCAGGCGCGGTGGTGACCGGTGCCTATGCACGCATCCGCAAGCAGTTCGGCCTGTCGGTCGGCCGCTTCGAAGGCGTGGAAGAAGCGCTGGCCCGAATCGGCGGCAAGGCTTACAAGATCAGCGCGCTGTCGCAGGCGACCGCTGCGGCGGTGGACCGTGGTGACGTGCCGTCGGTGCCGTCGGCCATCGCCAAGTACCACTGCACCAACATGAGCCGCGAAGTCATTTCCGATGTGATGGATGTGATCGGCGGCAAGGGCATCATCCTGGGGCCGCGCAACTTCGCCGGCCGCAACTGGCAGGCTGCGCCGATCGCCATCACGGTGGAAGGCGCCAACATCATGACCCGCTCGCTGCTGATCTTCGGCCAGGGCGCGATCCTCTGCCACCCGTGGGTGCTGAAGGAAATGAAGGCCGCGCAGGATGAAGACCGCAAGACCGGCCTGCGTGAGTTCGACCAGGCATTGTTCGGGCACGTCCGCTTCGGCATCTCCAACGCGGTGCGTTCGCTGTGGTTCGGCCTGACCGGCGCGCGCGTCGGCTCGGCTCCCGGCGATGCCTACACCCGCCGCTACTTCCGCAAGCTGGACCGCTACTCGGCCAACCTGGCGCTGATGGCCGACATCTCGATGATGACGCTGGGCGGCAAGCTGAAGTTCAAGGAATCGCTGTCCGGTCGTCTGGGTGATGTGCTCAGCCACATCTACATGACCAGCGCCATGCTCAAGCGTTACCACGATGAAGGCGCGCCGCAGGCTGACCAGCCGCTGCTGGCCTGGGCCTTCCACGACAGCGCGCACAAGATCGAGGAGTCGCTGTCGGCCGCGCTGCGCAACTTCCCGATCCGTCCGATCGGCTGGCTGATGTGGGCATTGATCTTCCCGTTCGGCCGTCGCGCCGAAGCACCGGGTGACCGCTTGAGCCGCCGCGTCGCTGCCACGCTGATGGCACCGAACGAAGCGCGCGACCGCCTGGCCCAGGGCGTGTTCATGACCCCGTGCGAGAACAACCCGGGTGGCCGCATCAACAGCTACCTGTCCAAGGCGATCATGGCCGAACCGGTGGAGCGCAAGTTCATCAAGGCACTCAAGACCAAGGGCATCGAGGCGCTGACCTTCGCCGCCCAGCTGGACGAGGCCGTGGCTGAAGGCGTGATCACGCAGGACGAACGCAAGCTGCTGGAAGAGCTGCGCGAGCTCACCATGGACACGATCACCGTGGACGACTTCGATCCGCACGAGCTGCGTTCGGCCGGCTACTACGACCTGCCGGGCAAGCAGCGCCCGCAGCAGGCGGCGTAAACCCCTTCAACGCGACACCAACGGCGGGCCTTGTGCCCGCCGTTTTCATATCGGGAATCCTGCTCATGGCTGCTCCGCTGCTTTCGCTGTACCGACGTTTCATCCGCTGGCCGGCCGGGAACTGGTTGTTCTCGCGTGCGGTGTGCTTCAAGGCACCCTACTTCGCCAGCATCTCGCCAACGATCACGCGGCTGGAGCCGGGCCGCTGCGAAGGCGTGATCCGCCAGCGTCGGCGCATCAGCAACCACATCGGCACGGTGCATGCGATTGCCATGTGCAACCTGGCCGAACTGGTCGCCGGGGTGATGGTCGATGCCACCCTGCCCGTCGACATGCGCTGGATTCCCAAGGGCATGGAAGTGAAATACCAGGCCAAGGCACTGGGCGTGTTGAAAGCGGTGGCGACACCGGCGCTGCCGATCGTCAGCGCGACGGCCGGCTATGACCTGCCGGTTGAGGTCAGCGTGACCGACGCGGCGGGGAACGAGGTGTTCCATGCGACCATCGCGATGTGGGTATCACCGCGCCCCTCACGTACAGGCTGATGAACCATGACTACCGCTGAACTGCTGGTGCGCCTGGCAGGCGTTCACAGCCTGGGTTTTGCCATGTTCCATCTGGCGTTCTGGCGCTTGTTTGGATGGAAGCGCGAGCTTGACCAACTCGGCGCAGCCAACCGCGCGATCATGCAGATCCTCAATCTGCGCGTGATCTACGTGTTTCTGGGAATGGGGGTGATCGCACTGACCTTTACCTCGGACCTGGTCGACACGCGCCTGGGGCTGGTGCTGCTGTGCTTCATGGCGTTGTTCTGGGTGGGCCGCATGATTGAACAGTTCGTGTTCCTGCGCATCAATGACTGGCGCGTGCATCTACTGACGGGCCTGTTCGTGCTGGGCGCGGCGCTGCATGCCGTGCCGATGTGGCTGGGCTTCATGCGCGCCATCAGCCGCTGAACTGCGGTGCTTGTCGGCGCGCGCTGACTTCAGAGCGCCCGCAACACCAGCGCAAGGATCGCCGGCACAGCCTGAACATAGAAAATGCGCAGGCTCACGCTCCACGCGCCGTAGGTACCGGCCGCCACCACACAGACCAGCGAAAACGTCACCAGCACCGGTTGCCCAAGCGCCAGTCCGGCGATGATGCCGGCGGCGAGGAAGCCGTTGTACAAGCCCTGGTTGGCGGCCAGCACGCGGGTCGCCTCAGCTTTCTGCGGCGTGTTGCGGAACGTCTTCAGCCCCAGCGGGCGCGTCCACAGGAACATCTCCAGCACCAGGAAGTACACGTGCAGGATTGCGACCAGTACGGTCAGCAGCAGCGCGAGCAGGGACATGGGCGTTGTTTCCTTCAGGTCATCGAGGACAAGGTAACGCGCCGCTGCACTCAGCGGTCGCGGGGCAGTTTCTTTTCCTCACGCAGCACGCCCAGTGCCGACAGCGTCATGCATATCGCCACCAGCGTGCCACCCGCGAACACCACGTGCGAACCAAACAACGACAGGCCCTTGTGGACCCAGGCGAAGGTCAGGTCGGCACCGCGATAGACCACCGTGTCGATGGCCGCACCGGCCTTGTAACGCCATTGCCGGTCCACGCGCGTGTAGATGGTCTCGCGCGCCGGCTTGCCCAGCGAGAACTCACTGGCGCGGGTCAGCACCTGCACCATCGCCACCATCAGCGGCAGCGGTGAAGCGGCCAGCGCCGAGAAACCGATGATGATGGCAAAGCCCGGAATCAGCAGTGCCGGGGCGATGCCGAATCGCGACAACAGCCAGCGGGTCACGCCCAGCTGGATCACCAGGGTCAACGCATTCACCGCCAGGTCGATACGCGAATAGAACGCGGTGCTGGCGGCCGGATCGGTGATCATCCGTCGCACGATGGAGGCCTGCTCGTTGTACAGCGTCGTGCCGATGCCCACGCCGAACAGCACCATCAGCGCCAGCCAGCGCAGCAGCGGCTCACGCACGATCAGCTTCAGGCCATCGAGCACGCTGCCGCCCATCGGCTGTTCGCCATCCACCAGTTGCTGCTCGCGCTCGCGCAGCACCGCCCACTTGCGCAGCTGCCAGACGCAGAACACGCAGCTGATCAGGAACCCGACCGAGACCAGCATCAGGTTGGCGATGCCCACCCGCTGCACCAGCGAGCTGGTGATGATCGGGCCGAGGAACGCCCCGACCGTGCCGGCGGCACCGATGTAACCGTAATACGCGCGGGCCTGTGCATTGGAGAACACGTCGGCCATGAAGCTCCAGAACACCGCCACCGCGAACAGGTTGTAAACGCTGATCCAGAAGAAGAACGCCATGCCCCGCCCCGGCACCCCGCTGTCGAACATCGCGTAGAAGCCCAGCAGCGTGACGATGAAGAAGCCGTACACCACCGGCAGGAACACCCGGCGCGGAAAGCGGCTGACCACCCAGCCGTACAGCGGCTGCATCACCAGCATGATCAGGAACACGCAGGTGAACAGGAACTGCAGGGTGAAGTCCTTCAACGGCAAACCGTGGCTGTCGAACCAGGCGATCAGCGCGGTCGGGAAGATCGTCTGCAGGTCCGCCGAAGCGGCCATGGCCTCGCGCACCGGGCGCAGCACGTAGTAGCCGCTGAGCAGGCAGAAGAAGTACAGGAACGACCACAACAGCGCCGGCGACTCACGTAGCGCCTGGATCAGCCGCAGCACCGGACCGGGGCGGCCAGACACGCTCATGCAGCACCCCGGGCGTGCGGGTAGCGACAGGACGGCGACATCGGGAACTCCGGGGGGCTGCGAAGCGCGTAAGTTATCTAATGCACCGCAACATCGCCAGTGCGGCGGGGATGCCAGACAACAACAGGCCCTTCTATCCTGCGATACATCGGAAGGGAGACGTCGTGAAGGAATTCGACTACATCATCGTGGGCGCCGGCTCGGCCGGCTGTGTGCTGGCAAACCGGCTCAGCGCCGACCCGCAGCTGCGGGTACTGCTGATCGAAGCCGGCCCGCGCGACTGGCACCCCTTCATCCATATGCCTGCCGGCATCGCCCGGCTGGTCAACAACCGCCGGGTCAACTGGAGCTACGACACCGAGCCGGAGCCGGCCTTGAACAACCGCCGCCTGTGGTGGCCGCGCGGCAAGGTGCTGGGCGGCTCCAGTTCGATCAATGCCATGTGCTACGTGCGCGGTGTGCCCGACGACTACGATCGCTGGGCACAGGCCGGCGCCAGCGGCTGGGATTGGAACAGCGTGCTGCCATGGTTCCGCCACAGCGAAGGCAATGCGCGTGGTGCCGACGCGCTGCACGGTGCCGACGGCCCACTGCAGGTCTCGGACCTGCGTCATATCAATGCGCTCAGCCGTGTCTTCATCGAAGCCGGTCAACAGGCTGGATACGCGCTCAATACCGACTTCAACGGTCGGCAGCATGAAGGGGTCGGCCTGTACCAGGTCACCCAGAAGGACGGCGCGCGCTGCTCGTCGGCCGCCGCCTACCTGGCGCCTGTGCGCCAGCGCCGCAACCTGCAGGTGCTCACCGGTGCGCAGGTTGAACGGGTACAGATCGACAACGGCCGCGCCAGCGGCGTAGTGCTGCGAGCGGGTGGCCAACGCCAGCAACTGCATGCCACGCGCGAAGTGCTGCTCAGCGCCGGAGCGATCAACTCGCCGCAGCTGTTGATGCTGTCCGGCATCGGCCCGGCCGACCACCTGCGCAGCCATGGCATCGACGTGCAGCTCGACCAACCCGGCGTCGGCGCCAACCTGCAGGACCACCTCGACATCTGCACGCTGTACCGCACCGTGCCCGGCGTCAGCTACGACCGCGCCAGCGAGCTGAAGATCGGCTTCGACTACTTCCTGCGCGGTCATCGCGGCGCCGGCACCAGCAACGTGGCCGAGGCCGGCGGCTTCATCCGCTCGCGCTTCGCCCCGGACGAACGCGCCGACATCCAGTTCCATTTCGTCCCGGCGATGCTCGACAACCACGGCCGCCATCGCCTGCCCGGCGACGGTTACACCCTGCACGCCTGTTATCTGCATCCCCACAGCCGCGGCCACATCGCGCTGGCCAGCAACGACCCACGAGCACCGGCACGCATCCATGCCAACTACCTCGGTGATGCCGAAGGTTTCGATCTGAAGATGATGATCGAGGCCGCGCGCCTGAGCCGCGACATCCTGCAGCAGCCGGCATTCGCTCCGTGGCGCAAGGCACCGCTGCTCCCCGAACGCGATGACCTGGACGACGCGGGTCTGGAAGCCTTCATCCGCGCCAAGGCTGAAACCATCTACCACCCGATCGGCACCTGCCGCATGGGCAGTGATGACTATGCCGTGGTCGACCCGCAGCTGCGGGTACGTGGTATCGATGGCCTGCGCGTGATCGACGCTTCGGTGATGCCGACCCTGGTCAGTGGCAACACCAACGCGCCGACGATCATGATCGCCGAGCGCGCCGCCAGCCTGATTCTCGACAACAACCCTTCCGGAGCGTAGAGCGCAACCATGCGCCGCTCAGCGCGTGGCTCGGCACCGCGCCCCTGGCACGCTCACGCCACCTGCAGCAACGCCGGCAACGGGCAATGCAGGGCCGCGCAGATGGTGCGCAGCAGTTCGGCCTCGGCAACGTTCACGCGCTGGTTGTGGCTGACGGTGGCCGTCACCGATTCGACCAACAACTGCTTGGCCAGCGGGTCCAGTGCATCCAGCGGTTCCCATACCGCATCCAGTGCCAGCACCCCATCGGGTGGCGGCGCGTATGGCAGGTGATCCTGCGGCAGGATGCGCTGCAGTCCGGCCAGGTAGGCACGACGTGCACCGGCTTCGTCACCCGGGTTACCCGCCCGCGCCACCACCGCCAGCAGCGTGGCGAACTCCTGTCGCACGCCAACCACCTTGCGGCGACCGAAGTGCAGATGCTTCGACGGCTCCAAGGCCGCCTGCACCTGCACCTGCAACAAACGCGACAGACAGTACTCGAACAACGAAATGCGGCCATCGGCATGCGTGAGTGCATCGATGCACTGCACGAAAGCATGCAGCTGCGGACGCGGCAAGCTGCGCAATGTCGGGAACGCCAATACCGCTACCGGCAGCCGCAGCGCCGCGTGCAGCTCGCACAATGGGCCAGCTGCCAGCGCCTGCATGCGTTGCGCCTGCAACGCCCCCAGCTGCGCCTGGACGGCCCCGCGCTGGCGCGCCGCCACCTGTGCATCAGCATCGAGCAACAGCGCCAGCAACAACGCAGGCGCGGCCTCACGATCACGTGCGAGCTCGCGCAGCGCGGCCGGCAGGTTGCCGGCAAGGCGCACCGCCTGGTGGAAATCATCGTCGGCCGGCGTGGCCACCTGCGCGGCGACGAGCGCGGGATCCACCCGCACCCGGAACGTCGTCCCTGCCGGCAACGCGGGTGGCAGCAACGCATCCACGCTGGGTGCGTAGTGCGCGGTCAGCCCCAGCGCGCGATCTTCGGCCAGACCATCGGGGGGTGCGGCCAGCCAATTGCCGCGCAGCGTCTGTAGCTGAGCCGCACGGAATGAGGGTTGCAGCCGCTGGATGCGTTCAAGCAACGGTGGATGCGTGGCGAACCATCGCGAGAAGCCCAGGCCTTCGCCGAACAGCATGTGACTGACTTCCTCGGCATCGGCGCGATTGCCCAGGTGAGAGCCATCCGGCAGACCACCGATCTTCTTCAGCGCGCCGGCCAAGCCCTGCGTCTGCCGGGTGAACTGCACCGCCGACGCATCGGCCAGTATCTCGCGCTGGCGCGACACCGCCGCCTTGATCAGGCGACCGAAGAACACGCCAATGCTGCCGATGGCGATCGCGACCACGCCGACCAGCAGCAACGCTACCAGCGGCCCCAATGTGCGCCCACCGCGCCCGCGCGACCCGGCGCCCATATGCAGCAGCACGCGCCGGCCGATCACGCTGATCATCAAGATGCCGAACAACACTCCCATCAGGCGGATGTTCAAACGCATGTCGCCGTTGAGGATGTGGCTGAACTCATGGGCGATCACGCCCTGCAGCTCGTCGCGGTTGAGCCGCTCCAGTGTGCCGCGCGTCACCGCGATGGCGGCATCGGCCGGCGAGTACCCCGCCGCAAATGCATTGATACCCCGCTCCTGCTCCAGCACATACAGGCGTGGCATCGGCACGCCGGAGGCGATGGCGATTTCCTCCACCACATTGCGCAGCCGCCGCAGCGCGGGGTCGGTACTGCTGGCCGGCACTTCGGTACCCCCCATCTGCACCGCCACCACTTCGCCACCGCCGCGCAGACTGGAGATGCGGTACAGCGAGGAGAATCCAATCACCGCCAGCGTAAGCACGCTCCACCCCACCATCGCCTGCGGACTGGCGCCGGTGGCCCACAACATCGCATCAATCGCAGCGACGATCGCCACAACCGCCATCGCAAACAACAGCAACAAGCGCGTCGAATTCCGCCGCGCCTGCGCCTGGTGTTCAAAGAAATTCATCCCTTCCCCCTGCGGCTCCCTACCCGCTTCGCAGCCACGCGTTGCGCCTGGCTGCTGCGTTCATCCAGTGATGACTCAAAACTGGACCTGCGGGGCCTCGCGCACCTGCTCACGTTTCTCAAGCGGAATATCGAGCAGCGCGGCGGTGCTGAAATTGAACATTCCGGCAAACACATTGGCCGGGAATGTCTCGCGGCGGTTGTTGTAGCCCATCACCGCATCGTTGTAGGCCTGTCGTGCGAACGCCACGCGGTTCTCGGTACTGGCCAGTTCTTCGCTCAGCTGCATCATGTTCTGGTTGGCCTTGAGGTCCGGATAGGCTTCGGCCACCGCCATCAGCCGCCCCAGCATGCTGTTCAACTGGCCCTGAGAAGCCGCCAACTGCGCCATTGCCGCCGCATCGCCGGGATCGGCCTTGGCCGCTGCCAAACCTGACTGCGCGGCAGTGCGTGCGGCGATCACCGCCTCCAGCGTCTGCCGCTCATGGCCCATATACGCCTTGGCGGTTTCCACCAGGTTGGGGATCAGGTCAAAACGGCGCTGCAACTGCACGTCAATCTGGGCAAACGCATTCTTGTAAGTATTGCGGGAGCGCACCAGCCCGTTATAGATGCCGATCCCCACGGCGATAACTGCGATAACGACCACAAGAAAAACAAGAAATATCAAAGTGATGCCCATTCATCCTCTCCCCGTTTGTGCAATCGTAAAAAGCAGCGCTAGAATCCATGCCAGCAGTAGCTTACAGGCACCGATCACGATGAAAGACAACAGCAGGCGCCGGCATATCCGCCCGGTTGCATCGGGGTTGCTGGGGGTATTGATGCCCTTCGCATTGTCATCGACCGCGCAGACACCTACCCAGGTAAGCCTGCCCACCACTGCACCGGCCGCCTTGCCGGTGAACCTGGAAAACGCGCCGGCGCAGTCGCCGACGCAACCGATGCCCTATCGCACCGCGCTGCGACCCGAGCAGGTGCAGCCGCTGCCCGCCGAATTCAATGTCGCCGCCATCGAAGCGTTGGCCGAACAGCTGACCTATGGCAATCGCGTGCCTGGCATGGCGATGGCCATCGTGCAGAACGGCCGCGTCCTGTCGGCACGCGGTTACGGCGTGACCGACATCAGCAATCCACAGCCGGTGGATGCGCATACCGTGTTCCGTCTTGCCTCCTTGTCCAAGGCCTTCGCCGGCACCATGGCAGGCTTGCTGGTCAACGACGGCACGCTGCGCTGGGACAGCAAGGTCACCGACTATGTGCCCGGCTTCCATCTGGCCACGCCGGAAGCCACCAGCCGACTGACCGTCGCCGATGTGCTCAGCCACCGCGTCGGCCTGTCGTACAACGCCTATGATCGCGACGTCGAAGCCAACACCGATTACTACACGCTTACCCAGAAGCTGGCCAACGCGCCGCTCAAATGCGAGCCCGGCGATTGCTACGCCTATCAGAACGTTGCCTTCAGCCTGATTGGCGACGTGGTGTTTGCCGCGTCCGGCAACTTCTATGAGCAGGCCGTCGAGAAGCGCCTGCTCAAGCCGCTGGGCATGAACGACGCCAGCCTCGGCCTGGCCGGCATCCAGGCCAGCTCGCGCTGGGCACGTCCGCATGTGCGCAGCCGCAACGGCTGGGTATCGCTGACACCCAAGCCCACCTACTACCGTGTTGCACCCGCCGCCGGCGTCAACGCCAGCGCCAGTGACATGGCGCAGTGGCTGCTCGCCCACACCGGCCACCGCCCCGACGTACTGCCGGCACCACTGCTGGCCACGCTGCATGCACCACTGGTCAGCACGCCGGGCGAGATGCGCTCGGGTTGGCGTCACCAGCGCCTCGATTCGGCCGGCTATGCATTGGGCTGGCGCGTGTTTGACTACTCCGGTCATCCGGTGGTGTTCCATGCCGGCGCGGTGCAGGGTTATCGCGGACTGGTGGCACTGCTGCCCGAGCGCGACCTCGGCATCGCGGTGATGTGGAACGGCGAGAGCAGCCTGCCCTCCGGCTTGATGCCGACCATTCTTGACCGTGCCATCGGCCTGCCTACCCAGCGCTGGCTGGATGTGGACACCGACTTCGGCAGTGACAACCTGATGGCCGAGGAAGCCGCACCGGCACGCGGCGGCAAGAAGGGCGCCTCCTCCGACCGCGCCGTGGCCTCGCCGCGCTGAGTGGCGCCTTCCCGACAGCACAGACAAAGGGCGGCCATTGGCCGCCCTTTTTTGTACCCGCCCGATGGATCTTTCGGCAGCGTGGCTACGCCGCCATGTAGCCGACAACGCTGTCATGCCTAATCCACCCCCGCCTCCAAAACCTGGCGGAGCAATGTCCTGGCGCATTGAGGCTTCCCCCACTGGGACCTGCGCCTACAAGTACCGGATGCCAGGATGATCTCGCCCAGGTGACACGACAATGCCGGCTCGGCAGCGGCATTCGCCCATAAAAAAACTCCCTCCCCGCTGGGCAGTCGGGGAAGGAGTTTCAGGTGTTGCTAGTAGAGCTGGATCAGATCAGCGGCGCCGGGGTTGCCGGCAGCGCGACCGGAGCGGCCTTCTTCTTGCGGGCGACCGGCTTCTTCTTCGCAGCAACCTTCTTGGCAGCCGGCTTCTTGGCGGCAACCTTCTTTACGGCCTTCTTGACGGTCTTCTTGGCAGCAGCCTTTTTGACGGTCTTCTTGGCAGCGGCCTTCTTGGCTACTTTCTTGGCAGCCTTCTTGACGGTCTTCTTGGCAGCAGCCTTCTTGACGGTCTTCTTGGCTACTTTCTTGGCGGCCTTCTTGGCAGCAGCCTTCTTGACAGTCTTCTTCACTGCCTTTTTAGCAGTCTTCTTGGCGGCCTTCTTGACAGTCTTCTTGGCCGCAGCCTTCTTGACGGTCTTCTTGGCAGCAGCCTTCTTTACGGTCTTCTTCACTGCCTTCTTTGCAGTCTTCTTGACTGCCTTCTTGGCGGTGGCCTTCTTGGCGACCTTCTTCACTGCCTTCTTGGCGGTTGCCTTCTTGGCAACCTTCTTCACGGCAGCTTTCTTGGCGACTTTCTTTACCGCCTTTTTGGCGGCCGGCTTTTTAGCAGCTTTTTTCGTAGCCATGGGATGGTTCCTCGTCAGTGATCTATGGAATTGAAATGCCCAGTTGAAGCAAATCCGCGGCGGACCGCGGAGGACCGACGACACGTCTGGCGCGTCGTGACGGATACAGAAACACCCGCATCGGTTCCCGCTGCGGGTGCCATGTCTGATTCGGGGGGGTGTTTCGCGGAAGGAAGCGAGTCCTGCTCCACCATTAAAGAGATCCTGGCGGACGTCCAAGTTGTGCTTCGCGTCTGAATGTTGATCCGGCTCACTCGCTTCCGCAGGAAAGGTCTGCTGGGCGAAACCTAATCACGGTTTTTTTTACTGTCAACAGTCTCCCCACATTTTTTTTTCAACCGACACCACCCCGCCTCCCCCCGTCCGCCGGGCAACGCCCGGCTGCAGACAGCCTTCTGTGTCGTGTCGTAGCGCCCTACAAAAACACGAATGCAAAAAAACGTCGAGGAATATGCACTTTTCTTTCATTGCGCCAGATGCGGCGCGTGTTGCCGCACGTCGCTGCAGGATGTCTTGCCACACCGCCGACGCGCCGAAAGTGGTGCATGCAACACCTCGAAAATATTTCATCCGCCGGTCATGCATTGCGGTGTGCAACGATCATTTTGCGCAGAATTTTTTGCACCCCCAACCGACGATGACGTGACCTTCTGTCGCCCGATGCGTCAGCTCATGCTCGATTTCCACGGTGCATCGCACGCGCGCCACCCACCAACTTTCATCACATAGCGATGACATCCGACGCGTGCCGGACAGGTGCGATGCGATCACCATCGCCGCCATCGCCGCCATCGCCGACGCCTGCACTGCATCCAACCCCGCACCGGAAGCCCGGACGCGGGCAAAAAAAAACGGCCGCCCAAAGGCGGCCGTCTTCTGGCAAACGAGGAACTCAGTGTTCGTCGTCTTCCAGCATCTGCGCGTAGTCGTCCGGACCCAGCAGGTCGTTCAACTGCGCCGGGTCGGACAGTTCGACGACGAACAGCCAGCCTTCGCCGTAAGCATCTTCGTTGATGGTTTCCGGCTTGTCGGTCACCGCTTCATTGACTTCGACCACGGTGCCGGACACCGGGCTGTAGACGTCCGAAGCTGCCTTCACCGACTCGACCACGGCAGCGCCGTTGCCGGCCTGCACGGTGTCACCGACACCCGGCAGCTCGACGTAGACCAGGTCGCCCAGCAAGCCTTGGGCATGGTCGGAAATACCAACGGTGACGCGGCCGTTGCCTTCGGCACGGGCCCACTCGTGGGACTTGAGGAATTTGAGGTCGCCAGGGATCTCGCTCATGGAACTGCTCCGAAAAAAGCGGTGGTCGGGATGGAACACTAGTTTAACGAACCGGGCGCAGGTCGCACCTGTACCCGGTCCTGGAAAAATCAGAGGTTGATGCCGGCCTGTGCCTGGCCGTCACGCACGAACGGGAACTTCACCACACGCACCGGCACTTCCTTGCCACGGATGTCCACGCGCACGTCGCTCACCTCGCCCGCCGGCACGCGTGCGAAGGCGATGGCCTTGCCCAACGTCGGCGAGAAAGTACCCGACAGGATTTCACCTTCGCCATTGGCGGTGAGCACCTTCTGGCCGTGGCGCAGCACGCCCTTGTCGTCCATCACCACGCCGATCATCTGGCGGGCGTTGCCGCCGGCCTTCTGCGCTTCCAGCACCGGGCGACCGATGAAGTCGCGCCCTTCGTCGAGCGTCACCGTCCAGGACAGTGCGGCTTCGTAAGGGCTGACGGCTTCGTCCATATCCTGGCCGTAAAGATTCATGCCGGCCTCCAGGCGCAGCGTGTCGCGTGCGCCCAGGCCGGCCGGCTTCACGCCTGCAGCCAGCAATGCGTTCCAGAAAGCGACAACCGCATCCTGCGGCAGCAGCACTTCATAGCCATCCTCACCGGTGTAGCCGGTACGCGCGACAAACAGCGACACGCCGTCGGCGGAGGTGACATCCAGTGCGGCGAAGCGGCTCAGCTTGTCCAGCGCGGCGCGGTCGGATTCGGCGACCAGGCCGGCGACCAGCGCGCGGGCCTGCGGCCCCTGCACGGCGATGATGGCCAGGTCTTCGCGTTCGACAACCTCAACGTCGAACGCTGCGGCGTGCTGGCGGATCCACGCCAGGTCCTTCTCGCGGGTGGAGGCGTTGACCACCATGCGGAAGAAGTCCTCGGCCAGGAAGTACACGATCAGGTCGTCGATCACCCCACCCTGCGCATTGAGCATGCAGGAGTACAGCGCCTTGCCGGTGACCTTGACCTTGTCGATGGAGTTGGCCAGCAGGTGGCGCAGGAACTCGCGGGTACGCGCGCCCTTCAGGTCGACCACGGTCATGTGGCTGACGTCGAACATGCCTGCGGCGTTGCGCACCAGGTGATGCTCATCGATCTGCGAACCGTAGTGGATCGGCATGTCCCAACCGCCGAAGTCGACCATCTTGGCGCCGAGCGAGCGGTGGGTTTCGTTGAGCAGGGTTTTCAGGGTCATGGCCGTTCCACTAAAAAGGGTGCGCCATTATCCCAGATGGTTACCGGTAAAACCTGCGGCACCGCCACATGGGGGTGCCGCAGACCGGTCAGACCTGCTGGACTTTCAAGGTCATGCCATCCACCGCGACCACCCGCACGCGGATGCCGCTGGGCAGATCCGGGCCGGCAACCACCCAGAAGGCATCATCGATTTTCGCACGCCCGATGCCATCGGCGATGGCCTGTTCAAGCACCACCACGCGGCCCACCAGCTGCTCGGCGCGGCGGTTGAGCAGCGGCTGCTCGCTTTGACGCCCGCGCTTGCGGAACCAGGTGCGGTAAATCTGGATGGAAACAAAACTCAGCACCACGAACAGGATGACCTGCAGCAGCACCGTCATGCCTTCAAATGCCCACACGGTCAGGAACACCGCCGCAGCCGCAAAGCCCATCCACAGCATGAATGCGCCAGGGGCCAATGCCTCGGCGGCGAACAGAGTGACCGCCAATGCGGCCCAGATCACGACTTCCCAGCGCATGACTCAGCGCTCCAGAGGCGGCGGGTTGCCGCGCGACGCGGCGGGTCTGCGCTCTTCCTGCTTGGCGAATGCCTCCTTGGCCAACTCGGCGACACCGGCAATGGAACTGATCACGCCGGTGGCTTCCATCGGCATCAGCACCAGCTTCTGGTTGGGCGAGGTGGCCAGCTTGCCGAAGGCTTCCACATACTTCTGTGCGATGAAGTAATTGATCGCCTGTACGTCGCCCTGTGCGATGGCCTGGGAAACCAGCGTCGTGGCTTTGGCCTCGGCTTCGGCCTGGCGCTCACGCGCTTCGGCGTCGCGGAACGCGGCTTCCTTGCGGCCTTCGGCGTCCAGTACCACGGCCTGCTTTTCACCCTCCGCACGCAGGATCGCAGCCTGACGCAGACCTTCGGCCTCCAGGATCTGTGCGCGCTTCTCGCGCTCGGCCTTCATCTGCCGCGCCATGGAATCGACCAGGTCACGCGGCGGCTGGATGTCGCGGATCTCGATGCGGGTGACCTTGACGCCCCACGGGTTGGTCGCCTGGTCGACCACGTTGAGCAGCTGCGCGTTGATGGTTTCGCGCTGGCTCAGCGATGCATCCAGGTCCATCGAGCCGATCACGGTGCGGATGTTGGTCTGCACCAGCGCGATCATCGCCACTTCCAGATGGGCAACCTCATAGGCGGCCTTGGCCGCGTCCAGCACCTGGAAGAACACCACGCCGTCCACCCGCACCACCGCGTTGTCCTTGGTGATGACGTCCTGGCTGGGGACGTCCAGCACCTGTTCCATCATGTTGATCTTGCGGCCCACGCCGTACACGACCGGAATCAGGAAGTGCAGGCCGGGGGTCATCGTGTGCGTGTACTTGCCGAAGCGCTCCACGGTCCACTCATACCCCTGCGGCACCATCCGTACCGTCTTGAACAGGATGATGATGCCCGCCACAACCACGACCAATGCCAGAACACCTGCGCCGCCGCTCATATGCCCGCTCCACCCGGTGATGTTGGCCCGAGTATAGCCATCCGCCGGATGCGGCGATTCGCCTCACTGCCCATTGCGAAGCGGCTGGTATTCATCAAGGACAAGCCGCAACCGATTGGCACACCCGGCGAACGGCCATGCCCGGAGCATCCTGCACCGTGCGACCTGCAGGCGGGTACACGGCCCGCGCACGTTCAATGTCCGGCGCCGCTCCCCGGAGGGAATGGCGCCTGCCCCGACCAGGGCATGGGAACTAGATCGCCACCCGTCCACGCAGGATGTCGAGGAACATCACCCAGTCGCCCACGAATGAATAGAAGGGATGGCTGAAGGTGGCCGGACGGTTCTTCTCGAAGAAGAAATGGCCCACCCAGGCGAAGCCATAACCGCACAACAGCGCCGCCAGCACCCAGCCACCGCTGCCTTGCCAGAGCGCCATTGCCAGGCACCCGAGCACGCCCCAGCTGCCGATGAAATGCAGCCGGCGGCATATCGTGTTGCGGTGCTCCTGCAGGTAGTACGGATAGAACTCACCGAAGCTGCTGAAACGCGACATGGGCTGCTCCCGGTATCCCAGCGGGAGGATACGACCTTCAGTTGCTGCGCGGCGCGAACATGATCACCGCCATCCCCAACAGACACAGGCCTCCGCCCAGCAGGTCCCAGCGCGAGGGCTTGACCGAATCCACCAGCCACAACCACAACAGCGCCACGCAGACATAGACGCCGCCATAAGCGGCATAGACCCGACCGGTCGCGGTGGGATGCAACGTCAGCAGCCAAGCGAACAGCGCCAGGCTCGCCGCCGCCGGTACCAGCAGCCACGGGCTGCCCTGCTTGCGCAGCCACAGCCACGGCAGATAACAGCCGATGATTTCAGCCAGCGCGGTCAGCATGAACAGCAGCGCGGTTTTCATGGGGCGCCCGTTTTCTCGTCCCGCTTGACGGACAGCCACAACGCTTCCTGCTGCTCCAGCGTCATTGCTTTCATCTCACTGCCCTGCGTGGCGGCCAGGGCTTCCATCGCGCGGAACCGGCGCTCGAACTTGAGGTTGGCGTGGCGCAGGGCGGTGCCGACATCGACCTTGGCGTGACGGGCCAGATTGGCGCAGACGAACAACACGTCGCCAAGTTCTTCCTGCAGCCGCGCCTGGTTGTCGGCCACCGGACCGGCTTCGAACTCGGCCTGCACTTCGTCGATTTCCTCGCGCAGCTTTTCCAGCACCGGCACGGCATCGGGCCAATCGAAACCGGTGCGCGCAGCACGCGACTGCAGCTTGGTAGCGCGCTGCCATTCCGGCAGGCCGCGCGCGATGCCAGCCAACGCGGAGGTGTCCTGCTCGCCCTTGGCCGTGCGCTCCGCACGCTTGATCTGTTCCCAATTGGTCAAGACCTCAGCCGCATCACCGGCCTTGGCATCGCCAAAGATATGCGGATGGCGGCGAATCATCTTGTGGTTGATCGATGCCACCACGTCGCCGAAATCAAAGGCGCCCTGCTCGCTGGCCATCTGTGCATGGAACACCACCTGCAGCAGCAGGTCGCCCAGCTCGTCCTTGAGGTCGACCAGGTCGTTGCGGTCGATCGCATCGGCCACTTCGTAGGCCTCTTCCACCGTGTACGGGGCGATGCTGGCGAAGTCCTGCTCCAGGTCCCAGGGGCAACCATCGCGTGGGTCACGCAGGCGCGCCATGATCTTCAACAGCGACTGGATATCGTTCAATTCGGACATGTCACCTCACCCTCATCAGCAATGCGCCGGCGGATGCCGGCGCGTTCAACATCCACTCTTCCCGGCAATCGGGCTTACAGCCCGGCCACCCAGTCCTGCCACGGCAACGTCGCATCGCCCAGCGCGACGAAATCGCCGTTGAGCAGACGCGATCGCTGGTTGTACTGGAACGGCAAACCACTGTCGGCCGCCAGCAGCACACCACCGGCGGCTTCGAGCACGCACTGGCCTGCGGCGGTGTCCCATTCACTGGTCGGCCCCAACCGCGGATACACATCCAGCGTGCCCTCTGCGATGCGGCAGAACTTCAGCGACGAGCCCTGTGCGATCAATTCAATCTCGCCCATCCGCGACAGCAGGGTCTGGGTGCGCTCGCTGCGGTGCGAGCGGCTGGCCGCGACCCGCAAAGGCACCGCAGGCGGTACGCGGGTGCTGATCACGTCCTGCTGCTGACCCTCGCGACGGTATGCCGCAACACCGCGCTCGGCATGCCAGACCAACCCGGTGACCGGCGCCTGCACCACGCCGAACACCGGCGCGCCGCCATCGATCAGCGCGATGTTCACGCTGAACTCGCCATTGCGCTTGATGAATTCGCGGGTACCGTCGAGCGGGTCGACCAGCCAGTAACGCGACCACTGACGACGGGTTTCCCACGCCACCTGTGCGGATTCTTCGGACAGCACCGGAATATCCGGGGTCAGCTGCGACAGGCCCTGCACGATCAGCCGGTGCGCGGCCAGATCGGCCGTGGTCACCGGGCTGTCGTCGGCCTTGTGTTCAACATCGAAGCCGCTGGCGTAGACCTGCATGATCGCCGCGCCGGCCTGCTCGGCAATCTCGATCACGCGCTCGCGTACTGTCGCATCCAGGCCGCTCACCGCTGGCTCCCCAGCCACTCGCGGGCAATGAACAGTGCCGCCAGTGAACGGCCTTCGGAGAAATCTTCGCGCAGCATCAGCTTGTCCAGGTCAGCCAGCTTCCACGGCACCACTTCCAGCTCCTCCGGTTCGTCACCGGGCAGGCGCTCGGGATACAGGTCGCGGGCCACCACCAGCCACGACTGGTGGCTCATGTAAGTCGGCGCCAGGGTCAGGCTGCGCAGCACATCCAGCTTGCGCGAGCCGTAACCGGCCTCCTCCTTCAGCTCCCGATCGGCGGCCTGCAGCGGATTCTCACCGGCATCGATGCGTCCTTTCACCAGGCCCAGCTCATAACGATGCAGGCCGGCAGCGTATTCGCGCACCAGCAGCACGGTTTCGTCATCGAGCATCGGCACCACCACCACCGCACCGTGCCCGCCACTGACCAGGCGCTGGAAGTGGCGGCGTTCACCGTTGGAAAACTCCAGATCCAGCTGCTCCTGACGGAACGGACCGATGTGTTCTTCCACGACTTTGTGGATCAACGGCAGCCGGCGGGTCATGCATCGCCCCCGGCAAGAATGCAGACGACCGATAGAATGCGCATTGGCTGATACGTTCTCATGAGCCTGAAATGCTAGCAGACCCGGCCCACCCACAGCCGCCCCGCCCTACCGAGACCTCCACATGCGCCTGACCCGTTGCCCCATCGAACTGCCGCTCAGCGTGGGCCAGACCCTGCCGTTGCCGGAAGAAGCGGCCAACCATCTGGTGCGGGTGATGCGCCTGCGCGAAGGCGATGGCTGTGTGCTGTTCAACGGCGATGGCCACGATTACAGCGCTACCCTCGCCGGTATCAGCAAGCGTGAAGCGCTGGTACATATCGACAGTGCACAAGCCGTGGACAACGAATCGCCGCTGGCGATCACGCTGCTGCAGGGCATCGCACGCGGCGAGAAGATGGACCTGATCCTGCAGAAGGCCACCGAGCTGGGCGTCACCGCCATCATCCCGGTCAACGCCGAGCGTACCGAGGTCAAACTGGACGCCGTCCGCGCCGAGAAGCGTATCGCGCATTGGCGCAACGTGGTCGGATCGGCCTGCGGCCAATCTGGTCGTGCCCGGATTCCGGCCATCAGCCCTCCGCAATCGCTGGCGGCTGCAACGGCAAGCTTGCCGGACCAGACCCTGCGACTGACGCTGGATCCGCTGGGCGAACATCGACTGGCGTCATTGCCTGCGGCACCGGTCAATGGCGTGGTGATTGCCATCGGTCCGGAGGGTGGCTGGTCACCACGTGATCGCCAGCAGCTGGCCGAGGCAGGCTTCCAGGGCCTGCAGCTGGGCCCGCGCATCCTGCGCACGGAAACCGCTGGCCTGGCCGCGGTGGCGGCGCTGCAGGCGCGGCTGGGGGACTTGTAGGTTGTGCGAGGCGAGCGCTCCGGGGTTTCGCGCCCGGAGCCGTTTGATCAGCGACGAGTGTGAGCCCGGCGGGTCACGCGCCCGAGCCAAAAGGCCAGGGCTGCCTGCGGGGATCCCGCGTTCAATTCAAAGGCATTGAACGAGCGATGCCGCTGGCAAGACCGTTTGTCGCGGCCTGCCTGGCAGGCCGGATCGGGGGAGCCTGCAGCGGCCCGAAGCGGACCGATGGGCCGTGATCAGGCCGCGGCAGCCAAGGCGCTGACTACCGCGCTTTCAATCGCATCCAGATCGGGTAGCAGTGCACTCTGCTCACCCAGCAGCACACGCATGTGTACGCCGGCCGGCAGGCTTTCTTCCGATGCGTCGGCCAGCAGGCCGTCGCGCGGCACTGCGATCAACTGCGGGAAGGTCTGCGTCAGCAACGCGAAGTACGGCAGGTCCGGGTTTCCACCCAGCGCCTTGAGCACCACCACCTTGTTGTTGGTGGTCACCGTCTCGTGGCCATGGCCGCTCAAACCGGCGTAGGACAGCAGCGGCACGCTCCAGCCGTGCCAGGCGATCTGTCCGATCAACCAGTGCGGGGCATTGGCGATGGGCTCGACCGGCACGCGCGACATCATTTCAGCCACGGTGGCATTGGGTAGCAACACGCGCTCGTTGCCGGACTGGATCAGGACGCCGCGTACTTCGTCATTGTTTGCATAACTCATCGTCTGTTCCTTGATCGCGGCGGTATCAGCCGGCGCAGTGCACGGCCAATTCCGCTGCCAGGTATTCCGGATCGCCGGCCGTCATTTCCGCCACGGCCAACTGGCTGGCGGCAGCGGGGTCGTAGCAACCCTCACCAATCTGCCCGGCCACCCAGCCACCCTTGCCGGCGAACGCAAGCACCTGCGGCACCAGGGCCGCGTCGGCGCCGCTGAGCATCAGCACCGCGCTGCGTGCAGGCGGCATCACCGATAGCAGATCATTCTGGTCGGCACTGAAACTCAGACCCGCACCCGACAGTTCCAGGCCAATCGCGTCCGGCAGGATGTAAACGTTGCCTGCAAGCAGCGGCTGGCCCGGATCGGCCAATGCCACCGGCAATACCGTTGCCCGCGCCATCTGCTTGACCAGGTTGGCGTAGCGGCCGCCGTCCAGGCGCAGTTGCACCAGCACCGGGCGCTGGAAGTCTTCCGGCAGCCCCGCCAGCACGCGGCGTACCGCATCGGGGCCACCGATCCCGGCAAGCAGCAGTACCGCACCGTTCACGTCGTCGGCGCCCGCCTCGATGTCCACCAGCGAAAGATCGCTGTTAAGCAGACTGGCCAGCACCGGCGCCTGTTCTTTCTTCGCGTCCACTGCGACCGGCTCAACGGCGTAGCCGTCATCTTCCAGCAGCGACCAGCTGTGGAAATCGCCGGCGGACTTCGGCAGCGCGGTGTCGGCGTCGACCACGGTGGTGTCCAGCGGCGGCAACGGTGGCGGAACCGCGCTGCTGCGCGTAGCCGGCTCCTGCACAGGCGCGGCAACCGCTACGGGCGCCGCGATCAACTGCTCGAAATCCAGTACTTCGGGGCGATCTTCCGTTGCCACCGGCGTCGGTTGATGCGCATCCGGCTGCCAATCGCCAAGTATGGCGGCGGCTTGTTCCAGCTCGAAGTTCAACGCGGCATCGCGCTGCGGTTCGGGTGCCTGTTGCCATGCCGATTCCGCCGCGAACGGTGCGGCACTGGTGGCTTCGACCTGCTCACTCTCCGAACCCGGCGGCAGCACGTTGTGGTGGCCCTGCAACTTGGCCGCCAGATGGCGGATCCAGCGCTGCGCTTCCCAGCCTTCACGACGCGCGGCCAGCTCGGCTTCCTCGAACATCAGGCTCAGGTGCGGCGCCTCCAGAACGGTTTCCAGACGCTCCAATGCGTCCTCCACCGCCGGCTCCAATGCCACCAGCACCACCTGCGGTGCAGCGGCGTCGAACGCTGCGGCATCCAGCTCGTTGGGATCTTCTTCCAGCACGATGCGACCGCCGGCAGCGGCCACCGCTTCGCGCAGGCGATCACGGGCCGCGCCGATGCGGGCCAGCAGTGCTACCGGCTTGGCCGAATCATCAGTCGCGTACACGTGCAATCCCCAGCAGGTCATAAACATTGCGCATCAGATCCAGCTCCTGATACGGCTTGCCGAGGTAGCGTTGCACGCCAATCTCGAAGGCACGCTGGCGATGCTTGTCGCCACTGCGTGAGGTGATCATCACGATCGGCACGCCCTTGTAACGCGCATCGGCACGCATCGCCGTGGCCAGCTCATAGCCGTCCATGCGTGGCATTTCGATGTCCAGCAGCATCAGGTCGGGGACGCGCTCTTCCAGCTGCTCCAGTGCCTCGATGCCGTCGCGCGCAACCACGACTTCAAAGTTGTGTCGCTCCAGCACGCGGCCGGTGACCTTGCGCATCGTCAGCGAGTCGTCCACCACCATCACCAGCGGTACATGACGCTGCTGTGCGACGACGGCGGTTTCCACCGGCTGCTGCGGCTGTGCCAGGTGACGACGCACCAGCGGCGCAACGTCCAGGATCACCACCACGTTGCCTTCGCCGGTGATGGTCGCACCGTAGATACCCGGCACCGAAGCCAGCTGCAGGCCCACCGGCTTGACCACGATTTCGCGGTTGCCCAGCACCTGGTCGATGGCCACGGCCGCACGCAGGTCGCCCGAACGTACCAGCAGCAGCGGGATCTCCGCCTGGCCTTCCGCCTTGGCGGCGGCATGGCCGACCAATGCACCGAGGTTGTACAGGGTGAAGTCTTCGCCGTTGTAGTGGTACCCGCCCTGCCCGGCGTCAAAACGCTCGCGGGAGATGCGGCCGATACCGCTGACCGAGGCCACCGGTACCGCGTAGGTGGTTTCGCCGATGCGCACGAACACCGCCTGGGTGACCGCCAGCGTCTGCGGCAGGCGCAGCGTGAACGTGGCGCCCTGGCCGCGTACCGAGTGGATGTCCACCGAGCCGCCCAGCTGGCGGACCTCGTTGCGCACCACGTCCATGCCCACACCACGGCCAGCCAACTGGCTGACCTGTTCGCTGGTGCTGAAACCCGAGGCAAAGATCATTTGATCCAGCTGGGCGTCGTCCAGTTCTTCATTGGCGGCCAGCAAGCCACGCTGTTCGGCGCGGCGACGGATCGCCTCGCGGTCCAGTCCGGCACCGTCGTCACCGACTTCCAGCACGATTTCCGAACCTTCCCGGCGCAGACGCAGGGTGATCTCGCCCTCTTCCGGCTTGCCCGCTTCGGCACGCGCAACCGGCTGCTCCAGGCCATGGGCCACGGAGTTGCGCAGCATGTGTTCCAGTGGCGCGACCATGCGATCGAGCACGTTGCGATCCAATTCGCCGTGGGTGCCTTCCAGCTTCAGGTGGACCTGCTTTTCGGTTTCCTGCGCGGCCTGGCGCACCACACGACGCAGGCGCGGCACCAAGCCATCGAACGGCACCATGCGCGCACGCATCAGGCCGTCCTGCAGTTCCGAGCTGACGCGCGACTGCTGTTGCAGCAGCACGTCGTAGTTGCGGGACAGATCGTCCAGCACGCCCTGCAGACCGCCCAAGTCGGCTGCCGATTCGTTCAGCGCACGGCTGAGCTGCTGCAGCGTGGAGAAGCGGTCCAGCTCCAGCGGATCGAAGGTCTGGTCGGCCTGTTCATGCTCGCGGCGATAGCGGGCCACGATCTGCGCTTCGGTTTCCAGATCCAGACGACGCAGCTGGTCGCGCAGACGCGCATTGGTACGGTCCAGCTCGGCCATGGCGCCGCGGAAGGCACCCAACTGCTGTTCCAGACGCGAGCGGTAGATCGCCACTTCACCGGCGTGGTTGACCAGGCTGTCGAGCAGATCGGCGCGCACGCGCACCTGTTCCTGCCCGCGCGGTGCGCCATCTTCTTCGCTTGCCTGCTCTTCGGCCAACGGTGCCGACAATGGTTCGTTGACAGCCACCGGCTGCGGTACCACCGCGATCGGCGGCTTCGCGATATTGAGCGATGCGGCGTTGACCACGGCAACAGCTACCGGCGCGGCGGCCGCTTCTGCACGGCCCTCGGTACGCGCTTCAAAGGCTTCCAGCAGGTCGGTCGGCATCTGCACAGCGCGGTGCTCGCCGGTACGGGTCAGCAGCTGGTGCAGGCGGTCGAAACCACGCTCCAGCAGCTGTACGTCGCTGCGCGCCATCTCGGTACGGTTGGCGGCAACGGCTTCCAGCAGCGACTCGATGCTGTGGCCAAGGTCGCCGATGGCATTGATGCCGGCCATGCGCGCGCCACCCTTGAGGGTGTGCAGATCACGCTGCAGACCAGCGAGCGCTTCACGATCTTCCGGCGCGTTGCGCAGTTCGCTGACCAGACCATCGCAATGGTCGAGCAGATCCTTGCCTTCCTCGACAAAGATGTCGATCAGCTCGCGATCCAGCTCGCTGAAGTCCAGCGGACCAGCATCGAACTGGGCGACCAGCGGAATGGCGACCGGCGCGGCGGCATCTTCCGGCAGTGGCGCGGTGAGCGGTGCCAGCGCGATCCTGGCCGGTTCCGACGGCAGTTCATCGGTGGCATCCGCCACCTGCTGCTCCTCGGCTTCGGCGTTGCCTTCGACCACGGCCACTTCGACCGTAGCTTCCTCGACGATGTTGTCACCCTCTTCGGCGGGCACCTGGACGTCGAGGGCTTCCGGTGCTTCCGCCGCCTCGGTGACTTCCACCGGAGTGATTTCCAGCGACGCCGGCTCTTCTTCGATGGCGTCGACCACGGCCGGCGCAAGGATGGCGTCATCCAGCTCATCGGCACTGCCGCTGACTTCATTGGAAGCTGCGTTGGAGGTTTCGGTTTCGGTTTCGGTTTCGACAGCAACGTCAGCTGCTTCGGCGATCTCGACCGTAACGGCTTCCTCTTCCACGGCAGCAGTGTCAACGACGTCTTCGCCGGCAACGGCCAACTCGACTTCAGTCGTATCAACAGCGCCTTCTACGCTGTCGTCCGTTGCACGAAGGTATGCCGCCGCATCCGATTCCGGCTCAACCACCAGGTTGTCGTTGGCTGCATCCTCGGCGCCAGTGAAAGCGGCCGAGCTCGGCTCCACTTCTTCCAGCACAGCGTCGGCGAGGCTGATTTCTTCAACTGCAATTCCATCGCCCAGCGGTGCAGACGCAAGCAGCTCCTCTGCTGCGACGCCTTCGCTCACGCCCTCTGCTTCGGCTTCGGCTTCGGCCACATCGGACGCACCAAGATCGCTGAAATCCAACACATCGCTCTGCAGCGACTCAGCCGGTGCCTCGACGAACGACAGTTCGGCCGCCGCAATGGCGGCATCATCGTGCTGCGCGGCAGCCGGGCGCACGGGTTCGGCCAGGAACGAAGGCAGTTCGCCGAGGGTGCCATCCAGCAATGTCGGGTCAAAGTAGGCCGACAGGTCTTCCACGCCCTCCAGCTCGGCCTTGGATGCTTGTCCAGCCGCACCCTGCTCGACGACGGGTTCGCTCTCGAACGTGGATTCGCCATCGTCAAATGCGAGCTCCTCGTCCATCGCCATCGGCGGCCACTTGGCATCAGGCAGCGCATCGGCCAGTGCCTGCAGGCGCTCGGCAACGCCCGGGAACGCGGGAATACGCGGCGACGGATCACGCAACGCGGTGATGGTGGTCGCCACCGCCGTCGCCATCTGCGCCAGTGCGTCCACGCCGCTGCCAGCCGGGGTAATGCCTGCAGCCAGCGAACGCTTCACGAACGACTCGGCCGGGGTCGTGATGCCGGTGATCACCGGCACGTCGGTCATCGCGAATGCGCCGCTCATGGTGTGCACGGCACGCAACAGGTCTTCCGACACCGGTTGCGGCTGCAGCTGCGACTGTGCCAACCAGTGGTTCACCGTTTCCAGGTGAACCCCGATTTCGGCTTCCAGGATTTCACGCAGCACGCTGTCCACCGACGCCGGCATACCTTCGCCGTCGTCAGCGATCTGCGGCGCTACCTCAAACACGTGCTCGTCTACAGCTGCATGAGCCGCCGGCGCGCCGACAATGTGGAAGGCTTCCTCGCCTGCGGCAATCCGCTCGGCGACGTCCTGCATGGCGATCAGGTCCGACTGGATGGTGCCACTGCCGCGCAAGGCGGCATTGAGCTCGGGCAGCACGTCGTAGGCCTGGTTGACCATGGCAACCACGGCCGGGCTGGCCGGACGGGTACCTTCGAGCACGCGGTTGAGCATGCTCTCGATTTTCCAGCTGAACTCACCCAGAGTGCGGGCGCCCACCAGGCGGCCACTGCCCTTGAGCGTATGGAACACGCGGCGTACCGGGCGCAGGCGCTCGGCATTACCCGGCGCAGCGCGCCATGCCGGCAACAGGTTGCCCAGGTTCACCAGTTCTTCGTCGAATTCTTCAATGAAGACTTCACGGATGTCCTGGTCGATGGCATCACCGTTGTCTATGAAACCACCTTCCAGCTGATGCGTGGCGGCGCCGGCAAACGGTGTTGCGGTGATGCTTGCAGCCTGTGCCATTGCGACTTCGGCTACCGGCTCGACAACGTCCGCAGTGGCGGCGAAGCCATCGAACGATTCGGAAGCCGCATTGAGCTCGGCCATGAATGCGGCCGTCTGGGCGTCGACTTCGGCTTCCACAGCGACGGCCGGTACATCGGCTTCGACACTGCGGCTGTCGTCGATCGTCCGCTCCTGCGGTTCCAGCTCGGCATCGGCCAGCGGTGCGGTGTCCAGCTGCCAATCCAGTGGTGCTTCAACCACCGTGGCATCTGCAACCGGGGCTTCCAGCACCGGCTCGAAGAAGGCGTCGGCAGCTTCCAGATCAAAGTTGTACGCAGGCGCGACCGACAGCGACACGGCAGCCGGTGCGTCTTCCACGTCCAGTTCCAGCAGGCTGCTGTCGAACGTGTAGACATCGGCAGCCGCTGCAGGCGTGGCGTCCAGCTCTGCTGCAATGGGATCAAAGGCAAGCGGTTCGAGCGGCGTGACCGTGCTCGCATCGGCGAGCTCGAAGCCTTCCAGCGCGAGGGGAGCCAGCGTGTAGCCGGTGTCGTCATTTGCCGAAGCATCTTCGGCAGCGACCGGGTCGAACAGTTGCGATTCGGCCGCCACTTCCGGTGTGCTTGCAGGCACAACGGACACCGGTTTGGCATTGATCGCGGCAGCGAACACCAGTGGAACGCCGGCCTCCGTCGCTGTCTGCACATCGGCCAGCGAAGGCAACGGCGGCGGTACCACGGGTGCTCCGGCGGGGGACGACTCCGGCGCTTCCGCCACAATCGGGGATTCCTGCGGTGTGCGCGTCTCGTCCGCACCCTCCCCCGTGACGGTTGCCCAAGGTGAGGCAACCGCGGCCGGCTCCCGCCGTTCCGTGGCCGACGGCAGTGGCCAGTAATGCAGCGCTTCCAGGCTGGTGCGGGTGATGTCGAGAATTTCTTCGCGGCCGGGGCGACGATCGCGCAGCGCTTCCAGGTAGTACTCAAGGCTGGCCATCGCATCGGCCAGAGTGTCGAGCTGGCGACCGCTGGGCACGCGCTGGCGTTCGATCAACTCGGCCTGGATGTAATGGCGCACCGCCTGCAGATAGCCGGCCGGCTCCGGGATTTCCAGCATGCGCAGCGCGCCGCTGACTTCATCCAGCAACCGCGGCACTTCGGCCAGACGCTGGTGATCCCAGTTGGTTTCGATGAATGCCACGAACGATTCGCGCGCGGCGGTGAAATTGGCAATGGCTTCGTGCGCAAGCACTTCCACCGTGCGCCGGGTTTCCACGGTAACGGCATCGTCTTCGCCGCCGGGGTTGGCACCCAGGTGTTCCACCTGGTCGTCCAGTGATGCGTCCACGTACAGCAACGCGCCGGCGATATCCAGCAACAGGCTGTCGTCGATGATGCGCGCGCCGGACACCACGTCGCGCAGTGCATCACGCTGCTGGCCGACGATGCTACGCGCCACGCCCAGCCCCATCACCCCGAGGGTGTCGGCAACCGCGCCCAGCTCACTTACCTGCACCTGCAGATCAGCGGGGTTGCCGCCGGTGCGCACATGTAGATCCAGCGCATCCTTGATGCGCATCAGTTCTTCTTTGACCGCGCTGCCGACCGTGTCGAGCAGTTCGCGGTTGCGGCCGCTCAGGCTGCCGCGCGCGTGCTCCACCTCGTCCGGGGTGGCATTGCTGGCGTCCGGATTGAACGCCAGCAGCACCGCTTCGTTGATGCCTTCAGCACCGCGCGCAGCTCGGATTTCATTGAGCAGCGGCAGCAGCACGATCGGAATGTCGCGGTGGCCGTTCTGCAGGCGTTCCAGGTAGTCGGGCAGCAGCACGGTGCCGCGCAGAAGCGTGCCGCAGGCTTCGTCGCGGTCGGTGACCGCGCCGTCGCGCACGGCATTGGCCAGCTGTTCCAGCTCCTCGGCGACCATCGCCGGGGCGTACAACTCGACCATGCGCAGCGTGCCCTGCACCTGGTGCAGGTAGCCGGCGCAGAAGCGCATGCGGCTGGTGTCGCCGGGGTCTTCCACGAAGTATTCGACCTCGCTGCGCACCTGGCGCAAGGTCTCGTCCAGCTCGGGCTTCACCCAGCCAAGTGCCGCGTGGCTCATGGCATCGCGCAAGGTACTCATTGCATTCCCCTGTACAGCATCAGTCGCATGCCGTCCGGGCGGCCCTGCTTTGCGTTATCACGACACTTCATCTGCTGGTTCCTTTGCATCCCCGCCTGCATCAGCGCGCTCGGCCGATCAGGCCGGCAGCTTGAAGTCGGCCACCGAACGGCGCAGCTCCGCAGCCAGCTGGTTCAGCTGGCCCAGCGAATCGGCGGTCTGCCCGGCACCCTGCGACGTCTGGCCGGTAATCTGCCGGATCACGCCCATCGTCTGGGTGATGTCCGTTGCAGCCGAGGCCTGCTGGTTTGCGGCGATGGAGATGTTTTTAATCAAGTTGTTCAGTGCGTTGGACACGCGCTCGATTTCGGTCAGCGCGGTACCGGCGTCTTCGGCGAGACGTGCGCCAGACACCACTTCGGCGGTGGTCTGTTCCATCGAGGTGACCGCTTCATTGGTATCGGCCTGAATCGCCTGCACCAGGCCTTCGATTCGCCGCGTCGCACCGGAGGTGCGTTCTGCCAGTCGCTGCACTTCGTCGGCCACCACAGCAAAACCACGACCGGCCTCACCGGCCGATGCTGCCTGCACCGCCGCGTTCAACGCCAGAATGTTGGTCTGCTCGGAAATGTCGTTGATCAGTTCCACGATCGAGCCGATTTCCTGCGAGGACTCACCCAGGCGCTTGATGCGCTTTGAGGTTTCCTGGATCTGGTCGCGGATCTGGTCCATGCCCTGAATGGTCTGCCGCACCACGCCGGCACCCTCGGTAGCGATGACCACCGAGCGCTGTGCCACTTCGGCCGACTCGGTGGAGTTGCGCGACACCTGTTCAATGGACGAGGCGATTTCGCCGATGCGCTCCGACGCGCTGGTGATTTCGTCAGCCTGGTGGCCGGCCGCTTCGGCCAGCTGCATGGCGGTTGCCTGGGTTTCCTGCGCTGACACGGCCACCTTGCCGGACATGTCGTTGATGGTGGTCACCAGGTTGCGCAGTTCGTCCACGGCGTAGTTGATAGCGTCGGCGATGGCGCCGGTCATGTCCTCGGTCACCGAGGCCTTCACCGTCAGGTCGCCTTCACCCAGCGAGCTGATTTCGTCCAGCAGCCGCATGATCGCCTGCTGATTGCGGCTGTTGAATTCCACCTGGGTCTGGTAACGCAGTTCCTGTTCGCGCGAGCGGCCGCGCACCGAGCTCCAGACGAAGCCAATGATCGACAGCACCGACAGGCCGCCGAAGATCACGCTCCACCAGAAGTTCGGGAAGATGCGGGTGTCGCGGGCCGAACCGAACGCCGAGAACGCATCGAACAGTTTGCGGCTGCTCTCCAGCATCTTGTCCGAGCCGCTGGTCATTGCCGCTGCCGAAGACTGAGCAGCAAACAGGTTGCGCGAACTGGCCAGGATGGCGTCGGCGTCCTTCTTCATCTTTGCCCACTGGTTGGCCGACTGTTCCAGCGCAACCTGTGCAGCCGCATTGCGCACCGGCGCGATGCCCATTTCTTCGTTGCCCTGGCGCAGGCCTTCAAGCACCTGCGAGAACACCACCATGTCGCGCGCCAGTGCGTCACCGGCGCCGCTTGCGCCTTGGCCGCCTGCGCGAATTTCCGTGACGCGGCGGGCCATGGTGCCGACCACGACCACCTGCTGCAGCCCGTTGTAGACCTGCGAGGCCTGCGCGCCGCCGGCGGTCATCGCTCGCACCACTTCGTTCAACTGCGCCTGCAGCTGCGGCACGGCGCCGACGAAGTTGTCGGCGTTGCCGGCCAGCGCCAGCACCGCCGGCTCACTGGCCACGATCTGCTCGGCGTTCTTGGACAGCGGCTTCCAGGTCTCGACCAGATCACGCAGCGGGCCGGACACGCCGTTCTCGTTGCCGAAGCGGCCTTGCAGCTCGCTGACCGTGCTTTCGATCTTGTTGCGGGTGTCCTTGAACGCGTCGTAGCTGGTGCGGCTACCGGCCACGGCCTCTCGGCCCTGGTTGGCCAACTGCTGCGACAGCACCTGCAGGTCGGCCGCACCGGTACTGGCACCGGCCAGACGACTGCCCTGCCAGGTCGCAACGCCGGTATTGGCGCCGAACACGACCATCGAGAGCACCAGCAGGCCCAGCCAGAAATTGGTACCCACATTGCCAAGCTTGCCAGCCCTGGCGCCTTCGGAAGCAGTACTCATCGTTCGACCTCGATATCCAATGCGGAGAGGCAGGCGCGCCGATCAGGCGGCCGCTTGCCGGAATTCAGGAGTGCGGGAAAGCAGCGAAAGCGAGAAAACGCCCCAGCGGCGCCCGTCATCGTCAAATGCGCGCTCAACGAAGTGCGCGTAGCGGCCCTGTGCGATATCCGCCGCGGGCACTTCCAGTTGCTGCTCGAAGCTGCGCTGGCCATACAACTCGTCGATGACCAGCGCCACGTCGCCACCGGCCTGGCGCATGATCAATACGCGCTGGCCTTCCTGCGGTGCGGTGCGCTCACCTTCGAGGAAGTACTTCAGATCGACCACCGGGAACAGGTTGCCGCGCAGGTTGCCCACGCCCAGCAGCCAGCCCTGCGCACCGGGCACCGGCGTGACCGGCGGCATCGGCACGATTTCGACTACTTCACGGAAATCGGACACCAGGTGGCGGCTACCAACGCGGTAGCCCACGCCTCGCCAGACATCCTGGGAATAACTGCGCTCAGGCAATTGCACGGCATGCGCCAGGCTGCGCCGCTCGTAGGCTTCAAGGATGTCGAAGGGAGAACGCATCAACCCACCAGTTTGTTGATCCGCGCGATCAGGTCATCCTCACGCGGCGGTTTGACGATGTAATCGGTAGCGCCCTGGCGCATGCCCCAGGCCTTGTCGGTTTCCATGCCCTTGGTGCTGACGATCAGCACCGGGATGTTCCGCGTGGCCTCGTCACGCGACAGCGCGCGGGTGGCCTGGAAACCGCTCATGCCCGGCAACACCACGTCCATCAGCACCAGCTGTGGACCCTGGTCGCGGGCCATCTGCAGGCCTTCTTCGGCGTTGTCGGCCGCCAGAACTTCGTGGCCAGCCTTGACCAGCCATTGCGTGAACACCGCCCTGTCGGTCGGTGAGTCCTCGATCAAAAGAATTCGAGCCATTGTGCCTTTCCCCCCTGGTCAGGCGTTGACGTATGTGCGGATGGCACCCAAAAGTTCGTCGCGAGTGAATGGCTTGGTGAGATATTGCTCGGAACCGACGATGCGGCCACGAGCCTTGTCGAACAGGCCATCCTTGGAAGAAAGCATGATCACAGGGGTCGACTTGAAGAGCTGGTTGCCCTTGATCAACGCGCAGGTCTGATAGCCATCCAGGCGCGGCATCATGATGTCGACAAAAATAATCTGCGGCTGCTGGTCGGCGATCTTGGCCAAGGCCTCGAAGCCGTCAGTCGCGGTCACGACCTCGCAGCCTTCGCGCTTGAGCAGTGTTTCAGCCGTGCGCCGGATGGTCTTCGAGTCATCGATGACCATCACCTTCAACCCTGCGAGTTCCCCACCCGCAGTCATGTTTTCAACCATTTGCTAGTCCCCGGACACGCGGCGCACATCGAACGCGATGTCACCGTGAAAGCGCATCTATATCCCAGCCCTGCGGCGAACTGTCAAGCAACGCCGATCAGATACGCCTGCAACCAGTATCAATGTGATCCACGTCTCAAATTCAGCGCAGCTCCATTCAGCCTCCCCTCGCCGCCGCGCGCGCTGGGCGCCCCCGCCCCGAACCGCTAACATCGCCCCCTGACCTGACGGATTTCCCCGATGCTTTTAGACGTCATCGTGGTGATGGACCCCATCGCCCACATCAAGATCGGCAAGGACACCACCTTCGCCATGCTGCTGGAAGCCCAGCGCCGTGGCCACCGGCTGCACTACGTGCGCCCGGGCGGCCTGTCGCTGCACGGCGGCAAGGCCGTGGCCCATGTCGCGCCGCTGCAGGTGCGCGATGACAAGGCCGACTGGTTCACCCTGGGCGAGTTCGCGCCGCTGGACTTCGGCCCCGGCCAGGTGGTGTTGATGCGCAAGGACCCGCCGTTCGACGGCGAGTACCTGTACGACACCCACATCCTCAGTGTCGCCCAGCAGGCCGGCGCGCTGGTGGTCAACGACCCGCAGGGCCTGCGCGACTTCAACGAGAAGCTCGCCGCCCTGCTGTTCCCGCAATGCTGCCCGCCGACCCTGGTCAGCCGCGATGCGGCCGAGCTGAAGGCCTTCGTGCTTGAGCATGGCCAGGCCGTGCTCAAGCCGCTGGACGGCATGGGGGGACGCTCGATCTTCCGCAGCGGCACCGGCGACCCGAATCTCAACGTGATCCTGGAAACGCTGACCGATGGCGGCCGCAACCAGACCCTGGCACAGCGCTTCATCCCCGACATCAGCGCCGGCGACAAGCGCATCCTGCTGGTGGACGGTGAGCCGGTGGACTATTGCCTGGCGCGCATCCCGCAGGGCGACGAGTTCCGCGGCAACCTGGCGGCGGGCGGGCGTGGCGAAGGTCGCCCGTTGAGCGAGCGGGATCGCTGGATCGCTGCCCAGGTCGGCCCGGAGATGAAGCGCCGCGGCATGCGCTTCGTCGGGCTGGACGTGATTGGCGACTACCTGACCGAAGTGAACGTCACCAGCCCTACCTGCGTACGCGAGCTGGACGCGCAGTACGGCCTGAACATCGCCGGGCAGCTGTTCGACGTGATCGAGACCAGCCTGAAACAATGAGTGCCACCGCCGGCTCACTGCCCGTGGCGCCCCGCGCCACCGACCAACAACGCCTGACGGCAACGCTGGTGCTGTCGTTGCTGGTGCATGGCCTGTTGATTCTTGGCGTGGGCTTTGCGGTGAGCGACAACGCACCGCTGGTGCCGACGCTGGATGTGATCTTCAGCCAGACCAGTACGCCGCTGACGCCCAAGCAGGCCGACTTCCTGGCCCAGGCCAATCAACAGGGCGGTGGTGACCACGACAAGGCACAGCGCCCGCGCGACAGCCAGGCTGGCGTCGTGCCGCAGGCGCAGGATGGACTGGCGCCGATACCGCTGCAGCAGCAGGCCGCTGCCGCGCCGCCCCCGCCACAGGCGCGGGTGGTGACCAGCGCACACGGCGAGGACCGCGTGGCCGACGCGCAGTCGCAACCTTTGCCGGACCACCCCGACCCCACGGCAGCGATGACCGCACGCGAGCAGCGTGATGCGGAAATGGCGCGCCTGGCGGCCGAAGTACATCTGCGCTCGGAACAGTACGCCAAGCGCCCGAACCGCAAGTTCGTTTCAGCCAGCACCCGCGAGTACGTTTACGCCAACTACCTGCGTGCATGGGTGGACCGCGCCGAACGCGTGGGCAACCTGAACTATCCCGACGAAGCCCGTCGTCGTCGCCTGGCAGGCCAGGTGGTGATCAGCGTCGGCGTGCGCCGCGATGGCAGCGTCGAAAGCAGCCGCGTGCTGCGCAGCAGTGGCGTGCCGTTGCTGGACTCCACCGCGTTGCGGGTGATTGAACTGGCGCAGCCGTTTCCCGCACTACCCAGGACCACGGACGACATCGACATCCTGCAGGTCACCCGCACCTGGGTGTTCCTGCCCGGCGGGCAGCTGCACGACGATCGTTGAGCGGTCCATACGTTGCTTAGCCGCCGCCTCTGCCCGGGCTACGCGCCTGTCGTAGCAGCGGCTTCAGCGGCGAAGCAGGCGATGCTTCCGATGGCGAACACGGCTGCAATTGCAGGCAGGTCGGCAACGTTTGACGTCAATGGCTTCGCGGCTGAAGCCGCGCCTGCACTCGACCGCACGGCCGCAGGTTCAACGCTTTGAATCACGCAACGCCTGCTGTTCGACCAGGGTGAGCGCGACGTTGTCGCGCAGATACGCTGGCTGCACCAGTTCGGGAGCGATGCCTTCGCCGCGCAGCATTGCCGGGACGGCGATTCTCAATACGTCCGACGCACAGGGCAATGCTTGTGCATCCAACGAGGTCAGGCGCGAATGGAAACGCGCGGCAAGCACACCTTCCACAGCGGCAAACCCCGTGCCTACCCCGGCCCACCCGGACTCGTCGGCGGGCAATTCGAATGCCTCCGGCGCGATCACCACTTCGCTGCCCTGCAGCTGCAGCTCACCGCCAGCATTGCGCACGAAACACGCGGCATAGATCTCGCCCATGCGTGCATCGATGCTGGCCAGCACCTGCGATGCAGTCTGCGGCGCGCGCATCGCCAGCGTCTGCAGCGTGGATACCGGCAACAGCGGGCGATCCAGCGCCAGGGCGATGCCCTGCGCGATGGCGATGGCCAGGCGCACGCCGGTGAACGCCCCGGGGCCACGACTCAAGGCGATGCCGTCGAGCTGGTTGCGGCTGATGCCGGCTTCGGCCAGCAACTGTTCGGCCCACGGCAGGCTCAGCTCGGCATGCCGACGCGGCGCGATCTCGAAGCGCTCCAGCACCTGACCATCCACATGCAGGGCGACGGAACAGGCTTCGGTGGCGGTTTCAAAGGCAAGCAGCTTCATGGCAGACAGTCACGACAGGGAAAAAGGTGGCTCGACGGAGCCTGGATCGGAGGATGACGCATCGGCAGCGAGGGCCGCAGCATCCGGCTCCGGCGCCCATTGTCGCGCAAAGAAGGCCTGCACATCGGCCAGCTCACGCGTGCGCCGGAACGGTGGCAGCGAATCGAGGAACACGCGGCCATAGCCCTTGGTCAGCAAACGCGGGTCACACAGCACCAGGACGCCGCGATCGGTTTCGCTGCGGATCAGCCGGCCCACGCCCTGCTTCAGGGCGATCACCGCCTGCGGCAGTTGTTCGTCACGGAACGGATTGCCGCCCTGGCGGCGGATGGCATCCAGGCGCGCTTCGAACACCGGATCGTCCGGCGCGGCAAACGGCAGTTTGTCGATGACCACCACGCTCAGCGCATCACCGACCACATCCACGCCTTCGCGGAAGCTGGCCGAACCGAGCAGCACCCCATTGCCGGATTCGCGGAACCGTTGCAGCAGGCTCGCGCGTGGCGCCTCACCCTGTACGAACAGCGGCCAAGGACCATCGCGCAGTGCGTCGGCCGCCTCCCGCAGCGCACGGTGCGAGGCGAAGAGCAGGAACGCACGCCCCTGCGAGGCTTCAAGCACCGGCCACAGCGTGGCGATCAAGGCTGTACCGAAACCGCGCGCAGCCGGATCGGGCAGTTGCTGTGGCAGATAACACAGTGCCTGCTGCTGCCAATCGAACGGGCTGGGCTGAACCAGCGTATCGGGATCATCCAGGCCCAACCGCTTGGCCAGATGCGCGAAGTCCCCGCCCACGGTCAGCGTGGCCGAGGTGAACACCCAGGCCGCCATGGAGCGTTCGCGATGCTCGCGCAGCGGGCCGGAGACATCCATCGGCGTGCGCTGGCAACGGAATCCGCGCGGGGTGAGTTCGTACCAGAGCACGTCGTTGTCGGCTTGCGAGCCGGAAACGGGGAACAGGGAGTCGGAAATGGGAGCGGCAGCATCCGTCGTTGACGTGTGCGGTTCTGCAGCGGGCGGTGCATCGTCGATATCCCACTCATCGACTGCCGACACAATCCCTTCATCCAGCCAGCGCGACAGCCGCGCCATGCCTTCCTGTGCCCGCGCATGGCACGCATCCAGACCGGGCGATGCTTCGCGCAGCAGCGCCAGCGCATCGCGCAGTTGCATCAACCCCGCCGACACCGCATCAAAACCTTCGGCAACCTGTGGCACGGCCAGGGCGCGCCAGCGCGTCCCGCGCTGCGGCAGCTTTTCCATGGCCTCGCGCAGCTCGCGCAGCGCCAGTTCCAACGTGGCAACTGGTTGCTGCAACGTGGCCTGTGCACCCGCCACGCTGCGACATTCGGCCAGGCAATCACGCGCCAGTTCCTGCCACGGGCGCATGCCGAAGCCTTCCCCGAAAAAGTTCGCCGCCAGCTCCGGCAGCTGATGCGCCTCATCGATGATGAAGGCCTGCGCACCCGGCAATATCTCGCCGAACCCTTCCTGCTTGAGTGCCAGGTCGGCCAGCAGCAGATGATGATTGACCACCACCAGGTCCGCCTCCTGCGCACGCTGGCGCGCACGCACCACGAAGCAGTCGTCCCAGAACGGACAGTCGGTGCCCAGGCAGTTGTCCACGGTCGAGGTGACCATCGGCAGCAAAGGCGAATCGTCGGCCAACCCGTCCAGCTCGGCGACATCCCCGTACTGGGTGCGCCCGGACCAGGTCACGATGCGCTGGAACTGCGCCACCTGCTCGTTGCTGGTGAAACGCGGCTCACCGCGGGCCTGGTCAAGCCGGTAGCGGCAAAGATAGTTGGCACGTCCCTTCAACAGCGCGGCACGGTGGCCGACGCCCAACGCGGCGCGCACGCGCGGCAGATCACGGTGATACAGCTGATCCTGCAATGCGCGGGTGCCGGTGGAGACAATCGTCTTCAAACCCGACAGCAACGCCGGCACCAGATAGGCAAACGTCTTGCCGGTGCCGGTGCCAGCCTCGGCCAGCAGGACGTCGCGCTGCTGGAACGCCTCGGCGATGGCGCCGGTCAGGCGAAGCTGCGCCGGACGCGGCACGAACGCATCGAGCTGGCGCGCCAGCGCGCCCCCTTCACTCAATGCTTCCTGGCTGGCAATGACTAGCGAGGACATGACTGTGAAGCTGAGATTGGGGAGCGGGGGACCAGGGATGCAGGGTTCATGATCAGCCGTTGCTTGCTCTGGAACCCGGCATTGAGCCCGGCATTCCCGGCTCCCAAGTGCCGGTTCCCCACTCCGGAATCAAAACCGCTTGATGCCCGGCACCGTGCAGCCTTCGATCTGTGCATGTGCAGAGACGGCGTTTTCCTTCTCGGCGCGGGCAAGGCGTGACTGTTCAATGGTGGCCCAGTGCCGACGGCACAAAGGACCCGTACGCGAGCCCAGGTCCACCGCTTTCTTCGCCAGCAACTCGGCGCGCGGCCAATCGGCCTGCAGCAGCGCCACTTCGGCGCGTTCCTGCAGGATCGCCGGATCGTTGTCGACCAGCAGCAGCGCCTGGTTCAGCGCCTCGGCGGCGCCATCCAGGTCGCCCGCGTTGCGCTTGGCGATGGCCGATGTGTGCAGGTCAGCCACCTGTGCATCGCGCAGCGGCTGCACTGACAGCTCGGTGTCATCGACGCCGGCAATGGCCTCCACCGCAGCCAGCCGCTGTGCCGGCGTGGTGCTGTCGACCACCTTCGGTGTGGCCGGTGGCGCGCTGATGCAGGCGCTGAGCAACAGGGAGGCGGCCGTGGCGGCCAGGACGGAGCGGATCAGAGGCATATTGTTCATGGCTGGCATTATCGCGCAGGGGTTTCTGCTGGGGGAGCAGTGGTTGGTTCAGGCTGCTTGGGCTCGATGCCAAACCAGCTGCGCCAACCGCCACCTTCCTGCTGGCTGTCGCCCTCGCCTTCCACCGGCGTGGCCTCGGCGGGCATCGTGCAGGGCACGTACTGCGGCGCGAAACCGACCACGAACGGGAAGCGGCGCGCGCCGGGGCAACCTTCATCGGTGGCATTGCTGCCGCTGGCCTCCACGTACTGCCAATCCAGTCCCTTGTTGTTCACATGCAGCGGCTTGCTGGGCAGGTTGCGGAAGATGCCCGACCACACCCGCATCGAGCCGGTGGAACCAAACAAGCCGGTCTGCTCGTTCTGGTCGTTGCCCATCCAGATCACCGCCAGATGGTCACCGGTGTAGCCGGCATACCAGCTGTCGCGCCCATCATTGGAGGTGCCGGTCTTGCCGGCCGGCTGCAGTCGCGCCAGGCCATCGGCGTTGAGGCGTGCGGCAGTGCCGCTGGATACCACCTGCTGCAGCGCGACGCTGATCAGGTTGGCGGCAATCGAGTCACCTTCCTGCGCCGGCGCCGGGTTCTTGTCGTAACGCTTGAGCAGCTTGCCCTGCGCATCAACCACGCCACGCACCGCGTGCAGAGGCTGGATTTCGCCGCCGGATGCCAGGAACTGATAAAGCTGCGCCATGCCATACGGGCTCTGGTCGGTCGCGCCGAGGATCACCGCCGGATTGGAGTCCGCCTTGAGCCCGGCCAGCACATTGATCAGCTGGGTCAGGCGCTCCGGCCCCACCTGCATGCCCACCCGCACCGTGGCCTGGTTGTAGGAACGGGCCAGCGCGTCGATCAACCGCACCGTACCGTGGCTGCGGTTGTCGGCATTGCCCGGGGTCCAGTTGCGGCCACGGCTCAGCTTGACCGTCACCGGAGAGTCGTCGACCCAGCTGGCCAGCGAGAAGCGATCCGGCTGCGCCAGCGCCAGCAGATAGACGAACGGCTTGAGCAGCGAACCCACCTGCCGCTGCGCCTCGATGGCGCGGTTGAAACCCGGCTCGGCCACGTCGCGGCTGCCGATCACGGCCAGCACGTCGCCGTTATGGACATCGGTCACCACCAGGCCGGCCTGCAGCTCGGGGCGACGCTTGTTCTCCAGCGATTTTATGGTGTGCGCCACCGCACCTTCGGCATACGCCTGGGCCGAGGGCGACATGCCGGTGAAGACATTCAGGCCCGCGCCCTGCAGCACGTTCTCTGGATAATCGTGGCCAAGCTGGCGACGCACCAGGTCGATATACGCCGGGAACCGGTTGGCGGCCGCCAGCCCCGCGGTCTTGGACACGCCCAACGGGGCCTTCAACGCTCGCTGGTACTCGGCATCGTCGATCAGATCGCTTTCGCGCAGCTTGCCCAACACGAAGTTGCGACGGTCCAGCGCACGCTCCGGGTTGCGCCGCGGGTCGTAGTACGACGGCCCCTTTACCAGCCCGATCAGCAGCGCCACCTGCTCGGTGGTCAGCGCATTGAGATCACGCCCGAACCAGAATTCTGCCGCCGAAGACACGCCATGGATGGCCTGACCACCGCGCTGGCCCAGGTAAACCTGGTTGAGATAAGCCTCCAGGATCGTGGCCTTGTCGTAACGCGCTTCCATGATCAGCGCGTACAGCACCTCATTGAACTTGCGGGTAAGTGTCTGTTCCTTGCCGATGCCCAGCAGACCACTGCGAGCCAGCTGCTGGGTCAACGTGCTGGCGCCCTGGCGGGTTTCACCGCCACTGCGCACCGCGACCCAAACCGCACGCACGATGCCACTCAGGTCGATGCCGTGATGGCGCGCGAAGTCTTTGTCTTCCACCGCCTGCAGGCCGGTGACCAGCAGCTCCGGCGTCTCCGACACCCGCACCAGTCGCCGCTCTTCCTGCTTCTGTCCGTACAACGTGGCGATACGTGCCGGGTCAAGGCGCGCGGCCTTGACCGCCGTGCGGCTGCCGCCTTCGCGCACCGAACCCACCTGCCCGTCGGACAGCGAAACACTCAACTGACGCGGTGCCACGCGGCCGTCCACGTCGTTGTAGCCACGGCTCGAAATGGTGAACGTGCCGCCCTGCACCTTGTAGGTGCCTGGGCTGGTGCCGGTGCCATCGTCGCGATAACCCGACGCCGCCAGCTCGGTCTTGAGCGTGGCCGCGTTCATCGCCACCCCAGGGCTGAGCACCAGCGGGCGCGCATAGACACGGGTGGGAATCTGCCAGCGCAACTCACCGAACCGTTGCGTGACCTGTCCGTTCAGATACAGCGTATAGGGGATCAGGAAGCCCAGTCCCAACGCAACGGCGGCCAGCCCCCAGGTAATGAGGCGGTTACGCCACAACGGTCTGCTGTCGTCGGTATCGTCGTCGAATTCGTCTGAATCGTAGCGTCGTGGCACGGGGATGCGAGAATGTGAGTTGTCACGAGTCTAACGCAGCGCAATCCCTTGGCGCGGCGGGAGACGTTTTCCTGCTTAAGCTGGAGTTCCGAAGGAATGTCGATGTCACTGGCCGACGCGCGTTATCAGTTCAAGCGCTTCATCGGCCTGATCCGCCGAGGACTGGCCAGTCTGCGCACCCGCGGCTGGCGCGCCACCCTGCACCGGGTAGGCGTGCATAGCCGCCGCCAGCCGCCGCCACGTCGCGAGCCCCTGTTCCTACCCGCCAGCGGCCCGTTCGCGCCGTTCAGCGTCCGCTGCAGCGACAATCCCCAGGCCAGCATCGTCATTCCGGTCTACAACCATTGCGAGCACACGCTGGCCTGCCTGCGCGCGCTGGCCGCGCACCCGCCCCTGGCCGATTGCGAGATCCTGGTGATCGATGACGGCAGCAGCGACGCCACTGCCGAGTGGATGCAGCAGATCAAGGGCCTTCGTTACCACGTCCGTACGCAGAACGGCGGCTTCATCGCCGCCTGCAATGACGGCCTGCGCCTGAGTCGCGGGCAATACGTCGTGCTGCTGAACAACGACACCGTTCCGCAACCGGGCTGGCTGGACCTGCTGCTCGATACCTTCGCGCGCAATCCCGATGCAGGCCTGGTCGGCTCGCAGCTGCTCTACCCGGATGGACGCCTGCAGGAGTCCGGCGGCGTGGTATTCGCCGACGGCAGCTGCTGGAGCTACGGCCGCTTCGAGTCCGCCGAAGACCCCCGCTTCGCCAGCCTGCGCGATACCGACTATTGCTCCGGCGCGGCACTGGCGATCCCGAAAGCCTTGTTCGAGCAGCTCGGCGGGCTGGATACCCGCTACGCACCGGCCTACTACGAAGACACCGACCTTGCGTTCAAGGTGCGTGCGGCCGGGCGACGCGTGCTGGTGCAACCAGCCAGCCGCGTGGTGCACGACGAAGGCACCAGCAACGGCACCGACACCGGCAGCGGCATCAAGGCCTACCAGGTACGTAACCAGCAGGTGTTCGCTGCGAAGTGGCACGACGCACTGCGCCGGCAACTGCCCGCCGGCACAGTGCCGACGCCGGCCAACCAGCACCGCGATCAGGCGCAGATCCTGATCCTGGACGAATCGGTACCGCAGCCGGATCGCGATTCGGCCTCGCTGCGCCAGGTCAACTTGATCCGCATGCTGCTGGAGAATGGCGCGCATGTGGTGTTCGTCCCTACCCGCGGCCTGCATGCCGGCAAGGCCACTGAGGCCCTTCAGGCCATGGGCGTGGAAGTCTGGCACGCGCCGTTCCTGAAAGGCGTGACCCGCTGGCTGCGCGACAACGGCGCACGCTTCACGACGGTGATGATGGTGCGTTACCACGTCGCCAACGAATGCCTGCCGCTGGTCAGGCAGTTCGCGCCACAGGCCCGCACCGTCTTCGACACGGTTGATCTGCACTACCTGCGCGAGCGGCGTGGCGCCGAGGTGGCTGCGGACGCGGGGTTGCTGCGCAGCGCCGAACGCACCCGCGCCAGCGAACTGGCGGTGATGGATGCCACCGACGTGACCGTACTGGTCAGTGCCGCGGAGAAAGACCAGCTGGCCGCCGATGCACCACGCGTGCATGTCGAACTGATTTCCAACTTGCACGAAATCGCCGGGCACGGTGCGGAGTGGGCTCAGCGCCAGGACCTGGTGTTTGTCGGTGGGTTCCTGCACCTGCCGAACCTGGATGCCATGCAATGGTTCATCGGCGAGGTGTTCCCGCTGATCCGCGAGCAGCTCCCCGATGTGCGCTTCCATTGCATTGGCGCCGATGTGCCCGACAGCATCCGCACCCTGGCCGCCCACCAGGCCGGCGTCATTGTTCATGGTTACGTCCCCGACGTGACGCCTTACATGGACGGCAAGCGCATTGCCGTGGCACCGCTGCGCTTTGGGGCAGGAGTGAAGGGCAAGATCAACCTGAGCATGGCCCATGGACAACCGCTGGTGGCCACCACCTGCGCGGTGGAAGGCATGCACCTGCACGATGGCGAGGATGTACTGGTCGCAGACGACGCGCAGACGTTCGCCAATGCGACGGTACGTCTGTACAACGACCCGCTGCTTTGGCAGCAGCTCTCCGAGAACGGCCTGCGCAACATAGCCCGGCACTTTTCGATGGATGCCGCCCGCCAGGCGGTACAGCGCGTATTCTTCCATCCTGCAACGGACGTCGGTGGTCACTGACCGCCGACGCAGGGCCTTCGCGGCTACGGCACCGCCGTGCGTACGCGTTCAGCGAAGTCGCGGATTTCCGGGGTAGTGCCGTCGATTTCCTGTGCCTGTGCCAGGGCCTGTGCGGCGAAGACGGTGTCGCCGGCACCCAGGCGTTCGCTGCCGACCGCGATCCAGCGCTGCGCCAGACGCCGCCGGGCCGGTGCTTGGCCGGCATCGGTCGGTGCCAGTGCCTGCCAGGCATCGAGGCAGGTGCGGGCCGCGCGCAGACGGTTGCCGCGCAGGTTGTCTTCAAAGCAGGTGCGCGCGGCCGGCAGAATGCGAGCGGCCGCACGCTTCACCCGCGGGTCCTGCGGGGCCAGTGCCTGCGCGGCCTTGAATCGGTCATAGGCGCTGTTGCCCGGCGGCAACAACCATTGTTCGCGGGCTTCGGCAACGTCCAGCTGGGCGAGCAGTTCCTTCAATCGACGCTCGCGACCGGCTGCCGGCAGCGGTGCTTCCATGGATCGCTGTGCGGCACGTGCACGCTGCAGGGTGCGCGCGGCGGCGCCGACTTCTGCACTGTCTGGTGCAAGTGCGCGCGCCTGCGCCAAGGCCTGTTCGGCCTGCTCGAAATGAAAATCCCCCGCCAGCCGCGCCACTTCCTGCGTCTGCAGCAGGAGCACGCGCTGCAGCCCTTGCCGGGCGACCGCGTCTTCGCCCAGCGCCAGCACCTGCTGAAAACCTTCAGCCGCCTTCTTGAGTTGCCCGCGCGTCAGATCACGCTCGGCCTGGCGGCTACGCCGTTCCAGCGCGCCGTTCAATGCAGCCTTTGCCGACGGCAGGTTGGCATGCCCGGGGTCATAGCTTTCCACCCGCTTGAGCAGGGCAGCGGCAGCAGCAAGGTCGCCTGACGAAGCGTTACGCGTGGCTTTCGCCAAAAGGTCGGACAAAGCTTCATCACGTCCTTCCAGTGCGTGCATCCGATCCGGCTGCACGGCGAGTACGCGTTGATACAGCGGCAGCGCACTGTCTGCGCCCTCGTCCAACCGTCCTTCCGCCTGCGCGGCCTCTGCCTGGTGCAGCAACTGTTCAACGCTGTCGCGCTCGTGCGCATCGCGCGGCAATGCGGCAGCCAGTGGATCGATCTCGGCCGCAGGCGCTTGCAGCTGTCGCGCCAGTTCAAGCGCAGCGGTAGCGGCCGGGTAATCACCCGCAGCCAGATGCGCGCGGGCCTGGTTCAAGGCGGCCTGCCCGGTCAGCGCCAATGCCTGCTGGGCATCGCTACGGTCCGGATCCAATGCGGCCGCAGCTTCGAACAGCTCGCGCGCACCACTGCCGTCCTGTGCACTCAGGCGACCTTGCTGCAGCGCTTTGCGGCCATCATCCAGCAGCTGCTGGACCCGGGTTTCCGGCCACATCGTGTCCGCCAACGGCTGGCGGAAAATCGCCAGCACTACCGCCAACAGAGCCACGCCCAAGGCGATCCAACGCCACGCGCGCGGACTGTTCCAACCACGCGCCACCCACCACCGCAGATACAGCCGCAGCCGTTCGCCGAGCGTTTCCAATGCCTGTCCGCAGCGCTGCCGCCAGTTCTCCATACCAACAAGCTTACTGGCAGAAGCCGTCTACGGTTTGTCGCGGGACCTGCGCGCAGGCCCGTTATCCGAGCCTGCGTGCCTCGTCCACGCCCGGCAGCGCATCCAGTTTGCCCAGCAGGGTGGAGAGCTGGCCGTAATCGCTCACCTTCAGGCGCAGGCGCAGTTGCACCCTGCCGCTGTCACGCACGTTGTCGCTGTTGATGTCGGTGACGTAGGCGTCTTCCTGCGCGATCAGGTTGGTGATGTCCTTCAACAGCCAGCGCCGATCCATCGCGCGGACCATGACATCCACTTCGTAGCCGGTGCCGGTGCGGCCCCACTCCACCGGGAGCACGCGCTCGGGATGCGCGGCCGCCAAACGCGCCAGCGCGACGCAGTCCATGCGATGCACGGTGACGCCACGGGTCCGGGTCAGATAGCCCTGGATCGGCTCACCGGCCACCGGTTGGCAGCAGCGCGCCAGCTGTACCAGCAGATTGCCCACGCCCTGCACGGTGAAATCGGATTTCCCGGTACTGCCGCGACGTGCGGTCGGGCGCGGCAGGAGCGGGGTCGTCGGGGGGGCCAACAACGCTTTCTCTGCTTCCAGCAGGGCACGACTGACCTGGTTCGGACCGGTGTCGCCCAGCGCCACCTGGATGTAGAGATCGTCCACGCTGTCGGCATGGAACTTGCGCGCGGCCACCATCAGATCCGAGTGCTGCAGGCCCAACCGCTTGAGTTCGCGTTCCAGAAGATCGCGACCGGCCTGCACGTTGCGGGCACGGTCCAGTTTATGGAACCAGTTGCGTACTTTTTCGCGAGAGCGCGCGCTTGCGAGGAAGCCGTTGGACAGCAGCAGCCAATCACGGCGGGGATCCGCCTCCTTGCCGGTCAGGATCTCCACCCGATCACCGCTGCGCAGCTTGTAGCCCAACGGCACGATGCGCCCGTTGACCTTGGCGCCACGGCAACGGTGCCCGACCATCGTGTGTACGTGATAGGCGAAATCCAACGGCGTTGCGCCGGCCGGCAGGTCCATCACCTCGCCCTTGGGGCTGAGCGCGTAGACCCGGTCCTCGATCAACTCGGCATCCAGCGCGCCAGCCAGGTCCTCGGGACTGCCCGGGTCCTGGGCGTGTTCCAGCAGCTGCCGCATCCAGGTGATCTTGCGGTCGAACGCCTTCTCTGCGCCCTTGCCGCCTTCCTTGTACTTCCAGTGCGCGGCCACACCCAGCTCGGCCTGTGCATGCATTTCGTGGGTACGGATCTGCACTTCGATGGTGCGCCCTTCCGGGCCGATCACCGCCGTGTGCAGCGAGCGGTAGTCGTTGGCCTTGGGCCGGGCGATGTAGTCATCGAACTCGCTGGGGATGGGGGTCCACAACGCGTGCACCACGCCCAGCGCGGCGTAGCAGGCAGCCACGTCATCCACCATCACCCGCACCGCACGCAGGTCATACAGCTGCTCGAAAGCCAGCTGCTTCTTCTGCATCTTCCGCCAGATGCTGTAGATGTGCTTCGGCCGGCCACTGACTTCACCACGGATGCCCTGCTCCTCCAGCGCCGCCGACAGCTTCTTCTTCACCGCTTCGACATAGCGCTCGCGGGCAATGCGGGTTTCGTCCACCTCGCGCGCGATGTGGCGATAGGTTTCCGGTTCGAGGAAGCGGAACGCCAGGTCTTCCAGCTCCCACTTCAACTGCCAGATGCCCAGGCGATTGGCCAGCGGTGCGTGGATGTCGCGGGTCAACTGGGCCAGCGCGCGACGCTCGGCGTCGGGCAGCTTGTCGGCCGCTCGCATGCTGGCCAGCTGTCGCGACAGCAGGATCGGCACCACCCGCAGGTCGTGGATGATGGACAGCAACAGCCGCCGCAGTCCTTCGGAATTGCGCCCTGCCTCACGCCCGGCATGCAGTGCCCAGACCTGGTCGGCCGCTTCCTGACCATCCAGCAGGCCGCTCACTGCGGTGGCAGCCGCCCCCAATGGCAACTCGGCCAGACGCATGCGCAGGCCCGGCAGGTCGAACAACAGCGCGGCCACAATCACGCCTTCGTCGGCGGACAACAGCGCCAGCGAGTCCAGCGTATCGGCCAGCACCGGCCAGGGCAGGCGTGGGGTGTGGTCGGTGTCGGGTTGCTGCCAGCAGCTCAGCAACGCGTGTTGCAGCGGCTCGGACAGGGCGCGGGTGGAGGCGCGCTGCAGCAGCGTATCCAGGCCAGGAGAGGAGGTGCGGTTCACAGCATTCAATTGCAGACGGTTACCCCTACACTAGCGCCCAACCGCATTCGGGAACAATTACCCATGAAGCTTCCGCGCCTGGCCGTACTGTTTGCCTTCACCGCCCTTTCACTTTCCGCCCTGTCCAGCGCCCATGCGCAGCGCACGGTGACCGGCAACCTGCAGGAGCAGATGTCCGAGACCGAATTCAAGGCCGCCGGCCTGGACAAGCTCAGTGCGCAGGAACTTGCCGCGCTGAACAACTGGCTGCAGGGCAAGGTCGAACAGGCCACGAGTGTGGCGCTGGAGCAGGCGCGCGAAGAAGGCCGGCAGGAAGTCATCGTCAAGAACCGGGGCTTCTATGACTTCGGCTCCAGCGAACCGATCCGATCGCGGATGACCGGCGAGTTCACAGGCTTCGGCAAGGGCCGCCAGTTCTCCCTGGACAACGGCCAGATCTGGGAACAGATCGATGACGCCAGTGCTGCTGGCGTGCGTAAGCAGACCCCGGACGTGCGCATCACCCCCGGCCTGATGGGCGTGTGGTACCTGCAGGTTGATGGGCTCAATACTCGTGCCAAGGTGCGCCGTACCAAGTAACCCCCGCCCCCGCATGCCTGCCCTCCCCGATGCGAACCTGACGGGAGGGTCTGGCGCAGTGCCCACCCATCGCCAGACGACGTCACCACCATGCGCGCCTTCCTGATCGTTCTGTTGTTGCTGCTGCCGGCCAGCGCCTTTGCACAGGTTTACAAGTGCAAGGGCAAATCCGGCGAAACCATGTACTCCGAGAACCCCTGCGATGCGCGTGCCGAGCCGATGAAGCTGCGTGAGCACTCTGTGCCTACGCCGGTGGTGGCACCCGCGGCGTCGACGTCGGAGCCGACAGCCGGCGAGGAGCCCGGGCAAGCCAGCGAGAGTGCCAGCGCGGCGGCGGCCAACAGCGAGCTGGAAGCCAACCGTGCGGCCGAGCGCACCTGCATCGCCAACGCGACTGCGTCGGTTTACGGTCCATCCAACGACCGCGTGAGCACGCTGCAGCAGCAGATGACGATGCTTGGCGAGCAGTTGGCCAACGCGCCGGATGCAGAACGCAGCCAGGCATTGCGTACGCGCATGGCCACCTTCCGCCAGGCCATCACCCGCGAGCATGGCAACGCGCATACGCAGATGACGGCCGCGCGCCAACGCTGCCTTGACATGCACCGCCCGGCCCAGACACCGGCACGCTGAGGCTTGCGACAGGCGGGGATGCCCCGCACCTGTCGACTGTGGTCCGCACAACACTGGCGTTGCGACTGACTTCGTTTCAGCCAGTGACGGGGCGGATCAACCGCGCAATGCCGCCACGCGCTGGGCCAGCTTCTTGGCGGAAATGCCGGACCGGAAGCCCAGCTCCTGCGCGAACAACGACACCCGCAATTCTTCGATATCCCAGCGCAATGCGGCCCATTCCGGACGGCCGGCACGACCTTGCACGCGCGCTTCGTTCAACGCATCGATGAACGGCTTGAGCTCCAGCATCCGTGCCTGGTCACGCGGCGGATCCCGCTTTGCCCGCTCGGCGCGCAGGATCATCGCCTTGAGGTAGCGCGGGAACTGCGCCAATGCATCGGCCGGCGTTTCACGCAGGAAGCCGGCGTGTACCAGCCCCGCCAACTGCGCTTCCATGTCGTCCAGATTGCCGCGTGCCCAGCCCATCAACGGCGCTTCCAGTTGCGGCCGCAACTCGCCAACCAGGCCAAGAATGCTCTCGGCCAGTTTGAGCCGCGCCATCGCCTCGGCGAACAGCCGCTTGGCGGCATCCGCGTGACGTAGCTCGAAGGCCTCAGGCGTACGGATGTCCGCCAGACCATCGGCCAACACGGCGTTCATCGCAGCGTCCACCAGGTCGCCGCGCAAGCGCTCCTGCGATTCAATCGCTGCGTACAACAGGCCCGTCTTGGGTGGTACCGGCAATTGCTTGCGCGCCTGCTTGATCTTGTCGGCCAGTGCGATTTCCAACAACCGCCGCACGCCGCCTGGATGCGCCAGCGCCGCTTCGTTGCGGTCAGCAAAGATACGCAGCGCCGCAGCATCACCGGTATCCACCAGCGCCGGGTACGCCGGCACACCGGCTTCGCCCGGCACCTGTTCGGGGATGGCAACCGCAGGAAACGCGCGTAGCTCTTCAGCGGCCAGCGCCTTGCCCGCACGCTCTGCGAACGCACTGCCGGCACGCTCGCCGAAACGTGCACGCAAGGCATTCAGATCGCGTGACATCGCCAGCAACTTGCCGTGATCGTCGCACAGGCGCAGGTTCATCAGCAGATGTGAATCCAATGCATCAAGATCGAAATCGGTTGCCGCGACGGTCGCACCCGTTGCCTTGGACAGGAAACGCGCCAGCTCGCCGCGGATGTCATCGGCCGAAGGCTCCTGCCATGCTTCAAAGAATGCTCGGCCGAAGTCCGGCGCCGGTACGTAATTGCGGCGCATCGCCTTGGGCAGGCTGCGGATCAGCGCGGAGGCCTTCTCGGCAACAAAGCCCGGTGCCAGCCACGACAGTCGCGCCGGGTCCAGCGCATTGAGCAGGTGCAACGGCACATCCAGCGTCACGCCATCGGCTTCGGCGCCCGGCTCGAAACGGTAGTGCAGCGCCAGTCGTGCATCGCCCAGAGGGAAATACTTGGGATAGCGGTCCTGCTCACTGCCCTCGCCCGGCAGCAGATCGGCCATCGTCCACTGCAGGGTGCGACGCTGCTCCGTCGGCAACGCTTTCCACCAGCTGTCCAGGCCCGTGGCCGAATGAATGTCGGACGGAATACGATCCAGATACCAGCGCGCCTGCCAGTTTTCGTCGGCCACGATGCCGGCGCGGCGCAGCTTGGCTTCCTCTTCGCGCGCCTGTTCCAGCACCTTGAGGTTGTCGGCGACAAAGCCGGCGCGGGTGTTGATTTCCCCGGTGACCAGCCCTTGCCGCACAAAAATGTCATGCGCTTCGCCCGGCGCGATGCGGCCGTAATGCACTGGCTTCTTCGGCGCCAGCACCAGCCCGAACAGGCTGATCTGTTCGGAGGCAAGCACCTGGCCCTGCGCGCGCGACCAATGCGGGTCGAAATGCTTGCGCAGCAGCAGATGCGGCAACTCGGCGATCACCCAATCCGGCTCGATCGCCGCGTTGGTCAGGCCCCAGATTTTCTGGGTGTCCAGCAGCGTGGCGGTCAGCAGCCATGGCGGTGGCCGTTTGGCGAGCGCCGAGCCGGGGAATGGCAGGAAGCGGCGCTGGCGAGGGGCAAGGAAATCGCCCTTCTCGCTGCGATGTCCGATCTGCGTCGGCAGGCCGACGATCAACGCGCGGTGCAGCGTCTGGTAGGCGGCCGCGCGCAACTTCTCACTGAACCCGCCACGCGCGTCGTCGCTGGCGGATTTCGCAGGCGCGGCCTTGGTGGTCTCCGCTACCGGCTCGCTCTTGCCTTCGCGGGCCAGGCGCGCGGCACGGTGTTGCTGGCCACGGGTGACCTTGGCCTTGGCTTCGTCGTCACGCGCCGGTGCCGGCGCAGACGAACCGGCCAGCAACGGTTCCAGCGCCGTTGCCGCAGCCTCTTCGCTCCAGCCCAGCTCCTCGCACAGCACCCGCAGCTGGCGGTGCAGTTCGCGCCATTCGCGCATGCGCAGGAAACCGAGGAAATGCCGGCCACACCAATCGCGCAGCTTGGATTGGGTCAGGTCTTCATGGGCCCGGCGGTAGCCATCCCACAACCGCAGTACACCGACGAATTCGGAGCGGCCATCGGCGAACAGCGCGTGCGCGTTGTCGGCCGCGGCGCGCGCTTCCGGCGGACGCTCGCGCGGGTCCTGGATACCCAGGAACGAGGCGATCACCAGCATCGGACGCAGACAACCCTGTGCCTGCGCGGCCACCAGCATGCGGGCCAGCTTCACGTCCACCGGCAGGCGCGCCATCTGCCGACCGATCGCGGTCAGCTTGCGTTCGCCATCGATCGCACCAAGCTCGGCCAGCTGCTGCCAGCCATCGGCCACGGCGCGTTCGTCCGGCGCTTCCAGGAACGGGAATTTCTCGATCTGGCCCAGGCCCAGCTGCAACATGCGCAGGATCACGCCGGACAGCGAAGAACGGCGGATTTCCGGATCGGTGAACTCTGCGCGCGACTGGAAATCGGCTTCCGAATAGAGCCGGTAACAGATGCCTTCGGAAACGCGGCCGCAACGGCCCTTGCGCTGGTTGGCGCTGGCCTGCGACACGGCTTCGATATGCAGACGGTCCAGTTTCTGCCGCGGGCTGTAGCGCTTGATCCGGGCAAAACCCGGATCAATCACATAGCGGATGCGCGGCACCGTCAACGAGGTTTCCGCCACGTTGGTGGCCAACACGATGCGCCGCTTGCCGCCCGGGTTGAACACCTGATCCTGGTCCTTCACCGACAGCCGCGCGTACAGTGGCAGCACCTCGGTTTCGCGGTACTTGCGGCGCTCCAGCGCCTGGTGCGCATCGCGGATTTCACGTTCGCCCGGGAAGAACATCAGGATGTCGCCGCGGGGGTCTATCCCGGTGATTTCATCCACCGCCGCCACCACTGCCTCGTTGACGGTGCGCTCGCCATCGCGATCCTCACCTTCACCGCCGGACCCGCCTTCCAGCGGGCGATAACGCACTTCCACCGGGAACGTGCGGCCTTCCACGCTGATCACCGGCGCATCGTCGAAATGCTGGGCGAAGCGGGAGGTATCGATGGTGGCCGAGGTGACGATCAGCTTCAGGTCGGGGCGCTTCTTCAGCAGCTGCTTGAGGTAGCCGAGCAGGAAGTCGATATTGAGGCTGCGCTCATGCGCCTCGTCGACGATGATCGTGTCGTAGTTGGACAGCCAGCGGTCACTGCTGATCTCAGCCAGCAGGATGCCGTCGGTCATGAATTTGATGCGGGTGTCATCGCCGACGCGGTCGGTGAAGCGTACCTGGTAGCCGACCACCGTGCCCAGCTCGGACTTCAGCTCCTGCGCCACGCGGGTGGCCACCGCACGTGCGGCAATCCGTCGCGGCTGGGTACAACCGATCATCCCGGCCACGCCACGGCCAGCAGCCAGACACAGCTTGGGCAGCTGGGTGGTCTTGCCCGAACCGGTCTCACCGGCGATCACCACTACTTGATGGTCGCGGATCAGCGCGGTGATGCGCTCGGCTTCACGTGCGATCGGCAGACTGTCGTCCAGAGTGATCGCCGGCAGGTTCAGCGCCCGCGCCTCACGTCGCTGCACCGATGCCTGCAGGGCCTGCTCGAACGCGGCCCCCACGACGGCATCGGTGGGTTTGGCGCGCCAGCGCGCGAGCATCCCCAGCAGGCGACCGCGATCGCGGCTCATGGCCCCATCGACGGCGAGCTGCTGCGAGTGCAGAGAGGGAGCGGAAGGTTTGTTGATAGTGCTCATCAATCGAATCGGTTAAAACTTTGATCACATCTGAAGGGTTAGTCTGATCTATCGTGAAAGCCATCTCATCCACAAGGAGGATTTCCCCATGGCGAAGACCAAGGCAGCACCGGTAAAGACCAAGACCGGCAAGCAGAAACTGGAATCGGCGGCCCCATCGGCCCCGAACATCGATATCGGGATCAAGGAAGGCGATCGCAAGAAGATCGCCGATGGGCTGGCTGCCTTCCAGGCAGACGCATTCACGCTCTACCTGAAGACCCACAACTTCCATTGGAATGTCACCGGGTCGATGTTCAACTCGCTGCACACCATGTTTGAAACCCAGTACACCGAACAGTGGGCAGCCCTGGACGACGTTGCTGAACGCATCCGCGCATTGGGCTTCAATGCCCCGGGCTCCTACCGCGAATTCGCCGCCCTGACCTCGATTGCCGAAGAACCGGGCCTGACCGACAGCGCAGACTGGCGGGAGATGGTACGCCAGTTGGTCGTCGCCAACGAGGCAGTGTGCCGCACCGCACGCAAGGTTCTGGACGTGGCCGACGACGCCGACGACGCCCCGACCGAAGATCTGATGACCCAGCGCCTGCAGACCCACGAGAAGTACGCGTGGATGCTGCGCTCGTTGCTGCAGTAATCCCACCAGGCTTCCGCCCCTGGCGGGTTTCCGGGGTTTGCCGCGCAAACCCCGGACCCTGCTTGCTCTGGCTGGCATATCCGGCCACCTTTAGCACGCCTCCTTGACTCAAGGGGCCTCCACCCCAGACCCCCTCCCTTCCGCCGCAGGCAGAGGGGAAGGATGGCGAGGGGGACCTTTAACGGATGGCTCTCCCCCACAAGACCTCGTCACCAGCCGCCCTACAGCGGATTTCAGCCACTCGCACAGCTCCACGCGGCAACCGGCAACCCGGCCAGCCCCCGGCAGCGGGTAAACTACGCCGATGCCCCACAGTCCCGCGCAAGAACTGCTTTCCAGCGTTTTCGGTTACGACAGTTTCCGCGGCGACCAGCAGGCCATCGTCGAACACGTCGCCAGTGGCAACGATGCCCTGGTGCTGATGCCTACCGGTGGCGGCAAATCCCTGTGTTATCAGATCCCGGCGCTGCTGCGCGACGGCTGCGGCATCGTCATCTCCCCGCTGATCGCGCTGATGCAGGACCAGGTGGAAGCACTGCGCCAAGCCGGTGTCCGCGCCGAGTTCCTCAATTCCACCCTGGATGCCGAAACCGCGGCGCGGGTGGAACGCGAGCTGCTCTCGGGCGAGCTGCAGCTGCTGTATGTCGCACCGGAGCGGTTGCTGACCGGACGCTTCCTGTCCCTGCTGGAACGCAGCCGGATTGCGCTGTTCGCCATTGACGAGGCGCATTGCGTATCGCAGTGGGGCCACGATTTCCGTCCGGAATACCGCCAGCTGACCGTGCTGCATGAGCGCTGGCCGGAAATTCCGCGCATCGCCCTGACCGCAACCGCCGACCCGCCCACCCAGCGCGAGATCGCCGAGCGCCTGGACCTGTCGCAGGCACGGCACTTCGTCAGCTCGTTCGACCGCCCCAACATCCGCTACACCGTGGTGCAGAAGGACAACGCCAAGCGGCAGTTGCTGGGTTTCCTCAAGGACCACCGCGACGAAGCCGGCATCGTCTACTGCATGTCGCGACGCAAGGTCGAGGAGACCGCCGAATTCCTGTGCAGGGAGGGCATGAATGCCCTGCCCTATCACGCCGGCCTGCCGGCCGAGGCGCGCGCGGCCAACCAGCGCCGCTTCCTGCGCGAAGACGGCATCGTGATGTGCGCCACCATCGCCTTCGGCATGGGCATCGACAAGCCGGACGTGCGCTTCGTCGCGCATACCGACCTGCCCAAGTCGATGGAAGGCTATTACCAGGAGACCGGCCGCGCCGGCCGCGACGGCGAATCCGCCGAAGCCTGGCTGTGCTACGGGCTGGGCGATGTGGTGCTGCTCAAACAGATGATCGAGCAATCCGAGGCCGGTGAGGAACGCAAGCAGCTTGAACGTTCCAAGCTCGACCACCTGCTCGGCTACTGCGAATCCATGCAGTGCCGCCGCCAAGTATTGCTCGCCGGCTTCGGCGAGACCTACCCGAAGCCCTGTGGCAACTGCGACAACTGCCTCACCCCGCCAGCCGCATGGGATGCGACCGTGCCGGCACAGAAGGCACTGAGTTGCGTCTACCGAAGCGGCCAGCGTTTCGGCGTGGGTCACTTGATCGACATCCTGCGTGGCAGCGATGCCGAGCGCCTGATTCAATTGGGCCACGACAAGTTGAGCACCTACGGTATCGGCCGCGATCTGGATGCACGCAGCTGGCGTGGCGTGTTCCGCCAACTGGTTGCCGCCAGCCTGCTGGAAGTGGACCCGACCGCCCATGGCGGTCTGCGTCTGACCGATGCCAGCCGCGACGTGCTCAAGGGCCGCCGACAGATGATGATGCGCCGCGAAAGCCCGGTCGCCCGCGAACGCGAGCGTAGCGGCGGCCCACGCACCGGCCTGCCGGTACAGCCTCAGGATCTGGTGCTGTTCAACGCCCTGCGTGGGCTGCGTGCGGAACTGGCACGCGAACAGAACGTGCCGGCCTTCGTGATCTTCCACGACAGCACCCTGCGCAACATCGCCGAACAACGCCCGACCAGCGTCGATGCGCTGGGCCGCGTCGGCGGCATTGGTGGCAGCAAGCTTTCACGCTACGGCGAGCGGCTGGTGGAAATCGTGCGCGAGCAGGGCTGATCCGCCGCTGCCCGCGCCTGCGTGCTGTTACCAGCGTGCGCTGATGCGGAAATCGGCGCGCACGCTGTCCTGATCCTTGAGCACATCATCCAGCGGGTGCCCCAGGTCCAGGCTGTAACTGTAACGGCGGGCGAACTGTCCGTTCATGCCCAGCCCCACGCTGCTGATGCTGGCGGCCGTCGGGAAGTCACCCCGCACCTCGCCGTGGTCGAAGAACACATATATATCGTGTGCCTGCCGATACGGACGGTGCAGCTCCACGCTGCCGAAGTAGCCCTTCACCCCTGACAGGGCGCCGCGCACATAGCCCCGCACACTGCCGATACCACCTACCTGGAACAGGTTGCTCGATGGCAGGAAGTCACCATTGGTGAACTGCCAACCCAACTGCGCGCGATACAGGAACCCGCTTGCGCCAATGCGCTGCGTCCACGACGTACTACCGTTGGCGGTGGTGAAATTGCGCCCCTTGGCCAGGGTTTCGTCGGTCTGGATGCGCGACACGCCCTGGTAGAAGGTCCAGTCATAGCCATCGTTGCGGTAACCGGTGTTCAGCCCCAACGTCATGACGGTCGAATCGATCTCGGAGACCTGAACATCGGCGATTTCCGAAGTCGAGTTGCTGCGACCGATGCTGGCCACGGTGGACAGCAGCCAATGCTGGTTCGCGATCCACGGCTGGGTGAAGTCGACCCCGTAATTGGTGGATTCACCAGTGATGTCGAGGTCGCGGTAGGCGCCGTCGATGATGTTGATCTGATTGCGCGAGACATTCACGCCCAGGCGGCCATTGCGTTGGTTGATGATGCCTGAGTAGGAAACACGTCCTTCCAATCCACCGCGCGAATACGCCACCGAGCCGGCCAACAGGTCGTTGATGCTTGCCAGCCCCCAGAACTGCCCCTGCACGCCGTAACGTTCACGGCCTGTGCTCTCCACACCCGAGTTGTCCACGAACACGCCCCAGTTGCGGCGATCCGGCATTTCGGTCATCAGCACGATATCGGTCTGCCCTGCGGTTTCACCCGGCCGCAACAGTGCGCGCACCTGCAGATCGCTGGTGCGGTTGAGGTAGACCAGGTCATCGCGCAGGCGATCGGTCTGTACCACCTCACCCACCGGCTGGTGCACGCGCTTTTCGACAAAGCGCACCGGCACTTTACCCTCGCCGGTTACCTGCAGCTGCCCCAGCCGCCCTTCCAGCAGGGTGACTTCCACGCGACCGTCTTCGATGGACTGTTCGCGCAGCAATGCTTTGGCCGTGGTGATTCCCTGCGCCTCATAGGCCGCGTTGACCTCGGCCACCATCTGGTTCAACTCCGCCAGGCTCACCTCACGCCCCTGGTAGCGGGTACGGATGGTGTCCAGTGTTTCGCTCGCAAGCAGCTCGGAGGGAGTGAAGCTGACCTCCTTCAGCAGGAATCGTGTCGTCGCATCGCCCGCAGCCGGCGCGTCACTGGTTGGCGTTTCCTGTTGCAGCGGATCCAGCACCGGCTTGCGCGGCTGCAGCGGCTGACGCTGCTCGTAGTAGTCATCGATCCGCTGCGAAGTCTGGCCCTCACTGGTGGTGGTCGACTGCGCGCTGGCAATGCACGGCAACAACGCGCTGCCGATGAGGAGCATCCCTCGATACATGTTTCTGTTCCTGTGGTTCATCAGTTGGGAGCCCCGAGATTGACCGCGCCGTCGGCAGAGGAAATGACGTCATCCTTCTCTTCTGCGTCATCGAGCCAACGCGACGCCGGCACGCTGCTGCGGTCCGTTGTATCCAGCCTGAGCATGCGGCCCATGTAGCGCACCGCACTCTCACCCAGATAATCGGGGCCACCGTCGACGTGGTCGGGGTTGTAGTTCGGGCTGGTCACACGGAAGCCATCGGCGAAGCGGACCACATAGGCATTGGTATCCATGAAGGTGCCATCGGCCGACAGACGGAACGTCTTGTCCAGCTGCGTCAACTGCACGTCCGCCGGGCGCAGCACTGGACTGGTGTTGTCCATCAGCACCTTCATGCCTGCGGTGGCCAGGGTCATCGTCCTTTCGATACGGCCCTGCGCGATGTCTGCACGTGCCGCCGTCGAACTCAGCTGTGCATCGACGGCACTGATCGAATCGATCAACCAGGCATCGCGGGGGTCCACTTCCACCGTTATGCGACGTGCCACGCCATTGCGGTAGCCGGTGAGCGTCGTGGTCAACGGACCACTGCCGCTACTGGACTGTGCGATCTGCGCATCGATGTCGGTTGCTGCCAGGTTCAAGCGCGTATCCACCATGGCTTGAGCCAGCGACAGATGGTCGCGTGCAGCCAGATCACCCGACGACGCGCGCAGCACGCCTCCAGTCAGCGAGCCACCTTGCGCATCCATGCTGGCGGTGGTGCCGGCCTGGACGTGATCGAACTGGATGCTGCCACCGGAGATGATCGACTGCAGGCCACCGCTGTTACCGCTACCCGTCACCACGTCGCCACCGGCCGTCAGGCGAGCATCGCCACCGGCGCGATAACTACCCCACTGCTGGGCACCGCCACTGTTGGCGGTGATATCGGCACCAGCAATCGCGATGTTGATGCCGATGACATCGGCTGCATTGACCTGCAGCGAGCCACCCGCATCGACGCTGCGTCCCTGCACAGCGCCGCGACGCGAGGTCAGGCCCATGTCGGCCCCGGCCTGCAGACTGTCGAAGGACAGGCTGTCCGTGGAAGCCAACTGCAGGCCGCAGCCGGCCTGCACCGCACCGATGGCGAGTGTGCCGCCAGCATCACCACTGAAGTTGCAGCCTGTCGTCACCTCATCGGCGGTCAGGTCGGTGCCGGCCAGCCACGTACCGTCCACGCCGATCACGGCTGTACCGACATCAATGGCCTTGCCGGCCTGCAGCTTCATGGACCCGCCCACCGTGACGGTATCGAACGAAGCATTCCCCCCGGCATCCGTAGCCAGGTCACCCTTGCCATTGAAGTTGGTCACTGAAGTGTTGCGGCCACTGGTCAGGGTGCTGTTACCCACCACATCCAGCGCCGTGGCGGTCAGATCGGCGGCGGCTTTCACCACCAGCTCTCCGCCGACTACCGCCTGACCCAGCACCACATCCGTCTGACCGTCGATGGACGCATTGCCGGTCACATCGGCATCGACGATGGACAGCGTTCCCGCCGCATCAGCGTTGAGATCGCCGCCGCTGACCAGCTGCTGCACATCCAGCGTGCTGCCGGAAGACAGCGTCATCGAAGTTCCCGAGGACAACGTACGTGCGGCCAATGCAGCACCCGAGCGCACGTCCAATGCGCCCTGCACTGCCAGTGTGTCGATCATGGTGCTGCCAACGCTCGACGCCGTGGCATCGCCACCCACCGTACCGTTGCCCAAGATCAGGTCACCACCTGCGTTCGCTGCCAGATCTCCCTGGCCGTTGAAGGTGGTCACCGAAGTGTTACGGCCACTGCTCAGCGTGCTGTTACCGACTACGTCCAGCGCTGTGGCGGTCAGATCGGCTGCGGCCTTCACCACCAGCTCTCCGCCGACTACCGCCTGACCCAGCACCACATCGGCCTGACCGTCGATGGACGCATTGCCAGTCACATCGGCATCGGCGATGGACAGCGTTCCCGCCGCATCAGCGTTGAGATTGCCGCCGCTGACCAGCTGCTGCACATCCAGCGTGCTGCCGGAAGACAGCGTCATCGAAGTTCCCGAGGACAACGCACGTGCGGCCAATGCAGCACCCGAGCGCACGTCCAATGCGCCCTGCACCGCCAGTGTGTCGATCGTGGTGCTGCCAACGCTCGACACCGTGGCATCGCCACCCACCGTACCGTTGCCCAAGATCAGGTCACCACCTGCGTTCGCTGCCAGATCTCCCTGGCCGTTGAAGGTGGTCACCGAAGTGTTGCGGCCACTGCTCAGCGTGCTGTTACCGACTACGTCCAGCGCCGTGGCGGTCAGATCGGCTGCGGCCTTCACCACCAGCTCTCCGCCGACTACCGCCTGACCCAGCACCACATCGGTCTGACCGTCGATGGACGCATTGCCAGTCACATCGGCATCGGCGATGGACAGCGTTCCCGCCGCATCAGCGTTGAGATTGCCGCCGCTGACCAGCTGCTGCACATCCAGCGTTTCGCCGCTGGACAGCGCCATCGTCGCGCCCGAGGACAGCGCCTGCGCCGCCAGTGCAGCACCGGTGCTCGCATCCAGGGTGCCCTGTGCCGACAACGTGTCGATACGGGCCGCACCAACGCTCGACAGCGTGGCGTTGCCACCGACGGTGCCGGTGCCCAGCGACAGATCGCCAGCAGCATTCACCGCCAGCGCCTGCCCCACGACCGCCTGACCCAGCACCACGTCGGACTGGCCATCGATGGTGGCACCACCGGTCACATCCGCATCAGCGATGGACAATGTGCCCACTGCATCGGCGCCCAGATTTCCGCCGCTCACCAGCTGCTGCACATCCAGCGTGTCGCCACTGGACAGCGCCATCGCCGCGCCCGAAGACAACGCCTGCGCCGCCAGTGCAGCCCCCGAGCTCACGTCCAGCGTGCCCTGTGCCGACAGCGTGTCGATACCGGTCGCGCCAACGCTCGACAGCGTGGCGTTGCCACCGACGGTGCCGGTGCCCAGCGTCAGATCTCTGCCCGCGCTTGCGGCCAGATCACCGCCGCCATTGAACGTGGTCACCGACAGATCGGTACCGCTGGTCAATGCGCTGTTGCCGCCGACGTCGAGCGTGTCGACCGTCAGTTCGGTGGCAGCAGTGATCACCAGCCCCTGTCCGACGACCAGCTGACCCAGCATCACGTCGGACTGACCATCGATAGTGGCGTTACCGGTCACGTCCGCATCGACGATGGACAGCCTGCCCACCGCATCGGCGTCCAGATTGCCGCCGCTCACCAGCTGCTGCACATCCAACGTGCCGCCCGAAGACAGCGTCATTGCGGCGCCAGATGACAACGACTGAGCCGTCAATACAGCACCGGTTGTCACGTCCAGCGTGCCCTGCGTCGTCAGCGTATCGATGACGGTGCTTCCGGCACTCGACAATGTGGCGTTACCACCGACAGTGCCGTTGTCCAGATTCAGATACCCGCCGCTGATCAGACGCGCATCGCCGGCCACCTGCGCATCGACAATGTCCAGATAGCCCGTCGTTTCAGCGGCAAGATCACCTCCGGCAACGATGGAATCCACATTGGCGGAGACGGCATCCAGCGCAACTGCGTCGCCAGCGTTGATGCTGGTGATCTGGACATGCCCACCAGCAGCCAGGACCACCTGACCCTCGGTGGCTGCCACGCTGCCAACGTTGCCGCCATTCGGCAGCTCCAGCACCACATCTCCCTGGGTACTGCTCGCCGCCACCAGCTTGCCCACATCCACAGTGAGCGGCTGCGCCACCTGGCCGATGCCCTTGCCGGCGGTCAGCGTGACCTCCACATTGCTGCCACCGCCGATATTGACCGCCGCATCGCCGTTGGAATGGATGTGGCCGTCCGCACTGAGCGTGACCGTACTGCCAACATCGTTGCCGGTGATCGCAACCCTCCCCAATGACACGTTGCCACTGGAGCGGACCGTCACGACCTTTCCTGCGCTGAGCTGGCTGCCTGCGCCCATCGTGAAGCCATTGGCTTCGATATGCGCTTCACCGCCGCTGTTCACAACCGCGCCTGCATTCAGAGTTGCGGCCTGCACCGCCAGAACCTTCAGGATCTGCGCGATGTCCGCATCACCCAGTTGCACCTGACGGCCGGCATTGAGGTCGGCCGAATGGGCAGTCAGGTTGCCGACCACCACATCGCCCATGGGCGCACTCAACGTGGCTTTCTGCCCGACCTTGGCGGTAGCGATGTCGACACCCGCATAGCCGGTTGCATCCAATGCTCCGCCGGCCTCCAGCTCATCGGCAGACAATGTGCCGGCGGTGGTCAGCAGCTGCAGATCGCCGTCGGCGTGCAGGGTACCAATGGGCAGATCACCGCCGCTGGCCAGGCGCACATCACCGCCGGCAGCGCCGTTCAGCATGCCGCCGGTGATGATCCGCAACGCAAGTGCGGTGCCGTCCTCATCCTGTATGTCGCCCGTGACCACCAACTGGATATCACGGCCTGTCACCGCGGTGACGCCCTTCAGGTAGGACAGCAGACTGCCGTCGATGACGTTCAACACCACATCCTGGTTGCCGTTGACGATGCCAATGCGCAGATCACCCTGTTGTTGCGTCAGCCGCACATGCTGCCCGGCATTGGCCAGCAGCAGCGTGCCGTTGATCTGAACCTGCAGCGGTGTTCCATCGGCGCCCATGATGCTGCGCAATGCAGACAGGCTCAGGTCCTTGCCGACGGAAATCACCGGCGCCGTTGCGCCGGCAGCACCGAGGATGTCGCCATCGCTGCCGATACGGGCACTGCCGCCACCCGAGAAATGGCTGAAAGCAAGTGTTGAACTGCCGTGGATATAGGTGTCACCGCCCACGGTCGCATCCAACGTACCCTTTGCATCCACCACCACGGGCGCCGTGCTCTTGATCCGCAGCGACACGACGACCATGCCATCACGCACCTGCTGTGCAGTGAGCACGTTGCCGTTGGCATCCAGCATTTCCACATCGCCCGGCGTTGTGGCCAACCGCATGGCCAGCGCAGCGTCGCCACTGATCGCGCCACTATTCACATCCGCCAGGCTGACGATGTACTCCCTGTCCAACCGCCCCAGGTCATCGCGCGCCCGCAGCGTGACGTTGCGGCCAACGATCACCGGCTCAGCGTTCAATGCCGAGCCGTTCGATGGCTCCAGTGCATTGGCGTTGAACACGTAGCGCAGCTGATCCTGTGTCCACTGTGATTCGCTGGTCAGGCTGTCATGCAGCTGAGCCTTGCGTGCCGTCGCCTGTGTGCTATCACCCGCGTTGCCCGCCAGCTCATAGCGGAAGCCAGCGTTGAAGCCGCCTGCGAAGGCGGTTTCCTGCGCCCATCCCGTGCCGAACGAATCGACGAACACCTCGGTCAGGCGCGCATAACGCTCCGCCAGGTACGCGGCCACACCCGCATCATCCAACTGCATGCCCTTGGCCGCTTCCGCGGTGGAACGGTACAGAGTGATGGCGTTGCTGCCGGCGACGAACTGCCCGTCGGAAACACTTCCCAGGCCGCGCAGCTGGAAGTACTCGGCGTAGCTTGCATCCACCTGGCTCTGGTAGCTGATGATCGACTGATCGCCAGCCCCTTGGTAGAGCTTGAGGTTGGCACGCAGGCTGGCCAGCGCCTCTTCACTCAGGAAGCTGGAGGCACTGCGCTGCGCCGCGCTGAAGATCGAGCCGGACGCGGCATCCACCAGTACATCACCGGCAGAGGACTCGATCCTCTTCACCCAGAAGTCGCCTGACACATCACGCAATGCGATGCTTTCAGCAGCCTTCGCGGTGACCAGGCCGCCGTCCAGGGTTCCATCACTGCGCAGATATTCATTGGCGCTGAGTATCAGCGGCCGGTTCATCGAACCAATGCCGCCATACGTGCTGTACAGCGTGATGTCGCCACCGGTGATGGACGCCGTGTTGGCATTGACGCCCTCGATGCCGTACTTGGCTCGCAGCCATACATCACCACTTGCACTGCCGTTGCCTGCCGAAATCCGCACCTTCGCCGCGGAGTCCACATCAAGGGCAACGTCGCCGCCGGCAAGGGCGACGATGTTGCCGGCGCCCACTGTCTGTCCCTTGGCATCGGTGTAGGACACCATCTGGATATCGATGGGGTTGGCAGCACTACCCGCCAGCGCACCGGTGATGGTGCCGATCGATCCACCCGCTTCCAGCGTCAGGTTGTTGGTGATGATCTTGGCGTTGTTGGAAACACTCTGGATGTCGCCATTGACACTCTTCAGGAACGTGCTGCCATCGGTGTTCTTCAACACACCGTTGATGCGGATGCTCTGACCTGAATCGACATCGAGTATGCCGGCGTCGTTGGATTTGAAGTTGATGGCGATGGCGTTGTCGGCCTTGACCGAATTGGTCACGACCAACCGTCCCGACATAGGCGCTTCCAACCCCCAACGGGTGCGCCAGGTTCCGCCATCGTTGAACTGATTTCTATCCGGGAAGCCGTAGTTGTAACGGCAACCGGACGAATTCTTGTCACCCTCGCAGCGGTACTTCACGCCACTGTAGACAGTGTCACCACGAGTATTGAAGTACCCGTCGACTTTGGAGTCGAACAGGTTGGTATTGCTCGAGTCACGGTAATAGCTGACACCCGAAGTGCTCCACTGCTGGCCGTTGTAGACCGTGTTTCCGCTTGGATCCACCCAGCGCCAGTTCTCGGCGGTCAGCGCACCGTTGTCAGCGCGGTGGATGTTGCGGCGGATGTTGGCCGTCTGTGTCCACCGGCCACGCATCCCCGACAACGGATTGTAGGCGCCGGTGCTGGTCAGTACGGAAACGCCAGGCGATGTCCAATCCGGCGCGTTGATGGCCCCTTGGTAGCCGGTGACCTTGCCACTGCCGTCACGCAGATACCACGAGGTCACATTCTGCAGCCGGTCACGAATGGTGATCTGGCCAGGCGCGCCGTTGCCGACCAGGATGTTGCCCAACTGCAGGCCTACATCGGCCAGCCCATTGTTGATGACCACCGAACCCTTGCCGCTGACGACATTCAGCGAGCCGGACGTCGAGGTACTGACGATGCGGCCATCCAGATAGATCGAACCGCCGCCGTTGGCCGAGATGTCCGGCACGATGAACTGCCGGTTCAACGAGTCGTACTGCAGACGGATCCTCTGCGAGTCCCCCCCGGTCCGGCTGACGAACTCGACCGGAACATCAAAGATTCCCTTGCTTGCCTGCACATCCTTGGCTGTTATCCATGCACGCAGTTCCGGGCTGTCTCCAACGATGGCCGAATAGTCCACCGGTTTGCCCGCCTTCAACGCAACGTTCACGTCGATGTACTGGGCGGTGATCTTGATACCGGTACCGGCATTGATGCCGCTGCCCGTATTGGGCGATGCCCCCTGCGCTTCGGCGCTGACATCACCCGGCTGGCTGTTGAGCGAGAAGAACAGGTTGCGGGCGTTCACCTTGGGCAGGTAGTTGGTGCTGCCGTAGCTGTACTTGGATACCTGGCCGCCATCGTAGAACTGGCCCTGCAAGCTCGAAGCAGTGCAATCCCGGTCGCCTACGCGGTAGTTGCAGGCGCCGTAGATCAGGATGCTGCCGGTGCCGTTGTTGCTGCTCGCGTCGGAGTTCTGGTACAGCAGGTAATCGGTCAGTGACTTGCCTGCGTTTGCCGCGGCTTGTCCATACACGGCATTGGCAATATAGGCAGCGGCATCGTCCGGATTGGAGATACCACTGGCCAGGCTGTACTTGCCCCAGAGCGAGCTGGCAACACGCCCGTACCACGACGCCGACCCCAGGTTGTACCCCACCTCACCGTTGGGCGCATCGATGGAAACATTTTCCGCCAGCTGTTCGCCCCACGCGTTGATGTTGCCGTTGGCATTGTAGATATCCAGGCTGCCGCCGGTTACCGAGATCATGCCGCCAGCGGCAATGGCCGAACCATTGCTACCGACATTCCGGATGCTGACCTTCGCATCACCCTGACCCGGATTCTCGCTGGTACGGATGCCGACGGCCTGACTGCTGTTGCCCGTGTACAGGATGTTGCCACCGTTGTACTCGGGAACCAGGATGTCGCCTGCCAGCAACAGATTGTCGTTGCTGTTGTTGACGATGCTAATACGCGGCGCGCCCTTTGCGGTCAGTGAGCCAGCGCCACGGATGTTGTTGCCGTACAGGATGATGTCGCCACCGGCTGCGTACAGGTCGCCGATGCTCCAGGTGTTGGCTGCCTTGCCCGCCGATTCGTCAAAGTCGTGGATTCCCGCGGCATTGAGCTGCGCGCGAAGCTGCGCACTGTTCCAGCGCGTCGCGTCGAACTCCAGCACATCGCCACCACCGCCGCTCTTGCCCATCGTTCCATCGGCGTTGATCACGATGTCCAGCACGTTGTAGCGACCGGCGACCACGGTGCCATCGACAATGACATCGCCAAGGGTGTTTCCGAGGGATCGACTGTCACGCACCGTTACCGGAATGAACCCCAGGTTGTAGCCGGTTGCAGAACCATCGGCGTTGCGGAACACATTGTTGCCATATGCCCCCAGCGAGACGAATGCGCCGCTGAGCAGGTTGCTGCCTGCCGCCAGACGGGTGGTCGCCGCACTGTTCACGGTGGAACTGGCCGACGAATCCGGAATGGCGATCAAGCCACGGCTGTAGCCCAGCGCCACTGCATTGGCCGCCAACTTGGAGGTCCAGCCGTTCATGCCATCCTGGCCAGCGGAGACGAACGCATTGTGCAGCGACTCGAGCTTCGCGCCGCCGGCCACGTTGACCTGCTGGTCCACATCCACGGTGACGTCGGCATCGGATTTGCCCACCGCGGCCAGCACGCCCCAGGTATTCACCAGCGCACTGGCACCGATATCGGTGCTGGCGTAAGTGCCCACGTTGAGCATGTAGCTGCTCTGAAGACGGGCGTCGTTGCCGATGTTGACCTTGTTCTGCAATGAGGCCTGTGTGGCGGCCTTCACCACCGCAACGTTGATGGCACCACCCGTGGTCAAGCCGGCGCGGTCATCCGTATTCGCGCGCGTGCTGGCCACGATGTCCAGTGCGCCTGTGTCGCCGGCGCCCGGTTGGCCGCCGGTGCGCAGCAATGCACGCTGGCCCACATCGATCACGCTGGACCCACCCAATCGGGTGTTGACCTGCGATGCGCTGCCGGTAAGCACACCGCCACCGGCGGCACTGGCGGCCAACGCACTGCCCAGCGTGCTGGTGTAGTTGTTCTCGGTACGCAAGGTGATCGAACCGGTGGAGACAAGGTTGGCGTCCTGGCCAATACCGATGCTCACATCCGAATCGGCGACGTTGTCCACGCTCGCGCCACTGGCGTTGAGCATGCCGGCACTGGTGCTGTCCGCAGCACCGGCGTATCGCGCGTCATGCGATGCCAGCGCATGCAGACGGGTGATGTCCAGGCTGCTGTTCTTGTCGATGTGCAGCGATGTGCTGTTCGTGGAATGGGTCGAAGCCAGCGCCGCATTGCCTGCCAGCAGACCACCGGTGCCTGCGGTAGCGCCGGCCCGGTTCTCATCGACGCCGCTGGCGGCAAGTGTCACGTTGCCCGCAAACAACAGTGCGGACTCGCCGATCCCCAGGTTGGTGACGGCATTGGAGGCTGCCTTGGCCTTGACCACACCGGCAGCCAGAAGGCCTGCAACACTGATACCCGTTGCCTGCGCATCCTGACGGCTGCTGTTGTTGGCCCGCACCGTCACGTCCCCCGCGCGACCAAAGCCGGTCACATTGCCTTGGGTGACAGCATCCCCACGTACCGTTACGCGTTCTTCAAGCCCCGCGTCCACACGATTGTTGCTGCTGGCCGTGGCGAACGCGCCCGCGCCAGCAAGGTACAAGCCGCCGGAGCCGGCAAATGCGCGCGCATCCACCGCTCCACCTTCCACCGAGGCCAGCACATTCAGTCCGCCACGATTGGTCAGAACACTGTCTGCACCCACAAATGCATTGACCTTGGCATTGGATGTGGCATCCGCCACCGCCGCGCCAACCGCCAGCCCGGCCGCGACAGCGGCACCGATCGCGTCAGCCGACACATCGGGGCGGGCCTTGGCCGTGACCGATACATTGCCACGCACGCCCGATACCTGCGTACGGTCGCCCAGCCAGGCGTTGACCCTGGAAGCGTCATCGGCAAGTGCCACTGCGGCACTGACGCCCGCAAGCACACCGCCCGCCGCGCCCACCGCCTTTGCATTCACGCCACCTGAAGACTCCGCGCCGATGACCACATCGGAGAAGCCGTTGACGACACTGCTGTCGCCCAACCATGCGCCGACATTGGCATCACGTTCGGCTCTGGCCACTACCGCACCCACCGCTGCGGCACCCACCGCCATTCCGGTGGCAAACACATCAAGGCTGCTGCTGTCGGTCGCCCGCACATCCAGCGCCTGTGCCTGCCCAGCCACATTCACGTTGCCCTGCACCGAGGCGGACACGGTCTGCTCCAGGTTGGCAATGCCCACCGCCGCGCCAATACCTACCAGTCCGGCACCGCCGGCATAGACGTCCAACTCCGCGGCCTTGCCGCCCGCGCCGTCCCCAGCACGGGCAACCACGTCAATCTTCGATGCCTGGGTCGTGCCTGCAGCCAGCGTCGCCTCGGTAACGCCATACAGACCGGTCATGCCGAACGACCCGCCGACACCCACGCCCCCCACACCCACGCCGCCCACGGTATTGCTGCTGCGCATGCGCGTATCGGCCGTGACTTCCAGGGTACGCGCGGCAACGCTGCCACCGCTTACCTTGGCCTGCACCAGATCTCCCCGACCCTGCAGATTGCCGATGTCCACGCTGCCACGTGCATTGAGGCTGGACGCGCCCTGCGCCCCCAGCGTGCCTTCCAACGCTGCGCCATTGACCTTCTCGCCGCTGCCGAGCTGCTTCAGGCTGCCGAAGGTGCCACCCAGTTCGGAGGCACTGTCACCGCTGCTGCCCATGCCGGCCAGCAACAACGACGCCGCGCCGCCGATGCCAGTGCTCAGGCCCGCGCCTGCGGTCACGGTCACCATCTCCACGGCGCGATCGGAAGCGGCATCCACTGCGACAGTGCCGGTTGCGTTGATGTCACTGTCCAACACGTTGGCACGGACGCTGCTGCCCAGGATGGCAACCGAAGCACCCGCACCCACACCCACACCCGAGAAACCCACGCCCAATGCGCCGGAATGGGAGGTCAGGCGCAGGATGTCCTCGGCCATGACCGAGGTGTCGGTCGCAACCACTTTCGCGTTCTGGATGACCGCCTGGGTGTCGTTTTCCAGCAGATGCACCTGCGCCATGCCGGCCACGCCGGCACCACCGGCGGCGGCACCACTGACCACCAGGCCATTGAAGTCCGAGCGGCTGCGGGCGTTCACGTCCAATGCGCGGCTGACCGCCACGTCCGTGGTCCTGCCCGCCTCACCTACCCGCGCCTGGGTGGTGCTGCTGCTGGTGTTGACCAACGCCGCGCCCGCTACCGCTGCACCCAGCCCTGCCGCGCCGGCGCCGCCTACCAACGATGCGGCGTTGTCGCTGTTGGCGGTCACTGCAAGCGAGCCACTCCTGATCATGCTGCCGGCCACGTTTGCGCGCGTGGTGGTGTTGAAGTCGTTCACTACTCCCGTGGCAGCGCCACCGGCAATGCCTGCGGCGGCACCGGCAACGATGGCCAGCGCATTCTGGCTGGCATTGGCTTCCACGGTCACATCATCGGCAGCCCTCACTGTGGCGCCATCAATGGAAGCCACGCTGCTGCTGTCGAACATACTGGTGGACAACGCACCTGCGCCGGAGAACACGCCGGGGCTGGCAGCGATGCCGGCCACATAGCTGGTTGACGCCACGTGATGGCTGGCACGCACATCCACGCTCTGCGCGTTGTTGGCCGAGCCACCGGATGCATCTTCCTGATCGCCCGAGGTACCCAGGCCATGCTGGTTGATCCTGGCATCCTTGATGGTGGCCACGGTGGAACCAGCAATCTGGTTCACCGCCGCCATCACCGCAACCGCTCCACTGCCAATGGGGGTGACACCCAAGGCGCCACTGACGCCCACCGTATTGACCTGCTGGCGGGTTGCAGCATTGACCACCACGCCATGCACATCAACCGTGCCCGTGCCGAGGTCGGCCGTGTCGAAATTCAAACCGGAAGCGTCGGTTCGATTGCTGTGTGCATTGGCCACATTGCGCCGACCACTATTGACGCCGCTGAGCGCAGCGCCATTGCCCAGTGCCGTCACCTCGGTATTGGGCCCGTAGATGCCCGCCTCGGTCGTGCCATTGACCAGGTTGACCACGGTGCCCAGGCCAATGCCCGCGGTCGCACCACCGCCGACACTGCCGGCGAATACATCAATCTGTTGCGCCTGCGCGGCCAACACCCCGACGTTGTTCTGCGCTACGACATCGGCTCCTTCCCAGATGCGGGCACTGACGGTTCCCTGCATGCGGTTGACCGCAACCGAAGCGGCGCCGCCTACCGCGCCGCCACCGCCCAAGCCAGCGGCGATGGTGCGAATGCGATTGCCGTTGCCGCCTGCCGCACCGGATGCATCCGCACTGACCAGCAGATTGCCCACATCCAGGTCCAATGCGTTGCCTTTGACCTCGGCCGACGTGCTGCCACCGATGTCGTTGTAGGCAACCGCCGCACCCACACCAACACTGCCCGCAACCGCAGCGGAACCGGCCAGTGAATCGATGTTTCGCTCGTCGCGTGCGCGCACCACGACATCCGCATCGACATTGTCGATGACACTGTCCACCAGGCTGGCGCGGGTATGGGAGCTGATGAAGTTGGTGGTGACGCTGCCAGCCACCGCCGCCGTCCCGGCACCGGCGCCCGATACCGCCGCGGAGCGGATCACACTACCGTTGTTGGCATCTATGACAAGGCTGTTGGCATTGTTCAACGCCGCAGCGTTCACCACAGCCGACGTTGTGCCGCCAATACTGTTGACGCTCGATGCCGCGCCCACGCCCGCCGTGCCGCCCAGCGCCAACGCACCAGCCAGTGAATAGGTCTTGCCCTGAGTATCGGCGTGTACCGTGACATCACCGGTGACGCCGGCACCGTGCACGGAGATTCCGCTGATGCTGGCTTCGGTGGTGTTGTCGATGAAGTTGCTGGTGTTGCTGCCGGCGATCGACGCGGTGCCCGCCAACGCGCCAGCGATGGCCAGCGTCTTGGTGGTGGCATTGGCAACGGCGTCGACATCAAGCCGGTCTGAAACCTCCAACGCCGTACCGTCCACGCTGGCGCGGGTGGTATCTCCGATGGTGGCGACATTGATCGCCGCGCCGATGGCTGCCGTACCACTACCTGCCACGGCGCCGGCCAGCGTATAGATCTTCGAACTGTTGGCCGCATCCATGTCCAGGATGCCGGCCCGGGTCGAGCCCCCCCTCAACAGGGCCTCGGCCGTGTTGGCTATCGTGCTCCAGCCTACCGAGCCCTGGATCGCGACGTTGTTGGCCGCGCCCACGGCGACCGCACCAGAAAGGATCTTTGCCTTGTTGGCCGCACTCAGTCCCAGCTTGCCCGTGTTTGCATCCAGGATCGCGCCTTCAGCCAGCGCCAGCGAGTGGTTGCCGATGTCGTTGATGGTGAGTGCCGCACCCACCGCAACCTTCGAGCCGAGTGTGGCGGCGCCGGCCAGCGAGCCGATGAAAGCTTCATCGCTGGCATCGAGCCGGATGGTGCCCGCGCTGAGTGTTGCGCCGTTCTTTGTGACGTTGCCCTGTGCATCGGGAACACTGTTGCCGACCAGGACCGAAGTGGTGTTGCCGATGGCGTTGTACGACGCACTGCCAACCCCGGTGAAGTTGCCCGTGCTGCCGCCGATACCCGCGCTCACTGCAAGGATGTCGGCCTTGTCGGCAGCCGTAAGCGCCACGTTGCTCGTGGCGGTGCCGGTGAGCGTGGCTCCGTTCACCGATACGGCATGGGTATTCTTGATGGTGTTGTATGCAAAAGCGACGCCGGCATTGTTGCCACCTACCTGCATCATTCCGGCGACAGCAATGATCGAGCTGCGGCTTTCATTACGGCCCGCCGCATCAACCGTATTGCTGTCCTTGCTGCCGGTGTCTGCATTGGCGTTGACTTCAATGCCGCCGATAGCGCTGCCGCAGTAATCCATCCCGGCACCGGATTCGCAGCCATCGGTGGTGGAACGCACGTCGCTGATGTTGGCGGTACCGGCAAAGGCTTCCAGATCACCACCAAAACTGATGTTGGCGCCGCCATCGATGCTGGCGACAGTGGTGTTGGCTACCTGGTTGACCAGTACCGAGCCGGCGATCGCCACGCCGTTGCTCTGCGTGGAGGCACCACCGCTGGCAGCGGCGGCCACGATGCGCGAGGCATCGGCCGCGCGCACGCGCACATCGTCCACGCCGTTGATGCTGCCGCCGCTGATGCCCGCGCGCGTGTCGTCCTTGATCTCGGCATAGGTCACCGCTGCGCCCATGCCGGCCTTGCCGCCTGCGTAGATCGCGCCGCCACCATTGGCGATCTTCGACTCGTTGACGGCCTTGACGTCCACGTCGCCGGCCGCTCCGGCCTTGCCTTGAATGCTGGAGCCGCGCAGGGTTGCTGCGGTCTCGTTCCTGGACATCGCCACCGTGGCCGAGATCGCCCCGGCAGCAGCCGTGGTCTGGTCGGAAGAGGCATTGACGCCCACGCTCAATCCGACATTGACCTGCTCGCTTTCGTTGCGCGCGGTGACATTCACATCACCGGCGTCCTGCACGCTGCTGCTCGACAGCCCGGCAGTGGTGGTGTTCTGGATATCGCCATAGGCCACGCCACCGGCCAGCGAGGCGCTACCCTGGTTGTTGTCGGAGCCGGCAGCCGTCACCGACAGCGCACCACTGATGCTGACCAGCAAGGTCTTGTTGATCGCGCTGATGTCCAGCTTCACGCCATTGCCGCTGTTGTCCTTGACCACCGCATTGCTGATGTCGGCCTTGGTGTTCTGCCGCGCGCGGTTGACCGTGGCACTACCGGACAGCGCAATGCCAAATTTCGGCTGCGGCGTCTGCGCACCCTGGCCGCCTTGGCCACTACCCGAACCCAACAGTCCTTTGGCCTTGTCGAAATATTTGGTAAGACCCGCGCTGCCGTCGCTGTCGGCCTTTTTGCCCATGCTCTCCAGCGCAGTCACCTTGCCCAGCGCGCGCGTCTTGAGCGAATCCAGGAAGCCCGGATTTTCCGCATTCTGCTTCTGCGCCAACGCATCCTGCTGCTGCTTGAGCTGCTCCGAACTGCTCTTGGCAATCGCACCTGCGGCAGCCACGGCACCGGACAAGCCTTTGCTGCCTGCCTTCACCGACAGATCACCGGTGTTGACCTGGCCACTGCCGCTGCTGGAACCGGTCTTGAAGTCAGCCGGTATCGCGCCAATGAAAGCATGCGTATCGGTATCCATCTGCTGATAGGCAACACTGGCGCCCACCGAGATGCTGTCGCTCATCGCCACCGCGCCGGCAACCGACCACACGAACATGTCTTCGTCAGCGGAGATGCCGATCTTCCCGCCGGTCAACGTAGCGCGGTTGCTCACACCTGCCAGCGTGTGGCTGTCCAGATCCAATGCCGACACCGTGCCACTGACACCAATGCTGCCGCCCTGCCCGGACTGCAACGCCAACAGGACGATGGTTTCCTTGTTGACGGCATCAATCGCGATGGAGCCTGCGCCCGCATCAATGCTGACACCATCGTTGACGATGGCCGCAGCCGTGTTGTCGTAATCCGTGTAGCCGACGCTGCCGCCCAGCGCGGTACCGCCCTTGCCCACATTGCTGGTCTTGAGGTTCTTCAGTGCCAGATCACCGGCGGCATGCAGCGCGGTGATTTCGGTGGTCGCGCTGATATCGGTCGCGGCATCGAACGTGCGCGTACGCGCGTCGCCAGCATGGTCAGCGCCGTCCAGTGCGGCAGACCACGCCGTACCGGAGGTGTCGGTGGTCTTCAGCGACGCGCCGCTGGCCACGTCGGTGCGTGCGCTGTTCTTCGCCTTGAAATAACTGACCGCGCCACCGATGGCCACTTCCTCGGCCGAGCCCTTGGCGGCGGAGTACGAGCTGAACAGATCGGACGGATCGGTGATCAGATCCTTGGCCGCACTCAACGAATCCTTGAAGGCATCGAAGCTGCTGAAATTCGGCACTGCGCCGGTAAGCGCGCTGAAATCGCGCGGCAGGCGCACATCCGATGCCAAACCGATATGCGCCGCGCTCAGCTGTGCACCACTGCCCACCAGCGCCTGCGCGTCGTGTTCGAGGTTGGCGATGGTGATCGCGCCGGAAAGCGCAAACGCCGAGCCATCGGCGCTCTTGCCCTTGGCCAGCACATTGCTGATGGCATGGTTGCCGATCTGTGCATCGATCACCTGGCTGTCGACCACGATATCGCCCGCACTCTTGATGACTGCATTGGCAGCAATCGACGCCTTGGCGGCGTGCTCGCCATCAACGAAGCTGATCGCACCGCCCAGGCGGAACGGTGCCGGTTTCGGCGGCGTGGTCGGCGTAGTGCCGCCACCAGTGCCACCACCGCCCGTGTCGCCGCTGAGCTTGCCCAGCGCCGCACCGATGCCCGCACCGGCAAGCGACTGCGCCATGCTCATCAGCCCATCACCACCGCTGCTGATGGCCTCGACCTGTTCCTGGCCCGGCAATGGCTCACTCTTCGGCCCGGCAACAAGGGTTTCCGTCTTGTTGAGCGAAGTGATGCTGGCCGCCTGCACGGTCACGTCGCCGCTGTTGCCACCGGTTGTATGGGTGGTCACATTGCGGTCCAGGCGCGCTTCGGCAGCAATGTCCTGCAGGCTGATCGCACCGGCCAGACCGACGGCACCCTGGTTGTCGGCGCGCGCGGTGGCGGAGGTTTCAATCGACGAGGTATTCACCGCGGTGACGTTGACGCTGCCGGCGGTTATCGGCGCGTTTCCGGCCTCGATCACAGCCTTGGTGTCGACATTGACATTGCTGATGGCCGCGGTGAAGGCTGCCGTCGTGTTGTTGACCGCGAACGATTCGGCGGCGAGCTTCATCGCCGTGTCCGCATCGGCCTTCACCGATACATCTCCACCGGCCTTGACCGTCGCACCGGAACGGATGATCGCCTCGGTGGTGGCGTTGATCTGGGCGTACGCCGCGCCCAGGCTCAACAGATGCTTCTTCGGCACCGGATTGCCATTGGCATCCTTGACCGGGTCGCCATTGGCATCGGTGGCGAAATCTCCCTTCTCGTAGGCCTTGCCGGCAGCGGAGTTGTCGATGTTCTGACGGGTGCTGGCATGCAGGGTGATGTCATTGCGCGCATCCAGCGTCGCGTTGTCCTTCACTTCCACGCGCGCGATGGTGCTGGCATGCAGGAACGACACCTGTTCGCCCAGCACCTTGTCCACGCCCAGGTTCACCAGCGCATCGCCCAGATCCTTCAGCGTGGACATGTCGGTGAGGCTGCCGGTCAGGTCGGCCTTCACCTCGTCGAACGCCGCCGAATCCTTGTCATAGCCGGAGTCGACCACCGCCGTGGCGGTCAGTTCGATGTCGTCGGCGCTCAACTTCGCCGCGCCGCCCACGCTGACCGTGGCTTCTGCGCTGCGTATACCCAACCCGGTATCGGAGATGGCCGCCGCGCGCAGCTGGATCTTGCCGCCATCGCTGACCAGCGTCAGCGGCACACCCGCACCGCCGGTATTGACTGCGGTTTCATCCACCCGCTGCAGGCTCGAATTGGCATCGCGCCCGCTTCCCGGCGCCACTGCCACGAAGATGGTGCCGGTGACATCGATCGCTCGCGCCTGCACCCGCACGCCATTGCTGGCGTTGATGCGGCCATGGATTTCCACAGTGCCGGTGCGGCTGAGCTGCTCGGGCTTCAATGTGCCGTACATCAGCCCATCCAGTCCTTCACCTGCGGCCAGAATGTCATCCATCACCGCGCGTGTTGGGGTGGCCACCGACAACGAACCCACATTGAGCACACCGCTGCTGCCTACCAGCAGGCCGTGCGGATCGACGAAGAACACGCGCCCACCCACGGTGCTTTCATCGGCCAGGAAGCCATTCAACGTGCCATTGATATAGGCCCGCGAATCGCTGACCAGGTTCACCAGGTTGTGCACCTGCGCGCCACCCTTGGTAGGCAGGATCAGGTCAACCGTCTGCCCGGCATCGACACCGAATTCCTTGAACGAGTTGAAGGCGACCTGGTTGCCCGACGGGCGGCCCTTGATCGTCGTGGTGGTGACTTTCCAGCGGTTCGCCTCGGGTGAGGTCACCGTGGTTGCGGTGCTGCCATCGGTGGTGATGGAACTGCCCGCATCACCAGCCCATACCGTCAACGGCAGCGCGATGCCCAGCACCGAGCCAATCGCAGTGGCCAGTCCTGCCGGACGTGGATGCTGCTCCCCGCGCATCGAAGTCTTGGCGGACACACGGTTCTTGCGAGTGGCATTGATACGATTCATGGCAGGCTCCGGGCAGCATCACAGGCAGGCGGCGACGCTCAGGTATGCGGACGCGCGGCTGCACATGCAGCCGCGTCGATGCGGTTTGACGGTGGGGCTTAGTGCTTGGCCGATGGAACGGCGGACTTGTCCAGCGCGCGGCTGAGCATGTCCACATTCCCAAGCGACAGAAGGTGGGCGTAGATCCAGCCCATATCACCGGACTTGGCCAGTTCCTGCAGCGCCTTGCCCTTCAGATCACGCAGCTTCTGCTCATCGACGACAAAGAAGCCATCCAGCGTGGACGTTTCACCCTGCGCGCTCTGCACATTGATCTGCTTGGACACCAGCAGGCCGTGGGCCGCCAGTGCGGCGCTGAACTCACGGGTGCGTGCCAGGTGCAGTTGGTATTCCTGCAGGAACTGCAGGGCATTGGTCAGCAGTGCGCTGTCCTTGCCTTCTTCGTCAAACAGCGGCGCGCCTTCATCGCCGCCCTCGCGGATACCGTCATAGGCAGCATCCAGGCAGACGGTGAAATCACCGCCATCGGGCTCTCGCTCAGCCAGCACGAACGGGTAGCGGCGCAGGAACGCCGGCACATAGGCACCGTCCGCCCAACGGCCTTCGCTATCGACCATCAGGTTCTGGCCGCTGCGCAGGCCCAGCAAGGCTGCCGGGACCACCGCATCGGCGCTGTTGCCGGCAAAGACGATGGGGTACTGACGAACCACCTGCGCAAACTCCACGCAGGCCAGCGGCACCGAGTTCACCGCATCGGCGAAACGGAAATCCCCCTGGCTGGCCACGACCCGGTGATTGCGATGCGCAACGCGGTTCAACTGCACCGGGCGCTCATAGATAAGCAACTGCTTCATGGATATCCCCCTGGGTAGTGACGAAAAGATGCTCCCTATCTGATAAACCGTGGAAAGCAGCACATTTCGATCACCCGCCAAGCGGAATGGCCGTCAAAATATGAATCAATTCATCTATGTGAAAGAAATGGGCACCTAGTTCTTTCGTTCTTCGCCACCGAAGATGCCACCCGCTCTTCAGCAGATCGTGCGGCACCTCAGGGGATCTGCCCACCCTCCACACTCGTGTGCGCCAGCAGGATCAGGCCATCGAGCTGGCGCCGGTCCGGTGATGTTGGAAGCTGCAGCCTGCGCAGTACCGGCTCGACCTTGTGCAGCTCGTCCAGCGCCGGCTGGGCATGCCCCAACAGCAGCAGCGTTTCAGCCAGCGCCAGGCGGCTGGTTGCCACATCCCCGCTGGCCTGCCCGTAATGGCGGCTGGCGAACTCCAGCGCCGCGCGTCGCAGTGCCAACGCCTGCCCGCCCTCGTTCAGCCGCCAGGCCAATGCCGAGCGCACCTGCAACATGCGTAGATGGAAGCTCGTCGGCACCTGTGCGGCCATCTCTTCCAGCAATTGGCTGGCCTGCCGGGTCTGACCCATGCGCACCAACCAGTCGATCCGATTCAAGCGCGCTTCGATACGGCCAGGCGCATCAAGCGGCAATGCCTCAGCCAGGCCAATATCCGCATGCAACAACATCGCACCGGCTTCCTCCATCCGCCCTTGGCGCATCATCAACCGCCCCAGCCCAGTCTCGGCACGCATGCTGGTGGGCGAATCGCGGCCCAGTCTTTCGACCCGGAGATCCAACGCCTGCCGGTACAGCCGCTCGGCGGCGGGCAGGTCACCGCGCAACTCACGCAACGTGCCGTGGTTGAACAGGCCCATCGAATATTCCACCGAATCGGTGCCATCCAGCAGCGCACTCAGTGCATGGCGTTCTTCGTATTGCTTGTCGGCTGCCGCGTAGTCGCCGGAATCACTGTATAGATCGGCCAGGCCATCATGCTGGATCAGCACGAAGCGGCTCTTCGGCCCGTAAAGGTCCAGCGCATGGCGCATGCCCGACTGCAGCAAGGGCAGTGCCTGTTCGTACCTGCCCTGCTCACGCAGTACCTGCGCCAAACGAACCTCCGAAGCCAGCGCCATGCTGGTGCGGCGCCCATGCAGGCTGGCCAGCACTTCGCGGAACTCACGCTCGGCGGGCTGCTCCCGGCCCCAGCGCAGGTACATCAATCCCTTGCTGTATGTCAGCTCCAGGCGCTTGGCGGCCGCGGTCGGATCCGCTTGCTTCGCATACAGAGCCGTTGCGGCATCCAACGCCTCCTCGGCCTGGTCGAATGCCTGCAGGTTGATCAGTGCCATCCCCTTGGCACCGAGCAGCTTCGCTCTCGTCGTCGGCGCGCCCGCATCACTCAACAACGCCAGGCCCTGGTCGGCCATCTGTCGCCCAAGATCGCCGTTGCCATCCAGGGTCTTCTGCACGGACAAATCCGCCAGCACCGCTGCGGCGTCATCCCTGCGGCCGACGCGTGGATCCATGAAGCCGCTGTAGGCCTGCTGCAGCAGCACCTCAGCCTGATGTGGCACCCCCGAGTTCTGGTAAGCCACACCCAGCACGGCGCGCATCCGCGCCAACTGCGCCGGGGCATCGGCAAGATCATGCGAAACCTGCAACGAGGCCTTGTCCAGCAACTGTCGCGAGGTGAGTTCTTCCTGCCCGCGCTCGGTCCGCAGGAACGGGTCCGCGGTCTCGAACACCCCCACCATGAAATTGCTCACCTGCCGTGCAACCGCGGCTTCTTCCTGGGCTTGCCTGCGGGTCTGCAGCAAACCTGCAACGAAGATCAGCAACACCGCGGTCGCGCTGGCGATGAGTGCCGCGCCATACCAGTTGCGGCGCAACCCTTTGCGCAACCGATACAGCCGCCCGCCGCCGCGTGCGACCACCGGCTTGTGCTCCAGATAACGACGCACATCAGCAATCAACGCTTCCACCGTGCGATAGCGCTCGCCTACGTCCAATGCGCAGGCCTTGCAGGCGATGGCATCGAGATCACCACGGAGTTTGCCGCGCCAGGGCAACTCCGCCGCCGCATTGGCACTGGGCAGCACCACGGGTACCTCGGTGTTCAACGGCTCGCGTGTGCATGGCTGCATGGACAACAATTCCACCAGCATCACGCCGAGGCTGTACACGTCACTGGCTGCGCCCACGGTTTGCCCGGCAATCATCTCCGGGCTGGCATAGGTCGGTGTACAGAACCCCGAGTTCTGGTTGTCGCGCGCTTCATTGAGCAACCGCGCCAGACCGAAGTCCAGCAATACCGGCTTGCCATTGCTCATCACCAGCACGTTGCTGGGTTTCAGGTCGCAATGCAGCACCAGTTGTTCGTGTGCGGACTGCACGATGCGGCAGATGTCCAGAAACAACTGCAGCCGCTGCTCCAGGCCAAGTTGGTGCTCCACGCACCAACGATCCAACGGCACGCCATCGATGTACTCCATCACCAGATAGGGATGACCGTCGGGCGTGGTACCACCGTCGTACAGTCGTGCCACCTGCGGCAACTGCAGATTCGCCAACACCTGCCGCTCCGCGCCAAGGCGTTCGACTTCGATCGCTCCTGGCAAACCGTGCAACAGCTTGATCGCCACCGTGCGCTGGTAGACACCATCGGCGCGCTCGGCCTTGAAAACGGTGCCCATGCCGCCCTGGGCGATACGCTCTGTCAGCCGCCACGGCCCGAGCCGCTCGCCCACACCGAACTCCGGGGCGAGCGCATGCGCAAGCGCGGTATCCAGACGATTGCTGACACGGCTCAGCCCTACCGTCTGCGAACGCAGCAACTGCTCCACCTCTTCGCGTATGGATGCGTCGTCGCAGCGTTCAAGCAAAGCCGCCCGCCAGTGCTCACGCGGCAGCTCGCAGACAGCCTCAAACAGATCGCGGACTTGTCTCCAGCGTTCGGCGCCCATGTGCTCGCAGCCCCCGCGCTGCTCAGCGGAGCTGGCGATTCAGCCAGGCCCGTGCAAAACGCAGGTCGCGGTCGACCGTGGGCGCAGACACACCCAGCACCAGAGCAATTTCATCGCGGCTCATGCCACCGAAGTAGGTCAGCTCGATGGTACTGGCCGCACGCGGCTCCATTTCCGCCAGTTGGTTCAACGCCTGGTGCAGCGCCAGCACGTCGTAACCGATCGCACTCTCGTCCTGCATTTCCACGGCATGCGACAGCGTGAGTTGTTCGGCATTGCCACCGCGCTTGTCCGCAGCCCGTGCGCGCAGGTGATCCACCAGCACCGAGCGCATCTTCAATGCGGCGATGGCGATGAAATGGGTGCGGTCGTTGTAGTCGGCGCTGCTCCCCAGCAGCCGCATCAGCGACTCGTTCACCAGCGCAGCCGGCTGCAGGGTGCCGTTGGTGTGATTGGACAGCCGATGCCGCGCGATCTGCATCAGGTCCGAGTACAGCGCCTCGAACAGGTGCTCGCGTGCATCCAGGTCACCCTGCTGCCAACGATGCAGAAGTTGGGTTATCTGCTGGCTCAAACGTGCCCCCGCGCCGGTAGTCATGCCCCGCCCACGTTCCATGCAAACGGGCGGCATCACCACATGGTAGGCCGGCGCATCCTTCTGTGCCAGCAAAAGGGCATATCTGCTCTTCCCGATCACCGATGCACCTCCAACCGCCACGGCGGGGTCCGCCATGCCCGGCAACCTCCTTCCCGCGAAGGCTCCAGCAAAGCACGGCTGCTTCCAGCGCATCGCCGCTGTCGTGCCGAGCCGCCGTGGCCAAGGGGATTCCCGCACGCTCCCGAACGCCAGGCCAACGAGCTGGGTCGCGGAGCGGCCGCCGCTTCGCTGAGCAATAAAAAAGGCTTCGGATCGCTCCGAAGCCTTTGAAATACTGGTGGGCCGTGAAGGATTCGAACCTTCGACCAAAAGATTAAAAGTCTTCTGCTCTACCGACTGAGCTAACGGCCCAAACAACGACCCGGCCGCAGCCGGGGCGCGTATTCTAGCGCAAGAATCGGAAAATCGGAATTCAGACGTAACGCGTGGGATCTGCCATGCCCGCTGCGCCGAAACCTTCCGCGCGCAGACGGCAGGCATCGCAGTGACCACAGGCACGTCCCTCTGCATCCGCCTGGTAGCAGGACACGGTCAGCCCGAAGTCCACGCCCAGCCGCTGGCCCTCGGCGGCAATCTGCGCCTTGCTCAGGTACTGCAGTGGCGCATGGACAACGATGCCCGCCCCTTCCACGCCGGACTTGGTGGCCAGGTTGGCCAGCGCCTGGAACGCTGCCACGAACTCCGGGCGGCAATCCGGGTAGCCGGAGTAATCCACCGCGTTGACGCCGCAGAAGATGTCATTGGCACCCAGCACCTCGGCCCAACCCAATGCCAAGGACAGCATGATGGTGTTGCGCGCCGGCACGTAGGTCACCGGGATGCCCTCGCCGCCAGCTTCCGGCACGTCGATGTCAGCGGTGAGCGCCGAGCCGCCAATGCTGCGCAGGTCGACATCCACCACCTTGTGCCCGGCAACGCCGAGCGCACTGGCCACGCGCGCGGCGGCCTCCAGTTCCGAGGTGTGCCGCTGGCCATAGCGCACGCTCAGGGCGTACACCTCAAAACCTTGTTCCTGGGCAATGGCAACGACGGCGGCCGAGTCCATGCCGCCGGAAAGAAGCACGACTGCTTTCTTCATGGGATTTCATCCGGTTGGGGGATCAAAGCCAGCACGCTGTCCCGCGCCGGGATGTAGCCGCGGACAGCAGTCCACGGGGTTGCGAGCGACCATCGGCACATTGCCAGCCGCCCGCAGGAAACAAAGTGTACAAGTCGTACCCGTGCATTCCGAGCAGATGCCGCGCTTGGCGCTACGGCAATCGGCCCGTATCAGCGGCCGGGTTCGTCGTCCCACAGCAGCTTGTGCAGCTGCATCTGGAAGCGCACCGGCAAGCGGTCGGCAATGATCCAGTCGGCCAGCTCGCGCGCGCTGACCTGCGATTTGCTGGGCGAGAACAACACCATGCAACGCGCAGGCAGGCCATGTTCGACCAGCATCGTCTTGGCCCATTCGTAATCGCTGCGACTGCAGATCACGAACTTGAGCTGGTCGCGCGCGGTCAACAGTGGAATGTTCTCCAGCCGGTTGCGCGCCATCTCCGCCGAGTCCGGCGTCTTCAGGTCGACAACGCGCGAGACGCGCGCATCCACCGCAGCGATATCCAGCGCACCGGAGGTTTCCAGCGACACGTCCAGGCCGGCATCGCACAGCTTCTGCAGCAGGATCAGGCAGCGCTTCTGTGCCAACGGCTCACCGCCGGTCACGCAGACGTGGCGCACGCCCTGCTTCAACACTTCGGTGACGATGTCGTCGATGTCCCACCAGGTGCCGCCGTGGAAGGCGTACTCGGTATCGCAGTAGCTGCAGCGCAACGGGCAACCGGTCAGGCGCACGAACACGGTCGGCCAGCCGACGGTATCGGCCTCACCCTGCAGGGACAGGAAAATTTCGGTGATCTTCAGTCGCGGCAAGGGCGACTGCACGATCTCGCTGGGAACAGCGGCGGCGGGAGAGTTCATTTCACTTCAACCGCACCGCGTTGCCGCGGTCCGGTACCAATCAGCGCAGCTGCTGGCCAACCCGGATCGACTGCAAACGATCCTGGGCGGTACGGGCCGCATCACTGCCGGGAAAACGGGAAACCACCTGCTCCAGCGTCTGCTGGGCCTGCACGGCATTACCTTCGCCGTACTGCGACAGGCCGAGCTTCAGCAAACCGCCGGCGGCCTTGTCGTGGGTGGGATAACGGGCGATGAGGTCATTGAACTGCGCCTCCGCCATCTTGAAATTGCGTGTTGCGTAGTAGCTTTCGCCCAGCCAATACAGCGCATTGGGCGTATATGCCGCGTTCGGGTACAACTCCAGGAAACTCTGGAACAGCTGTGCCGAATCCGCATAGTTGCCGGCCTTCAACGCATCGAACGCCACGTTGTAGGCAGCACGTTCGTCACCGGCTGCAGCCAGGCTGCCGGCGTCGCCACGCACCGTCGGTGCGCGCTCGTTGCTTGCGGCCGCGGGCTTGCTCGCCGGCAGCACGGGAGCAGCCGATGCCGCGGGGGCATCGGTGCCACCATTGCCTTCCAGGCGGTTCAAACGCCCGTCCAGATCCAGATACAGGTCACGACTGCTCTTCTTCAGCTGTTCGTTCTCGTGCTGAAGCTGCTCGATCGTGCCTTGCAGCGTCTGCATTTCGCTACGCAGTTGCTGCAACTGATTGAGCATGTCGGTATTGGCCTGCGTGTTGTTGGCCTGTTGTTCCAGCGCGCCAACACGATCAGCCAGACTCTGCCGCTGAGCATACGCAGGAGCGGCAGCCACCAGGGCTGCCGCTACCACGAGCATCAGTTTATTGATGCCGATACGCATCGATTACTGCGCGGTGTAGACGATTTCGACGCGACGGTTCTGCGACCAGCAGGACTCGTTCGACTCGGTGCACACCGGACGCTCTTCACCGTAGGACACGACGGTCAGCTGCGAAGCCGAACCACCGTTGGCCTGCAGCGCCGAGTTCACGGAGTTGCCACGACGCTCGCCCAGTGCCTGGTTGTAAGCGCGGCTGCCGCGTTCGTCGGTGTTGCCCTGCAGGGTGATGCGCGAGGACGGACGGTCACGCAGGTACTTGGCGTGGCACGCCATGATCTGCTGGAACTCCGACTTCACTTCTTCCTTGTCCAGGTCGAAGTAAACAACGCGCTGACGCAGGCAAGCGTCGGTATCGAGGTCGCCCGGGCCGTACAGGCCAGAGGTGGACGGACCGGTCGGCTGCGTGGTCGAACCGTTGTCGACCGGCGGGGCTACCGGCTGTTCTTTGACCTTCTTCGAGCAGCCGGCCAGAGCGGCGACGGACAGCAACGAAACGAGCAAAACACGAGTGGATTTGTTCATGGCGATACCTAGAGGCTCCTGGGCCAATTTTTTGGGATTAATCCGAGTCGGATGTTAACACTTTATCAACGCGCGGTGCGGTATGGGCCCCAAGCGGGTTCCCGTACATCACCATCGGCGAGAACCAGACGCTGACGCACACGGCCATCAGCAGACACTTCGTACAGAACTCCACGTCCGCCTTCGCGGGCCGCATACAACACCATGCTCGCATTGGGCGCGAAACTCGGTGATTCGTCCAGCGACCCTGGCGACAGCGTGCTCCAGCGCGGGGAGCCCAGGCTGCTGTCCATCATCGCGATCTTGTAGCTGCTGCCAGCGCCCTGCGCCGTTGCGATCTTCTTGCCGTCAAAGGACACCGTGGCCTTGGCGTTGTAGTTGCCCTGGAAGGTCACGCGGTTTGCGCTGCCGCCGCTGGCCGCCACCTGATAGATCTGCGGGCGACCACCACGGTCGGAGGTGAAGTAGACCGAACCACCATCAGCGGCCCAGGTCGGCTCGGTGTCGATGCCGAAGTGGTTGGTCAGCTGGGTCAGCTGCTTGCTGCCCAGGTCCATGACATAGATTTCCGGGTTGCCGCTGCGCGACAGCGCCAAGGCAAGACGGCGGCCATCCGGCGAGAACGCCGGCGCACTGTTGATGCCACGGAAGCTGGTCAGCAGCTCACGCGCACCGGTGGCGATGTCCTGCATGTAGATCGCCGAGTTGCCGCGCTCGAAACTGACGTAAGCCAGCTTGCGGCCATCCGGGCTCCAGCTCGGCGACAACAGCGGCTCGGCCGAACGCACGATGGTCTGCGGGTTGTAACCATCCGAATCGGCCACCATCAGTGCATAGCGCATGTTGGCGCCGCTGCCGCTGGCGGTGATGTAGGCGATGCGGGTCCAGAACGCGCCACGCACGCCGAGGATCTTTTCATAGATGGCATCGGCCATCTGATGGGAAACATCGCGCATCGCGTTGGAGCGTGCGGTCATCGCCAGGCCAAGGATGCGCTCACCCTTGGCCACGTCGAACAGTTCGTACTCCACGCGGTAGGCGCCGGCACCGGCGTCGAGCACGCGTCCAGCCACCAGATAGTCCTGCTTGAGCGCACGCCAGGTCGGGTACTGCACCTCGCTGCCACGGGTCGGGCGCTCGACGATCTGCGCCTCCGGCAGGTTGCGGAACTGGCCTGAACGGTCCAGATCGGCGCGGATCACCGCCGCCACGTCGGTCTGCGGCGCGCCGGCAGAACCTTGGTAGGGCATCGGCACGACGGTGATCGGTGTCGCCGAGGCGTTGCCGCCAACGATGTCGATTTCCAAGCCCTTCTGCTGCGCCATGGCCGCAAGCGGCAACAACAGGGCAGTGAGGGCGACCAGCCAGCGAGGCAATTTCTTCATTAGGCGCTCAACGGTACGGAATGAATGCAGCAAAGAGGGATAGCAGCAGGCGGATGAACATTTTCGCAATCGTGAACGAATACCGCGTGAAATCCACCCCCGAAAATGAACACGGGGACGTTACATAGAAGTTACCAGTGAAACCAGCAAGCTCCCACGAGGCTTCAGCGAATTCAGCGGTCCTGCGCTTCGAAGTTGAAGTTCAGACTCGGCTGGAACACCTTCTCAAATCCACGGTACGGCAACGGCTGGGCGCGCAGTATGGCGGCCTCCACCGAGCGGCGCCCTGCCTCGTCATATGGGCAGCTGGGGGCGAACTCGACCCGGATCACGGAGCCGCCGGGCACCTGACGGATGGTCAGGCGGCAACGCTGGCCACGCGGAATCGAATCCGGGCGCACCCATTGATTGAGCACGGCCTGCTGGATGGCAGCGGCGTATTTGGCGATCTCGTCATTGCTGGTACCCCCCTGCCCCGGGGACGGCGAGGCCGGACCAGTGGCGGCGGTGCTGCTGGACGACGCGCCCTGTGCACGTGCGCGGGCATCGGCCACCTGCCGCAGACGCTGCTCGGCAAGCTTGGCTTCGCGTTCGGCCTGCTCACGCTTGCGGCGGATCTCGGCGATCTTCTGCTGGCGCTCCTGCTCGGCGCTGTCAGTAGCCCGGCGCTGCTCGTCGGCGAGCTTCTTCTGCCGATCGGCCTCTTCCTGCTGCTTGGCCAGACGCAGCTTCTGCTCGGCCTCTTCCACGCGCTTGCGCTCGGTGAGGTCGATCTGCTCCTGGCGGCGCTTGGCTTCCTGCTCCTGCTTGGCCTTTTCCTGCGAGATCGCCAGGGCGCTGACGCGCTCCTGGTCCACGTTGTCCGGCTGCGCGATGCGCTCCTGCGCATTGTGCTGCTGCGGCGTGGGCGCATCCTGCGGACGCGGCTCGGGAATGGGTTGCGGCGGCGGCACGGTATCTTCCGGCACCGGCTCAGGTGGCACTTCTTCGACCGGCACGGGCAGATCAGGCAGTTTTTCCGAAGCGCGCAGCGCCTGCCGCGCAGCCGCGGCTTCGGCCGAGGACACCTGCAGGCTCGCTTCTACCGCCGGATCGCCCGCGGCAGCTTCGGTGTTGCGCGGAGGCGACCACACCCAGGCAATGATGAAAATCGCTGCCACCAACAGATGCACCAGCAGCGCGAGGACGACCGGAAGGCCCCACTCGTTGCTGGACTCGCGCGGCGGCGGGAGGGAATCAGCGTGCATCGGTCGCCAGACCCACCTTCTCGATCTTTGCAGCCTTGATCACGTCCATGGCGGACACGACCTTTTCATAGGCCACGGTCTTGTCGGCGGCCACGATCACGCGCAGGTTCTTGTCCTGCGACGCCAGCGCGCCCAACTGCGCCTGCAGCGCACCGGGGTCCATCGCTTCGGGATCCTTGGCGCCGGGCAGCGTGAGGCTGAGCTGGCCGTCAGCGCGGACCGAAACGATCACCGGGTCCTGCTTGCTCTCCAGCGCCTTGGCGGTGGAACTGGGCAGGTCGACTTCAAAACTGAGCGTCAGCAGCGGCGCGGTCACCATGAAGATGATCAGCAGCACCAACATCACGTCGATGTACGGCACGACGTTGATCTCGGACTTGAGCTTGCGGCGCTTGCGGCGGGGTATGGCGGCGGTCATGTCTGGGCTCCTGCGGTCAGAGGAAAGCGCGGAGGCGCTTACTCGTCAGCGCCGCTCTGGCGCTGCAGGATGGAGCTGAACTCTTCGGCGAAGGTTTCATAACGCACCGACAGGCGCTCCACGCGGGTGGTGAAACGGTTGTAGGCCCACACTGCCGGGATGGCGACGAACAGGCCGATGGCGGTGGCGAACAAGGCTTCGGAAATACCCGGTGCGACCGAAGCAATACCCGCCTGCTCACCGCTGCTGATCATGTCGTGCATGGTCACCATGATGCCGAACACGGTACCGACCAGACCCACATAAGGCGCGGTGGAACCGATGTTGGCCAGCAGCTCGAGGTTGCGCTCCAACCCATCCACTTCGCGGGCATAGGTAGTGCGCATGGCGCGCTGTGCACCTTCCAGCTGGCTGCGGCCATCCAGCCCACGGCGGTTCTGCATGCGGGTGTATTCGCGGAAACCGGACTCGAAGATCGCTTCCAGGCCATCCACCGAACGGTTGCGGTCGGTGGCTGCAGCGTAGAGCTTGCCGAGGTCGGCGCCGGACCAGAAGCGGTTCTCGAAGTCACTGGCCTCGCGATCGGCGGCCTTGAACACGCGCGCCTTGCGGAAAATGATCACCCAGCTGATGAACGAACCGGCCAGCAGCAGCAGCACGATCAACTTGACCGGGATACTGGCCTTGATCATCAGGTCCAGATAGTTGATGCCACCGCCATGGCTGGCCTGCGCAACGGTCTGCGCGGCGGCGGCGCTGACATCCGCCGGCAAAGCCTCGGTTACGGTGGCCTGCAGGGCCAGAAGCAAAGCGATCATCCGATCTTCCTCAGTCTTACTTACGCGAGTTTGGTTTGTAGGGGTTTGAGCGTTGCGTACAGCGTGTCATCAATGGCTTGCGGGCGGAAATCCACGGCACCCACCGCAGCCAGGCGTACCTGCGCGGTGACCAGCACTTCGTCCCCGCGCAACACCGCCTGCTCCATCAGCAGACTTGCCCGCCGGCACTGCGCCAGTTCCACCGTGATGGTCAGCACATCGTCCAGTTTGGCAGGCTTGAGGAAATCCAGGGTCATGGCACGAACCACGAACACCTGGCCGCCGCCACTGCGCATGGACTCCTGTCCATAGCCCAGGGCGCGCATCCATTCGGTGCGTGCCCTTTCCATGAAGGCGACATAGCGGGCGTGGTAGACCACCCCACCGGCGTCGGTATCTTCCCAGTAAATGCGTGTCGGCCAACTGAACCGGGGCTCACTCATCGGCTTGTTCCGCGAACAGATCCGTCGGCGCGGCCCTGGGCTTGAGCCCCATGTGGCGGTAGGCCTTATGTGTGGCCATGCGGCCGCGCGCGGTGCGCACCAGGAAGCCCTGCTGGATCAGATACGGCTCGACCACGTCTTCCAGCGTGCCGCGTTCTTCGGAAAGCGCCGCCGCCAGCGACTCGATGCCGACCGGGCCGCCATCGAAATATTCCACCATCGTGCGCAGCAGGCGGCGGTCCAGCTCGTCGAAGCCTTCCGGGTCCACCTTGAGCATATGCATCGCGGCCTGCGCCACGGCATGGTCGATATGACCACTGGCCTTGACCTGGGCATAGTCGCGCACGCGGCGCAGCAGGCGGTTGGCGATACGCGGCGTGCCACGCGCGCGGCGGGCGATCTCGCCCGCGCCTTCGGCGCTGCAATCAATGCCGAGAATGCCGGCCGAACGCCGCACGATGCGGGTCAACTCCTCGGCCGAATAGAACTCCAGGCGCTGCACGATGCCGAAGCGGTCGCGCAGCGGCGCGGTCAGCAGCCCGGCGCGGGTGGTGGCGCCGATCAGGGTGAACGGTGGCAGGTCGAGCTTGATCGAACGTGCAGCAGGGCCCTCGCCGATCATGATGTCGATCTGGAAATCTTCCATCGCCGGGTACAGCACTTCCTCGACCACCGGCGAGAGACGGTGGATTTCGTCGATGAACAACACGTCATGCGGCTGCAGGTTGGTCAACAGCGCCGCGAGATCTCCCGCCTTTTCGATCACCGGACCAGAGGTCACCCGCAGGCTCACCCCCAATTCGTTGGCGATGACATGGCTGAGCGTGGTCTTGCCCAGACCGGGCGGACCGAAGATCAGGACGTGATCCAGCGCCTCGCGACGGGATTTGGCGGCCTGGATGAAGATGTCCAACTGCTCGCGCACCGGCGCCTGGCCGAGGTAGTCGGCAAGGCTGCGCGGACGGATGCTGGCGTCGGCCACCTCGTCTTCGCGGGTGGCGCCAGCGCCGATGATGCGGTTGTCAGTCATCCGGCTATGTTAAAGCCAGAAGCGGGTGAATAGGGGTGAGAAGTGAGACGAAGCCTCAGCGGCCTCGCGAACCGCGACGCCACCGCGTTGCGGCTGCCCTTCTCACTCATCACCCTTTCCGTTCGCTCCTGTCGGTCAGATCTCGACCTGCGCGCCCAACTCAACCAGACGGTTACCCGGAATGCGGAAGAAACCGGTGGCCGGGGCGGCGTTGCGATGCATGAAGGCGAACAGCTTGTCGCGCCAGATCGGCATGCCACGGTTGGCGCTGGCCACGATGGTCTCGCGGCTGGCGAAATACGTGGTGTCCATCGGGTCGAAGTAGATGCCACCGTGGTCGCACGAGCGCATCAGCGCCAACGGCACGTCCGGCGTCTCCATGAAGCCAAAGCGGATGTAGATGCGGTGGAAATCATCGCCCACCGATTCAATCTTCAAACGCTGCCCTTCCGCCGCATACGGCACCGGCAGGGTTTCCACATGCAGGAATACATTGCGCTCGTGCAGCACCTTGTTGTGCTTGAGGTTGTGCATCAGCGCATGCGGCACCACAGCCGGGTCGGCGGTCAGGAAGATGGCGGTACCCGGCACCCGCACCGGCGGTGCCAGCATCAGCCCCGGCAGGAACGTGTCCAGGCGGATGCCGTCCTTGCGGATTTCATCACGCAGCAGCTCACGACCGCGCCGCCAGGTGCGCATCATCGTGAACAGCACCAGGCCCAGCACCACCGGGAACCAGGCGCCCTGCAGCAGCTTGGCGCCATTGGCGATCACGAAGCACAGGTCGATGATGAAGAACAGCACGCACAGGGCCAGGATGCCGTGATGCGCCCGCGGCCACAGCGCGCGTGCCACCAGTGCCAGCAGCAAGGTGTCGATCAGCATCGTGCCCGACACCGAGATGCCATAGGCCACGGCCAGGTTGCTCGAACTCTGGAACGCCAGCACCAGACCGAACACCAGCACCGCCAGGCCCCAGTTGATGCCGGGAATGTAGATCTGGCCGATGGTGTCGTGCGAGGTATGCAGGATGCGCATGCGTGGGATGTAACCCAGCTGCATGGCCTGGCGCGACACCGAGAACGCGCCGGTGATCACCGACTGACTGGCGATCACCGCTGCCATCGTGGCCAGGATGATCATCGGGTACAGCGCCCATTGCGGCACTGCCTCGAAGAACGGGTTGACCACCGCGTCCGGCCGCTCCAGCACCAGTGCGCCCTGCCCCAGGTAGTTCAGCACCAGGCACGGCAGGATGAAGAAGTACCAGGCATGGCGGATCGGCGGCACGCCGAAATGGCCCATGTCCGCATACAGCGCCTCGCCGCCGGTGACTGCCAGCACCACCGCGCCGAAGATGAAGATGCCGTGCCAGCCATGCTCCACGAAGAAGCGCGCGGCCCACATCGGGTTGAACGCCTTGAGCACTTCCGGCGTGCCGATCACGTTGTAGATGCCGATGGCAGCCAGCGACAGGAACCAGATGATCATCACCGGCCCGAACACTTTGCCGACCTTCTCGGTACCGAAACGTTGCGCGGCGAACACCGCGGCCAGCACCACCAGGGTGATCGGCACCACGAAGTGTCCCAGCCCCGGCGCCGCCACCTTCAAGCCCTCCACCGCGCCCAGCACGGAAATGGCCGGCGTGATCACGCCATCGCCGAAGAACAGCGAGGCACCGAAAATCCCGAGGATGCCCACCACATATGCCGTGCGCGAACCGTTGCGCAGGGTGCGCTGGGCCAACGCCATCAGCGCCATGATGCCGCCCTCGCCGTCGTTGTCGGCGCGCATGATGATGGTCACGTACTTGAGCGTGACCACCATGTTCAACGCCCAGAACGCCAGCGACAACACGCCCAGCACGGTGTCGTGATCGCTGTTGAGCCCGTAGTGCGGCGAGAACGCCTCCTTCAGGGTGTACAGCGGGCTGGTGCCGATATCACCGAACACGACACCGATGGCGCCGATGACCAGCGCCATGCCCCCTGCGGGGCCATGACTGACGTGATGCCCACTGGATTCAGGGGCGGAGGAAGCGTGGGACATGGCGATCTCGGGTTGGCGTCAAGCAGCCGTGGAAGGGTTCAGCGCAGCGCAGCCTGCAGCGCTTTGCGGATCACCATGGCGACATCATCGCCATCGGCTTCCGCGTCACGCGCCATCTTTGCTGCTTCGGCCGGTTTATAGCCCAGTTGCTGCAAAGCCACCGTCGCCTCGGACACCGGGTCGTTGCCCAGTTGCCCGGCGATGGGGGCGCCGCCACCGGTGAAATTGGCTGCGCGATCGCGCAGTTCCACCACCATACGCTCGGCGGTCTTCTTACCGATGCCGGGAATGCGGGTCAGCGCGGTGATGTCGCCGCTCTGGATCAGACGCGCGAACTCGTCGACGCTGACCCCGGACAACACCGCCAGCGCGATCTTGGCACCGATGCCCGAGACCTTCTGCACGTCGCGGAACAAGCGTCGCTCGCCCTCACGCAGGAAGCCATACAGCGAGACGCTGTCCTCCTTCTGTGCGTAGTGGGTGAACAGAATGACCTCGCGACCGACATCAGGCAGGTCGTAGAACGTACTCATCGGCGCTTCCAGCTCGTAACCGACACCATTGACGTCGATCACCAGCCACGGCGGTGCCTTGTAGGCGAGGATGCCGCGCAGTCGTCCAATCATCCTAAAAACCTCATTTCCGACTCCATGCCTGACGCACGTCCACGCCCAGCCGGTTGGCGGTGGCGCGCACATGCGCGTGGGTAATGGCCACTGCCAGCGCATCGGCGGCATCGGCCTGCAACTTGCCCTGCAGGTTGAGCATCAACCCGACCATGTGCTGCACCTGCTGCTTCTCCGCACCACCCCGACCGACCACCGCCAGTTTGATCTCGGTGGCGGCGTATTCGCTGACCGGCAGGTCGCGCATCACCACCGCACACACCGCGGCACCGCGTGCCTGGCCCAGCTTCAACGCCGAATCGGCGTTCTTGGCCATGAACACTCTTTCGATGGCCACTTCCTGCGGCTGGTATTCCTCGATCAACGCATGCAACCCGTGCGCCAGCAGCTTCAACCGCTGCGGGAAATCGGCAGCGCCCAGCAGCACCAGCGGGCAATGGTGGACATGCCGTGCCTTGCCGCTGGCATCAATGTCGATGATGCCGACGCCGGTGCGTTGTGAACCGGGGTCGATGCCGAGGATGCGGGTCATGTCGGGGCCTGTGGAAGAAAGACGGCGCACAGCATCGCAGTGCACCGTCTCATCTGCCGGGACTGGATCAGCCTTCCAGGCTGGCCTGGTCGACGTTGGAATACACGTCCTGCACGTCGTCCAGGTCCTCAAGCATGTCCAGCAGCTTGCGGACCTGCGGCGCGGTGTCCGCGTCCACGACGATGTCGTTCTCCGCGCGGAAAGTGATTTCAGCGTGGTCGCTAGGCAGACCTGCGGCATCCATCGCGTCCTTCACCGACTGGAATGCATCCGGCGCGGTGATCACGTCGATGGAGCCATCTTCCGGATACACCGCAATGTCATCGGCACCCGCCTCGATGGCCGCTTCGGTGATCTTTTCCTCATCGGCACCCGGCGCGTAACTCAGCACGCCCAGACGCTTGAACATGAAAGCCACCGAACCTTCGGTACCCATGTTGCCGCCGCACTTGCTGAAGGCATGGCGCACGTCGGCCACGGTACGCACACGGTTGTCGGTGAGGCAGTCAACAATGACCGCCACGCCGCCCGGGGCGTAACCCTCGTACCGGATCTCCTCGTACTCGACGCCTTCAAGCTCGCCGGTGGCTTTCTTGATGGCGCGCTCGATCACGTCCTTGGACATGTTGGCGCTCAGGCCCTTGTCCATGGCCACGCGCAGCCGTGGGTTGTTGTTTGGGTCGCCTCCACCGCCGCGAGCAGCAACGCTGATCTCACGGATGATCTTGGTGAAAATCTTGCCGCGCTTCGCGTCAGACGCGTTTTTGCGACCTTCGATGGAAGGACCTCTACCCATGGGAATGCCGTACATCTGTCAGGAACAGGACGCGAATTCTACCTGATCCCCCGGCTCGGGCCCGTTACGACGCGCGACGGACCGCCTCGCTCGGAAACCGCCCCTGCCTCAGGAAGGCAGCGGTCAGCCCGGCCACCTCATGGGAAAGCACCAGCCCGCTGTGGCTGGCCGGCACGATGCAGTGGTCGGCCAGGCCGGCCAGGCAGGTTTCGGACAAGGCAACCGTGCCGTCCGAATCGCCATGCAATGCCCCCATCAAGGCGCCCAGCCCATGGGCGACCGAGCCGGCGATCAGGCCCACCTGCGCCGGGCCGCTCCAACCCGGCAACCCATGCTGCAGCAGATCACCGCTACGGCCGAGCGCGGCCGACCAGCCGTGGTCCGCCAGGCTGCGTGCGGTTTCGCTGCCACACAACGGCGACCCCAGGCAGACCACGCGAGGCACCTCCAGCTCCGGCGCCTGGCGCAGCGCCTCCAGCGCGACCAGTCCACCGAGGCTATGCCCCACCAGACTGATCGGCCCGCCGCCGCGCAGACGTTCCAGCAACAGCGGCACGGCAACATCCGGCCCGCCGGAAACACTGGGGTATCCGAAGATTTCGACCTGGAAGCCCTGCGTACGCAGACGCCACGCCAGCGGAATCAGCCACGAGCGGGTGTTCCAGATGCCGTGCAGCAACAGGACGCGGGGATGGCGCTTGGGGGATGGCGACATGGATGCAGTCTGTCTGATGCCGGGGGTGGACGCCAAGCAGAGAATGGTGGGATTGCATTCGCAGCGGAGAGGTGCGAAAAGCTCGCCCTGTCCGCCGGCCCTTCGTTGCACGAAAGGCCGGGAGTGAAAAGCGTCAATGTCCTCGCTCAAGCACATGCCCCGCTCTGCCTTTCGCGTAACGAAGGCAGGGATTGGGGAGAGCGGCTTTCCGCGGGATATGAAGACGGCACAGGGCGCGTTGCGCTTCCTGAGTACCTGCTGCCGAGCATGCCCCGGCAATACAGCTGCCTGGTGCGCCTAACGCGCCTGGGCCGGTCGGCGCAGGATGAACTCTTTGTCACGCACCCGGCCCACCGGGAATTCGTAGGCCCCCACCTGCTCGAAACCATGGCGGCCATAGAAACGCTGGGCGCCGAAGTTCTCCGACCACACGCCAATCCACAGCGCGCCGCCGCGCGACTCCAGCCATTGCAGCGCGGCGGCAAACAACTGCCCGCCCCGGCCACCATTCTGTTGATCACGCAGCACGTACAGACGTTTCAACTCACCGTCACCGGCCTGCACGTCGGCATGCGGCAAGCCGCAGGGGCCGGCGAAAGCGAAGCCCGCCGCCTGCCCGTCCACTTCCAGCAGCCACGCCGCGTATTCGCCCGATTCCAGCTGCTGCCGCTGCAAGGCCACCGGATAAGCACTATCCAGATAGTCGGCCAGATCCTGCGGCGGATACAGATGACCGAACGTCTCCACGAAGGTACGTTCGGCCAACTCGCACAACAGTGCAGCGTCAGTGGGGGTCGCGCGACGGATGTTCATCAGGTCAGGAGTGCGAAAAAGAGGAGGAAGAGGAACAACCACAGCACGGCGCCCTCATCCGCCCTCCGGGCACCTTCTCCCGTAACCGGGAGAAGGGAGCGGCATTCTCACGCCTGGTTGATCCCGGCTCAGTCCTTGGCCTTCGGCCGGACCTGGATATGCACTTCAGCCAGCTGCACATCGGCGATCGGCGACGGGGCGTCGGTCATCAGGCACTGCGCGCCGGTGGTCTTCGGGAACGGGATGACGTCGCGGATGGACTCGGTGCCGGCCATCAGCGCCGCGATACGGTCGATACCGAAGGCGATACCGCCGTGCGGCGGCGCGCCGTAGTTCAGTGCATCCAGCAGGAAGCCGAACTTGGCACGCGCTTCCTCGGCATCGATGCCCAGCAGTTCGAACACCGCGCTCTGCATTTCCGGACGGTGGATACGGATGGAGCCGCCACCGATCTCGTTGCCGTTGAGCACCATGTCGTAACCACGCGACACCGCCGTCTTGGCATGCGCGCGCAGGTCCGCCACATCGTCCACGGCCGGGGCGGTGAAGGGATGGTGCAGGGCCACGTAGCGCTGCGCCTCCTCGTCCCACTCGAACATCGGGAAGTCGGTAACCCACAACGGCGCCCAACCGGCGGCGACCAGGTTGAAGTCCTTGCCGGCCTTCAGGCGCAGCGCACCCATGAAGTCGGACACCTTGCTGTAGCCACCGGCACCGAAGAACACGATGTCGCCGTTGCCGGCACCGACGTGCTTGAGCAGTGCAGCGAAGGCATCTTCCGCGAAGAATTTCTGGATCGGCGAGCTGATCTCACCGTTGTCGCCAAGCTTGATGTAAGCCAAGCCCTTGGCGCCGTACTTGGCGGCGTGGGCGGCGTATTCGTCGATCTGCTTGCGGCTCAGCGACGCACCACCGGGGATGCGCAGTGCGACCACGCGGCCGTCGGCGTCATTGGCAGCAGCGGTGAACACCGGGAACTCGCTGCCCTTGACCAGCTCGGCCACGTCCACCAGCTCCAGCGCGATGCGCAGGTCCGGCTTGTCCGAACCGTAGCGACGCATCGCCTCGGCCCAGGTCATGCGCGGGAACTCGGAGGCCAGTTCGACGTCGACCACTTCCTTGAAGATCGAGCGGATCATGTCCTCGACGAAATCCTGCACGTCACGCTCGCGCACGAACGCGAACTCCATGTCCAGCTGGGTGAATTCCAGCTGGCGGTCGGCGCGCAGCGCTTCGTCACGGAAGCAGCGGGCGATCTGGTAGTAACGGTCGAAGCCGGCCACCATCAGGATCTGCTTGAACAGCTGCGGGCTCTGCGGCAGGGCATAGAACTCGCCCGGGTGCATGCGCGCCGGCACCAGGAAGTCGCGCGCGCCTTCCGGGGTGGCCTTGGTCAGGATCGGGGTTTCGATGTCCTGGAAGCTGCGAGCGTCCAGATGGCGGCGCAGCGCCTGCACCAGCTTGATGCGGGTGCGCTGCATGCGCTGCATTTCCGGGCGGCGCAGGTCCAGGTAGCGGTACTTCAGGCGGGTTTCTTCGCCCGGATTCTCATGCGCGTGGAACGGCAGCGGCGCGGCCTTGTTGAGAATGGTGATGCGCGTGGCGATGACTTCCACCTTGCCACTGCGGATCTTGTCGTTGACCGCATGGCGCGCACGCACCACACCTTCAACCTGCAGCACATCCTCATAACCCAGGCTGGCGGCGACCGCGAACACCTCGGCGTTGTCGGGCTCGACGGTGACCTGGACGATGCCCTCGTGATCGCGCAGATCGATGAAGCAGACGCCGCCGAGGTTACGGGCAACGTCGGTCCAGCCGGCGAGGGTCACGGTTTGGCCGATCAAGGTCTCATCGACCAGGCCGCAGAAATGGGTACGCATGGAAAACTCCGCAGGGGATGCCGACGCACAGGGCGCGCCGGTAAAGGTTTTACGCCAGCCGAAGGCCGGACAAGCCCGGTATTTTGCGGCCGCGCGGGGGCTGGGGCAAATCCTGTGGTCAGTCACGTCGTTTTAAGCGGGATTGATCCTATAGTGCCGCGTCCAAAACCTGAACAGGGCCATCGCCATGAACTGCCGCTTCCTGCTCACCAGCCTGCTGGCCGCGCTGCCGCTGGCCTTGATCATCCCCCCGGCTGCCGCCCAAACCAGCCTCATGGCCCAGGCCGGCACGATCCGCTGCGAAAGCAACAGCAATCGCCAGCAGGTGTGCAATACCGGTTGGCGCGACGCCATTCTGGTGCGCCAGCTGTCCGACACGCGCTGTATCGAAGGCCGCAACTGGGGTACCGGCAACGGCACGATCTGGGTCAACGGCGGTTGCCGTGGCGAATTTGCCCAAGGCCGGGGCAATGCCGTCGGTGGCAACGGCAACAACGGCAACATCCGCTGTGAGAGCAACAGTGGCCGTCAGCAGACCTGCCGCACCGGCTGGCGCCGGGACGCCGTGCTGGTACGCCAGCTCTCCGATACCCGCTGTATCGAGGGCCGCAACTGGGGCAGTGGCAACGGCACGATCTGGGTCAATGGCGGCTGTCGCGGCGAATTCGCCGAAGGCCGCAACGGTGGCAATTGGGGCGGTGGCCCAGGCGGCAACAACGGCACCCTCCGTTGCGAAAGCAACAGCAACCGCCCGCAGACCTGCAACACCGGCTGGCGCAGGGGTGCCGTGCTGGTGCGCCAGCTCTCCGATACCCGCTGCGTTGAAGGTCGCAACTGGCGCAGCGGCAACGGCACGATCTGGGTCAGCGGCGGTTGCCGGGGCGAGTTCGCCGAAGCCCGCAATGGCAGCGGCTGGGGCGGTGGCGGCAATTCCAACTACATCGTCGACTGCGCCAGCGACGGCAATCGCATGCGCTCCTGCGCCTGGGATCGCCGCCAGGGCCGGCCGGTCATCGTCCAGCAACTGTCCAGCACGCAGTGCGTCGAGGGCCGCAACTGGGGTTACAGCGGTAACAGCCTGTGGGTGAACAGCGGTTGCCGCGCGCGCTTCGGTACGCGCTGAGCACGCTGGGACATGAAGCAGAAGGGCGCCTGATCGGCGCCCTTCTTGTTGGTTACTGCGCGCCCCACGGCGCCGGGGGCAACGCCACCGGCTGGCTCAGGTCGAACTCAACCTGGAACAAGCGGCCACCCGGGCGCGAAAGTTCGTAGACGAAACGCTTGCCCTGCTCCACTTCCATGGCCCAGGTGTTGTTGAGCGATGCATTCATGCCTTCGCGCTCGAACATCGCCACGGATTCGGCGTCCACCGGAAACGCCTGACGCGCAGCGGTGCCGGCATCGACCGTGTCGCCGCCATACATCGTCACCGCATCGGGCGTGCCGTCTTCGTGCCGATGGTCGTGCTTCAAACGCAGGCCGTTGCCGGTGCGGCTCAGCACCCAGGTGCGGGAATGATCGTCACCCACATGGAAGGGCACGCGCAGCTCGCGCTCGGGTGCGTCACAGCCCCGCACATGCATCACCAGCGTCTTGCCATCAAAGGCATCCGGCGTGGTCGAGGCCGGCAGGTTGTTGATGATGCGGCCGGCAAATGCCTGGCCGCAGTGGCTGGCCAACGTGGCCATGAACTGGTCGGCCGCAACCGGGCCGACGCTGCCCTGCGCCTCTGCAGGAGTGGAAACAAACGCACCGGCTGCCGCCAACGCACACAACACTAGGGAGAAAGGTCTGTTGTTCATGACCCGACCGTAGCCGCTGGCCCGTCAGCAGGCAAGCCAGCCGAGCAGCAGCGGCCGGGATGTCGCCCCACGACGCCTATGGCAAGGCGACCGGTCGGGGGAGATCAAACGCCACCCGGAACACTCGCCCATCCGGACCCGAAAGCTCAGGCAGGAAACGCTGTTGCGGGTGCAGCTCCACGATCCCACCATTCCCCAGATAGGTCGGCAAACCAAACTCGCTGACATGCGCGCTCAATGCACTGCTGGAAGGCCTTTTTGCGCTCCTACCAAAGTGTTCTCCCACAGCGCGGTCAACGCCGAATCCTTGCCGTAGAGTGCTTCTGCCGATGTCACCACTTGCTGCCAATGCGCTACCGCGTCCGTCGTTGCGCCGCGCGATTCCGCCAACCTCGCTTGCAGAATCTTCTGGTTGATTGCGGCATACGGGCTGCTGGCAACAACCGGCTGCAAGGCAGCCAGGGTTGCCGCTGCATCATCCAGCCGCCCCTTGGCCAACAACCATTCGGCCCAACCCTGGCGGACGCGGATGCCGTTGGCGCTGTCGGCAGGAATGCGCGCCAACCACTGCTGATGGGCATGTTGCACCAGCGCGTCGCCCTCGGCCCTGCCCTGCCGGGTGAGAAACAAACCCAGCTGCAAGGTCGCATCAAGCGTGTCGGGATGGTCTCGGCCAATCGCCGCGGCGCGGGTCGCCAGCATCCGCCGGTAATCCGCTTCAGCGTTGGCGGTATCACCCGTGGCAGCGGCGAGCATGGCGGCGGTTTCCAACATCAACGAGTAGTTGTAGCTGTCCTCGCCCATCACCTGCGCCGACTGTCGCAGTGCGGTGGCGACATACGGCCGCGCGCGCTCGAACTGCCCCTTGCGAATCAACGCCAGCGCCAGGCGGTTGTTCTCGCTGATGAAATAGACGCTGTGCTCGCCAAAAATCTTCGGCGCTCGTGCCAGGTTGGCTTCCAGTGTGGCAATGGCGTCATCCAGATCGCCGCGATCCAGCAGCATCAACGCGCGCTCGGTATTGCTCGACCAGAATTCGTAGGACATCTCGCCGAACATGCGCCTGAACATCGGCGTGGAGCGATCGAATGCCGCCGCCGAGGCCTGCAGGTCACCCCTGCGGCGATACATCATGCCGAGGTTATCCAGAGTGACGCCGATGAACTGATCGCGCCCGGCCAGCTCGTGCCGCTGCAAGGCCTGACGGAAAGCTGCCTCGGCAGCGTCATAACGTTGCTCGGACAACTGCGACAAACCCAGCGAATTGTATGACTGCGCCACACGGAAGCTGTCGGCAGGTTGCTTGCCCAGCAAGGCCAAGGCGCGCTGCGCCAGTCGAGTGCCCTCGGCGCCGTTTCGGTTGTTGGCAAAGCTGCCCGCCATCAGATTGAACAGCTTGGCCGCTTCATCAAGATTGCGGTCACCGCCATTGGCCGCCATCGCTTCGGCCGCTTCCAGCATCAACGGCTCGGCACGCACCAGATCGCCACTGTTGCGGTAGGCCAGGCCGATGGTGCCCTTCAGCCGCGCACGCACGTCGGGGGAAGCATCCAGCTCTTCATCGATTCGGGTGGCGGCGCGTTCCAACACCTCACGGGCCGAAATGCTCTCACCGCCACGCAAGCCCTTCGCGCGGGGATCAGCGGCCTCGAACATCGACACCATGAAAGCACTCACCTGCTCGGCCACCTTGGCTTCGCGCTCTGCGGCACGGTGGGCTTCGGCCAAACGCCACACAAACCAAGCTGCCAGCAGCAACACCGCCAACAACATGCTCACGCCACGCCAGTTGCGACGCAGCCAGCGACCGCCGCGATAGCCGCGTCCACCACCGCGCGCCTGCACGGGACGATGCTGCTGCCAGCGCACGACATCCGCCGCCAGCGCTTCCACCGACGGATAGCGCTGCTCCGGTGGCAAAGCACCGGCGCGCACCACAATGGCATCCAGGTCACCGCGCAGCGCGCGCGCCCAGGTACAGTCCGCGCCCGCCAACGCGCCGGGCGGCGACACGGCCTTGCCTGCATCGCTACTGCCACGCCTGCCGCGCTTGCCAGCCAGCAACTCGGCCAACACCGCACCAAGACTGAACACATCACTGGCAACACCTACGGCATGGCCAGCCTGAAGCTCCGGCGATGCATACGCCGGCGTGAAAAACTGCGCCCGCACCTGACCATCGCCGCCATCGAGCAGGCGCGATACACCGAAGTCCAGCAGCACCGGCTCGCCATCCGCACGCACCAGGATATTGGAAGGCTTGAGATCGCAATGGAGCACCAGCCGTGCGTGCGCGGCCTGCACGGCGCTGCATATCTTCAGGAACAGATCGAGGCGCTGGCGCAAATCCAGTTTGTGCCGCGCGCAGTACACATCCAGCGGCTCGCCATGGATGTATTCCATCACCAGATAGGGATGCCCGCCCGGCGTGGTACCACCGTCATACAAGCGGGCGATGTTGGGATGCTGCAGGCCGGCGAGAATGCGCCGCTCCGCCGCCAGGCGCTCGGACACACGCGGGCCGGGTTCGCCCTGCAGGAACTTGACCGCCACGTCCTGCACATACAGACCATCACCGCGTTCGGCGCGGAACACGATGCCCATGCCACCACTGGCCAGGCGACTGCATAAACGCCATGGGCCAACGGTGTCACCCTCCGTCAGCTCCGATGCCATCGAGGCGGTGAGCAGGTGTTCCAGCGGCGCACGCGCACTGCCAAGATCGCGCGTCTGCGCCTGCAGCAGTTCCAACGTTTCGGCGATGACATGCGGATCGATGCTCCGTCGCGCCAGCTCGGACTGCCATTGCGATGGCTCGAACTCGCACACGGCATCGAAAAGCCTGCGCACCTGCTGCCAGCTGTCACGATCCATCTTTCCCCCTGCTGCGCACGGCGGTGTCGTGTCGCGCTTCCCGGGACGATGATAGCGGGCGTTCTACTGAATTCGACGCGGCCGCGCAGCTGGATCGTCAAGACTGCGCACGACATCGGCATCTCTTACGAGTTCGACATGCATGGCCGCATCAGCGGCCGTGCTCTGCGATGGATTCACCGCCGCGCAAACAGGTGCTGTACCCGTCAACGCAGTCGCGCGCTCGCAAGCTCGCCCACGCGGCGCAGGATGCCATTGCGGCCGTCATCGTCCAGTGGCGAGCCCTGCAGATAGCTGGCCAGCAACCATGGCGTACCGCCTGCTTCGGGCCACAGCACCGCGATGTCGTTGGTGGCGTCCTTGCCATTGCTGCCGGTTTTGTCGCCTACCCGCCAGCCTTGCGGCAGGCCCGCGCGCAGACGCGCGTCGCCGGTTTCGTTGTCGATGAGCCAGTCGGCCAACTGCTGGCGCGAGGCCGGACTGAGCGCATCACCCAGCACGAAACGTTGCAGGTTACCGGCCATCGCTGCCGGGCTGGTGGTGTCGCGCGGGTCGCCTACCGCAAACCGATTAGCGTCCGGCTCATAGCGCGCGGTAACCGTGATCGCATCGCCCTGCGCACGCAGGAACGTGGTGAGTCCGGCGGGCTCACCGACCAGCGGCAGCAGCAGATTGGCAGCGGCGTTGTCGCTGGTGACCATGGTGGTGCGGCACAGGTCACGCACGGTCATGTCTTTGCCGACATGGCGCTCGGTGCCTGGTGAATGATTGATGATGTCCGCAGCGCGCACCGGCACGCGCTGATCCAACGACAACTGGCCATGATCGGCGCGATGCAGCACCGCTGCCGAGAGCAGGAACTTGAAGGTACTGCACATCGGGAAACGCTCATCCATGCGGTGGCCGTAGCGCGCACCGCTGGCGGGGTGCCACAGGCACACCCCCAGACGGCCGCCGCTTTCGGCTTCCAGCGCCGTGAAGTCACGGGCGGTGGGCGCCGCCGCAGTTGCAGCAGCCAGCTGCGCCATGACGGGCATCGCAACCGCGCTGGCCAGGGCAGCACCACCAAACTTCAAGAACTGACGACGGGCAAACATGGGGACGCTCCTTGATTGGGTGAGCCGATTATCGGGAGCCCTGACGAGCGGCTACCAGCGCGAAATTTCAGCGAGAGCCATTAGATAAATTTGCCACTCATACCGATATTCGACCACTTAAGGCGGAATAATGGCTTCGTCCATCACCCTTCGTAATGGCTCAGCATGATCCGCCCCCAACTTCCGCTCAATGCCCTGCGCGCCTTCGAGGCCGCTGCCCGGCACCTGAATTTCACTCGCGCCGCGCTGGAGCTATGCGTCAGCCAAGCGGCGTTGAGCCACCAGATCCGATCATTGGAAGATCGCCTGCAGGTCAGTCTGTTCCATCGCCTGCCGCGCGGGGTGGCGCTCACCGATGAAGGTGCGGCGCTATATCCGGTGCTCACTGAATCGTTTGATCGCATTGCGATCGCGCTGGATCGCTTCACCGGCGGCAGCTTCCGGGACGTGCTTACCGTGGGTGTGGTTGGCACCTTTGCCACCGGCTGGCTGCTGCCCCGGCTGGCGGGTTTCGAAGCGGCACATCCAGACATCGAGCTGCGCCTGCAGACCCACAACAACCGTATCGACCTGGCCGGCGAAGGTCTGGATCTGGCAATTCGTTTTGGCGATGGGGATTGGCAGGGACAGGACTGCACCGCCATCGTCGATGCACCGTTCGCGCCGCTGTGCGCGCCGGCCTTGGCACGCAGGCTCAGGCAGCCACGTGATCTTGGCGCACTGCCGTTGCTACGCTCCTACCGCAATGATGAGTGGCCGCGCTGGCTGCAGGCAGCGGGCGTGGCGGGCGTGGAAGCACGCGGGCCGGTGTTCGATTCGTCACTGGCGCTGGCCAGTGCGGCGACCGGCGGCGCGGGCGTGGCCTTGTTGCCGTTGCGCATGTTCGAGCAGGAACTGGCAGAAGGCCGCCTGCTGCAGCCGTTCGCGCAGACGCTGACGCTGGGGCGCTATTGGCTTACGCGCCTTCGCTCACGCAACGAACGCGAGCCGCTTCGAAGGTTCCGGCAGTGGTTGTTGGCGCAGGAGGGGCTGGGGCTTTAGGGCTACAAGCCTGAAAAGCTACCGCCGCCCTAGCCCCTGCTCCGCACCCCGGCCCTTGCGCTGGCGCAAGGGCGTTCGATGGGCAACGAACCGGGGATTGGTGAACTGCCCTTCTCACCCCACAGGCGGGAGAAGGGTGGATTGTGACGGCCTCATTGACCTCAGTCCTCCAGCATCTCCATCCAGGCCGCTTCGGCCTGTTCCAGCTGCTGCGCGAGCACATCGCGCTCGCCGCCGAGGCGGGTCATCTTGGCGCTGTCAGCGTAGTTGGCCGGGTCGGCGAGCTGGGCATCGACATCGGCCAAGGACGCACCCAGCTGTTCAACCTTCTTCTCGGCCGCTTCCAGCTTGTGCGGGTTGACCGGCTTCTTGCCGGAAGACGGCTTCACCGGCGCAACCACCTGCACCGGCGTGGGCAGTTCAACCTTCTCGGTACGGTCAGCCTTGTTGCGTGAGCCCTGCGCGCTGGCACGAGTGCGCAGCCATGCGGCGTATTCGTCCAGGTCGCCGGCAAACGGTTCAACCACACCATCGGCCACACGCCAGAACGTATCGCAGACCAGGCCGATCAGATGGCGATCGTGCGAGACCATGACGATGGCGCCCTCAAACAGGGCCAACGCTTCGGCCAGTGCTTCGCGCATTTCCAGGTCAAGGTGGTTGGTCGGTTCGTCGAGCAGCAGTACGTTGGGCTGCTGCCAGGCGATCAACGCCAGCGCCAGACGCGCACGCTCACCACCGGAGAAACCATCCACCGGCTCGAACGCGCGATCACCCGGGAAGTTCCACTTGCCGAGGAAATCACGGAAGTTCTGGTTGATGCCGTCCGGGTCCATGTCGCGGAAGTGATCCATCGCCGTGGCGCCTTCGCGCAGCGATTCCACCGTGTGCTGGGCGAAGTAGCCGATCTTCATGTCCGGGTGCGCGTTGCGCTCACCGGTCAAGGGCTGCAGATCGCCCACCAGGGTTTTCACCAGCGTGGTCTTGCCCGCGCCGTTGGGACCGAGCAGGCCCACGCGCTGGCCCGCTTCCAGGCCGAAACCAACATTCTTCAGGATCACCGCATCATCGCCATAACCGGCATTGACGTGGTCCAGACGGATCAACGAGAACGGCAGCTTGGCCGGCGGCGAGAACTCGATGCGGAACTCACGCTCGGCACGCACCGCTTCGGTGCCGGCCATCTTGGCCAGGCGCTTCATGCGGCTCTGCGCCTGCGTGGCCTTGCTCGCCTGCGCCTTGAAGCGGTCGATGAAGCTCTGCAGGTGGGCGCGCTCGGCCTGTTCCTTTTCGTGGGTGATCTGCTGCTGGCGCAGGTGCTCGGCACGCTGGCGCTCGAAGTCGGTGTAACCACCGACGTAAAGCTTGGCGGTGCCGCTGTGCAGGTGCAGCGTGTGCGTGGCGACGTTGTCGAGGAACTCGCGGTCATGCGAGATCAGCAGCAGCGTGCCCGGGTACTTGAGCAACCACTGTTCCAGCCAGTACACCGCGTCCAGATCAAGGTGGTTGGTGGGTTCGTCGAGCAGCAGCAGATCGCTTGGCATCATCAGCGCGCGCGCCAGATTCAGTCGCGCACGCCAGCCGCCGGAGAACGCCGCCACCGGGCGCGAATGGGTATCGGCCGGGAAGCCCAGACCATGCAGCAGCTTGCCGGCGCGGGCCTCGGCGTCATACGCGTTGAGCTCGGCCATTTTCTGGTGGGCGTTGGCAACGGCCTCCCAGTCTTCGCGTGCAGCGGCCGCCGCTTCTTCATTGAGTACGGCTGCTACTTCGTCGTCACCACCAAGCACGTAGTCGATGGCGCGATCCGGCAGCGCCGGGGTCTCCTGGGCAACGTCGGCAATGCGGATCTTGCCCGGCAACGACACGTCGCCCTTGTCGGCTTCCAGCTCACCGCGCACGGCGGCAAACAGGCTGGATTTACCCGCACCGTTACGGCCCACCACGCCCACGCGGTAGCCGGCATGCAGGGTGAGGTCGACATTGGACAACAGCAGGCGCTCGCCCCGGCGAAGGGCGAAATTACGAAGGGCAATCATGAATAGGTCCGTTATAACGAAACGGAATGTGCAAGTGAGCAGCATTCCTGCGACGCGATTCTAGCGTTAACGAATACTTGACTGACTTCCCGCGCGCACAAAACCCCAACGGATTTAGCCGCTGGACATCACTTCTCCTGCCATGGCCCGGTGTTTTCGCGAAAAAATGCTTTCAAAAGCAACAATTTAGCGATGCACTCCCGGTTTGACAGAAAGTAAAATTTCCATTAATCCGTAATGGCGCACCACCGCAACGGCGACCCCTTCCCCCTCGCCAGTGCGCCTTTCCATACCGGAGCTGCAATCTGATGAACCGTTCGTCCAGTACGCTCGCTGTCGCCATTGCCATCGCACTCGCCTCCCCCGCCGTCCCCGCGCTCGCCCAGTCCGGCGCCAAAACCCTAGATACCGTCATCGTCACCGGTACCCGTGTGGCGGACCGCACCGTGGCCGAGTCGCAGTCGCCCATCGACATCATCACCCCCGAAGCGCTGCAGTCCACCGGCACCTCGGAGCTTGCCACAGCACTGTCGCGTGCCCTGCCCTCGCTGAACTTCCCGCGCCCGGCCCTGACCGACGGCACCAGTGGCGTGCGCCCGGCGCAGCTGCGCGGCCTGTCACCGGACCAGGTGCTGGTGCTGGTCAACGGCAAGCGCCGCCA
>NZ_LDJI01000010.1 GCF_001431415.1 Stenotrophomonas humi | reverse complement strand
CTCGGCGGCCTACCTCTCCTAAGCCGTGCTGACGTCTCCAACCATACAAACTGTGGACCGATACACCCAGCCGCTCAGCAACCTCAGCTACTGGCCGGCCATATTCGACAATTTGCCGAACCGCCTCGATCTTGAACTCATCCGTGTAACGTTTCGTACTCATAACCACCTCCGCCTAAGCCATAGTTTATGGCTGCGAGGTGTCTACGAAATCCTGGGCGATTCAAAACGATGCGGCGACGGCTTCCCGCAGTGCATTGCCCTTGTTCGAAACCTTCGGCGACCTGCACCGCGATATAGCCACGCGCGTGCCGGAGGCGCAGCGCTATTTCGATCAGGGTTTACGCCTGACTTACGGTTTCAATCACGAAGCCGCCGGGCGCGCCTTTGCCGAGGCGGCGCGGTTGGATCCGCAATGTGCGATATGCGTGTGGGGGCAGGCGCTGGTGCTGGGGCCGAACATCAATCTGCCGATGGACCCAGCCTTGGCCAAGGACGCCACCGCCTTGGCTGCGCGTGCTGCAAGCCTCGCCAGCCATGCGAAGCCGGCTGATCGCGCGTTGATCCAGGCGCTGCAGGTGCGCTACGCCGATCCGGCACCGGAGGATCGCAAACCGCTGGACCAGCGCTATGCCGAGGCGATGGCGGGCGTGGTCGCGCAGTTTCCGGATGATGACGATGCCGCGACGCTGTACGCCGAAGCCTTGATGAATCTCTCGCCGTGGGCGTACTGGCAGGCGAATGGGGCACCCGCTGAATTCACTCCCAAGCTGGTCGCGGAACTTGAGCGCGTACTGGCACGTAATCCGCGTCATATCGGTGCGATGCATTACTACATCCACGCCATCGAAGCATCGCCGGAACCGCAACGCGCCGAGCCGCAGGCAGATGCCCTGGCCGCACTCGCACCGGGCTCCGGCCATCTCGTGCATATGCCCGCCCACATCTACATCCGCGTGGGCCGCTACCACGACGCAACGCTGACCAATCTGGCCGCGACCACCGCCGACAAGGATTTTCTTGCGGTGTGCCGTGGCAGCAACGGTGTCTACCCATTGGGCTACGTGCCGCACAACTGGCACTTCGCGACGATGACCACCGGCTTGACCGGCTCGCGCACGCTGGCGATGCAGGCCGCCACGCAGACCGCGAACCGGGCCGATCGCGATGCGATGGGGCGGGCACCGATGCAGTTCATGCAGCAGTTCGTGGTTGCGCCGCTACTCACCCAGGTTCGCTTCGGTGAATGGGATGCGATCCTCACTGACGCATCTCCCCCGCCGGAACTCCCCTACCCCGCAGCGATCCGGCACTTCGCCCGGGGCATGGCGCACGCGCGCAAAGGCGCGTTGGCCGAAGCCGCACGCGAAGCCGACGCACTTCATGTGATCGCCGCAAACCCGGCAATGGCGCAGATCAGCTTCTTCGACATCAACCACGCCGATGGCGTACTGAAGGTCGCCGATGCGCTGCTGCGTGGTGAGGTGTTGCGCGCACAGGGCAAGCAGGCAGAAGCCATCGCGGCATTGCGTGCAGCCGCCGTCGCCGAGGACGCGCTGGCCTACAACGAACCGGCTGACTGGCCACTGCCGGTGCGCCCGTATCTGGGTGCCGCGCTGCTTGATGCCGGTGATGCAAAGGGCGCTGCGGAAGCTTTCTCGCAGGACCTCAAAACCTATCCCGCCAACGGCTGGTCGCTGCTCGGTTTAGCACAGGCACAACAGGCGCTGGGCCAGACCGATGCGGCCAGCGAGACATCGCGCCAGCAAGCGAAGGCTTGGCAATGGGCGGATGCGCCGTTGACGGCGGCGCGCTACTGAGCGGAGAACGCACGTCTTCGGAAGCACCACACCGGTCAGCACATCGCAGTGCCTGGCGTTCGATCAGTCGACCGATCGAACGCCGGTGAACTCAACGCGATGCATCCACCAACTCATCAGCCGCAAGCGGGCGCACAACCTGCACCAGCGACAACAACGTCTTGCCCGGCTCTTCGTTCATCACTTCATGTGCGGAATTTTCAAACCACACCACGCGCTTGGACGGTGCCTGCAGGCGCTCGAACCACTCGGCGGCCACCGTCGATGACACATTGATGTCGTGCCGGCCGAGGAACAGGATCACGGGACAATCCAACGTGCGGACGTCATTGAAATCGGTAGTCAGCACGTTCGACAGCAATGCGTTCTCCGAGGCTTCGTTGCCCTGCCACACCTTGGCCAGATCGTCGTCGGTGTATTCGGGTGAAAGCTTGATGGCTGCGGCTTCTGCACCCCCACCGTTGCGCCCGTACACCATGCCGCCGTAGTGATTGAGCCACTTGCGCTGTTTCATCAGGTCCGCCAGCGGAACCGGCGTACTGCCCTGCGCGTAAGGTGCAACCGATTGCAGATCGGACACGGCTTCGGCATTGCCATCCTGTTGCGCCTGCTGCAGCGTCCACGCCCAACCCCGACGCTCGCTTTCCGGGCCATTGGCCAACTGGCCCATGCCGATATAGGCGTGCAGCCATTCCGGTCGCTTACGCGCCAGTTCCAAGCCCAGGTAGCTGCCCCAGGAATGCCCGAGCACGAAGATCTTGTCCTTGCCCAGTTCGCGGCGCACCCAGGCAACCATCTCTTCGGCATCGGCATTCATCCGCGCGATGGTCATGGTCGGCACGACAGTCGCGGGGTCATTCGACGTGTAGGTTTTGCCGGCACCGCGTTGGTCCCATTGCACCACGGTGAAGTATTCCTCCCAACCGCGCTGGAAGTACCAACTGGTCGGCATCGCCACCCAGCCCGGCCCGCCATGCAGCATCAACAGCACCGGGTTGCGCGGATCGTTGCCACGGATGCTGACCCACTGGTCGATGCCGCCGATGCGCACCTTCTCCAAGCGTTCGATGCCACCGGGCACGACGATCTTGCGCATGTCGGCGATGGCAGCGGTTGCATCGGCACGCGTGAACGGACGCGGCGCGTTCGTGGCGGATGCGCTGACCGCTGTCAGGGTGAGCAGGATCAGTAACAGGAAACTCCGCATGCCGGCACCGTTGACGCAATCAGGAATCGCCGAGGGTAACCCGCGCCATCCATACGGCCATGGCCGAGTTTGAATTGTTGCAACCCACTGCCCGTATCTCGCCAGCCTCTGGCACCAGACAGCGCCCAGCGCTTACGCCTGCGCCTCTCCCAGCATCCGCACCAGCATCGCCGCCAGCACCTTGACCTCCGGATCGGCGGACGGGCGATGCAGCAGCACCAGTTCAATGCTGTCGATCACCGGCAAGCCACTTTCCGGCCCGAGCACCACGTGCGCGGCAGTCACCGCACGCGCCGGCAACAGGCTGATGCCCAATCCATCGCCCACCGCCGCCTGGATGCCACCCAGGCTGGAACTGGTGAAACTGATGCGCCACGCGCGGCCCAAGGCTTCGATGGCATCGATCATGTCCTCGCGGTAAAGCCCGCGCGGCGGGAACGCCACCAGCGGCACCGGCTCGTTGCCGAATGCCGGGCTCGCTGCGCCGTCGATCCAGCACATCGGCTCGGGCCAGCAGGCCACGCCTTCACGACTGCCGCGCCGTTGCTTGACCAGCACCAGATCCAGTTCACCGCGGTCATAGCCTTCGCCCAGGGCGCGGCTCAAGCCGCTGCTGACTTCCAGCTTCACCCGCGGATGATCGCGACTGAACTCGGCCAGCAGCCGCGTGGTGCGGCCGGCAGCGAAATCCTCCGGCACGCCGAAGCGGATGGTGATCGGCGCGCCGCCGCTGGACAGCGCCTCGGCCAGTTCCTCGTTCAAGGCCAGCATGCGCCGCGCGTAGCCCAGCACGGTTTCGCCAATGTCGGTCGGGCGGACGTCGCGCGCACCCCGGTCCAGCAACCGATGCCCTGCAAGGTCTTCCAGCCGCCGCAGCTTCTGGCTGATGGTCGACTGGGTGGAATGCAGGCGCGTGGCGGCCACCGTGAAACTGCCGCAATCGGCCACCGTCACCAGCGCCCGCAGCAGGTCCAGGTCGAACAGCGCTCTATTTGATTTCGAAATATCACCCATCTACATATTTAATTTCTGGATGAAAGAGCCGACTTGTAGCATCGGCGCATGGCCGGCGCAAACGCTCGCCCGGCAGCACCCGGCGGTGCGTATGCGCCGTCACGCAACAGGAGAACACCATGGCTGCCCGACACTGGGTCACCACACATGCGCTGGCAGCAATGCTGGCGTCCTGCGCGGCAGGCGCCGATACCGGCCCGCAGAACCGGCAGCTGCATCACGCCGCCAGCGCCGGCAACGCGGACGATGTCCGGCGCCTGCTCGAAGCCGGTGCCAACCTTGAAGCACGTGATGCCGAAGGCAGAACGCCGCTGCTCGCCGCCGTACGTGAGCGCCAGACGGCTGCCGCACTGGCGCTGATCGACGCCGGCGCCAACGTCAACGCCAAGGACGCCATCAACGACAGCGCCTACCTGCTGGCCGGCGCCAACGGCCAGCTGGAGATCCTGCGCAGCACGCTGCAGCACGGCGCTGACCTGCGCAGTACCAACCGCTACGGTGGCACCGCACTGATACCGGCCGCCGAGCGTGGCCATGTCGAGGTTGTGCGCACGCTGATCGACGCCGGCGTGGCGGTGGATCACGTCAACAACCTCGGCTGGACCGCCTTGCTGGAGGCCATCATCCTCGGCGATGGCGGCCCGGCGCACGTGTCCATCGTGAAATTGCTGATCGACGCCGGCGCCGACGTGAATCTCGCCGATGGCGACGGCGTCACGCCCCTGCAGCACGCCCGCCAACGCCGGCAGAGCGAAAACATCCGCCTGCTGCTCGCTGCCAACGCAGTCTGAGCACGGCACACTCACACCGTACCCGCCGCACATCACAGGTAACGCTTGCATGAAAACCCCGCTGTCCCTCGCCCTGTCGGCACTGCTCTTTGCCGCCGCACCGGTCATTGCCGCCGAATCCACGGCCGATGTACTGATCCGCCACGCCACCGTCGTCGATGTCGAACACGGCACCACCCGCGCCAGCCAGACCGTGGTCATTCGCGGCGATGACATCGTCGCCGTCGGCGACGACCAGGCCCTGGCCCGCCAGTGGCGCGCGGCCAGGACCATCGACGCGAAGAACCGCTATCTGATCCCCGGCCTGTGGGACATGCACGTGCATTTCGGCGGCGGCCCGGAACTGATCGAAGAGAACAAGGCACTGCTGCCGCTGTACGTGGCACATGGCATCACCACGGTGCGCGACGCCTCCGGTGACCTGGCCGAGCAGGTGTTGTCGTGGCGCGGACAGATCGCCAGCGGCCAGTTGTTCGGGCCACAGCTGTTCACCTCCGGCGCCAAGATCGAAGGCATCGCACCGGTGTGGAAGGGCACCATCGAAGCCGGTGACAAGCCCGGCGTGGATGCCGCGCTGGACCGCGAACAGCGTGACCAGGTGGACTTCGTCAAGATCACCGACAGCACGCTCACACCCGAGTTGTTCCTGTACGCGCTAAGCCAGGCCAAGCAGCGTGGTCTTCGCACGTCCGGGCACATCCCGATGGCGCTCACCGTAAGCCAGGCGGTGGATGCCGGCATCAGCTCCATCGAGCACCTGGACTACGCCTACAAGGCCGGCGTGAAGGACGAAGCCGCGATTGCCGCCGACTTCGCCGCAGGCCGCATCGACCGCGCAGAAGCCAATCGCCGCCTGCATGCCGGCTTCGACCGTGACACCGCGATGGCCGCCTACCGTCGCTTCGCCGAACTGGGCGTGGCGGTGACACCCACGCTGGATGGCGGCCGCATCATCGACTTCCTCGACGTCGAGCCGCACGACAACGATGCCTACCTGGCCTACATCGGCCCTGGCCTGCGCAAGACCTACGCCTGGCGCGTGGAGCGCGCGGCCAAGGCCACGCCGGAGCAGGTCCAGGCCCGCCATGCGCGCTACTCGCAGGTCGCCGCGGTGCTACCGATGCTGCAGGAAGCCGGTGTGCACATCATGGCCGGTACCGATGCGGGCTTCCTCAACTCGTACAACTATCCCGGCATCGGCCTGCACAACGAGTTGAGCCTGTACGTGCGTGAAGGCCTGACCCCGCCGCAGGCGCTGACCGCAGCCACCCGCGCCGGCCCGGCATGGTTCGGCAAGCTGGACCGTTACGGTGCGGTGGAAACCGGCAAGGCCGCCGACCTGGTGCTGCTGGAGCGCAACCCGCTGCAGGACATCGAAGCCACGCGTTCGATCAACACCGTGATCCTGCGCGGCCAGGTGCATGACCGCGCTGCACTCGACGCGATGCTCGACACCGCGAAAGCCAAGGTCGCGGCCTGGAACCAGGAAGCCGCGACTCAGTAAAGCGGCACGCTTCCTCGCCGCATCCCGCGATGGCGGATCACGCAAGTGGTCCGCCATTTTCTTTGGAAATCCCGCAGGTGCGCGCGTCCCGACACCTGGCAGCACCGGCAGCTTGGCCTTGCAGAAACGCAGGATGCGGATATAGTTAGCCGCCTAACTACATACCACCACTGCGATGGAACTCGAACAGAAGTACAACGCCCTGATCCAGGAAGCCCAGCGCAGGAACCTGCCGGATGTGGATGGTATCGGCCTGTGTTTCCAGACCCTGTCGCTGGCTGCGGCCATCGACCGCGACTGCGCCCGCCTACTCGCCCCGCACGGTTTGTCCGAAGGACGCTTCGTGTTGCTGTTCCTGCTCGACGCCACTATGGATGGACTGGCGCCGAATGTTCTGGCCGAGCGCGCAGGCGTCAGCCGCGCCACGGTCACCGGCCTGCTCGATGGACTGGAGCGCGAAGCGCTGATCGAACGCGTCGCCGATGACAACGACCGCCGCGCCCTGCGTATCCACCTCACCCGCAAGGGCCGGCAGACGGCGAAGAAAGTGTTCGACCAGCACGGCCGTTGGATCGCCGGCCTGTTCGGCAACCTGGACAGCAACGAGCGCCGCCAGCTCACCGTCCTGCTCGACAAGGTCGCCGGCAATCTTCCGCGCTGAGACCGCACATACAACGCAACCCAAGCAACCGCGCTGCGCGCATTCTGCAACCCAAGGAGCAACACGTGTCGCACTATCTGGTGGAACTGTACTCACCCAATGCCAACTGGCTGGCCCTGCCTGCCGCACAGCGCTCGCAGTTCCTGGAAGGCATTGGCGCCGCGATGGGACCGCTGTCCAGCATGGGCGTGGAAGTGCTGGCGCTGGCCGAGACGCAGGCCGGCATCGACGCGGCAAGCGCGCATCGCTATCTCGGCATCTGGCGTTTCCCGGATCCGTCGCTGCGTGACGCCCTGCTGGCTGGCATCCGCGCCAGTGGCTGGTACGACTACTTCGACCACATCAACGCCGCCAGCGACAGCGGCGGCTTCGCGCAACATCTGGAAGCGCTGGCGTCCGCGTAACGGCTCCGGCAGGTGGCGTGTCCAGCGTCACCTGCCGGAATCTTCGGCAGGCACGCAGGCGGTAAGCGCCCAGCCGTCGCGTTCCACCTGCTCCATCGCTGCAAGCGCGGCATGCTGCAGCCGACAACCATCATCACCTCGACCTTCATGTGCCGGACAACACCGGCATGGGATGATCCTTCCCCGGCCCACGTATGCATGCAATGCGGGCCAATCGATCCACCACAGGGAAGTAACGATGGCGATGCAGGACTGCTTGCGGGAAAGAATCAACGCATTGGGCGGCGACGTTGCCGTGGCCACCCCGCGCGATGCGTTGGAGCTATTGTTGGCGACGCAGTTGCCGTTCCCGCTTTATCCCGCACCACGGGATACGCCCTGGGCCCGCGCGGACGAGCAGGAACCCATCTTCGGCATCAGCGAGTTCATCGCCGCCCACCCCGCCCATGCGGCTAACGACCGTGCTGCACTGCTGCGCGATGTCCAGGCGCACTACTACGCACCCACCGAAGAACTGCGCGGCCAGGTCGAGTTCCGGCTGCAACGCTTCACGCCATTCCTCGAGGGCAGCGACGACTACATCGAATGGGCGGGGGGTGATGATTTCGACAGCGCCTATCTGGCGGAAATCACCGGCCATGCCACGCCCGAATTCCTGTTCATCGGTTTCTCCGAGGGCTATCCGAACCACCACTTCGTGTGCGTGGCCGATGCAGGTGAGCTCAATCCACCGGTGTACAGCACCGACCACGAGCAGTACCTGTCGGACATCACCCGTCGCGGTTCCCTGCGGGAATGGCTGGCCTCGTTCATGACACCGGCCGAGCTGCTGCAGCGCGTGAATGACGCATTGGACCGCGACAATCCGCCGTCCGTCTGACGCGCCGTCGAACCCATTCCAGAACCACACGAAGAAGCCCCATGCAACGCACCGACATCGACGCATTGGTCGACGCCCATCCCACGCTCCACGCACACCGTGACTACCTGCACGGCATCGCCCGGCCCAGCGTTACCGTCCAGATCGATGAACAGGGCCCCTTCGGTCACCAGAGCCGTTTCGGTGGCAACCCGCTGGTTGGGCCGGGCTTCGAGTGGCCGCTTCATCCCATCGGCGAGTACTGCTTCATCGGTCACATCGATTTCGCCGAGATCGTCGACCGTCCGGAAGCCTTGCCGGATTCGGGCGTGCTGTCGCTGTTCCATGCGCAGGATGAGGAAGGCGAAGTGTTCTGGGGCAATGACGGCTACGTGCTCGGCTACTACTGGCCAGATCCAACCGTACTGGTGCCGATGGCATCGCCGCACGGCAGACCTGCACCGGCACGACGCATCCACCTGCGCGGCGCGATCGACCTGCCGCGCCATCGCGAACTGCGCAACGACTGGCCATTCGATGTCGATCAGCTCGAAGACCTGGGCCAGGCGCTGCCGGACGACTACCTGCTCGGCCATCCCTCGCATTACTCGCTGGCCTATGACCCCATGCCGGGGCCGGACTGGTGTTCGCTGCTGACCGTGCAGTCGCATGAAGCATTCGACTGGTGCTGGCACGATGGCGACAAGCTGATGGTGTTCATCGAGAAACAGCGCCTGGCAGCGCGCGATTTCAGCCGACTCAAATCCGACGCAGGTTGAACGGCGTGCCCGTCCCACCGGCAGCAGCTGCTGCACAGGAGAATCACATGCAGTTCCCCACCTTCGTTTCCACTCTCGCAGCGTTGCATGACGCCAACGGGGAACCGCTCCAGCTCAAGCCCGGTGCCAGCCCGGAGGAAATCGCCGAGGCCGAAGCCGAACTGGGCTTCGCAATCTGCCCGGCGCTCAAGGCCGCGTGGCTGAGCGCCAATGGCGGTACCGCTTGGCAGACCGTATTCGCCCGTACCGGCTACCTCACCGGCTACGAGTTTCTTTCGCTGCAGGCGGCGATGAAGCAATGGCGGGGAATGCGCGAACGTGCGCCGCGCTATGCCGATTACACGCAGCCCCATCCACGCGACCCACGCCTGCGCGAGGGTTGGTTCCAGCACGGTTGGCTGCCGTTTGCCGGCTTCGCCGCACCGACGCTGATGCTGCTGCTCGATCACACCCCGTCCGGGCAAGGCACGCCTGGCCAGGTCATCGCCTTCACCCACGACCCGGATGCGATGGACTACGTGTGCAGTGACTTCGCGACCCTGCTCGTCGAATCGTTGGCACAGATCGAGGCCGAGCCCGAAGACCTGCTGGCCGAGTGAGCAGACACGACGACCCAACCGCCACGTTGCAGCTCCGCACACCGGAGCAGGTTGCCCGGCACCGGTTGGGCGTGGAGCTGCCGCGCGTGCTTGAGCGGAGTCACGCACTGCCGGAAACCCCGCTTGCCGGTGACTTCATCCTGCTTGATTCACGCGGTGCCGCTGCCGAAACACGCGGCCGCGACGCGCCCCTGGCCAGGCTCGGCACGCACTGGTGGGTGTTCGCCACGTCCGGCACCGGCGATGCCTGGCTGATGTCGCTGGTGGACGGAAGCAGCATCGCCTTCCTCGACCATGACGCCGGCCCGGATGCCGTTCCGCAGCCGATGCAACTGGACTTCGCGCAGTGGCTGCAGCTTGCCGACCTGCTCGACCAATGGGAGCAGTGCGAACCCCCGCCAGCGCCCGCCCACATCCAGGCGTTGCTGGAAACCATCTCCGCCGGCCTGGCCGCGCGTTATCCCTATGCGCTGGATGGCTGAGCGCATAGTCAAGAACCGCCCTGCACTGCGTCGGCGTTCCTGGTATCGACAATAATCGGTAACCGCCACGCCCTCACGGGAAACCATATGGACGCATTCCTGGCCATCCTTCCCCGCTTCCTGCTGAGCGCGCTCTCCGCGCTGCCGATGGTCTTCGCGCTGCTGATGGCTGCTTGCCACCTGCGCCGTCAACGGCCGCGCGCCTACCTGCGCCAAGTGGCAGCAGGCACCGTTGCCGGCATCACCGCCCTGTCGCTGCTGTGGGAGTACCTGTTCGCCGATGGACTCGCGCACTCATCCACCTCGGCACTGATCTTCGTTGTTGCCCCGGTCTACACGCTGCTCGCGTATGTCGCCACCTACCTGGTCGCACTGCTTGCTGGCCGCGGGATCGCGGCAAGTGCACCGGTCTCCGGCATCACGCGCTTGGCTTGGCTGGCCCCGATCTGCCTGTTGGCGGTGCTGCTGGCCGGTGTGGTGAAACTCGCCCACGACAGCTACGGCATGACTGTGGCCGAACGTGCCACCAGCCCGCAAACCCTGCGCGATCTGTACGCCGCATCACAACGCGGTGAGGCCGATGGCTTCAGCGTGCCGCTGTTCCTCGCACAAAACCCCAACACACCTTCCGATGTGCTGCTGGCGTTGGCCAGACACCCGCACGCGTCCGTGCGCTCGTTGCTGCTACAACACCCGAAGGTGCCGAGCGAGGCCGTCGCCCTGCTCGCCAATGATGCGGACCCGGATATCCGTGCGCGCGCCCGGGCAAGGATGCAAGCCATACCGCAACAACCGCGCAGCACCACACCCGGTGCACACGTGGCACCGGGTATCTGAGCATCTCGCCTGCAATGTCCCTGTGCGCTCAGCCGCGCGGCGGAATCAACGCGTCATCCAGCGCCGTCGCCCGCTGCCACGCTTCGCGGGACTGCAGCCGCTGGCCATAAGCGCTGAAGGCATCGCGCGCGGGCAAGGTCTTGAACATCGTGCCCCACAGCACCTGGCTGCCCACGTACACATCGGCGGCAGTGAACTGCTCACCGAGCAGCCACGGCGAGGCGCCGGCAACCGCGCGCTCCAACGTATCCACCGTCTGCTCGTAGCTGCCGTAACCCACCGTGCCCGCCTTCTCCGGTGGTGCCAACAGGCCCAGGGCCTTGGCACTGACCGCCGCCTCTACCGGGCCGGCAGCAAAGAACAGCCAACGGAAATAGTCACCCCGCCGTGGATCATTGAACGCCGGCGCCAGCCCGGAGTCGGGGAAGGCATCGGCCAGATAGCTGCAGATTGCCGCACCCTCAGTCACCACCGTGCCGCGATGGACGATGGCCGGCACCTTGCCCATCGGGTTGATGGCCAGGTATTCCGGGGATTTCATGCCTTCGCCAAAGCTGAGCACTTCGGTGCGATACGGCTGGCCAACCTCCTCCAGCATCCAGCGCACGATGCGGCCGCGTGACTGCGGGTTGGTGTAGAAAACGATCTCTTCAGCCGCGCTGCTCATGCCTGTGACTCCGCTGGGTGAGTGCGCAGTCTAGCCATCCGCCGTGGCTGTCGTCAGCGGTGCCGGTACGCGTAGACCACGCTGGACGGCTGCGGGCGTGCCAGCGCCTGCCCGGCCACTGCGATGATCGGCAATGCATAGCCACGCGAGGTCGCCAAACCGCTGCCGGCAAAGCGATCCTGGAAGGCCGCCTGGGTGTGTGGGTAGTCGATATTGTGAAAGCGTATCGGCACGTTGGCCTGCTCCAGCTCGGACAGCATCCGGCGGGTATAGACGCAGCCGGGGCGGCCATAGACATCGATCACGCTGCGGTCCGGCAGCACCCGCGCAGCGGTCGCAGCCTGCTCCTGCTGCTTCACCGCATCGTGGCGTTTGTACACATGCATCGCGCCACCGGCCACGCCCAGCAGCACCAACAACCCGAGAATTCGATTCATTGCGCGTCCTTGCACACCGTGTCTGGCGGCGACGCTAACACGGCCCCGCGACGCGTCTCAAGCGCGTGGCGAGGCCGGAAAATCAGTAGGCGAATTCGCCGAACACCGGCTCCACGCTGCCATTCCAGCGGCCATGGAACAGTTCCAGCTTGCGCTCGGCAGCGGTCTTGCCGGAATCGACGATCTCCTGCAGCACATCCAGGTAATGCGTCTCGTCCTGGCCGTCGCTGTTGAGCGCGGCGCGACGACGCAGGCCGTCGCGTGAAATCTCCAGCGCGCGTGCAGCAAGGTCACGCACGGTGCCATTGCGGAACGGCAGGTTCATCGCATGCTTCGGCACGCCGTCGCGCAGCACGTTGCGTTCGACCAGGCTGAAATCCTTGACCAGGTCCCAGGCCGCATCCAACGCGGTCTGGTCATACAGCAGGCCCACCCAGAACGCCGGCAGCGCACAGATGCGACTCCACGGGCCGCTGTCGGCACCGCGCATTTCCAGGTACTTCTTCAAGCGCACTTCCGGGAACGCGGTGGTCATGTGGTCCGACCAGTCGCGCAGGGTCGGCATCGCGCCCGGCAGCACCGGCAGCTTGCCCTGCATGAAGTCGCGGAAGCTCTGGCCGCTGGCGTCGTGGTAGATGCCGTCGCGGTAGGAGAAGTACATCGGCACATCGAGCAGGTAGTCCACGTAACGCTCGTAGCCGAAGCCATCCTCGAACACGAAGTCGAGCATGCCGGTGCGATCGGCGTCGGTGTCGGTCCAGATGTGCGAGCGGTAGCTCAGAAAGCCGTTGGGCTTGCCTTCGGTGAACGGCGAGTCGGCGAACAGCGCGGTGGCGATCGGCTGCAGGGCCAGCGACACGCGGAACTTCTTCACCATGTCCGCTTCGCTGGCGTAATCCAGGTTGACCTGCACCGTGCAGGTGCGGGTCATCATGTCCAGGCCGAGTGAACCGACCTTGGGCATGTAGCTTTTCATGATCTGGTAGCGGCCCTTGGGCATCCACGGCATTTCATCGCGGCGCCATTTGGGCTGGAAGCCCATGCCCAGGAAGCCCAGCTGCAGCTCGCCGGCCACCTGCGCCACCTCGTTGAGATGGGTGCCGGTTTCCACGCAGGTCTGGTGGATGTCTTCCAGCGCCGCGCCGGACAATTCCAGCTGCCCGGCCGGCTCCAGCGACACCGAGGCGCTGTCGCGCAGCAGCGCGATGGTGTTGCCGTTCTCCAGCACCGGCTCCCAGCCGAAGCGGGTCAACCCGGTGAGCAGCGCTTCAATGCCGCGCTCGCCCTCGAAGGTGGGCGGGCGCAGGTCATCCAGGCGGAACCCGAACTTCTCGTGCTCGGTGCCGATCCGCCACTGCGACTTGGGTTTTTCGCCCGAGGCAATGTTCTGGACCAGCTGGTCGCGGTCGGTGATGGGGGTATCGGCGACGTGGCTGGGGCTCGACAAGGGGAGGCTCGCAGGAATCTGGTTTGGGGTGGGATGTGGGGCCGGAGCCCGGCATCGCAAGGGCGCACTATATCGCGGCCCCCCTTGCCATCATGTCACCGTGGCGGGTTTCAGCATCCTACCGACGCTGGCTTGACTGGCCCGGCCGCTGCAACTGCGCCTGCGAGTCGTTCCGGCGCAGGCCGCCGAGCCGTCCTAAACTGCACGCATGAGCCGATCAAGACATCCGGAAGTCCACCGCTCCGACCGTGTAGGTTGGCTGCGCGCCGCGGTACTGGGCGCCAACGACGGCATCGTCTCGGTGGCCGGTCTGGTGGTGGGCATCGCCGCCAGTGGCGCGCCGGCCTCGACGGTCCTGGCCACGGGGGTTGCCGGTACCGTCGCCGGCGCCATGTCGATGGCCGCTGGCGAATATGTCTCCGTGCAGTCACAGGCCGATGCCGAGCACGCCGACCTGACGGTGGAACGCCGCGAACTGCACGAAGATCCACGCAGCGAACTGGACGAGCTCACCGCCATCTACCGCCACCGCGGCCTGTCGCCGGAACTGGCACGCGAAGTCGCAGTGCAACTCACCGCCCACGACGCACTCGCCGCACATGCACGCGATGAGCTGGGCATCACCGAGGAACTGCGCGCGCGCCCTGTCCAGGCAGCGGCTGCATCGGCGGCGGCGTTCATCGCGGGCGCCGCGCTGCCGGTGCTGACCGCGCTGCTCGCACCGCATGCGCATGTGGCGCAGATCACCACCGCTTCCACCCTGGTCGGCCTGTGCATCACCGGCGCGCTGGCCGCGTATGCCGGCGGAGCAGCCCCGGTACGTGGCGCGCTGCGGGTGATGTTCTGGGGCGCACTGGCGATGGCGGCAGCCGCGGCCATCGGCAGGCTGTTCAACACCGCGCTGTGAACCGATGAGCCGCCAGCCTCCCGCCAATGCCGCGTTGCTTGCACAGATGGCCACACTGGCTGACTGCCAGCGTGCCGATGGTTACGCCTGCATCACCGCGCGCCGCGAACACGGTGCATCGTCGGTGGAGATCCCACAGCCGCAGTTCGCCATCCTGCTGCAGGGACGCAAGCAGGTGCGTACCGCGCAGCAATCGCTGGAACTGGCGCCGGGCGATATCTTCCTGGTCAGCCGCCGCTGCCGCATCGACGTGGTCAACATCCCCGATCCGCACAGCGGCCTCTACCTCAGTGCGATCGTGCCGTTCTGCGCCGAGGCACTGAGCGCGGCACGCACCTTGTGGAACGAACCCCTGCCCGACGCCGGCGCTGCGCTGGCGCAGCTCGCGCTGGCCGACCACGGCGCCACGCTGCTGCAGTGGCGGCAGGCGCTGGAATCGGGCAACTACATCGAAGCACGGCTGGCACTGGCGGCATTGGCGCTCGCCTTCTGCCGGCGCGGCCACGGCAGCCTGTTGATTCCGCCGGAGCCCGGCCTGGGTGAACGCATCCGAGACCTCGTCGCGGCACAACCGGAACGCGATTGGCAATCACGCGACTTCGAGCAGCAGCTGGGCTTGAGCGGCGCGACGTTGCGGCGACGCCTGGCCAGTGAACGGCTTGGCCTGCGCGAGTTGATCAGCGATGCGCGGCTGGCCCATGCGATGCAGCTGCTCTACACCACGCAGCTGCCACTGAAGACCGTCGCCGCGCGGGTGGGCTATCGCTCGCTGGGCAGTTTCAACAAGCGTTTTTCCACGCGCTACGGCCTGGAACCCGCTGCCATCGGCAACAGTTGAACCGCACGCGAGCGGTTCGCGCGCCATTGTGAGCGGACTGCAACCCCCGTCACCGGCAGCATGAAGGTCCCGCGGCGACGCCGCCCCCCCCCATGGAACCCGTCATGCATTCTTCCGCCGTCCAACGTCTCGCTGTCGCACTGCTGCTGAGCGCCTGCGCCAGCACCACGCTTGCGGGCACCACGCACACACCGCAGCAAGTGCCTGGCGTCTATCACCAGCAGATCGGGCAGCTGCAGGTCACCGCGTTGTTCGACGGCACCGTCGCACTGGGCCGGCAGGAACTGGTGGGCATCGACCCTGGCGCCGTCACCCGGCTGCTCGACCATCGTTATGTGCCCGAAGACAACAAGGGCCTGCAGACCGCCGTCAACGCCTACCTGGTGCAGCGTGGCAATCACCTGACCCTGGTTGATGCCGGCACCGCGCAGTGCTTCGGCCCGGGTCTGGGCCAGGTGCTGACCAACCTGCGCGCCGCCGGATATACGCCCGACCAAGTCGATGATGTTCTGCTGACCCACGCCCATCCTGACCACCTGTGCGGCCTGCTCGACACACACGGCAAGCTCGCCTTCCCCAAGGCGACGGTGTGGCTGTCCAAAGCCGACGCCGATTACTGGCTGGACCCGGCCAGTGAGAGCACCGCACCGCAGCCGCTGCGCTTTGCATTCAAGCTGGCCCGCGATGCGGTGGCACCGTATGCCGCCACAGGTACGCTGCGCCGCTTCGCCCCCGGCGATGCATTGCCTGCCGGCGTCACCGCGCTGGACAGCCACGGCCACACGCCCGGGCATGTGTCGTATCTGGTGGACGGCGGCGCCGGCCAGCAACTGCTGGTGTGGGGCGACATCGTGCATTTCCATGCGGTGCAGTTCACCCGCCCGGATGCCTCTTACGAGGCCGACAGTGATCGCAATGCAGCCATCGCCAGCCGCCGCCACACGATGGCCGAGGCTGCCGGCAATGGTTGGTGGGTCGCCGGTGCGCACCTGCCGTTCCCGGGTCTGGGTCACGTCCGCCGCGAAGACGATGCCTTCGCCTGGGTACCGGGCGAGTTCGCCCCGTTGCCGGAGAAGTAACAAGCAGGCAGGAAATCTATCCCCCGCATGCGCGACGAGAGGAGCAGAGCCTGCGAACCACCGGTTCGCAGCACCACGAACGGCCTTGCGCTGACGCAGCAACCGGGACGCGGAACCGGGGGAGGAGCAAGGCCGGAGACTGGTTGCTCAGACGGTCGTCCACCCATCAGACGGGCGACACGCTACCTAGTGTCACCAACAGCTCCCCTCATCCGCCCCTGTAGCGCACCTTCTCCCGCTTGCGGGAGAAGGGATACTTCATCGGATGGCTCAATGGCTGACCCCAGCCTTGTCAGCCTTGCGGGATCTCAGCGGCGGCGGGGGCGGGGTTCAGACCCAGCCAGCTGCCGATGACCAGGCGGGCTTCATCCACGCCCTGCTTCGATTCGCCGGAGAACAGCTGCACGCCGACGGTGTCGCCGAACGCAGAGGACAGCTCCTTGCGTACCTGCTTCAGCGTCTGCATCTGCTGGCCACGGCCAAGCTTGTCAGCCTTGGTCAGCAGCGCGTGCGCCGGCAGGCCGCGCTGTACGGCATAACCGAGCATCTGCCGATCGTAATCCCTGAGCGGATGGCGGATGTCCATCACCACCACCAGGCCCTTGAGCGCCTGGCGGGTACGGAAATACTGATCAATGAAGGCCTGCCAGTGCGCCTGCAGCTCCAATGGAACCTTGGCGTAACCGTAGCCGGGCAAGTCCACCAGGCTCGCCTGCGGCGCGACCTCGAAGAACACCAACTGTTGGGTGCGACCCGGGGTCTTGGAGACGCGGGCCAGCGCATTGCGGCGGGTCAGCGCATTGAGTGCGCTGGACTTGCCTGCGTTGGAGCGGCCGGCGAATGCGACTTCGGCCCCGTCGTCAGGCGGCAACTGCCGGCTGGTGTGGGCGGAAAGCAGGTAACGGGCATTTTCAAGAAGCTGTGACATGCGCATAGGATCGCATGTTGCGGCGCCGCGCGTCGGCTGTATCAGCCGCTGCAGGGGCCACGAGCGGCTTCTCCGACGGCAATCGGCGGGCCATGCGGACGCGGCCGACCCCGTTTTTGCTGCACTGCTGCGTTGACCCTGCCGCGAAACGGCGTTGATAATCCGGGCGATGCCGGCGGAAGCCCCGCCTGGCCCGGTCCACACGGAGCTTCCGCATGCGCCATGCTCGTGTTCTTGCCGTTACCGCACTTGTTGTACCCGTCATTGCCGCCGTAGCGTTCGCCCAGAGTTCGGTCATCCCGGTTCCGGACAACGCCCCGGTGCAGACCGCACCGTTGGAAGTGGACTTCAGCAAAACCCGCCCGGGTGACGCCAAGGCCGGTGAGGCCAAGTCGGCCACCTGCACCGCCTGCCATGGTGCCGATGGCAATTCGTCGGTGGAGATCTACCCGCGCATTGCCGGCCAGAGCGAGCGTTACATCGCAAAGGAGCTGGCGCTCATTGCCAACGGCCAGCGCAATGAAGGCGCGGTGGCCGCGATGATGCCGTTCGTGCAGGACCTAACCCCGCAGGACATGCGCGACCTCGGCGCCTACTTCGCCACCCAGAAAGCCGGTGCCGGTGTCGCCGATGACGCGGTGGTGGCTGACGGTCCGTATGCCGGCATGAAGTTCTATGAGGTCGGCCAGAAGCTCTACCGGGGCGGCGACGCCAGCCGCGACATTCCGGCCTGCATGGCCTGCCATGGCCCGGCTGGTGCCGGCAATCCAGGCCCGGCCTACCCGCATATCGGTGGCCAGTACGCCGGCTATGTCGCCCAGCGCCTGCAGCGTTACCAGGCCGGGCAGACCAGCGAGACCGACACCGCCCAGTTCAAGATCATGGAGCAGATCAGCAAGACCCTGACCGAGCAGGAAATCCAGGCGCTGGCCAGCTATGTGCAGGGCCTGCATGATCGCGCCAACGATGCCAAGGTGGTTGCCGCCGCCGCACAACCCTGACCCTGCTGGCCGCTCCGGCGGCTGGCACCGCTGCTGTCCGCAGACACGCCGGCCGCGAGGTCGGCGTCTGCTTTTTCCACTGGAGATTCGCTGCAATGAAGTTGTTGCCCCGCCTGTTCCTGCTGCTCGCTGCCGTGCTGCCGCTGACCGCCTGCGCCTCGCCCACCGCTCCGGTGCAGGGCGAGGACTATGAATTGATCGCCGCCCCCGGCCCGTTTGAGCCGCTGGCCGGCAAGATCGAGGTGGTGGAGGTATTTGGCTACACCTGCCCACATTGCGCGCATTTCGAGCCGCAGCTGGAAGCATGGACGGCCAAGCTCCCGGCCGATGTCCGCTTCACCGCGGTGCCGGCTGCGTTCGGCGGCTATTGGGATGCCTATGCCCGTGCCTTCTATGCCGCCGAGCAGGTGGGCGTGCTCAAGCGCAGCCATGCCGACGTGTTCAAGGCCCTGCATGAGCAGCGCAGCCTGCCGATGCAGAGCGTCTCGCCGCAGGAACTGGCCACGTTCTACGCCAGCTACGGTGTGGAGCCGCAGCGTTACATCGACGCCCTGCGCAGCACGCAGGTCGACGAGAAGATCAAGAAGGCCCGCGACTTCGCCGTGCGCACCCAGGTGCCGGGCACCCCGGCGGTGATCGTCAACGGCAAGTACCTGGTCCGCGCCCGTTCCTTCGACGATACGCTGCGTATTGCCGATGCACTGATCGCCCGCGAGCGCGCTGCCGGCAAGGGCCGCTGAGGCCATTACGGCGGCGCGGGCACCGCGTCGCCGGTTCAGCCATCGCCATCAATAATGGCATCATGCCCGCGCCCGCCGCGGTGTAGCGGCCTGATGCATCAACGAAACCCCGCTGGAGATCCCCCGATGAAGATCCGCTTCGCCTTGGCCCTGACGGCCCTGCTTCCGCTGATGGTGGCCTGCAAGGCCCAGGACGGCACTGCCGAAACCACCGCCCCGGCTGCCACGCCGGCTGCCGCTGAAGCCGCTCCGGCAGCTGCACCGGCCGCCACCGACACCGCGGCCCCGGCTGCTGCCGAAGGCGCCAGCACCGAAGCCGCTGCCGCCAACACCCCCGTTCCCGCCCCGGCCCGCCCGGTCGGCCCGGAGCCGGTCGCAGGTACCGACTACGTTGTCATCGAAGGCGGCCAGCCGTTCCAGCCGGCGACCGGCAAGATCGAAGTCGTCGAGATCTTCGGCTACGTCTGCCCGGCCTGCGCCCGCTTCCAGCCGCTGGTTGGCTCGTGGAAGGCCGGCCTGCCGGCTGACGTGAACTTTGTCTATGTGCCGGCCGGCTTTGGCGGTATCTGGGACAACTACGCACGCGCTTTCTACGCCGCCGAAGCCCTGGGCGTGCAGGAAAAGACCCATGACCCGCTGTATGCCGCCATCCACGTCGAGAAGACCCTGAAGGGTGAGATGGGTGTGGATTCGCCGGAAGACATCGCCAAGTTCTACGGCCAGCACGGCGTGGACGCCAAGACCTTCCTGGACACCATGAGCGGCTTCTCCGTCGCTGCCAAGGTCAACCGCGCCAAGCAGTTCGCCCAGCGCAGCAAGATTGGTGGCACCCCGTCGATCATCGTCGGTGGCAAGTACCTGGTGAAGGGCAAGAGCTTTGAAGACATGCTCCGCATCGCCGACCACCTGATCGCGCGCGAACGCGCTGCCAACGCCAAGTAAGGTATTCCTGGGGCCTCGGTTTCGAGGCCCCTGATTGCAAGCCGTGAAATCCCCCACCCAGACATTGCGGTTGCTGACGGCCAACATCCAGGCCGGTTCCAGCACCCGCCGCTACAGTGACTATGTGACCCGCAGTTGGTCGCATGCCCTGCCTGCGGGCCAGAAACGCTCCAGCCTGGACGCCATTGCCCAGCTGGCCAGCGGTCGCGACATCGTGGGCCTGCAGGAGGCCGACCCCGGCAGCCTGCGCTCAGGCTTCACCAACCAGACCCACTACCTGGCGCAACGGGCTGGCTTCAACTATTGGAGCCACCAGCCCAACCGCCGCATGGGCGGCGTGGCGTCCAGCGCAAACGGCCTGCTCAGCCGGCTGGAACCGGTGGAAGTACAGGACCATGCCCTGCCCGGCCGCCTGGGCGGACGCGGCGTGCTGCTGGCCCGGTTCGGCGATGGTGACGAAGGCCTGACCGTGGCGGTGGCGCACCTGTCGCTTGGCGTGAGCTCGCGCCTGTCACAGCTGGATTTCATCTCCGACCTGCTCAGCGACCACCCCAACGCGGTGCTGATGGGCGATTTCAACTGCACCGCCGACCGCCCGGAAATGCAGGTGCTTTACCGCAAGACCCGGCTGCAGCCACCCGGCTGTCTGGTGCACACCTTCCCCAGCTGGGGACCGGACCGCGCCATCGACCACATCCTGACCAGCGACACGCTCAAGGTCCTCGACACGCGTGCCGTACCGGCCGCGCATTCGGACCATCTGGCCGTGGAAATGGAAGTCGAAGTCCCCGACCACAGCCTGCGCTGAGCCTGGCTACGCGCCTGCGGGAATGACCGGAGGAGGCTGGCGCCGGGCCGTCAGGGTGCTGCCCACCGACGCCAATACCGTGCAGCCGATCGCCAGCCACTGCAGGCCGGTGAGCTGCTCATGCAGCAGCAACATCGCCCATAGCGCCGCCACGGCCGGCTCCATGCTGATGAGGATGCCGAAGGTCTCCTTCGGCAAACGCTTGAGCGCCATCATTTCCAGCGACATCGGGATAGCACTCGATACCACCGCGACCAATGCACCGGCCAGCAGGATCTTCGGGTTCAACAACAGGCTGCCGGCGTGCGCGACCCCGATCGGCACCACCACCAGTGCTGCCGCCGCCAGGCCCAGTGACACGCTGTGGCCCGCATGCAGGTGGCTGGCACGCTTGCCGAACACGATGTACAGGCCCCAGCACGCAGCCGCGCCGAGTGCATACATCACACCGATCGGATCCAGCGACTGTGCCCCGCCCAGTGGCAGCAACAACGCCAGCCCGACCACCGTGCAGCCCACCCAGACAAAATCGATCACCCGGCGCGAGGACCACATCGCCACCGCGAGCGGGCCGGTAAACTCGATGGCCACCGCGATACCGAACGGAATGGTGCGGATGGCCATGTAAAACAGCAGGTTCATCACGCCCAGGGTCAGCCCGTAGCGCAGGATCGCGGCAGCATCGATGCGGCTGGTATGCCAGCGCCAGGGCCGCCACAGCAACAACAGAAACAGCGCCGAAAAACCCACGCGCAACGCGCTGGTGCCCTGGGCGCCGATCAACGGGAACAACTGTTTTGCGTAGGACGTGCCAATGGCCAGTGAAGTCACCGCGCCAAGCACCGCCAGCACCGGTACAAGCGGCGCGAATCGAGAAGTCTGCATGGCGCGTATTGTATTGCGCTGGACGCGAGTGCTTGGCTCAATTGACAGCCCGTCTGCGCAACTTCCGCTCGCCATGGCCAAGCCCCCCGTTCTCGATGACTTCGACCGCGCCATCCTTGCCTTGTTGCAGCAGGACAACAGTACACCGCAACGCGAGATCGCCGAGGCCGTGTATCTATCGGCACCGGCGGTGCAACGACGCATCCGCCGGCTGCAGGACAGCGGTGTGATCGCTGCGAACACGGCGGTGCTGGATGCACGTTTGCTGGGCCGCCCACTGACCCTCATCGTCGAGGTACGGGTGATCAGCGAGCAGAAGGCCAAGGTCGCGCCATTCAAGCAGCGCGTGCAGGAAGAGCCTGCGGTGCAGCAGTGCTATTCGATCACCGGTGACGGCGACTTCCTGCTCGTGCTCAGCGTGGCATCCATGGAGGAATACGAGGCCTTGAGCGAGCGTCTGTTCGGCAGCGACCAGAATGTCGAACGCTTCCGCACCTCCGTGGCCCTGGGCACACTCAAACGCAGCTTCGCCATTCCACTGTGAGCCGCATGCGCCCGTGAACCGCGCGAGGGTTCACGGGCACACCGTGCAGCGCCTACTGCACGAACGCGATGCGTTCCATATGTGCGTTGTTGGCAGCGGCCAGCACCTGCGCCATCACTTCGTACTGCGCATCCGGAGAGGCGGCAATGCGCAGCTCCGGCAGGTTGCCGGCATGCACTTGCGCCTGCTCCGACAACCGCGACTGCACGTCCTCGCGGGCCAAGGGCTGGCCGTTCCAGTACAGCTGGTTGCCGGCATCCACCCGCAGTTCAATCGGCGGCGGTGGATCGGGGCGTTCAATGACCCGATCAGTGTGCTGTGGCAGATCCACCGGGATGGGGATGGCCACCATCGGCGCAGTGACGATGAAGATGATCAACAACACCAACATCACGTCCACCAGCGGGGTGACATTGATGTCGGCCAACGGACGTCCGGAATTGCCAGCTGCACTGAATGCCATGTCCCGTTCCCCCAGAGCGAGGCCGGCTGCCTCATCGCCGACGCTACGCCCACGGTGAGGCGGTGCCATCTGCCTTGACGTCTTCCGTTCAGCTTCCAGAAGGCGAGCCCTTCCCCATTCCCTGGGAGATACGCTGGGGGTGAGGGCAAACCGAGGTCGGCACCGGACGAACCCGCTGTGCATGCCACCAAAGCCGGCCGTAAACCCGGTTCGGCTTCGAGCGGACCAAGCTCAGCCCTTCAAGCACGCTCCTCTTGTTGTGCCCCCCAAGAAGCCACGCAGTCCGCCCCGTTCATGCAGTAGTCGGACTGTTGCTCGGCCGTTGACGCAGCGGCCGTTATGCTTCGGCCATGAAACAACTTTCCCTGATGCCATTGGCCGCGCTTGCTGTGTTTGCCTGCAGCGCCGCTTCCGCCCAGAGCCTGGATGCGCAGCGCGCGGCCATGCGTACGGCCATCGACAACGCCGAACGCGGCCAGTTCGATGCGAACGCCGCCAGCGCACTGCGCAACCACCCGCTGTACGGCTGGCTGGAATACAGCACCCTGCGCCGTAACATCGATACGCTGAGCAATACGCAGGCGCAGGATTTCCTCAAGCGTTACCAAGGCCAGGCCGTGGCCGAAACCTTCCGTTCGGCCTGGCTGCCCGCCCTGGCCCGCCGCCAGGATTGGCCGACGCTTCTGGCCAACTGGAAGCCAAGCAACGATGCCGGCATGCGCTGCGCCGAACTCAACGCGCGCCAGGCCACCGGCAAGGCCGATGCCCAGTGGACCAGCGACGCACAGGCGCTGTGGCGCAGCAGCGGTAAATCACTGCCCGACGCCTGCGACCCGGTATTCGCGGTACTGGCCAGTCGCGGCGGGCTGACGCCTGCATTGCGCTGGGAACGTATCGACGCTGCCGCCGACGCCCAACAGCCGGCGGTGATGCGTTCGGCTGCGCGTGGCCTGCCGGCCACGGAGTTGGCGCAGGCCAACGACTACGCCGCCTTCGTCGACAAACCCGATGTGCGCGCCTTGAACTGGCCGAAGAACGAACGCAGCCGCCGCATCGCCACCGATGGCCTGCAGAAGCTTGCCAAGGCCAGCCCGGATGCCGCTGAGCAGCAGTTGCCGCAATACGCGCAGGCGCTGGCGCTGACCAGCGAGCAGCAAGCCCAGGTGCGCTATGAAATCGCCCTGTGGACCGTGGCGTCGTACCTGCCCGACTCCGCGCGCCGGCTCGCGGCCGTGCCGGAGTCGGCTTACGACGAGCGTCTGCACGAATGGCGCACGCGCGAAGCGATGTCACGCGGCGACTGGCCGGCGGCGCTGGCCGCCATCCGCAAGATGCCGTCGAGCCAGCGCAACGATTCGCGCTGGCGCTGGTTCGAAGGGCGTCTGTTGGAGAAGACCGGAAGGCCGGCCGATGCCACCGCGCTGTACCGCGCCGCCGCGACCGAGCCGACCTTCCACGGCTTCCTGGCGGCGGACAAGCTCAAGCAGCCATACGCCCTGTGCCCGTGGAATCCCAACGACAGCGCGCAGTCCAAAGCCGCCGTCACGCGCGATCCGGCGCTGGTGCGTGCATTGGAGTTGAACAAGATCGAGCGCCCCACCTGGGCCGCCCGCGAATGGGCTGATGCGTTGACCCGCTTTGACGACACCCAGCGTCGCCTGGCCGTGGAAGTGGCCAGCAACGACGGCTGGTTCGACCGCGCGGTGTTTGCGCTCAAGGGCCCGCAGGAACAGCGTCTGTACACACTGCGTTTCCCGCTGCACCACGACGACACCATCCGCCGCGAAGCCTCGCGCAATGCGTTGGACCCGGCCTGGATTGCCGCCGAAATCCGCGCCGAGAGCATCTTCAACCCGAAGGCGCGCTCGCCGGCCAATGCCATGGGCCTGATGCAGGTACTGCCGGCCACGGGCGCGGCCGTGGCCAAAAGCATCGGCCTGAGTGGTTATGGTGGCGCTGCCAGCCTGTACGACTCGGACACCAACATCACCATCGGCACCGCTTACCTGCGCCAGCTGATGGACAAGTACAACGGCCAGCCCTACGTCACCATCGCCGCCTACAACGCCGGCCCCACGCCGACGGCGCGCTGGCAATCGCAGCGTCCGAACTACGATCCGGACTTCTGGATCGAGACCATCAGCTACAAGGAGACGCGCGAGTACGTCGCGCGCGTGCTGGCCTTCAGCGTGATCTACGACTGGCGCCTCAATGGCAACGCCTTGACCTTGAGTGACCGCATGGTCGGCAGGATTGATGGCGCACGGAAGAATTTCGTCTGCCCAACCCCGTAGCGCGGAGTCATGCTCCGGCGAAGCATTTCCGGGAAAAACCCTGCCGAGCGTGGCTCGGCACTCCACCTGTGCTCACTCCTGCTCTAATGCGCACATGAAGATCTATCTAGTAGGCGGCGCTGTCCGCGATGCACTGCTGGGCCTGAAGCCGGGTGACCGTGACTGGGTCGTGGTGGGCTCCACCCAGGCGGAAATGGAAGCGCGCGGCTTCAAGGCCGTGGGCAAGGATTTCCCGGTTTTCCTGCATCCGGACAGCGGCGAGGAGTACGCGCTGGCACGCACCGAACGCAAATCGGGGCGGGGCTATCGCGGCTTCGTGGTCGATGCCGACCCGTCGGTGTCATTGGAAGAGGACCTGCAACGCCGCGACTTCACCATCAACGCCATCGCCCGCGATGAAGAGTCCGGCGCACTGGTTGACCCCTGGGGGGGCGTACGCGATATCGAACAGCGAGTGCTGCGCCATGTCGGCCCGGCCTTCGTCGAGGATCCGTTGCGGGTGCTGCGTGCGGCGCGCTTCATGGCACGCTTCGCGCCGCTGGGCTTCACCCTGGCACCGGAAACTGCCGAACTGATGCGGCAGATTGCCGCCAGCGGCGAACTGGATGCATTGGTTCCCGAACGCATCTGGCAGGAGCTGCGGCGCGCACTGACCTTGCCAAAGCCTTCCGCGTTCCTGCGCTGCCTGCACGACACCAATGCGCTGGCCTCGATCCTGCCGGAAGTGGATGCGTTGTATGGCGTGCCGCAACGCGCTGAGTTCCACCCGGAGGTCGACACTGGCGTACACCAGGAAATGGTCAGCGACATGGCCGCGCAGCTGGCACCGGGCAATGACCTGATCGGCTTCGCCGCTCTCACCCACGACCTGGGCAAGGCATTGACCCCGCAGGATGAGTTGCCACGCCACATCATGCACGAGCAGCTCGGGCTCAAGCCGCTGGCCAGACTGTGCGAGCGCCTGAAGATTCCGGTCGACCATCGCCTGCTGGCCGAGGCGGTATGCCGCGAACATCTCAACGTGCACCGCATCGATGAACTGCGCGATGCAACCGTGCTGGAGCTGATCCAGCGCTGCGATGGCTTCCGCCGCCCGGAGCGCATCGCGCAGATGGCGCTGGCGTGCGAATGCGACAAGCGAGGCCGACTCGGTTTCGAGGACAGCGACTACCCGCAACGCGCCACCCTGCAACGCCTGCACGCCGCAGCATTGGCGATCAACGCCCGCGACATCGCCACCGAAGGGCTGCAAGGCCCGGCCATCGGTGAAGCATTGAAGAGGGCGCGGATCGACGCGATCAACGCAGCACGTTGATCAAGGAGTAACTACACGTATTGCCGAATCATGCTCGGTAGAGTCTTTACCGGAGACGCTGCGGCGGGGCATCGCTCCGCTCAACAGCAATCGGCTTCCTCAGTCAAAAGCGACATGGATGCACTGCTCAGCGCGATACGTTGATGGGGAGGGGAGCCACCGCCGCTTCCCGCCTTCCGGTACAGGCGGGCTGCGCCAGCAACCATTGCCGTGCTGCCCGCTCCATGTCCTCATCGTCTCTGGATGGCATATTCGGAAAGATCCTTGCACCGTCGCCCATACCGTTTCGATCCTTCATCACAGTCCCGGTCAACACCAGCAGGCTGCCATCCACCAACGTCACAGGGTTGTTGCCGGTGGAATAGCCCGCCGTGGGAAAGCCAAAACTGCGGCTGTTCCGGCGCCCGCGCAAAGCCAATACGATCGCTTCGCCGGAGCTTGCAGTGCGTCCGGACTGCAACACGGCAACCGGCGATCCAGGCCGCTTGAGAACATAGCCCTCCGCACCCAGTGCAACGTGTACCTGATGACCCGCTCCCACCGTCCCATTGCGGTAGTACCAAGGCTGCGTGTTGCGACCATCACTGAAGTAACCAACAGGCGTCGACTCCTCAACACTTCCATGCAGGAGCGGCCCGGCCCCGAGCAGCATTGGCCACATATTGCCACCACTGTTCTGACGCAGATCCAGTATCCAGCCACAGCGGCTGCCATCGTCCTGTCGACGTATCGCGGCCTGTAGATTCAATGCCCATTGGCGTCCACCTGCCGATTGTTGGGCCTCAGAGAGCCTGCGATCTGTCAGATATGGACCAACACCAATCATTCCAAGCCGAGGATCCAGCGTCACCGTTGTGGATGCGACAACAGGTTCGCTTGAGCTTGCCGTCCCCTGCTGCAGAACACTCACGCGTTTGCTTCTGCTGTCGACCTCGTCCGCAGACAGCCATCGCCCATGGCCCGCGGTTGCACGCCGGATGGCGTCATCCAGCAGTACTCGTTGCCGCTGTGGGTCGGGGGTATTTGCAAGATCGCGGCGCAACCCGCGCCAATCCACGTGATCGCGGTGCAGCGCGGCCCGCTCAAGCAACGTCAGCATCTGCTCACGTGCCGACACAGTCGGCAGCTGTGCGTCGGCAGAAAACGCCAACGCAATTGCTGCCAACCCAAAGAACGGAAACAACACCCCTCGCCTCTCAGCAACCATCGCGTCTGCTCCATGACTGGTCAGGCGGCAGCATAGGATGAAGTCATATGTCGCCACAGCATGCCTTTCGACAGGGTGCAGACCCTGCAACTGCAGCCACAAACGCCACAGCAACCCTGTAATGCCGAGCCACGCTCGACAGAGGCTAAACCGGGAGCGCATCAGCGGAGCATGGCTCCGCTCTACCGTCGAGGTTGTTAGACCTTCAGATAGATCCTGCGCCGGTCCATCCACGCCATCGGCAACCACCACAGCGCGAGGAACGCCACCGCCATCGCCAGTGACGCGGCCTGGGCGCCAGCCAACGGGGTGATCAAGCGATCAAACACATGCGTGTACAACCAGCCCCAGCTGCCGCTGGCCATCATTGCCAGCACCATGGCCGAGGAACCGGCATAGGCGGTGATGGCGTTGACCCCGAAGCGGCGACCCAACGCAGGCCACTGCCTGCAATCAATCAGGATGTGCGCCAGCCACAGCGCGGCGAGCGCCCACCCTGCGGTCCACAGCACATAGGAAGGCGTCCACAGGTTCTTGTTGAAGGGTAGCCATTGCGACCACAGCCAACCTGCAATCAACAACACCGCGGCGGTCGGCAGCAATCGCCAGGGGCGCTGCCGCAGCATGGCGCCAGCCCGCAGGCCGATCAGCGTCGAAGCCAGTGCGCCCAGCGTGGACAGCAGGCCTTCCGGATCGTGACCGAGGCCCGTGGCCGGGTCGTACTGATACAACAGCGGCCCCAGCAGCGTTGCATCAACCCGACTTGCCAGATTGAGCCAAGGCTCCAGCGAACCGCCGGCTACCAGCAATGCGGCGTAGCCGGACAACAGCACGCCAAGGCACAGCCACTGTGTGCGTGGCCGCAGCCAGATCGCAATCATCCCCGCGGCCGCAAAACACAGGCCAATACGTTGCAGCACGCCCCATGGCCGGTAGTGCGGAAGATCCAGCCACCACCACGCAAGAACATGCAGCAGCAGACCGAGACCGAGAATGCGCACCACCCGCACCAACAAGGTTCGGCTGAGTGCGGCACGATCCGCGCCCTGCTCCACTCGCGGCACCACGCCCAGCGCGATGGACACGCCAACAATCACCAGGAAGAACGGGAACACCAGATCCGTCGGCGTGCAGCCATGCCACTCGGAATGCCGCAGCGGCGCGTAAATGTAGCTCCAGCTGCCGGGATTGTTGACCAGCAGCATGGCTGCCACGGTGATGCCCCGCAGGGCATCCACCGAGGCGTAACGGGCGAGCTTGTTCATCGAGAGCTGACTCAGTCGCGCTGACCGGAAATCCAGGTCGCCTGGACCTGCATGTCCTGATCCAGCCACACGAAATCTGCCTGGTAGCCCGCTGCGATATGACCGTAACGATCATCCAGACCGAGGAACTGTGCCGGATAGGTCGAAGCCATGCGCGAGGCTTCCGCCAGCGGCAAACCGAGCAGGTTCACCGTGTTGCGCACCGCCGTGACCATGTCCAGCGCCGAGCCCGCCAGCGAACCGGCCGCATTGCGCACCACCCCATCGACGGCGGTGATCACTTCGCCATACAGCTCGAACGCGGGATTGTCCGAGCCGACCATCGGCATCGCATCCGTCACCAGGAACACCTTGCCACGCGGCTTGGCTGCCAGCGCAACGCGCAGGCTGGCCGGATGCACGTGCACGCCATCGACGATCACACCGCACCAGCTGTCGGCATCCTCCAGCGCCGCGCCCACCGCACCGGGATCGCGCCCCTGCAGCGGTGACATGGCGTTGTACAGATGCGTGAAGCCAGTGACGCCCGCATCCAGACCGGCGCGGATTTCATCATAGGTGCCGGCGGTATGGCCGGCGGCGACGATGGCGCAATTGGCCACCATCTGCTTGATGGTCTGTAACGGCACGCGTTCCGGCGCGAGCGTGATCAGGGTGACGCCGTTGTCCAGCGACGTGGCCATGCGCACTTCATCGGCATCCGGGACGCGGAACTTGCCGGCGTCATGCGTGCCCTTGCGCGCAGGCGCGATGTACGGGCCTTCCAGGTGGATGCCGAGCACGCCCGGCAGCTTCGCCGCGATGGCTTCACGCGTGGCCTGCACCGCACGCGCCATCACCTCGACGTCATCGCTGATCAGCGTCGGCAGCATGCCGGTGGTGCCATATTTGCGGTGACCGGCAACCATCGTGCGCAGCGCATCGACATCGGTCTGGTTGTTGAACAACGCACCGCCGCCGCCGTTGACCTGGGCATCGATGAAGCCCGGCATCAGCCAGCCACCGCCCAGATCCACCTGCATCTCAGCACCGGCAACGGCGGCATCATCCGCCGCCACGACCGCAACGATGCGGTCGTCCTCGATCACGACGGCAACATCGTCACGGAAGTCCTCGCCGACAAGAATGCGGCCATTGCGCAGTACGGTTTTCATCAGACCGTTTCCGTGACCTTGTTCAGATGCGGCGGCAGGTCCGGGTTGTTGCCACGGCGCAGCGCCAGCGCATTGATCGCGCGGTAGAAACTCTGGATGGTCAGCAGCGGCGCGCACAAGGCATGCGGTGCAGCAACGGTCGGCAGGCTGCCGCCCTCACCCGCCAGCCATACGTGCGCACCACGCGCGGCGAATTCTTCGGCCACCGCGCGGGTACCGGTGCCGGTTTCATCGGGCTGCGCAAACGCAAGCACCGGGAAATCCTTGCCGACCAGCGCCATCGGGCCGTGCTTCACTTCGGCCGAGCTGTAGCCTTCGGCATGCAGGCCGCAGGTTTCCTTGAACTTGAGGGCGGCTTCCTGCGCGGCGGCCAGGCCCGGGCCCCGGCCCAGTACGAACAGGTTGTGCGCTTCGACCAGACCATCGGTCAGTGCGGTCCAATCGCACTCCCATGCCTTGGACATCGCCGCCGGCAATGCATCAAGCGCGGCAATCAGCGTCGGATCGTTCTTCCAGTACGCACCCAACTGCAGGATTGCAGCCAGCGAAGCGAGGTAGCTCTTGGTCGCGGCAACACTGCGCTCGGCACCGGCGCCCAGCGGGATCACCGTGTCGGCCAGCAGCGCAAGCGGCGAATCCTCGACGTTGACCAGCGCCACCACGCGTGCGCCAGCGGCCTTGGCGGCTTCGGCATTGCGCAGCAGGTCCGGGCTCTTGCCCGACTGCGAGATCACGATGTACAGCGCACCGCGTACCTGCAGCGGTGCTTCATAGACCGAACCCACCGACGGCGATGCCGAGGCCGTCACGAGCCCCAGTTGGGTCTCGAACAGGTACTTGGCATAGGTTGCCGCGTGATCGGAACTGCCGCGTGCGCACGTCACAACGAACGGCGGCGGGCTCTGCCGCAGGTCGGTCGCAAGGGCCTGGACCACGTCACGGTTGCGGGCGAACTGGGCGGCGATGACGGAGGCGCTTTCGGCAGCCTCGCGGAACATCAGGGTTTGCGTCTCACTCGGCAGTGCCATGGATCATTACTCGGAAAGGTCGGGGGGAGTTGAAGGGGGGCGCGCGGGCTGCTGACGCAGCGGCGCGGTGGAACCACGCACCACCAGCTGCGGCACGAAGCCCTGGTTCTGCAATTGCAGGGGACTGTCGTCGTAGGCATCGCTGCGCAGCTGGCTGATCAGCAAGCGCGCGGCGTGCCGGGCGATATCGCCGGTCGCCTGCTTGGCGGTGGTCAGCGCCGGCCACGACTGGCGCGAGAACGGGCTGTCCTCGAAACCGGCGATGGACAGGTCGTACGGCACGTTCAAGCCGGCTGAATTGGCCGCCGCCAGCACGCCGGCGGCGATTTCATCGTTGGAGCCGAAGATGGCGGTCGGCGGTTCACGCAGTGCCAGCAAGCGGCGCGCACCGCGGAAGCCATCGTCGAAGGTGTAATCACCCGGAATCACCAGGTGCTTGTCCAGCGGGATGCCGTAATCCTTCAGCGCCGCTTCGTAGCCGGCATAGCGTTCGCCACTGGAATGGTGCGAGGTGCCGCCCCACAGGAAACCGATGCGCTGGTGGCCCAGCTGGATCAGGTGCTCGGTGATTTCGTAAGCGGCATCGCGGTCGTCAACGAACACGCACGGACCATCGCCCGGGTCTTCGGTGGCGGCGATGATGCGCACCGTCTTGATGCCACGCGCGTTGAGCGCGGCGACCAGTTCCGGGCGCTCGGACATCGGCGCGGTCAGCACCAGACCCGCCAGGCGCGAGCGCTGCACCCAGTCGGCCAGCTCCTCGGCCAGCATTGGCGAGGTGGAATCGCACGGGTGGATCTGCAGGCCGAAGCCGGTCTCTCGACACGCCGACAACACGCCGTTCTGCACACCGATGATGTGGTACGGATTGGGGTTGTCATACACCAGCCCGATCACGAAGGTGGTGTTGCTGCGCAGGTTGCGTGCGGACGGATCCGGTTCGTAATCCAGTTCCGCCACGGCGCGCAGTACGCGCGCGCGCGTGGCCTGCATCACCGAAGGCTCGTTGTTGATGACCCGCGAGACGGTCTTCAGCGATACCTTGGCCCGCTCGGCAACATCCTTGATGGTGGGTCTACGCATAACCGGTTCCTGCGTTGGCTTGATGGCCGCCATGATGCTCGATTCAGGCGCCACGTGCCTTGCCCGCGCTATGTCCGACCGTGCCGAAATACAGGATGTACAGGTAGCAGGGGATCATCAGCGCCGCGAACACCATCTGGAAGTCTTCCGGGTACGCGTGCTTGAGCAGGGCGAAGGCCTGCGGAATGATCGCGCCACCGGCGATACCCATCACCAGCAGGGCCGAACCGGTCTGGGTGAAGCGCCCCAGGCCACGGATGGCCAGCGGGAAAATTGCCGGCCACATCATGGCGTTGGCAAAGCCCAGCGCGGCCACGAAGCCCACCGACACGTAGCCGTGGGTGAAGAAGGCCCCCAGGGTGAACAGCACACCCAGCACCGCTGACACGGCCAGGTACTTTTCCTGCGAGATATAACGCGGGATCAGCAGCAGGCCGGCGAGATAACCCACCAGCATCGCGAACAGGGTGAAGGAAGTGAAGAACTTGGTCTGGTCCAGCGGCAGGCCAAACGCATGGCCGTAGGTGCCGATGGCATCACCGGCCATCACTTCAACGCCCACATACAGGAACAGACAGATCACACCCAGCCACAGGTGCGGGAACTGGAAGATGCTCTGCTTGGCCGCACCGCCCCCCTGACCCGGCGCGGAGTTGGATTCCTCGGCACTGACTTCCGGCAGCGGCGACATCAGCACGGCGACCGAAGCCACCAGCAGAATCGCGAACATCACCATGTAGAAGCCACGAATGCCGCCGGCAAAGCCATCGAGCAGCGCTTCACGGGTTGCCGGATCCGCTTTGGCCACTTCAGCGGCCAGGTCGCCTACCCCATGCAGTACCAGCGAGCCAAGCAGCAGCGGCGCGAGGATGCCGGCGATCTTGTTGCAGATGCCCATCAATGCGATGCGGCGCGCCGCGGTTTCGATCGGGCCGAGGATGGAGATGTATGGATTGACCGAGGTCTGCAGCAATGCCATGCCACCGCCGAGCACGAACAGGCTCGCCAGTGCGCCCGGGAAAATGCGCCAGGTGGCGAACTGACCGAACGCCGCTGCCCCGACCGCCATCACCATCAGGCTCAGGGCCAGGCCCTTCTTCATGCCGGTCCGGCGCAGGATCCATGACGCTGGAATCGCGAGGAAGAAGTACGAGAGGTAGAACACCATCAGCACCAGGAATGCGGAAATCTCGCTGACCTGGAAAGCCAACTGCACGAAGGTGATGAGCGGCCCGTTGAGCCAGGTGAAGAAGCCAAGGATGAAAAACAGCACGCCGACGATGGCGATGGACGACGCCGTACCGGTACGCGGCGAAGAAGCGGGAACAGCAGACATGGGCAAGGCTCCTGCAGATGCGGGAAACGGATCAGGCCGTCAGGTGATCATGTGGGAACAACGTTGTCACATTTATTGTTTGCTGCCGACAGGTTTGTCAACAATGCGTGTCGGCTAGCAGAACACCGCAATACGCCCACAAACCGGCGCAAGGCCGGACCGCTCAGGGTTTACCCCCCAAAACCCTTGATGCAACGTTGATGACGTTATCGAATGCAACAAATACGGTGATTGCAGAGTTTGCGCGGAAGCGCTGCAGTGCAGCATCGAAACTTGCAATTATTCGTTGACATCGTTGTCAGAAGGATTACAGACTCGGCCCCCGAATGGCGTCCTGTCGGGCGCTGGCCATCGCCATAGGGAAATCGAGTGACCGCTGTCGTCCCCCCGCTGCAGACCACCCGTTACGACTGCGCCGCCCGGCCGTTCTTCGCCGCCGACGTCGGCGGCACCCATGTCCGCGTCGGCTTGATCCAGCCGGGCGTGGGTGAAGGGCACGCCATCGACGTGCTGTCCTACCGCAAATACCGTTGCGCCGATCACCCCAGCCTCAGCGCGATCCTTGCCGACTTCGCCAGCCATACCAATGCGGTAGCCGACTGCGTCATCGCCACCGCCGGCTACGCACTGCCGGACGGTACCGTGATCACCGCCAACCTGCCCTGGCCGCTGTCGTCCAACCGCATCCGCCAGGACCTGGGGTTCGAGGCGGTGCATCTGGTCAACGATTTCGAAGCCGTCGCCCACGCCGCCGCGCACATCAGTGCGAGCCAGGTGCTGCAGCTCACCGGCCCGGCCGACGCGCCGCGCGGCCCCACCTTGGTCATTGGCCCGGGTACCGGCCTGGGTGCAGCGGTGTGGATTCCGGTTGGCAACCGCTCCGTCGTATTGGCTACCGAAGCCGGTCAGGCGTCGCTGGCCGCGACCACCGAACTGGAAATGGCCGTGTTGCAGCAGATGTTGCGCGACCGCAGCCATGTCTCGATCGAACAGGCCTTGTCCGGCCCCGGCCTGCTCAATCTTTACAACGCGCTGTGCGCGGTGCGCGGCACCACGCCCACGCATGCAACGCCCGATGCCGTGAGCGCCGCCGCCTGTGATGGCAGCGACCCGCTGGCCGTGGAAACCCTGCAGCTGTTCTGCGGAATCCTCGGCTCCACCATCGGCGACATGGCCCTGCTCTATGGCGTGCAGGGCGGCATCTATCTGGCCGGCGGCATCCTGCCGAAGATCAGCCAATTCCTTTTGAACAGCACCTTCGTCGAACGCTTCCTCAACAAGGGGCCGATGACCAAGGCGTTGCAAAGCATTCCCGTGAAGCTGGTAGAGCACGGGCAACTGGGCGTCATCGGCGCCGCCAGTTGGTATCTGGAAAAGACGGCAACCAAAGCCTTCGCAGCATAAGCAACAGATCCACCAGCAAGACAGCAGTAAAGCGACACGAACACCGCGGCACGCCAGTGCCATCCAACCCGATGTTGAGGAGAGACAACATGCATCGCAAGACCCTGCTTTCTGCAGCGATCGTCAGCTGCCTTGCTTTCAGTGCCCACGCGCAGGAAGCCGCCCCCACTGCGACCGATCTGGACACCGTTACCGTCACCGGTATCCGTGGCTCGATGGAAAAGTCGCTGGACACCAAGCGCGAAGCCAATTCGCGCGTTGAAGTGGTCACCGCTGAAGACGTCGGCAAGCTGCCGGCGCACAACGTGGCCGACACCCTGCAGCGCCTGCCGGGCGTGAACATCAGCTCTTCCAGCGCCGACGAAGGCGGCTTCGACGAAGCCGACCGCGTCAGCCTGCGCGGCACCAGCCCGAGCCTGACCCAGACCCTGATCAACGGCCACAGCGTCGGTTCGGCCGATTGGTTTGTGCTCAGCCAGGGCAGCAACGTGGGCCGTAGCGTCAGCTACACCCTGCTGCCGTCCGAGCTGGTCAGCTCGGTGGAAGTGAACAAGTCCTCGCAGGCCAAGCTGCAGGACGGCGGCACCACCGGTACCGTCAACATCATCACCCGCAAGCCACTGGAATTCGCCAACCAGATCACCGCTGAAGCTTCGATCGGCGCAGTGCGTTCGGATTCGGCTAAGTCCAACGATCCGCAGCTGTCGGGCCTGTTCAACTACAAGAATGACGAAGGCACCTTCGGCGTGATGGTGCAGGCTTTCAGCCAGAAGCGTGAACTGCGCCGCGAAGCACAGGAAATCCCGTCGGGCTTCTTCCAGATCGACCCGAAAGGCACGGTTGCACAGAGCAATCCGGACCTGGCTGGCGTATACGCCCCCAGCCTGTTGGGCTCGACCCTGTTCGAACAGACCCGCGAGCGCAAGGGCGGCCTGGTCGCACTGCAGTTCAAGCCGGCCGACAACCTGACGCTGGGCCTGGAAGGCTTCAGCTCGAAGATGGACGCCAACAACTACAACCGCAACTTCATGTTGTGGGGCTCGTCCATCATGGGCGACGTGAAGGACGACGACGGCAACGTCACCCGTCCGGGCCAGGCGCCGGATGCGGGCTACGTGGTCAAGAATGGCGTGCTGACCAACGCCAACTTCACCGGCCAGGCCGGTCGCGACTATGCCGTGTACGACATGATCTACCGCGAAGCCACCGCCAAGAGCAGCTACATCACTGCCGATGCGGATTGGCAGATCAATGACACCCTGAACGCCAAGTTCCAGGCCGGCAGCACCAAGGGCACCGGCTCGACCCCGCGTCAGTTCATTGCTGAGGTGACCGCTGCCAACGGCGGCGGCGCAAACTGGACCACGCACGGCGCCGGCAAGCCTATCGACTGGAACGTCGGCGGCGACATCAGCCCGGCCGGCGTCACCAGCTTCGGCACCTGGGGCAACCAGGAAGTCACCGCCGAGGACAAGGAGAAGTGGTTCACCGCCGACTTCAGCCAGTACTTCGACAGCGGCACGCTGAGCTCGATCGATTTCGGCGTGCGTTATGCCGACCACAAGCGCGAAGCGCTGTCGCCGGAAGGCGCCAGCCCGGGCGATATCTGGTCTGAACTGAAGAACGGCGCCACCGCCAACTTCCCGGGCGGTTTTGCCGGCGGCATCGGCGGCAACTTCCCGCGCAAGCTGTGGTACTTCACCCCGGGCGCACTGAAGGACGCCATCCTCAACAATTCCGACTGGCTGTCCAACAATGACGGCCCGACCGGTCGCCACAACTACGGTGCCGAGTGGAAGGTGGAGGAGAAGAACTTCGCCGGTTACGTGCAGGCCAACTTCGTGGGCGACCGCTGGAGCGGCAATGTCGGCCTGCGTTACGTCAACATCGACCAGGACATCAACACCTACCAGGCTGTCGCTGATATCGCCAACGCCGACGTCAGCAGCCTGTTCGGCAAGTGGAAGGCACTGGCCTACAACAACAAGCACGACCGCATCCTGCCGAGCGCGAACATCAAGTTCGACATGAGTGACGACCTCGTGTTCCGCTTCGCCGCGTCGCAGACCCAGACACTGCCGGACTTCTCGGCACTGGGCGCTTCTTCGTGGGGCTCGGACCTGAGCCGCGTGGGCGGCGGCGGCAACCCGAACCTGAAGCCGGTGCTGTCGACCAACTTCGATGCCAACATCGAGTGGTACTTCATGCCGCGCGGTCTGTTGTCGGTGGGTGCGTACTCGATGAACCTGAAGGACTATGTGGCCTTCGGTACCGAAACGCAGATGCTGTTCAGTGAGCTGACCAACCAGCTGGAGGCCTACCAGGTCGCCGTGCCGGTCAATTCCAACGGCAAGGTCACCGGTGTCGAAGTCGCCTATGAACAGCCGATCGGCGACAACTTCGGCGTCAACGCCAACTACACCTACGCCGATGGCAGCACCTCGCACACCTGGGCCGATGGCAGCAACAACCTGCTGGGCACCTCGAAGAACACCTACAACGTGGGCGGTTACTTCGAGAACGACACCTTCGGTGCACGCGTCAGCTACACCTACCGTTCGTCGTTCCTTATCGGCCTGAAGGGCCCGAGCCCGTACTACCAGGACGACTTCGGCACCCTGTCGCTGTCGCTGAGCTACAAGGCAACCGATTGGCTGAGCGTCAGCTTCGATGCCCTGAACCTCAACAACCCGACCCTCAAGTACTACCAGAGCTCGGTCATCCCGAGTGCGTTCTATGAGAACGGTCGTCAGTACTACCTGAACTTCCGCTTCAAGTACTGAGCCATCCCGGCACGCAGCATCGCCGGTTAGTGTGACGCGCCGGGCCTGGATCATTCCGGGCCCGGCGTTTTTTTTGCAATGACGCTACGCCTCCCTGCCGAGCACAGCTCGGCACTACCATCAGGCCTTGCATACGCTTTCACCGAACATCCAAAGAACAGAACAGGAGCTCCGCCCATGACGAAGTCCCTCAAGCGCAGCCGCGCGCCTTGGCTCAGCAGCTGCGTGCTGCTTGGCCTTTCCGCCCTGCAGGCACATGCGGCCGATACTGCCGCCACGCCGTCGCTGGTCCCCTTGCCGGCCAACTACCAGGCAACGACCGGAAAGGACTTCGTACTGAAGGGCTCGGACCTGGTCGGCGGCAACGACGAGGCCGCACACCGCGCTGCCGGCCAGTTCGTGCAGATGCTGGCGCGCAATGGTGGCCCCACGCTCGCCGTGGCCGACAACGCCAGCAAGGCGAAGATCCGCTTCCGCCTCGATCCATCGGCCACCAACACTGCTGAAGGTTATGAACTGAAGGTCTCCAACACCGGCATCGACGTCAGTGCCGGTGACGATGTTGGCCTGTTCTACGGTGCCGTCACCGCCATGCAGCTGCTCACCGGTGACAACCCGGGGCATGTTGCCGCAGCCACCATCAAGGACACGCCGCGCTTCCCGTGGCGCGGCTTCATGCTCGACTCGGCACGCCACTTCCAGAGCATGGACGAGATCAAGAAGATCCTCGATGCAATGGCGCAGCACAAACTCAATACCTTCCATTGGCACCTGACCGACGACCAGGGCTGGCGCATGGAAATCAAGCGTTACCCCAAGCTCACCGAAGTGGGCAGCTGCCGCGTACCGCTCGGCGATGCCGGGGTTGATGCCGCCACCGGCCAGCCGCGTACTTATTGCGGCTACTACACGCAGGATCAGATCCGCGAAATCATCGCCTATGCCGCACGGCTGCATATCCAGGTGATTCCGGAGATCGACGTCCCCGGCCATGCCACTGCCGCCATCGCCGCTTACCCGGAGCTGGGCGTCACCGACCAGAAGTTGATCACTTCCAGCGAATGGGGCGTGCTGCCAAACCTGTTCAACACCGAAGAAAGCACGCTGCAGTTCATCGAGAACGTGCTGGAAGAGGTGATCGCCATGTTCCCGGCCAAGTACGTGCATGTGGGTGGCGATGAAGCGGTGAAGGATCAGTGGATCGCATCCAAACGCGTGCAGGCGCACATGCGCGAACTCGGCCTGAAGGACGAGATGGAAATGCAGAGCCACATGATCAAGCGCCTGGAGAAATTCCTGGAGCAGCATGATCGGCGCCTGATCGGCTGGGATGAAATCCTCGAAGGCGGCCTGCCGCCGGAAGCCACGGTGATGTCGTGGCGCGGCACCGAAGGTGGCCTGAAAGCCGCCAGCGAAGGCCACGATGTGGTGATGTCACCGGTCACCCACATGTACATGGATTACCTGCAGACCGAGTCGCCGTACGAAGTGCCCGGCCGCCCGACGACCATTCCGCTGCAGAAGGCCTATGAGTTCGAGCCGGTGCCGGCCGAACTTGCCGCCGACAAGCGTTCGCACATCCTTGGCCTGCAGGCCAACATGTTCAACGAGCACACGCGCAATGATGTTCGTCTGGAACACAACCTGTTCCCGCGTCTGGCCGCGGTTGCTGAAACCGGCTGGAGCCCGCAGGACAAGCGCAATTTCAGCAACTTCCTGCAGCGCCTGCCGCGCCAGCTGCAGCGCTACCAGGCCATGGGCATCCGCTACGCGCAGACGCCGTTCCAGGTGGACGTGCTGGACAAGGGCGACCATGTCACCGGCACCGCCGATGTCACGCTCGTCAATCCGCTCGGCTACCCGGTGCACTACACGCTCGACGGCAGCGATGTCACCGCCAACGCGCCGCTGTACAGCCAGCCACTGCAGCTGAAGGTTCCCAGCGAAGTACGCGCCGCTGCGTTCTTCGACGGCAAGCCGCTGGCGGCAACGCGTGCCTATGACTTCACTGCCGAATCGCTGTTGACGCGTGATGACACGCAGCTGGGCCTGTGCCCGAACGGCGGCAAGCTGCTGCTGCGGCTGGAAGACGATGGTCCGGCGGAAGGCGAGCGCGCCATCTTCAACGTCAACATTTTCAACCCATGCTGGTTGTGGTCGGACGTGAACCTGGCAGGCATCAGCAAGGTGAAGGTGCGGGTGGGTCGCATTCCGTACAACTTCCAGCTGGCCCACGACGAGCCGTCGCGCAAGTTCGCGCCGGCACGCAGCAGGCACGGTGAGTTGGAGATCCTGGCCAACTGCGAAGGCAAGCCGCTGGCCTCGGTGCCGCTGCCGGCGACCCCGGGCGCCGATGGCTTCGTGGAGCTGGAAGCGGCCATCACCGCACCGGCAACGCGCGGCGATCTGTGCGTGCGCTTCACCGGTGATACCCGTCCGAACATGTGGACGCTGGATTGGATCAAGCTCGAACCGGGCAAGTGATCGCCGCCGCGTGATGCATGCAGAAGGCCACCCTCGCGGTGGCCTTCTGCTTTGTAGGGCGCAGCCATGCTGCGCTGAGGCTTTCCTCGGCAATGCCCCTGCCTAGCGAGCCTCGACACTACCGGCCGCTGTTGTCATCCGGCTGCGCCAGTTGACCTGCCAAAATTTTCACGCGATCAACAAGATTCCTCTCAGAGCGCCAATCCCCGCCATTGCAATTTCATATGAAATAAAAATTTCCCTGCAAATCATCTAGATAGATAGCAATCACCGGCAAGTGTCATCTTGAAAATTTTTTGCATAGCAGCTTGACATCGTTGTCACATAGCAATGACACTCCCGATACCGCGACACCAACAGGCGTCGTGCGAACTCCCGGGGGATTCCGTGGTTGCCAGGTTGAACACCATGTCCAAGCTGACCACCTCCACTTCAGCCGCCTTGCTGGCCGCCGACGTGGGCGGTACCCATGTCCGCGTGGGCCTACTGCAACCAGGAGAGGATGCGGGCGCGCCGCTGTCGATGCTGGCCTATCGCCAATACCGCTGCGCCGACTACCCCAGCCTCAGCGCGATCCTTGCCGAGTTCCCGGTCGAGCGGTCGACGCTGGCCGCCTGCGTCATCGCCACCGCTGGCTACGCACTGCCGGACGGCACCGTGATCACCGCCAACCTGCCCTGGCCGCTGTCGTCCAACCGCATCCGCCAGGACCTGGGGTTCGAGGCGGTGCATCTGGTCAACGATTTCGAAGCCGTCGCCCACGCCGCCGCGCACATCAGTGCGAGCCAGGTGCTGCAGCTCACCGGCCCGGCCGACGCGCCGCGCGGCCCCACCTTGGTCATTGGCCCGGGTACCGGCCTGGGTGCAGCGGTTTGGATTCCGGTTGGCAACCGCTCCGTCGTATTGGCTACCGAAGCCGGTCAGGCGTCGCTGGCCGCCACCACCGAACTGGAAATGGCCGTGTTGCAGCAGATGTTGCGCGACCGCAGCCATGTCTCCATCGAACAGGCGCTGTCCGGCCCCGGCCTGCTCAACCTCTACAACGCGCTGTGCGCGGTGCGTGGCACCTCGCCCACGCATGCGACGCCCGATGCCGTGAGTGCCGCCGCCTGTGATGGCAGCGATCCGTTGGCTGTGGAAACCCTGCAGCTGTTCTGTGGAATCCTCGGCTCCACCATCGGCGACATGGCCCTGCTCTATGGCGTGCAGGGCGGCATCTATCTGGCCGGCGGCATCCTGCCAAAGATCAGTCAATTTCTTTTGAACAGCACCTTCGTCGAACGCTTCCTCAACAAGGGACCGATGACCAAGGCGTTGCAAAGCATTCCCGTGAAGCTGGTAGAGCACGGGCAACTGGGCGTCATCGGCGCCGCCAGTTGGTATCTGGGACGCAGGGAAACCGACCCCGGCGCACCGCCTTCCGCAGTAACGCAGATGCATGTGGCGGCCCGTCCATGCATGGATTCCCACCCAGCAGCTGCCGGCCAGCACGCCGGATTCCATCAATGATGAGGAGAGACATCATGAGGTACCGCAAGTCCGTACTATCCGCCGCAATCGTCACGTGTTTGAGCTTCCCGGCCATGGCCCAGGACGCACAGCCCGATGCGACCGACCTCGACCGCGTTGTCGTCACCGGCATCCGCGCCAGTCTTCAGCAGTCGCTGGAAACCAAGCGCAACGCCGATGCCATCGTCGACGTCATCACCGCAGAAGATGTCGGCAAGTTCCCGGCCACCAACGTGGCCGAGGCGATGACCATCATCCCCGGTGTCACCATCGACCGTGCTTACGGCCAGGGTGAGAAGGTTTCCATCCTTGGCACCGACCCGGCACTGAACCGCACGCTGCTCAATGGCCAGTCCATCGCCTCGGGCGACTGGAACATGTCCGACTTCCCAACCCGTACCTTCAACTACTCGCTTCTGGCACCTGAGCTGGTCGGCAAGGTGGAAGTATTCAAATCGCCGGAAGCTCGCCTGGATGAGGGCTCGGTTGGCGGCACCGTCAACATCTCCACGCGCAAGCCGCTGGACATGCCGGAAAAGATCAGCGTCAACGGCCGCGTCAGCTTCAGCCGCAACGACCGCGTCGACAAAACCGACCCCAGCGCATCGGCCGCTTTCGGCTGGAAGAATGATGCTGAAAACTTTGGCTTCATCATTTCGGCGCAGTCCGCGCGCGAGAGCATCCGCCGTGACGGTATCGAATCCTACGGCACCGTAAAGGCCAAGGATTACCTCAATGGCAACGGCTCCTGGGGTTCGGTCAACAACACCAACACCGACTGGTCGGTCCCGGCCAACCCGGACGGCAGCCAGCCGAAACTGCCCGGCACCTGCCAGGGCGCCTGTGCCGATGCACTGAAAGCAAACCCGGAGGCCGTGGGTCCCGGCTCGATGAGCGCACACTTCTTCGAACAGAAGCGCGAGCGCGACACCTTCTCCGCGTCGCTTCAGTTCAAGCCGGTCGAACAACTGGATATCGAACTGAATGCGTTGAAGATTGATGCCAACTTCGATCACATGGCGCAGTCCATGTTCGCTTGGCCGGGCAATGCCTATGGCGGCCTGATGACCTTGACCGACGTCACCATCGAAAACGGTTTGATGACCAGCGGCACCAACAAGGGTGGCCGCATGGCGTTCGATCTGCAGAATCGTCGCGCCAAGGTGGAATCTGAAACCTACGACATCAAGGCAACGTGGAACGACGAGCGCTGGTTCCTCTCCACCCATATCGGCCATACCAAGGCCGAAGGCGGCCCGGAACAGGTCTACGGCAGCTTCCTGGGCAGCGCGGACTACACGTGGTCAATCGCTGGCGGCCCGAAGAATCCGGGCAGCCTGACCTTCCACGGCGACAATCCGTTCACCAACCCGGAACAGTTCAAGATGGACGGCGGCTACGCCAACCCGTGGCACACCAACCCGCCGGCAGAAGGCAACTGGGCTTCGGGCTGGGGCGGCAACCTGGTTGAGAAGCCGACGCTGGACAAGGAAACCTACGGCCAGATCGATTTCGGCCTGAAGCTGGATTCACCGGTGTACATGATCCGAGCCGGCTACAAACAGCGCTCGCATGAAACCGGGCAGATCCAGCGCGGCGTCGTGCTGGCTTCGATCCAGGGCTACGGCGACGCCACTGCGGACATGTTCAATCCGCGTCCGCTGCCGGGCAATTATCTGAGTGGCTTTGGTGGCTATGGTGATCTGGCCAACCGTTTCACGATCGACGGCTGGGCGTTGGCCGATTACGTCAAGAGCAACAAGTGGCTGGCACCCTGGCAGGACGCGCCGGTTCCGACCACGCTGGGCAACGGCGAGTTCGCCCGCAACACCTGGACCATCGAGGAAGACATCAAGGCTGCCTATGTGCAGGCTGATTTCAGCTTCGATCGTCTGCGCGGCAACATCGGCCTGCGTTATGTGCAGACCGATGTCGGCAGCGGCGCCTATGCGTGCACAGTCAATGTCCCGGCGTGTCCGGAAGACAAGTACGAGTGGAAGGTCAAGCCGAGCAAGTACAACAACGCCCTGCCAAACTTGAACCTGGCCTTCGACGCCAGCGAAGACCTGGTGCTGCGTTTCTCTGCCGCCAAGACCATGGCACGCCCAAGCTATGCGGACCTCTCCAGCTACATGTGGTTGTCCGACCAGCAGCTGACCGGCGGCGGCGGCAATCCGGATCTGAAGCCGTATCTGTCGACCAACCTGGATTTCTCGGCCGAGTGGTACTTCTCGAAGGATGCAATCCTGGCCGGCTCGGTCTTCTACCGTGACATTTCCGACTACATCCTGATGGCCTCGCGCAAGGAAACGCATTGGAACATCAACCAGAGCCGTGAAGACTCCTACCTGGTGGACCGCCCGCAGAACGCTGGCGATGCAAAGATCAAGGGCGTTTCACTGGCATGGCAGCAGAACTTCGGCATGGGCTTCGGCATCGTCGCCAACTACACCTACTCCGATGGTGAAGCGACCAACGGGCGTCCGCTGCCGTTCAACTCCAAGAACCAGTTCAACATCGCCCCGTTCTTCGAGAACGACAAGTTCGCGGCACGCGTGACCTACAACTGGCGCGACAAGTACTTCACCAACGTCAGCGGCGGTCGCGACCTGTGGACCATGGACTACACCTCGGTTGATGCGTCGCTGTCGTACAAGATCACCGACAACCTGACCGTGGCGCTGGAAGGCATGAACCTGCTTGATGAGAAGTACCACAGCTACTCCGGTACCGAGCAGCTGTTGCGCGGCGCTTACCTGAGCGGTCGTCGCTACAACGCTTCGCTGCGCTTCGCCTTCTAAGCCGGCACCAACCGCTTCACCTGTTTTCCGCTGTTTTTCTCCTCCAGCGGGCCTGGGTTTTCCAGGCCCGTTTTTTTTGCTTCAACTTTCGGTAAAGCCACTCCCACCACGTTCGTGCCCTGCGTGTGAAGCGGTGCGATTACGGCGGGCGATGCCAGCGCAAGGCCATCGCTCATCCCGCCCGATGGCCCGTAACTCCCTTTCGCCACTGCCTTTGAGCGAGCGCCGACAAACGCGCCCACCGGCACACCTACAGCGGAAGAACGGAATTCAAATTATCAATGAATTCATCATGAACAATATTTTCATTTTGAAAACAAACTTTTCACGTTCGCCGCCATCCAGCGTGAAATAGAACTCGTTTTCACGAAGAAAATTGCATAAAAAAAGCGAAATTCAGATGAAAACAGCGTCGCGCCGCCATGAATTTTCAATGAAAATTATTTTTGCAAAATGCGCCACTTTGATAGCAAACTCCCTGCGCAGCTGAACAACAGTCATTACGCGTTCAACCCGCCATCGAGGCACGACGTGGACAAGCAGGCGCCGCCCTTCATCACCCATGCAACTCCCGCCGCGCGTCCCGCGCGCCGCCATAACGCGGCAATTCGGGCGCTGATGACGCTTGCCTTCAACACTGCCCAACCACCGCACGACCCTCGGGTGAACGGCAGCACTGCCAGTCACTGACAGCCACGCACGCAGTTCGTTCGTCGCCTTACCCCGCTTTCAACGCGGCGCCATCCGGCCGCTGGACTTCTCCGCGCACCTATCGGCGCGGAAACAACTGGACGGCATCTCCATGTCGACCATCCATCAGCAAAGGGAGAGAGACCTTTGAACCATCGCAAGTCACCGCTAACCGCGGCCATCGTCAGCTGTCTGGCGCTCAGCTTTTCCGCTGTCGCCCAGGATACGAAGCCGGATGCCACCGAGCTTGATCGTGTTGTCGTCACCGGCATCCGCGCCAGCCTCCAGCAGTCACTGGAAACCAAGCGCAACGCCGATGCCATCGTCGATGTGATCACCGCCGAGGACGTGGGCAAGTTCCCCGCCACCAACGTCGCTGAAGCGATGACCCTCATCCCCGGCATCGCCATCGATCGCGCTTTCGGCCAGGGTGAGCGCGTCAGCATCCTCGGCACCGACCCTTCACTCAACCGCACCCTCCTCAACGGCCAGACCATCGCCTCCGGCGACTGGAACATGTCCGACTTCCCCACCCGTACTTTCAACTACTCACTGCTGGCACCGCAGCTGGTGGGCAAGGTCGAAGTATTCAAGTCCCCCGAAGCGCGCCTGGATGAAGGCTCGATCGGCGGCAGCGTGATGATCTCCACCCGCAAGCCACTGGATCTGGACAGGCCGTTGACGATCTCCGGCCAGGTCGGCGTAACCCGCAACGAAGTCGCAAGCTCCACCGATCCGAACGCCGCACTGCTGGTGGGCTGGAAGAACCAGGCCGAGAATTTCGGCGTGGTGTTCTCCGCCCAGCGTGACGAAGAGAACATCCGCCGCGAAGGCTTCGAGTCGTTCAATGTCATCACCGCCAGCGCGTTCAACGCCTCCATCGCCAACGGCAACTGCGCCGGCGCGTGCGCCGATGCCATCCGTGCCAACCCCAACGCCATCGGCGTCAACTCCGCAGGCGCGGCCTTCTTCGAGCAGGAACGCAAGCGCGACATCTACACGCTGAGCCTGCAGGCCAAGCCGGTGGACAAGCTCGACATCGAGTTCAACGCGTTCGCCATCGATGCCAGCTATGACCATCAGGCGCACCCGATGTTCATCAACCCGGGCAACAATTTCAACAGCGCGGACAAGCTGACCGACATCACCATCAAGGATGGCATCGTCACCGGCGGCAAGATGAAGAACGCGCTGTCGATCTTCGACCTGCAGAGCCGCTGGGCCACCACGGAGTCGCGCACCTATGACCTGAAGGCGGCGTGGAACGACGAACGCTGGTCAGCCAGTGCACAGCTGGGCAGCACCCGCGCCGACGCTGGCCCGCGCCAGTTCTACAGCGAGTTCCTGGCGCGCACCGACTATGCGTGGCAGGTCAGGGATTCGGACAGCAACCCATTCGAAGTGAGCTTCCCGAACGGCAACCCGTTCAACGATCCTTCGCTGTTCCGCTTTGATGGCTGGGCAGGCAACGTCGTCGAGAAGCCGACCGTGGACAAGGAGAAGTACGGCCAGGTCGACTTCGGCCTCAAGCTCGAGTCGCCGGTGTACCTGCTGCGTTTCGGTTACAAGCAGCGTGACCACTTCGTCGGCCAGGTACAGAAGGGCTTCGCGCTCAACACGCCGGCCACCAACAACGCCGGTGAATTTGGTCCGCGCCCGATGCCCGGCGATTACCTGTCCGGGATGGGCAACGGCGGCGCACTGTCAGACCGCTTCACCGTCGATCCCAAGAAGCTGTACGACTGGATCACGAGCGGTGCATGGTTGGCTCCGGGCGCAACGATGCCGGCGCTGTCACCCTTCAATTCCGGTGAGTTCGCCCGCAACACCTGGTCAATCGAAGAAGACAGCAAGGCCGCATATGCCCAGGCGGACTTCAGCGTTGATCGCCTGCGCGGCAATGTCGGCGTCCGCTACATCCGCACCGAAACCGTCAACGAAGGTTACACCTGCGCCAGCAACCTGAATCCCTGCCCCCAGTGGCAGACCATCGTGGAGGGCAAGAAGTACAACAGCACGCTGCCCAACCTCAACCTGATCTACGACCTCAACGAGGACATGGTGCTGCGCTTCTCGGCGGCAAAGGTCATTGCCCGCCCCAACTACGCGGACATGTCCAGTTACATCTGGCTGACCGACCTGAACCTGTCCGGTGCCGGCGGCAATCCTGACCTCGATCCGTACAAGTCCACCAACTTCGACTTCTCCGCCGAGTGGTACATGTCGGAGAACGCCATCCTGGCAGCATCCCTGTTCTACCGCGACGTCAAGGACTACATCCTCAACCAGTCGCAGAAAGAAACGCACTACAACATCAACCAGAACCGCAACGACGTCTATGACGTGACCCGCCCACAGAACGCGGGCAACGCCAAGGTGCGTGGCTACTCCCTGGCATGGCAGCAGAACCTGGGTGCCGGCTTCGGCATCGTGGCCAACTACACGTTCTCCGATGGCGAGGCCGACGATGGGCGTCCCCTGCCGTTCAACTCAGAGCACCAGTTCAACATCAGCCCGTACTTCGAGCAGGGCAACTGGAGCGCTCGTGTCACCTACGGCTGGCGCGACAAATACTTCACCCGCATGGCGGCAGCCAATACGCAGGTCTGGACCGATGACTACGGCTCACTGGATGCATCCGTCGGCTATCGGGTCAACGACAACCTGGCGATACAACTCAACGCGATGAACCTGCTCAACGAGAACTATCGCAGCTACTTTGGCAACAAGGCACTGACCAACGGCCTGTACACCACCGGCCGCCGTTACATGGCGTCACTGCGATTCGATTTCTGATCCTCGCATAGTAGATGTGGCAGCACGGCGGGCCCGATACATCGGGCCCGCTTCATCCTGAAACACGACCACAACGTTCACTTCAACACCGCGCCACCCCGCCGTCACTCCCAGCCAGGTCCGTACGATGTCCAACGACAACGCCACCTCGATCGCATCGCTCCGTGCACACCGCCCCTGGTGGTTGATGCTGGCTGCCAGCGCTCTGTCGGTGAGCACCGCGCTGGCGGCCGCGGAGCCCGATCTTTCCGGCTACTGGCTTGGCGATATCGGGAGCAAGCGCGAACGCGTGGTCATGGGCCTTGAGTTGCAGGCCGATATCAACGGCCGCTACGACATGAAGCTCGATCTGCCGGTCTCGCATCTGCAGGCGCTTCCTCTTCACGGCAAGGCCAGCATCGAAAGCGACACGCTGGTGCATGACGGCCTGCACATGAGCCTGCGCCACAACGGTGAAAGGCTGACTGGAACGCTGTTTGGCAATGGCGAATCCGTCAGCCTGGAGCGTGCAAATCGCGGACATCTTCCGCTGCCCGCAACGCCACCGAAGGATCTACCCACCCTGCCCGGTCCGCACTGGACGACGCGCCTCAGCGGGCAGATATTCGCCTCACCTGTCATCCATGACGACATCGTCTATGTGGGAACCACCGGCGGCACTTTCAGCGCGGTGAACCTCGCCGACGGCAACCTGCGTTGGAGCAGCGCAATCGGCCATCCCATTCTCGGTGCTGCGCTGGTGACCGACGAGGCGGCGTTCGTGGTCAGCGATGGCGGCTATCTGCATCGGCTCGAACGCAGCACCGGGCGCGAGCAATGGCGCGCCTCCATCGAGGACTCCCGCACCAGCCGCGAGTTGCCGCATCCGCAGTCTTCCGCATGGGAATGGCAAGCGCCACGCCCGTTGCTGGTCGATGGCGTGCTGTATGTTGGCGGCAGCGATGGCTGCGTCCAGGCGTTCGCTGCGGCCACCGGTGCCAGCATCTGGAGGACGCAACTGCCAGGACGCATTCAACACGGCCTCTCGTTCGTTGATGGCACCCTGCATGTCGCCACCGAACCCGGCGAGCTGCATGCGCTGCACGCACGTAGCGGGCGCAAGGCATGGACTTATCCGTTGTCGATGCGACCGGGTTCCGCACCTGTCGTCCACAACGGCCGTGTCTTTATCAATGACCGCAGCGGCGTGTTGCACGCCGTCGACGCGCGCAGCGGCCGTGCTCTGTGGCTGACGCAGTTCTGGACGTCATGGATTGAATCGGAGCCTTCCTTCGACAACGAAACGCTCTATATCGGCGCGTCTGATCTTCGCAAGATCACCGCCATCGATACCGCTACCGGCCGCGTGCGCTGGCGTACCGACGTCGGTGGCTGGAGCTGGGGCACGCCGTTGGTGGTGAACGATCACCTGATCGTCGGCACCGCCGCCGGCCAACCGTATTTCCTGCAGCATGTGGCCGGAATCAGCGTGATCCGGCGCGACGACGGCGTGCTTGTATCGCACTATCCGTTGCCGCCGGGACGCGGCTTCCAGTGGGGCATTGCCGGCAGCATCACAGGCGATGCACAGATGCTGGTCGCGGCCGATATTGAAGGAGTACTGATGGGGTTTGAACTGGACGCGATGATCCGCAATTCTTCAATGTCATCGATCAGTACGACGCACACCCCGTGACACCCTTGTAGCACCCCGTTGCTGTGCCCTCCCCCATGGGTAGCACCACCACATCAACGTCTGACAACGCAGCACCCGGGCCTGGAAACAAGGCCCGGCTTCACAAACAAGGAATCATGATGACCCGACACCGACTTTCCACCCACACCCTGCACGCCGCGATGCTGGTTGCCCTGGCTGCCACCAGCACACAGGTCTTCGCTGCGCCGACGGCAACATCTGCCCAGGTACAACCGGTGGAATCGACCCGTGCCAGCATCATTCCGCGTCCGGTATCGGTGCAGCCGGCGGCCGGACGTTTCACTGTTGATGGGTCCACCCGCGTTGTCGGCAGCGGTGACACCGGCACGGTCGCCACGCAGTTCACGGCGCTGTTGGCCGATACCACCCCGCTCAAGCTGCAGGTCGGCAGCCAGAAGGCCGGCAAGAACTCCATTGAATTCCGCCGCGTCGCCGCACGCGAAGGCGACTCTGCTGAAGCCTATTCGCTGCATGTGGACAGCAACGGCGTCGTGATCGAAGCCAGCGATGACCGCGGCCTGTTCTACGGCGCGATGTCGCTGTGGCAGCTGCTCGCCGGCACCCCCTCCAACACGGTCAGCCTGGCGGCGATGCGTATCGAGGACGCACCGCGCTTCAGCTGGCGTGGCTTCATGCTCGACTCGGCCCGCCACTTCCAGAGCATCGAGCAGATCAAGACGCTGCTCGACGCCATGGCAACGCACAAGCTCAACACCTTCCATTGGCATCTCACCGATGACCAGGGCTGGCGCATGGAGATCAAGCGCTACCCGAAGCTGACCGAAATCGGCGGTTGCCGTTCGGCCGCTGGCGAAGCGGGCATCAATCCGGACGGCACGCCACATCTGTACTGCGGCTTTTACACGCAGGAACAGATCCGCGATGTGGTGGCGTATGCCGCCGCACGTCACATCACCGTGGTCCCGGAAGTGGACGTTCCCGGCCATGCGCAGGCCGCAGTTGCCGCTTATCCGGAACACGGTGTGGTGGATGGGCCGACCCAGCCTTCCGCCAACTGGGGTGTCAACCCGTACCTGTTCAATCCGCGCGATGAAACGCTGCAGTTCCTGGAAAACATCCTGGCCGAAGTCATGGAAATGTTCCCGGGCAAGTACATCCACATCGGTGGCGATGAAGCGGTCAAGTACCAGTGGCAGGATTCGCCGCAGGTGCAGGCCTACATCCGTGAGCTGGGCCTGAAGGACGAAGAAGCATTGCAGTCGCACATGCTGAAGCGTCTGGAGAAGTATCTGGAAGCACACGACCGCAAGCTGATCGGCTGGGACGAGATCATCGAAGGCGGCCTGCCACCGGAAGCCACCGTGATGTCCTGGCGCGGCATCGAGGGCGGCATTGAAGCGGCCACGCACGGCCACGATGTGGTGATGACCCCGGGCAATACGCTGTACCTGGATTTCCTGCAGACCAATCTGCCGGACGAACCGCCGGGCCGCCCCAAGTTCACCTCGATGCAGCGCATCTACGCGTATGACCCGGTGCCTGCGCAGTTGAACGAAGCACAGCGCAAGCATGTGCTCGGCGTGCAGGCCAACATGTGGACCGAGCACACGCGCAATTACGAGCGCCTGCAGCACAACCTGTTTCCGCGCATGTCGGCGCTGGCCGAAATTGCCTGGACGCCGCTGGAGCGCAAGAGCTATGACGATTTCCTGGCGCGCCTGCCGGCACAGCTGCAGCGCTACAAGGCGCTGGACATCGCCTATGGCCAGACCGCGTTGTCGGTGGCGATGAAGCGGCAGGATGATCGCGCCGGCGACAAGGTGACGGTGGAGCTGTCCAATCCGCTGAGCTATCGCGACATCCGTTACACCACCGATGGCAGCACGCCCACCGCACAGTCACCCAGCTACGGCGGTGCACTGACCTTGCCGGTTCCCACCGAACTGAAGGCGCAGACGTTCTTCAACGGCGTGCCCTTGGCCGACAAGCCCAGCAGCTGGAACTTCGATGCGGCCTCGCTGTTGAGCCGTACCGACAAGACCCTGGCGCAATGTCCCGAAGGTGGCCGCCTGCTGCTGCGGTTGGAAGACGACAATCCGCTGGAGGGCCCGCGCGCCAACTTCGACGTGACCATCTTCAACCCGTGTTGGCTGTGGGAAGACGCACAGTTGGCCGATATCGGTTCGATCAAGGTACGTGCCGGTCGCATTCCCTACAATTTCGGCCTGCTGAAGCCGGAGGAAGCCAAGCGCGGCTACCGCAAGCCAGTGGCAAGGTATGGCGAGTTCGAAGTGCGCGCCGGTTGTCACGGTCGCGTGCTGGCCAGCGCGCCATTGCCGGAAAAGCCGGGCAAGGACGGTTTCATCGAGCTGGAAGCACCGCTGCGTGCAGGGCCGGAACAGGTCACCGACCTGTGCATCACCTTCAGTGGTGATACCCGACCGCAGATGTGGGTGCTGAACAGGATCGAGCTGCAGCCAGCGCACTAGTTCCCGGGAAGGCGCGGTGCGGAACGTGAGGTACTCTCCACCCCCCGTCCCGCATCGCGCCGTCTTTTACCGCTGTCACGGGTGCCGGGCACGGCACCGTGAAGCGGGACCCTAACAGGCCGGAAAGGCGACAGGAAAGTACTTCCCGTGTGCAACAACCACAGGGGCCGCCGCTTCAACGTGGTTGCAGGCGCAACCACGGATACGGTTGCCCAGTGAACGCATTTCTGCGCGGCATCCCACCGACAGCCGATACAGCAGCCCCATCCACAGGGATGACTCACTGCGATCCCCGTAGCGGGACCGGGCCATGCGATGTCGCCAGCATGGCGTGTCGCGTTCGCCGGCTCAGCGCGGCTGCAGACGCAGCAGCAGATCACGCAGCGGCGTGAATGCCGTCAGCATCCCCGCCAGCACGCCAACACTGTTGGCCAACGCATCCATCGGATCGGCCATGCGCGTCTCAGTCAACGCGCCCTGCAAGCCTTCGATGCCAATCCCCATCACCACCAGGCCCAGTGCCACCACGCACAGCGCGCGACGTGTGGCGAACAGCTGCACCGCGCTGCCGGCCAGCAGGAAGTACGCAAGGAAGTGCTCGACCTTGTCGCTGTTCTGCGGCAGCGCCAGGGGTGGCGGTGGGACCAGGCACACCACGATCACCCCCAGCACCGCCGTACACCACAGCAGCAGCCAGAATTTCTGCCGCCGCAGCGGCTTGAGCGCTTTCACAGGCGCCAGGTCATATCGCCGAGCAGGAACGACATGGACATGTCCACATCGCGACTGAAGGCCATCACCTGGAAGCGCTCGCCCATCTCGGTCGGCAAGGTCAGCCGCTTGAGCTGGCCGCGCAGGCGCATACGCCCTACTTCGTCACTGCGTTCTTCGGCTTGTTCCAGCAGCTGGGTAATGCCGTTGCCGAGCAGGAAATTGGTCTGGCTGCAGTAACCGGCAAGATCAAACCCGGCATTGGTGCCCGCTTCGGCCAGCGCGGTGAAATCCACCGAAGCGGTGATGTCCTGCAGCCCTGGCCACAGGTAGACATCGTTGTGTACGCGATGCCGATAGAACGCCCGCAACGTGCCGTCGGTGCGATCATCCTGGTAGAACTCCGCACGCGTGTAGCCATAGTCGACAAACAGCATCGCGCCGCGTTGCATGCCACCGGCCACGGCCTGGATCCAGTACGGCAACTGCGGCAGCACTTCGGAACGGTAATCCTGAGCGAAAGGTCGCTCCAGGTAACGCTCGATGTGCCGCACCGCTGCCGACGTCAACGCATCGGCCGGCTGTGCGCCGCGCACGAAGCGGCCTTCACCATCCAGCTCCACGGTTTCTTCGTAGATCTCGCCTTCGTTGACCAGGAAACGGGGCGTTGGCAACGCATCGATCACTTCATTGGCGAACACCAAGCCATCCCAGTCGTCCTCAAACGGGCGGTCCAGCCATTCCACCAACGCGAACACCGGCGGGATCAGGGCCTTCTCAAGACGTTCGCGCTGACGCTCGCGCAGATCGGCACTGGGTTCGAGAATGGCATAGCGTGCGGGCAGCGCATCCAGTTCCAGCAGCCGCTTGAGCATGATCTCGGCGAAGGCACCGCTGCCGCCTCCCAGTTCCAGCATCCGCGCCTGCGGCCCCAGCTGCTGCAGCACTGGCGCCACCACGTTGGCGGTGGTGGCGGCAAACAACGGCCCCAACTCCGGCGAGGTAACGAAGTCACCGGCTGCGCCGAATTTGCTGGCACCGGCGCTGTAGTAGCCCCAACCCGGGGCATACAGGGCCAGTTCCATGAAGCGTGAGAACGGCACCGCACCACCTTGGGCGAGGATGTCCTCACGCAGGTGCGTCGCCAGCTGGTCGCTGTGCGCAAGCGCGTCAGGGTCGGGGGTGGGCAGGTCGGAATGCATGGGAATGCGGTTTGCGAGGACAATGCACAGGATAGCCGAGTGAGGAAAGCGCAGATGACAGAATCCCAACGGGTGGCCCTGGTCACCGGAAGTGCCCGCCGTATCGGCGCCACCATCGCCCGGCACCTGCATGCCCATGGCTACCGGGTGGCCCTGCATGCACACCTGTCCTGCGAGGAGATGCAGTCGCTGGCCTTCGACCTGGAAAGTGAACGCCCCGGCAGCGTGTTGACCGTGGAAGCGGACCTGCGCGATCCGACCACGCTGCCGGACATGGTGGAACAGGTGGTCAGCCATTTCGGCCGGCTCGACGCGCTGGTCAACAACGCCTCCAATTTCTTCCCCACCCCGTTTGGACAGGTGGAAGTGGAACAGTGGGACGAGCTGCTGGCGGTCAATGCGCGTGCACCGTTCTTCCTGGCCCAGGCCGCGGCACCGCACCTGATCAAGCAGCGCGGCGCCATCGTCAACCTGACCGACCTGCATGCCACCCAGCCGCTGCGCGAGCATCCGGTCTACAGCACGGCCAAGGCCGCGCTGGAAATGGTCACGCGTTCACTGGCACTGGAACTTGCCCCCCATGTGCGGGTCAACGCGGTCGCACCGGGCGCCATCCTGTGGCCGGAGCAGGGCAAGAGTGAGCAGGCCAAGCAGAAACTGATGGAACGCACGCCCATGGCGCGCATCGGCACACCACATGAGATCGCCTCGGCGGTGCGCTGGCTGCTGGATGACGCCGGTTACATCACCGGGCAGACCCTGCGCCTGGATGGCGGGCGCACGCTGACCTGAGTTTTCTGCGCGCGCAGCGTTACCCCCACCCTTCGAGCGCCACCACATCGAAGGCCTGCCCGTACTGCGGATGCTCACGCCACATCTGCGCCAACGTCAGCTTGCGGACAGGGTCGACAAACTCCGGGGCGATGTCGGCCAATGGCTTGAGCACGAAGGCATGCTTCAACTCCGGCCGGGGGATGCGCAGGTTCTTGGGGCCTTCCACCACCAGATCGCCGTAATACACCACGTCGATATCCAGGGTGCGGTCGCTGAAGCGCGGGCCGGAACGGTCACGGCCGTGCGCATCCTCCACTGCGTGCAACCAGGCGTCCAGTTCGATCAACGGCAATCCGGTTTCCAGCTTCACCGCGTTGTTGAGAAAATCCGGCCCATCGAAGCCCACCGCTGGCGTGCGGTAAGCCGGTGAAACCTGGATATCGCCGAAGCGTTCGCGCAACACGGCCACGGCCAGTTGCAGGTAACGCTGTGGTTGGAGATTGCTGCCCAGACTGAGGAGCACGGTGGTCATGGAGTGGATTGCCTACGGGCCGGCCCGCGCCGGACGGGGCGAGCCATGGCCCCGCATCGTGGTGGGGATGCACATGATAGGGCAGCGAGCGCGCAGGCCGACATCCACCTGCGCCTCTGGGCTTACTCCGCGCCCAATGCGTCGGCCACCGCGCGGAATACCCGCTGCATCTCCAGTGGCTTGGGCAGCACATGCACGCTGATGCCGGGCGGTGCCTGGCCATCGACGAATGCCGGCATCTGCGCGTCCTCCAGCACGATGGCCGGCCCGCGATATCCCATGGCCTGCATTTCCCTGAGCAACTGCTCGGCCGACAGCAGCGGGATACCGCTGTCCACCAGCACCACGTCGGGCAGGCCGGCATCCTGCATCAGCCGCATCGCCGCTGCACCATCGCTGGCAAGGCGCATCCGATAGCCCTGGCTCGACAGTGCATTGCCCAGCAGCGACAACCGTGTGGCTTCATCGTCCACCACCAGCAGGCGCTCGCCGCGTCCAGGCCGGATGGTACTTGGCACCGGCGCCGTATCCTCGATGGAGGCTGCCATCTGCAGCGGCAACAGCAGGTCGAAGGTGGTGCCGCGGTCCAGGACGCTGCTTACTTCGATCCGGCCGCCAATGCTGTCGACAATGCGGTGGCAGGACACCAGCCCCAGACCGGTGCCCTTCGGCTTGGTGGTGAAGAACGGGCTGAACAAGCGCTGCAGCGTGACCTCGTCCATACCGATGCCTTCATCACTCACCCGGATGCGCACCTGTTCGTCGCCCTGCGCATCACGACAGTGCTCGGCCACCAGACTCAACTTGCCACCGTCAGGCATGGCCTGGATGGCGTTGAGCGCCAGGTTCAACAGCACCTGCTGCAATTCGGTGTAATTGGCATCCACCGTCATCCGGTCATCGGACACCTCAAGGTGCAGCTCCACGTCGCGTGGCAGGCTGCTCTTGAGCAACATCCCAACGGCCTGGAACAAGCGCTGCAGCACGATGCGCTCGCTGCGCTGGCTGGAGCCGCGCACGAACGACAGCATCGAATCCACCATCTCATGACCACGGCGACCGCATTCGGCGATCACGTCGGCCAGACGCGTGATCTTGGGATCAACGCTGCGGTCGCGGATCAGGTCCGGCACGATCAACAACGGCTGCAGGATGTTGCGCAGGTCGTGTCCCAGCCCGGCGGCCAGCAACGCCAGGCTTTCCAGACGCTGTGCACGCATCAATTCATCTTCCACCCGCAGCCGCTCGATCTCGCTGCGTGCCTCGCGGATGGCGCGCACCACCGCCGAGGGCAGCCGCGCCGGCAGGTGCTTGATGATGTAATCGTTGGCACCTTCCTGCAGCGCATTCACCGCCGTCTCTTCACCCATCGTGCCGGAGACAAAGATGAAGGGAACCCGTGGATACATTTCACGCAGAATGCGCAGCGCCTGGTAGCCGGAGAACCCCGGCATGCTCAGGTCCGACAACACGATGTCCGGCATCCGCTCGGAAAGCGCACGGTACATGCACGCTTCGTTGTCCACGCAGTCAAAGCTGGCCTGCAGCCCGGATTCGAGCAGCTGATCGGCGATCAACTCCGCATCTTCGGGCGAATCCTCCACCAGCAGAATCCGCAGGGGCCCCAGCGCTGTATCCCGGTTCGGCATGGGGTTTACTCGGTTTCCGGTGATTGATTGATGACCGCCCAGAACACGCCGATCGCCTTGACCGCCTTGAAGAACTGCTCGATATCCACCGGCTTTACCACGTAGGCATTCACTCCCAGATCCCAGCTGCATGCCAGATCACTCTCTTCGCGCGAGGACGACAGGATCACCACCGGCAGCCGCTTGAGCTCTTCTTCGGCGCGGATGCGTTGCAGCACTTCCAGCCCATCCATCCGGGGCATTTTGATATCCAGCAGCAGGACCGCCGGCAAGCCTTCCTCACGGTTGGCGAAGTTGCCCCGGCGCAGCAGGAAGTCCAGCGCCTCCACACCATCCTCGACATGCACGATGGGATTGGCAAGATTGGCCTCACGCAACGCATCCATCGCCATTTCGGCGTCGGCGGGGCTGTCTTCGGCAATCAGGATCGTACGCAGCGGGCTCATATCGAAGCATCCTTGTAAGTGAGTTCGGAAACGGGAGGAACGATGAAACTGAAAGTGGCCCCCTTGCCCACCTGTGCCTCGGCCCAGACCCGGCCGCCATGGCGGGTTACCACACGGCGTACGCTGGCCAGGCCAATACCGGTACCGGCGTATTCCGACGCTTTGTGCAGGCGCTGGAAGACACCAAACAGTTTGGAGGCGTACTGCATGTCGAAGCCCGCACCGTTGTCACTCACCGAGAACTGGTGACTGCCATCGGGCAGATGCTGCGCTGATACGTCAATCACGGCCTTGTCGCGACCGGCGGTGTATTTCACCGCATTGCCAAGCAGGTTCAACCACACCTGCCGCATCATGTTCTCGTCGGCCACCAGCACCGGCAGCGGGCCGATGTTCCATTCCACGTGCCGGTAGGTGCCGTCCATGCCAGCCTCGGCTTTCAGATTGGAATCCAGCAGCGCGCGCGTATCGGCCACCAGCGATTGCATGTCCACCGGCTGCATCCGCATCGCACCACGCCCCAGCCGTGAGTACACCAGCAGATCGTCGATCAGTTCGGCCATGCGCTGCGCCGATTCGCGGATCACCTGCAGATAGTGGTGGGTTCTTTCATCGGCAGCCTCACCCAGGTGCTTGCCAAGCTTGTCGGAGAAACCGGCCACATGCCGCAACGGCGCCCGAAGGTCGTGCGACACCGAGTAACTGAAGGCTTCCAGCTCACGGTTGACGTCGGCCATCTGCTCGACCTTGCCTTCCAGCTGGCGGTTCAGCTCCTCCACCCGCACCTGCACGGCACGCTGCAGGGTGATGTCGCTGATCGTCATCAGCACTACTTCGTCATCCACGTCCGGCAGGTGCATGCGCCGCGCATTGATCAGCATGGTGCGCGCCATGCCATCCACGCCATGCTGTTCATGCTCGAAATCCCACAGCTCGCGGCCGCGCAGCAGCACGTCGGCCAAGCGCTGACGGATGATGGCATCGTCCCACGCACCCTCGCCTATATCCTGCAGCTGGCGCTGGCCAACCTCGGCACTGTCCATGCCATACAGCTCGGCGAACGCCGTGTTGTGCAACACCACGCGCAGTCGTTCATCCAGCAGGACGATCGGCTCACGCACCGTCTGCAGTACCGCATTGGCTCGGGCGCTGGCCCGGCTGAGGCGCTGCTCGGCCTTTGCACGGCTGCCGATCTGGCGCTTGAGCAACCACAGCACCAGGGCCAGCAACAGCAGCTGTACCACCAGCGCAGACCAGGTCACCACCGACGACAGATGTTGCTGGCGCCGGGCCTTGAGCGTGCGCTCGGCGAGCAGCTGGTTCTCGCGCTGCTGCAGTTCTTCCACCAAGGGCCGGATCGGGTACTGGAAGGTCATTTCCTCGATCAGTGCCTTGCGCTCCGGCGAATCGGTGCTGCGCGCGATCTGCCGCGCCAGGTCCATGCGGTGGTCGAGCAACGATTCAATCCTGCCCAGCCGCACCAGCTGGTCGGGACTGTCGTTGAGCAGCCGCACCAGCTCGTTCAGATCGTGGGTGGCGCGATCGCCACGCAACAGCCGCTGCTGCAATGCCGGCGACTGCACCCCCAGCGAAAGGGTCAGCGCGGCGGACTCGGTATCGCGGATGCCGGCATGCAGGCTGTACAGGCGCGCACCGACGGCCTGGGTATGCGCCAGCCAATTGGCCGCGTTGATGCTTTCGTGGGACAGCCGCTGCAGCGTCAGGGCCGGCACGATGATGATGAGCAGGGCAGCCAACGCGAGCCCGATCAGGCGCCAGCGGCCCCAGTCCTCATCGGTCAGTCGCAGCGCCATCCCTTCCCCTTTGCACGGGCCGGCCCGCAGCGACTGTGGGCCGGCGTGTCATCAACGGTGGTAACAGGCGGCCAGCGGCGTCGCCACTGAAACGACAGCATTACTGACCTCTCAGGACAGGATTGCACGAAATCCTGAAGGTGTGAACGGCCTGTGATGTCCGTCTGTGACCGTGTTCCTGCAAACGGTTACATGGTCAGATTCACTGGCTCCCGCCACTGGGCTTGATCGCATGTCCGCCAAACTCGTTGCGCATGGCCGCGAGCATGCGGTCGGTGAACGAATTGTCCTCACGCGACCGCAGTCGCTCCAGCAATGACAGCGTGATCACCGGTGCCGGGACATCCAGCTCAATGGCCTCGCTGACGGTCCACCGCCCTTCGCCCGAATCCTCCACATAGGGCGCAATGCCGGCCAGGCCCGGGTTGCGCTTCAGGGCGTCGGCGCTGAGGTCCAGCAACCACGACCGCACCACGCTGCCGTGGCGCCAGACCTCGGCCACCTGCGCCAGGTCCAGCTCCAGGTCGGCCTTCTTCTGCATCAACGCGAAGCCTTCGGCATAGGCCTGCATCATTCCGTACTCGATGCCGTTGTGGACCATCTTGCTGAAGTGGCCGGCGCCGACCGGTCCCACGTGCGCCCAGCCACGGTCCGCCGCTGGCGCCAATGCCTTGAACAGTGGCGTCAGCTGCGTCACCACCGCCGTCTCGCCGCCGATCATCAGGCAGTAACCTTCCTGCAGCCCCCACACACCGCCACTGGTACCGCAATCGACAAAGCCCACCTGCTGTTCGGCACAACGCGCTGCGCGTCGCAGTGAATCTCGGTACCAGGAGTTGCCACCATCGATCACCACGTCATGTGGCGACAACAGGGGCAGCAGCGCATCGAGTGTGGCATCCACGACCTTGGAGGGCACCATCAGCCACAGCACACGCGGCGCCGGCAGCGCCTGCACCAGCGCCTGCAACGACTCCACCGCGGCGATGCCGTTTTCAAGCACCTGCGCGCGCGCCTGCTCGCCCGGATCAAAGCCGGTGACGGTGACGCCTCCACGCTGCAGCCGCTGCGCCATGTTGGCGCCCATGCGCCCCAGCCCGATCATGCCCAGTTCCATGTTCCATCTCCGTTGGTTGTGTCGCCAAATACATTGCCGCAGGCGCGCAGATGCGCGTCCACCCAGCGCCGGTAAAGCGTGGTGTGCAGATTGTGCAGGGCCAGGTCGATACTGAAAGGTGTGCGCGGATTACGGTCGAGCAAGCGGGCAATGTGATACCCCAAAGGGCGCACGCCCTTGGGATGCACGTAGAGCATCAGCTCGCGATAGACCGGATCGGCCAGCAACGTGTCGATACGCGCCAGCACCTGCTGCTGCTCCGGCGGCAGCGCCGCGCGCAGGACCGGGTCACGCTCATACAGCAGGCGCTCGAAGCGGCGCCAGCCAGCGCCCGGCATCTGTTGCGACAGCTCCCATACCTGCCGGTTCACCGCGTCGTAGTGCGCAAAGCCACCGTGCCTCGCCAGCGCCTGCGCGGCGGCGGCACTGAGATCGGTGATGACGAAATTCTCGGCCTGGTTGTGGATGTCATCCAGATACTTCCTGTCGAACACATGCGCGATAAAACCCGGTGCACCCATGAACGCCTGCCGCCCCATGGCTGAGGTACGCACCGCCTTGCCATCGGCAAAGAATTCACCGGCACTGTGGCCCAGCAGGATGCTGTCGGTCTGGTGCAGGGTGAGGAACGTACCAATCGACAGCTCACCAGCGCTGAACTCCCGGTCGAACAACGCATCGCCATACAACTCACGCTGCGTTGCCAGTTGCGCAACCTGTCGCCCCACGCCGCATTCGGAACGCACATGCCCGCGGTAGAACGCATCCAGTGCCTGTGAATTCGTGGCCACCGGCGCATAGCCACGGCCAAAACTACGGAAACGCTGCCAACCCTGCGTCTTGGCGCCGCCCAGGCCAAAGCCTATCCAACCCAGCTGCACGGCCGAGAAGCGATAGCCGCGGTTGTCCTGCAGCCGCGTGGCAGCCGTGCGCGTCGCATCGCCCAGCCTGAACAGATACGCACACACGCTGGCCGGTTGCTGCAGTACCTCGGCAGCCAACCGTTCGCGCTGCAGCGGACCGAAGTTCCGTGGTACCTGCAACTGCAGATCGCGATGCGCCCGTGCATCGGCCAGGGACGCGCGCTGACAGGGCGTGCCGCCTGCAATCAACGGTTGCGTGACGGCACTGTCGCTCACCTGCCAGCCGAGTTCGCGCAACAACGCCATGCCACACCCGCCACTGGCCGATACGCTCGATGCGCATGCGCCGCACAATGCAACTGCCCACAGCGCGCGGCCTGCCATTCGACCCAGCACACGCACCTGGTGCCTCACTGGATGGGCGCCCCGCTCGTCGGTGCGGGTGACATCTCATCAACGTATTGCTGCAGGCGCTCGAAGAAATTGCGGTAGAACAACGCATCCTGCACCGTGCTGCTGGCCACCCGCACCAGCGAATCATCGTTGCTGCCGAACGGCAGCGATACCGAGCCCAAGGCACCGACGCCAACGCTGGCCGACGTCGGCGACTTCTTCAGCGCATAGCGGTCCTGCACCGCACTGACGAATACCTGCGCCTTGCCGTCGCCACGCGCCGCGCACGATACCCGCAGCACTAGCTGCTCATGCACTTCGTCCTTGGGCTGGAAATTCTTGTTGCCTTCGACATTGGCCGCATCGGCGCGGGCGATGGCGTAGCCCTGCCCCAGCAGCACCCGACGTGCCGCCTCGCAGGCCTGCGCGGGCGCAACATCGAGGTTGCGTGCGTAGGTGTCGCCGGAATCGAAGGATTCACGCAGCAAGGTGCTGTTGCTGGCTTTGCTGGTGCAACCGGCAAGGACCAGCGGCAGCAACAGCATGGCTGCATGCAGTGGATGCGTGCGCATGGGCTCTCCACATTTACCGAAGACCCAAAGCATAACGCCGCCAACGTACACGGACGTTGACGGCGTCATTCACATCGGAGCCGGCGTTGGGCCTGGGCTCAGCGAACTTGGCTCAGTCGGCCCAGCGCCCTGGACCGGTGGACTGCGGCAGCACCTGCGCCGACAGCGGGCCGTCCTTCTCCAGCAGGTTCAATGCATCGGCCAGGATCGATGCCGACTCCTTCAACAGCGGGTCCGGACGCTTTTCGGCAGCCTTTTCGCGGGCGGCATCCTTGACGATGTCGCGCTCGTTGCCGGTCAGGCCGTCGTCACTGCTGTCCTCGGCCAGCGGATCCAGCGGCAGGCCCAGGTCCTTGCGGATCTGCTGGCGCTGCTTGCGCTGCGCTTCCTGCTTGTCACGCTCGGTGCGGCGCTCGGCTTCGTTGAGCGACACGTACTTCTTGGCGGCCTCGGTGCGGAACTGCTGCACATCTTCTTCCCACCACTTGAACTCGCGATCGCTCTGGATACGCTGCGCATGGCGTGATTCCAGGCGCGGCAGGATCGGTGCGAAGTTGCCGTAGCGGGTGTGCGGCACTTCGGCGATGCGGGTCCACGGCAACGCATTGTCGTAGGTGCTCTCGCCGAACTCGCTGGCGTCGACGCTGGCCGGGAAGGCCAGGTCCGGCACCACGCCCTTGTGCTGGGTGCTGGAGCCGCTGACGCGGAAGAACTGGGCGATGGTCAGCTTCACCTGGCCAAAGCGTTCCTTCTCGCTGGCCGGCCAACGGTCCAGCGGCACGACGTTCTGCACGGTGCCCTTGCCGAAGGTGGCTTCACCAATGACCAGGCCACGACCGTAATCCTGGATGGCGCCGGCAAAGATCTCCGAGGCCGAAGCCGAGCCACGGTTGATCAGCACCGCCAACGGTCCGTCCCAGGCCACGGCCGGGTTGCGATCGCTGTTGACGGTGACGCGACCGCCGGATTCACGCACCTGCACCACCGGGCCCTGCTCGATGAACAGACCGGTCAGTTCAATGGCCTCATCCAGCGAACCACCGCCGTTGTTGCGCAGATCCAGCACCACGCCGTCGACCTTGTCGGCCTTGAAGCCCGCCAGCAGCTTGGCCACGTCGCGGGTAGCCGACGCGTAGTCGGTAGCGTTGCGGCGACGGCCTTCGAAGTCCTGATAGAAGGTGGGCAGTTTGACAATACCCACGCGACGCTCGGCCTCACCGGGCGCGCCCGGGATGGTCATCGTCTCGCCCTTGGCAGCCTGCTCGGACAGGCGGATCTTCTGCCGGGTCAGGGTCAACATGCGGTGCTTGCCATCCACGCCGTCGGCAGCGGGAATGTATTCCAGCCGCACCTGGGTGTCCTTGGCACCGCGGATCTTGGAGACCACGTCGTCGATGCGCCAGCCGATCACGTCCTCGACCGGACCGGAGCGGCCCTGGCCGACACCGACGATGCGATCGCCGGCCTTGAGCGTGCCATCCATCGCCACCGGGCCACCGGGCACCACTTCGCGGATCACCACCACGTCGTCCTGGCGCTGCAGCTGGGCACCAATGCCTTCCAGCGACAGTGACATGGCTTGGTTGAAGTTCTCGGCCGTGCGCGGGGTGAAGTAATCAGTGTGCGGATCCACCGCGCTGGTGTAAGCGTTCATGTAGAACGAGAACACGTCCTCGTTCTTCAGTTCACTGATGGTCTTACCCATCGTCTCGTAACGCTTGTCCAGGGTCTTGCGGATGTCCGAGGCCGGCTTGCCGGCCAGCTTCAAACGCAGCCAATCGTTCTTGACCGACTTGCGCCACAGGTCGTCCAGCTCGGTGCTGGTCGCCCACGGCACGTCCTTGCGGTCGTAGTTGAAGCGCTCATCGATGGTGAAATCCGGCTCCTGCCTCAGCAGGCGGCGGGCGTAGGCAACGCGCTCTCCCACGCGCTCGCGGTACACCGCAAACACCTGGAACGCCGGGTCCAACTGGCCGGTACGGATCGCATCACCGGTCTGTGCGGCCAAGGGCGCGAAACGATCCACGTCCTCCTTGGTGAAGAACTGCTTGCCGCTGTCCAGCGACTCCAGGTAACGCTTGAACACGTCCTGCGAGGTCGCCGCATCCAGCGGGCGTGGACGATAGGCATAACGGCTGTCCGAAAGCAGGCCGTACACCAATCGCGACGTCGTGGTCTGGTCGAGCGTGGGGGCCGATGCCGGCACGCTGGTGTCGGCACGCGCCGACAATGCGGCAGGTACGGTCAGCGCCAATGCCAGCAGGAAAGCGGGGACTCGGTAGTTCATCAAAGTACTCGTGGCACCGGACGATAGGGGGAGATTGCGGATGGATCAGACAGCCTGACAGTGCCGAAAGTTTCAGCACTTGTCACGCCGTCCATCAGCAGCCTAGCCGCTGCGATGTAGCGGAATGTGAATCAACATGAGCAGCCCTTGACCGCCTGCAGGTACGTGCAGGCGGTCGCCGGTGGATGCGGCTAGTCCGGGGTGTGCTCAGACGGTGACGCCAGCGCCCGCGGCCTGCTGGTCGGCATGGTAGGACGAACGCACCATCGGGCCCGAGGCCACATGGGTGAAGCCCAGTGCGTAACCATAGTCCTCGAACGCCTTGTATTCCTCCGGCGTCCAGTAACGCAGCACCGGGTGGTGGTGCGCGGTGGGCTGCAGGTACTGGCCGATGGTGATCATTTCCACGTCATGCGCGCGCAGGTCGCGCAGGGTGGCCTGCACCTGCTCCAGGGTCTCGCCCAGGCCGAGCATGATGCCGGACTTGGTCGGAACGTTCGGATGCTGCGCCTTGAAGTTCTTCAACAGGGTCAACGACCACTGGTAATCCGCGCCCGGACGCACGTTGCGGTACAGGTCCGGCACGGTTTCGATGTTGTGGTTGAACACGTCCGGCGGGTTCTGCGCGAGGATCTCCAGCGCGCGCTCCATGCGGCCCTTGCCACGGAAGTCCGGGGTCAGCACTTCAATGCGGGTACCCGGCGATTTCTCGCGGATGGCGCTGATGCAATCGACGAAGTGCTGGGCACCACCGTCGCGCAGATCGTCGCGGTCGACGCTGGTCACCACCACATACTTCAGGCCCATGTCGGCCACGGTTTGACCCAGGCTGGCTGGCTCGTTCGCATCCGGCGGCTTGGGACGGCCGTGGGCCACGTCGCAGAACGAACAACGGCGGGTGCAGACCTCGCCCAGGATCATGAAGGTCGCCGTGCCATGGCCGAAGCATTCGTGGATGTTCGGGCAGCTGGCTTCCTCGCACACCGTCACCAGGCGGTTCTCACGCAGCTTGGCCTTGAGGTTGGCCACGGCATTGCCCGAGGGAATGCGCACACGGATCCACGACGGCTTGCGCAGCACCGGCACATCGGCGAACTGCACCGGCGAGCGACCGATCTTGTCACCGCCAATCTGCTTGACACCGGTCTGCAGCGGCGCGGACGGAACATCGGCCTGCACGACCTGCAGGGGAATGGAGCGCGTGGTGATTTCAGTCATGGCGTTATCGGCGGCCTCAGAGCCGCATAGTCAGGTCGGGCAATTCGGGGGTTGCAAGCAGTTCAAGGCCGAACTGCTGTGCCAGATGGGACAACAGCACCGGCTTGATCGCCTCGATGCCCGAGGGGCCGCCCAAGTCTAGCACCGAGGTCACCTGCATCCCGGCGTAGCCGCAGGGGTTGATGCGGTGGAACGGTTCCAGATCCAGCGCGGCGTTGAGTGCCAATCCGTGGAAGCTGCAGCCACGCCGCACGCGGATGCCGAGTGCGGCGATCTTGGCACCACCGACATACACGCCGGGCGCGCCTTCGAGTCGTTCAGCGCCGATGTTCCATTCGTCGAGCGTGTCGATGATGGCCTGCTCGATGCGGCACACGTAGTCGCGCACACCGATACCCAGCCGACGCAGGTCCAGCAGTGGATACACCACGATCTGGCCCGGGCCGTGATAGGTCACCTGGCCGCCACGGTCCACATGCAGCACCGGGATATCCCCGGCTGCCAGCACATGTTCGGCCTTGCCAGCCTGGCCCAGGGTGAACACCGGGTCGTGCTCGACCACCCACAGTTCATCGGCGGTGGCGTCATCACGCGTATCGGTGAAGCGCTGCATGGCGTGCCAGACCGGCTCATATGCCTGCCGCCCCAGCTCGCGCTGCACGGCAGTGCGTGGCGTGGTCGGCAACGCCGGGGCGGCGACGCAGCTGGTTACAGCGTCCACTTCACTTCCGGGTGGTTGCGCAGGGCCTCGTGCGCGGCGTCGTACTGCTCGCGGTTCTCCGCCTTGAAGGCGATGCGCACGGACACGTACTTGTCGTTGGAAGAGTGCTTCCAGCTGATGCGCTCTTCCAGCACTTCGATGCCTGCGTTCTGCAGCAGCTGCGGCAGCTCCCGCTCCAGCCCGATGTTGGCCGCGCCCATGGCGCTCAACTCGAAGGTGCCGGGGAACTGGTAGCCGTGTTCAGGGTTGTCGGACTTGATTTCCATGCCCGACATTATCGGGCCGAAAGCAGGCAAACCCAAGGCCATGGCCGGCCCACAGCCTTCCATGAACGAAAACCCTTGTGTTGCCAGCCTGCTCGGCAAAGGCCGCACCTGGAAGCAGGTGTCCGCTGGCCATCGCTGCTCTTGTCAAAGCACGGCGCTCAACGCCTCAGCCGGGCGTGACTCCACGCAATGAATGAATGAAGGGCCGCTTGCGCGGCCCTTCACGGTAAAGCCCAGGTTTACTTGGACAGCTGAAGCAGGGTGGACGACACCCAGCCACGGTTGCCCAGTTCGTCCTCGACTTCCCACATCGCGCCTTCCTTGGTGCCGGTCGGGTACAGCATCATGCCCGCTTCCAGGGTGCGCACCGGGGCGCCGGTACCGCGCGCATTGGCCAGCAGACGGCCAGCGCGGGTCACGGTCACGGCCTGCTGCGCAGCCGCGGCGGAGGCGTTCTCCGGCAACCCGCCCAGCTGGGCGATGATGTCGGTATAGGCCTGCAGGTACGCCATGGTGATCACCTGACCGATTTCGGTGTTGGCATAACCGCCAACGCCAGCTGCGCCCAGGCCGCTGCCGCCGAACAGGCCGCCGCTGGCACCAAAGCCCATGTCGCTCTTGCGGGCCGAACCTTCGGAGATGGCCACCTGCTCCGACGAACGCACGTCGGTCACGGTCAGCACCACGTCAGCGGTCTTGCTGGTGAAGTTCAGACCACCGACCACCGCGCCGGCACGACCACCGATCAGACCACCCAGCAGGCCGCCCAGGGCATTGCCGCCGGCGTTGCTGTTCTGCGAGATCAGATCGGGAATCATCACGTAATCGGCGGCCCGGATCTGGCCCTTGCCGACGTTGGAGCGACCACGCAGGTCACCACTGGCTGCCAGCTCACGCTCGAACTGGCCTGCGGCCATGCCGGCGCCACGGTCAACGAGGGTGAAGCAACGCGAACGGTTGACGAAGGCCTTGATCAGGCGCGACGGCGCAGGCAACTGCTGGCCGGTCCACCAATGCGTGGAGTCTTCCGGCTCGATCACCGAGAGCGTACCGATGGGACGCTGGCACACCGGAATCTGCGCGGCAGCTTCCTTGCGCTGTTCCTGTGCCTGGGTGCCACGGGTCTTGAACGCCGCTTCGGCCGGCTGGCTGACCAGCACCGCACCAATACCCACAGTCAAAGCCGCTGCGACGAGCGGCGAAAATACATTACGCATCACTTAACTATCCCCGTTACCTGCACCATTCGAGGTGCGTTCCTTTGGCTTAGAGACCTTGCGGCAAGATCCTGGTCCTTCGTGATACCGATCAGGCAAGCGCGGGCCGGTCGCGAGCGATCCTACAACACGGACTTTACGGTTGCCAGCAAACATCGACGGGGCCTGGCGTGCAGGCCAAGCCCCGTCTGGCGCGGCAGGAGGTCAAGCAAATCCATCACATCAACCTGAACCAGCACCTGGCGCAGAACCACGATCCGTGCCGGACCGTCCGGCGGGTGTCGTCGGTTACTGCTTGGTACCCAGCACCGCCGATGGCAACCAGCCACGATTGCCCATCTCATCGTCGACTTCGATCATTCCGCCATTACGCCCCCCCGTGGGGTAAGCGAGCATGCCCGGCTTGAGTTCAGCCACCACGGTCGCCTGGCTATCCGGCTGGGACAGCAGTCGCGCCATGCGATGCAGCATCATGGTGCCCGCGTTCCCGCTCTGGCCTGCAACCTGCTGTGCCACCTGGCCAGCGGCGCCCAACATGCCGCCCTGCTGAGCAGCCAGGCCCATCGCAGCCTGCGCCACGCCAGCACCGACACCCTGGCCTGCAACCTGCTGCGCCACCTGGCCGGCGGCGCCAACCATGCCGCCCTGCTGAGCCATCAAACCCATCGCAGCCTGCGCCACACCAGCACCAACACCCTGACCTGCAACCTGCTGTACCACCTGGCCGGCAACACCGGCCATGCCGCCCTGCTGAGCCATCACACCCATCGCAGCCTGCGCCACACCGGCGCCAATACCCTGGCCTGCAACCTGCTGGGCGACCTGGCTTGCAGCACCAACCATGCCGTCCTGCCCGGCCATCGCGCCCATTGCAGCCTGTGCCAAGCCGGCACCGACACCTTGACCTGCAAGATGCTGCACGGCCTGACCCGCCATACCGCCTTGCTGCGACATGCCATCCATCGCGTAACCGTTCCCGGTTTCGGCATGCCTCGCCTGCGGGGCTGCCGACCCTGCCTGCAACCTTGCTGCCGCGGCATTGGCCAGCCTTGCCTGCGATGCAGCCAGCGTCTGGTAGGCATCTGGCGGCGCTATCGGCGTCGCTGCCCGCGTCGCCTGCGGCACGTGGCGGTTCGCGAGCGCACCGCGCTTGTTGCCGATCTCATCGACCATCCGCTCGTAGGCCTCTTCATAGGCCTCCTTGATGACCTTACCGATCTCGGTGTTGTCCCAGCTGCCGACATTCACCCCTGCGCTGCCCTGCAGGTTGGACGCCGATACCGCCGCTGCCCAGGCCTTGTCGGTGATCTTGGCTTCGCCAGTCACGCTGATGAGCTGCTCGGACGTACGTACATCGACCAGGGTCAGCACCACTTCGGCGGTCTGCTTTTTGGTGGTCAGTTTGCCGGCCACACCCAAGGTGGCGACGTTGAACATCGCCCCCATCAAGCCGCGCTTGTTGCCGCCGTTGGATGCGCCGCCACCAAGGCTCATGCCGCCGGCATTGGCGTTCTGCGACACGATATCCGGCACCAGCACGAAGTCCGCACCACGCATCTGGCCACCGCCGATGTTCTGGTCTTCCTGCAGATGCCCGCCCATGGCCAGCTCCCGCTCGGCCTGCGCCGCAGTGAATCCAGCGCCGCGATCCAGCACGGTGAAGCACTTGGAGTCGTTGACCAGTACGCGCAGCATGCGCGTCGGTGCAGGCAGACCGTAGGTCGCCCAGACCCCCATGCCGTCATCCGGTTCGACGATACGCAGACTGCCCTGCGCCGAATTGCACTTGCCCGAAGACATTCCCAGAAAAGCGTGGCTTGGAAAGCTTGCCGTCGCCGACGCGAACGCGATGAAACCGGCTGCCAGAACGGCAGGCCGATGGATGGTGCTCTTCATGTTTTCCCCCTGTTGCCGCACTCCATGCGAAGTCGCGGATATGAAACGTCCGAACCAACTGAAACCGCCGCCGTCATCCTGCGGCGTCACATCTTAATCACCAACATTAACAGTTAATAATAATAAATAGGTAACGTAAGAGCCGATTCTCGACCCGGATCTCCCCCTCGACCGGTCGTGCAACGATGTGATCCATCGCAAACGGCTGCTGCCATCGCTTTGCCGTCGCTAAGCTGGGCACCATTTTTTTGCTCCGGATTGGACATGATGCTCACCCGCGCATGGCTGCCCCTGGCCCTGGCGCTCGCTGTCAGCCCGCACTTCATCACCCCGGCCCAGGCCGCAGGGCAATGTGCACAGAGCGCGCTGCACGAACATCCACCCGCGATCAATTTCCGCGTTGACAACGATCTGCTCGGCGGTGCCCAGCAGGATCAGGGCTACAGCAACGGGGCGATGTTCACCCTGGTGTCGCCAAACCTGCAGGACTACACCGACGACCCCTGCCTGCCGGGCCTGGCGCGCTGGATGAACAGCCATCTCGAGCGCCTGCATCCCGGTGAATTCGAGCAGCAGAACATGATCTTCAGCTTCGGCCAGGGGCTGTACACGCCGACCGACAACACCCGCACCGATCTGATCGAAGACGACCGGCCGTATGTCGGCGTGCTGATGGTCAACTTCGGCTACAACGCGCGCAGTGGCAATCACCTGCGCACCACCCAGCTGGCACTGGGAATGGTCGGCCCCTCCGCTCAGGGCGAACAGGTCCAGGATGCGGTCCACAGCGTGCTCGGGGACGAGAAATTCAGTGGCTGGGACAACCAGCTGCACGACGAGCCGGTGTTCAAACTGCTGCACGAACGGATGCAGCGTTGGCCGCCCAACGGCAATGCCGCCGGCTGGGGCTGGGATGCGATCAGCCACTGGGGTGGTGCGATCGGTAACCTGGCCACCTATGCCAATGCCGGTGGCGAGGTGCGTTTCGGCTGGAAGTTGCCGGATGACTTCGGCAGCTCACCGATGCGCCCGGCTGGCGAAAACACCGCACCAACGCGTTACGGCCGCGCGCAGGGATGGTCGAGTCATCTGTTCCTCACCAGCGATGCCCGCTGGGTGCTGCGCGACATCACGCTGGACGGCAACACTTTCCGTAGCAGCCACAGCGTGGACAAACGCCCGCTCGTCGGTGACATCGGCTATGGCGTGGCGGTGATGCGTGGCAAGTGGAAGTTCGCGCTTGCCCGGTATCACCGCACGCGCGAATTTGATGGGCAGAAGGAAACACCGGTATTCGGCAGTTTCACCATCAGCCGGACGCTCTGATCCCGCCGCTTTCCGCAGCGCAGGGCCGAGAGCGTGATCGATGAGTCCAGATGTGCAGCGCTTGCCCGGGCAAGCGCTGCGGCCGTTCAAGCAGCCCTTGAACCTGCCCGTTCCACCGCACACTCCCAGAAACAAAAACGGCGTCGCTGCGCCCTGCCC
>NZ_LDJI01000001.1 GCF_001431415.1 Stenotrophomonas humi | reverse complement strand
GCGGGAGAGTGGCTCAAACGCAAGGCAAGGGCGCCACCATGGTCAGCAACGGTTATCAATCCGGCTTCGGCAACGAGTTCGCTACCGAGGCCGTGCCCGGCACTCTGCCGGTGGGGCGCAATTCGCCGCAGCGCGTTGCGCATGGTCTGTATGCCGAGCAGTTGACCGGCACCGCGTTCACCGCGCCGCGCGGCAGCAACCGCCGCAGCTGGCTGTACCGCATCCGCCCGGCAGTGATGCACGGGGAGTTCACGCCGTTCGAGCAACCACAGCTGCACGGCGATTTCAGCCACGCCGCGGTGTCACCCAACCAGCTGCGCTGGGACCCGCTGCCACTACCTACTGCACCCACCGATTTCATCCAGGGCCTGTACACCATGGGTGGCAACGGCTCGCCCGAGGCGCATGCCGGCGCCGGCATCCACATGTATGCAGCCAATGCCGACATGCGTGGCCGCTACTTCTACAACGCCGATGGCGAGCTGCTGATCGTGCCGCAGCTGGGTCGGTTGCGCCTGCGTACCGAGATGGGCGTGATCGACATCGAACCGCAGCAGATCGCGGTGATCCCGCGCGGCGTGCGCTTTGCCGTCGAACTGCCTGACGGGCAGGCGCGTGGCTACGTCTGCGAGAACTTCGGAGCACTGCTCAAGCTGCCCGACCTGGGTCCGATCGGCAGCAACGGCCTGGCCAACCCGCGTGATTTCGAGACCCCGGTGGCCGCCTACGAAAACCTGGAAGGCCAGTTCGAGCTGGTGGCCAAGTTCCACGGCCGCCTGTGGCGTGCGGACATCAACCATTCGCCGCTGGACGTGGTGGGATGGCATGGCAATTTCGCGCCGTACCGCTACGACCTGCGCCATTTCAACACCATCGGCTCGATCAGCCACGACCATCCGGATCCTTCGATCTTCCTGGTGCTGCATTCGGCCAGCGACACACCCGGAACCAGCAACCTGGATTTCGTGATCTTCCCGCCGCGTTGGCTGGTGGCACAGAACACGTTCCGACCGCCGTGGTTCCATCGCAACATCGCCAGCGAGTTCATGGGCCTGATCCACGGCGCCTATGACGCCAAGGCCGAAGGCTTCGTGCCCGGTGGTGCGTCGCTGCACAACTGCATGAGCGGTCACGGCCCGGATGCGGCTACTTTCGACAAGGCATCCAATGCGGACCTGTCCAAGCCGGACGTGATCACCGAAACCATGGCTTTCATGTTCGAGACGCGCGGCGTGATCTGCCCGACCGAACAGGCCATCGCGGCCGCGCACCGCCAGCGTGGCTATCAGGCCTGCTGGACCGGCCTGCGCGACAACTTCACGCCGCCGACGGTGTGATCAGGCCGACAGCGGTGCGCCATCGAGCACCGCTGCCAGATGCACCTCGGGCAGCACTTCCTGCAGGCGCCCGCGCACCCGCTGCGTGTAGCCGTCGGAGGTAATGGCCGGCAGGTGCGCCAGTGCCAGCTGCAAGGCGTTGATGGTGTCCTCCTCTTCGCGGGTGGCCTGCAGCACGCGGTGCAGCTGCGCGGCCGTCGGATTGCGCTGCAGCGCCAGGATATCCAACACGTAGATGCGCGCGGCGACCATCGAGCGGCGGCGCTCGACCGCAGGCGCCGGTGCCGGCGTTGCCACCGTTGCAACAAGCGGCGCGGCGACAGCGTCGTCGGCATCCAGGTAACCGCTGCGCTGCAGTTGGCTGATCAGCGCGGGCGCATCGGTGCCCAGCAGCACGCTCAGTTCGGCAAGGCTGCGCTTGCCGTCGCACAGGATCAGCGCGCGCCGCTGGCGCAGGTCCAGCGGGGCCCGGTGGGCTTGCAGCACGGTATGGGCGAGTTCGGTCTTGCGCGGGTGCATGATCGGCCGAAGCGACAGCGCGGGGGCCCCAGCCTGCTGGGCGCAGGTGAAAGCACGATGACAACTTGCACGCCGACGACGGGCTTGTGGTTAGACTCGACCCCGGTTTCCCTCTGGAGTCGTCGCATGACCCGCACCGCACTGTCCGTGGCTGTCGTGATCGTCCTGTTGGCAGCGTGCAACCGCACGCCGGAGCCCGTTGCCACGCCGCAGACGGCGCCGGCTGCGGAAGCCAATCCCGCGCCGGCACCCGCTGTCGAGACCGCCGCCAAGAGCGATGCCGACTGGCAGGGGTACGGCCCGGCGCAACTGGGCGTGGATGCCGAACAACTGGCCACCGCATGGGGCGCCGAGCTGCAGGGCGATGCAGCGGCCGATGGCGGCTGCTATTACCTGCAGCCGGTCGGGCAGGGCCAGGGTGGCGTGGCTTTCATGATCGAGGCCGGGCATTTCGTCCGCTACGACCTGCGCACGGCCGACATCGCAGCGCCGGGAGGTGGCAGGGTGGGGCAGGATCTGGCGCAGCTGCAGGCGCTGTATCCGCAGGCGGAGGCGCCGCAGCCGCACAAGTACGAGGAAGGTGGCAAGACGCTGCGCGTGCCGGCGGCCGACGGCAGCCAGGGCATGCTGGTGTTCGAGCTGGGCGCCGACGGCAAGACCAAGGCCTGGCGCGTGGGACTGCCGCCACAGGTGGACTACGTCGAAGGCTGCGGCTGATACGCTTGGCCAGACCCAATCTGGCGCGACGTGATCAAGACGTCAGTGCCGCCGTCGCCGGGAGAGACGTGTGATGTTTGAAGCTATCGTGTGGTTCGTTCTGGGGCTGGTGCTGCTGGCGCTGGGTGGAGACTCCATCGTCAAGGCCGCCTCCGGTCTGGCCCAGCGGTTTGGTGCTTCGCCGTTCGTCGCCGGCCTGCTGCTGGTGGCTTTCGGCACTTCATTGCCGGAGCTGGCAGTCAATGCGCGCGCGTTCGCGGTGGGGGCGCAGGAGCTGGCGCTGGGCAACGCGGTCGGCAGCAACATCGTCAACGTCGGCCTGACCCTGGCGCTGGCCGCATTGGCTTACCCGTTGGTGGTGCGCACGCGCCTGCTGTCGCCGTTGCTGGTGCTGCTGGCGGTGGCATCGCTGGCGTTGATCGTATTCGGTCTGGACGGCGCCATCAGCCGCATCGAAGGCATCGTGCTGCTGTTGGGTTTTGTCGCGGTGCTGGCGTTCCTGCTGTCGCGTGCGCGCCGTGAGCCGGCCGAGCTGCAGGAAAGCATCGCCAACTACGCGACCACCCGCACCGTGCTCGGTCTGAACATCATCCGTCTGGTCATTGCCGTCGTGGTGCTGTACTACGGCGCGCGCTGGGTGGTGCAGGCCGCGCCGGTGATTGGTGCTGGTTGGGGCATGTCGCCGCTGCTGGCCGGCCTGTTGCCGGTGGCCATCGGCACTGCCTTACCGGAGGTGGCTGCGGCCATCGCCGCCGCACGTCGCGGTCAGGGGGACATGGTGGTCGGCCACGTCATCGGTTCCAGCCTGTTCAACATCCTGGTGGTGATCGGCGGCATGGCGGCGCTGCGGCCGATGCCGTTGCCGGCTTCGTTCGTGCGGCTGGAACTGCCGGCCGCCATCGTGTTCGTGCTGATGCTGTACCCGATGCTGCGCGGTGACCTGAAGATCACCCGAGGCGAAGGCGCGGTGTTGTTCGTCGCGTTTCTGGCGTGGGTCGGTTTGGAGCTGGCGCTGTTGTTCTGAGCGCAGGGCTTGGGAACCCGGTAAAGCGCAGCCATGCTGCGCTGAGGCGTTACCCCTGAAGACCCTGCCGAGCGTGGCTCGGCACTACCTTCATTCGTTCGGCTGATCTTCCTGGCCCGGCTGCTTCGGCCGGCTTTCCATCATCAGTGACAAGGCGGCCTTGGCCATCAGGTGTGCGCTGATCGGTGCGGTGATGAACAGGAACACGGTGATCAGCAACTCGCGTGGCTGCGGGTCCACGCCGAGGAAGATGTGGTACGCCACCGAGCACACCAGCACGCAGCCCACGCCCAGCGTGCTGGCCTTGGTCGGTGCATGCAGGCGCTTGAAGAAATCGGAAAAGCGCACCAGCCCCAGTGCACCCACCAGGATGAAGAAGCAGCCGAACACCAGCAGTGCCGACAGCGCGATCTGCAGGAAAGTGATCATTCGACGATGTCCCGGCGCAGCACGTACTTGCTCAGTACCACGGTGCTGCCAAAGCCAAGCATGGCGATCACCAGCGCAGCCTCGAAGTAGATGGCCGAGTCCAGGTACAGGCCAAACAACATCAGCTCGGCAATGGCGGTGATGGACAGCGTGTCCAGCGCAAGGATGCGGTCGGGGACGGTCGGGCCGCGCAGCAGGCGCCACAGCGACAGCAGCATCGCCACGCCCACCACATGCATGCACACCACGACGGTGGTCTCAAAAATCTCGTATCCGTTCACGGGAAGATCTCCATCAGCGGCGCTTCGTAGCGCGACTTGATCTCGGCAATCAGGCTGTCGGCATCCTCAAGGTGCAGCACGTGCACCAGCAGGTGGCGGCGGTCTTCGGACAGGGCCGCCGAGACCGTGCCCGGGGTCAGGGTGATGAAGCTGGTCAACGCGGCGATGCCGTGGATGTTGTCGATGTCCAGCGGCACCCAGATGAAGCCGGGCTTGAGCCGGCGCTCAGGGCCGAGTACCTGGATGGCGACGCGGATGTTGGAGAGCAGGATGTCCCACAACACCACGAACAGCAGTTTCGGCACCGGCCGCAAGGTGCCGAGACGGGCGAATTCGCGATCCAGTCGCGTCGCGAACAGCGGAATCACCAGGCCCAGCAGCATTCCCAGCACCAACTGGCCCAGGTCGAAGCTGGAGGACATCACCATCCAGAACGCGACGACGGTGATCGACAGGGCAGGCGACGGGAACAGCCGGCGCAGCAGTGGACGGCGCGTGCTCATGGCTGCCTCACCTGCGGCGTGGTGCCGCGAATGTCATTGACGTACTGCTCCGGCGCCAGCAGCTGCGCGGCGATGGCATCGGTCTGGCGCATCAGCGGTGCGGCGAACACGGTCATCGCCACCACATAGGCCAGCAGCAGGCTGGCCGCCGCGGTTTCAAACGGGCGTGCCGGGGCATCGACGGACGGTTCGGGTACGGCGTCCTCGTCTCCGGGCACATGCCAGAACAGGCGGATGCCGGTGCGCGCCAGACCCATGATCACCAGCAGGCTGCTGCCCAGCACCGCTGCCCAGACCACACCGGTATGCGCGTCCGGTACGGCCGAGAGCAACGCCACCTTGGCCAGGAAACCGGCCAGCGGCGGCAGGCCCGCCACGGCCACCGCGGACACCAGGAACAACAGGCCGGGCACGGTCTTGCCCGGCAGCACGGTGAGTTCACCCTCGCGACGCTCGCCCGCACGAAGGCGACGGCGGCGGATCAGGTCGGCGACCAGGAACATCGCCGCGGCGGTGAAGGTGCTGTGCGGCAGGTAGAACAGGCCCGCCGAGATCGTGCCGGCGTTGCCCAGCGCGAAGGCGATGAACAACGTCGCCGCCGAGACCACCACCAGATACGCCACCAGCACGCTCATGCGGGTTGCCGCCAGCGCACCCAGCGCAGCGACGACCAGCGTGGCAACGCCGGCCCACAGCAACCAGTCGGCACCGTAGCCGCTCATCGCGCCGGCAGCCGCACCGAACCACAGCGTGCTCACCCGCAGTACCGCGTACAGGCCGACCTTGGTCATGATCACGAACAGCGCGGCCACCGCCGCCGGCGCACGGGCATAGGACTCGGGCAGCCACAGGTACAGCGGCAGCAGCGCGGCCTTCGAGCAGAACACCAGCAACAGCAATCCCAGCGCTGCCTTGGCGAGTTTCAGGTGTGAGGGGGGCAGCTCGGCGATGCGCTGGCTGATCTCGGCCATGTTCAACGAGCCCAGCGTGGCGTACAGCATGCCCAGCGCGATCAGGAACATCGTCGAGGCGGCGATGTTGAACACCACGTAGTGCAGGCCGATGCGCATGCGCAGGCCACGGCCGCCGGACAGCAGCAGGCCATAGGACGCAATCAGCAGCACTTCGAAGAACACGAACAGGTTGAAGATATCGCCGGTCAGGAATGCACCGTTGAGCCCGACCAGCTGGAACTGGAACAGCGCGTGGAAGTGCGGCGCACGTCGGTCCCAGCCGGTGCAGGCGTACAGCAGGCAGGCGATGGCCAGCAGCGTCGTGGTGCCCAGCATCCAGCCGGCCAGCCGGTCGGCCACCAGCGCAATGCCCAGCCGCGCCGGCCAGTCACCGAGCAGGTAGGCCGAAATCTGGCCTTCGCTGGTCTGCGCGAACAGCAGCGCCACCACCACCGACAGCGCGGCCATGCTCAACCACGCCACGCTGCGCTGCACCTTGGGCCCGTAGCGGCGGTGCTCGATGAACAGTGACAGCGAGGCGCCGAGCAGCGGAATCAGGATCGGCAAGATCACCAGGTGATTCATGCGCCGGCTCCTGGCCGCGCATCGGCATCCCTCGCCGAGGCAACCGGCTCGGGCTCATGCGCATCGACGTGATCACTGTGGTTGTCGCTGCGGCTGCGCATGGCCAGCACGATGCTCACGGCGGTCATCGCGAAGGCGATGACGATGGCGGTCAGCACCAGCGCCTGCGGCAACGGGTCGGTGTAGTGCGCCAGGCTGGTCGCCACGCCGTCCTTGAGTACCGGTGCCTTGCCGATCACCGGCCGGCCTGCGCTGAAGATCAGCAGGTTGGTGGCATAGGACAGGAAGGTCATGCCGAGGATCACATCGAAGCTGCGTGCCCGCAGCATCAGGTAGATGCCGATGCCAGCCAGTACACCGATGGCGCTTGCCAGGGCCAGTTCCATCAGTGCATCTCCCCGGTACGTGCCGAACGGCGGTTGATATCGATTTCGCCATGACGGGCGTTGCGGGTACGCGAGGGCTTGATCGTGCCCATCATCGACAGGATCAGCATCACCCCACCAAACACCACCAGGTACACGCCGGTATCAAAACCAATCGCGCTGGCCAGCGGCACGGTGCCGATCAGCGGCAGTTCCAGGTCGAGGTGGCCGCTGGTCAGGAACGGCACGCCGAACAGCAGCGAGGCCGCGCCACTGAGCAGGGCTATCAACAGGCCCAGGCCGATGCAGCGGATGTAGTCGAAGCCGAACCGCGATTCGACCGATGCCGTGCCCTGGATCACGTACTGGATCAGCAGCGGCACCGCCAGCACCAGGCCGGCGACAAAGCCGCCACCGGGCGCGTTGTGGCCACGCAGGAACAGGAAGATGGAGACGGTCAGCGTCAGCGGGAACATGATCTGGGCCAGATCGGCCGGCACCGGCAGCTTGATCGGCGGGCCCGGCATGATCTGTTCCGGCGCCATCCGCGAGCGCCGCAGCAACGCATGCACCACCAGCGCGGCGATGCCGAACACGGTGATCTCGCCGAAGGTATCAAAGCCTCGGAAGTCGACCAGGATCACGTTCACCACGTTGTGGCCGTAAGCCTCCGGCAGTGAGCGCACCAGCAGCTCGCCGGCCATGGTGTTGGGCGGCAGGGTCATCAGCGAATACGCCAGCGCGGCAAGACCACCGCCGGCAACGATGGCGATCAGCGCATCACGGCGTTTGCGCCAGCGCGAATGCTCGGGCGGTGACTGTGCGGGCAGGTAGTTCATGGCCAGCAGCATCAACGCCAGCGTCACCATCTCCACCATCAGCTGGGTCAGGGCCAGATCCGGTGCGGACAGGAATACGAAGGTCAGCGCCACCATCAAGCCGGTGCCGCCCATCACGATCACGGCCAGCAGACGCTGCTGGAACAGGAACAGACCGGCGAACGCGCAGGCCAGCATCACCAGCCACAAAGTCCAGCCCAGCAGCGGAATCGGCTGCGGTGCCGGCCAGGTCGGCATCGCCGGGTTGGCGATGAATGGCGCGGCGGCCACGATCACCGCCACCAGCACCAGCGCCATCAACATGCGTTGCAGGCTGCCGTTGGCCAGTGCGGCGGTGAAGCGATGCGCAAAGCCGAACAGCAGGTCCAGGCCGCGATGGAACAGGTGCTTGCCCAGCGGGCGGTTGCTCACCGCGTACAGATCGATGAAGCGGCGCAGGCCGAAGTACAGCGCGATTCCACCAATCACGCCGATGACGCTCATCGCCAACGGCAGGTTGAAGCCGTGCCATACCGACAGGCTGTACTCGGGCATCAACGTGCCGAGGATCGAGCCAGCCGCCGCGTGCAGCACCGGGGCCACGGTCAGCGCCGGCGCGATGCCCACGGCCAGACAGATCACCACCAGCACTTCCACCGGCACCTTCATCCAGCGCGGCGGTTCGTGCGGCACCACATCGATGTCGATCGGGCCCTTGCCGAAGAACGTGTCGTGGACGAAGCGCAGGCTGTAGGCCACGCCGAGTATGCCGGCCAGCAATGCAGCGACGCTCACCGCCGTGCGCATCCAGTCCGGGCCACCGGTGGCCAGTGCTTCGGCGAACAGCATTTCCTTGGACAGGAAGCCGTTGAGCAGCGGGATGCCGGCCATCGCCAGCGAAGCGACAATGGCCAGGGTGCTGGTGATCGGCATCAAGCGGCGCAGGCCACCGAGCCGGCGCATGTCGCGGGTGCCGGTTTCGTGGTCGATGATGCCGGCGGCCATGAACAACGAGGCCTTGAAGGTGGCGTGGTTGAGGATGTGGAACACGCCGGCCACCACCGCCATCGGCGTGGACAGGCCGAACAACAGCGTGATCAGGCCAAGGTGGGAAATGGTGGAGTAGGCCAGCAGGCCCTTGAGGTCGTGCTGGAAGATCGCATTCCACGCACCGACCAGCAGCGTGATCGCGCCGATGCCGCTGACCACATAGAAGAACAGCTCGGTACCGGCCAATGCCGGGTGCAGGCGTGCCAGCAGGAATACGCCGGCCTTCACCATCGTGGCCGAGTGCAGGTAGGCCGAGACCGGCGTCGGCGCGGCCATCGCATGCGGCAGCCAGAAGTGGAACGGGAACTGCGCGCTCTTGGTGAAGATGCCGGCCAACACCAGCAGCAACGCCCACGGATACAGCGCGCTGGCACGGATCAGGTCACCCGAAGCCAGCACCACGTCCAGGTCGAAACTGCCGACGATGCGGCCGATCAGCAGCACGCCGGCCAGCAAGGCCAGGCCGCCGCCGCCGGTGACGATCAGTGCCATGCGTGCACCTTCACGTGCGTCCTTGCGGTGCGACCAGAAGCCGATCAGCAGGAACGAGCTGATGCTGGTCAGCTCCCAGAACACCATCAACAGCAGCAGATTGCCGGACAGCACCATGCCCAGCATCGCGCCCATGAACAGCAGCAGATAGCTGTAGAAGCGACGCGCGCTGTCCCGTGGTGAGAGGTAGTAGTGTGCGTACAGCACCACCAGTGCACCGATGCCCAGCACCAGCCCGGCGAACATCCAGGCCAGCCCATCCAGGCGCAGGCTGAAATCCAGGCCGATCTGCGGCAGCCATTGCCAGCTGTTGCGGATCACCTCACCGTCGAGCACCGCCGGGGTCAGGTAACCGAGCAGTGCAACCCCGAGCACCGGCGCGGCACCCGCCAGGCATGCCGCTGCGGCCCGTGACAAGCGGCCATGCAGTGCGATGACTGCGGCCAGCAGGAAGGGCAACGCGAGGAGCAGCAACAGGACTGGCGTCATGCGGGAGCGCAGGTGTGACGAGCGGGTCTTGGAGTCTAACAGGCACTTTTTTACGCCCGGAACCTTTTTATGAACAGGTCGTTCGGGTTCAGGACGGGGAGCCAGCAACGTCAGTGGCTGCCGCTGCGGAACGCGCGTCGCGCACCAGCAGCGTGTCGGTTTCCAATGCCTCAACCAGCTGGCGTGCCACGCTGCCGATGAGCAGGTTGAACAGCGCGCCGCGCCCATGTGTGGCGACCACGACCAACTCCGAACCGGCCGCCTGGGCGTGTTCGCTGACGATGCGGGCCGGATCGCCGGGCTCGATCACCTTGAGCACATGTGCCTCGCCGAGCAGCGACCGCAGCCCGGCCAGCAGCGCCTGCGCCTGTTCGCGGGCATCGCTGCGGGCATGGCCCTGCATCGCCTCACGGTCAGCGGAAAACAGCAGGCTGCCGGGGGATTCCAGGGCGTGCACCAGCGACAACTGCAGCGGCGTGCCGAACAAGGTCAGCGCCTGGCGCGTCGCGTAGTCGACGCTGTCGGAGAAGTCACAGGCCACCGCAAGGTTGCGGTACGGTCCACGCACACGCTCATGCACGATCAGCACTGGCAGCATCGAATGCCGTGTCAGCCACAGCACGCTGGAGCCGAGCATCGGCAGTTCGAACAACGGGTCGCTGGAAATGCCGGTGATGATCAGCCCGCAGTCTTCTTCGGCAGCCAACTGCAACACGCTGCGTCCGACGTGGCCATGGCCGACCCGCACGTCCACCTGCAGGCCCTGCGTGTGCTCATCCAGCAGGCGCTGCAGGCGGCGTTCGGCCAGCTGCCGCGCGCGTTGGTCATCCAGCGGAGGCGCCGAGGCAAGCAGCTTGGAAGGGATCTCGCCGGAGACGGAGTCGGGCAGCACGGTTGCGACCACCAGTCGTGCGTTCCATTGCCGCGCCAGTTGCAACGCGCGGGCCAGGGCGCGATCACACCGCGCACTGAGGTCGGTGGCGAGCAGCAGGGAGGTGGGCCTGGTGATGGAAAGCGTCATGACGTCCTCGCGGTTGGCTCCCGAGTCTACCCACAGCGCGGGCTGCACTTCATCTTCTATCCTATGCGGCATGGATAAGTACGTACGGAATCAGCAAGGACCTCTGCAGGCACTGGTATTTGGCGGCAGCGGGCAGATCGGTGAGCGGTTGTTGGCCAACCTGCATGACGCCGGTTGGCAGGTCACCGCCGTCTCCCGGCATGCGCAGCAATCCCGGCCCGGGCTGGAATGGATTTCCGGCGACCTGTCGGGTGCATGGCAGGGCGCGGCGGGGTTTGATGCGATTTTCAGCTGCGGGCCGCTGGATCACTTCGCGCGCTGGTTTGCCGCCAATGCGGTCAATGCCCCGCGCGTGGTCGCGTTTGGTTCGACCAGCGTGGACGTGAAGCAGGATTCCATCGAACCGGCCGAGCGTGATGTCGCGCGCCGGCTGCGTGAGGCCGAAGCCACTCTGTTCGCCGTGGCGCGCGAGCGCGGTGTCGCCGCCACGGTATTGCGGCCGACCCTGGTCTACGGTGCAGGTCGCGACAAGACCCTGACCATCATCGCGGCCATGGCCCGGCGCAGCGGTGTGTTTGTGCTGCCGTCATCTGCCAATGGCCTGCGCCAGCCGGTACACGTGCAGGACCTGGCCGATGCGGCGGTGCAGGTGTTGTCCTCGCCGGCAACGGCGGGGCAGGCCTACGCATTGGGTGGTGGCGAAGTGCTGGGGTACAGCGAGATGGTGCGGCGGGTGCTCGCCGCGCTGCAGCCGCAACCGCGCCTGCTGCGCGTCCCTGCGCCATTGTTCCGCTTGGCGCTGCGTGGCGCCCATGCTGCAGGCCGCTTGCGTGGCATGAACGCGGCAGCGCTGGTGCGCATGCAGGAGCCGCTGGCGTTCGACATCGAACCGGCACGCCGGGATTTCGGCTACACGCCACGCCCGTTTCTGATCGAGCCGGGCATGGTCACCGCGCCGGGAAGCACGCCATCGTGATCCGAAAGCCCGGCAACGCTGGGTTTGCCCGGGCTATGGAGCAGTCGTGGCTCAGTAATGCCAACCAAACTGCCGGAACAACTTGGCCAGCACCCAGATCGGACCGATCAACAGATAGGTCAGATCGGTGAGGAAACTGGGGCGGCGGCCTTCGATCTTGTGGCCGATGAACTGTGCGATCCACGCCAGCACGAACACGCCGATGGCGATGCGCAGCAGCATCGGAATGCCGAGGCGGTCTTCCAGCAGCCGGCAGACGCAGCCGGCCACGAAGAACAGGATCAGCATGCCGATGCCCAGCGGGCGCGATAGACGGTTGTAGTAGGCCCAGGTGCCGAACATCGCCAGCGCGGCCCAGATGCCATGCTGGAACCACGGCAGCAGCGGTGGAATGCACCACAGCAGGGCGATCACGGACCACAGGATGGCCGGTACCGCGACCACATGTATGGCCTGGTTGGTGCTGTTGCGGTGGTCGCCGGAATAACTCGCGAAATAGCGGTCGACCGGTCGCGCGGTGCTCATGTCCATCGTCCCCTCCCGGGTTGGCTGACAGAGCATAACGCGGCTTCCCTACGGACGCGCACGGTGGCCCGGGCGCGTCCGTGAAGGGTGGGGCGTGCGGGCGTCAGTCGACGCTGATGCCGGCCAGCTTTTCCAGTGCCTCGGCGTACTTGGCGCGGGTGCGCTCGATCACTTCCGACGGCAGCTCCGGGCCCGGGGCGGTCTTGCCCCAGTCCAGCGTTTCCAGGTAATCCCGGATGAACTGTTTGTCATAGCTCGGCGGGCTGATGCCCACCTGGTACTCGTCGGCCGGCCAGTAACGCGAGGAATCCGGCGTCAGCATCTCGTCCATGATGTACAGGCGGCCATCGGCGTCGGTGCCGAACTCGAACTTGGTGTCGGCCAGCAGGATGCCGCGCTCGGCCGCGTATTCGGCGGCGAACTTGTAGATGCGCAGGGTGGCGTCGCGCACCTTTTCGGCCAGGTCCGCGCCCACTGCCTTGACCATCGCGTCGAAGTCGATGTTCTCGTCGTGGTCACCCACCGCCGCCTTGGTGGACGGAGTGAAGATCGCTTCCGGCAGCTTTTCGGCCTGCTGCAGGTTGTTGGGTAGCGGAATGCCGCTGACCTTGCCGGTGCGCTGGTAGTCCTTCCAGCCGCTACCAATCAGGTAGCCGCGGGCGATGGCCTCCACCGGAACCGGCTTGAGCTTCTTGGTCACCACCGCGCGCTTGGCGTACAGCGCCGGGTCCACACCGTCGGGCAGCACGCTGGCGACGTCGATGCCGGTGAGGTGGTTGGGCATCAGGTGCGCGGTCTTGGCGAACCAGAAGTTGGACACCTGGCACAGCATCTCGCCCTTGCCCGGGATCGGGTCGGGCAGCACCACGTCGAAGGCCGACAGGCGGTCGGTGGCAACGATAAGCAGGTATTCGCCCGGGGGGGTGCCGGCAGGCAGACGTTCGCGCGGGATATCGAACACATCACGCACCTTGCCGCGGTGGCGCAAGGGCAGGCCGGGAAGATCGGATTGCAACAGCGTGGTTGGCACGGGCACTCCTGGGACTTGGCTGTGAAGCCGCCGGCGTGGAGGACCCGTGGGGCCCGCGGCTGGTCGGCGGGCGGCCTAGTGTAAAGCCGGATTGGGCCGCTGTGGCATAAAATGCAAGGCCCTCCTGCCAAGACCCATTCACCTGCCCATGCGCTGGTACGGAAAATTACTTGGTTTTATCGCCGGCGCCCTGCTTTTCAGGCCCAATCCGCTGTTCGGGGCGGTCATCGGCCTGCTCCTGGGGCATGCGTTCGACAACGACTGGTTCCGCCTGGGCAAGGACCTGCCTTACCGCGAGCTGGGGGTCACCCGCGACGCCACCGACGCGGAAATCGACCTGGCCTACCGCCGTCTGATGTCCCAGTACCACCCCGACAAAGTGGCTGGCGCCGCGCCCGAGCTGCGCGCCCAGGCCGAAAAGAAGGCCCGGCAGATCAACGCCGCCTACGACCGCATCAAAACTCTGCGCAAACGCTGAAGGCCCTGCCATGTCCAACTGCATCATCGCCCCGTCCATCCTGTCGGCCAACTTCGCCAAGCTGGGTGAAGAGGTCGACAACGTCCTCGCTGCCGGCGCCGATTGGGTCCATTTCGATGTGATGGACAACCATTACGTGCCCAACCTGACGATCGGCCCGATGGTCTGCCAGGCACTGCGCAAGCACGGCGTGACCGCACCGATCGACGTGCACCTGATGGTGGAGCCGGTTGACCGCATTGTCCCGGACTTCGCCGAGGCCGGCGCCAGCCTCATCAGCTTCCATCCGGAAGCCAGCCGCCACGTCCACCGCACCATCCAGCTGATCAAGTCGCACGGCTGCAAGGCCGGCCTGGTGCTGAACCCGGCGACCCCGGTGGAAGTGCTGGACTGGGTGCTGGAAGACCTGGACCTGGTGCTGCTGATGTCGGTGAACCCGGGTTTCGGCGGCCAGGCCTTCATCCCCTCCACGCTGGACAAGCTGCGTGCGGTGCGGTCGATGATCGACAAGCTCGGCAAGCCGATCACGCTGGAAGTGGATGGCGGCGTGAAGGCTGACAACATCGGGGCCATCGCCGCTGCCGGTGCCGACGCCTTCGTCGCCGGTTCGGCGATTTTCAACGCTCCGGACTACGCCGGTGTGATCGCGCAGATGCGTGCCAATGTGGCTGCGGCACGGGGCTGAGTGATGACTGCGCCGGGTATCCACATTCGTCCCGCCAGCGCCGATGACGCAGGCCTGATCCTGCAGTTCATCCGCGAGCTGGCCATCTACGAAAAGGCTGAATCCTCGGTGCAGACCAACGAGGCGGGCATTCGCGCCAGCCTGTTTGGCGCCGATGCAAAGGCGCAGGCGCTGGTATGCGAGCGTGATGGCCGGGCGATTGGTTACGCGGTGTATTTCTACAATTACTCGACGTGGCTGGGCCGCAACGGCATCTATCTGGAAGACCTGTATGTGAGCCCGGAGCACCGCGGCAGTGGTGCCGGCAAGGCACTGCTGCAGCACATCGCCAGGCTCGCGGTGGAGCAGGGTTGCGGGCGTTTTGAGTGGTCGGTGCTGGACTGGAACACGCCGGCCATCGATTTCTACCGTGCCGCCGGCGCGTTGCCGCAGGACGAGTGGACTGTGTATCGCCTGCAGGGCGATGCGCTGCGACGTTTTGCCGAAGCCTGAAACCGCCGGGTAGTGCCGGGCCATGCTCGGCACGAACTTCCCCCGTACTGCTTCAACGCAGCAAAGCCGCGCTCGAGACGGGCAAAAAAAAGCCACAGTGTCGCCACTGCGGCCGGGGAATTCATCGGAGGCTGATCCTGCCTCCATCCATCGTCCCTGCTATGGCCTTTCATTCTCCGGATGCTTGATGACGGTGTCATGACATTCATCCAGCCCGCAGCGAGGGCTTGCTAGGCTGCGCCTCCCCTTGGGAGAAACGCATGGCCAACGCGCACTGGTATCTGGTCCTCAACGGTAAATCCGCAGGCGATGACGCTGTGCGCGAGGCGGTGAGGGTCATGCGCGAGCGGGGGCAGGAACTGTCGGTGCGGGTGACGTGGGAAGACGGTGATGCGGAACGTTACGTGCGCGAGGCCATTGCTGCGAACGCCGTGATGGTCGTTGCCGGCGGTGGTGACGGTACCTTGAGCGAAGTGGCCCAGGCGCTGGCCCATGCCGGACATGACGCGCTCGCATTACCTGCGTTGGCACTGATGCCATTGGGCACCGCCAATGATTTCGCCGCTGCGACCGGTATTCCCGTCGAGCCGCTGCCGGCGTTGCAGCTGGCCGCCCACAACCCGGCAGTGCCCATGGATCTGTTGCAGGTGGAAGGCGATGGTCAGGTGCACTGGTGCGCCAACCTGGCCAGCGGCGGCTTCGGCACGGATGTCACCGTGGAGACCCATGACGGCTTGAAGAAAGTGCTCGGTGGTCTGGCTTATGTCGTGACCGGCATTTCGCGACTGGGGCGGATCGAGCCGGTCAGTGCCCGCATCCATGGTGAGGGCTTCCACTGGGAAGGGAGCTTCATCGCCTTGGGCATCGGCAACGGCCGCCAGGCCGGTGGGGGCCAAGTGCTGTGCCCGGACGCCCTGCTGGACGATGGCCTGTTGGATCTGACCATCGTTCCCGAGCTGGCGGGCGAGTTGATGCCCACGCTCGGCACCCTGTTCAGTGAAGGCAGGCATGCGGCACTGGAGCAGGTGGCTGAACGCGCGCGGCTGGGCGAGCTGTGGATCGAGGCCGAACAGCCGATGACGCTGAACCTGGACGGCGAACCGCTGCAGGCGCGCCGCTTCCACGTGCGCTGCGCGCCAGCACGGGTGCGCATGCATCTGCCGGCCGGGTGCGGCCTGCTGGTCGGCTAGATCGTTGCCGCTGCAAGCAACTGACCATGTTGCAGATGCACACCGCCCGCCGATCTTGCGGTAAAGTTGCCCGGTGCCCATTCTGACGACCAAGCGTTCCCTTTCTTCCGCTCGCCGCTGGTGGCGATGGTGGCCCGTTGCCGTCGTCCGTCCCGCCACCGTCGTTTCCCGGAAGGAAAGCCGTCTTGATCACGCAAGAGCAGTTCCAGCAGCTGGCCGCTGAAGGCCACAGCGCACACCCGCATAATTTCGTACCCGTCGTCCGCGAAGTGCTGTCCGATCTGGACACGCCGCTTTCGGTCTATCTCAAGCTCGCCGACGGCCCCTATACGTATCTGTTCGAATCGGTCGAAGGCGGTGAACGCTTCGGGCGCTATTCGATCATTGGCCTGCCTGCGCGCCGCATCTACAGCTTTCGTGGCCATACGCTGGAAGTCAGCGAGTTGGGTGAGGTGGTCGAGCGTCGTGAGGTAGTCGATCCGCTGGCCGAAGTGGAAGTGCTGCGCAAGCAGTATTCGGTGCCACAGCTGGAAGGCCTGCCCGGTTTCACCGGTGGCCTGGTCGGCTGGTTCGGCTTTGAGTGCATCCAGTACATCGAGCCGCACCTGGGCGCGGGCGACAAGCCCGATGAGCTCGGCACGCCTGACATCCTGCTGATGCTGTCCGAAGAGCTGGCGGTATTCGACAACCTCAAGGGTCGTCTGTACCTGATCGTACATGCCGATCCGGCACAGCCGCAGGCCTGGGCCCGCGCCAACCGTCGCCTGGATGAACTGGCCCACCGGCTGCGTCAGGGCGGTGCCGGTTACCCGCAGGCGCAGGTCTCCGATGCCATCGATGAGCAGGATTTCCAGTCCTCGTTCACCCGCGAGGAGTACCACGCGGTGGTGCGCAAGGCGCAGGAATACGTGCGAGCCGGCGATATCTTCCAGGTCGTGCCAAGCCAGCGTCTGCGCGTGCCGTTCCGTGCGCGGCCGATCGACGTTTACCGCGCGCTGCGTGCGTTGAATCCGTCGCCGTACATGTATTTCATCGACGTTGGCGATACCCAGGTGGTCGGCTCGTCGCCGGAGATCCTCGCGCGCCTGCGCGATGGCGTGGTCACGGTGCGGCCGATCGCAGGCACCCGCCCGCGTGGTGCTACGCCCGAGCTGGACCAGGCACTGGAAGCCGAATTGCTGGCCGACCCGAAGGAACGCGCCGAGCACGTGATGCTGATCGACCTCGGTCGCAACGACGTCGGCCGCATCGCCGAGCCGGGCACGGTGAAGGTGGGCGAGCAGTTCGTGATCGAACGCTACAGTCACGTCATGCATATCGTCAGCGAAGTCACCGGCACCTTGAAGGCCGGGTTGAGCTACAGCGATGTGATGCGTGCGACCTTCCCGGCCGGCACCGTCAGCGGCGCACCGAAGATCCGCGCGCTGGAGATCATCCGCGAGCTGGAGCCGGTCAAGCGCAACGTCTATTCCGGCGCGGTCGGTTACATCGGCTGGAACGGCGATGCCGATACCGCCATCGCCATCCGTACGGCGGTGATCCAGGACGGTCACCTGTACGTGCAGGCGGGTGGTGGCGTCGTCTACGACTCCGACCCCGATGCCGAATGGCAGGAAACCATGAACAAGGGCCGCGCGCTGTTCCGCGCGGTGGCGCAGGCGGCGAAGGGGTTGTGAGCCGCGCGACGTTCGCGTTTGTTGAAATACAGATGTTTTCCTCACCATGACAAGGAGTGCCGCATGAAGCTGTTGAACATGTTGCTGTGGTCATCGTTGCTGGTCGCGGTCGCTCCGCAGGCGTTGGCGCAGGCCAACAGCCTGCCATCGCAGCCACACCTGCTGGTGAAGGGCCAGGCAAAGCAGGAGGTCCTGCCGGATCAGTTCGAGATCAGGGTCAACTTGAGTTCGACCGACAAGGATCCATCCGTTGCCAGGCAACGGGCACAGGCCAATGCGACGCAGGTGCTGTCCGCGTTCAAGGCTCAGCATGCTTTGCTGGACAGCGTGCAGGCATCCGCTTTGGCCGTTGCTCCTGAGTACACCTACACGAACAATGAGCGGGTGTTCGCCGGGACGAAGGTCGCGCGATCCCTGTCAGCCCGATTCGGTTCATTGGACGAAGTGCGTCGTTTGCTGGGTACCTTGAAGACCAGCGAGGAACTGCAGATTTCTGGTATCACCACCATCTTCAGTGGTGAAGCTACGGTGCGTGCCGAGCTGAAACGCCAGGCTGCGGAACAGACACGGGAAGCTGCACGGAAACTGGCCGATTCCTACGGGGTTCGACTGGGTGGCCTGTACACCATTTCCGAAGTTGCTCCCAACTTTGCTTATGGCATTCAGGCAGGCACGTGGCCAGGGGCATATGGGGCTGGCAACCTGCCTCCGATGCCTCCTACTGACGTGCAGATGCCGAGCCCGCGCGCGACCGATGTGGTTGCCGAATCCCTTGAAGCCGGCAGCATCACTCTTTCCGAAAACGTCTACGCAATCTTCCTGATCGCCCAATGAGCCTACTTACATGCTGTTGATGATCGACAACTACGACAGCTTCACCTTCAACCTCGTGCAGTACCTGCAGATGCTGGGTGCCGAGGTGAAGGTGGTGCGCAACGACGCGATGAGCGTCGAGCAGATCGCCGCCCTCAAGCCTTCGCATATCGTGGTTTCGCCCGGCCCGAAGACGCCGAACGAAGCCGGTGTGTCGCTGGAGGTGATCCGCCAGCTTGGCCCGACCATTCCGGTGTTCGGCGTGTGTCTGGGCCACCAGAGCATCGGCCAGGTCTATGGCGGTGATGTGATCCGCGCCAGCAACATCATGCACGGCAAGACCTCGCCGATCCGGCATGAAGGCAAGGGGGTGTTTGCCGGTCTTCCGGACCGCTACGACGCCACCCGCTACCACTCGTTGGTGGTGGACAAGAGCACCTTGCCGGCCGAACTGGAAATCACCGCCTGGACCGAGAACCCGGACGGTTCGATGGAGGAGATCATGGGCCTGCGTCACCGCCAGCATCCGGTGGAAGGCGTGCAGTTCCATCCCGAATCCATCCTCACCCAGCACGGCCACGCGCTGATGAAGAACTTCCTGGATCGCACCTCGTGATCGAGCCGTCGCAGCTGCTGCTGTTCATGCTGGCGGGTTGGGTGCTGAACCTGACCCCGGGTCCGGATGTGCTGTACATCATCAGCCGTTCACTGCGTGGTGGACGTCGTGCCGGTTTCGCTGCCATCGCCGGCATCAGCGCCGGTTGTCTGGTGCATGTAGCGCTGGCCTCACTGGGGCTGGGCATGTTGCTGGCGACTTCGGCCACGCTGTTCAGCGCCATCAAGTGGATCGGCGCGGCCTATCTGCTGTGGGTCGGCGTGCGCCTGCTGCGCAGCAAGGGTGGTCCGGACACCCTGCAGGAGGGCGTGGATGCGACCAGTGGCGGTGCGGGTTCGTGGTGGCAGGTGTTTGCCGGTGGCTTCCTGACCAACGTGCTCAACCCGAAGGTGGTGCTGTTCTTCCTGGCGTTCCTGCCGCAGTTCATCGCGCCTTCGGTGCAGAACAAGCCGCTGGCCTTCGCGATGCTGGGCTTGATATTCACCGTCAACGCTTTGCCGATCACGTCGATGTACGTGCTGCTGGCCGATCGCATGCGCACCAGTCGCTGGGCGGCGCGTGGCATGCAGTGGTTGGACAAGGTGGCCGGTGTGCTGTTCATCGGCTTCGGCGTGCGCTTGGCGATGAGTGCGAGGCCGATGCCGTGAGTGATGCCGATCTGCGCCTGTTCGTGGTGATGCTTGGTGGCCGTCATGCGCGCGCCAATACCGAAGTGCATGACGTGGTGTTCGCGGTTGCACCCACTATCGAGCAGAGCTACGAACAGCTGCGCCAGCAATGGTTCGGCGAACCGACCGGGCTGCATCTGGATTCGTGGATGACCGTGGATGGCGTCGAGCAATGGCAGGTACGTCTGTCCACTGAAGCACCGCCCGCTGATGCGCCGAAGCTCTACTTCGTGAATCTTGGTGGTTACGTTGCCGGTGCGTTCGGCGAAGACCATCGCTATCTGCTGGTGGTCGCCAGCGACACGGTCGAAGCCAAGCGCAAGGCGCTGCAGCAGGCGCAGGCGGAGTGGATCAAGCCGCACCGTGATGCGCTGCTGGAAGTGGACAGCTGCCTGCCACTGGGTCCCATCGGCGGCCTGCATGTGCAGTTGATCCCCGCTGCGCATGCCGGCATCACCAGTCAGAGCGATTACATCGTTATTTCCTGAGTTATCGGAGTTGTCATGACCATCACCGCGCAGGAAGCCCTGCAACGTACCATCGAGCACCGTGAGATCTTCTTCGACGAGATGGTCGATCTGATGCGCCAGATCATGCGCGGCGAAGTCTCGCCGACCATGACGGCTGCCATCCTTACCGGCCTGCGGGTGAAGAAGGAAACCGTCGGCGAGATTGCCGGTGCAGCCACGGTGATGCGCGAGTTCGCGTTGCCGGTTGCCGTTGCCGACAAGACCCACCTGGTCGATATCGTCGGTACCGGTGGCGATGGCTCGCATACCTTCAACATCTCCACCTGCTCGATGTTCGTGGTGGCTGCGGCGGGCGCCAAGGTTGCCAAGCACGGCAACCGCAGTGTGTCGTCCAAGTCCGGCAGTGCCGATGCGGTTGAAGCGCTGGGCGCGGTGATCGAGTTGAACCCGGCGCAGGTGGCGCAGATCATCGAACAGACCGGTATCGGCTTCATGTTCGCGCCGATGCACCATCCGGCAATGAAGGTGGTCGCACCGGTGCGCCGCGAGATGGGCGTGCGCACCATCTTCAACATCCTTGGCCCGCTGACCAACCCCGTCGGTGCCACCAACATCCTGATGGGCGTGTTCCATCCGGATCTGGTCGGTATCCAGGCGCGCGTGCTGCGCGAGCTGGGCGCCGAACGTGCGCTGGTGGTGTGGGGCCGCGACAACATGGATGAAATCTCGCTTGGCGCCGGCACCCTGGTCGGTGAGCTGCGCGACGGCAAGGTGCGCGAGTACGAAATCCATCCGGAGGATTTCGGCATCGCCATGTCCGCCAGCCGCAACCTGAAGGTCGCCAACCCCGAGGAATCCATCGCCATGCTGCGCGGCGTGCTCGACAACGTGGCGGGTCCGGCCAACGATATCGTCGCGCTCAATGCCGGCGCCGCGCTGTACGTTGCAGGCGTGGCCGACAGCATCGCCGACGGCCTGGCACGTGCCCGCGCGGTCATCGCCGACGGCAGCGCCCGCGCCCGCATGGAGCAGTACGTCGCCGCCAGTCGTGTGCTGGCTGCCACCCTTTGACCGTTCACTCCCGATCACCCGCGCAAGCAACGCCCGTCTTCCAGGAAGCAGAACCATGAGCGACATCCTCAACACCATCCTCGCCCGAAAGTTGCAGGAGGTGGCCGAGCGCAGCGCCCGCGTGCCATTGGCTGAACTGAGGGCGCGCGTGGCCGATGCTTCGCCGGTGCGCGGCTTCGCCAATGCACTGCACACGGCCATCGCCAACGGCGACCCGGCGGTGATCGCCGAGGTCAAGAAGGCCAGCCCATCCAAGGGCGTGATCCGTCCGGACTTCCGTCCGGCCGAGATCGCGGTGAGCTATGAATTCGGTGGCGCCAGCTGCCTGTCGGTGCTGACCGACGTGGATTTCTTCCAGGGTGCTGATGCCTATCTGCAGGAAGCACGCGAGGCCTGCACGTTGCCGGTGCTGCGCAAGGATTTCGTCATCGACCCGTACCAGGTGGTCGAAGCGCGCGTGCTGGGTGCGGACTGCATCCTGCTGATCGTCTCGGCGCTGGACGACCGCCAGCTGGCCGAGCTGTCCGACCTGGCCATGCAGCTGGGCATGGACGTGCTGGTCGAAGTGCACGACATCGATGAGCTGGAACGCGCCATCCAGGTGCCGGTGCCGCTGGTGGGCATCAACAACCGCAACCTGCGTACCTTCGAGGTCTCGCTGGACACCACCTTGTCGATGAAGAGCGCAGTGCCGCGCGATCGCCTGCTGGTCACCGAGAGCGGCATTCTGGGCCCGGATGACGTCAGGATCATGCGCGACGCCGGGGTCAATGCCTTCCTGGTGGGTGAGGCCTTCATGCGCGTGGAAGAGCCAGGCGAGGGTCTGCGTCAGCTATTCTTTACTGCATGACCACTTCTTACCCCGTTCCCCGGGACGACGCGCAACTGGTCGTCTTCGATTTCGATCACACCCTGTACGACGGCGATTCGGGCAGCCACCTGTTCGCCTGGCTGATCAAACGCAATCCCCTGCGGATGCTGGCGGCGCTGCTCATCACCCCTTTGTTCGGGCCGCTGGTGGCGATGTTGCCGACCCGCCGTTTCGGTATTTCCGGTTACGTGTGGATTGCCACCTTCGGCCTGCACAAGGCGCGCGAGTTCAACAGCATCATCGACCAGTACGTGCTCAAGCACGAACCCGAAATCCGCAGCAAATTGTTGCCGCATGCATTGGGCGTATTTGCCGCGCATCGCAGGGCCGGTGACCGTGTGGTCGTGGCGACCGGCGCTCCGCCGGAACTGGCCCGCGCCATCCTGGCTTTCGTCGCTCACCAGGGCGTGCCGGTGATCGGCAGTGAGGTCGGCCCGCGGCTGGGCGCGGTGGGCGCCACCCGCCACTGCCACAACGAAGAAAAGATGCGCATGTTGCGCGAGCGCGGTTATTGCGATATCGCGATCGCCTATTCCGACAGCACCGCCGACCTGCCGCTGCTCAAGGCGGCCAGGGCGCCGGTGGTGGTCAACCCCAAGCACTCACGCGTGGAGTACTTCCGCAAGGTGCTGCCGGCTGGTACGCCGATCCTCAACTGGGGCTGCGTCGGACGTGGTGGCGATCCGCTGGCGAACTAATCCAAAGCGGAGCTGGCATCGATCCAGCCGGAGCCGACATCCCTTCTCTCGCTTGCGGGAGAAGGTGCCCGAAGGGCGGATGAGGGGGCTTTTTGACTTGCCTTGGGAGCCTGGCCCTGCAAAAGCTGGGTGGGAAAGACCAAAAGCAAAAGCTGCCCTCACCCCAACCCCTCTCCCGCAGGCGGGAGAGGGCCTTTCAGAGCAAAATCGCCTCAACCCACCCGCAGCTTCATCAGCGCCGTGCCGATCTGGAACAGGCTGATCGACAACACCAGCACGCCCACCGCGATCAGTACCCAGCGTTCCTTCACGCGCTTGACCAGCAGCGCCGCCACCGGCGCGGCCATCATGCCGCCGACCAGCAGGCCGGCGACGATGGACAGGTGCTGCAGGCCCATCGATAGCAGGAAGGTGGCTGAAATCGACAGCGTCACCACGAACTCGGCCGCATTGACCGAGCCGATGGTGGTCCGTGCCAGGCCGCCCCGCGCCAGCAGGGTGGCGGTCGCCACCGGGCCCCAGCCGCCGCCACCGCTGGCGTCCAGCAGGCCGGCGAAGAAGCCCAGCAACGGTACCCGCTTCACTTCCTGGCGCGAGACGAACCGGCCAGCAGCGCGGGCCAGAATGAAGATCGCCAGCACCAGCAGATACAGATAGATGAAGGGCCGCACGACATCGCCGGGCAGCTGGGTCAGCACATAAGCACCGATGGCGCCGCCTATCGCGCCGGGGATGGCCAGGCGCAGGAACAGCCGCCTGTCGACATTGCCGGCGACCAGGTGCGACACGCCCGAAGCACCGGTGGTGAACACCTCGGCGGTATGGATGCTGGCGCTGACGGCCGCGGGTGGCAGGCCCATGCTGAGCAGAACCGAGGACGAAATGAGCCCGAATGCCATGCCCAGCGCGCCATCCACCAGCTGTGCACCCAGCCCGATCAGGATGAACCAATAAAATTCATTGCCAAATTCCATCCGCGCAGCCTGCGGGCAGGGCGCGGTGGGGTCAAGGCAAGCGGTCAGTCTTGATGACCTGGGGGCGAGGCCGCAAGGGCGTCACGTTGCCCGTGAGCAGCGAGCGGGGCGCTGGCTGCTTCAACCTTCCGGGGTGCGCGTGCTGGCGTCAGCGCGTCCCGTACAGAACCACGGTCTTGCCGCGGGCATGCAGGATGCCGTCGACCTGCAGCTTCTTCAGCACGCGGCCGGCCATTTCGCGCGAACAGCCCACCAGGCGGGCGATCTCCTGGCGGGAAACGCGCAACTGGGTGCCCTGCGGATGACTCATCGACTCCGGCTCCTTGGCCAGGTCGTGCAGGGTACGGATGATGCGGTCGGTCACATCCAGGAAGGCCAGGCGGCTGGCCTTGCGGCTGGTGTGCAGCAGGCGGCGCGAAATCTGTGAGCCGATGGCGTACAGCAGCTTCGGCGCGTCTACCGACAGCGGCCCCAGGAACAGCTGGTGCAGCCGCTCGTAGCTGATTTCGGCCAGCTCACACGGCGTTCGGGTGCGCAGGATGACTTCACGTTTTTCGGACTCGATGAATAGGCCCATTTCGCCGACGAACTCGCCAGAACCGAAGTAGCCCAACACAAGTTCGCGGTCGTCATCTTCCTCGGCGATGATGCTGACCGAGCCGCTGATCACGTAATACATGGTCCCGGCAGGGTCGCCCGGGCGGAACACGTCCGTCCGCGCGGGATAGCGCCGGCGGTGGCTGTGGGCCAGAAAACGGTCGATGGTGGCTATATCCAGAGCCAGCGGACTGGAGGCGAGTCGCACGTTGGACACTGTGTTGGCGTTCCCTGAGCTCATGATGGCGTTCACATAAAGAATGAACTTGCTTAACGGGCAAGCTTAACGAGGCCAATCATAAGCGGCAAACCCGGTTGACGGGGGACACGTTTCACAGGGGGGCACTTTGCCCCATACTTCCCCCTTTCCCACCATCTACAGGATCGACCGCCGTGGTCAAGCCGTTGCCTCGCCTGAGGTTGCAAGGATTCAACAACCTCACCAAGGCCTTGAGCTTCAACATCTATGACGTCTGCTATGCGCGTACAGAAGAAGAGCGCCAGCGTTATATCGAGTACATCGACGAAGAGTACAACGCCGATCGTCTCACGCAGATTCTCACTGATGTGGCCGAGATCATCGGCGCCAACATCCTGAACATCGCGCGTCAGGACTACGATCCCCAGGGTGCCTCGGTCACAATTCTCATTTCCGAGGAGCCGGTGATCGACAAGAAGGCTGCGGGCAAGGAGTTGATCTCCGATGCCGTGGTCGCCCACATGGACAAGTCGCACATCACGGTGCACACCTACCCGGAGACCCATCCGCAGGAAGGTATTGCAACGTTCCGTGCCGACATCGACGTGGCCACCTGTGGCGTCATTTCGCCGCTGAAGGCGCTGAACTACCTGATCGAGAGTCTGGAATCGGACATCGTGATCATGGACTACCGCGTGCGTGGCTTTACCCGTGATGTGAAGGGCAAGAAGCATTACATCGATCACAAGATCAACTCGATCCAGAACTTCCTGGCCAAGAACATCAAGTCGCGTTACGAGATGTTCGACGTCAACGTCTATCAGGAAAACATCTTCCACACGAAGATGCACCTGAAGGACTTCGACCTGGACCAGTACCTGTTTGAAGAGAAGGCCAAGAACCTTTCCTTCAAGGAGCGTATGAAGATCGAGGCGCTGCTGCGCCGTGAGATTGAAGAGCTGTTCCACGGCCGCAACCTGGCCGAGTAAGCATCAGCACGGTGGCGGGCCCTGGCCCGCTGCCGTGACAACAGGCGGGACGGCCCGCCCTGCATGCAACGCAGACGTTTGCCGACGGCGGCCCGGTGGAGACATCGGGCCGTCGTCTTTTTTTGGGTTGTAGAGGACGTACGGCAATGCCTTGGATCTACCTGCTGCTGGCAGGCGTGTTTGAAATTGGTTTCGCGTTGGGCCTGAAGTACAGCGAGGGTTTCACCCGCCTGTGGCCCAGTGTGATCACGGTGGTATTTGCCGCCATCAGTCTGTGGTTGCTGACCCAGGCGCTGCGCACTATTCCGGTGGGCACCGGTTATGCGGTGTGGACCGGCATCGGCGCAGTGGGCGTGGCAATCGCCGGTGTGTTTCTATTCGGCGACAGCGCCTCCTGGCCGCGACTGCTGTGCATCGGGCTGATTGTGGCCGGCGTGATGGGCCTGAAGCTGGTCAGCTGACCCGCAGTCCGGCCGTTGCCGAGCGATGCTCGGCAGCGGCTTCAACGATAACGCCTCGGCGGAGCCGGGCTCCGCCTTCTCAGATCCGATAGGCGATGGTCTTCATCGCCTTGGACGCCAGTGCCATCACCGATGGAATCGGGAAGGGCAGCTTGCGTGCGCCCGCATGTTCGGCGTGATCGGCGTGGCGGGCCTCGTCGACCTTCATCACCTTGAGGATCTCGCGGCTGCGCTGGTCGGCTGGCGGCAGAGTTTCCAGGTGTTCGTCCAGGTGAGCCTCCACCTGACGCTCCGTCTCCACCACGAAGCCCAGGTTCCAGCCATCCCCGCGCAGGCCGGCGAGGGTGCCGATGGTGTAGCTGCCGGCGTACCACAGGGGATTGAACAGGCTGGGGCGACTGCCCAGTTCGCGCAGGCGGTCGGCGCACCAGCTCAGGTGGTCGGTTTCCTCCTGCGCGGCTGCCAGCAGGTGCTCGCGGGTGGCCGGGTCGCGGGCCACTGCGGCCTGCCCGAAGTACAGCCCTTGCGCGCAGACCTCACCAACGTGATTGATGCGCATCAGCCCGGCGGCATGCCGGGTTTCCGTCGGCTCCAGCACGACTTCCGGTGTGTCGCCGGCGGGATTGGGGCGGGCGGCTGCGGGATTGCCGAAAACGGTGTCCAACGCACGCTGCGCCTCGGTGAGCAGGTGGTCCAGCGGGGTCTGTACGCGAGCGGTGGTCATGGCGGCAGCAGGGAGTGGGGTGTCCGGATTCTCGCCGCTGGCCCCCGGCCTGCCAAGGCCACCCATTCATGAAGGAGGAGGGCGAGTTGCGCCGACGCTGCTCGCCAAGTACAATTCCGCGCTTCTGTTTCACCTTCACAACGCGTGGCAGAGTTCCGGCAGTCCACCGCCGCAATGAGCCCGACCTACTAGAGTTCTTTATGAGCACTTTCACTGCAAAGAACGAGACCGTCCAGCGCGACTGGTACCTCGTTGACGCCGCCGGCAAGACGCTGGGCCGTCTGTCCACCGAGCTGGCTCGCCGCCTGCGTGGCAAGCACAAGCCGGTCTACACCCCGCATGTTGACACCGGTGATTACCTGGTCGTCATCAATGCCGACAAGATCACTGTTACCGGCAAGAAGCTGAAGGACAAGAAGTACCATCGCTTCACCGGCTACATCGGCAACCTGAAGACTGAGTCTCTGGAGCAGGCGCTTGAGCGTCACCCGGAGCGCGTGATCGAGATCGCCGTCAAGGGCATGCTGCCGAAGGGCCCGCTGGGCCGTCAGATGTACCGCAAGCTCAAGGTCTACGCCGGCACTGAGCATCCGCACGCCGCACAGCAGCCGCAGGTTCTGGATATCTAATCATGGCTATCACTCAAAACTACGGCACTGGCCGCCGCAAGTCCTCCACCGCTCGCGTGTTCCTGCGCAAGGGCGCCGGCAACATCACCGTCAATGGCCGTCCGCTGGACGAGTTCTTTGGCCGTGAGACCGCGCGCATGATCGTGCGTCAGCCGCTGGAACTGACCAAGAACACCGAAACCTTCGACATCCTGGTCACCGCCGCTGGCGGCGGCACCACCGGCCAGGCCGGTGCGATCCGTCTGGGTATCGCGCGTGCGCTGGTTGAATACGACGAAACCCTGAAGTCCGAGCTGCGCAAGGCTGGCTTCATGACCCGTGACGCCCGTGAAGTCGAGCGTAAGAAGGTCGGCCTGCACAAGGCACGTCGCGCCACCCAGTTCTCCAAGCGCTGATCCATCGCGTCTGGCGTGGGATTCTTCGGAATCCCGCTGGGAGGAAAGCAAAAGCCCGGCTTCGGCCGGGCTTTTGTCGTTTCCGGGTGTTGGAGTGTGGTGCTGGGTGGATTTCGGGTGTGGCTTGGCATGTTGTATCGACTTGTCTCGATCTCGCTGCGCGGTACTTCGCGTTGTCCTGTCTCATGTCGGTATTCATGACGTTGATTGCTGGCTCGCGTGATCGTGGTGTGGTTGCAGATGCCGGAGTTCATCAATGCTGTGTGGATGGCAGTTTCCGCTGACCACTGCCGGGGGGATGCATCGCCACGATCACGGTGGTTGTGGAATCGTGTGGAGGTCGTGGTCCCGCCAATAGGGGTCGCTCCGGTATTTGTCTTGCTTCTGTTGCGGTGACACAGGAGCTGAAAAGCCAGAGCGCGACTCCCGCCTGCGTGGGAGTGGCGACGAGAGGCGGTGGCGAGGGCAGTCGGATTGTGGCGGGCGGGTCCGGTCAAGCAGCCCGGAGGTGCTCTGCCTTGCGGCGCGTGAATCGCCTGGGATGAGGCAAAAGAAAAGGCCCGATCTTTCGATCGGGCCTTTCTATGTTTGGCTGCCCCGGATGGATTCGAACCACCGAATGCCTGAGTCAGAGTCAGGTGCCTTACCGCTTGGCGACGGGGCAAAGTAGGCGATTATTATCGCATTTCCCTGAGTGGATGCCAATGTCTGGCAACCGTGGTGGCTATGGGTGGACTCGAACCACCGACCCCAGCATTATGAGTGCTGTGCTCTAACCGGCTGAGCTACATAGCCTCAGGGAGCCGGCAATTCTGGGGATTTGAAGAAGAACTGTCAATAGTTTTTTCTTTGCTTGTGGCCCGGGCAAGGCCATGGCAGAGTCCCTGACAGTAGAAATTTTAGGAGTCCGCATCGTGATCGATCCGGACGGCTATCGACCGAACGTCGGCATTGTGCTGATGCGGGAGGACGGGCAGGTGTTCTGGGCACGACGTGTGCGCCGGGATGGCTGGCAGTTCCCGCAAGGCGGAATGAACACCGACGAGACGCCTGTCGAGGCCATGTACCGCGAGCTGCAGGAAGAAACCGGCCTGCTGCCCGAACACGTCGAAGTCCTAGGGGCGACCCCTGGCTGGCTTCGCTATCGGCTGCCCAGCAGGGCGATCCGCCGCAATGAGCGTCAGGTCTGCATCGGCCAGAAGCAGGTCTGGTTCCTGCTGCGCCTTACCGGTGACGAAGCCCATGTCCGCCTGGATCTTACCGAGACGCCAGAGTTTGATAGCTGGCGTTGGGTGGATTTCTGGTACCCGGTAGAGCATGTGGTGATGTTCAAGCGCGGGGTTTACGCACGCGCATTGAGGCATCTGGCACCGCTCGCACGCGGAATTGCCAGCGCGGATGTGCAGTCGATGCCGGCTGCCGCGCAGGAAGCCTGGTTGCCGGGCAACACCGCCGGGCATGACCGCCCACGCAAGCTGCAGCGGCGACAGGGTGGCTGGCGGAAGCAGAGTTAATAATGATTAACGCTCGAAATTGACAACCATTCGCATTTGCGTTTGAATGCCCTGCAGCCAACTCGGCTGCTTGAAGAGCACCGCACCGTGTACGTCTGTATCTGCAATGGGGTTACCGATCACCAGATCCGTGAAGCCGCGCTTGCCGGTTGTGACAGCGTGGCTGAGCTGACCATGCGCACCGGTTGTGGCTCCAATTGCGGGTCCTGCCTGGACATGGCAGCGGGCCTGCTGGACCAGGCGCGCGCCACCCGCGAGCTGCCGTTGCCTCTGTTGCGGGCCGCCTGAGCCTGCCTGCGCCGCGCCCAGCGGGTGCGGCGGCTAATGATCACGATTCGCGTTCCTTCATTGCCCGCCCGCAAGCGGTAAAGTGCGCCCGTTCCAATTGCGGGAGTGCGCACAATGAAAGGCGACGCCAAGGTCATCGAATTCCTCAACAAGGTCCTCTACAACGAGCTGACCGCGATCAACCAGTACTTCCTGCACGCCAAGATGCTGAAGAACTGGGGGCTGAAGGAATTGGCCGAACATGAGTACAAGGAATCCATCGACGAGATGAAGCACGCCGACGTGCTTTCAGATCGCATCCTGTTCCTTGAAGGCCTGCCGAACTTCCAGGCGCTGGGCAAGCTGCGCATCGGCGAGAACCCCACCGAGATCCTCAAGTGCGATCTGGCGCTGGAGACCGAAGGGGTGACGGTGCTGCGTGATGCGGTGGCGTATGCCGAGTTGATCGGGGATTACGTCAGCCGCGAGCTGTTCGTGAAGATCCTCGACTCCGAGGAAGAACATATCGACTGGCTGGAAACCCAGCTGGATCTGATCGAGCGTATCGGCGAGCCGAACTATCTGCTCACCAAGATCGACGACTGATCAGAAGTACGCCCGGCGCTGCTGCCGCATGTCCCGCAGCGCGGACTGAAATCCGGAAGCCATTCGCGCAGGAGCCGCCGTGCAAACGACGGTTCCTGCGGCGTTTCCTGGTGTCGCAGACTGATCTGCGTCGCGTCGCGTCGCGTCGCTCGGCGACGGCCTCCGCCGCGTGTTGGCGAGACGGCCAGCGCTGCTGCTCAGCCTTGCGGGAGCTGTTCGCCGCGCATGTCGGCTTGATAGCCGAGCAGCACCTGACGCGCGCGGGAGAACTCGGCGATGACCTGCGCCACCATGCTTGCCGGCTGCGCCAGCGTGCCGGTGCGCACCGCGTGCTCCAGCTGCCTGGCTGCTTCGGACAACGCCAGTGCGCCGACATTGGCGCTGGATGACTTGAGGCTGTGCGCTATTTCGCCCAGGCGACGCGGGTCGCTGTTGGCGGTCGCTGCCTGCAGCTGCTGCAACAGGATCGGTGTTTCATCGAGGAACAACTTGATGATCGTGTGCGTATCGTCACCGGCGATCTCCACCAGCTCGTCCAGCACCGTGCGTTCAAGCGTCGGGGCAGTGATGGCAGCAGGTGCTGCCGGAGCGCCGCTGGCAGCGCGTGCGTGGTCAAGGGGAGTGCTCATGGTGGCTACCGTGGGGCTGACAGGCGTTGCAGGTTTGAAAGCCTGCAGACAGGTCTGCAGCTGGCTGCGGGAAATGGGTTTGGAAAGATACTCGTCCATGCCGCTGTCCAGGCAGCGTTGGCGGTCGCCGGCCATGGCATTGGCGGTCATGGCGATGATCGGCAGGCGCGGGCTGCCGCTGTCAGCTTCGTGCTGACGCCAGCGCTGGGTAGCAGCATAGCCGTCGAGCACCGGCATCTGGCAATCCATCAGCACCGCGTCGTAGCGATGCTTGTGCATTTTTTCCAGTGCGATGGCGCCGTTCTCGGCGCGGTCCGGGTTGCAGCCGATGGCGCCGAGCAGCTTCTGCGCGACCAGCAGATTGATCGGGTTGTCTTCCACCACCAGCACCGACATGCCGGTCAGGTCGGCGTCGCCGGGTTTGTCGGTGAGATGGGGGGCATTGGCAGCCTCGACTGCTGCCGGCGATGCCTGGGGAGCCGAGGGCCCGCGGTTGGCGGTCAGGGCATTGCGCAGTTCGCTGTCCGGCAACTGGCGTGGCAACAGGGTGGCGTTCTCGCGCAACACATCGGGAACGGATGCGTCGCCATACAGCCACAGCATGCGCGGCATGTCGTCGTCCATGCGGTTGATGGCGCGCTGCAGTGCCGCGGCGCCGTGGCGCAGCGATCCAAGGTCGCCAATGACAGCGTGCCAGCCGCCGGACAGTGACGGATTGCGCAGGCGCTCAAGCGCCTCCTGCAGGTTGTTGGCGACGCGCGGCTGGTAGCCCCAGGTGGGCAGCACCAGCTCCAGGCGTTGTCGCAGGCGTGGTTCGGGCGTGACCAGCAGTACCTGGCGGGCGTTGCGCAGGTGCTCGGGGCGGTGCAGGTCGCCGATGACCTTCAACAACGGAATCTCGAACCAGAACGTCGAGCCGCGCCCCGGATGCGACTGCACACCGATGCTGCCGCGCATCAGCTCGATGATGCGCTTGCAGATGGCCAGGCCGAGACCGGTGCCGCCGTACAGACGGGTGGTGGAGGCGTCGGCCTGGGTGAAGGATTCGAACACCCGTTCGCCCTGGCTGCCATCCAGGCCGATGCCGGTGTCGCGCACTTCGAAGCGCAGGTGATGCTGCGCCGGTGTTTCGCCCAGCCGCTTGACCCGCACCTGGATGCTGCCGCGCTCGGTGAACTTGATGGCATTGACCAGCAGGTTGCCCAGCACCTGGCGCAGGCGCACCGGGTCGCCGCGCACCGACAGGCGCACGGAAGGGTCGATATGCAGCGAAATGTGCAGGCCCTTGTGCTCGGCGGAGCGCTGCATCAACAGCAACATGCCATCCAGCGTTTCGCGCAGATTGAAGGTGGTGACTTCCAGTTCCAGCCGGTTGGCTTCCAGCTTGGAGTAATCGAGGATGTCATCGACGATGCGGAACAGCTGGCGCGAGCTCTCGGTGGCGGTGGACAGCATGCTGCGCTGTTCCATATCCAGCGGTCCCTGGGCGACCAGCTCCAGCATCGGCAGGATGCCGTTGAGCGGAGTGCGGATCTCATGGCTCATGGTGGCCAGGAACTCGCCCTTGGCCAGCGTGGCGGCTTCGGCAACCTGTTTGGCCTGCAGCAGTTGTTGTTCCAGCCTGCTGTGGCCGACCTCGGCCTGACGCAGCTGCTTGCACTGCAGTTGCAGCTCTTCGCTGTGCAGCTGCAGGGCATGGCTGCGGCGGCGCTCAGCGCTGGCACGCCACGCGGCAAGCAGTGCGGCAAGCACGCTGGCCGAACCGGCAATGGTGCTGGCGACGGCTGGCAGCTGGGGCAGGAACGGCACAGCAACCGCCGTTGCGCCGCACGCTGCCGCCACCAGGGCCCAGTTCCGCGTCCCCCCCGAGACGCTCACTTCAGAGCACCGCGTTCTGGAAGTCGAAATTCAGTTCGTTGCCGGCCCGCTGCACGACGTTGCCCTGGATGAAATCCACACCGCCCATCCACATCGCCGCAGCCGCCTGCGGGTCTTCGATCTGCTGGCCGATGATCTGCAGGTTGGCCCGATGTGCGTGGTCGATGGCGTCGCGGAGTTCGTCGCGCAGCGTCTGGCTGGTGTGGCTGCCGGCATAGCGCGCGGCCATGCGGATGAAGCTCAGCGGCAGTTGGGTGAGCAGGGCATTGGCCTCGTCGCCCGGCTCGAACTGGCTCAGGCAGAACTGCACACCGGCCGGCATCAACTGCGCGCAGAACTGCTGCAGGCTGACGGCATGCACCAGGGCATCGGACAGGCGTACGTCGATCACCAGACCGTTGCCGGCCACCTGGCGCTCCTGCAGTGCCTTGAGCAGCCATTGCGCATACGCGCTGCGCGAAAGCGTGCGCAGCGACTGCGACACGAACAGGCGCAGCGGCGGTTGTGCGAACTGATACAGATGCAGCAGGCCCAGTGCATGCTCCACGACCTGCTGGTCCAGGTCGGCGATGCGGCCGGCTGCTTCGGCGGCCGGAATCACCTGCCCGGCGGAAAGCAGCGTGCCGTCGCTTTGGCGCAGCCGCAGCAGCACCTGGTATTGCGCGGTATCACCACCGGCAACGGCGACGATGGGCTGATACGCCAGCTCAAGCTGACCGTCCAGCAGGGCCAGGTGTTCGTCGTTGAGCGCGGCTTCTTCCGGCGTATATGCAGTGACGCCGTTGTTGCTCAGGCGTGCCTGCAGCGCGGTACGTTCCACCGCTTCCAGTGCGTTGTCCGCGTCGCTGAAACTGCCCGGCAGCGGTGCATGGCCGACGGCGCAACGCAGGAAGACCGATTCATCCTCGCGCGCAGCAAACGGCTGCGCCGACAGGCGCTCGCGGATGCGCTGGGCCAGCGGCTCGACCGCATCGGGCGCAATGCCCCGGGCCAGCAACAGGAAGCTGTTGTCGTTCAGGCGCGCCAGCAGGTGCGGCTCCAGGTTGTCGGCCAGGCGCTGTCCCGCCTGCACCATCAAACGCTCGAAGCTGGCGTAACCGTAGCGTTCACGCAGGCCCAGGGCGCTGGCGATCTCGATGAACATCAGCCCGCCGGGCTGCGGCCCGGTGAGGGTCGCCTGCAGTTGCCGCATCACGTTGTGGCGCGTGGGCAACCCGGTTTCCGGGTTGTTCAACATCGGCCCGTTGTCGATCTTGCCCTGTGCCTGCAGACGGTTGCGCCGGATGCGGTTGGCGACGGCGGCGACCAGATGGCGCGGCCGGATGGGTTTGACCAGTACGTCGTCGGCGCCGCAATCGAGCACTTCAAACTGCCGGTCCGGATCGGCCTCACCGGTGAGGAACACGATGGGCAGCAGTTGCTGATGCGGCTGCTGGCGGATCATCGCGGTCAGGCGCATGCCGTCCAGCCCGGGCATGTGCAGATCCATCAGGATCAGGTCCGGACGATGGGCGCTGATGGCCTGCTGCACGCCTTCGGCCTCCATCTGCACAAACGCCTGCATGCCGGCACCGTGCAGCACGCTCTGTGCGAACAGGGCCTGTGAGCGGTTGTCTTCGACGATCAACACGCGGTACGGCGTGTCGTCGGCGACCGACGGTGCGGCATCGGACGGTGCGCCCGTGCTGGCGGTCTTGAGCTGGGCCTGGACGACCTCGGCCGGCGGCGCATTGCGCACGCTCCAGCGCTGCCAGTAATCGGCAGGCGGGGTTTCCGCGCGGATCGGGCGGGCGCTGGGGTTGAGGGTGTCGGTGCTGGCCATCGGTACTCCCGGTTGACCGGGGATTATGCGTTCAAGGAGCGGGCGGGAGCGAATGGTCGCCGCCGCCCGTGAGCGTGGTTGCGGGGGATGTGGGTGCTGCAAAAAGACGTTTTATGCCGCGCCACAGCGTGCGCCACACCAGCCAGACCACCAGCGCGCCGATGATGCTGGTGCCCAGTACCAGAATAAGCGCCAGCCACGGGTGGGCCAGTGCCAACGCCAGGCCGCCCACCACCAGCCCGTCTTCGACGAGGGACGCCATCCAGTTGCTGGCCGGTTCCGGTGAGGTGTTGAGCAGTGCACGGGTTCCGGCCTTCAGGCCATGGCTTGCCAGCGCGACACCCGCGCCGGCCGCCAGCACCCCCGTGCTCAGTTGGCCGTCGGAGGAAAGCGTGGCCGCAGCGAGGAAGGCGCCGGCAGGCACGCGGGTGAGGGTCTGCAGCAGGTCCCAGATCGAATCCACGCCCGGAATCTTGTCGGCGAAGAATTCGGTGATCGCCAGCGCGCCCGAGGTGCCCAGCACCCACCACGACTCGGTGGCCTGCAGCGCTGGCGGCAGGTCGACCCAGCCCATCAGTCCGGCCACGCCCACGCCGAAGACGGTGAGGTAGACGCGGATGCCGGCCATCCAGGCCAACAGGATGCCGATGACGAAAACATGGGCTTCGGTCATGGGATTGGGCTCCGACGGGGGAACTGTGAGCAGGATCGCAACTATCGAGCATGGTTGCTGTGATTGCCAGATGTGATGACCCCGGAGCGCGGCCGGGGGATGGTCGTTTACACTGGCCCGTCGTTTCAGACGGAGCACAGGCACAGCCCTTGCCGGGCGATGCCGGAGCCTGCCATGACCCACCGATCTGCTTCACGTTTCCAAATCACGCCACGCGGCACCGGCGGTGCCCGCCCGGGCTGGGTGCCTGTCGCCCTCATCGCCGGGGCTTGGTTGTTGTCCCTGTTGCTGGTGGGCTGGCTGGCATCGCGCTATGCCTCGCCCGATGCCGGTGGGCTGCGCGAAAAACTGCGGCAGAGCGAGCAGCTGGTGGAACAGCAGCGCAGCCAGCTGGAAGAGCAACGCCAGCGGCAGGCCACGCTGGAGGCATCTGACAGGATCAGCCGTGCGGCCAACACCGAAGTGCAGGCCTCGCTGGCCGAGCGCGATGAGGAAATCGCCGGGTTGCGTGCCGATGTGGCGTTCTATGAACGTCTGGTGGGCTCGACCAGTCAGCGCAAGGGGCTGAATACGCATTCGGTGGAGTTCTCGCCCGAAGCCGCCGGTACCTGGCATTACAGCGTGGTGCTCACCCAGAACCTGAATCGCGGCGCCATCAGCCAAGGGCAGATGCGCTTCTCGGTCGAGGGCGTGAAAGACGGCAAGCTGACCACGGTCAGCTGGGATGACCTTCACCAGCGCAAATCGGTGCCGGGGCAGGAATATTCGTTCCGATATTTCCAGCAACTGGACGGTAGCGTGATGTTGCCCAGGGATTTCACACCGCAACGTGTGCGAGTCTCCCTGTCCGGGCCTGGGGGGGGCGCGACTCAGACATTTGATTGGAAACTCGCCGGCAACGGCAGAGGGGAGTAGGCATGTTCAAAAGTAAGTCCAAGAGCAGCGGCGAGCTGTCCGTGGATGCCCTGATCGGGTCCCAGGTCGAGATCCGTGGCGACGTGGTGTTCAGCGGTGGCCTGTATGTGGAAGGCCGCATCCTCGGCAAGGTCGTGGCCGCCGAAGGCAGCGAGGCAATGCTGACGCTGGCCGAGCAAGGCCACATCGAGGGCGAGATCCGCGCTGCTGTGGTGGTGCTCAGCGGCCGCATGGATGGCGATGTACACGCTACCGAGCGGGTCGAATTGACCCCGAGTGCACGGGTAAACGGCAACGTTCACTACCAGGTCGTGGAAATGAACGCCGGTGCACAGCTCAATGGCCGCCTGGTGCATACCGCCACCATGGCCGCCCTGCCAGCACCGGACGACAAGGCAACAGATCGGAAATCCAGGAAAGCTGAAGCCGCCGAAGCTTGAAACAGCCTCGGCACGCCCCCATGCTGAGCGCATGAGCACGCTAGTTTCCCTGCCCGGCGCAAAGCCGGCGCCTGATTACCAGTCCCTGGACCGGCCGTTGAACTTCACGGCGGCAGCAGCGGCCAAGGTGCATGAGCTGATCCAGGACGAAGGCAACGACGCCCTGGCATTGCGTGTGTACATCCAGGGCGGCGGCTGTTCGGGCTTCCAGTACGGTTTCGAGTTCGATGAAAACCGCGCTGACGATGATCTGGCCGTGGTCACCAATGAGGTGACCCTGCTGGTGGATCCGTTGAGCCTGCAGTACCTGATGGGGGCCGAGGTGGATTACAGCGAAAGCCTGACCGGGGCGCAGTTCGTGATCCGCAACCCCAATGCCCGTACCACCTGCGGTTGCGGCAGCAGCTTCTCGGTCTGATTCCTGTTTCGTACCAACGCGTTCTACATGCAAGCCAATCTCGAAGAACAGTTCCACGCTGCCATGCTGGGCATCCATGAGCAGGCCGCACGACTCAAGCCGCCGTACCGGGCCACGCGATTCCGGCAGCTGGTCCTGAGCAGTGGTGGCAAAGCGGCCGCTGACCAACTGTTGGCGGCGCCCAACGTGTCCGACGGTTTCACCGAGCTGTTCCTGCGCGGTCGCGAGCAACTCAAGCTCAGCGTCGAGTACCTGGTGCTGCAGGAACCGTGGTGTCCGTTGTTCAGCGACGAGCAGCTGGCCGTGGCGCGCAGGCGGCTTCACGACATGGGTGTCGAGCTTCCCGAAAGCGCAGCCTGAGCATCCACTGCCGGTTGCGTCATTGATGGGTGGCCTTCCGCGCTTGCGATGGACACGCTTTGGCGGCAGGCTCTGACGGATGTCCAATCCTGATCGTTCTTTCTCCGGATACTCCTTCGCCGGCGCGGCACTGAACCGGGCTGACGCGTTGCGTGACGACCCCGATGCCTTGAACCGGCTCTGGCCCGAGGCACAGGTGCTGGTGTTGGATGCTGACGGCACCGCGTTCGCCGATGCCCAGGGCCAGCCTTTCCTGATCCATGGTCGTGAACTGGGCGGTGGCCCGGGTGCGGCGGTGTTCCTGGGGCTGACGGCCGCTGGCCGCGGCTGGTTCGTGGCCGAGGCCAGCACTCTCACCGCACGCGCGCCGAACCGCATCGATCTGCGTCAGGCGGCAGCCACCTGGCCTGCTGAGGTGGCCGATGTGTTCTGTTATGCACGCGGTATGTCGTACTGGCATTCGCGCAACCGCTTCTGTGGCGTCTGCGGCGCGGCGGTGCGTTTTGGCCGGGCTGGCTTCATCGGCCATTGCGACCAGTGCGGCACCGAGCATTACCCGCGTGTCGATCCCGCGGTCATCGTTGCGGTGGAGAACAACAACCGGCTGCTGCTCGGCCGCCAGAGCAACTGGGTGGCGCGTCGTTACTCGGTGCTGGCCGGCTTCGTGGAGCCGGGCGAAACGTTCGAGCAGACCGTGGCCCGCGAGGTGTTCGAGGAGGCCAAGGTGCGGGTGACCGAGGCGCGCTACATGGGTACCCAGCCGTGGCCGTTCCCTGGAGCGTTGATGGTGGGCTTTTTTGCCATCGCCCAGGACGACACGCCGACGGTGAACGGTGAGCTGGAGGACGCGCGCTGGTTCAGCGTCGAAGAAGTGGGCGCTGCGATGCGCCGCGATGCCGACGACGATGGCCAGGGCATTCTGCTGCCACCGCGCATCTCCATCGCGCGGACCCTGATCAGCCACTGGTACCAGGGCAAGACGGCGTGACGATGCGCCACGACGGGCTTCCCCATGAAAGGCGTTGGCAGGGCCTACAATCGCAGGCCGGAGGAAACGCATGTTCACGACCTTGGTAGCAGTGATCGCGGCATTGGTGCTGGGCCATCTGGCCCCGGCGGCGATGGCGTCGCTGCGTGACTGGCGCTGGTACGGGCGTTGGCTGCAATGGTGGCAGGGCCACACCGGCGAGACCACGGGCAGCCGTTATGGGCTGGTCATGGCCATCGCCTTGTGCGTGCTGCTGGTGGCGCTGCTGCAATGGGCACTGGACGGACGCTTGTATGGCTTGCCGTCGTTGCTGTTCGGCATTGTCGTGTTGACCTTGTGCTGGGGGCCGCGTGACCTGGACCGCGATGTCGAGGCCGTGATCGATGCCGACGATGCGAGTGGTCGCGATGTCGCCATTTCCCACCTGCAGGCCGGCGGCGGCAGCATGCGTGAGGATGCGCCTTCGTTGGTCGAGGCGACGGCCGTGGATGCGTTGCGCCGCTGGTTCGCGCCGTTGTTCTGGTTCCTGCTGCTCGGGCCGTTTGGCGCCGTGCTCTACCGTTTGCTGGCGCAATCGCTGCAGGGCCCGCAATCGGCGCTGCTGTCCGATGCGGCGCGGCAGGGCGGTGCGGCCGCTCTGGCCTTGCTGGAATGGCCGGTGGCACAGCTGATGACGCTGTCGATGGCGCTGGTGGGCAATTTCGACACCGTGTTCTCCGCCTGGCGCGCTGCTGGCGGCAACCGTTTGGCCCTGGAGTTGGGCTTCCTCGCCCAGGCCGCACGCGCAAGTGTGGGTGCCGAGCTGGTGGAGGATGCCGACGAGGCTCGCCTGACCGGCATGGAGCCGGTGGACGAACGCTACCCCGAGCTGCGCGATGCGATGAGCCTGGTATGGCGGATGCTGCTGCTGTGGATGACGCTGCTGGCCCTGCTGGTGATAGCCGGCTGGGTGGGCTGAAACAGCTGCGGGAGCATCGGATGGTTGCGTAGGAGCGGCCTCGGCCGCGAAGCCATGGATGCACGGGCCGCTGCGCCGGAGGTCGGGGCTTTATGCCGCTCCAACGAGGAGCGAGGGCCTCAGCTCAACCCGGCGCGAGCAGGGTGAAGGGGAACCACGGCAGGTTGCGGGCGATCCAGTAGCTGGGCAACAGCACCAGCCAGAGTTTGGGCTCCATCACCCAGCGCATCAGCGGCTGCAACCAACGGGGCTGCCAACCTGCCGACCACAGCGTCATCAGCGGGATCAGCCCCAGGACGATCAGGCCCAGCGGGTTCATCGACAGTGCGCCGAGCACGTCACCGTGAACCAGCGCATGCAGGGCGCGGGTGAGCCCGCAGCCGATGCAGTAATGGCCGGTGATGGCGTAGAACATGCACGGCGGGAACGGATTGCCGGCGACGTTGGGATCAAACTTCCACAGCAATGCCACGCCGGCCGGGATGGCGACTGCCATCCCGGCCATTGCAAGCTTGTGGTTCGTTTTGAGCGTGAGCGCCAAGGTCTTACTGGTACTGCTGCAGCATTTCCATGTAGCCGGCGCTGCCAACCGTGGCGAAGTAGATGGCATTGATGATCAGGCCGAGGATGGCCAGACCGGTTGCCACCCAGCACCAGATCTTGGCGTTGTTGGAAGCACGGCGGGCGCCTTCGATATCACCCTGTGCCAACAGCGAATTCACCTTGCTGGAGAACACGATGGCGACGATGCCGACCAGACCCAGCGGGCAGCACAGGCAGGTGGCAAGAACGGTGGCGATGATCGACCACGCCAGGTGGTTGGGGATGCTGCTGGTGGGGTTGATGGTGTTCATCCATTTCTCCGGTTGATTTGCGAAACAGTCAGCGCGACTTGCAGGCATTTGCCGCGGTAAGCGGCGAAATGATCATGGCGGCCACCCAGCACAGCGGCCAGGTGATGAAGCCGATGAAGACAAAGCACAGCAGGATGTTGACGAACGTCAACGCCCAGTAGCCAAACATGAAGATCAGGCCGGTGCCGACATTGCCGGCGTACATGTGGCCGATGCCGAAGACCTGGAACAGGCCCGGAATCACTTCCAGCAGGGCGGCCACGCCGCCGGACTTCTCCGGATGGTGATAGTGGTGCACCACCTGCGGTGCGGCCGGCGCGTTGAAGGCAGGCGGCGACGGTGGTGCGGGTGGCGGCGGTGGCGTTGAACTATCCATGTACTCCCCAGAGGTTGGTGGCGTGCCGCCCGCTTCCCCGGCGACACGCAATGGACGGTAGCCTAGCTACTTGTCCTACTTCTGGAAAGCGTAAATCCCTACGCTTGATCGCCACGCAGTGCTCGCACCAGCGTTTCCAGCTGGGCGGCATCGGTGCTGGCGCCATCCACGGCGGGTGCTGCGACCACCTCGACATGCGCGCGGAAACGACGTGGTACCCGCATCCGTCCCAGCCGTGTATCGCGTCGGCTCCACATGCTCGACCACATGCCCTTGAGCGCCATCGGCACCACCGGCACCGGGCGCCGGGCCAGGATTTTCTCCACGCCGGACTTGAAGGTGGCCATCTCGCCGTCCTTGGTCAGCGCGCCCTCCGGGAAAATGCAGACCAGCTCACCCTCGGCCAATGCCGCATCCACCTCATCGAAGGCGCGCTGCATCAAGGCCGCGTTCTCCTTGGGGCTGGCGATGGGGATGGCCTTGGCGGTGGTGAAGATCCAGCGCATCACCGGGATGTTGAAGATCTTGTAATACATGACGAAGCGCACCGGGCGCGGGATCGTCGCCGACAGGATCAGCGCATCCATGTAGCTGACATGGTTGCACACGATCAGCGCGGCGCCTTCGTCGGGCACGTTGGCTTCCACGCCATGGACCCGCAGCCGGTACAAGGTGCGCACCATCACCCAGCTGAGGAAGCGCATCAGGAATTCGGGAACGATGCTGAAGATGTAGACCGCCACCAGCACATTGCCGATGGCCAATGCCAGGAACAGCTGCGGCACGCTCCAGCCGAGCAGGTTCTGGGTCAGCAGGCCCAGCACCGCGGCCAGCACGATGAAGCCGGAGTTCTGGATGTTGAGCGCGGCGAACACGCGCGACATCTCCGACTTGTCGGTGCGGCTCTGGATCAGCGCGAACAACGGCACCACGAAAAAGCCGGTGAACAGGCCGATACCGAGCAGGTCGATGACGATGCGCCAGCTGCCTGGTTGCTGCAGGAAGCTGAAACCATTCAAGTCACTGATCGTCACCGTGCCGGTGCGGGCGAAATACAGATCCAGCAGGAACGCGCTCATGCCGAATGCGCCCAGCGGCACCAGGCCGATCTCGACAATGCGCCCGGACAGCTTTTCGCACAGCAGCGAACCCACCCCGGTACCCAGCGAGAACAGCGCCAGCGCGAAGATGTACAGCGTCTCGTCGCCTCCCAGGTTGACCACCGCATAGGTCGGCAGCTGCGAGGTCAGCACGGTGCCGAAGAACCAGAACCAGGACACGCCGAGAATGGCGTTGCGCACGGCCTTGTGCTTCTTGGCCATGCGCAGCACCGCCAGCGATTCGGTCAGCGGGTTCCAGTTGATTTTCAGTGCGGGCGCGCCTGCATCCACGCGCGGGATCATGCGTGCGGTGATGTTGCCGAACAGCGCCAGCGCGATGATCGCCACTGCCGCGACCATGGGCCCGTGGCTGCCGGCCAGGGCGAAGATCATGCCGCCGGCGATCATGCCGGTGAGGATGGAAATGGATGTGCCCATCTCGACCAGGCCGTTGCCACCGGTCAGTTCCTCCGGCTTGAGGATCGAGGGCAGCACCGAGTACTTCACCGGGCCGAACAAGGTGGACTGCAGGCCGGTGCAGAACAGTGCGATCAGCAGCACCGGCATGTTCTGGGTGAGGAAGCCGATCGCGGCCAGCGACATGATCACGATTTCCATCGCGGTGGTGATCACGATCAGCCGCTGCTTCTCCAGCTTCTCGGCGATCTGCCCGGCCAGGGCGGAGAACAGGAAGTACGGCAGGATGAACAATGCCGGCGCCAGGTTGGTGTACAGCGTGCGCTCTTCGTCGCTGACGCCCAGATAGAACAGCAGGCCGATGATCGCCTGCCGATAGATGTTGTCGTTGAACGCGCCCAATGCCTGGACGATGAAGAACGGGAGGAAGCGCCGTTGCTTGAGCAGCGCGAATTGATTGTGGCCTGACATCGTGTCTCCTCGGTTCTGCGCGGCACCTTAGCAGACCGCGATCACGCTGCCAGCGGGGGCAGCAGCGCGAGCAGGGCGCGCGCGGCGGGGGTGGGATCGGCCCGCCATACCGCACAGGTACGGAAGTAAAAGGTTTCGGCCAGGGGCCGCACGCTCACGCCTTCCATGCGTTCGGCCATGCTGGCTGGCACTACCGCAACCGCCAGGCCGGCAGCCACCAGTTGCCGCTGGATTTCGCTGTGGGTGACTTCGTACTGCAGCTGTGGGCGGATACCACGGCCGACCAGCGCATCATCGACCATGCGGCGCACACCGGCACCGGCGACCAGTGCCGCCAGCGGGATTCCATCCAGGGCCTCCAGCGGAATGGTCCTGCGCGTGGTCAGTGCGTGATCCGGTGGCATTACCAGCGACAGGCCTTCCTCATGCAGCAACCGATGTTGTGGTGGCAGCGCCAGCTGCGGACCGACGCCGATCAGGGCGATGTCCAGTCGCCCCTCGTCCAGGTCAGCCAGCAGTGCTTCGCTCATGCCCACCCGCAGGTGCACGTCGACAGCGGGATGGGCGGCACGGAAAGTCGCCAGCAGCGCCGGCACATCGACCACGTTGAGCGAGGTGATCTGGCCGATGTTGATGCGGCCACGCACGGTGCCCAGTGCCAGTGCCATTTCCTCCTGCAGGCGGGCGGCCGCCTGCAGGGTAAGTCGGGCATTGCGTAGGAATACCTCGCCAGCGGCGGTAGCCCGCACCCGCCGAGGTCCACGCTCGAACAGGCGGGCCCCAAAGGCGTCCTCCAGCCGGGCCACCTGATGGCTCAGCGCCGACTGCACGGTGTGGCAACGGGCGGCGGCGGCGGTGAAGCTGCCTTCTTCGGCCACGGCGACGACGAATTCAAGCTGGCGCAGGGTGAACATGCCATCACTGAAACAGATGGCATGGATGAAAACAATGCATTTGTGTCATCCCTGCGCCGGGAACAGACTGGCGCCCGGTTTCCTGAATCCCCACTGCCATGTCCCCCAGAACTCCTGCCGCGCACGTCCTTCCCCAGTCGCGGGTACTGCTGCTGGCCATCGCCACCGGCTTGATCGTTGCCAGCAATTACTACGCCCAGCCGTTGTTGCAGTTGCTGGCCGGCGTGTTCGAGGTGAGTGCCGGCCAGGCCGGCTGGGTGGTCACCGTGGCGCAGTTGGCCTATGCCACCGGCCTGCTGTTGATCGTGCCGCTGGGCGACCGCCTGGAGCGGCGTCGGCTGATCGTCGGCCTGTTCGTGCTGGCTGCGGTGGGCCTGGTGATCAGCGCCACCGCCAGCGGTCTGACCCAACTGCTGCTTGGCACCGCCCTGAGCGGGCTGAGTGCGGTGGCGGCGCAGGTGATCATTCCGCACGCCGCGACACTGGCTGCCCCGGAGCAACGCGGGCGGGTGGTCGGCACGATCATGGCCGGCCTGCTGCTGGGCATCCTGCTGGCGCGTACGGCCTCGGGCGTGTTGGCCGGCATTGGTTCGTGGCACACCATCTATTCGGTGGCATGCGTGGCCTTGCTGTTGCTGGCGGTGGCGCTGGCGAAGCTGTTGCCCGCACATCAGCCGACGGCCACGTTGTCGTATCCGCGTCTGATCGGCTCGGTGCTGGCGTTGCTGCGTGACGAGCCGTTGCTGCGTCAGCGTTCGCTGCTGGGCGGGTTGCTGTTTGCCGGCTTCAGCGTGTTCTGGACGCCGCTGGCATTCCTGCTGTCGGGACCGGCCTACGGCTACTCCATCGCCACGATTGGGTTGTTCGGCCTGGTCGGTGCGGCCGGTGCCTTGGCCGCCAGCCGTGCCGGTCGCCTGAGTGACCGCGGCCTTGGCCGCTGGGTGGCCGGTGGCGGTCTGGTGATGCTGTTGCTGTCGTGGCTGGTGTTGGTGTGGGCGCCGGTGTCGCTGCTGGCCCTGGTCCTCGGCGTACTGCTGCTGGACATCGCGGTGCAAGCGGTGCACATCAACAACCAGAGCGTGATCTACCAGCTGGATGAAAGTGCACGCAGCCGCATCACATCGGCCTACATGACCTGCTATTTCATCGGGGGCGCCAGTGGTTCGGCGCTGGGCACCTCGGCGTGGACGCAGTACGGCTGGAATGGCGTATGTGTGTTGGGTGGCTTGCTGGCAGTGCTGGGATTGGTGGTGTTTTTCATGCCGTTGCGAGCGCCGCATCGTTGATGCGGCGTAGGAGCGGCCTTGGTCGCGAAGCCGGTGACGCATCGGTCAGGTGAGAACCTGCAATCGCGGAAAATTCAAACGGTGGTGGCGCCCCAACTCCTTGGCTTATGTGGCTGCTGCAACGGGCATTGCCGGGGTTTGCAGCTGGATTGCTTCAGCGGCGGTGGTTCGCAGTTTCGGAAGCAGCCGCAGCATCAGTGCCAACTGCGTGCGTACCAGTCGTGCTTTCTCGTCGATGTCATCGGGCAGTTGTTCCAGCGCATCGGCCAACGCGATTTCTTCTTCCTGCGGCGATGCGGCTTCGCGTTTGGACAACGCCTCGGCCAGCTCCGACAGCGACTGCTGCAACTGCTGATGACCGGCCGTGATCACCGGGTCTTCGGCCACCGGCGTTGACTGCGCGCGGTGCGCGCCCAGCGCCGACAGATAACCGAGCAGGGTGTTGGACAACGCCAGAAAGCGGAAGCCGCCCTCCAGGTTGCCGCGCGCGTAGCCGGGCTCGCGCAGCATGTGGGCCAGGGCGACGGACAGCGCCACGTCGGCGTTGTGCATGTCGCGTCGGGCAACGCGGTAAGGCAGGTCGTCGCGCATGCCGCTGCGGTACTGGCCCAGCACGGCGTCCAGGTAGGCGGTACTGGTGGCCACCACCTGCGCCATCACCCGGTGCAGGCGACGGCCCTGCCAGTCGGGCAGGATCAGCAGCGAGGCGATGGCGGCGATGGCGCAGCCGATCAGCGTGTCCAGCAGGCGCGGCCAGATCAGCACGAAGCCATCGCCCAGCAGGTTGAAGCACACCAGTGCCATCACCGTGATCGCGGCGGTGGCCAGCAGGTAGCGGTCGGTGCGGTTGAAGAAGAACACCAATGCCGCGGCCAGTGCCACCAGCAGCTGCAGATGGGTGCCGGGGAACAACTGCATCAGCGCCCACGTCGCGCCCAGGCCCACCAGCGTGCCGGCGATGCGCTCGACCAGCCGCCGTCGGGTGGCGCCGAAATGCGGGCGGCAGACGAACAGGATGGTCAGCAGGATCCAATATCCGTTTTCCGGGTGCACCAGTTTGAGCACGACGTAACCGGCAATCAGCGCCAGCGCGATACGCACGCCATGGCGGAACAGCAGCGAGCCCGGTGTCAGCGACTGGCGCAGGCGCGTGGCCATTTCGCGAAGGGTATGTGGCGAGGAATCGCGCAGGCGCGTATCGATGCCTTCCAGCGGGACGTCGGCCAGCGAGGCTTCGGAGAGCTGCCGCTCGATGCTGGACAGGTTGTGCGCCAGCAGCTGCAGCGAGCCGAGCAGACGCAGCCACTGCGGGCGCTGGTGTTCGCGCAGGTAGCGCAGCGATTCGGTCAGATCCTGGCCGGCCTGCAACGCCTGTTCGCCATAGACGAAAGGCTGGCGCAGGCGGATGGCCTGCCCCAACGCCTGGCAGGCCTTGCCCTGCAGCGACAGCAGCCGCCGGCAGCGGTACAGCACGTCGCTGTGGAAGAACGTGTCGGCCAGCGCTTCGTAGGGATAGTGCGAGGAGCTGGCGCGTTCGTGGAAATCCTGCGCCATGTAGTACAGGCGGAAATACAGGCCCGATTGCACGCCGGGCCGACCAGAGCGGCCGAAACGGCTGAGGATGGCGGTCTTGGCGGTGTTCAGGGTTTCGACCACGCGCACGTTCTGCTCGGCCAGCGCCAGCCGTCGCGCTTCCAGGTTGCCGTGCCGCACCGGCTCGAACAGATCGGCCTTGAGCTGCAGGTAATGGCCCAGTTCGAAGAACAGTCGCGCCAGCCGCTCGCGTACCGGACGGTTGGCGAACATCGCCGTCCACAGGATCGACAGCAGGCCGTACCACGCGGCGCCGATCAGCAGGTTGGCGACCTCATGCCACGCCATGTCCGGCGACTTGAGCTGGTCCATCGCCAGCATGGTGTAGATCGCCAGCGTCACCGTGGCCTGGCCGATGGAGGCGTAGCGTTCGCCCAGTGCGCCGAGCAGTGTCAGGCAGAACGCGGTCAATGCCAGTGCGGTGATGAAGGGCAGGGGATAGGCGAACAGCCACACCACCGAAGCGGCAGCCAGGCTGAAACACAGCAGCGACAGCAGTACGGATTTGGTGCGGCCCCACCAGTTGTCGTCGGTCTCGGCGATGGCGCTGGCAATGATCCCCAGGAACAAACCGGGAATCGCACCGATGCGGTCGTAGTACCAGCCGTAGGCCAGCACGCTGGTCAGCGCGATGAAAACGCGCAGGCCATAGCTGGCTTTTTCATGGGCCCAGAGCTGGCCCAGTTGGCGTTCGAGACGGGGCATGCCGGTGGTATGGCCTGATGTGTTCAAGGGAGGACCAGCTTGCGACGCGGTTGTTGCACAGGCAAGCGTGGGCAAGGCGGGGAGTGCATCATTTGAATGCCGCCGCATTGGCCGCGCGCATGAAATCGATGAACACCCGCAGCTTCGGCGCGAGGTGATCGCGCGAAGGGTAGTAAAGATGAAAACCGGCGAACGGAAGCTGCCACGCGTCCAGCACCCGCACCAGCCGGCCGGCATCCAGGTCGGCGCGCACGTTGTGCTCGAACACCTGCTGCAGGCCCAGTCCGGCGCGGGTGGCCTGCAATGCGAGGTGGCTGTCATTGAGCAGCAAGGGGCCGTCGACTTCGATGTAGAAGTCGTGGCCATCGCGGCTGAATTCCCACGGCATGATCCGGCCGTCGCTGTTGCGGTGGGGAATGCAGGCGTGGCCGACCAGCGCCTCGGGGCGATCCGGCACGCCGTGCCGGTGCAGATAGGCCGGGCTGGCGACCACCGCCAACCGCAGCGGCGGCCCCAGTGGCACCGCGATCATGCCGGCAGCCAGCGATTCACCCAGCCGGATCCCCGCGTCGAAACCTTCGGCGACCACGTCAACCATGGCCGGCTGGATCGACAGTTCGACTTTTACCAGCGGATAGCGCGCATGGAACTGGGGCAGGAACGGCAGCAGCAGGTGTTCGGCCGGATAGCGTGGCGTGGTGATGCGTAACTGGCCGGACGGAACGTCGCGGCTTTCTTCCATGGCCTGCAGCGCACTGCCGATGCGTGCCAGTGCCGGCACGGTTTCCTGCAGCAGCCGTTGGCCAGGTTCGGTCAGGCCCACCGTGCGGGTGGTTCGCTGCAACAGGCGCGTGCCCAGCCGGCGCTCCAGGTTGCGGATGGTCTGCGACAGCGCCGACGGCGAAACGCCCAGCTCGATGGCGGCTTGGCGGAAGCTGGCCTGCCGGGCCACGCAGGCGAAGGCGGCCAGCGCAGGCAGCAGAGCGGGGTCGATTGTGCGGTCAGGCTTCATGGTCAGTCCTGATTATGCGGGTTTATCCGGGTAGTGGTGCCGGCCTACAGTGGCCTCCCCTTCGTTGATGGATGCATGCAATGCAGACCCGCCTGTTGGGCCGTGACGGCCCGGTTGTTTCCGCCCTTGGCCTTGGCTGCATGGGCATGAGCGCCTTCTACGGTGGCCGCGGCGATGACGCTGCCTCGATCGCGGTCATCCACCGCGCGCTGGAGCGTGGTGTCACCTTGCTCGATACCGCCGACATGTACGGCCCGCACACCAATGAAGTGCTGGTCGGGCGCGCCATTGCGGATCGTCGCGAGCAGGTGTTCCTGGCGACCAAGTTCGGCGTGCTGCTCAGCCCGGGTGACCCGCAATCGCGTGGTGTCGATGGCCGCCCGGAATACGTGCAGGCTGCCTGCGAGGCGAGTCTGCAGCGGTTGGGCGTGGACCACATCGATCTGTACTACCAGCATCGCGTCGATCCGCAGGTGCCGATCGAAGACACCATCGGTGCGATGGCGCGGCTGGTCGAGCAGGGCAAGGTGCGTTACCTGGGGATGTCCGAAGCGGCACCGGAGACGATCCGACGCGCGCATGCGGTACATCCGATCACCGCCCTGCAGACCGAGTACTCGCTGTGGTCACGCGAGCCCGAACAGAACGGCGTGCTGGCAACGGTGCGCGAGCTGGGCATCGGCTTCGTGCCGTACTCGCCGCTGGGGCGCGGTTTCCTGACCGGTGCGATCCGTAGCCCGGCGGACTTTGAAGAAGGCGATTACCGCAGCAAGTCACCACGTTTCCAAGGTGAGAACTTTGCGCGCAACCTGGCGCTGGTGGAGCAGGTCAATGCGATTGCTGCCGACAAGGGCGTGACGCCCGGGCAGTTGGCATTGGCGTGGGTGCTGGCGCAGGGCGATGATCTGGTGCCGATTCCGGGCACCAAGCGGTTGGCGTATCTGGAAGAGAATCTGGGTGCGCTGGACGTGGTGCTGGATGCCGATGATCTGGCGCGGATTGATGCGGTGTTCCCGGTGGATGCGGCGGCAGGTGCGCGGTATCCGGCGGCGAGCATTGGTAGCGTGCATCGCTGAGGGGGGAAAAGAAGCAGAAGTGATGCAAGCGGCGCGTGACGCGCGATGGATTTCAATGACAAAGGGCGACCGCGAGGCCGCCCTTTGTGTCTCTTTCCGCGGGGATCGTGCATGGCCCAGAAGCCCGCTGGCCCCGGGGCTGGAAACCGTCAGTCCGGGCTATTGGTTTGAATGTTTCAAATGGACAAGCGGATAAGGCCTGCCTTGCCCATCGAGCGGCGACCGGCCCGTGCGCTTGAATCCCATTCTTTCGTAGAAGCCAACGGCCTGGCCGTTCTGCTCATTGACGTCGGTCGTCATGGTTGGATGAAGCGCGAGGCCGTGACGCACCAGCGCGGCACCGATACCCGTTCCGCGACATGCCGGGTCCACGAACAGTGCCTCCATGTGTCCGTTGTCAATGAACATGAAGGCGAGCGGGTAGTCATTGGCATCCACGGCAAGCCAGAGCGGTACTTTGGGCAGAAAGTCGCACACCATCACATCGATGGCGCTGCGATCCTGTGGCGACAGAAAATCATGCGTCGCATCGACTGCGCTCCGCCAGATTTCGACAGCGCGCTCAGCATCGACGGGGCGGGAAGATCTGATGGTGGTCATTGCGGTCTCGTCCCCAACCTCGGTGGAGGTGCGTCCTGTTGTGTCTCTGATGCGATCACAAGTAGACCCTTCAGGACGCCTCCCATCACATGCAGGGTTTACTGTTGCTCACGCGCAATCGCGCGCCAGCCGATGTCGTTGCGGTGGAACTCGTTGGCCCAATGGATCTTCGCAACGCCGGCATAGGCGTGCTGCTGCGCATCGGAAACACTGTCACCCAGCGCTGCCACGCACAGCACACGGCCACCGGCACTGATCACATTGCCGTCGGCATCCAAAGCGGTGCCGGCATGGAACACCTTGGCGCTGCCCGGCACATCGGCCAGGCCGCTGATCACATCACCCACGATCGGCGTTTCCGGGTACGGCTTGGCGGCGAGCACCACGCCCAGTGACGGACGCGGATCCCACTGCGCTTCCACGCCGGCCAGGGCGCCGTCGATGGCCGCTTCCAGCAGGTCGACCAGATCCGACTGCAGGCGCAGCATCACCGGCTGGGTTTCCGGGTCGCCGAAGCGCACGTTGAATTCGATCACCTTCGGTGCGCCATCCGCATCGATCATCAGCCCGGCATACAGGAAGCCGGTGAACGGTACGCCGTCGGCGATCATGCCGGCGACGGTCGGCTCGACCACTTCGCGCATCACCCGCGCATGCACGTCCGGCGTCACCACCGGGGCCGGCGAATACGCGCCCATGCCGCCGGTGTTGGGGCCGGTGTCGCCGTCGCCCACGCGCTTGTGATCCTGGCTGGTGGCCATCGGCAGCGCGATGCGGCCATCGACCATCGAGATGAAGCTGGCTTCCTCGCCGTCGAGGAATTCCTCGATCACCACGCGTGCACCGGCATCGCCGAAGGCGTTGCCGCTGAGCATGTCGTGCACGGCGGCTTCGGCTTCTTCCATCGTCATCGCCACGATCACACCCTTGCCGGCGGCAAGGCCATCGGCCTTGATCACGATGGGCGCGCCCTTCTCATGCAGATAAGCCAGCGCGGCCTCCACCTCGGTGTGCACGGCGTAGTACGCGGTGGGAATACCGTGGCGTGCAAGGAAATCCTTGGCGAATGCCTTGCTGCCTTCCAGCTGCGCGGCAGCGGCGGTCGGCCCGAAGATGCGCAGGCCCGCCGCCCGGAACGTATCCACCACGCCGGCTACCAGCGGCACTTCCGGGCCGACCACGGTCAGGCCGACGGCCTCGTCCTGCGCCAACTTCAGCAGCCCGGCGATATCGGTGACCTTGATCGCGACATTGCGGCACTTGCCTTCGGTGGCGGTGCCGGCATTGCCCGGGGCGACGATCACTTCGCTGACCTTCGCGGACTGGGCCAGCTTCCAGGCCAGGGCGTGTTCGCGGCCGCCGGCGCCGATGACGAGGATTTTCATGGGGTCAGTTCCTGTGGAGCGTTCAATGGGAAATGCAATGGGAAGACTTCAGCGTGACTTCGAAGAACACCGCGCCATTGGCATCGATGAAGCGGCGGCGCACACCACCACCAGCGGCGTAGACGGGCGCCAGCGTCGGGTTCGCGCACAGCTCGGTGATGGCTTCGTCTTCATCGCGGCGCAGGGCTTCAAACACTTCCGGCTTGGCCTTGGCCATGGCCACGGTCGCGTCGGGGGAGCGGATCATCTGCACCAGGTCATCGCCATGGCGGTGCACCGAGTCGATGATCAAACCATCGCGATACGGCGCAGGCAGTTGCTTGCTCATGCTGTCCACGGCGGTGCGCTGTGCGTCGGCAAGCTTGCCGTTGCCACAGCCGACAAGCAGGGCCGCGCAGGTGCCGGCGAGCAGGAGAATCAGAATGTTGCGCATCAGCTGCAGCCCTTTGCGTGAGTGGAAACGGGAATGCGGTAGTGCGTTGTTGCAATCGCGCGGCGTGTCGCCGGCAAGGTGTTGCGTGCTGCCAGATTGATAACGCCCTTGCGCGACATGCGGGCCCTGCAGACAGCTTGCCTGCAGGGCCGCAACGATCGGGAGCGATGTTGCCGATCACCCCGGCCGTCATGGCGCGTGTCAGTGACGGAAGTGACGCACGCCGGTGAACACCATGGCGATGCCGTGCTCATCGGCAGCGGCAATCACCTCGGCGTCGCGCATCGAACCGCCCGGCTGGATCACCGCGGTGATGCCGGCTTCGGCAGCGGCATCCAGGCCGTCACGGAACGGGAAGAACGCGTCGGACGCCATCACCGAGCCCGGCACCACCAGGCCCGCATCGGCGGCCTTGATGCCGGCGATGCGCGCCGAGTACACGCGGCTCATCTGGCCGGCGCCTACGCCAATCGTGCGCTCGTCTTTCGCATAGACGATCGCGTTGGACTTGACGTACTTGGCCACGCGCCAGGCGAACAGCAGGTCGCGCAGTTCGGTATCGCTCGGCGCGCGCTGGGTCACCGTCTTCAGTTCCTGCAGTGACATGCCGCGGTTGTCGGCGCTCTGGATCAGCAGGCCGGAACCCACGCGCTTGGTGTCGTAGTTGTTGCGCCCGTCACCGTTCGGAATGCGCAGCACGCGCACGTTGGCCTTCTTGGTGGCGTATTCCAGCGCGGCCGGCTCGTAGTCCGGGGCGATCAGTACTTCGACGAACTGACGGTCGAGGATGGCCTTGGCCGTCGCAACATCCAGCGTGCGGTTGAAAGCGAGGATGCCGCCGAACGCGCTGGTCGGGTCGGTGTTGTAGGCCATTTCATACGCAGCGCCGACGTCGGCAGCCACGGCCACGCCGCACGGGTTGGCGTGCTTGACGATGACGCAGGCCGGCACGTCGAACTGACGCACGCATTCCCACGCCGCGTCGGCGTCGGCCAGGTTGTTGTAGCTCAGCTCCTTGCCCTGCAGCTGCACGAAGGTGGCCAGCGTGCCCGGCACCGGGTACAGGTCGCGGTAGAACGCGCCGCTCTGGTGCGGGTTTTCGCCGTAGCGCAGGTCCATCACTTTCACGAAGGAGGAATTCATCTGCGCCGGGAATTCAGCACGCTCGGGCACCGCCGCATCGGTTGCGGTCACGGCCGACAGGTAGTTGCTGATCGCCGCGTCGTACTGGGCCACGCGGTTGAACGCAGCGACGGACAACGCGAAGCGCTGTGCCGCTGAGAGTTTGCCGTCGTTGCCATCGAGTTCGGCCAGAAGCGCCGCGTACTGGTCCGGGCTGGTGGCCACGGCCACGCGGGCGAAATTCTTGGCGGCGCTGCGCAGCATTGCCGGACCGCCGATGTCGATGTTCTCCACCGCATCGGCCAGCGTGCAATCGGCCTTGGCGGTGACCGACTCGAACGGATACAGGTTCAGCACCAGCAGGTCGATCGGCGCGATGCCGTGTTCGGCCATCACCGCATCGTCGGTACCGGCACGGCCGAGCAGGCCGCCATGCACCATCGGGTGCAGGGTCTTGACCCGGCCATCCATCATTTCCGGGAAGCCGGTGACGTCGGAGACATCCTTGACCGGCAGGCCGGCGTCGCGGATCGCCTTGGCGGTACCGCCGGTGGACAGCAGCTCGACATTGCGGGCGGCCAGGGCGCGGGCCAGTTCGACCAGACCGGTCTTGTCGGAAACAGACAGCAAGGCCCGGCGGACGGGCAGCAGATCAGCAGACATGGGGGCAGAAGGGGAAGCGGAAGCGGGCCGGTATTGTAGCCGCGTGGTCATATCCCTGCCCGGTGAACCCCGGTGGTGCCGAGTCATGCTCGGCGGGATGTTTCCCGGTTGTGCTTCAGCAGAGCGTGGCTCCGCTTTACAGCCAGGGTGGCTCAGGCCAGTCCGTACTCTTTGAGCTTCTTGCGCAGCGTGGCGCGGTGGATGCCCAGCAGCGCGGCGGCGCGGCTCTGGTTGCCTTCGCAGTGGTTGAGCACTTCCACGAACAACGGGATTTCCATTTCACGCAGGACGATCTCGTAGACATCGTCAGCATCACAGCCGTCCAGGTCACGCAGGTAGCGGCGCACGGACTGTGCGACGTGTTCGCGAAGCGGCGGCTTGGCGGCGCCACGACTGGTGTCAGGACGGGTGGGGGCAGCGTTCAAGGAAATTTCCCGGATTCAACAGAGTCGGGCCCAGTGGCCCGGCGTGGGGGGAGGAGTCTAGCGCGTGGGCCGCCGGCCTGCCACGCCATGCGCACGTGCTTAGTGAAATTCGAAGCTGAAGGCGACCGTTGCTGCAGCCGGTTCATGCAACTGGAACGACACCTGCGCGCTCTGCCCCTGTTCCAGTCGTGCCTGCGGGTCCGCCGTGGGCCCGAGGTACTCGGCCGGTTGGAAAGTGCGGCGGCCGATCACCCGGCCATCGGCATCGGACAAGGACAGACGCAGCGCCGGCCAGGCCTGCGCCCAGCGTGCGTCGTTGCGGAAACTGGCGTGCACCTGCAGCACGCCGGGCTGGCCCGGTGCCGGGCGGATGTCGCGGCTGAGCATGGTGTAGGCCGACGGCTCATGCCATGCCGGCAGCGAACAGCGCAGCACCGTGCACAACGCGCTGACCAGTGGTCGGGTCCCTGCGTCGGCGGCCAACCGTGCCCGGTCGGCGATCAGGATCTGGACACCCAGCAGCAATGCCAGACCCGCTACCAATGCCCACTGCCAACGCGGCGTGACATGCGCGGCAGCGCGGCTTGCACGTGCGCTGCGGCTGAAGCTGGGGGCGGGCCCGGAAGCGGCTTCGCTCTCGGCATCATCTGCAGTGTCGACGGGATCGACGACCTGCTCGCTCGCGGCGTCCCGCGCCACCGGATGGGCGATTTCCAACGGCTCGCTTACCGGCGCCTCCGGCTCGGAGGCAGGCAGCAGTTCTGCCGCTGGCGGTGTTGCCGCCTCATTGGCATCGACTGCAACGGCATCCTCCGGCTTGGGCGCCGGCTTGCCGTGCAGAAAAGTGGCCAGCGAGGGGCGAGAGGGCGTGGTTTCGTCGCTCATGTCAGGCGGTGCCGGGGCGTTGCGCCCATTCAAGCACGGCGCACGCCGGTGATGCGCATCCAGTCGCCGTCCTGTACCGCTTCAAGCTGGTCGAACCAGGCGGCGTAGCGTTCCAGCAGTTCGCCTTCCTGGCCATGCAGGATGCCCGACAGTGCGATGCGGCCACCGGGTGCCACGCGCGCGGCCAGCAGTTCGGCCAGTGCGTCCAGGGCCGAGGCCAGGATGTTGGCGACCACGACCGGGTACGTCGCCACCGGCTCGTCCTGCGGCAGGTAGGCGGCAATCTGCGTGCCGTTGCGCTCGCCGTTGTCGGCGGTGGCGATCAGTGCCTGCGGGTCGTTGTCCACCCCCACCGCGGCGGCCGCGCCCAGCTTGAGTGCGGCCAGGGCGAGGATGCCCGAGCCGCAGCCGAAATCGAGCACGGTCTTGCCGGCCAGTTCGCCGTCGGCGGCAAGCTGGTCCAGCCAGCGCAGGCACAGCGCAGTGGTCGGGTGGGTGCCCGAGCCGAATGCCAGGCCCGGGTCCAGCCGTACGATGGCGGCGTCGGCGGCCTGGGCTTCCTCGGGCAGTTCGTGGTTCCACGGCACGATCCAGGTCCGTTCACCGAAACGCATCGGCTGGAACTGGTCCAGCCAGGCGCGTTCCCAGTCTTCATCTTCGACCGCGCGGAAGCTGGCGTTTGCCCAGTCCAGGCCGGCATCGAAGGCTTCCAGTGCGGCCAGCAACGCCAGCGCGTTGGTGTCGGCCGGGAACAGCGCGGTCAGTACCAGGTCGTTCCACAACGGCGTTTCGCCCACGCCCGGCTCCAGAATCGCGCGCTCGTTGCTGGTGTCAGCGTCGGCGTCGAGCATGGTCACCGCCAGCGCACCCACGTCTTCGAGCGCGTTCTCGTAGCGGGGCTGGGTGGTTTCGGTGCAGCGCAGGGTCAATTCAAGGAAGGGCATGGCGGGGGACAGCAACGGCGGGACAGGGCACGCATCCTAGACGAGGCCGGGCTTGATTGCGCGCCCGCGCGCCCGGATTCATCGTCGTCAAGCGCTTGCTTGCTAGAATCCCCGGATCATCACCCGCCCTTTCGTGCCGGTTACCGATGCTTTCCCTGCTTGCCAGAAAACCCTGGTACCTGTTGGCACTGCCCGCGGCGGTGCTGCTTGCCGTGCTGGGTTTCCGCAGCGGTGGCGGTCTGCATGCAGCCGATAGCCAGGAAATGGCGGCGGCGATGAACGTATCGGTGGAACAGGTTTCCGACGCCACCGGCGCGGCGGCTGACAGCCAGCCGGGCGGGCGCGAACTGAGCGCTGCGGTCGGCCCGGGCCTGCCGCTGGACCTGCGCGCGGCCTTTGAAGGCGGGCGTGGCCTGTTCGAATACGCACGCCAGCTGCGTGCGGCCGCGGCGGCCGGTGATGCCGAGGCGGGCTGGATGGTCAGCCGCATTTATGACTATTGCGGGGTCTATGCCATGGATCCGCAGGGTTACGCGCTGGACAGCGCGACGCTGGCAAGCATGGGTTTGAAGGACGTGCCGGGCCTGACGGCGGCGCGTGAACAGGTCAGCCAGGGATGCGTGGGCTTTACCGCTGCCGATGGTCTGGGACGTGCGCTGATCTTGCAGCAACGGCGCAGCTCGGCCACCGCCGGCAACCTCGCTGCCGAGGCCGCGCTGCTGTCGATGGGCGAGCCGCTGCGCACGGATGCCGCATACCGCCGTGGTCTGGTGGAGCGGGTGTTGAATTCGCAGGACCCGGAGGCGTTTCTGGCCGTGTCCACGGCGATGGGTGTGGCCGCTGCCGGTGACAGCGCCTACAGCGGTCTGGTCGCCGGTGACCAGGCCGCGCAGCTGGCGTGGCAACTGGCGGCCTGCCAACTGGGCCTGGCGTGTGGGCCGGGCAGCGCATTGATGACCGGCTACTGCGCCAATGGCGGGATCTGTTCGCGCGATCCCGACCAGGACTTCGAGACGTTTGTGTACGACGCCGCGGTATCGCGGCAGGGTATGGAAAAAATGAACGAACTAGTCAAAAGCCTGCGCCGGGCGCGGGGAGGTAAACAATGAACTACCGTCGTCTCCTTCATGGAGCAAAATTCTGGATCTGGGTGGTGTTGTTTGTCGCCTACTCGGCAGGTGCCGTGGGCGTCGTGCTGATCGACACCTACGACGACCGTTACCGGGAAATGAGCAAGGTCAAACTGACCTCGGTGAAGTCCGATGCGGATCAGCGTCGCGCCGGTGCCAGCCAGGCGGCAGCCATTTACCGTGCACAGAGCGGCATGCCGTTCTCCACGCTGCAGCCGGGCAGCCGCTTCCAGATCGTCTGGCCGGATGGCTCGGTGGAAACGGTGACCGTGGTGGATCCGTCCTCGCCGCTGGGTACCGAGCCGGTCAAAGGCACCGCGGTGACCGCCGAGTAACGGCGCATCCGCAGGCCTGCCGGCGCGGCGCAAGCCGCCAGACGTGCGCGGCCTGCAGTGCGCCGGCTTCGAGGCAAAGAAGAGCGGGGTTTCCCCGCTTTTTCTTTGGGCGATCGCCAGCGGCTGAAAGATTTCCCGCCGCTGGCCGATACCGAGGCGACTTATCGGGTTTGTGTTGATGGATCTGCAATGTTGATTGCCACCTACGACCAGACGTTGGTCGTGTTTTCGATCGTAGTGGCCGTACTGGCCTCCTATACCGCTCTGGACATGGCCGGCCGCCTGGCAACCGCACAAGGCCGGGTGGCGCGCTGGTGGCTGGTCGGCGGTGCCGCAGCGATGGGCCTGGGCATCTGGTCCATGCATTTCATCGGCATGCTGGCGTTTGATCTGCCGATCCCGCTGGGCTACGACCTGGCCATCACGCTGTGGTCGCTGGCGGTATCGGTGGGCGCATCGGCCTATGCGCTGTGGCTGGTGTCGCGGCCCAGCCTGCCGGGCTGGCAGTTGCTGGCCGGTGCGGTGTTGATGGGCCTGGCCATCGCGGCCATGCATTACCTGGGCATGTCGGCACTGCGCATGCAGCCGGGCATCGACTATCACCTCGGCTGGTTCATCGCTTCCATCGCGCTGGCCATCGCCGCCTCGGGCGCGGCCCTGTGGATTGCCTTCCGCCTGCGCAACGAGCACCGCAGAACGCTGCGCATGCGTGGACTCGCCTCGTTGCTGATGGGGCTGGCCATCGTGGGCATGCATTACACCGGCATGGCCGCCGCGCGTTTCCCCGTGGGCAGCGTGTGCGGCGCGGTACGTACCGGCGGCATCGATACGCAGTGGCTGGCGGTGCTGGTCATCGTCACCACGGTGGCGACGCTGGGCATCGCGCTGATCGCCTCGCTGTTCGACCGTCGCATGCGTGAGCGCACCGGTGTGCTGGCAGACTCGCTGGCCGATGCCAACCAGAAACTGGTGCAGGCCGCACTGCACGACCCGCTGACCCAGTTGCCCAACCGCATGCTGCTGCAGGACCGCATGGAGCAGGCGATCAAGCGCGCGCAGCAGGAAGGCCGCGCGGTGGCGGTCATCTTCTGCGACCTGGATGGTTTCAAGACCATCAACGATGCCTACGGCCATCAGCTGGGTGATCGCCTGCTGATCGCCGTGGCGCGCCGCATCGGTGGCTTGCTGGGGCCGCAGGACACCTTCGCGCGGCTGGGCGGCGATGAGTTCGTCATGGCATTGACGGTGGACAGCCCGGACGATGCGCTGGTGATTGCCGAGCGGGTCGTGGAAGCGGCCGCACAGCCTTTCCTGATCGACACCGCCGAGCTGCAGGTCAGCGCCAGCCTCGGCATCGCGCTGTATCCCAGCGATGCCAGCAACGAGCGCGAGCTGATGGCGCATGCCGACGTGGCCATGTACCACACCAAGCAGCTCGGCCGGAACGGTTACACGTTTTTCACCGCGGCGATGCAGGTCAATGCCAATCGCCAACTACGGTTGCTGCAGGACCTGCGCAAGGCGGTGGAGCGCGGTGAGCTGGTGCTGCATTACCAGCCCAAGTTCGATGCCTCCGAGCAGGGCGTCATCGGCGCCGAAGCATTGCTGCGTTGGCAACACCCCGAGCTTGGCCTGCTGGCGCCGGATGTGTTCATCCCGATTGCCGAGCGCAGCGGCCTGATCCTGTCGATGGGTGACTGGGTGCTGGACCAGGCCTGCCGGCAGCTGCGGCAGTGGCACGACGCGGGTCATGCGCAGTGGTCGATGGCGGTGAACCTGTCGCCGCTGCAGTTCGATTCGCCGGCATTGGTGGCGACGGTGCGCAACATCATCGAACGCCATGGCATCGACGCGCGGTACCTGACGCTTGAGGTCACCGAGACCACGGCGATGAAGGACGTCGATGCCAGCCTGGAAGTGCTGAACAGCCTCACCGCGATGGGCGTCAAGATCGCCATCGACGATTTCGGCACCGGCTACTCCAGCCTGCTGTATCTCAAGCGCATGCCGGCGGCGGAACTGAAGATCGACCGCGCATTCGTGCGCGACCTGGAGAGCAACGAGGAAGATGCGGCCATCGTTTCGTCGATCATCGCCCTGGCCCGCGCGTTGAACATCAAAGTGGTGGCCGAGGGAGTTGAAACCGCCGCGCAGCGCGAGTTCCTGCTGTCGCTGGGGTGCGACACGCTGCAGGGATTTTTCCTGGGGCGTCCTGCAACGGCGGAGGCGTTTGGCAGTTACAGGGATCAGGCGGCAGCGTGAGTGTGCAAGGTCAGGTGATCTGCATTGGCTTCACCTGCGACCACAAACGCCGGACAAAGAAAAAGGCGGGTTTCCCCGCCTTCTTCCATGCCTGTCGCCGCACTTGATCAGGTCAAGGCGATCGACTGGTTCTTGCGCTCGGCCAGACGCTTTTCCAGGTAGTGGATGTTCTGTCCACCGGCCTGGAAGCCCTTGTCACGCATGATGCGCTGCTGCAGGGCGACGTTGGTCTTGATGCCGTCCACGACCATCTCACTCAACGCCACGCGCATGCGCGCGATGGCGGTGTCGCGGTCCGGGCCGTGCACGATCAGCTTGCCGATCATCGAATCGTAGTTCGGCGGCACCTTGTAGCCGGCGTAGATGTGCGTATCCACGCGCACACCCGGGCCACCCGGCGGGTAGAAGCCGGTGATCAGGCCGGGGCTCGGAATGAAGGTTTCCGCGTCCTCGGCGTTGATGCGGCACTCGATGGCATGACCATGCAGCACCACGTCGCTCTGCTTGATGGTCAGCTTCTGGCCCGAGGCGATGCGCAGCTGCTCGGCGACCAGGTCGATGCCGGTCACCATCTCCGTCACCGGATGTTCCACCTGCACGCGGGTGTTCATTTCGATGAAGTAGAACTTGCCGTCCTCGAACAGGAACTCGAACGTGCCGGCGCCGCGGTAGCCGATGCGGATGCAGGCTTCCACGCAGACCTTGCCGATCTGCTCGCGCAGCTCGGCGGTGATGCCCGGTGCCGGTGCTTCTTCCACCACCTTCTGGTGACGGCGCTGCATCGAGCAGTCGCGCTCACCCAGGTGGATGGCGTTGCCCTGGCCATCGGCCAGCACCTGGATTTCCACGTGACGCGGATTCTCCAGGTACTTCTCCATGTAGACCTCGCCATTGCCGAACGCGGCCTTGGCTTCGGACTTGGTGGTTTCGATGGAGGCCTTCAACGAGGCTTCGACATGCACCACGCGCATGCCGCGGCCGCCGCCGCCGCCCGATGCCTTGATGATGACCGGGTAGCCGATCTCACGGGCGATCTTGGTGTTGGCGACGATATCCTCACCCAGCGGGCCGCCCGAGCCGGGCACGCACGGCACGCCGGCAGCCTTCATCGCGCGGATTGCTTCCACCTTGTCGCCCATCAGGCGGATGGTTTCCGCACGCGGGCCGATGAAGATGAAGCCGGACTGCTCCACGCGCTCGGCAAAGTCGGCGTTCTCGGAGAGGAAGCCGTAACCGGGGTGGATGGCCTGGGCGTCGGTGACCTCGGCCGCGGCGATCAGTGCCGGGATGTTGAGGTAGCTTTCCGACGACGGTGCCGGGCCGATGCAGACCGACTCGTCGGCCATGGCCACGTGCTTGAGATTGCGGTCGACGGTGGAGTGCACCGCGACCGTGCGGATGCCAAGGGTGTGGCACGCGCGCAGAATGCGCAGCGCGATTTCACCCCGGTTGGCGATAACGACCTTGTCGAGCATGGCCGGCGCCTCAGGCAATCACGAACAGCGGCTGGTCGAATTCCACCGGGCTGCCGTTCTCGCCAAGGATGGCCACCACGGTGCCGGACACTTCGGCCTCGATCGGGTTGAACATCTTCATCGCCTCGATGATGGCCAGGGTTTCACCGGCCTTGACGGTCTGGCCGACGCTGACGAATGCCGGCTTGTCCGGCGACGAGGACGAGTAGAAGGTGCCGACCATCGGCGCGCGCTGCACGTGGCCTTCCGGCAGGGCGTTGCCCGGCTTGGCGGTGCCGCCGGTGGAGGCTTCGGTCGGGCCGCTCATCGGCATGGCCGGGGCGGCAGCGGCCGGCGCGGCGTAGACCGGTGCCGGTGCGGCGACATAGGTGCCAACCGGATTGCGCGACAGGCGCACCGATTCTTCACCTTCCTTGATCTCGATCTCGGCCAGGTTCGATTCTTCCAGCAGGTCGATGAGCTTCTTGATTTTGCGCAGATCCATGAGGGCCTCTTTCGTTCTATTAAGCGGTAAGGAGAAGGCGCGGTGCGCCCGGGTCAAAGTTCGTAGAAATCGCGCAGCTGCCGCGTACGGTCCTGCGCGTGGGTGGTGAGACAGTGCATCCGCGCGCCGTTGCGCGAGGTGCCATCGGCATGAAAGGCGTACACCGCGTCGCAATCCTTGTCGCGCAGCTGGATCCAGGCGCGCTGCGCGACAACCAGCTGCTGCTCGGCGTCGGTGCAATGCGTGCAGCTGCCGTCTGCGGCCTGCTGCCGCAACTGCTGGCGGGCCTGGCCGTAAGCAGTGTTCAACAAGGCGTCGGCGTCTTCGGCGCGGTCAGATGCGCACAGATCGTGTTCCATCGTGCTGGTAGCGGTCGCGCAATCGATGCCTTCGGCAGCGCGGTCAACGCTGCCGGCCTGTGCCGCCGCAAGCGGCAGGCAGCCCAACGCCAGGGCGGTCAGCCATTGCCGCACGGGCTTCATGCGGCCGCCACCAGGCGCGTCAATGCCGCATCCATGGCGTAGCGGTAGCTGTCGGCGCCAAAGCCGCAGATCACGCCTACCGCCTTGTCGCTGAGATAGCTGTGCTGGCGGAACGGCTCACGGGTGTGCGGGTTGGACAGGTGGATCTCGATGAACGGGATGGCCACCGCTGCCAACGCATCGCGCAGGGCGACCGAGGTATGCGTGAAGGCCGCCGGGTTGATCAGGATGAAAGCGGTTCCATCGCCACGCGCGGCCTGCACACGATCCACCAGCACATGCTCGGCGTTGGATTGCAGGTGCTCGACCTGGTGCCCCGCCTGCTGCGCCTGCGCCGCCAGCGCCGCGTCGATCTGCGGCAGCGTGGTGTGGCCGTAGACATCCGGTTCGCGGGTGCCCAGCAGGTTCAGATTGGGGCCATGGAGGACCAACAGTTTTGCCATGATCCAGCGGTCGGCGGGAAAGGGCGGCAGTGTGAGGGAAGCCGGGAATGCTGTCCAGTTCGACGAAATTAGCCTCGTTTTAATCGTTTGTTTGAATTTTGACGGGGTTCCGGGTTTGTATGTGCGGCAGTGCCTGGGAGCCGGGTGGGGAGGGGCTTTGTCTGGTTGGCAGTTGGGATGGGGCGGTAGGCCGGCAAATGTGGGGCGGCCTGATGCGCGGGTTTTGCCGGGAAATGAGCGAAGTTGGGGAGCAGGGCATTTGCCTTGGCCCCTCTCCCTTTGCGGGAGAGGGGTTGGGAGAGGGTAGATCGAAGCCGGTCTGGTGAAGTTCTCATGGTCCAAACCAAAGCCAAAGCCTCAAAGCCCCCCTCTTCCACCCTCCGGGGCACCTTCTCCCGCAGGGAAGAAGGGGGCGTCCATGCACACTCTTCCCTATTCCGTCACCGGTGCCTTCACCAGCTCTGTCGGCCTCGGCCAGCGCAGCTCTCGCCGAACGCAAACCCCACCAGCCCAGTAATCCACCATTTAATCCACCATTAATAGACGACCGGTCTATTCGGAGTACAGTTCACCCCATGAACCTCTCTCCCAAAGCCCAGGCAACCCGCCAGCACATCCTTGATACCGGCTACCGGCTGGTCCTGCAGAAGGGCTTTGCCGCGCTGGGTCTGCAGGAAATTCTCAAGGCCTGCGCGGTGCCCAAGGGCTCGTTCTATCACTACTTCTCGTCCAAGGAAGCGTTCGGCTGCGAGCTGCTGCAACAGTACGTAGACGACTACGGGCGCAAGCTGGAGCTGCTGCTGGCCGAGGGCGGCAACGGCCAGCAGCGGTTGATGCGCTACTGGGATGCCTGGGCGCGTGACCCGGCCGATCCGGCGCAGGGCTGGGCCGAGGAATGCCTGGTGGTGAAGCTTGCCGCCGAGGTCGCGGACCTGTCCGAGGACATGCGGCGCGTGCTCGACGATGGTGTGCAGCGCCTGCTGCAGCGCATCGCCGCGCTGGTCGAGGAAGGCCGCACCGATGGCTCGCTGCCCGCCGGCAAAGCCGCGCTCGATGTCGCGCGCGTGCTCTATCAGATGTGGCTGGGCGCGGCGCTGCTGTCCAAGCTCAGTCAGGACCGTCTGCCGCTGCGGCAGGCGCGTGAGGCCACCGAACACCTGCTGACGTGCGGCAACACCGCCGCGCGCCTTTCTCCCCCCAACGATTGAAGGTACTGCCATGAAAGTCCTGTTCGTACTGACTTCGCACGACCAGCTCGGCGACACCGGGCGCAAGACCGGTTTCTGGCTGGAGGAGTTCGCCGCACCTTATTACGTGTTCAAGGATGCCGGCGCCGAAATCACCCTGGCATCGCCGGCGGGCGGCCAGCCGCCGCTGGATCCGCACAGCGACGCGCCTGATGCGCAGACACCCGCCACCGAGCGCTTCCGCAAGGACAGCGCCGCGCAGCAGCACCTGGCGACGACGTTGCCGCTGAAGCAGATCGACCCCGCGCAGTTCGACGCGGTGTTCTACCCGGGCGGCCACGGGCCGCTGTGGGATCTGGCGCGTGATGCCGATTCCATCGCGTTGATCGAAACCTTCGACCGCGCCAACAAGCCGCTGGGGCTGGTCTGCCACGCGCCCGGTGCATTGATCGCCGCACGCAGCGCTGACGGCAAACCACTGGTCGCCGGCCGCAAGGTCACCGGCTTCTCCAACAGCGAGGAAGACGCGGTAGGCCTGAGCGCGGTGGTGCCGTTCCTGATCGAAGACGAGTTCGCGCGCCTCGGCGGCAACTACGCCAAGGGGCCGGATTGGCAGTCGTTCGTGCTGACCGACGGTCATCTGGTGACCGGGCAGAACCCGGCCAGCTCTGAAGCCGTCGCCAAGGCCTTGCTCGCGCAGTTGGCCTGAGCATCCGTAATCCCGCAGTCGGCTTGATGGGTGTTGTGCCGAGCGCAACACCCGCAACACCGTCACTTTCATTGAAGCAATCCGCTGGGTAGCCCATGCCACTCCATCGCATCGGCCGCACCCACATTCCCCCAAGGAACCGGTAATGAAAATCTTCTACAAAACCCGCGCCACTTCCACCGGTGGCCGCGCTGGCCGCACCGCACTGGACGACGGCAGCCTCACGCTCGACCTCGCCTTGCCGGGCTCCGGCAAGGCCGGCGCCAACCCCGAGCAGCTGTTCGCACTGGGCTACGCTGCCTGCTTCGACAACGCCTTGCCGGTGGCCGCCAAGAAGCTGCAACTGCAGCCCAGCGGCACGGCAACGTCGGTGGAAGTGGGCATCGGCCAGACCGCCGAAGGCGGCTACGCGCTGGACATCGACCTGCACGTTGAAGTGAAGGGCCTGGACCAGGCCGATGCGCAGCGCCTGGTCGAAGCCGCGCACCACATCTGCCCGTACTCCAATGCCACACGCGGCAACATCGACGTGCGCCTGCACGTCACTGCCGTCTGAACCCTACCGGAGACCATCATGCGCAGCGCCATCCACACCACCTTTGGTGAACCGGCCGACGTGCTGGCATTGGGCGAGAGCCCGGTGCCGCAGCCCGGCGCGGGCGAAGTGCGGATCAAGACGATCCTCGCGCCCATCCACAACCACGACCTGTGGACCATCCGCGGCAAGTACGGTTACAAGCCCACGTTGCCGGCCATCGGCGGCAGTGAAGCGGTGGGCACCGTCGATGCCTTGGGCGAGGGCGTTGAAGGCATCGCCATCGGCCAGCGCGTGATGGCGGCCTCGGTGCACGGCACCTGGGCGGAGCACTTCATCGCACCGGCGCGGATGGTCATCCCCGTGCCGGACGCCATCGCCGACGAAGCGGCAGCGCAGTTGATCGCCATGCCGCTGAGTGCGCTGATGCTGCTGGAATTCCTGCAGGCCGAACCCGGGCAATGGATTGTGCAGAACACCGCCAACGGCGCGGTCGGCAAGACCCTGGCGATGCTCGCCGCCGCGCGCGGCGGCGAGCATCGCCAGGGTCTTGCCGACCGCGCCGTTGGCGGTGTTCTGCCCAATCCATTGCCCGCGTTCGGCCTGCAGGAATTCCAGCCGCACCAGCGCACTCAGCGGCATGCCGATCCACTGCGCTGCCGCTCCGTCGGCGCTGGCGTGCGGCACGGGGAGGACCATCCGCGCCGGTCCGAGCACGTGCTGCGCCCAGGTGACGTGCACCGAGGCCTCCATCACGCGCTGGTCGATG